>NZ_JBBYXH010000001.1:0-1213455 GCF_039655735.1 Sphingomicrobium aquimarinum | reverse complement strand
CCGAAGCCGAAGCCGAAGCCGAAGCCGAAGCCGAAGCCGAAGCCGAAGCCGAAGCCGAAGCCGAAGCCGAAGCCGAAGCCGAATCGGACGGGTCGGATGAGGTCGTCGAGAATTTGCAGACGGAGCCGGACACCGATGGAAATCTCTCCGAGCCGGTGTCCGAGAGTGCGGTGGCGGAGCCGGCCCCGCCCGTCGTGACGTTCGATCCCGCAATGGAAGCCGCGGCCTTCGCTGCCGAGCAAGACGTCGACGCCGAGCTCGCGGTCGAGGAACCGAGCGCCGAGCCCGAAGAGGCGGATGACGAGGCAGACACCGTCTCCGCGCTGGCAGAATGGCTCGAAACCGCGCGCGCGTCGGCAGCGCTTTCGAAAGATGCGGACGGGCGCAGCCGCGCCGCGCTCTACGAGGCGCTCGGCCAGGCCTATGATTTCAGCATCGTCGCCGCCGAGGAGCCCGAAGCCTATGCCGCCCTGCTCGACGCGGCCGAGCTGACCGTCCAGGCGCGTGCGCCGATGACGCCAATCGTGAAGCTCGTTTTCGGGCTCGACTACGACAAGACACGCCTCACCGAGTTTGCCGCCGCCTTGAGCTACGGCCACCGCGAAGGCGTCGATCGCGGCGCGTTCGAAGCGTTCGTGTCCCAAGCCGAAGGCGGATTGAAGGGGCTGGTGGCCGCCGAGCGCCTCGCCAAGCGCGGCGAGGACGTACGCGAACCGCGCGCCAATCCCCGCATCGGAAAGGCGTGCGCGAGCCTGCGTCAGCGCGATTCCATCGATCTGGCGCATCTCGGCGCCAACGAGGAATTCGCCCTTGTCCTGGTTCGTCGCGACGATTCCGGCGGTCATGCGCCGATCGCCCGCGTGATCGACGACAAGCTCCTCGACCGCGCCATTTTGAACGCCGCCCGCTAGCCTCCAACGGACTACCGAACGCCCCTTGTTGTTGCATCGGGAGCGGGTCTATAGCCCGCGCCCACGTCTCGGGCGTCAGGATAGGAATTTATGGGCGAGCAGCGGATCGACGAGCAGTGCGTCGGCAAGTTGGAAGAGGCGCTGGAAGCAAGTGCGCTTCCCGGCGATCTCGAAGGGTTCGACAGTGAGGATCTGACGGAAGCGGCGGCTTTCGTCGCCCGCGTCGCGCAGCAGCGCAAGCCCGGCGAACTGAAGCTCACGCTTGAAAGTTCGGGCGGCGAAGCCGGGCAGCGGCGGATGCAGCTCGCGCTCGTCAACGACGACATGCCCTTCCTCGTCGATTCGGTTGCGGGCGCCGTTTCGGCCAAGGGCCTGTCGGTCTATC
Source organism: Sphingomicrobium aquimarinum (assembly GCF_039655735.1). NCBI lineage: Bacteria > Pseudomonadati > Pseudomonadota > Alphaproteobacteria > Sphingomonadales > Sphingomicrobiaceae > Sphingomicrobium > Sphingomicrobium aquimarinum. Next base: position 1,212,159 of record NZ_JBBYXH010000001.1, on the reverse strand, counting down.
GACTGCTGCATCCGATCCTTGGCGTGAAGCGCGACAAGGACGGCAATTTCGAGAAGTTCGACCCGGACGCGCCGGCGGAATCGCTCATCTTCATCGAATTGGACCGTGCCGACGCGCGCAAGCGCAGCGAACTCTCCAAGCATCTGCGCGACGTGCTCGACCATGTTCGCGCGGCGGTGCGTGACTGGCGCGACATGCTTGCCGAGATGGAGGCAGACGCCGAGGCGCTCGAGAATTCACGGCCGGAGGCGGCGGCCTTCATGCAATGGCTGCGCCAGAACCATTTCACCCTGCTCGGCCACGCCCTCATCGAGAAGGACGGCACGCGCCGCGAAGGGCAGGGGATCCTGCGCTCGGGCGTCGAGCTTTGGGACCCGAGCGTCACCAAGGCCGCGATCGAGGCGCTCACCGACGGCGGCCGTAGCTATCTGATCATGAAAGCGGACCAGATCTCGCCCGTCCATCGTCGTGTCCCGCTCGACGTCATCATGGTGCGCCGCGACGACTGTATCAGCCTGCATTGCGGCCTGTGGACCAGCGCGGCCCTGCGCGCGCCTGCCGAAGACGTGCCGATCCTGCGCCAGCGGCTGGAGGCGCTCGACAAGGAGCTCGGCTTCTCGCCCGCCAGCCACGGCAGCAAGGCGCTGACCCATGCCATCTCCACGCTCCCCCACGACCTCGTTATCAGCTTCGAGGAAGAGGAAGTCCGCGAGGCGGCGCTGACCGCGATGAGCCTCGCCGATCGTCCGCGCCCCGTCATGCTGGTGCTGAAGGGCGCTCTCCAGCGGCATCTCTACGCCTTCGTCTGGCTGCCGCGCGACGAGCTGTCCACCTCGCGGCGCAAGGCGATTGCCGTCATGCTCGAAGACGAGGTCGGCTCGCCCGTCTCTTCCTTCTCGGTAGAGCTGGGCGACGGTGAGCTCGCCCTGCTTCGCTACACGATGGCAACCGACCCCTCGATGGAACTGCCCGACGTCGCCGCACTCGATGCGGCGCTGGTCGCAATGGTGCGCGGCTGGGCGCCCGCGGTCGAAAGCGAACTCATCGACCTGGTCGGCTCGGGCCGCGCGACGCGCCTGGCACTGACCTATCTGCCCGCGATGCCCGAAAGCTATCGGAGCCGCACCGAACCGAGCGAAGGCGCGCTCGACATCGCGCGGATCAGCTCGCTCGACGAGAAGAAGGACCAGCGCGACGTCCGCCTGTATCGTCGAGCTTCGGACCACGCCAACGAACTGCGGCTCAAGACCTATCGCAAGAAGGGCATCATCCCCCTGTCCGATGCGGTCCCCGTGCTCGAGGACTTCGGCTTCCGCGTGCTCGAGGAAATTCCCACCGGCCTCGCCGACGGCGCACTGGGCCAGCTTCACGATTTCCGTCTCGAACTGCCCGACGGTACCGATGTCGACGAGATCATGGCGCGCGCCGATGTGGTCGAGAAAGCCATCGCCGACGTCATTGCGGGTCTGGCGGAGAATGACGGGTTCAACAGCCTGGTGCTGCTCGCGGGCCTCGATCCCGCATCGGTCGTCTGGTTGCGCGCCTGGTTCCGCTACTTGCGACAGATCGGCGTCGCCTTCGGTCTCGCCACCGTCGTCGAGACCCTCCAGGACGCGCCCGAGGCGACTGCGGCATTGATCGCGGCCTTCTGCGCCGCACATGACCCTTCCAACCCGCAGGGCCGCGACGAGCGTTTCGCGAGAGAACTCGAGCGGTTCGACGATGCGCTCGCTCATGTGCAGGCGATCGACGACGACCGCATCCTGCGCCTCTTCCGCACGCTCGTTACCGCGTGCCTTCGCACCAACGCGTTCGCGATCGACGAAGGCGAGGCGCTGGCGTTCAAATTCGACAGCGGCGCGATTCCCGGCCTTCCGCGCCCCGTCCCGTACCGCGAGATCTGGGTCTACAGCCCGCGCGTCGAGGGCATCCACCTGCGCGGCGGCCCGGTCGCGCGCGGCGGGCTGCGCTGGTCCGACCGGCGCGATGATTTCCGCACCGAGGTGCTGGGACTCGTGAAGGCGCAGCTGGTCAAGAATGCGGTCATCGTGCCGACGGGCGCCAAGGGCGGTTTCTACGCCAAACAGCTGCCTGCGCCGAGCGATCGCGATGCCTGGCTCGCGGAAGGCACCGAAGCCTATCGCATCTTCATCCGCTCGCTCCTGTCGGTCACCGACAATATCGTCGAGGACAAGGTCGTCCATCCCGACGGCGTCGTCATTCACGATGGCGAGGATCCCTATTTCGTCGTCGCCGCCGACAAGGGCACCGCGAGCTTCTCGGACGTCGCCAACGCCATCGCGCTGGAGCGCGGCTTCTGGCTCGGCGATGCTTTCGCTAGCGGCGGGTCGAACGGATACGACCACAAGGCGATGGGGATCACCGCGCGCGGTGCCTGGGTGTCGGTGCAGCGGCATTTCCTCGAGATGGGCGTCGACGTCCAGACCGAGAGTATCGACGTCGTCGGCGTCGGCGACATGTCGGGCGACGTCTTCGGCAACGGCATGCTCTTGTCGAAGAAGCTCCGGCTGGTCGCGGCCTTCGACCATCGCGATATCTTCATCGACCCCGACCCCGACCCCGCCAAAAGTTGGAAGGAGCGCGAGCGCCTCTTCAAACTGCCGCGATCGAGCTGGCAGGACTATAATCCGAAGCTTCTCTCGAAGGGTGGCATCGTCGTCTCGCGCACGACCAAGTCGATCGAATTGTCCGATGAGGCGCGGGCTGCGATCGGCCTCGAGGAAGAAGGCCCCTTCTCCGCGAACCAGATCCTCTCGGCGATCCTCACGGCGCCTGCCGACCTTCTTTGGTTCGGCGGCATCGGTACGTACGTAAAGGCCTCAAGCCAGTCGAATTCCTCGGTTGGCGATCCCACCAACGACAATCTTCGCGTCGACGGCGCGGAATTGCGCGTCAAGGCAATCGGCGAAGGCGCAAACCTCGGCATCACGCAGGAAGGCCGCATCGAATTTGCCTTGGGTGGCGGTCGCATCAATACCGACTTCATCGACAATTCGGCGGGCGTCGATTGTTCGGACAACGAGGTGAACATCAAGATCCCCTTGAACCGCGAAATGCGCGAGGGTGATCTCGGTCTGGAAGAACGCAACGCTCTGCTCGTGTCGATGACCGAGGAGGTCGCCGATCTGGTGCTGGAGGACAACCGCCTGCAGGCGCTGGCACTTTCGATCGCCGAGGCGCGCGGCGCGACCGGCTTGCCCGGTTTCGTGCGTACGATCGAACTGCTCGAAGCCTCGGGCCGGCTCGATCGCAAGGTCGAGGGGCTGGCCAGCTCCGATGCACTCCTGCGCCGCGGCCTCGACAATGTCGGTCTCACGCGTCCCGAACTCGCCATCGTTCTATCGATGTCCAAGATGGCGCTGCAGGATGCGGCCGAGAAACTCGATCTGTGCGAGGATCCGATCATGGAAGCCGAGCTGTTCGCTGCCTTCCCGCCGCAGATGATCGAGGAGCATAAGGATGCTGTCGCGCAGCACCGTCTCGAGAACGAGATCATCGCCACCAAGGTCGCCAACCGCCTCGTGAACCGTCTGGGACCGTCGGTCGCGCTCGACATGACCGAGGAGGAAGGGGCCGCCCTGGGCCAGGTCGCGGTGGCCTTTCTCGTGGCCGAAAATCTGCTCGGCCTCCAGGAGCTTTGGGACAAGATCGAGACCGCCGACGTCACGGAAGCGACGCGCATCGAGCTCTTCTCGGTCGCGGCGAAGTCGATCCGCAGCCACCTGTCCGACATCCTCCGCTCGGCGGGCTCGGAAACCAGTGTTTCGGCGCTTCTGGATCTGTTCGGACCGGGCTATCGGGAAGTCGCAAAGGCGACCAAGCGCCTGATCCGCGCCGAAGTGCGTGCCGAGGCGGCCTCGCGGCGCGATCGGCTGACGGGGATGGGCGCCAGCGAGGACATCGTCGACGATCTCATCCGCCTGTTCGAGATGGATGGCGTGTTCGGCCTTTCGGCCTTGGCGCAGCGGCGGGAGACCGACATTCTCGAATTGACCTCGGCCTATACTCGCTTGGGCGAAGCGCTGGGGCTCGACTGGGCGCAGCAACAGCTCACCCGCTACGTTCCCTCCGATAATTGGGAGCGACTGCTCGTCGCGGGGCTCGCGCGCGATTTCGAGCAACTGCGGATCGACTTCCTCTCGCGCCTGAAGCGCGGCGATACCGACCTCGACGTGAAGATCGAGCGGTGGATCGAACGCAACAAGCCGCGGCTCGCGCAGTTCAATCGGCTGGTGAACCGGGCGCAGCAGGCAGGCGGCGTGTCCGTTCCGATGCTGGCGCAGCTCGCCAACCAGGCGCGCATCCTGCTCGCGCGCTGAGGCTGGAATGAAACTCGGACTTCTGACGCCTTCGCGGTGGGAACCCCAGTTCTTCGCCGCCGAACTGGCCCGCCAGCGCGCCATCTTCGAGGCCGATGGGCATGAGATCGTCGAGCGTCGCTGGAACGAGGCCGACGATACGTTTCTGAAAAGCGTCGATGCGGTCCTGCCGCTGATCGCGTGGGGCTATCATCTTGATGCAGGCCGCTGGTTCGACCTTCTCGATCGCATCGCCTTTCGTGGCGTCCCGTGCGTCAACGACCCTGCGATCCTGCGATGGAATTCGGACAAGGCCTATCTGACCGAGCTGGCCGGCAAGGGCGTCGCGGTCGTCCCGACGCTCGAGAGCGAAGAGGGCGAGGCGGATCTTCTCGCGCGTGCGGTGCAGGCATTCGGCACCGATCGCCTTGTGGTCAAGCCGCGGCTGTCGGCCTCGGGCGCGGGGACCTACGCAATGCGTGCGGGCGATGCCCTACCCGAAGACGTGCGCGACACGCGACTGATCGTGCAGCCGTTCCTTCCCGAAATCGCCGATGGCGAACTGTCGCTCCTCTATTTCGACAATGTCTACAGCCACGCCGTGATCAAGCGTGCAAAGGAAGGCGAATTTCGGGTCCAACCCGAATTCGGTGGCACCGATCAGGCGATCGATGCGCCCGAAGCCGCGCGGGCGCTGGCCGAGGCAGCGCTTGGCGAGGCGCCCTTCGCCCCGGCCTATGCGCGCGCCGATATGGTGATGACGGCGGGCGGTCCGCTCTTGATGGAACTGGAGCTGATCGAACCCGAGCTGTTCCTCCGCCATGCGGCTGACGAGGGTGCGGCATTTCGAGAAGCGGTCCTGAAACGGCTGGGCTAATCGCTCCGCGCGATCGGCCCTTCCACCATCAGCCATTGCCGAATCGCGCTCGCGAGCCCGCAGCGCGGCGCGCCCGTTGCGTCGAAGCGGGTAAGGTCGATCTGCGCGACCAGGGCGTTGACGGGGAGGTCGCGTTCGCTCGCGGCATGACGCAGCGCGGCCCAGAAAAGCGGCTCCAGCGTGATCGAGGTTTCGTGGCCGCCGATGGTGACCGAGCGTTTTGTCGGGGGGTCGGGGGTGAAGGTCATGTCAACATCCGCGCTTGCGGCGCGAGGGCGGCCTCGCGCCGTCGGTCGGGTTGGGCATGACCGACCCGCCGTCCGGTCTGCGCGCTCCGCCTTTGGCGGCTCGGCGACAGAAGGGTTTTGCCCTTCTGCGCCTGCGCCTGATCAATACATGTGCTGCCCGCCGTTGATCGACAGGGTCGAGCCGGTGACGAAACCCGCATCCTCGTCGACCAGAAACCCGACACCCCGCGCAATCTCTTCCGCCTTGCCGAGACGGTTGACGGGAATGCGCGCGACGATCTTCTCGAGCACGTTGTCGGGCACGGCCGCGACCATGTCGGTGTCGATATAGCCTGGCGCGATCGCGTTGACCGTCACGCCGCTGCGGGCGCCTTCCTGCGCCAGCGCCTTGGTAAAGCCGTGGATGCCGGATTTGGCGGCCGCATAATTGACCTGGCCATACTGGCCCGCCTGACCGTTGATCGAGCCGATGTTGACGATCCGTCCGTAGCCCCGATCGACCATCCCTTCGAACACCGCCTTGGCCATGTTGAAACAACCACCAAGGTTGGTGTCGATGACTTCCTGCCACTGGTTGCGGCTCTGCTTCTTCATCGTCGCATCGCGGGTGATGCCCGCATTGTTGACGAGCACGTCGACCGTGCCGAGTTCCTGCTCGATCTTCGTCACTGCTTCCTGGCACTGCTCGAAATCGGCGACGTCGAACTTATAAGCCTTGACGCCCGTGCGTTCGGTGAAGGCCTTTGCCGCTTCGTCGTTGCCCGCATAGGTCGCGGCGACGTTCATTCCCATGTTCTTCAAATGCACGCTGATCGCCTCGCCGATCCCACGCGTGCCGCCGGTCACGATTGCCGTTCTCTCGCCCATGTCCAAAACCTCTCCCTGTTGATCCTCGTCAGGTCCAGCCGGACAGTTCGCGGCGAACGAGCGCCTCGAGCATGTCCATGCCGACCTCATTGTCATTAAGACAGTCGAGACGGGCGAACCGTTCCCCACCCGCCTCGAGGAAGTCCTCTTTCCCGCGGATACCGAGCTCCTCGATCGTCTCGAGGCAGTCGGCCGAAAAACCCGGTGCGGCGATCGCGACCTTGGTGACGCCCCGCGACGGATAGGCCTTGAGTGTGTCGTCGGTCGCGGGGGTGAGCCACTGCGCGGGCCCGAAGCGCGACTGGAAGGCGATGTCTGTTTGGACCTCGAGCCGCTCGCCGAGAAGCCGCGCGGTCTTCTGGCAGTGGCAGTGATAGGGATCGCCCTTCTCGAGCGTGCGCTCCGGCATGCCGTGGAAACTCAGGAGCAGCCGGTCGGGGGTGAAGTCCAGACCCGCAAGCTGGCCGCGCAGATCCGCCTCCAGCGCCGCCAAGTGCACCGGATCGTCGTAATAAGGCGGCAACGTCCGGATTGCGGGCTGCCATCGCCGGTCTGCAAGCCAGTCCCCCAACGCATCCATGCCGCTCGCGGTCGTGGCGGCGCAATATTGCGGATAGAGCGGCGCGAAGAGGATGCGGCGCGCGCCTGCCTCCCACAACCGGTCCATCGCGTCGGGGATCGAGGGATTGCCGTAGCGCATCGCCCAGTCGACGACGACGCGTTCGCCGAGCCGCGGAGCGAGCTTGGCCGCCTGGTGCTTGGTGATGGCCGCAAGTGGGGAGCCGTCGTCGGTCCACACCTCGCGATAGGCCGCAGCACTCTTCTTCGGACGGGTGTTGAGGATGATCCCGCGAAGGATCGGCTGCCAAGCGATGGCCGGGATTTCGATGACGCGGCGGTCGGAAAGGAATTGCTTGAGATAGCGCCGGACCGCGCTCGTTTCGGCGGCATCGGGCGTACCAAGATTGGCGAGCAGGACGCCGACCTTGGGGGGCGGAAAGGTCGGGTGATCGGCGGGCTTTTGCGTCATGGCGTTCCGTCTAGCGCGAAGGGCAGGCGGCGCAAGCGTGGCCCTTGGTCGGCGGCGAGCGCATTGGTGATGGCGGCGGGCGCGATGGCGGGGCCCAGGGGCGTGACCCCGGTCGGCGGCTGGTCGGACGGCATGACCACGACCTCGACCTGCGCGTTTTCGGCGAGCGCAGCGCCGGGCCGGGCGCGGTCGAAGGACATTGCGTCTACATAGGTCGGCGCGGCCAGGATCGCATCGCGCGCGCCCTGGAGAAGCCCGCCCGCCACCTGCTGCTCGACAAGGCCGGGATGAACCGCCGCGCCACAATCGACCGCCGCGACGAGGCGATGCACGTCGACGCGCGTGCCGGTGAGGCTAGCCTCGGCGACGCAGGCGATCCGGCTGCCACGGATGTGGGCGCAGGCGATTCCCATCCGGCTGCCCGGACCGCCCCCGTCCCATCCGGCGGTATCGGCAGCGCGGCGCAGCAGCGACACCATGCGAAAGTCGCCCGACAGCATCGCCAGACGAAAAGAAAGCGGTTCACCGCGCGCCCGTCGCGCCAGTTCATCGACCACGCTTTCGGTGACGAACGTATGCAGCGCCTCCTCGCCAGCGTGATAGCCGGTGCGGATCGCGAGGTCGGCCTTGACCGCATCGATCCGCTGGTCGGGGATGGCGTAGGGCAGACCGCGCTCGCCGACATGCATTTGTGTCGTACCGCCGTCCGCGCGGGCCAGCATCGCGCCGAACCCCGGCAGGCCTGCATAGCGCGCCTGCCACGCAGCGATCCGTCCATCGCCGATCCGCGCCTGCACCAGCGCGGCGAGTGGTGGTCTCACCGGTGCGGTCGTCTGTCCCTGCCGATGCGAAAGCGTGACCTGCACAGGACGCCCCAGACGCCTGGCGAGATCGGCGGCGACGGGCGCGGCGTCATTCTCGGCCATTCGCCCGCTGCCCCCGCCTACCGACATGGGGATGAGCCGCACCGCGCCCGCGCCCACCCCGATCAGATCGGCGATGGCGGCGCGCGTCGCGTCCGGTGCCTGCGTGCCTGCCCAGACGTCCACGCCGCCGTCGCTGCGGGGGCGGGCGGTTGCGCTGATCGGCTCTAGTCCGCGATGGACGAGCGGAGCGATCCTGTAGCGCGCCGCGAATGGTGCCTGCGCATCGCGGATGGCGCGTTCGGCATCTCCGATGTCGACGAGATTTCGCGCCTCGCCCGCGTCGAGCGCCGTGTCCAAGGCGCGCTCGATGGCATCATCGTCGATCGGCTGCGACGAGAAGCGCACCCGCGCCGCCGCCAGCGCCCGCTCGGCGGCCCATCCGGTTTCGCCGAGGGTCGCGACATAGGTTTGGGTTTCGACAATCTCGACGAGCCCCGGCGTCGCGGTCGCCGCGGCTCGGTCGAGGCCCGTGATCCTGCCACCCGAAGGCGGAAGACGCACGGCGGCATGGAGCATCTGGGGCAGGCGCACGTCGCTCGCGAACCGCCAGCTGCCGCGCATCTTGGCGGGCAGGTCGACGCGGGGGGCGTCGGTTCCGACCAATCCGCCCGCGCCCCACTTGCCCAATTCGCTCGAAAACGGAGCCCGCCGCCCCGCCGCGCCCTCGGCAAGGTCGGCCAAGGGGATCGGGCGCGGACCGCCATCGACCAATCCGTCGCCGATCGTAAGATCGCCCACACTCGATCCCGTCCGTTCCGCCGCTTCCGCCAGCAGCAGATCGCGCATCGTCGTAGCGGCCTTGCGCACGCCGAGCGCAAACCCCTCGATCGACGTGCCGGCGCCGGTGAAGCGCACGTCCGCACCGAAGGCGCGCTCGATGGCCGGATTGTCGAACCCGCCGCCCGCCTGCAGCGGCTGGACGGCGATATCGTCGAGCCGCGCGCCCATTTCGTCGGCGACGAGCATGGCGAGCGCGGTCCAGATACCCTGCCCGGTCTCGACCTGCGGGCTATGGAGCGTGATGGTGCCGTCGGGGGCGAGCGTCAGCAGGCCGCCGATCGCGCGCCCGCCCTCGGGCACCGGCAGTGCGGCATCGCCGTCCGGCCACAGGCGCCACGCGACCAGAAGGCCGAGGCCCACGCCGCCACCGATCAGCAGGCTGCGCCGGTCAATCCGCATCGCACGCCCCCCGCGCCACGCTCAAATTCCGTCAGTCGCCATATTGCTTGGCGAGGGCCATGCGGTCGATCTTGCCGGTGCCGAGGCGCGGCAGCGGCGCATCGGCAAGAAGGATGTCGTCGGGCACCTTGAAGGCGGCGAGCTTGGACTGAAGATGTTCGCGCAACGCCTCGGATGCACAATCGCCCTCGCACCAGACGATCGCCATCGGCACTTCGCCCAGCCGTTCGTCCTTTTTCGCCATGACCATGCATTCGGCAACGGCGGGGTGCGCGTAGAGCGCTTCTTCGACCTCGGCGGCAGCGATATTCTCGCCGCCGCGAATGATGATGTTCTTCATCCGGTCGACGATGAAGAGATAGCCTTCCTCGTCGAGATAGCCGACATCGCCGGTGCGGAAAAAACCGTCGATGAAGGCGGCCTCGGTGGCTTCTTCGTCGTTCCAGTAGCCCTTGATGGTGGCGGCGGCGCGGATGCCGATTTCCCCCGTCTGTCCGGTCGGCACCTTCTTGCCATGGTCATCGAAGATCGCGATCTCGACGAACGGCTCCTGCGGGCGCCCGACGCTGGTCGGCTTGTCGCGATAGTTCTGCCAGAAATTGCCGCAGCCGACCGCATTGGTTTCGGTAAGGCCGTAACCCTGGATCGAACGGGTGCCGGGCAAATCGTCGTCCTGGCGCTTGAGGTGCGAGGCGGGACGCGCGGCTCCGCCCGAGTTGATGTCGCCCAGCGAGGACAGGTCGTACTTGTCCTTGTTCTCGTGGTTCATCAATTCCAGCGCCATCGTCGGTACGCCGGTGAAGACGGTGACCTTATGCTCGTCGATCATCCTTAATGCCATTTCGGCATCCCACTTGGGCATCAGCACCAGTGCGCGGTCGATGACATAGCTCGTCAGCATCACCGGAACCTCGCCCGTGACGTGGAAGAGCGGCACGCTGACCAGCGCCCGCATCTGCTCGGGGACAGGATTGCCCTGGCTCTCGAGGATCCCGCGCAGCGTCATCAGCGAAGTGACATAGGTGTAGGTGCCCTGGGTGACCTGGTGATGCGTCGAGACCGCACCCTTGGCCTTGCCCGTCGAGCCGGAGGTGAAGAGGATGGTGGCATCGTCGTCGGGTGTCACGGTCGGCAGTTCCGTCGCCTCGTCGGCGTCGTCGAGTAATGCAGCCAGCGCTTCTTCTGCAGGCTTGCGGATGTCGATGACGTGCAGCCTCGCGTCGATCCCCAGCGCATCGACAAGCCTGCCGCGCGGCCCGTCGGCGATGATCCTCGTGGGACCGGTCAGCTCCATAGCGTGACGCAGTTCCTCGCCTTGCCACCAGCCGTTGATCAATGTTGCGACCCCGCCTGCCTTCAGCACCGCCATATAGGCGGCAATCCAGACGGTGCAGTTGCGCATCGCGATGGCGACACGGTCGCCCTTCTGAAGTCCGCCCGCAACCAGTGCCTTCGCGAGCCGGTCGCTCAAGGCGTTCAATTCGGCATAGGTCAGTTGCTCGTCGTCGGTGATGATGAAGGGATGGGGGCCGTAGAACTGGCCGAACATCGAGAACATCATCGGCAGCGTCGGCGGAAAGTTAGCGACGATGGTGCGTCCATCGCCATTCTCGCCCAGCACGAGGCGACCCCCGGGCTCGCTGATCTTCTCCAGAACCTTTTCGTAAGCCTGATCCAGCGCGCTCGGCATCCATCTCTCCTTTGCCTTTGTGGCAGGCCACCCTATGAGGCAGGAACAGTCAAGGAAAGCCAGTATGACCGCTCTGCCCGCCCCCAACCCCGTTCCGTCGGAAAATGCGATCGACGATTATACCGCCTTCCCCGATCTCGGACTGTCGGACACCGCGCTCAGCCTCGGCTTCTACGATCTCAAATGGTATTCCATCGCCTATATCGCGGGCATCTTCATCGGCTATTGGTACGTGCTCAAGCTGGTTAAGCAGCCCGGCGCACCGATGGCGCGGCGGCATGTCGACGATCTCGTCTTTTGGGCGGCGCTGGGGGTCATCCTCGGCGGACGTCTGGGCTATGTGATCTTCTACAACCTGCCCTTCTATCTATCGAACGGCACGACCATGTTCGGTGTCGATCTGCCGCCGCCGTTCGGGATCCTCAACCTTCGCGACGGAGGCATGAGCTTCCACGGCGGGGTCATCGGCGTCAGCCTCGCGATCATCCTCTACAGCTGGAAGCACAAATTGAACTGGCTGCGGGTGCACGACTATGTCGCCTGCTGCGTCCCGATCGGGCTGGGCTTCGGGCGGCTCGCCAATTTCGTGAACGGCGAATTGTGGGGCGGGGTGACCGACGTGCCTTGGGCAATCCGCTTCGTCGAGAATATCAACGGGGTCGCCGTCCTCGGCCCGCCGCGCCATCCGAGCCAGCTCTACGAGGCGGCGCTCGAGGGGCTGGTACTGTTCGTCATCCTTGCGCTGATGTTCTGGAAAACGAAGGCACGATACTATCCCGGCATGCTCGTTGGCGCATTCGTCTTCTTTTACGGCCTCTTCCGTTTCCTGATCGAATACGTGCGCGAGCCGGACAGCCATCTGACCGACTTCGCGCTCGCGAGTGGGCTGCAGATGGGGCAATGGCTGAGCCTGCCGATGATTCTCGGCGGGGCATTCCTGATGGCGACGGCGAAGAAGCGCCGCGTGCGGGTCGAGCCGACGTTCGGCACCCAAAGCGTGGCGTGAGCTTCGCAGACGACATCATCGGACGCATCGACGCCGAAGGGCCGATGACGCTCGAAGATTATATGGGCGCCTCGAACGCGCATTATTATGCCAGCCGCGACCCGCTGGGGCGGGGGGGAGATTTCACCACCGCCCCCGAAATCAGCCAGATGTTCGGCGAGATGGTGGGCGCCTGCCTCGCGGACATGTTCTTGCGCGCAGGCGCGCCGGCCGATGCGGCTTACCTCGAGCTTGGGCCGGGACGGGGCACGCTGGCGACCGACGCGCTGCGGCTGCTGATGGGTGTCGGGTTCAAGGGCGAACGGCATTTCGTCGAAACCAGTTCGGTGCTGCGCGCCGAACAGGAGAAGCGCCATCCGACCGCCACATGGCACGAGGACGTATGCGACCTGCCCGGGCGACCGCTGCTGATCGTCGCGAACGAGTTTTTCGACGCGCTGCCCGTTCGGCAGTTCGTGGGGGATGTCGAGCGGCGCGTGACACTGGAAGGTGACCAACTGCGCTTCGATCCTGAGGGACGTCCGACGCGTGAAGAGGCGCCAGTCGCCAGCGAAATGATGATGCGGCTGGCGGAACATCTCGTAACGCACGGCGGCGCGATGCTCGTCATCGACTATGGCTATGCCGGGGCGGAGCAGGGCGACACGCTGCAGGCGGTCCGGCGACACGAAAAGGTCGGCGTCCTCGACTATCCCGGCAGCGCCGACCTGACCGCGCACGTCGATTTCGCCGCGCTCGCCCGTGCTGCAATCGCGGGCGGGGCGCGGGCGACGCGGGTGATCAGCCAGGGCAACTGGCTCGAGACGTTGGGCCTCGGCCCGCGCGCGCAGGCACTTGCCGCGCAGAACCCCGAGCGCGCCCACGACATTGCGGCGCAGCGGCGACGGCTGGCCTCGGAGGAGGCGATGGGCAGGCTGTTCAAGGTGATGGCGGTTCATCATAGGGGATGGCCGATACCGGCGGGTCTGGGCGGATGAGCGAACGATTGATCGCGCCTTCGATTGCGTTCGGACACGGCTTCTTCGACCGCCATGTCGCTCTAGAGGATGCGGCGCGTGCGCTTGATCCTTCGGCGGGCGTCGTGCGCGCAAAGCAGGTGCATTCCGCCAAGGCGCTGCCCGTCGAGACTCCGTTCGCCGATGGGGAGCGACCCGAAGTCGATGCGCTGGCGACGGCGACGCCGGGCCTAATACTCGCCATCGTCACGGCCGACTGCGCGCCCGTCCTGCTTGCCGACGAAGAAGCGGGCGTGATCGGGGCCGCCCATGCGGGGTGGCGCGGCGCGATCGGCGGGGTCACCGACGCCTGCATCGGGACGATGCTTTCGCTGGGCGCCAGGATCGATCGGATCGCCGCCGCCATCGGTCCGACGATCGCCCAGAAGAATTACGAAGTCGGCGAGGATTTTCCCGACGCCTTCCTCGAGGAAGATCCCGCAAACGCCGCCTTCTTTCGCGAGGGGCCGAGCGGGCGCCCACACTTCGACCTTCCCGGCTATGTCGCCGCCCGGTTGAAGGCTGCGGGCGTGAGCCGCGTCTGGCTCTCGGACGAGGATACCTATGGCCAGCCTGATCGATGGCCGAGCTACCGCCGCGCCTGCCACGACGGGTCGGATCGCGATGGACGGCTGGTCAGCATGATTGGCATGACGGCGCCGGACCGCTAAGCGGGCGCCAACCAGTTTTCAGGAGAGACATGACGTGAAAGACCGCAAGATCGGCGACCACAAGCTCGACCCCGCAACCTTGATGATGGGCTATGGCTACAATCCTTCCTTGTCCGAGCAGAGCCTCAAGGCTCCCATCTTCCACACCTCGACCTTCGTTTTCGACAGTGCAGCCGAGGGCAAGCATTTCTTCGAAGGCATCACGGGGAAACGCCCGGGCGGCGGCATGGAAGGGCTCGTTTATTCGCGCTTCAACAATCCCAACCAGGAAATCCTCGAGGATCGTCTGGCGCTGTGGGAAGAGAGCGACGACGCGCTGGTCTTCTCGAGCGGAATGACCGCCATTTCGATGATGATGCTCGCGCTCTGCCGGCCGAATGACGTCATCTTGATGAGCGGCCCGCTCTATGCGGCGACCGAGAGCGTCGTCATGAAGATTCTGCCGCAGTTTGGCGTCCAGCACCTGGACTTTCCCGCCAGCGCGACCCGCGAGGAGATCGACGAAGCGCTCAAGAAGGCGCAGGCGATGGCCGAGGAAAAGGGCGGCAAGGTCGCGCTCATCTATCTCGAAAGCCCCGCCAACCCGACCAACGCGCTGGTCGACGTGCAGGCGGTCGATGCAGCGCGCCGCGCGGTTTATGGTGAGGACGAACTGCCCCCGATCGCGATGGACAATACCTTCCTGGGGCCGCTCTGGTCGGCGCCGCAGCGGCACGGCGCGGACCTCAGCGTCTACAGCCTTACCAAATATGTCGGCGGCCATTCGGATCTCGTCGCAGGCGGAATCACCGGCAAGCAGGCGCTGATCGACCAGATCCGACCGATGCGGAACACATTGGGCGGCATCTGCGACGCGAACACGGCATGGATGCTGCTGCGCAGCCTCGAGACCGTCGAAGTGCGCATGACCCGCGCGGGCGAGAATGCCGCAAAGGTCTGCGAATTTTTGCGATCGCACCCGAAGGTCGAAAGCGTTGGCTATCTCGGTTTTCTCGAAGAAGGCAGTCGTCAGCGCGACATCTACGACCGTCACGAGCTGGGAGCAGGATCGACCTTCTCGCTCTATCTGAAGGGCGGGGAGGCGGAGGCCTTCAAGTTTCTCGACGCGCTCAAGATCGCAAAGCTCGCCGTCAGCCTCGGCGGCACCGAAACGCTTGCGAGCGCGCCCGCCGCGATGACGCATCTGTCGGTGCCCGAAACACGCCGGCACCAGCTCAAGATCAGCGACAATTTGGTGCGCATTTCGATCGGCATCGAGAAAGCCGACGACTTGATCGCCGACTTCAAGAACGCGCTCGAAGCGGTTTAGCCCCAGTCCTCGACGGCATACCCCCTGACGGCGGCGATCCTGCGAAGGTCGTCGTCGGGGTTTACCGCCACGGGCTCATCCGCCCACTCGAACGCGAACGCGTCCGAATTGTGATCGGAATAGAAGCGGACGTGCTCGCGATCGAGGCCCGCGTCCTTCAGCCAATCCTCGATCATGGTGAGCTTGGCGGCGCCGTAGCAGTTATACCCCTCGATGCTGGCATGGATCATGTCGTCGATCCCGCCCTTGGTGCCCGTCCCGATGACATGGTCGAACCCCAATGCATCGCCGATCGCCTTCGCGTAGAAACGATAGCTGGCGGTCGCCATCACCAGCATCCGGCCCTCGGCGCGGTCGCGTTCGATCGCCTGGCGCGCGCCGGGTCGCAGATTGTCGCCGAGTGTTTTCTCGGCGAAACTTTGAACCACGGGGAGCAATTGCTGCTCGCGAACCGCCGATCCGATCAACAGCCGATGGTTGATCTCCTTCAGTTTGGCGCGGTCGATGGCGCGCAAGAGGTAGGCTAGCACCGACAGACCAACGAGCGGCA
Source organism: Sphingomicrobium aquimarinum (assembly GCF_039655735.1). Lineage (NCBI taxonomy): Bacteria > Pseudomonadati > Pseudomonadota > Alphaproteobacteria > Sphingomonadales > Sphingomicrobiaceae > Sphingomicrobium > Sphingomicrobium aquimarinum. Next base: position 1,196,492 of record NZ_JBBYXH010000001.1, on the reverse strand, counting down.
ACAGCAGGAGCCTCCACGGTGCGCGCTTGACTGCCGCATGCAGCAGGAAGGGCGTGTAGGTTGGCCGCCGCGTGATGGTCTTGTCCATGTCGTAGATCGCAAGATCGCGTTTCATCGTTCCTCGCCTTCAAGCCATGTGGTGGGCCATTCGCGTCGCAACGCGCGGTTCTTCGCGGTCGCCAGCCGCGCTGCATAGACGATGACCGTCGTCAGCGACCAGAACGCCACCCACTGAATTCCCCACTCGGGCCGCATCAGAACGAGGCTGACGCCGAGGATGAGGATGTTGATGTTGCGACGGGCCGATATCAGCCGGAAACGACTGTCGAACCGCCGCCAGAGCGACAGCGGGAAGCCGTAGCGGCGATCGAAGAAGGCTTCCATCGCGTGCAGCATGAAGAAGGCCGCGATGATGGTCGCAAGCAGAAGTCCCGCATAGACCGGCTCCAGCGCACGCGCGCCTGCCTCCACGCCGTTCATCCAGCCGATGTACCACAGCGGCGGGTGGACGAGCCCGAGTAAGGCATCGAGCCGACGCCCGAGCGCGCTCGAGGTGCCCGTGACCTTGGCGAGCTTGCCGTCCATGCCGTCGGCGAGGAGAAACGCGACGGCCAAGAGGATGCCGAGCCCGAAGGCGGCGAACCAGAACGCCAGGAAGGCCAATAGCGCCAGCAGCGCCGCGATCGCGGTCAGGCGGTTGGCGGTCAGCCCGGCACGCGCCGCGGCGCGGGCGATGCGGAAAGCGGGCAGACGCAGCATTCCGAGTGTTACCGCGTCGGCAACGCGCGGCGTGGCGGCGGCATAGAGCGCACGCTCGATTTCGCCGAGGTCGGCGCTTTCATCGAGGGTGGCAATGAAGGGGCGATGGCGCTGGTCGACGGCCACCAGATCGATTTCGGCCGTGTCGATGACCGTGAAAACCTCGGCGCGTTCGAAGCCCTCGGCGGCAAACAGTCTTTCCGCCTCCATCCGTTCGGCGGGCCGCCGGCTATGCGCCAGCACGGGCTGGCCCTGGTGGACGATGAGGTGGCCCGGGTGCGCAAGGATATAATCGAGCCACCCGGGAGAGACGACATGCCCGACGTCCTGGATGACGATGGCGCGATCGCCGGTCTCCCTGAGGCTGTCCTCGGTGCCTGGCTCCATGCCGGCCATCGAGGCGACGCGATAGGCCCGCATGCGCGCGTCGAGCCCGAAGGGACGCAGATCGCTCTGGCCCAGCGGTACGAAGAGGATCGGCCGCTCGCCGCTGGTGGGGGACTTGCCGCGCATGGTCGCTTTCAGGGGTAGATTGGGCCGCCCAGCCACACAAGCGCCCTCTTTGCGTGCTTGCCGCGGCCCGCGCTTTGTCTCAAGGAGGGATTAATGGCGACGCGGAGCGAAACGACCGACAGCGAGACGGCCAATGTGCTGCGCCCGAACGGGGCGCTGACGATCTCGCGCGTCGGGAGTCTCGAGCGCGACATCAACGCCGCGCCCGATCCGCTGACCATCGATCTCTCCGACATCGACCGTGCCGACACGGTCGGTGCCTGGCTGCTCTATCGCACCAAGCGCGAGCGGGGTGCGACGCTCCAGAATGTGCCGCCCAAGGTCCGCGCGCTGCTCGACGAAGTGAAGGACGCCGATCAAGCGACCCGCATCAAGCCCGAGAAAAAGCCCGGCCCGCTCCAGTTGTTGGAAGAAATCGGCATCTGGGCAGGCGACTTCTGGCGCACGTTCCTCGGGTTGGTCGGCTTTCTTGGCGCCACGATCGTCGGCTTCGCCGCGGTCATCCGCCATCCGCGACGGTTCCGCTTCAACGCGGTCGTCCAGCGCTTCGACCTCGTCGGGGTCCGCGCGCTCGGCATCATCGGGCTGATGAGCTTTCTCATCGGTATCGTGATCGGCCAGCAGGGTGCGGTGCAGCTGCGCCAGTTCGGTGCCGAAGTGTACACGATCAACCTGATCGGCCGCCTGACGCTGCGCGAATTGGGCACGCTGATGACAGCGATCATGGTCGCGGGCCGCTCGGGCAGCGCTTTCGCCGCGCAATTGGGCACCATGAAGATCACCGAGGAAGTCGATGCGATGCGGACCATCGGCGTCTCGCCGGTCGAGGCGCTGGTCATTCCGCGCGTCATGGCGGCGGTCATCATGATGCCGCTGCTCGCCTTTTTCGCGATGGTGATGAGCCTTGTCGGGGGCGGGCTGTTCGTCTGGGTCGCGCTCGACACGCCGCCACTCACCTTCATTCAGCGCCTTCAGGAAGTCACTCCGATCACCGATCTGTGGGTGGGACTCGTCAAGGCCCCGATCTTCGGATTCCTGATCGCGCTGTCGGGGTGCTACCAGGGAATGCAGGTGAAGGGGAACAGCGAGGACGTCGGCATCCGCACCACAAACGCGGTCGTCCAGTCGATCTTCCTCGTGATCGTCATCGACGCCATCTTCGCGGTTTTCTTTTCGGCGATCGGGTGGATCTGATGGAGAATTGCGATCCCATCATCGAGGTGCGCGGCCTGCGCAACGAGTTCGGCGATCAGGTCGTGCACGAAGACCTCGACCTTACGGTCTGTCGCGGCGAGATCATCGGCGTGGTCGGCGGTTCGGGCGCGGGCAAGAGCGTGCTGATGCGCTCTATCATCGGTCTGCAGACCCCGGCGGCGGGGGAGGTCCAGGTTCTCGGCGAGGATATGGTCGGGCGCGACGATGTCGAGGCAAAGAACATTCGGCGGCGCTGGGGCGTCCTGTTCCAGAACGGCGCGCTCTTCTCTACATTGACGGTCGCCGAGAACGTGCAGGTCCCGATCCGCGAATATTTTCCCTTTATCAAGCCGCCGCTGATCGACGAGATTGCTGGTTACAAGATCGCGATGAGCGGCCTTGGCGAAGAAGCCGGGCCCAAGTTCCCGAGCGAATTGTCGGGCGGCATGCGCAAGCGCGCCGCGCTCGCTCGAGCGCTCGCACTCGATCCCGAACTGCTGTTTCTCGACGAACCGACCGCGGGCCTCGACCCGATCGGCGCGGCCAAGTTCGACAATCTCATCCTGTCCCTGAAGAAGAAGCTCGACCTCACCGTGTTCCTCATCACGCACGATCTCGACACACTGCATGCGATCTGCGACCGTGTGGCGGTGATTGCCGACAAACATGTCATCGCGGTGGGCACGATCGAGGAGCTGACCGCGCTGGACCATCCGTGGATCCAGGAATATTTCTCCGGACCGCGCGGCCGTGCGGCCATGCCCAAAGCGGCCGAATAGGAAACGCCCATGGAAACCCGTTCCAACCACATTCTCGTCGGCACCATCGTTCTCGCGCTGCTTGCGGGCCTGCTGATCTTCACCGTCTGGGTGGCCGGCCTGTCGGCGAGTGCGAAAAAATGTTTCGACATCTATTTCCCGGGTGACGTCAGCGGGCTGACGCGCGGATCGAACGTCAGTTTCGCGGGCGTGCCCGTGGGCGAGGTCGACAGTATCGAACTGCTTCCCGACCGCCCCGAATTCGTCTGGGTGCGCATCAGCGTGGATGCCGATGCGCCTGTCCTCCAGGGCACCGAGGCGCAGATCGCTGGCGTCGGCTTTACCGGCATTTCCGAGATCCAGTTGCAGGGGGCCACCACCGGCGCGCCGCCCGTGACCGACATCGGGCCGCAGGGCTGCCCCGTCATCCGCTCCTCGCAGAGCGTGCTCGACAGCGTGCTCAACTCGGCGCCCGAACTCATCGACCGCATCCAGCGGCTGACCGAGCGCCTGTCGGAGCTTTTGTCGGACGAGAACCAGAATTCGATCTCGGACATCCTCGAGAATATCGACAGCGCGACCTCGACGCTCGCCGAGCGCGCGCCCGACCTCGCCGATGCGATCACCGACGCCAGCGTTGCCGCGCGGCAGGCCGGCGTCGCGGCCGAGCGGTGGGGGCAGGTCGCCGAGACCACCGACGGCATCCTGAAGGAAAATGCCGCACCCGCCTTCGCCGAATTGCAGACATCGATTTCCGCGCTCCGAAGCGCGACCGAAACGCTGGACGGCGCGATCAGCGATGCGCGCCCGGGTCTCAAGCAGTTCAGCGAGAGCACGGTGCCCGAGGCCGACAAGCTCATCCAGGATCTGCGCGGCCTGTCCGACAGTCTCGAGCGCTTCTCGGACCGATTGGACAGCCAAGGGATCGGCGGCGCGATCGGTCCCAAGAAACTTCCCGACTACAAGCCCGGAGAGGCTCAATGATGCGTAATGTCTTCGCGATTTGCGGCACCGCCCTTCTGCTCGCCTCGTGCGGGCTCCCGAGCCTCGGCGGCGGCGACCCGCCTGCCCAACTGGTGACGCTCTCGCCGACCGCGCCGGAAGCCCCCGCCAATCTCACGCGCAGCCAGGCCGTGAGCTTCGCCGTGCCGCTGATTCCCGAAGCGCTGGCGACGACGCGCGTCGCGGCGATCCGCGGCGGCACGGCGGTCGCCTATATCGAGGACCTCACGCTGGTCGATATGCCCGACACCCTGTTCCAGCAGCTCGTGTCCGAAACGGTGTATCGCTCGAGCAATCTTCTCGTGATCGATCCGCGGCAGGGCGGCAACATCCCCGCGCTCAACGTCACCGGCACGCTCTATCGCTTCGGCTTCGATGCCGACACGAGCGAGGTCGTCGTCGGGTACGAGGCAATGTGGAATCGCGACGGCGAGGTTGCCAGCCGCCGCTTTGAAGCCCGCGAGCCCGCGGTCGGTTATGCCGCCGACGTCACGCCCGCGCTCAACCGCGCCGCCAACCGCGTTGCCATGGACGTCGCGAACTGGATCGCAGGCTAACCCAAGCTTTTCGTGACCTGTTCGTAGACGTCCTTGGACAGACTGTCCGCCGCCGCGATCCGCTCCAGCGCAGCCTTCATCTGTTGTGCCCGCTCCGGTACGAACCGGCGCCAGCGCCCCAGCGGCGGCACCAGACGCGCCGCGACCTGCGGATTGAGCTTGTCGGCCTCGATGATCATATAGGCCAGAAGCGCGTAGCCACGTCCTGAGGCGTGATGGAACACCCACTGGTTGGCGGTGAAGCTGCTGACCAGCGCGCGCAGGCGATTGGGGTTGGACATGGTGAAAGCGGGATGCTTGCGCAGCGCCTCGACATCGTCGATCCCGCTCGGCCGTTCGGCGCGCGCCTGTAGCCCGAACCATTTGTCGAGCACGAGACTGTTCTCCTTGTAGCGCTCATAGAAATCGTCGAACGCCGCATCGCGCTCGGGCGCATCGAGGCTCGCCAGCGCCTGCAGCGCGCCCTGCCGCTCGGTCATGTTGCGCGCAGCGTCATATTGCGCCTTCGCCTCTCGTGCGCCAGCCGTCGCATCCCCCGCCGCAAGATAGGCAAGGGCCATGTTGCGAAGCGCCCGCTCGCCCTTGGCCGCGACCGAAAGGTCGTCGCCCGCGGGCGGATCGCCTTCGCGGAGCGCACGGAAGTTCGCTGCCAGCGCCGTCCCGATCGCCTGTTTCAGCTCCGTTCGCCGTTCGTGGATCGCGTCGGGATCGATCCGGTCGAGCTTCTCGCTGATATTGCTTTCGGTCGGGAGCGCGAGCGCTTCCGCCTTGAAAGCCGGATCGAGCCGATCGTCGCCGAGCGTGGCCTCGATCGCTGCTACGACGGCCTCGGTCTCTAGCGAACGGTCGCCCTTGATGGCGGGTATCAGCGCCCGCAGGCTGAGTTCCTGGATCGCCTCGTAGCGCGCGAACGCATTGCCATCCACGCGCGCCAGTGCGGCCAATTCCTCATCGGTCCGATCGGTCTCGAGTATGATCGGCGCGGAAAAGTCGCGATTGAGCGAGAGGATCGGCTTGACCGCATCCTCGTCTTCGAAGGTGACGGTCATTTCCGCTTCGTCGAGCATGACCAGCCGTTCGCCACCGTTCAGTTCGCGTCCGTTCTGCTCGTCGAGCATCGCCATCTTGAGCGGGATGGCCATCGGGCGCTTGTCTTTCTGACCCGGCGTGTCGGGGATTTCCTGCTGTAGCCGGATCGAGATCGAACGGCCCTTGGGATCGTGCGACAGATGCGCGCGCACCTTGGGGGTCCCGGCCTGACTGTACCAGAGCCGGAACTGGGACAGGTCCTTGCCGCTCGCTTCCTCCATCGCGCTGACGAAATCCTCGCAGGTCGCCGCCTCGCCGTCGTGTCGTTCGAAGTAGAGATCGCTGCCCTTGCGAAAATCGTCATGCCCGAGAATCGTCCGCATCATGCGAATGAGCTCGGCGCCCTTGTTATAGATCGTCGCCGTATAGAAGTTCGCGATCTCGATGTAGCTATCGGGGCGAACCGGATGCGCCAGCGGCCCGGAGTCCTCCGGGAACTGAATCGCGCGGAGCAGCCGGACATCCTCGATCCGCTTGACCGCCTCGTTATTGTGATCCTGGCTGAAACACTGGTCGCGAAAGACGGTGAAGCCCTCCTTCAGCGACAGCTGGAACCAGTCGCGGCAGGTGACACGATTGCCCGACCAGTTGTGGAAATATTCGTGCGCGACCACGCCCGCGATTCCGTCATAGTCGTCGTCGGTCGCGGTGTCGGGGTCGGCGAGCACGTAGCGCGAATTGAAGATATTGAGACCCTTGTTCTCCATCGCGCCGAAGTTGAAGTCGTCGACCGCGACGATGTTGAACAGGTCGAGGTCATATTCGCGCCCGTAGACCTCCTCGTCCCATTTCATCGCGTCCTTGAGCGCCTGCAAGGCATGACCGGTGCGCGGCAGGTCGGCCTCGCGCACCCAGATGTTGAGATCGACCTTGCGTCCCGAGAACGTCGTGAAAGTCGAATGGTTGGCGTCAAGATCGCCCGCGACCAGTGCGAAGAGATAGGACGGCTTGGGGAACGGATCTTCCCATCGCGCCCAATGGCGCCCGTCCTCGCCCTTGCCTTCGGCGGTCTTGTTCCCGTTGGCGAGCAGGATCGGATAGGCCGTTGCATCGGCGTGCATCGTGACGCTGTAGGTGGACAGCACGTCGGGGCGGTCGGGATGGAAGGTGATGCGGCGGAAGCCCTCGGCCTCGCACTGCGTGCAGAGGAGCCCGCCGGACGCATAGAGCCCCATCAACTGGCTGTTTGCCGAGGGATCGATTTCGACCGTGGTGCAGACCTCGTGCGTTTCGCCCGACAGCTCGATGACGAGCATATCGCCTTCCATCGTCCAGCGGGCATCCTGCCCGTCGACCTGCACTTCCAGCGGCTTCAAGCCGTCGCCCGCCAGCTTGAGCGGCGTGTCGTGCGAGCCGTTGCGCTCCACCGACAACGTCGCGCGGATCTTGGTGGCCTTCGGGGCGAGATCGAAATCGAGGTCGACGTGCCGCACCCACCAGCGCGGCGGCTCGTAGTCCTTTGCGTAGGTTTCGACATGATCGGGGGTGGGCGGCGCCTCGGGGTTCATCCGCGTATCGGCCATTGCGTCTCTCTCCTTACCCCGCGTCGGGGTTTGTAATCTTCATCGGGCGCTGGCGGCTGTAGAGCGCCAGTGCAAGCCCCGCCATGGCGACCGCGGCGCCGGCGAGGCTCAATGTCGTCCAACGGAAACCTTCGAACAGGGTCGAGAGTGCCATCGCGACGATCGGTACCATCGCGCTCGAGTAGGCCGCCTTGCCCGGCCCGATCCGCCGCACGACGGGATAATAGAGCGAAAAGCAGACGACCGAGGCGGCAAGCGCGAGCCACAGCAGCCCCGCCCAATAGCCCAGACGCGTCTCGATGGTGGGCGCGCCGTGGAGGGCATAGGCGATCGCCCCGTCCGCCACCGCCCCGATCGCCATCGCCCAGGCAAGCAAGGCAAACAGCGGAAAACGCTTGGTCGCCTCGCGCGCCTGGTAGACGTTGCTGATTGCCGCGGCGAGGAGCGCGAAAATCGTCCAGCCGACACCGATCAGCAACGGCACGAGCGTCAGGTCGGGCCGTTCGCGCAACTCGTGGAGGAAGAGCAGCCCGATGCCGACACAGGCGACGAGTGTGGCGGCGATGAAGCGCTTGCCGGGGCGCTGCCCGAGCCACCACCAGCCGAGCAGCGCATTGGGAAGCATCAGCAGTGCGAACACCGTCGCGACGAGGCCGGAGGTGATATAATGCTCGGCGGCATAGACGCCGTTGAAATTGAGGCAGAACTGGCTGATCCCGACGATCGCCGCCGCCGTCAGGAAGCCGGGGGTGGGCTTCAGGCTCTCTCCGCGCCAGCGCGCGACCAGCCCCATGCCGATCGCGGCGATGATGAAGCGGTAGGTGACCGACCAGGGCGCGGGCACCACCGCCAGCTGGTCCTTGATGACGATCCACGTCGAACCCCAGATGAGCGTGAAAATGAGGAACGGCAGCCAGACCTGCCGCAGTCCTTCTCTGGGTAAGCTCATAGGGCCGCGATGGCCTCGGCGAGCTTGGCAACCTCGGCGTGGTCCTGGTCCCAGCTCGTGACGAGCCGCACTTCGCCCTCCGCCCAGTCGTAGAAGTCGAAACCGGCACGGCGCAGGCGCCCGGCTTCCTGAGGCGTCATGCGGACGAACAGCTCGTTGGCCTCGACCGGATAGACCAGCCGGTCGCCGCAGGCCTCGGCGAGCATGGTGGCGGCCTCGTTGGCGCTACGGGCATTCTGCAGCCAGATTTCGCCTTCGAGCATGGCAAGGATCTGCGCGGCGGCGAAGCGACCCTTGCTGAGGAGGTGGCCCGAACGCTTCTTCATGACGCGGACCGTGTCGGCGAGATCGGTGTCGAACAGGATCAGCGCCTCGGCGTTCATTCCGCCGTTCTTGACGAAGCCGAAGCTGAGCGCGTCGACGCCTGCCTTCCACGTCAGCTCGGCGGGCGAGGCGACGCCGCCGACGACGGCATTGGCGAAACGCGCGCCGTCGACGTGGAACTTGAGATCGTGCTTCTCGGCAACCTCGCCAAGTGCGGCCATTTCCCTATAGTCGTAGCGAAGGCCATATTCGGTGGCGTTGGTGATCGACAGGCAGCGAGGCTGGACCTGATGGACGTCCTTGCGCACCCGACCCACCGCCTCCTCGACTGCCTGCGGGGAAACCTTCGCACCGGGGCCGTCGAGGAGCATCAGCTTGGCGCCGTGGGCAAAGAGGGCGGGCGCGCCGGCTTCGTCCTGCTCGATATGCGCCATGCGGTGGGTGAGGATCCCGCCCCAGGGCGGGCACATCGCCGCCAAGGCAAGGCCGTTGGCGGCGGTGCCGGTGGTCACCCAGATGGCGGTGACCTCGGTTTCGAACAATTCCGAAAAGGCCGCGTCCATCCGCGTCGACCATTCATCGCCGTCATAAGCGGTGTCGAGGCGGTTGGCGTCGACGAGGGCCTGCATGACGGCGGGGCAGGCGGGGGCGGCATTGTCGGAGAAGAAGCGCATATTGCCTCGCTTAGTGCCTCGTCCAACGCCGTCAACGGGGCATAAAAAATGGGGCCGGTCGGCTGCTCGCCATCCGGCCCCGAGATCTTGGGGAACATCATGAAGAAAGCATTTCGCTTTCACCTTCACCCTAGCCAGAGATGGTTAACGCTTTCTGTATCGCCACCTTCTTCGTCGCTGAAAAGCCTCACTTTATCGACATTTGACTGGCACAATCGGCGACCTGTTGCGCGACCGCCACAGTCAGTCCCGCTGGAGGGCGATGGGCGTGCAGCGGATGAGACGGCTGTCGGTGAGCGCGGCGGTGCGGTGGACGGTGCAGGCGATATAATCGGGATCGCCGATCATGGTCAGGAACGCCTCGGCGTCGGGATAGCGGGCGATGAAGGCCATGTCCCAGGATTCCTCGGCGGGGCCGATGAGCGTCAGGGCGGGCGAGGCCGTCCAGATGACGTCGAGGCCGAGGCGGGCGGCGATCTTCTGCGTCTCCGACAGATAGGTGCGATAGGCGCTCGCGCCGCTGGTGCCTTTGCCCGCCGCCTCATGATCGTCGGGATAGTCGGCGACGTCGCGGAAGGCGACGAGGTTGAGCATCTCGATGGGCTCGCCGAAGGGCAGGTTCCGGAAGGCGGCAATCTGCGATTCGGTGGGGGCGATATGGGTCATGACGAACAAGGCCTGTTGGAAAATTCCCGAGGGAAAGGGGGCAAAGCTGACGGTGGGGGCAGCTTCGCCCGTGCGGCTCGCGCAGCCGCGTCGCAAGGATGGGTGGAAGCGGACGGATGCGACATGGGAAACAGCGTGGCAGATCGGGCGCGTGTAGGACAGGGCGGAATATTTCGCGCGGGCGATGGCGAGCGGCTAGGATCAGACGATGAGCAAGATCATCCGCTTCCGCCGACCGATGGTGCACCGCAGGTTTGCGCGGCGGCCGGGCGGAATGCGGCGCCGGCGGCGAGGCGGGTTCGAGGCGCTGCGGACAGTCACAATGCTTGTCGTCTTGCTCTGCCTCTATGCGTTGAGCGAGCCCGCGCTGGTGCCGACGGGCGGGGTGTTCGTGGCGGAGCGCGAGCGGGTGGCGGAGCGGTTCACTTTGTGCGGGCCGGGGCGGGGCCATGCCTGCGTGATCGACGGCGACACGATCAAGCTGGGGAAGCGCAAGGTGCGGCTGATCGGCCTCGACGCGCCCGAACTCATCCACCCGCGCTGCGAGCGCGAGGCGCGGCTGGCGAAAAGCGCGCAGGAGCAACTTCTGCGGCTGCTAAACGGCGGCGCGTTCGTGATGCTCGCCGACCGGCGGGACAGCGTCGACCGCTACAGGCGCGATCTGCGACGGCTGGTGCGGCCGCGGCAGGACGGGAGCGAGGAGGATATCGCCGAGCTGATGATCGCGCAGGGACTGGCGGCGCGGTACGTCGGCATGAAGGCGGACTGGTGCTGAGAGCGGTTGGAGGGAACGAGGCCTAGCCGGGGTGGCGGACGGGGTCGTGGCCGTAGGTGTGGCGCTCGCGGATCTTGCCGTCCTCGCCCTGGAGGAAGACCTCGACCTCGTCGGCGCGGCCCATGCGGCGGGCTTCGTCCCAGGCGTCTTCCTGCGTCTCGTGGACGCTGGAGGCGCGGGTCGCGCCGGCGCGCTTGACCTGCCAGCCGTCGTTATGGGGGGTGCACCAGATGTTCTCGGCCATGGGATGGATCTCCTGTTTCAGATTTCGTTTCGTAAGGAGAACGGAGCGCGGAGTCGCGGCGTTGCGCGGGGAGAGGCGAGGCGAGTCGATGGTGGGGCGAAGCGTGTGCGGGGCGCGGAAGTTCACGAAGGTCACGCTACGTGCGGCTGTGTTCGTCTTCCTCGCCGGCTGCTCGATCGGGAGAAACGCGGCGGGCGGTCGGTGGCCGAAGGCGGACATTGGGAGAAGGATGGCAGATGGGGGGCGTGTAGGACAGCGATTTGCTGCCCGACGATCGGGCCACGAAGCGTCTTTCCCTTTTTCCATCTGCGCATATAGTCGGTGCCGCTCGGCGTGCAGGGGAAAATTGAAATGAACGATGAAATGGGGCGACCGACGTCGCTGACGGTGATCGGCTGGATCCTGATCGTGCTCGGGGCATGGCAAATCGCGAATATCTTTCTGACGCAGGGGACGCAAACCTATCAGGACGCGCTGGCGGCTTCGGGTCAGGATCCGACGGTAGCGATGATCCTCAACGTGGTGGGCGGCCTGGTTTCGGTGGCGGCGGGATGGGGCGCGCTCAAGGGCGTCGACTGGACCCGGCTCGTCTATTTCGGCTGGATGGTGCTCGCGTCGGTATATGCGTTGATCGTCAGCCCTTTCACCGTGCTCATCATCGTGGGGCTCGTCTTTCCCCTCGTCATCCTGTTCTTTCTGTTCCGCCCCGCGGCGAACCGTTGGTACGGCAAGTCCTACCTCGGTCGAGACTGATCCATGAAGCGCGGATGTGGCGCAGGCCTTCTGGGCTGCGGCGGTTTCATGCTTGCCGGTGCGCTGATGCTGCTCGTCATTCGCGTCGAGGATATCGAACCGAACATCAGCCCGATCATCTTTCTCGTCGTGGCGGTGTTCGCAGCCCTCCCGATGGGGATCGGGCTGCTGATGCGCGCTCGAAGCCGGCGCGCCGACCTCGGGTTGACCCTGATGATCGCGGGCGGGGCGGGCTTTCTGATGTGCCTGTACTGGATCGCGATGACCGTCGATCCGGCGGCGCGCGACATGATGGAGCAGATGGGGCAGCCGATCGATGCCCAGCCGGTGCCGGGGCTCCTCGCCGCCATCGCCACGACGGCGCTCGGCTGGTGGTGTTGGCGCGGACGGCAGCAGTAGCGGGGCGCGGCGAGGAGGCGAGCGGGGCGCGATGACCGAAACGACGATATGGTGGATCGTGGGGGCGTTTTTCCTCGGCCACATCCTGGGGCGGATCCGGCGTGGGGGTGGGCGGCTGCCGACGCCGACGTTCAGTGACGACGCGGTGCCGCCGGACACGCTGCGCGCGGTCGACGAGGCGCTGGCGCGGGGGCGCAAGATCGAGGCGATCAAGCTGTTGCGCGAGGGAACGGGAACGAGCCTCTACGACGCCAAGGCCTTCGTCGAAGCGCGCGGGATGCCGGTGAGGAGGAAGGGCGATCCGGTCGGGTAGGCACCGAGGATAGGACAAGCGGAGCGAAGCGAGGGCGCCTATCCGAGAGATGCCGAACCGCGGACGGCCTGCTCGCCTTAGCGAGACAGGACCGACGGGGTCAGGCCGCCCTGACCCCGCTTGCGATTGTAGAATAAAGAACCTCGTTATACGCTTGCATCACGATGCGACCCTTTTTCACCTGTGTTTTGATGGTCTTCGGATTCTTCGGCGGCATAGGGCTGGCTATTCTCATCATGGTTTTGGCCTTTTGATGGAGACCGAAATGTTACGGACGTCATATCTCCTTGATCATGGTTTTCGGGCCTTGGGGAACTGGTCGCTGGACGGCGAGGCGATCGTGGTTCCGGAAGGCGTCGTGGATGCGCGCGGGGTGTATGCATTCGCGATCGACGGAGAGGTCCAGTACGTCGGACTGGCATCCAAGTCGCTTCGAAAGCGGCTCTATTTCTACGCAAAGCCGGCTTCAACCCAGATTACAAACATTCGGCTCAATAACCTGATCGCTCAACGCTGCCGCGCAGGTCGAAAAGTTGAAGTGCTTGTTGCGCAGCCGGGGGATGCGGAGTGGAACGGCCTTCGCGTGAGTGGGCCCGAAGGACTTGAGGCTGCGCTGATTGAGGATTTCGACTTGCCTTGGAATGCGCGGGGAGCGCGAAAGGCCAGCGTAGCAAGGCCCGTTCGTCCGAAACGAAATGTCGGCACGAGCGGCAAGAGCACTGTCAATGCGAACGCGAAGGCCGAACTTCTGTCTTACATTCGCAAGCGCCCCGGGATGACCGAGATCGAACTTGCAGGGAAAATGTTCGGTCGGGGAACGCCGCAGCAGCGCGTTAATCCGATCTGTCGTGCTTTGGTGGCAGAGGGCCTCATCGTGCGCGAAGGCCGGGGTGGCCAAGGAGATCCGTTCACTTATAGAGCGCGATGAATCGCTCAAGCTTGCCCACTATCTAGCAAGTGACTCAAGCCATTCTTGAACTGGTGCATGCAAACTTGGCAAATATTTTTCGGAGGTCATTCCGTAATCAAAATAAACACCCGCCTTCCCTGACTTGAGTGTGGCAGCTTGCTCGGAAGATAATTCTAATTCTTCGTCGAGAAGCAGAATTGGTTTTTTCGAACTTGTGAGCCGTGCAAGGATTTGGAGCCGATGTGTTCCAGCTTCAAAAATATATGACTCACCTTTAGGCGGCAGAAAGTGATGGCTCATAGCGAGCCCAGTTTCGGGGACATGCAGTCCCGCACCCCTCACAAGCTTGTCGTCGCCGTGAACCCAAATTGGGAAGGCCTGCATCGACACATTTCGAGACAAGTTAGCCCAGAGACCTTCGACGACTCGACCTCGCTTGGAGGTGGAATAAAGCGTTGCGCGAGCGAATACTTTAGCCGGACCGTCCATCAACCCTTTGGCGCCGTCCGCGCCAAAATAAATTTGGTTAGGGCGCGTCATTCTAACGGTGCCACGACGAAGCAATGTCAGCCACATCGTAATGGCTGACACGCTGAGAGCTAAAATAGAAAGAATGAAGGACGCGGTCGTCACTTCAAATATTCCTACTTCGCAAACATATCCGCCAACATTTCATCCCCCGCGTCGTCCGCCTTGCCGACCTTCGCCTTCTGACGGCTGTCGAAATTCTCCCAGACGGTGTTCCAGTCGCCCTTGGTGGCGCCCTTCGAATATTCGGTCGCGCGGGTCTCGAAGAAGTTGGCGTGTTCGACGCCGTTCAAGAGCGGGGCGAGCCAGGGGAGGGGGTGTTCCTCGACCATGTAGATGGGCTTGAAGCCCAATTGGCCCAGCCGCCAGTCGGCGATGTAGCGGATGTACTTCTTGATGTCCTTGGGCGTCATGCCCTCGACGGGGCCGAGTTCGAACGCGAGGTCGATGAAATTGTCCTCGAGGCGCACGACCTTCTGGCAGCAGTCGATGATGTCTTCCTTGACCTGCTTGGTGAGGCAGTCGCGCTCCTTCACGAACTCGTGGAAGAGGCGGATGATGCCTTCGCAGTGGAGGCTCTCGTCGCGCACCGACCAGCTGACGATCTGCCCCATGCCCTTCATCTTGTTGAAGCGCGGGAAGTTCATGAGCATGGCGAAGCTGGCGAAGAGCTGGAGCCCCTCGGTGAAGCCGCCGAACATGGCGATCGTCTTGGCGATGTCCTCGTCGTTGTCGACGCCGAACTCGTTCATGTAGTCGGCCTTGTCGGCCATTTCCTTGTAATCGAGGAAGGCCGAATATTCGCTCTCGGGCATGCCGATCGTGTCGAGGAGATGCGAATAGGCCGCGATGTGGATCGTCTCCATGTTGGAGAAGGCGGCGAGCATCATCTTCACTTCGGTGGGCTTGAACACGCGGCCGTACTTCTCGTGGTAGCAGTCCTGCACCTCGACGTCGGCCTGCGTGAAGAAGCGGAAGATCTGCGTGAGCAGGTTGCGCTCGTGCTCGGTCAGCTTCTGCGCCCAGTCGCGGCAATCCTCGCCCAGCGGCACTTCCTCGGGCATCCAGTGGACCTGCTGCTGGCGTTTCCAGTAATCATAGGCCCAGGGATATTCGAACGGCTTGTAGGTCTTGCGGGCTTCCAGAAGGCTCATCGGGTTTCTCCCTGGGTTGTGGGGGCGAACGGATTAGCGCCCAGCCCCAATGCGAAAATGGTGAGGGCGAGGCCCAAGGCGGTGGCCATGGTGCCGGCGATACGGTTGCGGTAGCGGGCGGGTTCGTCGGCGGGCCGGCGCGTGAGCAGCCAGACGCCCGAGACGAGCGCGATCGCACCGACGAAAAGCATGACGAGCGATGAAGTGATGGTCATGCGCGGTCTCCCGAGGAGCGATGCTCCCCGCTCACCCGTTGGTAGGGTGAATAGAGAAAAAAGGGAGACATATCAATATGTTCGAGAAACAACGCATCAAAGAGCACATGGAAATCACCGACGCGAAGGGTCAGCATGTCGGCACCGTCGATGGGGTCGAAGACGATCGCATCAAGCTGACCAAGTCCGACGCCGCCGATGGTAGCCATCACTTCATTCCGATGAGCGATGTCGACCGCCTGGAAGACAATCGCATCTACCTCACCGAAACCGCGCGTATTCCTGCGGGCCTCGGTACGGTCGGTTCGTAACCGACGGATGACAGGGGCGCGGCGGCTGGGAGCCTCAAGGAGGTCCCGCCGCCTCGCAGCCCCCCTTCCGGCAGTCAGCCGGTAAGGTTTGGAAAACGAAGAACGTCGCGCCGAACTTAGCGCGGCGTTTTTCTTTTGGGTGACGGCGGCGCGCATCAGGCGATCGTTCCCGACAGCGCGAGCCAGACGAAGAGGGCGGCGACGAGCGGCGCGCTCACGAGCATGATGGTTCCCAGCCGCGCGGTCTCGCCACCGTAAGACCGGTAGCGAAGACCCATCACGACATTCACCACGAAGATGAAGGCGGCGGCGGCCAACAGTATTTTTTGTGAGTCGGTCATCGCCACCTCCCCAGCGGCGAGTGCTCACCCGCCTATTGGCAGGCGAGGCACTCGTCATAGTCGGTGGAGGGCAGCTCGTACTTGGCGGCCTCGGGCGTGTTGTCCTTCTCCACACCGCCCGCGAAGCCCGCCCGCTGCACGGACTTGGACCGCAGGTAGTAGAGCGACTTGATGCCAAGCTCCCAGGCGCGGAAGTGGAGCATCAAAAGGTCCCACTTGTCGACGTCGGCGGGGATGAAGAGGTTCAAGGACTGCGCCTGGTCGATGAAGCCCGCGCGGTCGCCCGCGAGTTCCAGGAGCCAGCGCTGGTCGATCTCGAAGCTGGTGCGATAGGCGGCCTTCTCGTCCTCCGACAGGAAGTCGAGGTGCTGGACGCTGCCGTCCTTCTCGAGGATCGAATTCCAGACCTGGTCGGAGTTCTTCGACTTTTCATCGAGGATCCGTTCGAGATACTTGTTCTTGACGATGAACGATCCCGACAGCGTCTTGTGCGTATAGATGTTGGCGGGGATGGGCTCGATGCAGGCCGACGTGCCGCCACAGATGATGCTGATCGACGCGGTCGGCGCGATCGCCATCTTGCAGCTGAAACGCTCCATCGCGCCCATGTCCTCGGCGTCGGGGCAGGGGCCCCGCTCGGTGGCGAGCATCATTGAGGCCTCGTCGACCTGCGCGCGGATATGCTTGAAGATCTTCAAATTCCACGACTTGGCCATGGCGCCCTCGAAGGGGATGCCGCGGGCCTGGAGGAAGCTGTGGAAACCCATGACGCCGAGGCCGACCGAACGTTCGCGTTCGGCGCTATATTTGGCGCGGGCCATCTCGTCGGGCGCGCGGGCGATATAGTCCGAGAGGACATTGTCGAGAAAGCGCATGACGTCCTCGATGAACTGCTCGTCGCCGTTCCACTCGTCCCAGGTCTCGAGGTTGAGGCTGGAGAGGCAGCATACCGCGGTGCGGTCGGCGCCCAGATGATCGCGGCCGGTGGGCAGCGTGATTTCCGAGCAGAGGTTCGAAGTCGAGACCTTGAGCCCGAGATCGCGGTGATGCTTGGGCATCGAATTGTTCACGGTGTCCGAGAACACGATATAGGGCTCGCCGGTCGCGAGACGGGTCTCGACCAGCTTCTGGAAGAGCGCGCGGGCGTTGACCTTGCCGCGCACGCTGCCGTCACGCGGCGACTTCAGTTCGAACTCCGCACCGTCGCGCACGGCTTCCATGAATTCATCGGTGATGAGGACGCCGTGGTGGAGGTTCAGTGCCTTGCGGTTGAAGTCTCCCGAGGGTTTGCGGATTTCGAGGAATTCCTCGATTTCGGGGTGCGAGACGTCGAGGTAGCACGCCGCCGACCCGCGACGCAGCGAGCCTTGGCTGATGGCGAGCGTGAGCGAATCCATCACGCGCACGAAGGGGATGATTCCCGAGGTCTTGCCGTTGAGGCCGACAGGCTCGCCGATGCCGCGCACGCTGCCCCAATAGGTGCCGATGCCGCCGCCCTTGGAGGCGAGCCAGACATTCTCGTTCCAGGTGCCGACGATGCCGTCGAGGCTGTCGTCGACGCTGTTGAGATAGCAGGAAATGGGCAGGCCGCGACCCGTGCCGCCATTGGACAGGACGGGAGTGGCGGGCATGACCCACAGCTTGGAAATGGCGTCGTAGAGGCGCTGGGCGTGCGCCTGGTCGTCGGCATAGGCGGCGGCGACGCGCGCGAAGAGATCCTGGTAGCTTTCGCCCGGGAGCAGGTAGCGGTCTTCCAGCGTGGCCTTGCCGAACTCGGTGAGCAGGGAATCGCGGCTCGAATCGATTTCGATCGCGAAGCGGCGTTCGTGGACTTTCTTGGAGTCCGACACCTCGACGATGTCCTCGGCGCTGACTTCGGTTCCGGTCGAAAGATCCATGATGCACTCCCCTCAGATGTTCGCAGGCGCGAGTCGCCCGATGTTCCTGTTTCGTTCGACTCGGCACCTACGCCTGAATCGATCCGATTTGAAGCGGCGACGGAGTCATTTCAGACACTTATCCCCACTGTCCCCGTTACGCACAGCTTCCCCCCTGCCGGAAATGGGTATCTCCGGCCCCAATCGCAAGATGTTGCGGGACGTGTGCGCTCTTAACACTAGGGATTGTGTCCAAGGGGCCGTCGCAACGCAAGAGTCATTTTTGCAACGGTGGATTAAATTAAGCCTCGTTAACCACATTTTGCGCGGGCTTCCGCCGCTTTTCGGTGGCCGAAAAAACTGTGGATGTTTTCGTTGCGATAACGCCACGGGGGGAACCCGCTTTCGTCCGAGTTCGCCCCTCCCCTCCGGCAGACTCCAATCCGCCACGGAGGCGTTGCGTCGAAGCCGCACCCGCACGAGCGGGGGTTGGAACGAGCGGGCGACAGCGATTCGAACTTTGTGACAGACTTGTCACCAAAGCGACACGAACCTTTGCTCAAGGCGTCACAATCGAACGGCCGGCCTGCGGTCGCGCTTCGTATTTCGGGTGGGGACGGACACGTGATCAGGAAATCAGAAGTTTTTACTGCGGTGGTGGCCGCGACCTTTTTGGGCGCAGCGCCGGCGGCGGCGCAGGACGAGGCGTTCGAATTCTGGATCAATCCGTCGATCGGCACCGACATCGACGAAAAGACGGGCATCGAGCTGGAAACGGCGCAGCGGCTGCGTTCGTCGGCGGACGGGCGCGCCGACACCTATTATTATCGCTTCTGGGTAAAGCGGAAGATCGCGGGCGGGTTCACGCTCGGCGGCGCGGTCGAGCAACGCTACAATGATCCGGGCAGCAACGAATTTCGTTCGATGCAGCAGATTTCGAAAAGCTTCGGGATCATCAAGACGCGCGCGCGGCTCGAGCAGCGTTTCTCCGAAGGCGCCGACCAGATGGGATTGCGGCTGCGCACGCGCGGCGGGGTCGGGATGCCGATCAGCGCGGACGGGCGCTGGAGCTTCGGGGCGAGCGCCGAGCCTTTCTGGACGCTGCGGCCGCGGCGCGAGGGCGGGGATACCGGGCTGACCAGCCTCGAAACCAAAATCGGCGTGGCCTACGAGGTCAGCGACAATTTCGAACTGAGCCTCGACTATCTGCGCGCGCAGGCCTTCGAGGACGATGCGCCCGACGAGATCGGCCATGCGCCGCTGGTGGGGCTGTCCTTCACCTTCTAGCCGTCACCACAGACAAAAAGAGGGGAGGCGGACCTGACCGGTGCGCCTCCCCCTTTGGTCATCGGATGATCCTGGCTGCTAGCCTTCGACGTCGGTGTCGAGATCGCCCTCGGCTTCGGCCGGGGTGCAGTCGCCGGTGCGTTCGCCGGTGATCGTGCGGGTCATCTGATAGTCGCCCTCGCCCGCGAAGGCGCTGCCCGAGCGAACGGTGCCGTCGACACCTTCGGCGGTGAAATCGGCCTCGACCTGAAGGTTCACCTGCCCCGCGGAACGGTTGCAGACGAGCTGCTGACGCAGGCGGCCCTTGCGCTGATACGGGTTCTCGATGGTGCAATCATCGCCGTCCTCGCCGAAGGCAGCGGCGGGGAGCAGCCCGTCTTCGCCCACGCAGACCTGGATTTCGCGCGTGTCGCCCATGCCCGAACTGGTGGCGGGCTCGCCATCGTCGACCGAATCCAGTGCGGTCACTTCGGTACGGATGACGAAATTGCCGGGGAGGAACGTCTCGGCGGGGGCCGCTTCTTCCTCGACCACCGCTTCCTCGCCGCCACCGCCACATGCGGCGAGGCCGAGCGCCAGCGCGCTCACGATCACATAATTCTTCATATCCAGTCCCTCCTGTTGAAACAAAATCCGGGCGCTAGGCCGGGTCGCCCGCGCAGTCGCCGACGCGTTTGGCCGAGACGCGCATCGACATGTCGATCCCCTGATCGGACAGGCTCTCGGCGCGCATCGAAATATCGTAGCTCTCGGCGCCATAATCCCCCGACATGACCATGCGCTGGCGGACGCCCTCGACATTGCAGACCATCTCGCTGTCGATCTTGCCGTCCTTGAGGCTGAAGCGCTCGTAGGTACAGTCGGCATCCTCGCCGGTGAAGAAGCGCGAATCGGGTTGCTCGACTTCTTCTTGGGTGAGGCAGGTGCGATAGGTCTGCGAACCCATCTGCTGTTTCATGTTCTCGCGCATTTCGTCGGTGAGGCCGGGCATCGAGAGTTCCTCGACCGAAATGGTGCTTTCCCACTGGCCGGCCTGCATGAATTCGCCGCGGCTCATCGCTCCGCCCAACTGGCTTTCGATTTCCTCGCCCGACAGCGTGCCGTCGCCGTCGGTATCCTTGACCTCGCCGTCGTTCGCGGAGCCGCAGGCGGCAAGGGCGGTGGCGAGAGCGAGCGTTACGATGGCGCGCATGAATTGGTCTCCTGACGTGTGGCAGGCAGTCTAGGAGCCGGGGCGCGCAGGGCAAGCCCTTCAACCGCGTGCGCGGCGGGTGGGGGCGTGGAAGTCGGCGGGCTTGTTCGCGATCCACTTGAGGAAGGTAGCGATCGCGGGGGCGGCGCGAAGCCTCCCGAGATCGTCACCGATCGCTTCCAGCTCCTTGTTGGTGAGGCTGGCGTGAAGCGTACGGTGGCAGATCGGATGGACGGGTTCGGTCAACCGTCCGCCGCGCGACTTGGGCACGGGATGGTGCTTTTCGACGCGGCGGCCGAGGGGGCGTTCGCACAGCCAGCAGGTGTCGGGAGGATGCATTCGCGCCAAGAATGCGGTGACCGGGGAACTGGCGCAAGCCCTGTGCGCTCCCCATATCACGCACCATGGCCATCCAGATCCGCACCACGCTTGCCGAGCCCGAAACGGGGGAGGAATTCACCCCGCACCGTCCCGCGCGCCCCGAGAAGGCCGAGGGAGGCCGGAAGTTCGAGCTGGTGAGCGAATATGAGCCGGCGGGCGACCAGCCGACCGCGATCAAGGAACTGGTCGAGGGCATCCGCGACCATGGCGAGGACAGCCAGGTGCTGCTCGGGGTCACGGGATCGGGCAAGACCTTCACGATGGCCAAGGTCATCGAGACGTTGCAGCGGCCGAGCCTCGTGCTGGCGCCCAACAAGATCCTCGCGGCGCAGCTCTACGGCGAATTCAAGAGCTTCTTCCCCAACAATGCGGTCGAATATTTCGTCAGCTATTACGATTATTACCAGCCCGAGGCCTATGTGCCGCGCACCGACACCTACATCGAGAAGGAAAGCTCGGTGAACGAGGCGATCGACCGGATGCGGCACTCGGCAACGCGCTCGCTGCTGGAGCGCGACGACGTCATCATCGTGGCGTCGGTAAGCTGTCTCTACGGGATCGGGTCGGTCGAGACCTATTCGGCGATGACGTTCAGTCTGAAGAAGGACGACACGGTCGACCAGCGCGAGATCATCCGCAAGCTGGTGGCGCTGCAGTACAAGCGCAACGATGCGGCGTTCGCGCGCGGCAGCTTTCGCGTGCGCGGCGACAATCTGGAGATTTTCCCGTCGCACTATGAGGACATGGCGTGGCGGGTGAGCTTCTTCGGGGACGATATCGAGGAGATCCTCGAATTCGACCCGCTGACCGGCAAGCCGGGCGCCAAGCTCGACCGCGTGAAAATCTACGCGAATTCGCACTATGTGACGCCGGGGCCGACGCTCGAACAGGCGCGGCACGCGATCAAGCACGAGCTGGAGGAGCGGCTGAAGGAGCTGGTGGCGGAGGGCAAGTTGCTCGAGGCGCAGCGGCTGGAGCAGCGCACCAATTTCGATCTCGAGATGATCGCCGCGACGGGGTCGTGCGCGGGGATCGAGAATTATTCGCGGTTCCTGACCGGGCGCCTGCCGGGCGAGCCGCCCCCAACCTTGTTTGAATATCTGCCCGACAATGCACTGCTCTTCGTCGACGAAAGCCACCAGACGGTGCCGCAGATCGGCGCGATGGCGCGGGGCGACCACCGCCGCAAGATCACGCTGGCCGAGCATGGCTTCCGGCTGCCGAGCTGCATCGACAATAGACCGCTGCGGTTCAACGAATGGGACGCGATGCGGCCCGAGACGATGTTCGTCTCGGCGACGCCGGGGCCGTGGGAGATGGAAGAGACGGGCGGCGTCTTCTCCGAGCAGGTCATCCGCCCGACCGGGCTGATCGACCCGCCCGTCGAGATCAAGCCGGTCGAGGACCAGGTCGACGATCTCGTCAACGAAGCGCGGCTAACGGCCAAGCGCGGGTATCGCACGCTGGTCACGACGCTGACCAAGCGGATGGCCGAGGACCTGACCGAATATATGCACGAGCAGGGCATCAAAGTGCGCTACATGCATTCGGACGTGGAGACGCTCGAACGCATCGAGCTGATCCGCGATCTGCGGCGCGGGGTCTATGACGTGCTGGTGGGCATCAATTTGCTGCGCGAGGGGCTCGACATTCCCGAATGCGGGCTGGTCGCGATCCTCGATGCCGACAAGGAGGGCTTCCTGCGCTCGGAGACGAGCCTCATCCAGACGATCGGACGTGCGGCGCGCAACGTCGATGGGCGGGTGATCCTTTATGCCGACCGGGTGACGGGATCGATGGAGCGGGCGCTGAACGAGACGCAGCGGCGCCGCGAGAAGCAGCTCGCCTATAACGAGGAGCATGGCATCACGCCGCAGTCGACCAAGCGCGCGGTCGAGGATCTGCTCAAGGACGTGCGCGATGCGACGGCGTCGGGCGCGGGCAAGATGGAGAAGGACGCCCCGCCGCTGCAGGGCTCGAACCTGCGCGCGCATATCGAGGGGCTGGAGGAGAAGATGCGCAAGGCTGCCGCCGATCTCGAGTTCGAGACGGCCGCGCGCATCCGCGACGAGATCCGCCAGCTCGAAGAGGACGAGCTGGGCATCCCCGAGGCCGAGCGGTCGGCGCCGCGCGTCGGCTATTCGAATGCGGGGCGGCCGGGAACGCGCAAGGACCGCTTCGGCAAGACCCGCTACAAGAAGATGGGCGGGCGGCCTTAGCGCAGCACGTCGTGGGCGGTCATCCGCCGTGCATAGATGATGAGCGCGATGGTGACGGCGAAGATGGCGATGATGAAAGCCATGTACTTGATCGTGTTCATATCGCTCGGCATGCCGGACAGGAAGAAGCTGTAGACGCTCGATCCGACGAGACCGACGAGGCTGACGATGAACGCGTGGAGCGCGAAGCGGCTGCGCGCGAGCAGCAGTATCGACCCCGCGACGGCACCCCACACACCGAGCGCCCAGAATGCCTCCATCCAAGCCGGAAAGCCGTAGAAATAGGCGAGCTGTTCCTCGCTGAACTGGCCCATGTAGGACGCGTTGCGCGTTTGCGTCATAGATAGTCGAACGCGCCGAAGGCATTCCACAGCAGCGACACGATGCCGACGATCCACAGATGGATGGGCGTCGTGCGCGCGGCGGTGGCGTTGGTGGTGACGATCCGGTCGGTCATGTCGCAGTCCCCCTTGTTCGCGATGAACGGCGCGATGATGCGCCGCCCGGCCAAGGAGGTCAAATCAGTCGGAAAGATCGACCGCCCAGTCGGTACGGACCACGGCAGGGTCGCCTTCGACCACTCGCGTCTCGATCGCGCGCAGCCCCCGCTCGAGAAGGAGCGAGCGGACGTTGAAGACGGCGCTTTCCTCGCCCGTGAGGCGAACGGGGAGTTCGCGGCGCTGCGCGGCCCAGGCGATGATGGCGATGGCGGCGAGGTCGGGACCGTCGTCTTCGACGATGGCGACGTCCGGCAGCGCCCGGAGCGGTGGTACCAGTTCGATGCGCCAGCCGGGTGCCTGATCGAGCAGACGGCTCTCGAGCCGACGATAGGCGTCGAGCGAGGCGCCTTCGAGCGGTTGGGCGGCGACGCGCGCACGCCGCTTTTCGCGGTCGATGACGATGTCCGCGGGCGCGACTCCGGCGACGAGGGCGAGCTTGTCGACGAGCGTGTCGATTTGCCGCTGCATATCTTCGGCGGCGGCGCGGCTGCGTGCGGCGGTCAGCGCAGCCTGTTCGGCGGCCCGGTTGCCGATGTCGATCTGCACGATTTCGACGATCGCGGGCTGGCCCAGCAGGTCGGCGAGCCGCTGCTGCGCGCTCGCCTCGGCACCCTCGACAAGTCCTGGGGTCAGCACGGTCGCGGTAATCGACAGCGGGCTGCTGTCCCAGTCGACGTCGAGCTGGTCGAGACGTGCGCGAGTGTCGAACTGGTCCTTCACGACCGTCTGGATGGTCCGTTCGGAGGTGGCCTGGAAGGCGATGTTGCGCAGCGACAGGGTCAGCGGCACGGCGAGGACGACGAGGGCGGCGATGATGATCGAGCTCTGCACCCAGCCGCGCTTCTTCGACAGGCTCGAGCGAAAGCCGTAAAGCCGCGCGATGAAGGCGGACGTGGCGGCGATGGTGACGAGGTTGGTGATGAAGAGCATCAGCGCGCCGCCGAACACGGTCCAGTTCCAGGTGGCGAGGCCGAAGCCCACGACGGCGAGCGGCGGCATCAGGGCGACCGCGATGGCGACCCCGACGATGGTGCCCGCGCGTCCTCGGATCATCGCGTAGGAGCCTGCCAGCCCCGAAAAGAGCGCGACCGCAAGATCGAGAAGGCTTGGGTTGGTGCGGCTGGCGATTTCGGGCGTGATCGTCTGGATGGGACTCATCCAGCTGATGAGTGCGGCCAGGAGGATCGAGGCAATCGCGCCAACGAAAAGCGTGCGGCCCGCTTCGCGCATCCATTTCACGTCCCAGATGGCGAGCGCGAAGCCCGCACCGATGATCGGGCCCATGAGCGGCGACAGAAGCATCGCGCCGATGACCACCGCGGGCGAGGAGAGGATGAGGCCCAGGACCGCGATGCCGGCCGACATCGAGGTCATGAAGATGTAGCGCCCGCCGAGGTCGCACTCGTCCTTCACCCGCGCGATGGCATCGAGCTGATCGACACTCTCGACCAGATTGTGGCGCCACCAACGGCGCAGAAAGGCGAGGATGCGGACGGGGTCGCGCGACTGGGGACGATGTCCCGGAGGAGGGGGGATGGCAGTCATCGGAACGAGGCATAGAGGGATGCGGCGGGCGCGACAATCGCGGGCAAGCGGACCCGTCGCGCGCCAGTCCTGTCGCCAGGGGGCCACAGCGTATGGGAAAACGGCCGGGCCGCGCTTGAAACCGGCGCCGACACATGTAGGGGATTTGCCGACCTTTACTCGAATAAACGAGTGCAACCGATGCGTATCTCTACTGTGCTCGCCAGCGCTGCGGCGCTTTCCCTCATGTCCTGCGGCGGCGGTAGCGGCGGAGGAGGATCGAGCGGCGGCGGAGACTCGGCGCCGTCCGTCCAGATCCTCTCGCCCGCGGACATCAGCGTTGCCGAGGACCGGCTATCGGCCGTCGAACTCAGCCTTGCCAACGGCGCGGGGGCGACCTTCTCGATCAGCGGCGGCGCGGACAGCGCGCTGTTCCGGCAGGAAGGCAATACGTTCTCGTTTCGTGGGCCGATGAGCTTCGAGACTCCGCGCGATGCGAACCGCGATAATGTCTACGAGGTCGAGATCATGGTGCGCGCGAACGGCACGACCGATCGCCAGCTGTTCCGGATCACGATTACCAACAGCAAGGAAGGCGTCGCGGTCACGCGGGCGGCGACGTTCGGCACCGAGATCGCGGCGGCGACGCTGCATTTCGGAGATCTGATGA
Organism: Sphingomicrobium aquimarinum; assembly: GCF_039655735.1. NCBI lineage: Bacteria > Pseudomonadati > Pseudomonadota > Alphaproteobacteria > Sphingomonadales > Sphingomicrobiaceae > Sphingomicrobium > Sphingomicrobium aquimarinum. The sequence continues at coordinate 1,170,891 of NZ_JBBYXH010000001.1, read as the reverse complement.
TCGCGGCCAGCCGGGGCGGGCAACTCTTCGAATATCAACTTGCCAATGATGCAGTCGTCGACCGGGGCAGGCTGTTCGGGGTCGACGGCACCACGACGACCATCGAGGCGATCGGCACGTTCGACGATGGCGTGGGCGGCTATGACGTGCTGGCCTATGTGCGAAAGGGCGGCGCCACCGGGCGAACCGTCGAGACATGGTTCTACGCCGACGGCACCAATCGCGCGCCTCGGGTCATCGACAGCGTGACCTTTGCGAGCGCCGATCTCGTCCATGTCAGCGCCGAACGAGACCTCGTGGCTTATGGCGACAACGGCCAGCCGCTCGCCGCGCAGAACGACGGCAGCAAATTCGGCAAGGCCTATGTGCTTATGCGCGACTATAGCGCCGCGTCGACCACATCGGTGCGGCTGCTCGGCAGGGGCCTGCGACTTCCGATCGTCAGCTACGACAATACCCGCTATCCGCTGCTCACCGACGAGGGACAGGCGAGCCGCGAGCTCAATGGCATGCTGCAGGCGTTTTTCGACATCAATTTCGAATGGCCGGTCAAGGACGGCTTCGAAGACACGGGCGTCAGCGGGGTCAGCCTTGCCGGCGAACGAAGCCCGCCGCTCCATGCGGTGGCGCGCTCGTCGCAGGACGATCGTTCGACGCGCTGGATCGGGGCTGCGGCGTCCCGTTTCGTGACGATGGATTCAGACTATATCGTGGTGCGCGCCGATGGCAGCGTGCTGGCCTTCACCGACTATTACGAGCGCCCAGTGGGCGACCGCGCCGAGAACCGGACCGCCGATTTCGCGCCCGACACTGGCAGGATCGATCGACCGGTGATGGTGGGGCTCGCCAATGATCCGGTCAGCGGTGCGATGTACGCGCTACCCGTAATCGTCGATGGCGACGGCGACATCTTCCTCGTCGGCGGGACGAGCTGAACTTGGCGAACGGCGTGCATGTGCCTACATGGGAGGCATGAGACACGCCCTAGCCCTGCTGCCGCTCCTCGCCCTCGCCAGCGCCTGCGCGCGCACCGAACCGGTGACCGAGGAAGAACTGGAAACCGTCGACACCGCGCCCGCGCCTGCGCTCGACGATCTCGAGGTCTCCGACGATGGTCCCGATGCGCTGCCGACCAGCGCGATGGGCTGGCTCGATGCGGACGATGCGGTGGTGCTGGGCGCCAGCCGGGATGATCCGACCTTGCAGATCGCCTGTGCCGACGGCGACAGCGGGCTGGTGCTGACGCGCTACGGCGTCGAAGGCGACGGGACGGCGGGAACGCTGACCATCGTCGGAAATGGTGCGAGCGCGCGGGTACCGGTGGTCGCGGCCGAAGCGGGACAGGAAGGCGAGTTCAACTGGACCGCGACGCTTGCGCGGGGCCAGCTGGCGGAGCGGATCCGCACGGCCTTTCTCGTCGACGAGCCGGTCAACATCACCGCCACCGGCGTCGAACCGATCGTGGTATCGCCCGCGCAGAACCTGCGCGACCTGCTCGATCGCTGTGTCGGCGATACGAATGCGAGCGAGGACGAGGGCGAGGCCGCGGAGACATCGCCGGCCGCGGCGGGCGCGCAATAGCGCCGTCAAATCCATTTGCCGAGACGAAAGAAGGGCGGCGCGACCGGAGATGGTCGCGCCGCCCTTTCTTGTCGCAGCCTACGCTTCGGGCGCGTGACTAGAAGCCGAGGCTGAGCCCGACCTGCGCGCTGGCGTCGTTGCCATCGTCCTTCCACAGCGAGAAGCTCATTCCCGCGTTGAGGTCGACCGCGCTGCCGAGACGCGCCGAGAAGCCCCCGGCGACGCGGCCGTAGATCTCGTCGCTGACTTCTTCGGTCATCCAGCTGTTGACGATCGTCGGCGAGGCGTTCTGGAAGAAACTATAGGTGCGCTGGTCGGCGTCGAGTTCCTGTTCGGCGAGCAGGTTCGCCCAGGGGCGGATCTGGATGCCGTAGCCGGCGAAGTCGCCGCGCATCTCGAGACCCGCATTGCCGCGCAGCGACGAGAAGCCGGGATCGGTAATGGTCAGCGCAAGCGCGGGGTCGCCCGACTGGCTGTAGGTGTCGCCATCCACGTCGGTGTAGGACACCCCGACGACGGGGCCGATGCGCGCCCCTGCGATATTGGCGAGATAGCCGACGCGACCGCCCGCGAACATGTGATCGCGCTCGCTCTCGGCGTAGAGCGACAGCTCGTCGATGACTCCGACGCGGCCGATTTCATACTGGCCGGTGCCGAGGCCGCCATGGGCTTCGAGGAACAGCGGGCCGATGGCGAAGGTACCGTAGACGGCCCCGCTCCAGGTCTCGCCGTCGACGCGGTTGGCATCGTCGGCATATTCGCCCTCGGGCTTGCTGTAATGACCGGCGATGCCGACCATGCCATTACCGAACCCGAGCTCGAGCCCGGCCGAGACGCCCGCGCCATTCATGCGGAAGCTGTCCGAATGATCGGTCATGATCGTGGTGCGGGTGAAGCCGTCGCCCTGCACGTAAACGGCCAGACCCTGGGCATAATCGCCGTCACGCGGCGAGCGCGAGGCAAGGCGGCCTTCGATGACGCGGTTCATGCGCTGAGCATTCTCCATCGCCAGCGTGCTGGGGCCGTCCATCTTCAAGGGCGCGTCGAGCTGAAGAGCGACATAACGCGCGATGACGTTGAAGCCCGCCGACGTCAGGTGGACGCCATCGCCATAATAGACCGACTGGCTGGCGACCGCGCTGTCGAGTGCGCAGCCCAGCGTCGCGGGGTTAGCAGGGTTGAAAGGGGTGCACGACAGGCTCGAGAATCCGAACGCGTCGAGGTTGTTCGAGATATTCGCACCGACCACGTCGAGGTCGAGATAGTGGACCATCACGCCCTGGCTCGCCAGCTGGGCGAGGACGGGGGTCACGCCGGCGACATAAGCGTCGTTGTAGGCGGTGCGGATGGCGGCAGCACTGGCGGGGTTCGGCTGGGCCACCACTTCGGGAAGCGCGGCGGAGTTGCCGCCGATCCAGCTGATGTTGCGCGCGCCCGCCTGAACGACCGCGCCAAGCGCCTGCGTGGCACCCGCGATACTGCCTTGCGCGGCAGCCGAAGCGCCAGCGACCGTGCCACCGAGAAGCTGATAGTCGCGGCTGTCGTTGCCGCCGATGTTGAAGGTCACGAGATCGTTCTCGTCGAAGGTGCCCGAGACGCTCGGGAAGACGTTGGGCACACCCGGGATGCCGAGGCTGCCGCCGGCGAGGAAGCTGCCGATCTGGAAGTCGAGACCCGGAAGGCCCGCGTTGACATTGTCGCCGTCAGCCTGCGCGCCGCCGATCGCGAAATTGTCCACGGGCGCGTTGAGGATATCGGACAGGCTGTCGATATAGTTGGTGCCGTCGGAGAAACGGCCGTTCGAATAGACGACCGTGGTGACGGGGTCGATGCCGCCCAATTCGAAGGCGTTGCCGTCGTCGGCATAACTGTCGCCGAACGCGACGATACGGTCGATGCGCTGGGCCTGTGCGGCTTGCGGCAGCGCGATGGCAGCGACCGCGCCGAGCATCGAGGCGCGCAGCAGATGGATCTTGGTCACGTGAAATTCCTCCCTGACGAGCGGCGAACGGTGCCGCATCTCAGAGGGGAGAATGCCGCCGCGCGCGTTTCAACACAAGTGTCAGAATAGTCACAGGCGCTGACCTCGAATCGATGCGACGACGGCAGGTATTGGAAAAAATTCTGTCCTACAGATAACCCATCTGGTTATATAACTCCGACTCGGAGGGTAGGAGGCAGACCGATGAAACCGATGCATTTCGCAACGCCGGAAGGGCGGCTCGCCTTTCTCGACCGGCTGATCGACAATCTGATCGACCGGGAGGGAGGCTATGTGGATCATCGCGACGACGCCGGCGGTCCGACGCGTTTCGGGATCACTGAGAAAGTGGCGAGGGCCCACGGCTATAACGGCCCGATGGCGATGCTGCCGCGCGAGGAAGCGCGGGCGATCTACAAACGGCTGTTCTGGTTCCGGCCGCGCTACGACGATGTCGCCGAGCGCGCACCGATGATCGCGTCGCAACTGTTCGATACGGGCGTGAACATGGGGCCGGCGGTCGCCACGACCTTTCTGCAGCGCGCCTTGACGGCCTTGAACCGGCAGGGACGCGACTACCCCGACCTCGTGCCCGATGGCAGGATCGGCAAGAAGACGCTGGCGGCGCTCGACAGGTTCATGGCGATGCGCGGCGATGCGGGGGGCGAGAAGGTGTTGCTGCGGGCGCTGGAGGCCTTGCAGGGCGAGCGGTATCTGGCGCTGGCGGAGCAGCGACCCGCGAACGAGAGCTTCCTCTACGGCTGGCTGGCCAACCGGCTGGGGCCGATCGACGAATGATCGGCGCGTGGATCTTCCGGCGGCGAACGCGCGAGCCGGTGTCGATGCGCAAGCCCGAGCGGACGCTGGACGCTGCACCCGCGCCGGTGCCGAGGATCGTGCTGCCCACCAAATGGACCGCACGCGACTGGCGCGCGATGATCGCCTTGTGGGCGTCGATCATCGGGGCGGGGGTGCTGACGCTGCTGTTCGTCTGGACTGTACGGATGGTGCGGCGGATCGCCGATCTCGCGCCCGAGCTGATGGCGCGTGTGCTCGATGCAGTGACGGGATTCACCTACGGGTTGCTGATCATCCTTGGGGCGATCCTCCTGTCGCTGGGGCTGGCAATCAACCGGCGCAGTTTTTCGGCAAAGGCGTTCGGCGCGAGCATCGAGGCTTCGGGCGGCGCGCGTCACGCGGACGAGCCGTCATGAGGGGCTGGTGGCGGGGGCTGAACCCGGTGGTGGCGCTGTTGGCGGGGCTTGCGCTGCTGGTCGCGGCGGGGGCGGCGATGCCGATCTGGTGGCACGCGCATCAGAAGCGGGTGGCCGAAGCGCGGCTCGGAAAGGCCGAGGCGGAGGCCGCACTCCGAAGCGGGCGCGAGGCGGTCGAGACGATCGGCAAGGCACAGGGGCGCGAGGCGGCGGGGGCGGCGCTGTCGCACGCCAATCGGAAGGAGATCGAGGATGCGGACGGAGCGGATGCGCTTGTGGATGGCGGCGTTCACGGCGCTGGCCTTGACGGGCTGTGCCGGCGCGCGGCCTATCGTGACGGCGAGCGGTGCCGATTGCGCGGGGCTGGTCCCAAGTGAATGGCGCGGCGGCGTGGCGGGCGCGCCGCTGCCGGGCGAGGAAGCCGTGGTCGGGGACTGGATCGCCTTCGCCGACGAGCAGACGGGGCGGCTCGACACGGCGAACGGGCGCATGGCCGACGCGATGAGCATCGTCGAGGCGTGCGAAGCGAATGCGCGCGCAGCGACGAAAACGCGGCGAAGCGGGTTGTTGCGATGGCTGGGGCTCTGAACGATTTGTTCGCGCGCGCAACATTTGGTAGGTTGCGATCATGAACCTACCGCGCCTTCGTCGCCCTCACCTGCCCGACCGTGTACCGCTCAAGAGGCGGGCACGACGGTTCGCGCGGCGGCTGGCGGCGGCAGGAGAGAATTCGCTCTATCTGCTCGACCGCGTCGGCGTGTCGCCGGTCGCGCTGCTCGACCGCGCGAGCAGGGTCCGCGAGCCCAAGAACGTCGTCCGCCAGCGGGGGCACGGTGTCGCTTTCGGGGTGCATCCACGGCAGCGGCTCGACATCTACGCCCCGGTCAAGCGGGGGAGCGATCCGCTGCCGATCGTACTTTTCTTCTACGGCGGAGGATGGGTACGCGGGCATCGCAGCGAATTCGGTTTCGTCGGACGGGCGTTGGCGGCGCGTGGATTTCTCGCGGTGCTGCCCGACTATCGGCTGGCGCCCGAGCATCGCTTTCCCGCCTATCTCGAGGATGGTGCGCTGGCACTCAAATGGGTCGTCGAGCATGCCGCCGAACTGGGGGGCGACCCGACACGGATCGCGGTGGCGGGCCATAGTGCGGGCGGGCATCTGGCCGGACTGCTGGCGCTCGACGGTCGTTATGTCGAAGCGGCGGACCTCCCCCAGGATACGATCAAGGCGGCAGCGCTCATTTCGGCGCCAACCAACTTCCTGCCGTTCGTCGACCCGCGCGCGATCGCCGCGCTGGGGACGCACGAACCGGCGCACGAAACCCAGCCCTATCATTTCGCGCGCGGCGACGCGCCGCCCTTGCTCCTCCAGCACGGTACGTCCGACATCATCGTACGCGCACGCAATGCACAGCAACTGCATCGCAAGATCGAGGCGGCGGGGGGCGTGGCGGAGCTGAAGCTCTACCGGCAGGCGAGTCATTCGGATCCGGTCAAGGCGTTCAGCCCGATGTTCGGCGGGTTGCCGGTGCTCGACGACCTGCAGGATTTTCTCGACGCACGGCTCGGCTTGCAGGACTGAGCCGGGCGCCCCACATCGCTTGGCATGAGCGATACGATCAAGATGCACGGAACGACGATCCTCGGGGTGAAACGCGAGGGAAAGACGGTGATTGCGGGGGACGGACAGGTCTCCCTCGGCAACACGGTGATGAAGCCCAATGCGACCAAGGTCCGGCGGCTGGGCAAGGAGGGCAAGGTCATCGGCGGGTTCGCGGGCGCGACCGCGGATGCCTTCACCCTGTTCGAACGGCTGGAGAAGAAACTCGAGGAGCATTCGGGCAAACTTCTGCGCGCGGCGGTCGAGCTGACCAAGGACTGGCGGACCGACAAATATCTCCGGAATCTCGAGGCGATGATGATCGTCGCGGATGCCGAGACGCTGCTGATCGTGACTGGTAACGGCGACGTGCTGGAGCCCGAAGGCGGGATCGCGGCGATCGGCTCTGGCGGCAATTACGCGCTTGCCGCGGCGCGGGCGCTGGCGGACTATGAGTCGGACCCGGAGAAACTGGCCCGCAAGGCGATGGAGATCGCCGCCGAGGTTTGCGTGTTCACCAACGACCGGCTGACGGTCGAGACCGTCTAGGCTATCGTGCGGCGGATGGATCGCCGCACCTTTCTCACTGCTACCGGTTCGGGCCTGTTGCTGGCGGGATGCGCCGGGCGCGTGGCGGTCGACCCGCGCGCGATGTGCCGCGCGGTGGCGGACGTTTCCGACGCGCGGTTCTTGAAGGCGACGGCCGGACTTCGACCGTTTCGTAACGAGGGATTCGTTCTCGAGCGGCAGGCGCTTGGTGGAAAGACGCTCGTGCACAATTATGGCCACGGCGGAGGAGGCATTACCCTTTCGTGGGGATGCTCGACAATGGCGTGCGACCTTGTGCCGCGCCATGTGCCGGCGGCGGTGATCGGCGCGGGGGTCATGGGACTGACGACGGCGCGGCTCCTACAAGAGCGGGGACAGGACGTCACCATTCTTACCGCGGAGCTGCCCCAGGCGACGACCAGCTGGGTATCGGGCGGGCAGGTCAAGCCGACGGGCGTGGGCAGGCGCCTCGCGCCGGAGAAACGACGGCAGCTGATGAGCGCGATGGCGATTTCGTGGGAGCGGTTCCAGGCACTGGTCGGGACGCGCTACGGGGTGCGTTGGCTCGACACGTTCGAAGCGGCGCGCGGGGGCCGAACCGCGCTGGAAGACCGCTATTTTCCGGTGCTCGACGAAGCGCAGGGGCTGCGACGCTTTCGCACCATGTATGTCGAGACGCCGCGCTATCTTTCCGAACTGCTGGCGGATTTTCTGCGCGCGGGCGGCCGGATGCGGGTGCGGCGGTTCGGCTCGCTGGACGAGGTCGCCGCGCTCGACGAGCCGGCGATCGTCAACTGCACGGGGATCGGCGCGCGGGCGCTGGTGAGCGATGCAGGGATGATCCCAATTCGCGGGCAACTGGCGCTGGTCGAGCGCCAGCCGGGGATCGACGTCGCCTACAATCTGCCCGAGGGATATTGCTTTCCACGCGACGATGCGGTGCTGCTGGGTGGCACATGGCAACGCGGCGACCGGTCGCGTGAGCCCGACCCTGCGACGACCGCGCGCATCCTTGCTGCGCACCGCGAGATTGCGGCGACACGCTGCTTCACTTGAAGGGCGGGGCGAGCGGTCCCACGTTCGCTTCCATGAACGAACATATTGCGATCACCAAAGCGCAGCCGCTCACGCCCAAGGCGATCGTCGCGGCCTTGGACGAGCATATCATCGGCCAGAAGGACGCCAAGAAAGCGGTCGCCGTGGCGCTGCGCAATCGCTGGCGGCGCCAGCAGCTGGGACCCGAGCTCAAACGCGAGGTGACCCCCAAGAACATTCTCATGATCGGGCCGACCGGCTGCGGTAAGACGGAGATCTCGCGGCGGCTGGCGCGGCTTGCCGATGCGCCCTTCGTGAAGGTCGAGGCGACCAAGTTTACCGAGGTCGGCTATGTCGGACGCGACGTGGAGCAGATCGCGCGCGACCTCGTCGAGGAAGCCGTGCGGCTGGAACGCGAGCGACGGCGCAAGAAGGTGAAGAAAGCGGCCGAGGAAGCGGCGATGGATCGGCTGCTCGACGCGCTGACGGGCAAGGGATCGAGCGAGGCGACGCGGGCGAGTTTCCGCGAGCGGTTCAAGGACGGCAGTCTCGATTCCAGCGAAATCGAGATCGAGGTGGTGGAAGCGCCGTCCTCGCCCTTCGACGTACCGGGCCAGGGCGGGATCGGGATGATCAACCTTGGTGACATGATGAAGGGTCTGGGCGGCAATATGCCCAAGAAGAAGCGTAAGCTGAAGGTCCCCGCCGCTTACGAGCGGCTGGTCGACGAGGAGGCGGACAAAAGGCTCGACGATGATGACGTGAACCGCGCCGCGCTCGAGGATGCGGAGGCGAACGGCATCGTCTTCCTCGACGAGATCGACAAGATCGCGGTGAGCGACGTGCGCGGCGGGTCGGTGAGCCGCGAGGGCGTGCAGCGCGACCTGTTGCCGCTGATCGAGGGGACGACGGTGGCGACCAAATACGGGCCGCTCAAGACCGACCATATCCTGTTCATCGCGTCCGGCGCGTTCCACGTCGCCAAGCCATCGGACATGCTGCCCGAGCTGCAGGGGCGCTTGCCGATCCGCGTCGAATTGCGCGCGCTGACGAAGGAGGATTTCGTCGCGATCCTGAAGGATACGCGGGCGAGCCTTACCGACCAGTATCGCGCGCTTCTCGGCACCGAGGATGTTGCAATCGACTTTACCGACGAAGGCATCGACGCGCTGGCGCAGATCGCCGCGGACGTGAACGAGAGCGTCGAGAATATCGGCGCGCGGCGGCTGCAGACGGTGATGGAGAAACTGCTCGAGGACATCAGTTTCGAGGCCGAGGAGCGCGCCGGTGAAACGGTGACGGTCGATGCCGCCTTCGTGAAGGATCAGCTTGCCGGCATCGCCGGCGACACGGACCTATCGCGCTACGTTCTCTGACGGAACGCGATAGCGCCACGGCAGACCCTGCGCGAAGGGACTCCACAAGCTCGTTTCCACGCCGGCCAGGCGAAGCCGGCCGGCGACCCACTGGTTGCACGTCCGCACGGCGCTGAAGCCGCCGTGCGCTTCGTAGAAGGCGTCGGAGGCGCCATAGCCGGCGGTATCGGCGAGCCGCTGCGGGCGGCCGTCTTTGCCGAGGTCGAAGCTTGCGCGGACCGACTGGAAGAGGCGTCGATACTGTTCGGGCGTGAGGCGGATTTCGGCGACGGCGAAGCCGGTCGGGGGAGGGACGTACTGGACGTGCATCACCCGCTCACCCGACACGAGCGCACGCGCTGCAACGGCGGGAGTGAGGTCCGACCAGTTTTGGGCGGTCGTGTAGACGCCCTTATCGCCCGCGCCGATCATGACATGGCTGGCATTGGCCCAGGCGGGGTCGGCGAAGTCGGCGGGCGGAAAATCGTCGCGCCAGTCGAGGCCCTGTTCGATGACGGGAAAAGCGATGTCGAGGTGGACACCGTTGCTGACCAGCCAGACGGTCGGGCCGGTGTCGGGCTCTCGCCAGTCGCGGTTGAGGGGGACGAGGCTGCCGACCAGTGCGACGAGGAGGTAGAGCGCGATCGGGGCGAGCAGGATTAGCGCGAGGCGCTTGGGCCAAGACGCTTTTCTCGATCTGCGGCGACGCCGTCTGGCCAAATCCGTTCATCCTCAGCTTGTGGAACGACCGTCCCTCGTTCTCGCGCAGAAAGCATAGGACAGAACCGCCCTTCGACAAGCTCTGGGCGAATGGTGCACTGATGAGCCGGTGGGAGTCGGTAAGGCGGATGGTGCTATGTCGTGCAGTCCGACCCGACATTCGTCGGAGCTTTTACGCGAAACCGCCCCCCCGGCGGTCGCTTCGTCTGCAAAAAAGATGGTCGGGGAGACAGGATTCGAACCTGCGACCCCCACACCCCCAGTGTGATGCGCTACCAGGCTGCGCTACTCCCCGACCCGTCCCGCGGCGCTTTGGGTGGCCGCGAGCGTGAAGGCGCCTCTAGCGTCCCCCGCCACCCGACGCAAGCCGCTTGGCAATCCACACGCGGGCGTGGTAGGCGCGCGCATCTTGCAATCGGGGGGAGCGGCACGATCTAGCGCATCGTCCGACCGGTTCCGCCCAACCCTATCGAAGAAGTGCCCATGACCCTTATGACGCTCGCCGCCGCCGCAGCCCCTTCGGGCGCCGCCGGATTCTTCATCCAGATCTTCCCGCTGCTGCTCATCTTCATCATCTTCTGGTTCCTGCTCATCCGTCCGCAGCAGAAGCGGATGCGCGAGCACCAGGCGCAGATCGCGGCGGTCAAGAAGGGCGACCGGATCGTGACCGGCGGCGGACTGATCGGCAAGGTCACCAAGGTCAGCGACGACGAGGTCGAGGTCGATCTCGGCGGCGGGCAGAAGGTCCGCGCCGTCAAGTCGACGCTCACCTCGGTGATCGATCCCAAGGCCTCCGCGGCGAACGACTGATGCTCGACTTTCCGCGCTGGAAGGTCTTCTCGATCTTCGCCATCATCGCCGTGGGCGTCCTGCTCGCGATCCCGAGCCTCCTGTCGAAGCAGCAGCTCGAGAATTATCCCGATTTCCTTCCTGACAGCCAGATCAGCCTCGGGCTCGATCTTGCGGGCGGTTCCTACCTGCTGCTCGAGGCCGACGACGCCGATCTCCAGAAGCAGCGGCTCCAGAACATGGAAGACGCGATCCAGAGCGAGCTTCGCCGCGAGGAGCCGCGTGTCCGGATCGGCGGCATTTCAAGCGAGGACGGTCGCCTGTCCTTCATGGTCCGCGAGCCGAGCCAGGTCGATACGGCGGTCGAGCGGCTGCGCGCGATTACCGAGCCCGTCGGACTGACGGGCCAGCGCGACTGGAACGTGACCGTCCAGGATTCGACGCGCATCATCCTGACGCCGACTCCGGACGGTAACCTTCGGGCCCTCGATGAGGCCGTGACGGTCGCGCGCGACGTGGTGCGTCGCCGCATCGATCCCTCGGGGACGCGCGAAGTGACCGTACGGACGCAGGGCGAAAACCGCGTGCTGGTGCAGGTGCCGGGCGTCGAGGATCCCGAAGCGCTGAAGAACCTCATCGGCAAGACCGCGCGGCTCGAGTTCAAGCTCGTCAACCTCGAGGCCAATCCGGCCAACTTGAGCCAGGACCGCGCCCCGCCAGGAAGCGAAGCCTTTCCCTATCCCGATGCGCCGCTCGGCGTTCCCTATATCGGTTACAACCATCCCGACGGAATTCCGCGGATCGGGCTCGAACGCCGCACGATCGTTTCGGGCGACCAGCTCACCGACGCGCAGCAGAGCTTCGATGAAAACGGGCAGCCGGTCGTGGCGATCACCTTCGACACGCAGGGCTCGCGCCGTTTCGGTCGCGTGACGCAGGAGAATGTCGGCGAGCCCTTCGCGATGGTGCTCGACGGATCGGTGCTGTCGGCGCCCAACATCGAGGAACCGATCCTCGGCGGACAGGCGCGCATCTCGGGGAATTTCACCGTCGATAGCGCAGGCAGCCTCGCGATCGCGCTGTCGTCGGGCAAGCTGCCCGTGAAACTCGACGTGGTCGAGGAGCGCACCGTGTCCGCCGACCTCGGGCAGGATTCGATCGAGAAGGGCGCGATGGCCGCGATCGTCGCGACACTGCTCGTCATCCTCTACATGCTCGTGACCTACGGACGCTTCGGGGTCTATGCGAACGCCGCGCTCGTCATCAACGCGTTCCTGATCCTTGCCGCGATGGCGGTCTTCAACGCGACGCTGACGTTGCCGGGGATCGCGGGCTTCGTGCTGACGGTCGGTGCGGCGGTCGACGCGAACGTGCTCATCAACGAGCGCATCCGCGAGGAATTGCGGCGCGGACGAAAGGTCATCGACGCGGTCGAGCACGGCTACAAGGAAGCCTCGACCGCGATTTTCGATGCGAACATCACCAACACGATCGCCGCTGCGATCATGTTCTATTTCGGCTCGGGGCCCATTCGCGGCTTCGCGGTCGTGCTCCTGATCGGGACCATCACCTCGGTGTGGACCGCGGTCGTCTTCACGCGGATGCTGGTGGCGCGCTGGGTGCGCAAGACCCGTCCCAAGACGCTGAACATCTAGGGGCGGAGAGAAACGATGAAATTGCTCAAGCTTGTCCCGGACAACACCAACATCGACTTCATGCGCTTTCGCAATCTCGCGATCTGGCTGACGATGGCGCTCGCCGTCGCGGGCTTCGCAGTGACCGCGGTGCGCGGCCTCAACCTCGGCATCGACTTCGTCGGCGGCCAGTCGGTGCAGGCTGACTTCGAACAGCCGGTCGAGATCGAGGAATTGCGCGCCAAGGTGAACGGCCTCGATCTGGGTGAAGCCTCGATCCAGGAGTTCGGCGACCCCACCACCTTCCGTATCCGTCTGCCGCGCCCCGAAGGCGACGAGGCGGCGGCCAATGCGGTCGTCACCGAAGTGCGTACGATGCTCGAGGCCGAATATCCGGGCGTCGACGTCGGCTCGGGCGAATCGGTGTCGGGCAACGTCAGCGAAGAACTGGCGATGGACGGCACCTTGAGCCTCGTCTTCGCGAGCCTCGGGATCGCGCTTTACATCTGGCTGCGGTTCGAATGGCAGTTCGGGGTCGGCGCGCTGGCGACGCTGTTTCACGACGTCGGGCTGTTGCTCGCCTTCTTCTCGATCACGCAGTTGCAGGTCGACCTCAACATCGTCGCGGCCTTCCTCACGGTGATCGGCTATACGGTGAACGATACGGTCGTCATCTACGACCGCATCCGCGAAAACCTGCGCAAGTACCGCAAGATGGGGATCGTCGATCTCATCAACCTCAGCCTTAACGAGACGCTGTCGCGCACCATCGCGACTTCGTTGACGCTGCTGATCGCGATCGGCACGCTGCTCGTGCTCGGGCCGCAGGTCATCTTCGGACTGACGATCGCAATCTTCCTCGGGCTGTTCATCGGGACCTATTCCTCGATCTATATCTCGGCGCCGGTCCTGGTGTTCCTCGGCGTCACGCCCGACAGCTTCGTTCATGATGACGACAGCGTCGGTAAGGAACGACGCGACGACGGTGCGGTCGTCTGACCGCTTGGCGCGCGAAAGAAGGAAGTGTAGGCAGCAGTTCATGGCAAAAATCCGTTTCACCAGGGGCCTGATGGCCGCCGCGCTCGTCCTTCCGCTCGCTGCCTGCGCCGGAGGTGGCGGGGGCAACCGCGCGATCGACACGAGCTATGTCGCGCGCGACGTCAACACACTCTACTCGCTCGCCAAGCAGAATCTCGACGACGGGCGCTACGACCGTGCGGCGCTGCTGTTCGCGGAGGTGGAACGCCAGCATCCCTATTCGGTCTGGGCGCGGCGCGCGCAGCTGATGGGGGCGTTCAGCTATTATATGGCACGTGATTATGTGGAGACGGTGTCGGCGGCGAACCGCTTCCTCGCGATCCACCCGGGCAACAAGGATGCGCCCTACGCCAACTATCTCATCGCGATGAGCTATTATCAGCAGATCGAGGATATCAGCCGCGACCAGAAGATCACCGAACAGGCGCGCGATGCCTTCGGCGAGCTCGTCCGCCGCTATCCCAACACGCGATATGCCGCCGATGCGCGGATCAAGATCGACCTCGTCAACGACCAGCTGGCAGGCAAGGAAATGGCGGTCGGTCGTTTCTACCAGGACAGCCGCCGCTGGATTCCCGCCACCGTCCGCTTCCGCAACGTGGTCGACGATTTCCAGACGACCGCGCATGTGCCCGAGGCGCTGCACCGGCTCGTCGAAAGCTATCTCGCCCTCGGCGTTCCCGAGGAAGCGCAAAAGGCTGCGGCGGTGCTGGGCGCGAGCTATCCCGACAGCGAATGGTACGAGCGCAGCTACGAGCTGATGCAGGATTATCGCGCCGACCAGGGCTGAGGCATCGCGCCCAATCCATTTTTACGCGTTGATGCGCGGGGTCGCCCCGCGATAAGACGGGCGCCATGCTGACGCGCCTCGCCATCCGGAATGTCGTCCTCGTCGAGGCGCTCGAGCTCGGCTTCGAGCCCGGCCTTGGCGTGCTGACGGGCGAAACCGGGGCGGGCAAGTCGATCCTGCTCGATTCGCTCGGGCTGGCACTGGGCGCGCGGGCCGATGCGCGTCTGGTGCGCGACGGGGCCGAACGGGCCGAGGTGAGCGCGGAAGTGGACGTGCCTGCCACGCATCCCGCTTTCGCGATCCTCGAAGAGGCCGAGATCGAGAGCGATCCGGGGGAGCCACTCTTGCTGCAGCGGCGGTTGAAAGCGGACGGCGGATCGTCGGGCAAGCTGATGGGGCAGGCAGCACCCGCGCGGGTCATTCGTTCGCTGGGCGAGACGCTGGTCGAGATTCACGGCCAGCATGCCGACCGCGGATTGCTCGACGCCGCCTCGCATCGCGCGATGCTCGATGCCTTCGGACAACTCGACGGCGAGACCGTCGCGGCAGCGTGGCGGCGACTGAGCGAACTCAGGCGCGATCATGCGGCGCTCGCCAAGCAGGCGGACGAGGCAGCTGCGGACCGCGAATGGCTCGACCATTCGATCGCGGAACTGGAGAAACTGGCCCCGCAACCCGACGAGGAAAGCGAGCTTGCCGAGCGGCGCCAGCAGATGAAGGACGCTGCGCGGATCGAGGACGATCTTGCCGGGATCGAACCTTTGCTGTCCGGCGGCGACGGGGCGCTGACGCAGATGCGCCAGGCGGCGCGCGCGTTCATGCGGGTGCACGAGGTGCACGAAAGTCTCGCCAGTGCGCTGACCGCGATCGACCGCGCGATCATCGAGGCCGACGAGGCCGAGCGGCTCTACACGCAAGCGCGCGAGGAACTGCGGCACAATCCGACCGAACTGGACGAGGCCGAAGAGCGGCTGTTCGACTTGCGCGGCATGGCCCGCAAGCACCGCGTCGAGGTCGAGGCGCTGCCCGAACTGCTCGAAGAGTTGCGCGAACGCCGTGCGGCAATCGAGACGGGGAGCGAGCGCCTGGGTCAGCTCGAGGCGGCGATCATCGTCGCCGAGGCTGAGTATGACACGGCGGCCGACGCTTTGTCGGGCGCACGCGAGGAAGCGGCGGCGCGACTGGATGCTCGGGTGATGGAGGAGTTGGGGCCTCTGAAGCTCGGCGCCGCGCGGTTCGTGACCGAACTCGCGCCCTGCGATCCGGGGCCGCAGGGCATCGATCGCGTCGAATTCACCATTTCCACCAATCCCGGCTCGCCCTTCGGGCCATTGGGCAAGATCGCGAGCGGCGGCGAACTGTCGCGCTTCCTCTTGGCACTGCGCGTGGCGCTGGCGGAAGTCGGCGGCGCGGGCACGATCATCTTCGACGAGATCGATCGGGGCGTCGGCGGCGCGGTGGCGAGCGCGATCGGCGAACGGCTGGCGCGGCTGGCCGAGAAGCACCAGGTCCTCGTCGTCACCCATTCGCCGCAGGTCGCGGCGCGCGCCGCGCATCACTATCGCATCAGCAAATCGAGCGCGGACGGAGTAACGCGCACCCATGTCGTGAAGCTCGAAGAGAGCGAACGCGCCGAGGAAATCGCGCGGATGCTGTCGGGCGCGGATGTCACCGACGAAGCGCGCGCGGCTGCATTGAAACTGATGGAAGCGGCGTGAGAGGAAACTCGGGGGCCGGTCGGCCCGTTCGGGTGGCGAGACTCACCAACAAGGATGCGACCCGATGAACCATAGCGAACTCCAGCAGACCCACGAGGGCACCGACCTCCTGCACCTGACGATGGACGACGGGTCGGGACAGGCGCGGCCCGGAGTCGTGATCCTGCCGAGCTTCCTCAACCGGGGGCCGGTGGAGAAGGATTACGGCCAGCGGCTCGTCGATCTAGGCTATTCGGTGCTGGTGGCGGACACGCTCGGCAAGCATCTGCTCGATCTCGACGGCAGCAAGGAAGAGGATCGCAACAAGGCGTTCGAGGTCATGAACGAGAAGCTCGAGGACCGCGGCGCCTATGTGAAGCAGCAGCGGGCCATTCTCGACCTTGCGAAAGGTCTCGACAGTATCGATGCCGACAAGGTCGCGGTGATGGGCTTTTGCTTCGGTGGCCTGTGCACCCTCGACCTCGCGCGTTCGGGTGCCGACTTCCAGGTCGCGGCGAGCTTCCACGGCCTGTTGAAGGTGCCCAACTTCAAGACGGAGAAGGTGAAGCCCAAGGTTGCGGTGTTCCACGGCTGGGACGATCCCATGGCCCCGCCCGCCGATGTCGTGAGCCTTGGACAGGAATTGACCGAACAGGGCGCGTGCGACTGGCAGATCCATACCTATGGAGGGGTCGGTCACGCCTTCACCAATCCCGATGCTTCCAAGCTGGAAATCGACGGCGTGAAGCATAATGCCACCGCTGCCGAACGAAGCTGGGACAGCTTCTGCGACCTGCTCGAGGCGACGCTGCGCTAGATGGACGCCAGCCGTTTGAGCGAGGCGGAGGCCGCCAACCGGCTGATGCGGCTGGCCCGTGAGATCCGCAAGGCGGACGCCGCCTATCACGATCGCGACGATCCGACGATGACCGACGCGGAGTATGACGCGCTGGTCGCCGAGAACCGCGCGCTCGAAGAGGCGTTTCCGAAGCTCGTGCGCGAGGACAGTCCGTCCAAACGCGTCGGTCACGCACCGTCCTCGCCGCTGTCGAAGGTTACGCATGCGCGTCGGATGATGAGCCTCGACAATGGGTTTTCCGCCGACGAAGTGCGCGAGTTCGTGGCGCGGGTGCGGCGCTTCCTGAGCCTCGAGCCCGACGCGCCGGTAACGCTCACCGCCGAACCCAAGATCGACGGCCTGTCCTGTTCGCTCCGCTACGAGAAGGGCGCGCTCGTGCTTGCCGCGACGCGCGGCGACGGAACGGTCGGCGAGGACGTGACGCCCAATGCGCGCACGATCGCCGACATTCCACAGCAGTTGGACAATGTCCCCGACGTGCTCGAGGTCCGCGGCGAGGTCTATATGGGGAAGGACGATTTCGCGGCGCTCAACCGGCGACAGGAAGAAGCCGGCGCAAAGATTTTCGCCAACCCGCGCAACGCGGCGGCGGGAAGCTTCCGGCAGAAGGACCCGGCGGTGACGGCGGCGCGGCCGCTGCGGTTCTTCGCGCACGGCTGGGGCGAGATCGGCGCGCTGCCGCACGACACGCAGTCGGCGATGGTCGAATGGCTCGGCACGCTGGGCTTCCCGATCGCCGATCATTTCGAGCGCTGCGAAACGGTCGATGACGCGTTGGCGACCTATGATGCGATCGGTGCGGCGCGGGCGGATCTCCGCTACGATATCGACGGGGTCGTCTACAAGGTCGACCGGCTCGACTGGCAGGAGCGGCTGGGCTTCGTCGCCAAGGCGCCGCGCTGGGCGCTGGCGCACAAGTTTCCGGCCGAGAAAGCGGAAACGACATTGGAAGCGATCGATATTCAGGTCGGGCGCACCGGCAAGTTGACGCCGGTCGGACGGTTGACGCCCGTAGGCGTCGGCGGGGTGATCGTCTCCAACGTCACGCTGCACAATTTCGACGAGATCGACCGCCTGGGCGTGCGACCCGGCGATCGGGTGCGCATCCAGCGGGCGGGCGACGTCATCCCGCAGATCGTGGAGAATCTGTCGCCGCATAACGGGCGCGCGGCCTATCCGCGCCCCGCCGTCTGCCCGATTTGCGATAGCGAGGCGGTTGCCGAGGAAGGCGAGGTCGATATCCGGTGCACGGGGGGGCTGGTGTGCGACGCACAACGCTTCGAGCGCTTGAAGCATTTCGTCAGCCGCGGCGCGATGGATGTGGACGGCCTCGGCGCGAAGACACTCGAAGATTTTCTCGCCCGCGGATGGGTCGAGAAGCCGTCGGACATCTTCCTGCTGCGCGGGAAGCGCGGCGCAATCCTCTCGCTGGAAGGCTGGAAGGAAAAGTCGGTCGATAATCTGCTGGCTGCCATCGATGCGCGGCGCGGGTTCGATGCGGCGCGGTTCCTCTTCGGACTCGGTATTCGCCATGTCGGCAGCGTGACCGCGCGCGACCTCATGAAGCGGTTCGGCACCATCGAGGCGCTCATGCAGGCCGCCCGGGGCGACGACGCGCTGGCGCAATTGTCGGCGATCGACGGGGTCGGCGAGGTCGTCGCGCAGGCGGTCGTCGATTTCTTCCACGAGCCGCATAACCGCGAGGAAGTCGCCCGTCTGATCGAGCGGGCGGCGCCGGCGCGCTATGAAGTTGCGGTCAGCGAGACGCGTTGGTCGGGCAAGACCATCGTGTTCACCGGCAAGCTGGAAAGCGTCAGCCGCGATGAAGCCAAGGCACAGGCCGAACGCATGGGCGCCAAGGCAGCGGGGAGCGTGTCGTCCAAAACCGACTTGCTGGTGGCGGGGCCGGGCGCGGGGTCGAAATTGAAGAAGGCCGAAGAACTCGGCATCGCGGTGATGAGCGAGGAGGAATGGCTCAAAGAAATTTCCGGCACCTGATGTCGCATCGCGCCGGTGGGCGGCGTCTATGGTGCGAGACCTGCATGGGGCAGGCTTCAGACGGGAGACCGACATGCAATATCTGCTGCTGATCAACGAAGACGAGCGTGTCTATCATAGCGACGAGGGCGCGGCGCTCATGGAACGGACGCTCGCCGGGCATATGAAGCTTATCGAGGAACTGGAGGCGAGCGGCCAGCAATGGTCGGGCATTCGGCTCAAGGGCAATGCGACCGCAACCACGCTTCGCTACGAAAATGGCGGGCCGCCGGTAGTTCGCGACGGGGCTTTTGCCGAGACGCACGAGGAACTTGGCGGCTATTATCTGATCGACGTCGCCGATCTCGACGAAGCGATCGCGTGGGCGAAGAAGATCCCGATCCCCGGCAACGGAGCGGTCGAGGTACGACCGGTATGGCCGGACGAGGACTAGGGGCCGATGCGATGGCGGTGCGGCCACGCGTGGTGGCCGCGCTCGCCGCGCAGTTCCGCGACCTCGAAGCCGCCGACGAGGGGTTCGACGCGGCGGTAGAGAAACTGGTGGCGAGCGGTTCGCGGCCCGACGATGTCGCGGCTTTTCTGTTCGTTGCGGCGAAGCGTTCGATCATCGACACGCGCCGCAAGTCGGTACGCGAGCAACGGGCGATCGAAGGCGCCGTGACCCTTGCCGAACCCGCCGTGATCGCCTTCCCAGAAGCAGTGCCCGACGAACGGCTGCGGCTACTGTTCATTTGCTGCCACCCGGCGATCGGTCTCGAAGCAAGGGCGATGCTCGCGCTGCGGATCGTTCTCGGGGTCGAGGTGGGCGCGATTGCGTCCGGGTTTCTTCTGAACGTCGATGCGGTGCGCCAGCGGATTACGCGGGCAAAGGCGAAGGTGGGGGCGGCAGGCATTCCGTTCGAACTGCCGCACCGCCGCAACTGGGGGGAGCGGGTCGAGGCGATCCTCCTCGCGCTCGAGCAGGCCTATGTCGCGGCCTACCGCGAGGGAGCGCGCGACGAACTCACGGCCGAGGTGGAGCGGCTGGCGGAAATGCTGGTCGACCTGTTGCCCGACGAGCCCGAGGCGCGGGCGCTCGCGGCGCTTGTCCTGCTCGCACGGTCGCGCCAGGCGGCACGCGGGGGCGGGAACATACCGCTTAGCGAACAGGACAGCGCCTTATGGGATCGGGAAAGGATCGAGCGTGCGCGCGCGCTTCTCGATGCGCCGTTTGACGGTCGGCCCGGGCGCTTCCGGATCCTGGCGCTTATTCACCTGACGCACGCAAGGCGCGCCTTCGGTGCCTCGACGGACTGGCCGGCTATCGTGAAACTCTACGATGCACTCGCCACGCTCGACGGCGGGCCGACCGTGGCCATCGCGCGCGCAGTGGCGATGGCGCAGGCGGGCGATGCTGGCGCCGCGCTGGAGGCGTTACCGGAAGAAAGTCATGATTACGCGCCATGGCATGCTGCACGCGGCGACATCCTCGCGCGGCTGGGTCGCGGTGATGAAGCACGCGCGGCGCTGGAACGGGCGCTGTCGTTGACCCAAGGCGACGGGCCGCGCGCCTTGCTTCGGGCGCGGCTGGAACGGCTTAGCTGATCGTGCGCAGCGTGACGGTGCCGGTGCCGCTCGGCGTCATGCCGATGGCGTCCGAGGCAGCGCGGCTGAGGTCGATGGCGCGGTTGCCGTGGAAAGGGCCGCGGTCGTTGATGCGGACGGTGACGGCCTTGCCGTTCCGGACGTTGGTGACTTCGACCATGGTGCCGAAGGGAAGGGTGCGGTGCGCCGCCGTCATGGCAGCGGGGTTGAAGATTTCGCCGCTGGCCGTCGGGCGGCCGGCGAAACGCTTGCCGTAATAGCTGGCCCGGACCGGCGTCAGCACTTCCTCGGTCGCCGCCGACTCTTCTTTCTCCGCCAGCACCGAAAGATCGGTGATCATGGCATCGTCGGGGATCGGCTGGCCAACGCGCAGCACCATGTCGCGCGGCATGTTGTCGCCCGCATCGACGGGCTCGGCGGGCGCGAAACCCGCGACCGCCAGGGCCGGAAGGATGGCGAAAACCGAAAGACGCACGCGCAGTCGCGAGTGCATCTTGCGATTGGCCGAGGTGCGCGCAAGGCGGCCCCGAATGCTCTGGATTGTTGATGTCCCCATAACGCGCCGCCTCATACCCGGGGCTGGGAAACCGGCAAGTCGCGTGTTCCAGAATGCGGTATGAGCGGTGTTTGCGGCGCGACGAACCGAGTGATTTGGCGGAAAATTAACCTTTTTCGAGCGTTAAGACACGCCATTCATCCACGGAATGCTCGCGCGCCGACAGGCCGTGAGCGGCATAAGCGGCGGCAACCCGTTCGGCCTGCTCGTCGAGCAGGCCCGACAGCACCATCGTTCCGCCCGGTGCAAGCGCGGCGGCGAATCCGGGGGCAAGATCGATCAGCGGCCCCGCGAGAATATTGGCGATGAGCAGGTCGAACGGTTTGAGCCGCGCGAGCAACGGGTGCCCGAGTCCCGCGGCTTTGAGGAGCAGGACATGGCCCGCGCCCTCGGCGACCCTCACCTTGTTGCGGCTGGCATTCTCCTCGGCGACCTCAATGGCCACGGGGTCGATGTCGCTGGCGACGACTCGCGCGCGCGGCCACAAATGCAGCGCGGCGAAGGCGAGAAGGCCGGTGCCCGTCCCGATGTCGGCGATATTGGAGAAATGCTTGCCGTCGCGCTCCAGACGATCGAGCACTTCGAGACAGCCAAGGGTCGTAGCGTGCTGCCCCGTGCCGAAGGCGAGGCCCGCCTCGATGAGGAAATTGACGACGCCATCGTCTTCACACGGCGGGTGGGCGGGGGTGTGGACATGGAATCGACCCGCACGGATCGGCTCGATTCCCGCCTGGCTCATGGTCACCCAGTCGGCGTCCTCGAGTCGTTCGACATAGGGCGTGCCGCCGAACACCATGCGCTCGAGAATCACTTTTGCCTGCGCGCTCGGCTCTTCCTCGAAATAGGCGATCAGGCGCCATTGGTCGGGCGTGTCCTTGTCGATCTCCTCGACGACCAGGACGGGCTGGGTATCGCAGATCGCGAACTGCTCTTCGCCTTCGGCCGCGATTCGTTCGGCTTCCCTGCGGGTGCAGGAGAGGGTCACACGCCAGCTCATCGGACGAAGCTCGCGCCGTTGACGTCGAGGACCGCGCCGGTCGCGCTGGCGGGCGCATCGACGGCAAGCCAGCGGATGGTCTCGGCGATCTCGGCGGGTTCGGCGACCTTACCCAGCGGAATATCGGCGAGCAGCTTTTCGCCCCCGCGGCTGGCGAGGTAATCCTCGGCCATGCCGGTCATCGTGAAGCCGGGGCACACCGCGAAAGCGAGGATATCCTCCTGCGCATAGCCACGGGCGATCGACTTGGTCATGGCCACCATGCCGGCCTTGGCGGCGGCATAGTGCCAATGCCTGGGGCTGTCGCCGCGATAGGCGGCGCGGCTGGCGACGTTGACGATGCGTCCGCCCGCCGCGTCGCGGCTACGGAAGTGACTGATGGCGTGGCGGCAAAGATCGGCGCTGGCCTTGAGGTTGATCTGGTGGCTGCGCTCCCAGACACGGTCCCATTCCGCGTCCGACGCATTGTCGTCGACCGGTTCGAATACGCCGGCATTGTTCACGAGCACGTCGATCCGGCCATCCAGCGCCTCGAAGGCGGTTTCCCAGAGTGTGCGCGGCGCGGCGGGATCGGTGAAGTCGGCGGCGAGAAGGTCGCCGTCGCCAGCGGTCGACTGGCCCACGACACGGTGCCCGTCGGCGAGCAGCGCTTCGAGGGTTGCCGCGCCGATGCCGCGGCTGGCGCCGGTGAGAAGAATGTTCATGACGCCCCCCTAACGCCGGGGAGGCGCAATCGGAAGCATGGTGGCCCTCAGGCGGCGACGTTGAGGGCGAATTCCGAGCTCGCGCGGCTGAAGTCCTCGATTTGCGCGGTGAAGTCGTCGAAGTCGGCCTTCACCTTGCCGATCGAGCTGGCAACCTGCTCGGTCTCGCCGCGGATCGAGGCGATCGTGCTGCTCATCGAATCGGCCGCGAGCGCGGTTTCGTCGACCGCGGCAGTGATGGTGGTCACGGTTTGCGCCTGCAGTTCCATCGCCTCGCGGATACGGTCGGCGCTGGCCTGCACATCGCCGACCGTCGCGCGGATCGAGGCGTTCGATTCGACCGTCTCGCGGGTGGCCGCGGTGATGGCGGTGATCTTGCTGGCAATATCGTCGGTCGCCTTGGACGTCTGGTTGGCGAGACTCTTCACTTCCTGCGCGACGACCGCGAAGCCGCGGCCCGCATCGCCCGCGCGCGCGGCTTCGATGGTGGCGTTCAGGGCCAGCAGGTTGGTCTGGCCCGCAATGTCGCGAATGAGGCCGAGAATTTCTTCGATGGTCGCGACATGCTCCGACAGCGCTTCGGACGTGGCGACGGCCTTGGCAGCCTGGTCGCCTGCCTTCGTGGCGACGCCTGCGGCGGTCTCCACTTCGTTTCGGGCGTCCTCGATCGCCCGGATGAGGCCCGCAGCGGTCTGCGCAGCTTCGCGCATCGCGAGCGCGGACTGCTCGGCGGCGGAGGCCACTTCGCTCGTCTTGCCCAGCATGCCCCTGGCGCTCGTGGCGGTCTCGTCGGCGCGGCTGAGCATCTGCTTGGCCTTGTCGGCGGCGGTGCCCGAGATCTGCTTCACCTGGCGCTGGAACATGCGACCGTGAACGGTGCGCTCCTCGGCGGCCTCGCGGCTTTCGCAGACGGCGACCTGCGCGAGGATGATGTCGGCGGTGTAGAGCATGGTCGTCAGGATGGTGTCGCACATCTTGCCGATCATGGCGGGATCGTCGGAGAACTTCCGCCGGGCGGCGGCCATGATGTCCATGGTCGTGGCGGCGCGGCGCACGTTCCAGTGCGGGATCGATTCTTCTTCGCCGAACAGGACGATGCCGATCTGCGCGACGTCGCGGATCCATTCCTCGCTCATCGGCTTGGCGAACAGGCGCTTGACGAAATTCTCGCCGCGCTCGCCATAATGCTTCTGCGCGGCCTCGAGGATCTCGCCCTCGAGCGCGGGCCAGACCTCGGCGTGCGCCGCCGGGAAAGCAGGGTCGGCCATATAGGCTGAGACGCGCGCCTGGACCTGCTCCTCGCTGATCGGGGTCAGGGCCTTGATGCGGCGGCCAACGGGTTCGGTCATCAGCAGATTCCTCGAGGCGGGTGGCAGGTCAGACGGCGAAACGCGACACGAAATTCTGGGTTTGCTGGCGGAAGGCGGCGATCTCGTCGGAGAAGCGGCCGAACCCTTCCTCGACCCCGTCGATATCCTTGGCGACATTCTCGGTATCGCTGCGGATCGTGGCGATCGTGCTGCTCATCGAGTCGGCGGCGAGCGCGGTCTCGTCGACGGCGGCAGTGATGGTGGTCACCGTCTGCGCCTGCTGCTCCATCGCCTCGCGGATGCGGTCGGCGGACTGCTGGACGTCGCTGACGGTCTGCTGGATCGAGGCGTTGGAACTGACCGTTTCGCGCGTTGCGGCGGTGATGGCGGTAATCTTGCCCGCGATATCGTCGGTGGCGCGCGCGGTCTGGCTGGCGAGCGACTTCACTTCCTGCGCGACCACCGCAAAGCCGCGGCCCGCATCGCCCGCGCGTGCCGCCTCGATCGTGGCATTCAATGCGAGGAGGTTGGTCTGGCCCGCGATGTCGCGAATGAGGCCGAGGATCGATTCGATCGCTTCGACGTGGCCCGACAGGGCTTCGGAGGTTGCGACCGCATCCGAGGCCTGGCTGCCGGCCCGGTTGGCGACTTCTGCGGCGGTCTCGACCTCGTTACGCGCATCCTCGATGGCGCGGATGAGGCCCGCGGCGGTCTGCGCCGCCTCGCGCATGGCGGTGGCGGACTGTTCGGCAGCGGCGGCGACTTCGCTCGTCTTGCCGAGCATGCCGCGCGCGCTTGCAGCGGACTGCGAGGCCTTCTCGCGCAGCGCGCCGCTTTCCATCGTGCAGCGCTCGACGACGCCCATGACCTCGTCGTTGAATTCGCCCGCTTGGCGCGAGGTGACCATGTCGGCTTCCTGGCGGGTGATGGCGATGGCGTGGTGGATGAAGCAGTCGATCTCGAGGGCCTGCAGTTCGGACAGCGTGCGTGCGAACAGCACCGTCTGCTCTTCGGACACCGCGGCACGGCGGATCGCGACGAAGGCGGCTTCGGTTTCGGCCGAAACCCCAGCGAGCAGGGTCGACAGGCTGATGCCGCCATCGTGGGCGCGCTGGACATATTCGCGCGACTTTTCGGTCCAGCCCGGCTCGGTGATGGCGGTGAACTTGGAGCGGACATAGGGCGTGATGCGCTCGGCGAGCTTCTCGATCTTTGCCTCGGGCATCGGATCGGTGACTTCGGGCGACTGGGCGTAGCGACGCCAGAATTCGCGCGCCATCTCGACCTCGACGCCCTCGATCGCGTCGAACAGGAGCTTGGCGCGCACGGGAAGGTCTCCCGCCGGATCATAGAGTGCCAGGCCCCGCTTCAGGTCATAGGTTTCGGTGAAACCGGCTTGCGACATCATGTTCATGCTGACTGCTACTTCCCTCGAGTGATTTTTCGTGTCGTCGTCGTTCATCGACTTCCATGCACCCGAAGTGGTTAAGGCGAGGTTAGTCCAAAGGGCCCGTCTTGCACTGCGACGGGGGCTCGCCTAACGAGGCACACACTTATGATCTCGAGAGGAAATCGATGAACGCGCCCACCTCGCGTCCTCACTCGCGGCCGCTTTCGCCGCACCTGTCCATCTATCGCTGGCAATCGCATATGCTGGTGTCGATCCTGCACCGCGTGACCGGGGCTGCGATCACGGTGGCCGGGCTTGCCGTCCTGACCTGGTGGCTGGCCGCACTGGCGGGCAGCGGCGATGCCTATGCGACCTTCACCGACCATGCCTCGGCTTGGTACGGGCAGATCGTCCTCATCGGGCTGACCTGGGCTTTCTTCCAGCACACGTTCTCCGGAATCCGCCACCTCGTGCTCGACATGGGCGCGGGCTACGAGCTCAAGGTCAACCGCTTCTGGTCGATCATGACGATCGTCCTCTCGCTGTTCTTCACCGCGCTCGTCTGGGCGATCTTCAAGGGAGTGTTCTGATGGCCCGCGGAAAAAGCGCGACCCCGCTTGCGAAAGTGCGCGGCCTCGGCAGCGCGGGCGAGGGTGGCGAGCATTGGCTGATGGAGCGGTTCACCAGCGTGGCGCTGGTGCTGCTCTCGGCCTGGCTTCTCTTCTCCCTGTTGATGCTGCCAGGCTTCGACAAGGCGACCGTTGCCGAATGGCTTTCGGGGCCCGCCGGCGCGGTTCCGATGGCGCTCTTCGTGATCGTCTCCTTCGTCCACGGCCTCGACGGCCTCAAGGTGGCGGTCGACGATTACGTCCATGTCGAGGGCAATCGCATCGCCGTGCATTTCATCCTGACCATGATCGCGATCGCGGGCGCTGCCCTTGCGCTCTTCGCGCTCGCATCCCTCGCTTTCGGAGCCTGACACCCCCATGACTGCCTACAAGATCATCGATCATATCTATGACGTCGTCGTTGTCGGCGCGGGCGGCTCAGGGCTGCGCGCCACGATGGGCGCGGCCGAAAAGGGGTTGAAGACGGCCTGCGTCACCAAGGTCTTCCCGACGCGGTCGCACACCGTCGCGGCGCAGGGCGGGATCGCCGCGTCGCTTGGCAACATGGGGCCCGATCACTGGACCTGGCACATGTTCGACACCGTCAAGGGATCGGACTGGCTGGGCGACCAGGACGCGATCGAATATCTCTGCCGCGAGGCACCGCAGGCGGTCTATGAACTCGAGCATGCCGGCATGCCGTTCAGCCGCACCGAGGAAGGCAAGATCTACCAGCGCGCCTTCGGCGGCATGACGCAGAACATGGGCGAGGGCCCCGCGGCACAGCGGACCTGCGCGGCGGCGGACCGCACCGGCCATGCGATGCTGCACACGCTCTACCAGCAAAGCCTCAAATATGACGCCGACTTCTTCATCGAATATTTCGCGATCGACCTCATCATGGAAGAGGGCGCGAACGGCGAGAAGGTCTGCCGCGGGCTGATCGCACTCAATCTCGACGACGGATCGATCCACCGCTTCCGCGCACAGGCCGTGGTGCTTGCGACGGGCGGCTACGGGCGCACTTATTATAGCGCGACGTCGGCGCACACCTGCACCGGCGACGGCAACGCGATGGTGCTGCGCGCCGGCTTGCCGCTCCAGGACATGGAATTCGTCCAGTTCCACCCCACCGGCATCTACGGCGCGGGCGTGCTCATCACCGAGGGCGCGCGCGGCGAGGGTGGCTATCTGACCAACGCCGAGGGCGAGCGGTTCATGGAGCGCTATGCGCCGAGCGCGAAGGACCTTGCCAGCCGCGACGTGGTTTCGCGCTCGATGGCGATGGAGATTCGCGAGGGTCGCGGCGTCGGCGAGGAGGGCGATCACATCTTCCTCCACCTCGATCACATCGACCCTGACATCCTCGCCAAACGGCTGCCGGGCATTACCGAGACGGCCAAGATCTTCGCGGGCGTCGACCTCACCAAGAAGCCGATCCCCGTGGTGCCGACGGTGCATTACAATATGGGCGGCATCCCGACCAACTATCACGGCGAAGTCGTCCACAAGCGGGGCGACGATCCCGATGCGGTCGTCCCGGGCCTGTTCGCGGTGGGCGAGGCGGCCTGCGTCAGCGTGCACGGCGCCAATCGCCTCGGGTCCAACAGCCTCATCGATCTCGTGGTCTTCGGGCGCGCTACGGGCCTCAGGCTCGCCGAAGTCATCGAAGCGGGCAAGGCGGGGCCGAACCTGTCCAAGGACTCGGCCGACCTTTCATTGGCGCGTCTCGATCATTTCCGTCACGCCGACGGCGAGCGCCGCACCGCCGACATCCGTCTGGAAATGCAGAAGACGATGCAGGCCAATTGCGCCGTGTTCCGCACGGAGGAAGTGCTGGCCGAGGGCGTCGAGAAGATCGATGCGACCTATGCTTCGATGCAGGACGTTTCGGTCGCCGACCGTGGTCTCATCTGGAACAGCGACCTCGTCGAGACGATGGAACTCGACAACCTCCTCGTGCAGGCCAAGGCGACCATCGGACTGGCGGCGAACCGCAAGGAGAGCCGTGGCGCGCACATGCACGAGGATTATCCCGAACGCGACGATGCCAACTGGATGAAGCACAGCCTCATCCATATCGACGGCTGGGGCGGCAAGGACGGCAAGGCGACGATCGACTATCGCCCTGTCCACGATTTCACGCTGACCGACGATATCAGCTACATCGAGCCGAAAAAGCGGGTGTATTGATACTGGCGGGCGGCGTGGCATCGCGCTACGCCGCCCTGCTATGACCGAAAAACATTCACCCAAAGAACGCGTCTTTCCGACCTCCAAGTCCGATGCGGAAGCCGCCGCGCACGTCCCTTCGTCGCCGCAGACCGAGAGCGAGGCGTACAAGCTCGCCTTCCAGGACAACGAACTCATGCTGCGCGACGAGCTCCGGCCCGTCCGCCTGCAGCTCGAACTCCTGAAACCCGAATTGCTGATGCAGGAGGCGAATATCGCCTCGACCTTCGTCATGTACGGCTCGGCGCGGGTGCCGGAGCCTTCCGAGGCGCAAAAACTGCTCGATGCGGCCGATACCGATAGGGATCGCAAGGTCGCCGAGCGGCTGGTGGCCAAGGCGCATTATTACGACGAGGCGCGCAAGCTGGCGCGGATCGCCTCGACCTATCCGGTCGATGCCGACGGCGAGCGGCATTTCGTGGTCGTGTCGGGCGGGGGGCCGAGCTTCATGGAAGCCGCCAATCGCGGCGCGCACGACGAGGGCAAGGAATCGATCGGCCTCAACATCGTGCTCCCGCACGAGCAACTGCCCAACCGCTACATCACCCCGGAGCTATCGTTCCAGTTCCATTATTTCGCGATCCGCAAGATGCACTTCCTCATCCGCGCCCGCGCGGTGGCGGTGTTCCCGGGCGGGTTCGGCACCTTCGACGAGATGTTCGAACTGCTGACGCTCATCCAGACGGGCAAGGTGCACAAGATGCCGATCCTCGTCTTCGGCAAGGAAGAATTCTGGGACAAGGTGATGGATCTCGAAGCGCTGGCGCTGGAAGGCACCATCTCGAAGGGCGACCTCGATCTCATCACCTGGGTCGAAACGGCCGAGGAGGCCTGGAAGCATGTCTGCGCCGCTTACGAGGTCTGCGACCACCACGGATAGAGGCCGCCTCCCAAGGCATTGCGCAAAAGAAAAGCCAGCCTTCCGATCGATGTGGAAGGCTGGCTTTTTCGTGAGCGTTTTGCGGGCGAAAGCGCCGCCTATTCGGCCGCGTCCGCCGATTCGACGCCGCCTTCGGAACCCGTGCCCTCGACGCTTTCCTCGGTGAGGTCGTCGGCGGTGTTGGTATCGGGAGCGGTCTGCGCCTCGCCATCGTTGGCGGCGGCTTCGGCGTCGGCCTTGTCCTCGTCCATCGCGGGGGGCGGGGGAACGGGGATGTTCGAGCCCTGTTCGTTGAGCCACAGCATGACGTCGGCACGGTCCTGCGGATCGGACAGGCCCGCAAAGGTCATCTTGTTGCCCGACACGAAGTTGCGCGGGCTCTTGAGCCACTCGCTCATATTCTCGAAGTTCCAGCTACCCTCGACGCCCTGGAGCGCGGCGGAGTAGCTGAAGCCCGCATGGCCGGCGATATCTTTGCCCAGCGTGGCCCAGAGGTTGGGACCCAAGGCATTGGCGCCACCCTGCGCTGCGTTGTGGCAGGCGGTGCACTTCTTGAAGACCTGCTCGCCGCGGGTCGCATCGGCGGTCGCGAGGAAGAAGGCGATCGCCTGCTCTTCCTCGGCGCCGCCCTCGGCGACCGAGGCTTCGGCGACGTAGCTCGGGCAATAGCCGTCCTCGGCACCCTCTTCGCAGCTCTCGACTTCCTCGCCGTGAAAGACTTCGCCCACCACCAGCGTGGTGCCGAGCGCGACGACGCTGGCAAAGAGAACCCAGCCGGCGATGGTGTTTTGACGGTCGTTCATACGATCCCTTGGATTAAGTGTTTGCGGTGCCTTTACGGCGTGCCGCGCGGGGTTTCAAGGCGTGAGCGGAAGGCTTTTCTGCCGAGCGAGCGCCAGCCGGGCAGCCTTGGCGTAAAGCGTCGGCAGGCCGGCCTCGTCAAGGCGGTCCAAGGGCTGCCACCAGCCGGTCGGTTCGTCGGGCGGATCGGCGCGCTCCTCGACCGTCAACGCGAGCCGGAAATGAGTGAAACCATGCGTGATCGTGCGCTCGGTCGCGGGCGGCGAACCGTCGATCCAGTCGGTGCCGGGGAGCGCCGCCATGCCGCCGAGCAGGCCCTTGGCGGGGCGCCGGATGAGGAAGACCGATCCGTCGCGCTCGCTCCACCAGACCGTGCCGTGTCGCTCGGGCTTCTCCTTCCTGGCGGGGCGGGGCGGGTAGGATGCGGGGTCGCCCGTCGCGAAGGCGGCGCAGTCCGCGCGTACGGGACAGGCATCGCAGCGCGGCTCGCGGGGGCGGCAGATGGTGGCGCCCAAATCCATCAGTGCCTGCGCGAGCGTTCCCGAATCGACGTTCTCGTAGAGTGAAGTCGCGACGTCGCGGATCGTCGGACGCGCCTCGCGGATGGGGCGGTCGAGCGCGATCAGACGGGCGACGACGCGTTCGACATTGGTATCGATGACCACGCTGTCCGCGCCGAAGGCGATTCCGGCGATGGCGGCGGCGGTATAGTCGCCGATGCCGGGGAGCGCGCGCAATTCGGCCTCGGTCTCTGGAAAGCCGCCGCGCGTCGCGACAAGCCTGGCGCAGGCATGGAGGTTGCGGGCGCGGGCGTAATAGCCGAGCCCCGCCCAGGCAACGAGCAGCTCTTCCAGGGGGCTGTCGGCGAGCGCTTCGACGCTCGGCCAGCGCTCCAAAAACTCCGCGTAACGCGGCGCGACGGTCGCGACGGTCGTCTGCTGGAGCATCACTTCCGACAGCCAGACGCGGTAGGGATCGGGCCTGGCGTTGCTGCCGGGCGGCAGCCGCCATGGCAGGGTGCGCGCATGCGCGTGATAATAAGCTATTATTTTGTCGGAGACGCTTTGCCGCATGGCGCGCCTATGGCATGAACGCGGGCGATGACGAAGCATTCGCGACCAGAGGACCACAAACGCGTCGGCGGCGTGCGCCGCGCGGGCGATCTCGTTGCGCCCATCGCGGGGCAGGCGTTCAAGCGGTTCGGCTTCGTCCAGTCGGCGGTGGTCGAACGGTGGGAAGAGATCGTCGGCGAGAAATATGCCGCCTTGTCCTGCCCCGAATCGATCCGGTTCCCATCGGGCGCCAAACGCGGCGGGACGCTGACGTTGAAGGTCGAGGGTGCGCAGGCGCCGCTCTTCCAGCATCTCGCGCCCATGATCCTCGATCGGGTGAACGATTTCTTCGGTGCGGGCGCGGTGACGAAGGTGGTGTTCAAGCAGGGTCGGGTCGAACGTCCCGTCTCACCGGTGAAGCGGCCGCAGGTGAAGCCTGTTCCCGCCGAACTGGGCGAGGGCCTGCGCGACATTCCCGATCCCGAATTGCGCGCCTGCCTCGAGGCGCTGGCAGCGAGCCTCGACGAGGAACGACCGGCGCCGCCCCCGATCAATATCCCGGTTCTCGGACGCATCGGCGATCCCAGGCGAGAGACGAACGACCAATGAACGAGCATATCCTGAAGGCAGGCCTTGTCGCGGCGGCGCTTGGCGCGATGATGCTCCCGGGCACGGCTGCCGCGCAGCAGCAAGAGGCGCCCCACGCCGCGTGGAGCAAGGTCGTCACCAAGACCGAGGCGGGCGGCTACCGGATGGGCAGCCCCGACGCGCCGGTGAAGCTCGTGGAATATGCCTCGCTGATCTGCGGTCATTGCGCCCATTTCCACGAGGAAGGCACCGCGCCGCTTTCCGCCGACTATATCGACAGCGGACGAGTGTCGTTCGAGGTGCGTAGCTATACGCTCAACGTCGTCGACGAGACGGCCGCCTTGCTGGCGCGCTGCGGTTCGGCCGACACTTTCTTCCCGATGGTCGACGCGCTCTACGACGCGCAGGGCGACTGGTGGACCGCCAAGGTCGACGCCGTGCGCGCGCTGTTGCCCGAAGTGAAGGCGCTCTCGGCTGGCGAACAGCGCGCCCGGATCGCGCAGACGACCGGTCTCGACACGATCGCGTCCGCGCAGGGTCTATCACGGGCTCAAATCTCGGCCTGCCTGTCGGACGAGACCGCCGTCGCCGAACTTGCGGCAATTCACCAAACGGCGCAGGGCGCGCACGGCGTTCGCGGGACGCCGACCTTTCTGATCGACGATGTGACGATGACGACGTTCAACCAGTGGCCGAGCCTCAAGCCGACGCTCGACCAGATGCTGGCTCTGGACGGCCAGGCCGACTGACGCTTTACCGGAACACCATTCGAGCGATCGGCTCCCTTGAGGCGCCTCTCGCAAATCACGAGGAACGATGATGAAGAACTTGCTCATTCTCTCCGCCGCCGCGCTGGCGCTGACGGCTTGCGACAGTGACGAAGCCGCGACGGGCGGCGACCTGCCCGTGGCCGATGCGCCGGTCGAGGCGGTTGCCCCGCCAGAGGGCCAGCAGTGGAGCGACGTCGTCGCACGGACGGAGGCGGGCGGCTACATGATGGGCAACCCCGACGCGCCGGTGAAGCTCGTCGAATATGGCTCGATGACGTGCGGGGCCTGCGCCTACTTCAGCACCGACGGTGAGGAGCAGTTGGTCGAGGATTATATCCAGTCGGGCCGCGTATCGTTCGAGTTTCGCAACTATACGCGCGATCCCATCGACGTGACGGCGTCGCTGCTGGCGCGCTGCGGTGGCGAAAATCGCTTCTTCCCGCTGATGAACGCGATGTTCGCCGCGCAGAACCAGTGGTTCGGTGACAATCTGCCACAGATTCAGCAGGTCTCGCAGCAGGTGCAGTCGCTGCCCCCGACCGAGCAGTTCAAGCGCTTCGCCGAGGTGTCGGGCCTCAAGACCTTCGCGGTGCAGCGCGGTCTTCCCGCCAGCCAGGCGGATGCCTGCCTTGCCGACGAGGCGGCGGTGAGCGAACTGGTGTCGATGCAGAATGTCGCGGTCAGCGACTATGGCGTCAACAAGACGCCGACCTTCCTGGTCAACAATGTGCTCGCCGAAGCGGCCGACGCCAATTTCTCGAACCTGAAGCCGATCCTCGATCGGGCGCTGGGCGAGGGTGGCGACGAGGCCGCCGACGCGGAAACCGCCGAGTAAGATGATCGCGGGGGGCCGGCGCACATGAAGTTCCGGCGGCTCCGGCTCGTCGGCTTCAAGAGCTTCGTCGAGCCCACCGACATGCGCATCGAAAAGGGGCTGACGGGCATCGTCGGCCCCAATGGATGCGGCAAGTCCAATCTGCTCGAAGCCATCCGCTGGACGATGGGCGAGGGCAGCGCCAAGAGCCTGCGCGGCGGGGGAATGGAAGACGTCATCTTCGCGGGCACCGCTACCCGGCCCGAGCGCGACTTCGCCGAAGTGACGCTGACGATCGAGCGTGGCCCGGAGGCGGGCGAGGACGCGGGCGAGAATGAGGTCACGCGGCGGATCGAGCGGGGTGCGGGCTCGGCCTATAGGCTCAACGGGCGTGATGTGCGCGCCAAGGACGTGGCGCTGCTGTTCGCCGATGCGGCGACGGGAGCGCACAGCCCTGCGCTCGTGAGCCAGGGAAAGATCGGCGCCGTCATCGCCGCCAAGCCGCAGCAGCGGCGCCAGCTGCTGGAAGAGGCTGCGGGGATCTCGGGGCTTCACGCACGGCGCAAGGAAGCCCAGCAGCGATTGAAGGCAGCCGAGGCCAATCTGGAACGCGTCGACCGCCTCTTGGGCGAACAGGCGGCGCGCGCCGCGGTGCTCAAGCGGCAGGCCAATGCGGCGGCGCGCTATCGCAAGATTTCCGACGAGATCCGTCTCGCCGAAGCGAAGCTGGTGCTCGCCGCCTACCGCGAGGCGGAGGGGCAGGCGCGTGCTGCAGAGACGACGGCGCAGGAGATGAACAAGCGCGTCGAGGAATTGCGGGCTGCGCAGGAAGCGGCGGCCAAGGCGCAGGCGCTGGCGGGGCGCGCTCTTTCGACCGCGCGCGAGGACGCGATCGCGGCGCGTTCGGCAGGTCAGGACATCGCGCATCGCCTCTCGAGCGCGCGGGCGGAGGACACCGCGACGCGGCGCCGGATCGACGAGCTCGACGCGGCGATGCGGTCACTGGCGGGCGACCGGGCCCGCGAGCAGGCGCTGAAGGACGATGCGCTCGCCGCCATCGAACAACTGGATACCGAACAGGACGCCCTCGAAGCGCGATTGTCAGGCGAGGAAGAGGATGCCGCCGCGGCCACGCGCGCCCTTTCGGCAGCAGAGGGGGAAGCGAGCGAAGCCGAGGCGAAACTGGCCGGATTGCTGGCGCGGCAGGCGGCAGGCCGCGCCGAGCGCAAGGTGGCGGATCGTGCGCTGGAAGCCGCGCAGGCGCAGGCCGACCGGATCGAGCATGAACTGCGGCGGTTGGCCGAACAGGAAGCAACGCTCGACGCGGGCGAGGATTATCGCGCTGCACTGGAAGCGGCGGAGGCGGCGGTCGAGCAGCAGCAGGCGCGGATCGCCGAGGCCGAGCAGGACATCGAAAAGGCTGTCGCCAGCGGCGAGGCGGCAATCGAGGAGCGCGACGGCGCCGAGGCGACACTGGCGGAGGCGCGCGCCGCGTTGGCAGCGGTCGAGGCGGAATATCGCACGCTCAAGGCGGTGCTGGCGGAAGGCGGGCATGGCGCGCTCGATGGCGTCCGTGCCGACCCGGGATACGAGCGGGCACTGGCGGCGGCATTGGGCGATGATCTTCTCGCGGACATCGGCGGCAAGGGCCCCCGCCGCTGGACCGAGGCGCCGGACGACCTCGATCGCGAGCCTACATCGTCGGACGAAATGCTCGTCGATCGGGTCGAAGCCCCTGCCGCGCTGCACCGACGGTTGCGGATGATCGCGGTCGTCGAGCGGGACGATGGGCGCGCCTTGCAGCCGGGGGAGCGTCTCGTGACTCGGGACGGCCGGATGCGGCGATGGGATGGGTTCGTCGTTGAAGGCGAGGGAGCGGCAGAGGCCGAGCGGCTCGAGCGGGCCAACCGGATGGCGGCACTCGAAGAGGCTCTTCCAGGGCTCGAGGCGAGTGCACGAAAGGCTGGCGATGCGCGCGAGGCGGTGGAGCGGCGCGTGGTGGCGGGACGCGAGGCCGAGCGCGGTGCGCGCGAGCGCCTCGCAGACGCCGAGAACAAGGCGCGGGCGGCAGCGCGCGATGCCGACCGGGCACGCGCCGCGATCGAACGGGCGGAGGAGCGGGCGGCAAACCTCAAGGAGCGGCGCGCGGAACTCAAACCGTTGCATGACAGTGCCGCCGAGCGGCTGGCGGAAGCGCAGCGCGCCTTGGCCGCGCTTCCCGAGGATGCAGGGTTGGAGGCGGATGTCGCGCGCGCGCGCGAGAAAGCGGGCGAAAAAGGCGAGGCGGTGGCGACGCATCGCGCGAGGGTTGCGACACGGCGGCAGCAGATCGAGGCCGCGCGCGAGCGACTTTCTGCGGTAGCCAGCGAACGAGCGACATGGCGAACGCGGATGCGCGATGCCGAACGACGCCTCGAGGAAGCCGCTGCACGTGACGTGTCACAGCGCGAGGAACGCGAGGCGCTGGCGGTCAGGCCCGACGAACTGCGCGAGCGGATCGAGACGTTGGAAGCCGAGCATCGGAAGGTGCAGGGGCGCGTTGCCGAGAAAGCCGCGGCCGAAGCGGAAGCGAATGAGGCGCTTCGCGAGCGCGATGCCGAACTGTCTCGGGCTAACGAGGCGTTTTCGACCGCGCGCGAGCAGCGGGCCGCGGCGCGCGAACGGGCCGAATCGGCGCTGGCCGAGCGCGACCGGCAGGCGCGGGAAAGCATGGAAGTGCACGACTGCCTTCCCGGCGCCTTGCCGGGGCGCCTGGGATTTGATCCCGATGCGCTCGAGGGCGCGGGAGACTTGCGTGCGGCGCTGACGAGCCTTTCGGCCCAGCGCGAGCGGATCGGCCCCGTCAATCTCGTCGCCGAAAGCGAATTGGCGCAGTTGGAGGCCGAGCAGGAGGGAAGCGCGGTCGAACGCGAGGAACTGGGCGAGGCAATCGCACGGTTGCGCGGATCGATCGGGCATTTGAACCGCGAGGGTCGCCAGCGTCTGCTCGCCGCCTTCGAAGAGGTGGACCGGCATTTCCAGAGCCTGTTCACGACCCTGTTCGGCGGCGGACAGGCGCATCTCGAGCTTGTCGAGGCCGACGATCCGCTGGAGGCGGGACTCGAGATCATGGCGCAGCCACCGGGCAAGAAACTCTCGGCGCTCACGCTCCTGTCGGGCGGCGAACAGGCGTTGACGGCGGTGGCGCTGATCTTCGCCATCTTCCTCACCAACCCCGCGCCGATCTGTGTCCTCGACGAAGTCGATGCGCCGCTCGACGATGCCAACGTCGAGCGGTTCTGCGACCTTTTGGAGCGCATGAATGCCGAAACGGAAACGCGCTACCTTATCGTCACGCACAATGCGGTGACGATGAGCCGCATGGACCGGCTCTACGGGGTGACGATGATCGAGCAGGGCGTGAGCCGACTGGTGTCGGTCGACCTCAGCGATGCGGAAAGGCTGGTCGCGGCCGAATAATCTCCCGCCTGAAGAACAGTGCTATTGCGAATGATTATCATTAACGGTAGGGCGCCCTTCGACACTGATTGAAAGGGTACCATTTCCGTGACTTCTCGTTTCTCCGCGACGCTTCGTTTTTCGCTATTTGCCGGGACGGCTGCTGCCGTTTTGCCGACCGCCGCAATTGCCGCGCCGGGCGATTCGCTGGACATCGAGATCACGGACACGACGATCGCATCGGACGACAATTATGACAGCGATCCCATCGTCATCACCGGGAAGCGCGACGGCTACGGGGTCGACAAGGTGAAGAGCGGAACGCGCACCGATGCCGATCTCAACGACATCCCGCAGGCGATCAGCGTCGTCACCGCCGAGCAGATCGCCGACCAGGCGCTGCGCTCGGTCGGCGATGTGATGCGCTACGTTCCGGGGATCGCGATGGAGTCGGGCGAGGGGCATCGCGATGCCATCGTGGTGCGCGGCAACCTGTCGACCGCCGACTTCTTCACCGATGGGCTGCGCGACGATGTCCAGCATTATCGCGGCCTCTACAATGTCGAGCGCGTCGAAGTGCTCAAGGGGCCGAATGCGCTCGTCTTCGGGCGCGGCGGCGGGGGCGGTCTCGTCAACCGTGTCCTCAAGCGCCCCTTCTCCGATCGCTACGCGGCGGGCGGAGTCTCGATCGACAGCGAGGGCGCCGGCTTTGCCGAGGTCGACATCAACGGCTCGCTGACGCTCGCCGTCGACGGTCGCCTCAACGCCACGTACGAGCGGTTCGACGACTTTCGCGGTGTCGGCGGCGAGCGGTGGGGTGTCAATCCGACGATCGGGTGGCGCGTGTCGCCCGAAACGCGGGTCGACCTCGGCTACGAATATGCCGCAGACCATCGCGACGTCGATCGCGGGATCCCGCCGCGGGCGGGGGGCACCATCGCCGACCCTGCGCGTGCCATCGACGGTTACGACGACGTGTTCTTCGGCGACCGCGACGTCAATCGCACCGACTTTTCCAAGCATGTGGTCGACGCCGCCGTCGAACATCAACTCTCGGATGCGCTGAGCTTCAATGCCAAGGCGCTCTACGGTTCGTACGACAAGATCTACCGCAATGCGGTGCCTTCGAGCGCGGTGACGGACGTGAACGGCGTGCCGTCGGTCAAGATCAGCGCGTACGAGGACATGACCAAGCGTGAGAATTTCCTCGTCCAGAACAACCTTGTCGCGCGCTTCGACACCGGTGCCATCGGTCACACGCTGCTCGTCGGCGCGGACTATGCGCACCAGGATACCGAGGCAGGCCGACTGCGCGGCTTTTTCGATACGCTCCCGGCCGACCAGGTTTCCGCCAACGGCCGCGAAACGTTCGTGCCGCTCGCCGATCCGATTGCCATTCCGCCGCTTGCCTTCCGTGGCGGTTCGGGCGAGCGCGCGTCGGAAACCGACGTGGATGCCTTCGGCGTGCTGGTGCAGGACCAGATCGCGCTTGGTGACAGGATCGACGTGATCGCGGGCGTGCGTCATGACTGGGTCGATATTCGTGTAATCGACCTCGTCGGAGGTTCCGACCTGGAACGTTCCGATGGCCTCTGGAGTCCGCGCCTCGGCTTGGTTTTCAAGCCCACGGACGCCTTGAGCCTCTACGCCAGCTGGACGCGCAGCTTCCTGCCCCAGTCGGGCGACCAATTCTCCAGCCTGTCGCCCACCACGGCGGCATTGGAGCCCGAGCGTTTCACCAATCGCGAGATCGGCCTCAAATGGGCGGTGCTGCCGAGCCTCGACATCAATGTCGCGGCCTATCGGCTCGATCAGGATAACGTCCGTGCGCAGGATCCGGTCTCGCTCGACACGGTGCTGACGGGGTCCCAGCGCTCCGAAGGTGTCGAGCTCGAGGCGGTCGGCAAGATCGGCGCTTTCTCCATTGCAGGCGGTGTGGCCTTCCAGGATGCCGAGATCACCGAAACGACCGATGCGGCGCCCGCGGGTCGTCAGGTCCCGCACCAGCCCGACTTCGAGGCGAGCCTATGGGGTCGCTACGATTTCAGCGAGCGCTTCGGCGCGGGATTGGGCGTCAGCCACCGTTCGTCGCTGTTTGCGAGCATTTCCAACGAAGTGATCGTCGACCCGGTGACCACCGTGTCGGGTGCGTTGTTCGCGAACCTCACCGACCGCATCGCGCTCCAGGTGAACGCCGAGAACCTGCTCAACGAGGAAGGCATCAATTTCGCGCACGGCGACAACAATCTCCACCCTGTCGAGCCGCGACGGGTGCGCGGCACGGTGCGCTTCACCTTCTAGAGGACGCTCTCAGGCCGCCATATAGCGTGCGCGTTTCAGATCGTCGATGAAGCGCGCGCGCTCCTTGGCGGCGGCGTCGCGGTCGGGCAGCCGCAAAAGGTAGCTCGGGTGGACGGTGACGAGTCCCGTCCCGCCACCCGGCAACTCAATCGGTTCGCCGCGGACCCGGCTGA
Organism: Sphingomicrobium aquimarinum; assembly: GCF_039655735.1. Lineage (NCBI taxonomy): Bacteria > Pseudomonadati > Pseudomonadota > Alphaproteobacteria > Sphingomonadales > Sphingomicrobiaceae > Sphingomicrobium > Sphingomicrobium aquimarinum. Next base: position 1,131,853 of record NZ_JBBYXH010000001.1, on the reverse strand, counting down.
TGGTGACCGTCTTGCCGATGAGGGCGCGCGCGGCCGTCGCACCGAGCGCGAGCGTGATCTGCGGCGCCACCAGCTTGCGTTCCGCTTGCAGCCACCACTGGAAATGCTCGATGTCGCCCGCGCCGGGTTTGGAATGGATACGCTTCTTGCCCTTTTGTACGAATTTGAAGCGTTTGACGGCATTGGTGACGTAGAGCGCGTCGCGGTCGATATCCGCTTCCTCGAGCGCCGCATTTAAGAGCTGGCCGGCGGGGCCGACGAAGGGGCGACCGGCCTTGTCCTCTTCATCGCCCGGCTGCTCGCCGACGAGCATCAGCCGTGCGTCGCGATTGCCTTCGCCAAAGACGAGCTGTGTGCCCGAATTGCCATTGTCTTGTGCGTGGCGCGCCTGCGCTTCGCGGGCGAGCGCCTCCCAACTGTCGATTCGAGGGGCGGGCGTCAGGTCGGACATGGCTTTGGGCTCCGCTGGTGGCCGGTTGCGGCTCGTCTCGATCATCGCTGCCTCGCGTGCCTGCGCGCCGGCGAGCAACTCGGGGATGAGCGCGGTCTCGGGCATATTCTTCCAATATTTGCGCGGCATTTCGGCGGTCATCGCCTTCACCTTCACGCGCGCGGGATTGAAGATCGACTTGTAATAGGTCTTCCACGTCGCCTCGACCGGATCGCCGTCGGGCGCGTCCGCCTTGGTGGCTCCCGGGCTCTCGCTCAACGTCTCGCCGTTCCAGTGCAGGCAGACCTCAGGCGTAAGGATCGACCAGCGCATGTTGGGGAAGCGGCGGATGAAGAAATCTGCTTCTGCTCGGGTGATGTGATGGTCGGGTTCGAACCAGGCGACCATCCGCTCCTCGCCGTCACTGTCGGCCATTTCGCGGAAGCGGACGAAGGCGTGCATCTTGTGCGCATCCCGACCGACTTCTTTCGCAAGACGGTTGAGCCGGTCGACGAGCGGATCGGCGCGGTCCTCCATGAGGCCCCGTTCCGACTGCAAGCGCCACAGCAGAGTGTAGAGCAGATCGAAGCGTTCGGGATCCGAGTGGAGGATGGCGCGCTTGGCAAGCGGCAGGAACGCCTTTGGCACGCGCACCTCGTTACGCGGATCGGGCGCGATCGGCGCATCGTCGCCGAACAGCCCGACGCTCTCGCCTGCAACCTCGAATGTCACCGCCTGCGGCGGCATGCGTGCCATGACGAAACCGCGCGCCGCCTCGCGCCAACCCTCGAAATCATCGGGGCGGGCGAGGAGCGCGCGGTGGAGGTCGATCTGCGGCCCGTCGGGCAGGATTGATGTCATCGCAGTCCGACGGAAGACAGGCCGCTATTCGCGGTTGTCTTCCATGTCCTTACCTTCGAGGGCGCGATCATATTCCTCCGGCTTCCGCTCGGCGAACTTCTCGCCCATCTCCTTCGCCTCGCTCTTGGAGAATTCCTCCTTGGCGGCGGGGAACATGTCCTCTTCCTCCTCATCGATATGATGAAGATAGTCATGTTTGAGCTTCTTGAATTTCTCCATCCATGCGCTCGACGAGCCGTCCGTGTCGGCGATCTCGGCCATCAGTTCGTCGAGCTCGTGATGCTCGGCGACCGAATGCTGCCCGTCATGGCGAAGTTCTGGATCTTCCAGCATGTTGGAATAAAGCGTTTCTTCCTCCGCAGCGGCATGAGCCGTCACTTCCACGCGGAAATTGTTGAAGAGCGCCTTACGCTCTTCCGTGTTGCCCAATTTCTCGATCCGCTCGAGCAATTCGCGATGCGTTTCGTGATCCTTCTTGAGGCGCTTGAAAATCGTCTGTTCGGCCATGGAATAGTCTCCTCGTTTCTTTCCCCACCAACGCACGAGGCGAGGCCGCGGTTCAGGCGGCCTTTTGGGCAGGGGGGTCGAACAGGCCGAGCTGCGCCGGCGGCGGCAGCAGGAGAGATTTCAGATCGGCGCGATCGGTCAGCAAGGTCGGCCGCCAGTCGAGCGTGACGATGAAGGGGCGCACCTTCTTGATCGAGACCGTAAGGCGCGCGACATCCTCCAGACGCAGTGTGCGGTAGCGGCGCGAAGAGAGAATGCGCTGCACGGCCTTGGTGCCGAGCCCCGGAACCCGCAACAATTGCTCGCGCGAGGCGCGATTGACGTCGACCGGAAAACTGTCGCGAAACTTCAGCGCCCAAGCGAGCTTTGGATCGATATCGAGCGGAAGCATGCCCTGATCGTCGGTCGCCGAAACGACTTCCTGCGGCGAAAACCCGTAGAAGCGCATCAGCCAATCGGACTGGTAGAGCCGATGTTCGCGCATCAGCGGCGGGCGTTTGAGCGGCAAGACAGCGCTGGGATCGGGAATAGGCGAGAAGGCGCTGTAATAGACGCGGCGAAGGCCGAAGCGATCGTAAAGGCCGTTGGCACGCGTGACGATAGCGCCGTCGTTCGCGTCGTCCGCTCCGACGATCATCTGCGTCGACTGACCGCCGGCAGCGTAGCGGGGGGCATTGCGATAGCGCTTCTTCGCATCCCTGGCGTCGAGGATATGCGATTTCATGTCGCCCATCGCGCCCTCGATTCGTTCCTCGCTCTTTTCGGGTGCGAGACTGGTCAGTCCTTCCCGGGTCGGCAGTTCGACGTTGATCGATACGCGGTCTGCATATTGTCCGGCCTGCCGCACCAGTTCGGGATCGGCATCGGGGATCGTCTTCAGATGGATGTAACCGCGAAAGTCGTGCTCGTCGCGCAGCGTGCGCGCAACGCCGACGAGTTGCTCCATCGTATAATCGGGAGACTTGATGATCCCCGAGGAGAGGAACAGGCCCTCAATATAATTACGCTTATAGAAATTGAGCGTGAGGCTGACGACTTCCTCGACCGTGAACCGCGCGCGGCGCACGTTCGAGCTCTTGCGGTTGATGCAATAGTGACAGTCGAAGATGCAGCTGTTGGTCAGCAGGATCTTCAGCAGGCTGATGCAACGCCCGTCTGGCGCATAGGCATGGCAGATACCCGTGCCGGTGGTCGAGCCCATCCCCTTACCCGAGCGACTGTCGCGGCCTTTGGCGCCGGACGATGCGCAGGAAGCGTCATATTTCGCAGCGTCCGCGAGAATGCCGAGTTTGGCCTGGGTGTCGAGCTGCGCCATAATGTTCTCTATACGTTCACGGTATCAGAAGGGAAAGACTCCTAGCCGACACAGGGAGGATTTTTCATCGACAGCGAAGGGCGGCTCGTCCTAGCTTCGCGTCTGAAAGGAAGTTTCCATGCGCTTCATGATCGCCGCCCTGCTCGCCACGACCGCCGCCGCGCCTGCCTGGGCTGGGCCGCAAGAGGATTTCGACGCGCTGACCGAGCGCTACTGGCAGGCCGAGCTAGAGGCTTCTCCCACGCTCGCCTCATCGGTCGGCGTGAAGGACTATGACGACCGCCTCTACGATTATTCGCTCGGTTCGGCCGACGCTCGGGCGCGGGAGGCGGGCTTCTTCCTGTCGCGACTGCGGGCGATTCCCGACGAGGGTCTCGATGCGCAAAGCCGTGTCGACAAGGCTATCCTGATCCGCGAGCTGGAAGTGCGCACCGAGGCCAATCGCTTCGGCCAGCGAACCATGCTGTTCTCGACCTATTCGGGCTGGCACCAGGCGATGGCAGGGCTGGCGGGCAACCTCTCTTTCCGCACCAAGGCCGACTATGAGAACTATCTGAAGCGTCTCGCCGCTTATCCTGCGCAGAACGAGACCGCATTGGCCGTGTCGGACCAGGCGATTGCGGGCGGCTATGTCCTGCCCTGTGCGGTGCTGGACGGCTATACGGGCTCGATCAGCGGCGTCATCGGCGAGGATCCCACCGCCAGCCGCTTGTTCGCGCCTTTTTTGGGCGATCGCCCCGCGGTCGTGGACGCGGACGACTGGGCGCGGTTGCAGGGCGAGGCGCGCGCGCTGATCGATGGTCCGGTGCGGGCGGCCTACGATCGGCACCTTGCCTGGTTCAGGAGCGATTACCTGCCCAATTGCGCCGAGGCGGTCGGCGTCTCCGCGCAGCCGGGCGGTGCCGACTATTACGCCTTCCAGGTGCGCCAGATGACGACGACGGATCTCACCGCGGACGAGATTCATCAGATCGGCCTGTCCGAAGTCGCCCGCATCCGCGCCGAGATGGAAGCGGTCGCGGCCGAGGCGGGTTACGAGACGCGCGAGGCTTTCATCGAGGAATTGCGCACCAACCCCGATCATTACGCCAAGACGCCCGAGGAATTGATGCGGGCGGCCGCGCGCGAAACGAAGAAGATCGACGCGCTGATGCCGACGCTCTTCACCGTACTGCCTCGGCTTCCCTACGGCATTGCCGAAATTCCCGCCGAGATCGCGGAAGGCACGACAACCGCTTACTACAATCCCGGCAGTCCGCAGAACGGCATCGCCGGACTCTACTATGTGAACACATCCAAGCTCGACCAGCGTCCCTTGTGGGAAGTGCCGGCGCTGACCGTCCATGAGGCGGTGCCGGGCCATCACCATCAGATCGCGCTGCAACAGGAAGTCGACCAGCCCGAGTGGAGGCGACAAATGTACTTCACGGCTTTTACGGAAGGCTGGGGTCTCTATTCGGAGCGGCTGGGCATCGAAATGGGTCTCTATGATACGCCCGCAAAGCAGATGGGGCGACTGTCCTACGAGATGTGGCGCGCGACGCGGCTCGTCGTCGATACCGGGCTGCATTCCAAGGGTTGGAGCAAGCAGCGCGCGATCGACTATATGCTCGACAATACCGCGCTGACCGCCGCCAACATAGAGGCAGAGGTCAATCGTTATATCAGCTGGCCGGGGCAGGCCCTCGCCTACAAGATCGGCGAATTGAAGATCCGCGAATTGCGCGCACGGGCGAGCGAGGAGCTGGGCGAAGCGTTCGATCTGCGCCGTTTCCACGATGTGGTGCTCGGCAGCGGATCGGTGCCGCTCGACGTCCTCGAACGCCAGGTGATGGATTGGGTGGCTTCAGAGAAAGCCGCGGGGTAGCGCGGGCCCCCGTTCGCCTTATTCGGGGACGTAGACTTCCTCGTCCTCGAGTTCCTCGCGCTCGGCGCGGCTCGTGTTGATGAGCTGGTCGAGGCAGCCGGTGAAGCCGTTCGGACCGACGGGCGAGCATTGCTGGATACCGGTGTTGTTGACCGTTTCCAGATAGCGGGCATTGGCTGCCCAGCTCTGCCGCTCCTGGCGCGACCCGCTCTCGCGGAAGCGCTCGGGCACGCGGTAGCGTTCGCTCTCGGGCTTGCGTGCGCAGACCACGACATTGTCGTCCGTCGAGCGGGGGCAGGGGTCCTCGCCGAAGACGACGATCTCGCTGATGGGGCGCGACTGCGCGTTGGCATCCGAGGCATTGCCGAACAGGGCGCCGCCCGCGGTGACGGCGATGCCGCCCAGGATGATCATGGTCTTCATTGCAAACAGTCCTTTCATGCCCCCAACGCTTTCAGGCAGGCGAAGTTCGTCAGATTCGTTTCGATAGCGCGATGGCCAGCTTGCATCCGGCACGGATCGCCGCGCTCATCAACGGGTAGGCAGGTGCTTCCTCGCTGCCATGTTCGCGCGCGGTATCGCGATGCTCCAGCTCCTCGAGCTGGAACTGACGGATGTCGGCGGCAAGCTCGGGCTCGTCCTGCCCTAGCGCGCGCAGCTGCTCGTCATAATGTTTGTCGATCTCGGTCTCGACCGCGTCGGTGCAGGCCATTGCGGCCTTGGGGCTGATCAACGCCGTAACCGCGCCAAGGCCAAAACCCGCGATGTTCCAGAACGGCTGGAGCAGCGTGGGACGCACGCGGCGCTCGGCCATGAGCTGGTTGAAGCGGGCAAGATGGGCATCCTCCTGCGCGGCCATGTGCGTAATGACGTGCGCGGCGGGGCTGTCCTCACCGAGCACTGCGAGTTGTCCTGCATAGATGCGGGTGGCACCATATTCGCCCGCCTGGTCGACGCGGATCATGCTCGCGACATCGGGACGCTTCTGTCCGGGAATCCAGGTCATTTCGCTCATGTGCGATCCTTCCAGAGGCCCAGCGCGATCAGCGTTGCGGCGCCGAGGCTCACGAGAGCGTTCCATCCCGCCATCGAAATGCCGAGCAGGCTCCACTGCACCGCATCGCAGCGCACGATATTACCGCCCATGATGGCATCGAGCCCCGTTCCGCCCGACGTCGAGCAGGTGGTGATCCCCGGGAAGACGCCGGCCTCGACCCCGGCATGATAGACACCGATCGCGCCCGAAATGGCAATGGCGAGCGCCGCGAGGCCCACGAGCAGGCGGCGCGCGCGAACGAGCGGGATGGCGAGAATGCCGAGCAAGAGCGCTGCAGCGTGCGGCCAGCGTTGCCAGATGCACATGTCGCACGGCACGAGCCCGCCGATCAGCTGCGAACCGATCGCACCCGCAAGGAGCGCGGCAGGGACCGCGATGCTGAGGACAAGCGCGGTGCGCGCCGTCAACAATCCATGGCGGGGGCGGGCGGGCGCGAGCATGACGCTACTTCGAGGCCACCTTGCGGGTCGACTTCTTCGCCGCGACTGCCGACGGTTTGGCTGCGAGCCGCGACATGGTCTGCAGCGCATAATGCAGCTGGAAATCCTCGATGCCTTCGGCTTCCAGTTCCTCGGCCGTCTTGGAGAAGCGCGGATCGGACTGCGTATCGTCCTCGAGCACCTTGTCCTCCACGCCCGCCTGCGCGACGAGGTGACGGCGCAGGTCGGCCTCGCGGAAGCGTGGACGGGTGAAATAGTCGGGGTCGGTCAGCTGCGGCACGACGATATCGGGCTCGATCCCGCCCGCCTGCACGCTGCGACCCGAGGGCGTGTAATAGCGCGCCGTCGTGAGGCGCAGCGCGGTTTTGGGACCCGTCTGGATGACGGTCTGCACGCTGCCCTTGCCGAAGCTGGTCTCGCCCATCACGACCGCGCGGCGATGATCCTGGAGCGCGCCGGCGACGATCTCGCTGGCGCTCGCCGAACCGGCATCGATGAGGACGATGACGGGCTTGCCTTTCGCAAGGTCGCCTTTCTTGGCGTAGAAACGGTCGATGTCCTTCTTGTCGCGCCCGCGCTCGGAAACGATCTCGCCGCGCTCGAGGAAGGCGTCGGAGACCTCGACCGCCTGGTCCAGCAGTCCGCCGGGGTTGCGGCGCAAGTCGAGGATGTAGCCGGTCGGCCCGCCGCCCGTCGCCAGCTCGATTTCGCGGATCGCGGTGGCGAGGCTTTCGGCGGTCGGTGCGGAAAAATCGTTGATGTTGATGATGCCGACATTGTCGGTGACTTCCCATTTCACCGACTTGATGTTGATGATCTCGCGCGTGATCGGGATCTCGAGCGGCGCATCGCGTCCGGGACGAATGACGGTCAGCTTGATCGTCGATCCGGCGGGGCCGCGCAGATATTCGAGCACCTCGTCGATATCCATGTCGAAGAGCAGCGTGTCGTCGACCTGCGTGATATAGTCGCCCGACTTGATGCCGGCACGATCGGCGGGCGTATCCTCGGTCGGCGACACGACCTTCACGACGCCATTTTCCTGCGTGATCGAGATGCCGAGCCCGCCATATTCGCCGTCGGTCTTGAGGCGCAGCGAGTCGAAGTCGGATTCGGTCAGGTAGCTGCTGTGCGGATCGAGGCTGGCGAGCATTCCGTTGATCGCGCCGCGAATGAGGTCGGCATCGTCGACATCCTCGACGTAATTGGCGCGCACCCGCTCGAAGACCGACAGGAAGTTCTCGAGCTCGCGGTACGTTTCCTCGTTTTGCGCGGTCGCGGACTGTTCGGCCCCCGGCATGAGCGCGACGACGCCGACGATCGCGGCGGCGGGGACGAGGCTGGTGGCGATGCGCTTGAACTTCACGTGAGGGCTTTCCTTTCGCGCCGCATAGGTTGGCAAGACGATGGGTCTAGCCTGCTTTCACCCTTATGAACATCTCAACGTGAACCTGCGATGAGAGCGGGCGAGACCGGACGACGTTCCTGCCACAACTCCACTTCGACCGGCCCGAGCGCGCTGCCCAGCCGCGCGCCCGCATCGACCTTTTGCCCGACCCGTGCGCGCGTCGCGACATTGGCGATAAGGCTCGTCCAGCCGTCGCCATGGTCGATCACAATGACGCCATCGCGGTCGCGAAAGGCCCCGGCGAAAGCAATCGTTCCGGTGGCAGGAACGCGCACGTCGGCGCCGCGGCGGGAGCCGACCGTCAGACCACGGCTGCGTACGCCGTCGGCGGACAGACTGCCGAGACCTGCGAGGATTTTTCCCTGCACCGGGAGGCGGTAGGAAAAATCCGGTGTCCGGGTCGAGCGACCATCGGCGAAGCGGGGCGGGAGCGGTGCGGGATCGTAGGTTGCAAGCGCGCCCGCGATCTCGGCGGCAAAGGCCTCGCGCGTGGCGACGTCGGCAAGATCGGCGGTCGCCTCCCCGCTCGCCAGCGCCCGTGTATCGGCGCGTGCCGCCGCGACACCGAGATCGCGCGCCTCGCTTGCCTGCCGGTCGATGCGCGCGGCGAGCTCGGAACGTAGATCGGTGAGCTCGTCCTGCTCGCGGGCGATGGTGGCCCGGCGATCGGAGAGACCGGCGCGCAGGCTCTCGAGCCGCGCGGCGCGCCCGCGGATGGCGCGGGTGCGGTCCTCGACCAATGGCACGATGCTTTCCGCGAGCGCTTGGGTGCGCATGAGTTCCTCGGTAGATCCGGCCGCGGCGAGGGTGAGAACCGGCGGTCGGCGCGAGAGCGTGGCGAGGCCCGCGAGCAGCGCGGCGGCGGGCCGCTGCTGCTCGGTGATCACGCCCTGGACGCGGCCGATGGCGGCGACCAGCCGCTGTTCTTCCAGCCGCGCGGCGGCGATGCGGGTGTCGAGCGCCTCGATGCGCGCCACGATGGCTTCCCGCTCGGCGGCCAGCCGATCGCGCTCGGAGCGCGCCGTGCGGGCCGCATCGTCCAGCCGCACGGCTTCTTCCTGCGCCGCGCGCGCTTCGCTCCGCATCTTGTCGAGCCGGTCCTGTGCACGCTGCGGGGTTGCGGTCGCCTGAGCGCCCATGCCCACGGCCAGCGCGGCGAGCAGAAGGCGCATCAGCGCGCGCCTTCGCGGTGGTAGGGGTGGCCCGCGAGGATCGAGGTCGCGCGGAAAAGCTGTTCGGCGAGCATCGCACGGCAGAGCATGTGCGGCCAGGTCGCGGGGCCGAAACTCAAAAGCAGGTCGGCCTCGTCGAGCACATCGCTTTCGTGACCGTCGGCTGCGCCGATGAGAAACCGCGCCTCGCGCACGCCGCCATCGCGCCATTTTTCGAGGATTTTTGCAAGTTCAAGGGAGCGAAGCGCCTTGCCACCTTCGTCGAGTACGACGCGCCGGACGGGGGTGGCGCTTGGTCGTGGCGGAGAGCCACCAGTATCGGGGAGCTCGGTAACCTTCACCTTCCATCCGATCCGTTCGAGATACCGATCGACGAGGTCGCTTTCCGGGGAGCGACCGATCTTTCCGCGAACGATGAGGTGGAGCAACATGACGTGAGTAGAAACGAGCCTCTACGCAGTGCCGCCTTCATCACCGAACGCCCACATGCGTTCGAGGTTGTAGAAGGTGCGCACTTCGGGGCGGAACAGGTGGACGATGACATCGCCCGCGTCGATCAGAACCCAGTCGGCGGTCGGCAGTCCCTCGATGCGCGGGGTCACGCCCTCGCTCTGCTTTACCTTCTCGGCGAGCTTCTGCGCGATGGCGGCGACCTGACGGCTCGAGCGGCCGCTGGCGATCACCATATGATCCGCGATCGAGCTTTTGCCTTCGAGCGGGATCGTCACGATTTCCTGCGCCTGCTCGTCGTCGAGCAGCTGCATCACGAGCGCGTGAAGCGCGTCGCTGTCGTCGCTATGGGCGCTGGGCGCGATCGGGTCAGGCGTGGTCATGGCATTGTCGGTCGACGGGTGGGGCAAGGTCACTCCTCATGGGCTACGACCGGTGCCTCCCGGTCGCTTCGTTTTCATACCAGTCAGGGTCACGCGCACGAAGCGCGGTCGCGGAGGTCGGGTTGGGCGGCAGACGCAGAAACGTAATCGCCGGAACACTCCAATTCGTCCAGTCCTGGCCGCTCGCGGGGCGGACGAACCACCGGAGCCAGCCCATGGCGCGAGCCGCCCGGGCCCCGCTCTTATAACCGGGACGGGTGAGGACGGCAATCGGAATGGACCGCGCGAGCCGCCGCCAATCCTTCCACTGGTGGAATTGGGCAACAGTATCCTCGCCCATCAGCCAGATGAAATCATGTTGGGGGTTGGCCTTCTTGATCGCCGCGATCGTATCGACGGTGTACCGGGTGCCGGCGCGGCGCTCGAAATCGCTGGCGCGAATGGGCGCGCGGCGAGCCATGCGACGCGCAGAGGCGAGGCGGGCCGCATAGGGTGCCATGCCCTCTTTCGGCTTGAGGGGGTTTCCGGGACTGACCAACCACCAGACCGAGTCGAGGTCGAGCGCTTCGAGCGCGGCAAGGCTGATATGCCGGTGCCCGCCGTGCGCGGGATTGAAGCTGCCGCCGAGGAGTCCGATCCGTGCCATGACAGGGTCCGCGCTAGCATGAGGCTTTTGCGAGCACCATCGCATCGCTAGGGTTCAGGCAGGTACAGGATTATGATGTCCTGGGCGAAGTGCGGGGGAAGCGGAATGAACGGGGTCGAGGCAGCAGGCGAACTCATCGGCGGCGCGGGCGCGGCGCGGGCGATCGAACCAGGCACGCACGGCGCGGGCGGCGATCATGGCGCGGGGCCGGAGCGGTGCCTCAACTGCGGCTGCGCGCTTGCGGGCGACTATTGCCACTGCTGCGGACAGGCAGCGCACGTTCACAAGACGATCGGCGGATTGCTGCACGACCTTCTCCATGGCGTGCTGCACCTCGACGGGAAGTTCTGGAACACGCTACCGCTACTCGTCTGGAAACCGGGGAAACTGACCCGCGATTATATCGACGGGCATCGCGCGCGCTACATCAGTCCCATCGCATTCTACCTCTTCACCGTCGTCGCGATGTTCGCCCTCGTCGTGTCGGTGGGAGACGTGAAGAAAGGCGACGTGTCGATCGGCACCGACACGTCGGAGATCACCACCGTGGAGGAGGCCGACGCGCAACTGGCGGAGCTGGACGAGGCCGAGGCGGAGCTGGAGGGCATGGACGGACCGGGAGCCGGCGGTGCCAGGGCCGGTATCGATGCCGCGCGGATGGCGGTGCAGAACAAGCGTAGCGAGCTTAGCGGCGAGCCGGTCTCCGTAGCGGAAACCGATCAGGTTTCGGCATCGGGCTTCTGGCGCGCCGTCAGCCAAAAATTCGAAAAATTCGAGGAGAACCCCGGCCTGTATCTCTACAAGATGCAGACCGCCAGCTACAAGCTGAGCTGGCTCCTCATTCCGCTTTCGCTCCCGTTCCTGTGGCTGCTGTTTCCCTTCAGCCGCACGTTCGGGCTCTACGACCACGCCGTTTTCATCACCTACTCGATCAGCTTCATGATGATGCTCACCATCGTCGTCGGGCTGCTCGCCAAGCTGCCCGGCGGCACGGATGGGGCGATTTTCGGCTCGGCGGTGCTGGCGGCACTTCTCTACGCGCCGTTCCACATGTACCGCCAGTTGCGCGGGACCTACAGCCTGGGGCGCATCTCCGCCCTGCTGCGCACGATCCTGCTGGCGGTGGCCGCATGGATCGTGCTCGGCGTTTTCATCACGATGATGTTCGTGCTGGGGGTCCTCTAAGCCGGCTGGCCGCGCCCGGTCGCCGCCTGCAATTCGTCGATTCTCTTCGAAGCGTCGGCCTTCGTCATTTCGGGATCGTAGGCCTCGGGCGTTCCGGCTTCTTCGGCGAGCGTCTTGAGATAACTCGCCTGTGCGCCGGTCATGCGTTCATCGCCGGTGGTCCAATTTTCAGGCGCCTTCTCAGCGTTCGATACAGGGTTTTCCTTGGGATGGGCGTCGGGCTTGGGTGCCGTCATGGTCGGTTACTCCTTCGAGAAACCAACGGTCATGTTCACCATCTGTTCCCTGCCTGACTAGCGACAGGGATATTTTCGAGCGAAGATCTGCGCGGTTAGTTCTGTGCTCGTCCAGCCGCGTCGCTGGTCGGCGCTGAAGCCTTCCATCGCCCGCAGAAAGTCGCGCGGACCCATGCGCTTGGCACCAGCGGGAATGCAGAAGCGCTTTCTTTCGGCGCGGTCGTTAAGCGCGATGGCCCGTGCCGCAGCCGCTTCGCCTTCGCGTTGCAGCGTCTTGAGATCGCCGTCGAACAGCGCCAGCGGGCCCTTGCCTTCGAGCTTCTTGCCGCGTTCGTAGAAGGTCTGCGCGTTCATGTCCTGCGCCGAGCAGGGCGTCGTGACGACGAGACCCGCTGCAGCCGCTGCGAGGGCGATCAGCAGTTTCATGCGGTCGCCGGTCCGCCGAGGGACGAGGGCTTCCGGCCCGCCTTGGGGATCGAGCTGCCGGCCGTCGGAATCACCGGACCCTTGGGGCCGCCACGGTCGATCGAGCCGCCGTCGAGCAGCGTTTTGATCTCGTCGCCCGACAGCGTTTCATATTCGAGCAGCGCCTGTGCGAGCTGTTCGAGCTGGTCGGCATGGTCGGTGAGCAACTGCTTGGCGCGGTCGTAGCCCTGGTCGATGAGGCGACGGATTTCCTTGTCGATCTTCTGGGCAGTCTCGGCCGATACGTTCATGCCCTGGCTTTGGCTGTAGCCGAGGAAGGTCTCGCCCTGCTGTTCCTCATATTGCACCGGGCCCATTTCCTCGCTCATGCCCCACTGGGTGACCATGTCGCGCGCGAGCTTGGTGGCATATTGGATATCGCCGCTGGCGCCGGAGGATACCTTGTCGTGGCCGAAGATCACTTCCTCAGCGACGCGCCCGCCCATGGCGACTGCCATGTTCGCGTGCATCTTGTCGCGGTGGTAGGAATAGCTGTCGCGCTCGGGCAGTCGCATGACCATGCCCAAGGCCCGACCACGCGGAATGATCGTCGCCTTGTGGATGGGATCCGACGCCGGCTCGTGGAGCGCGACGATGGCGTGACCCGCCTCGTGATAGGCGGTCATCTTCTTCTCGTCCTCGGTCATCACCATGGAACGCCGCTCGGCGCCCATCATGACCTTGTCCTTGGCTTCTTCGAACTCGGCCATCGCGACGAGGCGCTTGCCCTTGCGCGCCGCCATCAGCGCCGCCTCGTTGACGAGGTTGGCGAGGTCGGCGCCCGAGAAGCCCGGCGTCCCGCGCGCAATGGTGCGCGCGTCGACGTCGGGGGCCAGCGGCACCTTCTTCATGTGGACGAGCAGGATCTTCTCGCGGCCCTCGATGTCGGGGCGCGGGACCACGACCTGCCGATCGAAGCGGCCCGGACGTAGCAAGGCGGGGTCGAGCACGTCGGGGCGGTTGGTCGCGGCGATGATGATGATGCCCTCATTGGCATCGAAGCCGTCCATCTCGACCAGCAACTGGTTGAGCGTCTGTTCGCGCTCATCATTGCCGTTACCGAGACCCGCACCGCGATGGCGGCCGACCGCGTCGATTTCGTCGATGAAGATGATGCAGGGCGCATTCTTCTTGGCCTGTTCGAACATGTCGCGCACGCGGCTCGCGCCGACGCCGACGAACATCTCGACGAAGTCCGAGCCCGAAATGGTGAAGAACGGAACGCCCGCCTCGCCCGCAATGGCGCGCGCGAGGAGCGTCTTACCGGTACCAGGCGAACCGACCAGCAGCGCGCCCTTCGGGATTTTCCCGCCGAGCCGCGCGAACTTGCTCGGATCCTTCAGGAACTCGACGATTTCCTGCAATTCCTCGCGCGCCTCGTCGATGCCCGCCACGTCGTCGAAGGTGACACGGCCCTTGGCCTCGGTGAGCAACTTGGCCTTCGATTTGCCGAAGCCCATCGCCCCGCCGCCGGCATTCTGCTGCATCTTGCGGATGACGAAGAAGGACAGGCCGAGAATGAGGATGAAGGGCAGCGAGTTGATCAGGATGAGCTGCCAGATCGAGGCCTGCTCCTGCGGGCGCACGGCATATTCGACTCCCGCCTCGTCGAGCGCGGCGGAGATGTTGGCGTTGGGGGGAGAGACGGTAGAGAAGGGTTCGCCGTCGATCGTGCCCGTCAGCGTCGACGTGCCGTCGGTGCGCGGCGCGATGACGACCTCCTTGACGTTGCCCGCTTCGACCCGGTCGACGAAGGACGAATAAGGGATCTGCTCGCCAGCGGCGGCACGGTCTCCACCCGAGAAAGCCTGCACGAACAGGATCACCCCGAAGATGATCGCGAGCCAGATGACGAGGCTCTTGGTCCAGGCGTTCTTGGGCGGTTCGGGCGTGGGGTCTGGTTGCATGATGCGAAAAGGATACCCTTAAAATGATGTCTTGAAGCTTAAGATAGGAGCCATGACCCCGCTCCACAATATGGGCGGTTGGGAGAGGGTCAGCCGCTGCGGCGCGGGGGCGCCGGTTCGAGCGTCCAGCGCATCGCGTTGGCACTCAGAAGTAGCCCGCCAAGACTGGTCTTTCCGCCGGCGCGCAGCATGTCCAGCGCACGGTCGAGATCGGGGCCACGCGGCGCTCGCCGTTCGAGCGTGTCGAAGGCCCGCAGCAGCAGCCGCCGTTGCAATTCGCGGGGGAAGGTCGCGGCATCGTCGATGACCAGGTCGCGATCTCCGGACCGCACGACTTGGTCCCACAGGCGTTTTACGACCCAATCGAGCGCGGCATTGGCATCGCCAAGATGCGCTGCGCTGGAGGCATAGGCGGGCGCGTCGTCGAACCCTGCCGCGGCCAGGGCCATGCGAAGGCGCGCGCGATCGAAGGCAGGATCCGCATTCATCGGATCGTGGACGGGCTTGAGCCCGGCCGAGTGGACGAGCGCTGAAAGGTCTTTGCGCTGCCAGCCGAGCAGCGGGCGGACGAGCGTAGCTCCGCCCAATGGCCGCTCGGGCCGGATCGCGGACAGGCCGGAAAGGCCGCTACCCCGCGCGAGCCGCATCAGCATCGTCTCGGCCTGATCGTCCGCGTGGTGGCCGGTGGCGACGAAGTCGAGCGCCCTGCGCGTCGACCATTGCTCGACGAGCCCATAGCGCGCCTCGCGCGCCGCGGCCTCGATGTTGCGAGCCGGCGGACCCTCCTCCCAATCCACGCGCAGCGTGTCGTGCGCAATCCCCCATCGCGCGCAGATTTTTGCGACATGGCGAGCCTCGGAGGCGGCTTCGGGGCGCAGCGCATGATCGATGGTAAGGGCGCGAATGTCGTCGCGCCGCGCTGCCTTTGCGAGCAGCAGCAACGCGAGACTGTCGGCGCCGCCCGACACCGCGATGCCCAGCGGACGCGATGGCGGGACGAGACCGTCCACATCGGCACGGAACCGCTCGACGACCAGGGGGTCGAGCGCGGGGGTCACGACCCTAGCTGCAGCGCGCAGCCGACCGGGCGGCGGGGAGGCGGGTGGTGATGAAGTCGCGCATGTTGCCCGCGTAGACATCTTCCAGCTCGTCATAAACGCGGCAGGCCTGACCCGGCTGGTCGAGGCGCATCAGCGCCTGGCCGAGGAAATAAAGGCTGTCGGCCGCACGCTCGCCCTGCGGGTCGGCGCGATAATTGGCGAGCAACGTCTCGGCGGCTTCGCGCGGGCGGGAGGCGTCGAGCTGCGCGCGGCCCTTGAGATTGCGCGCCCAGCTGACCTTGGGATGGCCGGGATAGGCGGCGACCATCGCGTCGAGCTCACGGATGGCGGCGTCGAAATTGCGCGCGTCCCAGGAGCGGAAGCCGATATTGTAGGCCTCCTCTCCCTCCGCGAGCCAGTTGGGATCGTTCCGGTTGGCGGCGGGCGGCGGCGGCGGGGTAGGGCGCGCGTCATTCGCAGCCGTCTCCACGGGGTCCTCGTTCATCATGGCGTTCTCGTCGGGCTCGGCAAAAGACGCGGGTGAGGGGGGCGCGGCACGCGCAGCCTCGAGCTCGCCGCGCAGCCGGGCGATCTCCGCTTCCATCTGCCCGATGCGGTAGCCCGCTTCTTCGGACTGGCGGATGAGGGTGGTGATCTGCGATTCCATCGCCTGCACACGGCCCGTGAGGATGTCGACCGACGAGCGTGTCGCGACGGGCTCGTCGGCATAGCCAGCGGTGCTGGCCGGAGCGCCGTCGGGATAGACGCGGTCCTGCATCTGCCGAACCTGCCGCTCGAGCCGGTTGATCCTGTCGCGGTTCTCGCGTTCGCGCGAGCGATCCGATTCCTGCGCATAGGCAGGATTGGCAACGAGCAGAATGGCGAGAAGCGAAAGCAGGAAGCGTGTCATGATGGGTCCGTTGAATGAAAGCATTACGGTTGATGGATGTCTGCCCGCGCCAAGCTGGACAGGTGATGAATTCTAGTTCGCGGGCGTCGCCGCACCGGAGGGCGCATTGTCGACCAGTGCGGGCGCCTTGAGGCTGACATCGCTGACGCGCGTCCCGTCCTCGCCCGGAATGCGCACGTCGCTGTCTCCGACACGCGCCACGAGCGATGCGGGGCGAGCGGTCTCTAGCATCGGCGCGGAGGCCGTTGCGGGAACCGGCCATTCCTCGCCTTCCGCCAGCTCGCGGCCGATGAGGACCTCGCCACCATCGGTCACGCGCAGCCACACGGCGCGGGTGGCGACCAGCGTCACCGGCGTATCGGCGGCAACCTGCGGCGCGGCGGCTTCGGGAGCGGCCTCGACCTCGTCCTCGACCACGACTTCCTCCGCCACGGGTTCGTCGTCGGCGGCGAGGCGCTGGTCGTTCATCCAACTGAACAGGAGGATCGCCCCGACGATGAGGAGGATCGCGACGATAATCAGCCACCCCGGCATCCCGCGCTTGTCCTCGGAAATCTCGTACGTGCCCGACGTGTCGTGCTGCGGGACATATGCCCCCATATGCTCGCGCACCGACTGCGCCGCCCAGGCCGGATCGACGCCGACCATCGTCGCATGGGTCTTCGCGAACCCCGCAGCATAGGTCGACGCGGGAAGTTTTTCCCAATCGTTATTCTCGAGATTCTCGATGTGGCGCTTGGGGATGCGGGTGCGGGCGGCCATGTCGTCGAGCGAAATGCCCTTGGCCTCGCGTGCTTCCTTGAGCTGGGTCCCGACCGGGGCGCCCGCCGGCTCTTCGAGCATGCCTTCTTGTTCGTCCATCGAAACCCCTGAGAAAATAGCTGTTTTGCGTGTCCCCTCAAACAAGGCGCGAGAGGGGAGTTTGTCAACCGAATGTCGCGGCGATTTTTTCGAAATCCGGCGCGTTCGTCGTCAGTCGAGGACGACCCCCTGCTCGCGCGCCCACTGGTCGAGCACACGGCGCAAATCACGCGGCGGATCCGCCAGCAAGCGGCGCATTTCGGCGGCGATCGCCGTTTGGTCGAGACTGCGCACCATCGCCTTGATCGGCCCGATCGCCGCGGGCGTGATCGAGAAACGTTTCAGGCCGAGCCCGATGAGCGCCATCGCTTCGAGCGTCCGCCCGCCCATCTCTCCACAGATGCGCACGGGCGTGCCACTGTCGTCGCACTGCTCGATGACGCGCTTGAGGAAGCGCAGGATCGCGGGACTGAGCCAGTCGTAGCGGTCGGCCAGACGCGGATCGCCGCGATCGGCGGCGAAGAGGAACTGGGTGAGATCGTTGGTACCGATCGAAAGGAAATCGATCCGCGGCAAGAGCTGGTCGAGCATTTCGGCAAGGCTCGGCACCTCGAGCATCGCGCCATACTCGATGACGGTCGGAAGGAAACGCTTGCGCTTGCGAAGCCAGTCGACCTGGTCTTCGAAGAGCTTCCGCGCTTCCTCATATTCCCATGGCTCCGACACCATCGGGAACATGACCTTGAGGTGCCGGTTCGCGGCCGCCTCGATGAGCGCACGCGCCTGCGCCTTCATCAGGGCCGCGCGGTCGAGGCTGAGGCGGAGCGCGCGCCACCCCATCGCGGGATTTTCGGCCTCGTCCTTCTCGTCGAGATAGGGGAGCGCCTTGTCGCCGCCGATGTCGATCGTGCGGAACACGACCGGCTTTTCGCCGGCCGCTTTCAGCACGCGCTTGTAGAGTTTGTACTGGCTCTCGCGTCCGGGCAGCGTGGCCGCGACGAGGAACTGGAATTCGGTTCGGAAGAGGCCGATGCCCTCGGCGCCGAAGCCGTCGAGATGATCGACGTCTTCGGCCAAACCCGCATTGACCATCAGTTCGATTCGCTGATCGTCCTTGGTGACCGCCGGCTTGTCGCGGATCGCCGCGAACTCGGCGCGGCGTTTCTGGCTCGACGCCATCCGCCGTTCGAACAGGTCCTCGGTCTTGGCGCTCGGGCGCACGGTGATCGTTGCCATGTCGCCATCGACGAGGATCATATCGTCCTCGTAGGCGATCTGGCGGATATCCTCGATCTTGCCGACCAGCGGCACCCCCATCGCCCGCGCGACGATGGTGACGTGCGCGGTCAGCGATCCTTCCTGCAGGACGATGCCCTTGAGGCGTCGCCGGTCATAGTCGAGCAGTTCGGCGGGTCCCAGATTGCGCGCGATGAGGATCGTGTCCTGTTGCAGCCCCGTCTGCGCCGCCGTGCCCGAGCGGCCCGAGACGATCCGCACCAGCCGGTTCGACAGGTCCTCGAGATCATGCATTCGCTCCTTGAGCAGGGGATCGTCGATCTCCTGCATGCGCGCGCGCGTGTGCTGCTGGACGCGCTCGATCGCGGCCTCGGCGGTCAGGCCGCTGTCGATCGCTTCGTTGATGCGTCGGCTCCAGCCTTCGTCGTAGGCGAACATCTTGTAGGTCTCGAGCACTTCCTGATGCTCGCCGTGGACGCCGAACTCGGCGTCGCGGGTCATGTTGTCGATCTGCTCGCGCATCTTGCGAAAGGCGGTGTAGACGCGGGCGCGCTCGGCCTCGGTATCCTCCGCGACCGTCTGTTCGACGGTGACCTTGGGCTGGTGGAAGACCGCATGCCCGCGCGCCATTCCCGTGACCAGCTTCAACCCCGCCAGTTGCTGTTCGCCGGTGTCGCGGGCGCGGCCCTTGGTGCCGTCGGCGAGGCCCGCGCTGCCGAGAAGTTCGGACAGGACCATCGCCACCGTCTGCAAGGCCTCGATCTCGACATCGTCATATTTGCGGCTGTCCTCGTGCTGGACGGTCAGCACGCCGATGGGCGTTTCGCGCCGCACGATCGGCACGCCCGCGAAACTGTGGAAATGCTCCTCGCCGGTCTCGGGCCGGAAGGCGAACTGCGGGTGGCGGCTGGCTTCCTCGAGATTGAGGACGAGCATCTGTTCCGCGATCGTCCCGACGAGTCCTTCACCGAAATCGAGCCGCGTCTCGTGCACCGCTTCCTTGCGCAGGCCATGGGTCGCGTAGAGTTCGAGCTTTCCTTCTTTCAGCACGTAGATCGAGCACACTTCGCTGACCATCGCGTCGGCGATGATATCCACGACCTTGTCGAGCTTGGCCTGCGCGCCGCCGCGGCTTGCCATGACCGCGTGCAGGCCGGTGAGAATGTCGCGGGCGGAAGAAGCGGCGGTGGTGGGCATGGCCTGAAGAACTAGCAGGACGGGCAATGGCGCGCCAGCGCGATAAGAAGCTCCGTTACGGATCCGATTATGCTGGAATTATGTCTTTCGCTGCGGAATCTTGGCGCTCTTGCGGAGGACTGAAACCGATGAACATGTTCCGATCGATCGACGCCGGCGATCGCGCCATCACCGATGCCTCCGAGGAATTGCTGTCGATGGTCGATGGCTATCAGCGTGATCAGGACGGGTATCTGCTCGGGTTGCGCCTTTCGCGGCTGATGTCGGTGCTACGGCTGCACTTCGCGCGCGAAGATAGCGGAATGGTCCTGGCCGATCTCATCCGCGAGGACCGCGCCTTTGCGGACGACCTGCGCCGACGCGCCGACGAGGCGCGGCAGGTGGGCGAGACGCTCGAGCGCTATGCCGCCCGCTACGCGACCGGGGTCGGCGAGTCAGCGTTCGGCGCCTTCCGACACGAAACGCTGATGCTGGTCGGGCGGCTGGCCGAACATCTCGACAACCGGCGGAACGCTCCTCTCGCACCGAACTGACGCGGGCGCGGTGCGGGGCCGATGGCGCGTTCGCCGATCGGTCCCACGTCGCGCCGACCCTCGTCGCAACTATCGCTCGATCCGCTGCGCTTCGAGTGTCCGTGCGCCGCGCGTCATACTAAAGCCGGTGACCCTTCCGGCATGGCTCATGAATTGCAGCGTCATCGGGGTGCCGTCGATCGCGAACCGATCCTCGTCGAGCGCGCGTAGCGGCGCGGTCTGCTCGCGCTCTCCCTGCCGCATCCGCAATCTTCCATCGTCGTCCAGTTCGATATGCACGGTGACATCGGTTTCGGTTCGATAAGAGCCCGCGTAGGCAGCCAGCCGGGCGGGGTCGATCGCGACCCGTGTCTCCTCGACCCCGCCGACGCGGCGCGCTTCGATCGGTTCACGCTCGGCAGTATCGTGAAAGCGCAGCATTGGATCGCCGTCGGGTCCCCATACGAATTCGAACCAGTCGCCACGCTCCTTTTCGAAGAAGAAGCGCCGCTCGCCGAAATAGGTGACGGGCCGTGCACTGGCCCCTTCGCCCGCGAACCAGAAGCGGTCGTCGCGGTGCAGAAACTGGACGCGGCGTCCGCGCACTTCGTAGGTGCCGACCATTGGCATCGCCTTGGCCGTGTCGAGCGGTTGCTCGATGAAGCGCGGGAACGACTGTCCGAGCGCCGCTGCCGCGAGGCGTTCGGCCAGCGGGCGCACCGCGCTTCGGGGTGCGTCGCTGTTCGCGAGGATACCGACGAAGACATCGCCCTCGGGCACGTAGAGCGCCTCGGTTCGCGTGCCGCGCATCGCGCCTCCCTGAAAGTATGTGGGCTCGCCGAAGAGCTGTCCGACGCGGAAGCCGAACCCGTAGCGGGCCTCGCTACCGTCGGCGAGAACGGGCAGCGCGATCGCCTGCGCGTACATGTCGGGCCCGAGGATGCGCCCGTGGTGAAGCGCGTTCACGAAAGTCGCCAGGTCCGCGACCGTTCCCGTCATCGTCCCCGCCGCGCCCGCAATGCCCTTGTCGACGAACGGCGGGAAGGGGACCGCATCCGCGCCGGGACCATCGTAGCCTGTCATTGTCGCGCCCGGCGTGACGAAGCTGTCCAGCCCGAGTGGGCGGGCGACCAGCCGTTCCACCGATCGCTCCCATGGCTGCCCCGTCGCCTGCTCGATGATCGGCCCGAGCAGCATATAGGCACTGTTGTTATACTCCCATTCCTCGCCCGGCGCGGCCTTCGCCGGCAGCGCTGCGAGCAGCGCTACCAATTCCGCGTTGGAAAAGTCGCGGTCGAGGTTCTCGGCGATCCAGCCGGGGCGCTTGGTGATGTCGGTCAGCCCCGAGGTGTGATTGAGCAACTGACGCAGGGTCGCTGAGCTCGCGGGTTCGGAAAAACCGGAAACATAGTTCGAGATGGGGTCGTCGAGCGAGAGAACCCCTTCCTCGGCCAGCTTGGCCACCGCGGCCGCCGTAATCGTCTTGGTGATCGAGGCGAGGTTGTAGCGCTCGGTCGGGAGCATCGTGCGGCCCGTGCCGATGTCGGCCATGCCGCGAGCGTCGTGGAAAAGCGTCTTCCCGCCACGGGTTACGATGACCGCCGCACCCGGGCCGTCCGCATCATAGGCGTCGGCGAGGATGGCGGCGAGTTCGGCCTCGATCGCACGATCTTGAGAGACTGTCTCGATGGGCTGGGCGGGGCTGGCGGGGGCGATGCCGGCCCCGATCAGCAGAGGAAAGGCGATGAGCAGGTGCACGATTTTTTCTCCATCGGTTGGCATTGCCGATGGAGTGGCGTGACGCTCGCGAAAAGGCATGAGCGCGCGCTGAGGATCGCGTGAGGGTTCGCTTAGCCCCGGGTGGAAAGCGCGCCCGCGGCTTCCTCGACCAGTTCCGCGATGATCGCCGCGACCGGTTCCTCGCGCTTGACCATCCCGACCGACTGGCCCGCCATCACGCTGCCGCTCTCGACGTCGCCGTCGATGACCGCGCGCTTGAGAGCGCCTGCCCAGTAATGCTCGATCTGCAATTGCGCTTCGGCCATTTCGAGCTTGCCCGTGTCGAGATGCCCCGCAACCTCGCGCTGCTTGGCCGCGAAGGCTTCGGTTTCCTTGTTCTTCAGCGCGCGCACGGGGATGACCGGCAGGCGCGGGTCGATCTGGACGCTCGGGACGGCATCGCGGGCGCTGGCACGCAGGAACATCTTCTTGAAATTCTCGTGCGCGATACATTCTTCCGCGCACACGAAGCGGGTGCCCAATTGGACGCCGACCGCGCCCATTTCGAGATAGGCCGCGATCGCCTCGCCGCGCCCGATCCCGCCCGCGACGAAGACAGGCATGTCGGCGGCGACTTCTGGGAGGATTTCCTGCGCGAGCACGCTCGTCGACACGGGGCCGATATGACCGCCCGCCTCCATTCCCTCGACGACCAGCGCGTCGACGCCCGAGCGTTTGAGCTTCTTTGCCAGCGCCAGTGCGGGCGCGAAGGCGATCAGCTTGGCGCCGCCCGCCTTGATCCGCTCGATCGCCTTGCCGGGCGGCAGTCCGCCCGCAAGCACGATATGGCTGACGTCATGTTTGAGGCAGATATCGATCAATTCGTCGAGATCGGGGTGCATGGTGATGAGGTTGACGCCGAACGGCTTGTCGGTCTTTTCCCGCGTCGCAGCGATCTCCTTGTCGAGCAAATCGGGCGGCATCGCGCCGCAGGCGATCACGCCGAACCCGCCCGCGTTCGAAATGGCGGAGACGAGATTGCGCTCGGAAATCCAGCTCATCGCGCCGCCCATGATCGCGACCTCGCAGCCGAGAAATTCAGTGCCGCGCTGCATCAGGCGGTTCAGTTTGTCGCGGCTCATCCTCATTCCCCCAATTCGAAAGCGGCATGCAGTGCGCGGACGGCAACATCGACCTGTTCGTCCGGTACCAGCGCGCTTGCCTTGAGTTCGCTCAAGGTCGCGGCGAGCAGCGGCACCTGCCGGTCCGCGAGCACGTCATAGACTTTGGCGGCCAGCTCGGGATTTGAGCGGATGCCGACCCCCACGACCGAAATCTTGGCGACCGCATCGTCGCTTTGGATGGCGCTGTGCCCGATCGCATCGCGCGCCTTGTCGAGCGCGGCAATGGCGCGGTCGAGCGCGGTGCGTGGCACGGTAAAGTGCAGGCTGTCCGACCCCTGGCTGACCATGTCGACCGCCAGTCCCTCGTTGGCGAGTGCGGACAGCGCGGCGGCGAGGCGCCCCGGCTTGTCCTGCGCGATCAGGCGCACCAGCGCTTCTCCCCGATCGGCGGCGATGCCCGAGATTGCGGTCCGTTCCATATGATCTTCCCATGACGTGACGATGGTGGTGCCCGGCACATCCTCGAAGGCCGAGCGGACGGTGAGCGGCATGTTCTCGCGGATCGCGAGCCCGACCGAGCGGACCTGGAGCACCTTGGCCCCGGCGCCCGCCAACTCGAGCATTTCCTCCGCGCCGATGAGATCGACCTTGGCGGCGCGCGGCTCGATCCGCGGGTCGGTGGTGTAGACGCCCGCGACGTCGGTGTAGATGTCGCAGCGGTCCGCGCCGAGCCCCGCCGCGATGGCGACCGCGCTCGTGTCCGAGCCGCCGCGGCCCAGCGTGGCGATGCGTCCGTCCTCGGTCGCGCCCTGGAAGCCCGGGATGACCGCGATCGTTCCTGCCAGGAGTGCGCCGTCGAGCGCGCCGCTCTCGATCTTCTCGACGCGCGCGTTGCCGTGAACGCCCGACGCCTCGAGCAGCTGCCACCCCATGAAGCTGCGCGCGTCGGCATCCATGTTCTGGAGCGTCATCGCGAGCAGGCCCGCGGTGACCTGCTCTCCGGACGCGACCACCACGTCATATTCACGCGGGTCATGGTGCGCGGCGGCTTCCTTGCAGAATTGCACCAGCCGGTCGGTCTCCCCCGCCATCGCACTGACGACGACGCAGGTCTGGCTCTCCTCCGCCTGCCGGGCGACCAGGCGCGCGACGTGGCGGATGCGCTCGATGCCGGCCATCGAGGTGCCACCGAATTTCATCACGACGCGGGCCAGAACAATCTCCTAGGGGAAGAGCGTCCGCCCTGTTAGAAAGGGGGCATGACGAACACAAGTATCGTGGCGAGCGAAGCGGCCCATTTCGGCGGACTGGCGGGCGATTGGTGGGACCCCAAGGGCGCCAGCGCGATGCTCCACAAGCTCAATCCGGTCCGGCTGGAATTCATCCGCGAACAGCTCGACCGGCACTTCGGTCTGGACGAATGCTCCTTCACGCCGCTCGACGGCAAGAGCGCGCTCGATGTCGGGTGCGGCGCAGGACTGCTGGCCGAGCCGCTGGCGCGGCTGGGCGCGAGTGTGACGGGCGTGGACGCCGCGCCCGAACTGATCGCGGCGGCCAAGGCCCATTCGATCCAGTCGGGACTGATGATCGACTATCGCGCTGGCGAGGTGGCCGAGGTCGAGGAGCGCTTCGATGTCGTGACCGCATTGGAAGTGATTGAACATGTCGCCGATCCGCGTGCGTTTCTCTCGACCGTCGCCAGCAAAGTCGATGAGGCTGGCCTGCTGATCCTTTCGACGCCGAACAAGACGCCACTGTCGCGGCTGCTGACGATCACGCTTGCCGAAGGCACCGGCCGCATCCCGCGCGGGACGCACGACTACGAGCAGTTCATCCCGCCCGAGGCGCTGGAAGACATGCTCGCGCGCGAGGAGTTCGAGGTCGTCGAGAAAAAGGGCATCGCCTTCTCGCCGAGCAGCGGACTTCATCTCAGCGAGGACCTTCGGTTGAATTATCTGCTGAGCGCGCGGCGGATTTGACGCTCCGCGGCGATGGCCGGGATCCTTTGGCACCTAGAACCTAACGTGTGAACGTCATCCCAGCGAAGGCTGGAATCCCTGTCTCGAAGTCCAGTAACGCCAAAAAGGGCATGGGCCCCAGCCTGCGCTGGGGCGACGGACTAAAAATCCACCTTGTCGTAATGCGCCGGCGGCGCGACGCCCTCCATGCGCTCACCCAGTAGCGGTCGGAAGCAGGGGCGCGATTTCATGACCGCGTACCAGTCCTTCGACTGATCGTGCCCGCGCCAGTCCAGCGCGCCGAGATAGTCGACCACGCTGAGCTGCGCCGCTGCGGAAAAGTCCGCGAGGCTGAGACTTTGCCCCGCCAGCCAGCGGCGATGGTCGAGCAGATAGTCCATGTAATCGAGATGTCCGTTGGCTGCGCGCATCGCGTCGCGCAGGCGCACCGTGTCGGGCGGCTGGCGGGTGATGACCCGCTTCATCATTCGCTCTTCCAGCAGCGGCGCCACGACATCCGCCCAGAATTTCTGATCGAACCAGGTACACAGCCGCCGGATCTCGGCGCGCTGGCCCGCGCCCCCCGACAGCATCGCGCCTTTTTCTGACACTTCCTCGGCATATTCGCAGATGACCTGCGCGCCGATCAGCGTCAGCCCCTTTGCGGAATCGACCAGCACGGGCGTCTCGCCCGCGGGATTCATGTCGAGGAATTCGTCACGCCGCTCCCACGGATGCTCGCGCACCAGCTCGAACGCCATGCCCTTCTCGCCCAGCACGAGCCGGACTTTGCGCGAATGGGGACAGAGCGGATATTGGTACAGTTGCATCATGATCGTATCGTTCGAATAGAAAAGGCCGCCCGCCTCGTCCAGCGAAGCGAGCGGCCGTGATCGGTGGATGGGAGGGCGTTACTGCGCGCGAAGCTCGGCGGCTTCGGCGCGAAGGTCGGCGGCCATCGATTCATATTCGGCTGCCTCGCTCTCGAGCTGCGCGGCGCGCTGCTGCGGGGTCAGCTTCGCGTCCTCGGCATCGCTCGTTTCGATGCATTCGGTCTCGTCGCCTTCCTCGAGGTCGTCGCAATAGACGGGACTGGGGAACATGGGCGGCAGGTGCGCCATGCGTGCGTTCATCTTCTCGACCAGCCCCGGGACTTGCGGCACCGCGGCCGGAATCGCGCGGACGAACCCGCCATAATAGGCCGGTTCGAAACCCACGGTGGCATAGGTGCGCGCGAACTTCGCGCCCGTCGGCGTGGCGGCAAAGGCGGCAAGGTCGTTGAGTTCAGCCTCGGTGTATCGTGCGGCGAAAACCTTTGCGAGACCCTCGCGAAGCGGGCCGTCGAAGGCCGCGGCCACGGCCGGCATTTCCTCGTCCATCACCTCGCGCACGATGCGCAGGCGCTCAGGAAAATGCTCGTCCTGGTCGGCGATGAAGCTCATGATCGTGCGGTCGCCGACCATCGCCAGTCCCACGTCGACCATTTCGGCCATCGCCTCGGGATTGATCATGTCGCCCATTCCGCCGTTCTCGTCGGCCTCGATTTCCTCGCCGGTAATCTCGCTCGCCAAACCCGCGAAGTCGCCACCCAACATCGGCAGCACCTCGGCAAAGGCGGCGACGGTTTCCTTGACCCCGAATTCATTGGCAAGCTGCCGGATCGGCGTCGTCAGCATCATTTCGGCATAAGGCCCGACCATGTAATCGGCGATCGCCTCGGTATTGCCCTGCGGCCACATGATATTCACCGCCTCGCGTGCCAGCGCCAGCTTCGCTTCGCTCGGCGCGACGCGGATTTGCTCGAGCGGCTGCGCGTCGGCGGCATGCGCCGGAAGCGCGGCGGTCATGGCGGTCGCAGCGACCGCACCCAAAAGCAGTTTCTTCATCCCCAAATCCCCCAACAATCTGATCGTGTTACACGGCGCCGAGCCAGAACAGCGCGGCAATGCCGACGATGATACGATACCATGCAAACGGCGCAAACCCGATTTTCGTGACGATGGCGATGAAGGCCTTAACGACAATATAAGCGACCACGAAGCTGACGAGCGCGCCCAGCCCGATCATCCCGATATCGTCGGCAACCAGTTCGTCGCGGGCCTTGAAAAGCGAATAGACGGTCGCGCCCGAGAGGGTAGGTACCGCGAGGAAGAAGCTGAATTCGGCCGCCGTCTTACGATCCACGCCCAACGCCATCGCGCCCATGATGGTTGCGCCCGACCGGCTGACGCCAGGGATCATCGCGAGGCACTGGACGAGGCCCACCATCAGCGACTTGCCGAAGCTCATGGTCGCGACCGCGCCGCCGACCTGGTCCTCGGGAATGTCGGGACGGGCGGGCGGGTTGGCGAGTTTCTCGACCAGCAGGATCCCGACGCCGCCGATGATCAATGCCCAGGCGACGACGACCGCATTGGCCAGGAGCCCGTCGATCTGGTCACCGAAGGCAAGGCCGAGCAGAACCGCGGGCAGGAAGGCGACGACGAGATTGCGGGTGAAATCCCACGCGCCCTTCGAGCCTTCGAAAAGCCCCTTGAGAACGCCCCAGAAGGTTTTCCAGTACAGGACCACTACTGCGAGGATGGCCCCCGGCTGGATCGCGATGTTGAAGACCGCCCACTCCTCCGCCGAGAAGCCGAGCAACTCGGTCGCGAGGATGAGATGTCCCGTCGAGGACACCGGAAGATATTCGGTAAGACCCTCGACGATGCCGAGGATGATGACGAGCAGGGTGACGGACATGATGCTCTAATTCTGCTCGCGTGCACGCTGCGCGAACCGCCCGCCCGGCGTGAAACGCCCGAGCCAGTCGCCCGCAACGCTGCGCAGCGGGGTGGGGACGATGCCGAGGGCGGCCAGCCCGGGCGCGTCGTCGGCCTTCACATTGTCATGCTGGAGCAGTGTCCACTGGTCCTTGGTCATCGGCGCACCGGGCAGGAAACCGAGCTTGGAGATCATTGAGCCGAAGGCGTCAGGAAGTTCGACGAGATTGGGATCGCGTCCGGAGAGGTCGGCGATGGCGGCGTTGATCTCGCGCATGCTCATCACGTCGGGGCCCGCGATTTCGTAGGTCTTTCCGCCGTGAAGGCGCGGGTCGAGCGCCGCGGCGCTGATCGCCTGGCCGAGATCGCGGACGAACACCGGCTGGAATTTCGTGTCGGCCGCGAGAACCGGCGTCATCGGCAGGTCCATCATGCCGCCGAAACGGTTGGTGAATTCGTCTTCCGCCCCGAACACGGTGGACGGGCGCAGGATGGTCGCGCCGGCAAAGGCCTCGCGTGCCGTCTGTTCGCCTTCGCCCTTGGTGCGTGCATAGGAAGAATCGGCTTCCGCATCGGCGCCAATGGCACTGATATGCACCAGCGCGCTCGCCCCGGCCTTCGCAGCCAGTTCGGCCACGTGGCGTGCGCCCTCGACGTGAACCGCCTGTTGCTTCCCCGTATCGAAGGTGCCGACGAGATTGACGACCGCATCGGCGCCCGCGATCGACGCTTCGAGCGTTTCGGGCCGGGTGATATCGGCGGGCATCAGCGCGATCTGGCCGACGCGCGAGAGCGGCATCAGCGTATGCGCGCTCTTGGGATTGCGCTCGGCAATCCGCAGCC
Source organism: Sphingomicrobium aquimarinum (assembly GCF_039655735.1). Taxonomy (NCBI): domain Bacteria; kingdom Pseudomonadati; phylum Pseudomonadota; class Alphaproteobacteria; order Sphingomonadales; family Sphingomicrobiaceae; genus Sphingomicrobium; species Sphingomicrobium aquimarinum. The sequence goes on along the minus strand of NZ_JBBYXH010000001.1, from coordinate 1,103,422 downwards.
GGACATTATGCCGGAGCAGCGCCTCGACCGCGTAGCGGCCGATGAAGCCGCCCCCACCGATGAGCGTGATGACCTTGGGCTGGGTAGGATCGGACACGGGCGCACACACCTCTTGCTGGATCGGACGTCGAGCGCATTCAAACGCTCCGGCGTCTCTAGGCGAGGGCTCCCCCCTTCGACAAGGCGTTTTGCCGGGAGCCGCGGTCGCGCGCGTTCAGCCCTCCAGCCGGCGACGCAACAGATCGAAGACCGCAGGATAGAGCGGCTTCTCGAATGCACATCCGGCGAGAAACTTTTCAGTCCAGCAGACATGGGCCTCGAGCGGTTCGATCCCCGGCAAGGTCACCCACAACCGCTCGCCGATCCGCGGCGCATAGGGCATCTCGATGCAGCAGCCGCCGGGCGAGAGGTTGCGGATTACCGTCGGGTAGGGACGCCCGCCCTGATGGCGAGAGCGCACTTCGCCCGTCAGCGCGACGCGCGGCTGGCGGCGGTCTTCCTTCGGCGGCGTCATTGCGTTCATCGGTCGTCTCCACGGCTGTATGCGAACGAACCTCGTCGACTGGCACGCCTTCACCTCTAGAGGCGCCGCCGCTAAATAATCGTTAATTCTTCGACGTTGCGATTGGCACGCCACATTCGCGTTGACAGTCGCCATGCGCTCTCATAGAGCGCGCGGCCTACCCATCGTCTGGTGTGCCCAGGTGGCGGAATTGGTAGACGCACCGTCTTCAGGTGGCGGCGCTCGAAAGGGCGTGGAGGTTCGAGTCCTCTCCTGGGCACCACTCCCGGTCAAAGATGGGCACCTTGCCCGGCCTGTCGGGATCATGTTCGATTAGAGCCTTCTCCAAGGCTTTCGTTGTCCCGACAATTCTGACGTCATCTTCGGTCAAGATGACCTCGCTCACGAACAGTCGGAGGTAGGCCGTGCGAAAGGCATTGTCGCCAGACCGTAGAGCTGCGTTCATTCGCTGCCCGAAATCAGCAATCATCTGGTCGGTAACCTTGAGCTTCGAAGCGTCCAGCTGCGCCTGAATCAATTTCATCTCAGATTGGATCGCTGCCCTGCGGGCACGGTGTTTCGCCATTCGCGTGACGATCTCAGAGTCCTTGGCAGTGAACAGGCCACTCTCGATGCTTTCGAGCAAATTGTGCACCGCGCGCTCGACTTTCGACAGTTCCGCTTTGGCAAGTCCGAGCTCTGCGCGAAGCTGCTTGGCCTTTTCATCTGCCCTGTCCAGCAGGTGTCCCAACAACGCTACAAGACGATCGCGGCTGAAGATCTTCGCGCAGACGCTATCGAGCACGATTTCGTCGAGAATGTCGCGAGGGATGGCGGGTAGGTCGCACGCCCCCTTTGCCTTGTTCACACGCGCGGCGCAGCTGTAGTAGTGATACCGACCGCCCTTGCCAGTGCGAACGGTCAGACCCGACCCGCACCCTGGCTGGCCGCATTTGGCAATCGAAGCCGGTAGTAGCGTCGTCCCGTTGACCTCGCGCGGCGGGGTGTATTTCGGCGCGCGCTTCGTTCGGATCGCCGCCACCTCGAGAAACTCTTCCTCCGATATGATCGCGGGACATGGAACGCGTATCCATTGCGCCTCTGGAAGAGGCTCTTTAAGGTCGTTTTTCTTTCCATCGAAATAGTAGCCGACATAGTGAGTGCGCTTGAGGATGCCGTCGAGGTTCGAGTTGTTGAACTTCCCGCCGCGGATGGTGACGCCTTCGCCATTCAGCCTCTCGGAAATGGCCCTTGCCCCCATTGGGCCAGCCCCGCAGCCAACGCGAGCATAGTCGAATATCCGCCTGACGATCACTGCTTCCTCTTCGCAGATCGCCAGCTTCTTCTTCGCCTTGCTTCCCCGAGTTTCCACCGTCACGGACTTAAAACCGAAGGGGATGTTGCCTCCATTCCAGAAGCCCTCGGCCGCATTCGCATTCATCGTACGGATGGTGTTCATCGACGACTGGTCTGAGACATGCTGATTGAAGGCGCCGACGATGGAGCGCAGCAGATTGCCGCTTGCTCCCTTTTCGAACGGCTCCGTTGCCGACCGAAGATCGACCCCAGCCTTATTTAGACAACTAACGGCGACAGTCTGAGTCTCGAGATTTCGTGCGAAACGGCTTAGCGAATAGACCACGATCACGTCGAACCGCGATTTGGGCGGCTCTGCATCGGCCAGCATGCGGCGAAACACGGGGCGTCCATCGTCCTTGCCCGACATACCTGGCTCTTCGTACATCTTGACGAGGTCGTAGCCCTCGGCTTGGCAGAAGTCCTTAATACGAGCGATCTGACTCGCGATGCTGGTACCGTGCTGGGCTTGGTCCTCGGTGCTCACGCGCACATAGCCACAGGCTCGCTGCGGGCTCGTCATGTCAGCGTTTCCTTTCCTCCGATCCTTTTCCATTCTCCCTCGTCAAACCGGTCATACAGGGCCCAAAAATGGTCCACGCGAGATCGATCTCGGTCGAACTGATCGACGGCACAGCCGGAAGTTCGCAGGTAATGCACTTTCCGTGATTGCAACGGTCGCTGGCGCGGCTGCGGGGCTCGTAATGTGACATGCCCCCGATGATGGAGGATGTGCTGATTCGCCTTGTCGACCACTCCCGCCACAACTTCGCGACGCGACTGGATGAGCACTTCAGCCCAATGGATGATCCGGCTGACGCCGGTGTCGTTCGCTTCGCTCATCACGACGTCCGGGTCTCCCCATTGCCATCCGAACGGACGCCGGAATGTCGTTTCCTCCGGCAGATTGACGTTTTTCCACATGTCGACGCAGACGTCTCGACCCGACCGACCTACGACCTCACGCAAGGAGGCCGGTTCACCGCGCTGAGCAAGGCTGGCGCGGCCTGCGATTGGGTGATCTCGATCCTGTAGAAATTCGACGCGAAGGATGTCGAGGAGATGCCTCCATCGCGATTGATCGGGCCGCTCTTCCTTGTCGGCTCGCCCTCGCAGCCGGTTTGGCATGTTGTGCTCAAGCATCTCGCCAATATCGACATCAGGCCATGTCGATTTTGCGCCTTCGGCTCTGTCGATTGATCGCGCACTACTCAGAGCTAGCTTGTCGAGCGATGAAAGGTCGTGGCCCATCTTGTCGGCGATTTTCCGCTTGCGGCTCACGGTGCCTGCATCGGAGGCGCTGCCCACAATATGCTTGCCATCCCGATGCACATCCAGCCTGTCACGGGCCGTGGCCGAAGCCTCGCGCAACAAGCGGTCGATCGAATTCGTGGAGTTTCCACTTTCTGACTGATCGGCGCGCGGGCAGAATAGCTGACTGATCGCAATCGGGTCGAAGCCTAAGCGCTGTAACTGGCGCTCCCACTTGTTGATCGTCCGCTTATCATCGATACGGTCAATACCGTCGGCGCGATTCTTCTCGAAAACCTGGTTTAACTCGGACGCCAGCGAATATTGGTCGGTTGCGCGACGCAATACACCTCCGATGTAGCTCACGGGGACATAACCCACCACGATGCCGTGATGTCCTGGACGAAGCGCTCGCCAACTGAGGCATGCTTCGGTCTGAAGATATAGTGCGTCCCAGCACATAATGAGCTGCGCCACCCCCTGTGTCAGCACCGAATAATCGTCCTCGCAAGACATAGAGGCCAACACCTTAGTGACGTTATGAAGGTCACCGCGAAGAGCCGCGTCGATGAGCCTTGGGTGCTTTTCGCGCAGACGCGCCAAGTCCCAGGCGACACACCCAAAATCAAATGAGGCTTCCACATCGGAGCCTTCCCACTCGAACTCATCTCTGCAAACCGCGAGTTGAGACATGATAAGATCGGCTGCTTCATTTGACCGGGATCGACGATCTGGATCGCTCGAAGTTGTGCCAGCATGCACCATCCATCTCAGCCGAGCCTCGATTTCTTCTGCAGATTCAAGTTGGGGAAGCAGCCTGATGAACGGAGCCGCCAGATGGATATCATCCACCCTTCGAAAGTCGCTGCTGGCAAGCAGAACGAGCCCCGCCGTTTCCGGTGATGTTTGTCGTCCTGACGACAATCCCAGCGAAGCGGAACGAACAATCGCCTCTAGGCTGACGCCGGTATGAAGTTCGCCTGAAGACACGCCCCGTGCGTGGGCTTGCCGGATATCTTCAAAGTACATGGATTCCCCCTTCTTATTGCCTAAATGGCGTCATTGCCGGTCTGATTGGGGGAATTGATCTCAGGGCTCCCTTGAAAATACCCGGCACCCAGAACCTGTCAAGAACGAATTGAGAACATTTTGTCGAAGGTCTGTTCGTCGAGCAGGCGCGAGGCAGAGAGAATGGATGCTTCCAATCCATCCAACTTGTCTACCGCTCTAGCGAGAGCGTCTCGCCTTTCTTGCCCGGGCATCTCGAGAATTTGGAGCAGTTCGCCGCGAAAACTCTCGAGCTCGAATTCGATTTCCGCAAGCTCGGCCGCCCACGCCACGAGGGCGTCAAATTCGACTGCCTTACTCATCGTCACCTCCTGGCTGGATGTTCCAGATGGACGGTAGTGGCGGCGACGCGGTAAACCGCGGATTTCCCCCTGCATCTTGGATGAGGTCGAACGCGTCCCCGCGCTTAGCGATGGAGGGGGCAGATCTCCCTTCGAACTCACATATTTTCGCGACCAGGTAGCGCTGACGATTGGTTATACTCTTCTTGCGCCAGTTTTCCCGTTTGGAAACGTCCAGAGCCAGGAACTCGGCGGTCTCCTGTTCTGCCAGCTTCTTGAGCCGCTGCCACTGCAGATAGGCACCCATATGCTCCGCCCATTGTCGGACGTCCTCGAACCCCAAAAGGAGTTCGAACGCTTCCGCGAGCGTCAGATTGCGATCATCACGCTCGAGTGCGGTCATGCATAGGCCGGCGATCGGAGCCGCCAGCAGACCAGTCAGCTGGTAGCCGTCGATGCCGAGCGCATTGTGCACCTGGAAGGCAGCCCCCAGCTGATATTTCCGATTGTCGACGCTGCCCGGCGTGTCACACCGCCGTCGACCATATTGCCTCACCTCAGTCATGAGCGCGTCCAGGTCAGGTGCTGCCTCGCCGAAGAATGCAGCGAGCGACGCGATCAGTTCTTTCTGGGCCTTCTGGTTCGTGTTCGTAACAGTCATTTCTTCCTCCTTTGTTTGGAGGGAGAATCATTAAGGGGGAGCGGCGCGCTGCTTGTCGACCACTCCCCCCATTAGTTTTTGGCCCGTCTATGACCGTCCCAGGCCACCGGAGCGGGCCTTATTCAAGACATCGAGCCAATCATTATCTTCGGCGGCGTCGATGGAGGGCTCGGTTACCGTCGACTTCTGGTCGATCTTCTCTTCCATCGGTGTCTTTTCGGGCGGGGTGACGTCCTTTGTGGGGGTTGCAGTCAGGTCGGCCTCTTTCTTCTTCTCGACCTCATCGACCGTATGGCCCAATGCTGATCGATCCGCTTTGTCTGCGGTGACCTCTGCTGCCTTCGTCTGTTCTGCTCCCGCTGTCACTTTCGATGCTCGAATCTTCTCGTTGTAGTGCTTCTCTTTTTCCCGTCTGAGACGAAAGAGCCTCTCTTCTCGCAGGATATCGTCAATGATGTCGGGGACACTCTCCTCGCTCGCCAACGCCTTGAACATGTCGGGTAGCTCGTCGGCCACCAGACATGCGCTCTTCCCTTCGACGGCGATGCATCGCTCGAGCATTTCTTCGTCCCGCAGCAACTGCTGGTGCAGGACATAGGTTGGGAAGTACCAGTCGTCCCGGGCGAGATCGGTTGGACCGACGCCCTCAAAGTCGGCTGCCGAGATGCCATCGAGTCGCATGGGGTTGGGAAACTTCGCTCTGATCCGTTCCAGATAGGTCGGTTTGGCCTTCTGCTGTTCAATGGCGACACTGCCGCGGAGGTCGGCGACGGTTTCGAGCTTCTTTGAAAGATATGCGGCAATCGCCCCCATCACTCGCATGCGGGCTGCCTCATCCTTCCGAATAACGGCGTTGGCACCCTGACCAATCGCAGTCGCTGTAGATGCCTCCACGCCACGATCGGCTTGCGAAACGCCGCTGTAGCGTATCTTCGAGTTTTCGTAGGCAAGATGGCAGTTGAAGATGTCGGCCATGTGACGGCGAAGCCATTTGATCCCGTTCGGCGAATTCAGTTCGCTCGCCTTGCAGGCCTCGAAACTCCACTCGCCATCTCCTTCGACGCGAAAGGGCCGGGTGCTCACCATGAAGTGGCCGTGGAAGTTCCGGTCGTCACCGTTTGGGTCGGCCTTTTGCGCACTTGCGACGTAGGGCAGGTGAAGTTCATCGAGCAGATCTCCGATATCCTTCATCGCTGCCGAGCGTCCTTCCGGCGAGAGCTCGTATGGTAGGGCAAGGATGAGATGCAGCACGACATTGCCGTTTGGGTCGACGACGTGCTCGTGACTTTCCAGCGCGCGGCAAAAGTCGACAACCTCCTCACATTCGGGAAGTGAGATGGTCAGACCCTGCTCGCGACCCTCCGCCGGAGTGGTGACGTTGGTGAAATAGGCGAGAATGCCGTTCTCGGCCCCTTCAGGACGCAGAATATAACGGGCGAGGTTGGCCGCATCACCAGCCCGATATGCCGGGGCGTTTCTGCCCCCCTTGAAGCCGCGCGAACTTACCTTGAGAACGATATTCCGATACCCGTCGGAGGACATGCGACCTGAGGGGCGGATCCATCCCGTTGGCTTTCGAACGAGCGGTGCCTGGCGATTATAAAGCTTCTTGGGGCATACCACGGACAGCTTCGCCCGAGCGCTGGGCCAAACGCTTACATTCACCCTTAGCATTTTCGATTCTTCAAGCAGAGATCGCCGCGAGAGATAACCGATGCGCCGCAGGAGCTGATCGCGTTCGCGCTCGTCTCGCTCTGCCTTTCGTCTGGCCTTGGCCGCTGCGGTTCGCATCGCCTTTTCCTCGCGCTGCCATTGCATCATCGCGCGGTGCTGACGCTTGCGATCCTCGAATTCTTTTCCTCTTCGTTCGGCCAGCCATTCGCGCCGCGCGGCATTTGATTGCTCGCGGGCGGCGCCTGCCGAAACCCGTTTTCCATCGATGCTGAATGTCGTCTTGTTCATTCCCCTTGGACCTTCCTTCTGCGGATGATCGGGGGGTGGTGCTAAGGGGAAAAATCCGCCCAGGCGTCTGGGGCGGAAATTCCCCTTTATTGCGCACCACCCCCTAATCTCACCTTCGTGACCTGAGGTCCAAGGCATAGCTGTTCGACCAGATCAGCTTGTCGAGCACTCCTTTTGATACTGTTTCCACGACCGCAACGCGGCCTTGCGCCCGGCGTCGCTGGACACCTTCTCATCGATACCGATCCATCCGAACCGCGATAATTTTGCGGTGAGAACGAGCGCATGGACATGGCCCGGGACGTCACTCCCCACCAGGTAGGGGGCGTGTAGGACGAGGATGACGGGAAGGCGCATCCCGAGTACGAAATGCTCGCGCACCCAGGCGCGGCTTTCCTCATATTTTGAATGCAGATTGGGCGCGTCGGGGAAATGCAAGGTCACCTGCGCGATCGCGGTCGACGCATCCGACGGCAGCGCTTCTTCGTAGCGCTGCACGAGGCGATCGATGTCGACATACTCCTCGGGGGCGTCCGGGGGGAGTAACACCTCCATGCGCGCCGCGGCCCTGTGTCTTGCACCCGTCCCGGCAGGATGTCGCTTCTTCGCCAGATGTCCCTCTAGTGACGCGCGTGGCCCATCACCGTCAGGCCAGTAGAGCCTTGCAAACCCGAACTTGCCGTCGCCTTCATGCGGGTGAAACTCACCCTTAAGCGCTCGCGACGCGAGCGCATCGTCGGTCTTCGCCTTGCTTTTCTTGCGGGCCGCTGGAGGAGTGGCGGTCTTGCCCATGCGCGCAGCCATCAAATCCACCCCTTTATGACCGTGGACAGGTATTCGTTCCCCAAGGTGATCCCACGCCAACGGCCGATTTCATCGTCGAACGGCGCCTCATTGGCGAGTTCAAGCCCATTGGCGGTGAGCCTGACACACTTGCCCGGCCCAGCGCTCGGGATCAGCCATGGGGCCTGTTCGGGGTGATCTTTCCAGAGGCGATAGTCTGTGAAAGTGCGCGAATGGCCACAGAAATGCACGTCGAAGCTCATCTTCGAAATCGCGTCACCGCTCCGCGCGACAATGACATCGGTGGATAGGCTCTGAGAGAGGCTGCATGCCTCCGCGATCAGCAGCGGGCGGCACCAATCGGTGCCAACAATTCCTAAGCCAGCTTGCTGCAATATGATCACGTGCTTGATCGATGGATGACATCGGACAGGTTTTTCGTTGCTACCGCCGTCTATAAGAGTAGCCAAAGCGTGCATCAGGCGCATTGTCGCTCCGCGCGGCTGCGGGAGAGAGACGATCTCGACGTTGGTCTGGTTGTGGGGCTGATGTTTCAATTTCTCGTCCTTGCTTTTGGACACCCGTGACGGCTAAGCCCCGATGGCCACGGGCTGAATTTCATCTCGATCGGCTTAACCGATCATCCTGACCTTCTATCATTAACTCGAAAGGCCGCTCGCGCGATCGCGCGTCGAGCGGCTCGCAGAGCAACCTTCTGCAGCTTTTAAACCGATTGTGGACTGCCTGGAGCCATTGCGGAGGGGAGGGTCGGCCATCGCGCGGAATTATGGTTCGGGCGGGCATCGGCAAAGCGGCTATTCAATGAATCCAATGACGACACAGACAGTCGTCAATCATTTCCTGCCAAGACTAGCTCGGCTATCGAATCCAGCTCCCGTTTTGCGCTCTCCCAAGCCGGCATTTGCTTGGTGAGCAAGTCGAAGAAGCGCTTGCTGTGGTTGTGTTCGACCAGATGACAGAGTTCGTGCAGAATGACGTATTCAATGCAATGACGTGGTGCCCGTATGAGTGCGGGGTTCAAGTAGATCACCCCGTCCGGGGAACAGCTGCCCCACTGCGTCCTCATTCGCATAAGTTTCAGCGGTGGGAGTGCTTCTATCCAATTCAACCGGCCTGAGATTTCCGAAAATTTGTCGCTCAGGTATTCGTCTGCGCGAACATCATACCATGCATTCAATCTGCGTCTGACGGCGGCTCGATCAACCACTGGCAGGGTTACAATAAGCTTGCCTCGCAAGAGTTTGACTTCAGAAGGCTGCGCACTGCTCCCATTGACGATAAGCTTGTGTCGCCGCCCTAAATAAAAGTGCGTCTCGCCGCTCACATATTCGCGCGGTAGCGCCATTCGCCGCGCGGCGATTGCTGCGTTCCGATGTTGGAAGATCCATCTTGCGCGTCGCTGCGCTGCCGCCCTGATCTGACCCGTTTCCTTATTGCTGGGCGCTTCGATTTCGACATCACCGTTGGGGTAAACATGGATGCGGATGCGGCCCGTGACAGCTGCGGTTTGTCGAACGAGGCACGACACCTCTTGATCGCCGTATCGGACAATCACGTTCTTGCGCTACTTCCACGAGCAAGGCCAATGCGGGTTACCTCGACAACCTTCTCGGTAATAACCTTTGCCTTGTCCAAGCCGGTCAGGCCGAACAGGCGCGGTAACAAAGCTTTTCGGATAGCCGCTTCAATGTTTGCCGGGTTCAACGAGTTTTCTGCAATGGCACTCTCCACGGACTTCTCAATGTCCAGCGCTGCCTGGATGAATTCTTCTTGCTCATCCCCCTTTGCGAGCTCGTCCCCTATTTCCAACCGGATGATCCCGAAATAAGCGCTCGCATGGCGGTGACCTTCGAGGCGTTGGGGCAGGTCGTCGATGGACCTGGAGGCGAGCCTTTCCTCCAAATCCTTGAACAGGATATATTGCTTGTAAGGGTGGTCGAAAAGCGCAGATGCTTCCGCAATGGCCCGCTTGAGCAGATCGGAAAAGAACAGCTGCGCATAGGGATCGTCGGCCAGTTCCTGCTCGATCGTCTTGCGGACTCTGGATCGGATGATGTCAGTTTCGTTGCGTGTTTTCTCAGGGGACCAGGTTTCGGCGGACTGCTGATTTCCAAGCTCGTTGACGATCAAAACGCCGTCCACGTTCTCCACGTCCTCGCCCACGACATAGCGATCGACCAATCTCCTGATCTGATCCTCGTAGGCGTTGTAGTCGACGGTTTCCTGTGCGTCCTGCTTCACGATCTTGCGCAGATTAGTGAAGAACTTGAGGTCTCGCTTGTATTCCGCAATCTGTCCTTCGGTGATTGATGCGTCTTCGAAGAACGAACGCGACCCCAGAGCAATCTTCAGGCACATGCCGTAGGCTGTCAGGGCCTCATAGAAATCCTCCCGTATCTTCTGGTTCAGGTCGATCGGTATTCCATCCTCGCTCTCGCGTGTCTGAGGAACCAACAGCTGCCGATACTGCTCGATATCGGCCCTGTTCCTGACCGGCTTGAAGATTTCCCAGAGGTTGGCGTGGAGGCTGGACAATCGCTTATACTCGGTGCTGACATCGGCATAGAGTTCGTCAATGTCGGCGAGATCGAAGCCGCCTTGCGTGCGTTCGGCGAGGTCCTGATATTCAGTGAGCGCGGTATCCAGCGCCTTCAGAATTCCCCGATAGTCGATGAGCAAACCGTACTTCTTCTGCTCATGCAGCCGGTTTACGCGAGCAATGGCCTGGATCAGATTGTGCTGTTCAAGCTTCTTGTCGATGTAGAGGACAGCGTTTCGCGGCTCATCAAATCCGGTGAGGAGCTTGTCGACCACGATCAGAATGTCAGGTCGGCCCTCGGTCGAGAAGTCTTCGATGACTTGGCGCTCGTAATCTTCGGCGTCGCCTTTGACATTCTCCTTCCACCATTGCTGCACCTCCGGCAGCTCCGCCTCATCCACTTCCGAATGGCCTTCTCGAGTATCTGGGGGCGAAATGATGATGGCGCTGCTGACTAGACCGGTGGCATCCAGCGCCTTCTTGTAGCGGATGGCTGACCGCTTCGAATCAGTTGCCAGCTGACCCTTAAGGCCGAGATCTAGATCCTTGAAGTTCTCCTTGAAGTGGGTCGCGATATCGAGTGCGATCAGATTGATGCGGTCGCCAGAGCCATAGACCGCGCCCTTAGTCCCGAACTTCTTTTTGAGATCGCCCCTTTGCTCATCGGACAGGCCAGCGGTGACCTTCTCGAACCAGTTGTCGATCGCGCGCTCGTTCACGTCGAGGATCGGCTTGCGTTCCTCGTAGAGCAACGGCGTCACCGTGCCGTCCGAGACGGCGTCCTTCATCGTGTAAGCGTGGACGATCCGCCCGAACTTGTTAGCCGTCTTGTCGTCCTTCAGTAGTGGCGTACCGGTAAACGCGACATAGGCGGCGTTAGGCAGCGCCTTGCGCATCCGCTCGTGGTTCTCGCCGCCCTGGCTACGGTGGCCTTCATCAACGAGCACGATCATATCCGCGCTGTCATTTCGGCATTCGGCGTGGCGAGCAGCGCTGCCGAACTTGTTGATGATCGTGAAGATAATCCGCTCGGTGCCCTTGCCGATGCGCTTGGCTAGATCGCGGCCCGATTGCGCCTTGGCCTTGCCCGCATCTTTCGAGCCTACGTCCGAACCGAAGGCGCCGCCGGTCAGGAAGTTGCCTGCCAGCTGCTTTTCCAGATCGCGGCGGTCGGTCACCACGACCAGACGGCAGGCCTTCAGCTTCTCGTGCAGCAGCAGCGCCTTGCACAGCATCACCATCGTGAAGCTCTTGCCCGAACCGGTGGTGTGCCAGATCACCCCGCCTTCGCGCGCGCCATCGGGTTTGATCCGGCTGATCTGGTCGAGCAGCGCGCGGATGCCGAAGAATTGCTGATGGCGGGCGACGATCTTGTCTACCTTGCGGTCGAACAGGACATATGAGCGGACGAATTCGAGCAAGCGCTCGGGCGTGCACAAGCCGATCAGCAGGCGGTCCTGCGCGGTCACGGCTTGCTCGTCGCTCCACAGGTGCTGGAAGTGGTCGCGCACCTCGCGCACATGGTTCTTCAGGATCGCCGCGCGCGGATCGATTTCCTTTGCAGCGTTCTTGATCTGGCGGAAGTGATCCTCGGAAAACTCTTCCTCGCGCCATTGCGCCCAGAACTTGCGCGGGGTCTTGGTGGTACCATAGCGGCCATCTGTCATGCCGATGGACAGCAGCAGATGGGCATAGGCGAAAAGGTGCGGGATTTCCTCCTGCCCCTGGTTGCGGATCGTCTGGCTAATGCCTTCGTCCACCATCGACTTGTTGGGATTGCCGCTGTCTGGCCGCTTGGCCTCGATCACCAGCAGTGGGATGCCGTTGACGAAGCCGACGATATCGGGACGACGCGTATGCGTGCCCGGCACGGCGAGCACTTCCATCTCCTCGCTGGCAATAAAGCTGTTCGCCAGCGGATGCGCCCAGTCGATGATCGGGACGGTGACGCTGTGCTTCTTGCCATCGACGAATTCGGTGACGGTGATGCCCAGCGTGATGGCGTTGTAGAGCTTCTCGTTGGCGGTGATCAGCCCTTCATTAAGCGCGGGCGAGGTCAGCTCGCGAACGATCTGGTCGATCGCGTTGGTTGAAAGCGGATAGGTCCGCCCCTTGTAGTCGAACGTCCGTCGCCGCAGCTGCTCGACCAGCACATCGCGCAGCACCACCCCCTGATTGCCACCACGCGCGGCGAGACAATCCTCTGGGGAGAGATAATCCCAGCCCAGCGACACTAGCGTGGCGAGGGCCGGGATATGGGAGCTGTAAAGCTCGGCGGTGTTGGGAGTGATGGTCAATTGTCGCCCCAAACGTTCGCGGAGGCTGCATCATAGAAGACTACCTCTAGTGGGGCGCTTGCGTGTCGCATAGCCGCCAACTCTTGCGCTCGTGCCATGATGCGTTGATTGTCGTCGGTCAGAGGGTCTCCAAAAATGCCCACGTAGAGTTTCTTGAATCGGCCTCGACCAATGCGAACGAGAATATGATCGTCGTTTTCTGCTAGCGAATGACCGAAGATAAACATGCAGTGGGTTCCGACCTTGATGTTGGCCGTAAACTGCTTGAAGCCTTGGTAGAGGTAGGCGTTGTGGCGAATTTTCGCCTTCTTCTTCGCGCTGGTGCCCTCGGCGACAAAGAGCGGGTACGCATCCACCGCAATGGCTGCACGGGCCTGATCTACAAGCGGGACATTCGTCCGAACCCAAGTGTATTTCTTTAGCTCTGCCCCTGAATCGAAGAGGTGCAATGCACCGTGAAGAAAATGCACGCGCGCATCGTGGGCGCCGGTCTCACCCTGCCACACAACGTATTCCGCATCGGGATCGTCCTCATTGTTTCCAAACCCATCGTTCTTGGCCAAGTCGATTGGATCGCCGAACGGCATGGCGTCATGCATCAGCGTCCAGTAGAGCAGCAGGTCATAGTTGAGTGTGAATACCTGCCCTGCTTTAGGCCCGGTGAGGAAATGCGAAAGGAAGCGACGGCAAGCCCAAAACTTGGCATCAGGAATGTCCGACGGAACGTTGGGATGATTGCCGGCGATCGTTTGGACCAGAATCTCCTTTAGCGCATCGGCGTGCTCGAGCATCTTGGCGATGGCTTCATCACCATGCACGACATAGGGTGGCAAAATCCTAGCCGCGTTCTCCAGTGAGCGGATTGCCTGCTCGAAGTCTTGCGTGCCGAGAGCGGCGAAAACGGCTGCGACTTCGGGAACTTGGGTGAAATTAGCCTGCTCAAAGAGCGACCCATAGTGAAATATGTCGGCCCGGCAGGCGATGCTGAAGCCATTGCCGAGCAACAGGTGCCGCTTTGAGTGCCTTTCGGAGTCCTCTATTGCTTCTTCGAATGTCATCAGCGGCATCAGACCACCTCGCTTTCCGGAAGTTTGACCCGTCGTTTGCCGGTGAGCAGTTGCTGCATCAGCGCGGCCTTTTCCTGGCGGAGGGCGGTCAGTTGCGCTTCGTGCGCCGCGATTTCCTTGTCCGCGCTGGCTGCGACTTCACCGATTTTCACCTGTTCAGATCCTGGCGGAACGGGGATCGAGAACTGGCTCAGCGCCTTTTTCTGGATGTTGGGGAGCCCTGATCCAACACGTAGCGACATGATCTGGCGCTCACGATGTTTGAGCACAGCGAAAAGATAGTCCCGCTCCACCTGCAGATTTTTCAGAGCGTAGCAATGGCCGCCGCACCAGAAGGGCTGCGTGATCAGATCGACGTAGCCGCACGAGTTGCCGCCCTCGGAAATCGTGATGGTATCGGCGGAGGTGTTGGGGTGGTCGGTGTATCCGGACGGCGTGATGCCACCGTTGATCACAGGAACAGGGCCGTCCTCAGCCAGACTGGCCCGGCCTTTTTGTTTTCCCTTGGATATATCGGCCAGCGAGCCGAGCTTTGCCTCGCGCCACTCCCCCGAAAAGCCGGGGAGGCGTTTTTTGGGTGGGGTGGTGCCTTGCGGGAGCAGCTGCTGCATCAGCGCCTGCTTCTGCGCGCGGGCGTTGGCGATCAGCGCCTCGACCGTCTCGATGGCGTGGTCCCAGGTTTTAAGCGCTGCGACAATTCCACGCTGCTCGCCCAGCGGAGGAAGGGCAATTTCAAATGACTTCACGGCAGCGATTGAAAACTCAAGGCGCGTAGTGCCGACCGTTACCGACTTGATGCGCCGCTGAGTCTGGGGTGCCTGAAGTTGGTAAGCGACATACTCAGCGTTCGCCTTTCCGTTAGGGCGGATACGGGCAATCTCGCGAGCAATGTTTCCGCTAAAGCCCGACGGTACAATCCCCACTTCTCCGATGGTTCCTTTGACGGAGATCAGCACGTCACCAGCCTGCACACGGCTATTCTTGTATTTCCCCTCAATTTCCGGGGAAGCCAGGTGGAGAGGCACCTTACCAATTTGATTGATGTATTTGATCGGCACGATCGGAACCCCGCCCGGGGTATTCGCGCCGATCTGCACAACGCCATATCGGATGGAAGCGCGCGGGTCGGAAATCTCCGCAAGCGTAACTTTGGCCCACCCCTCCGGGATCATTTCGCACCGCCCTTGCCCTTGGCGGGCTTGTCGGCGGCGAGCTGCTTCACCTTGGCGGTAGCCTCAATGAAATGTTGCTCGACCGCGCTCGGCGCGTTGATCGCGCGGGTGTGCCAGCGGTCGTATTCGGCGTCGACGTGGCGTTGCGCCTGCTTGGCGGAAACCCGGCCCGCGCCATCAAGCAGCGGGTGATCGCCCAGCTTCAGGAAGTCGTCCAGCTTGGCGATCCAGTCGGCCATGTGCATCGGCTTGCGGTTCTTCGCCATGGCCTCGGCAAATTCGAGGAAGGCGACGGTGATGCGGTTCAGCGTCTCCATCTCGTCGTCAGCCAGATAGTTCTTCGCCACCTGCGCATCTTGCTTGGTGGGCAGGCGGCCTTTCTTCTCACCGGTCCAGCTGGTCAGCCCCATCATCGGCTTGGCGCTGTCAGCGCGCGCGAGCTTAGTTTCCGCCGCCGTCTGGCCATGGGCCGCATGGTGCATCTTGTTCTGCACGGTCTGGAAGAATTGCTGACTCGTTTCCGCCTTCGGATCATAGTCCACGGCGGTGGCGTAGATATCGAGTACCTTCTTGTAGAACAGCTTTTCCGACGCGCGAATGTCGCGGATGCGGGCGAGCAGTTCTTCGAAATAGTCGTTGTCCGGTTCTTTCAGGCGCTCGTCGTCCATGACGAAGCCTTTGACCAGATATTCGCTCAGCGCCTCCGACGCCCAGCGCCGGAATTGCATGCCTCGCAGCGACCGCACGCGGAAGCCGACCGCAAGGATCATTTGCAGGTTGTAGAGCAGAATCTGGCGGGAAACCTTGCGCTTACCTTCGGTTTGAACTGTCAAGTTTTCTTTGACAGTTGCCGCTTCGTCCAGCTCACCCTCTTCCAGAATGTTGCGGATGTGCAGGCTGATGCTCTGCTTGGTAGTCTGAAACAGCTCGGCCATGTCGGCCTGGCTCAGCCACACGCTGCCATCGCTCGCCTGAAGGCGAATGACGGTGACGCCGTCCTCCGTCTGGTACTGGATGATCTCGCCTGCCATCAGTAGCCAAGCTCCTTGAGGTAGCCGTCCATCTTCTCTTCCAGTGCGGCGAGTTCGGCCTTCAGCTTCAGCCGTTCGGCGCGGACGGCGACCAGGTCGATCTCTTCCTCTTCCTCGAAAGTGTCGACATAGCGCGGGATGTTGAGGTTGTAGTCGTTCTCGGCCAACTCTTCGGGCGTGGCGAGATAGGCGTATTTGTCGACCGTCTCACGCTTGCGGTAAATTTCGACGATCTTCGCGATGTGGCCTTCTTCGAGCTGGTTCTGGTTCTTGCCCGACTTGAACTCACGGCTGGCGTCGATGAACAGCACCTTGTCGTCCGCCTTTGTCTTGCGGAAGATCAGGATACAGGCCGGAATGCCTGTGCCGTAAAACAGCTTTTCGGGCAGGCCGATCACCGCTTCGAGTAAGTTCTCTTCGATCAGCTTCTGCCTGATCTTGCCCTCGCTCGATCCCCGGAACAGCACACCATGCGGCGCGACCACGGCCATGCGTCCGGTCTTCGGCTTCATCGTCTCGATCATGTGGAGGATGAAGGCATAGTCGCCCTTGGTCTTGGGCGGTACGCCACGCCGGAAGCGACCGAACCGGTCATTCTCCGCCGTATCGACGCCCCACTTGTCGAGGCTGAAGGGCGGATTGGCGACGACCACATCGAAGTGCTTCAGCCGGTCCTCGGCGTCGAGCAGCTTGGGGTTGCGGATGGTGTCGCCCCATTCGATGCGGTGGTTGTCCTCGCCGTGGAGGAACATATTCATCTTGGCGAGCGCCCATGTGCTGCCAATCGATTCCTGGCCATATAGCGCGTATTTCTTTGATCCGGCGAACTTGGCCTGCACGCGGCGACCGCACTTCATCAACAGCGAGCCGGAACCGCAGGTGGGGTCGCAAGCTTCCTCGCCTTCGGCCATGTCCATGATTTCCGCCATCAGTTCGGACACTTCGGGCGGAGTGTAGAATTCGCCCGCCTTGCGGCCCGCGTCGGCGGCGAAGTTCTTGATGAGGAATTCGTAGGCGTTGCCGATCACATCGAGATTGCCGATGCGCGAGGGTCGCATGTTCAGCTCGGGGCGTGAGAAATCCTCCAGCAGATGGCGCAGGATGTCGTTCTTTTGCTTCTCCTCGCCCAACTTGTTGGAGTTGAAGCTGATATCCTGGAACACGTCGCGCAGCTTGCCGACGTTTGCCTCTTCGATGGCGTGCAGCGCCTTGTCGATCCGCTCACCGTTCCCGGGCTCGTGCCGCGCCTTGTAGAGCGTGGTGAAGTTGGCGGATTCCGGCAGGACGAAGCGCTCGTTCGTCATCAGCTCCGCGATCAGCTCAGGCGTATCGCCATACTGCTTTTTGTACTCGTCGTAGTGGTCCTGCCAAACGTCCGACAGGTACTTCAGGAACAGCATGGTCAGGACGTAGTCCTTGTAAACGTCGGCAGAGACCGTCCCGCGAAAGGTGTCGCAGGCGGCCCAGACGGCCTTGTTCACTTCGTCTTGTTTGATCTGGTCGTTCATGATGCTCTCTGTTCCGGGCGCTGAAAGGCTGGTCCAAGCAGCTGTTGGGCAATGGCCGTCATCTCGGCGGCCCTGTTGTCGATAAGTCGGGTTAGGATTGCGCGCTCACCTCGCATTGCCGCGTCCAGATCGGCGATATGTTGTTGCTGTGCGAGCGGTGGGATCGCGATTGGCAAATTCTCCACCACCTCGCGTTTGAGATTGAGGATGTAGGAACCGGTCGCGCCCGCCGCGAAGTAGTCCTTCGCCGGCTTCTGCATCATCTGCCAAGCCAGGAATTGGGGGAGGATCGCGTCGGTCCTCACGCGGATCACGAAGAAATGCGGCGAGCAGACGACCTGCTCGTCGCGCTCCTCCATGCAATACGGGAAGTTACGTCCACCGCGTGTGGAGAGGATGATGTCACCCGGTCGCAGAAATGCTTTCGCAGATTCTCGTGGCAGTTCGATACGCGCAAGGCCTTTCCAATCGATCCCGGTTTCGGGATCGGCATTACGCATTTGAATCACGGCAACGTCACCTTCGGGCAGGGCATCGATCTTGCCCCGAAAGGGATAGCCCGCCGAAATCGACGCTAACTCAGCAAGCACGCCCGAATCATATGCGTCAAACCGCTTCATGCTGCACCAAATGAACGAGCATCAGCATTTTGTCAACGCTGTATCTGCGTTAAGTTCTTTGATGCAAGAATTGACGATGGTTCGCTAAGGCCGATTTGGACTTGTACCCAAGACTTAAAACCGACGTCATTGCCGTCTAACGACAGAAATCTCCCAATGATTTGAGTGTCCATTTTCGTCGCCTCTGGGGCACCATTTTCAAAAATGGCGGGAAACCGACGATTTCGCGCACCCCCATAGAGGACTGCTGAGAACTATTGGGAAGAATGGCGGCTTGGCGGCCGATATCGGTCACAGGAACGATCGCCGCCCGCCGAGAGTAGCGGTCCAAGTTTAGACCTCCCCCCCCCTGACCAGTTCTCCTATCGCGTAAAACCGGCCGCGAGTTAAAAGAAATACACCCGCATACGGGCCTGTAGGCAGACAGATATTAGGCAGGAAGGCCGCTCACAGCCCTCCCGCCCTTCGCAAGAACGCTCAAAAAATGCGCTCTATTTGATCCCTCAAAAAGCCGCCGAGTTGTTTTTTGGTGAAAGCTGATCAGCTTCGCGCATGACAGCTTCTGTCTCCGTTTTACTCACAGTGCTTCCACGTTCAGCAAGGATCGAAAAAGACACGGTCGTGTCAAAACCCTGCTGGCTAATTGTCCTGAAGTACGGATTGTCTTCGCCAATCCCACCGCACCTCGTTGCGCCATTAGTGCACCACACCCCGTTCTTGACAGTTCCCCCTGTCGGCAAACCGTATTTAGCCGACACTTGCTCCTCAAAACGCGCAAGATCGAACCGGTCACTGGTCACATATAGCTTAAGTGTGTCGATTACCGGCCCTAGCTCGGGATGCGCCAGGCCAATTTGCAGTTCTTCACCACTTTTTCCTTCGCACCACCAAAAACGAGTCCCGCTTTGCTGAGGCCAAGCTTCAAACTCGCCGTTTCGGCGCTTTATCTCTGACTGCACTCGTTCTTGGAAGGTCTTTATCGTTCCAGAAGAACGGCAGGCATAGTTCGCAGCAATCAACTTCTGCTCCGCTTCCGCCCATTCCATACCGAGCTTCACGCCCGCAATGTCCATATCGTTAGGTCCCGCAAGAGCGCTGGTCGCGAAAGTCGCCACCCCCAAAGCAACCAAACTTACGCGATGAAAATTTTTAGCCAAATTGCGATCCTTTATTATCAGTATCAGGATGAGTTACACTTTGACCAGAACTAGCGATGTACAAGCCGTGCGTTGCTTATTCGCCACCCGTTCCAGCAGCCTGGGCGATCGCCCATTCCAGAGAATAGCGAAAGACATTCGCTATGATGGCAAACACCATGCAGGGTATGGCGGCCGCGACAAAAAGATCTCCGGACCAGAAGATGAGCGAGGCCAGCGCCATTAGCCCGAAGGCAGCGCCGGATAGAAACGCAACCAGAGAGGCTAGGCCTATAAAAGGACCTAGAATGGTTCCGAAGGCTGTAACGAAAATTCCCCTAATCACTTGCGCACCTTTCGGCTTCTGCGTTGTCCGAAGACATTGTTTTGAGATAGAAATTTTGAGTACATAGGTTGAAAGGTAATACAAGTGCTCTTAAGAGAAAGTTTATTCTCCCTTTCTGCCCGACTGACCGTAGGTACCCTTTAGGTTCCTACTTGAGCCCTCTCTTTTACTGCCCGCGCGGCTCGCCGACAGGCGGCAGTACCGTCGCATGGGCATCACCGCGCGCCCCGCACCTTGAGCATTTGAATCTGTGCGCTAGCGTCCGAAGCTCTGCCGTCGCGGCCCCGCGCTGTGCTAGCTTCATTCCATCAAGCGTGGCCGCATTCCCGCAGTTAAGACAGTGGACCTTAAGCCCCGCCCCAAATCGGACTAAATCGGAAACGGTGCGAATGTGCTTAGTGGACATGCCGCACAAATGCTTCGCAAGGGAGAACAGATCAAGAACGGATCGTGAGATTTCTGTGGATCGTTTCGGGCCCCAGCTCTCAAATATTGACATAGTTTGGGGCCCTAGGGATGACTGCGTACACGATGCTGATCGCTCTACTTTTTGCGCTTGCGCCGGTCGTGCCCGCCGGTAGCGGGTTTGAATGCACACCGATTGCCGTCTGGGATGGTGATGGGCCAATCTGGTGCGAGGAAGGTCCGCGTGTTCGCCTGTCTGGGATCGCGGCGCGCGAACTCGATGACGAATGCCGTGCCAATCATCCGTGCCCCGATGCGTCCGGCATTGCTGCGCGCGATGCGCTGGTCGAGTTGCTTGGAGGTCCGCGCGGTAAACTATCGCATGGTCATGTCATTGTGAATGCACCGGCAATGTCATGCATCTCGACCGGTTCGGCTGGTGGTTCGCGTACTGGCGCGTGGTGCGTCACTGCATCCGGCGTTGATCTGTCGTGCGCGATGGTGTCGCGCGGGTATGCGCTGCGATGGCAGCGTTACTGGGGGCGACATCGCTGCTGACAAAAGCGGGCCAAGCACCGCCTGAACCGCCCAGCTGCGTTTCGCAGTTTCGAAGCTCAGGCCAAATGCTCGCCAATGTTCGTCGAGGAGGATAACGCTGGAAGCGGACGGTCCGTTATCGGCCCAAAAGCGGACTTTCCGGCAAGGAGTTAGCAGTTAGATAGGCAAACAACATCGGCGCCGGGAAGGAGGTCGCCACTGACTTCCAAGACGACTCCATTGGGCAGCTGATAGGTCGGTGCGTTGAAGTTGGCGAAGTCATTCGACCCTTGTCCGACGGTATGCCTTATTTCAGGTGACGAGACCATCCTTGCGGCAACGGGAGGAACCCGATTTGCACTTTGGGGCGCGCGTCGCGCCTCTGCCTCTGCGCGGAGACGATTAGCTTCGGCTTCCTTTTCGAGAATGTCGTATTTCCGCTCGAGCAGCTGATTCATGTCCTGTGCTAGTGCGCGATCCGCTAGGCTCGCTTCTATTGCGAGTATCAACAAAACCTTAGTTGCTATCAAAAGCGGCTGGTTCATATCAATCGCCCCTATTCATTGTTGATCTAACATCCTCGTTAGCATTCTCGCCAAATGCGAATTCGATTAGCTTAGAGCCAATCTTTATCACATAACCTATGTCAGGCTAACAGTCGATTAGACGGGACATCTGCGACCTAACAAACCTGTTTATATATCGTTTCAAGTGGTCAGGTCTGCTCAGGGGGCGTTAGCGGTCCTTGACGGCATGAGGAGTATGAGTGTCGGTGCTTTTGAGCTCCCGACGCCGGAAGCAGACAGTCAGCTACCGGCCCAGGAGCCGCGATTCACTTGACCGAGGCGAGGGGTCAGGGTCTCGAAAGAGAAATTTCCCAATGATTTGAGTGCCCATTTTTGTCGTCTTTGGGGCACCATTTTCCTCGGCCTTTGCTGCGAGGCCGTCCGCCGACGGTTGGTCCGATACGGATCGGAAGCTCCTAAACAGACGTTAGATGTTCCCGTAATGTTCGGTTCTCGTGCCATCGAGAAGGCGAACCATGCTCCGTTGCTTCACACCTTATTCGGCTTTTGTCGCCATCGTCGGGCTGTACGTCGCGGCGCGCTACGCCGAGTTTTCTGCGGCGGCGGAGGTTGCCTTCTTGCTCCTGCTGGCCTGCGTAACCCTGCACGAACGCAATGCGCGCCGGCGTACCAAAGCGGTAGCGACGAAGCTGCAACGGTCGGACGATGAACGGAGAAATGCGGTTCACGAGTGGAGCGAGTCCGATCGGCTCCTGCAGATGACCGAGCAGACAGCCAGCATCGGTCATTGGGAAGTCGATCTGCGGACACAGCAGATCTTCTGGTCAGACGAGACATTCCGCATCCACGGACAGCCGCCCGGCAAGGCGCCAGATCTCGAAGCTGCGATCGCGGTGTATCATCCCGAAGACCGCCAGATCGTGGTCGACAATTTCGAGCGCGCAGTCGAGACCGGGACGGGCTACACGTTTCAGGCGCGGCTCGTACGGGCCGATGGCGAGATCCGACAGGTGGAATCGATCGCCCGTGTGCAATGCGACGACGAGGGAACGTCCGTCAGACTGTTCGGCGTCTTTCGCGACCGCACCGATGAACTGGCACGCCAGCGTGAACTGACCGCGGCCCTCAGCAGGGCGCGTTATGCGGTGGCTGCCAAGAGCCGGTTCCTCGCCAATATGAGCCACGAAATCAGAACGCCCATGAACGGGGTGATCGGGTTTACGGACCTGCTGCTACGCGAGGAACTGACCGCGACCCAGCGTCGCTACGTAAGCCTCATCAGAGACAGCGGGCGGTCGATGCTGACGCTCCTCAACGACATTCTCGACATCTCGAAGATCGAAGCGGGCAGCCTCGAACTCGCGAAGGAGGAAATCGTTCTTCGCGACAAGCTTGAAAGCTGTCTTGCGATCATGATGCCGATGGCCTCGGAAAAGGCCATCGACCTTTCGATGAACATCGACCCCGACGTCCCGCTCCGCTTCGAGGGTGACCGGCTGCGGTTTCGCCAGATCGTGCTCAATCTCATCGCGAACGCGATCAAGTTCACCGATGAGGGCGGGGTTTGTGTCACCGCACGGATGAAGGACGATAGCGAGGATGACGTGTTACTGGTCGAGGTCAGGGATACGGGTGTCGGGATCCAGGAGAAGCAACTGGAATCCATCTTTGCCAACTTCAGGCAGGCCGACGCCACCACCGCTCGGCGCTTTGGCGGGACGGGTCTGGGACTGCCGATCAGTCGGAATCTGGCGCGGCTGATGGGCGGCGATGTCCATGCGCGGGCGAATTCGGGACCCGGCTCAACCTTCACGATCGAGCTTCCCGTCCGCATCCTCGAACACAGCGACGCGGTCGCCATTGATGCGCCCGCAACGATGGGGACCATCGCGCGCGACGTCTCCCTTCTCGTCGTGGAGGATAATGCCGTCAATCAGGTGCTGATCGAGGCGATGTGCCAGAAGCTGGGGGTCGACGTGGCGATCGCATCGACAGGCCTCGATGCCATCGATTGCGTCCGCCACGCGCGCGACGAGGCACGCCTCTACGATCTCGTCTTCATGGATCTCCAGATGCCGCAGATGGATGGGTTCGAGGCCACCCGCCGCCTGAGGGCGTTGGGCTTCGATGCAGGCACGCTCCCGATTGTCGCGCTGACGGCCAATGCCTATGCCGAGGATGTAGAAGCCTGTCTCGAGGCCGGGATGCAGGATCATCTGACAAAGCCCATCACGCTCGAACAGGTCGACGAGAGGATCGCGCGCTATTCGGACAAATCGTCCGCACAGGTGGGGAAGGCCGCCCAGGGATAAGCGGCGACCGCAGGGATGCGTTTGGCCGTGGCAGCGAGGCGAGGCGGCGACTACGCTACGGGAGGGAGACGACGCGAGGTCTTGGCGACGATCCTGACGCGCTTGGCGCTTCCGTGGACTCCGACAACGTTCTCTTACGATTGGGAGATCCTGCTCATTCGCGGCGCAGGGCGCGGGTCGCCGGTTGATCGTTGCCAAGAACCGACCGCTCGTCCTAGCGTCGGCGCCATGACACTCTATCGGCTAGACGACAAAGAACCCGTTTTGGAGGATGGAGCGTGGGTGGCGCCCTCCGCCGACCTGATCGGTGACGTTCGCCTCGGTGCGCGGGCAAGCGTCTGGTTCGGCGCGATCATCCGTGCCGACAACACGCCCATCACGATCGGCGAGGAAAGCAATTTCCAGGATGGGGCGATCGGCCATTCGGATCCCGATGCCCCGCTCGTCATCGGCGCGCGCGTGACGGTCGGACACCAGGCGATCCTGCACGGCTGCACCATCGAGGACGAGGTGCTCGTCGGAATGGGCGCGCGCATCCTCAACGGGGCGGTGATCGGTTCGGGGTCGATCGTCGGCGCGGCGGCTCTGGTCACCGAGGGCAAGACCTTCCCGCCGCGCAGTCTTATCGTCGGCGCCCCGGCAAAGGCCATCCGCACGCTCGATGACGAGGCGGCGGCGATGCTTCGCGCTTCCGCCGCTTTATATGCTGCGAAGGCGGCAGCGTACCATCAAGGGCTGGTCGCCATCGACTGAGCGGCCGTTCGGGAGGGACACATTTTCGCATCCTTCCTCGATCCGACCACCGACCTATCGCTCGCCCAATGCCTCGGACGCCGTCTTGAGGATCGGCTTGGTGAGATAGTGGAACACCGTCGTCTCGCCGGTCTTGATCTCGGCGATCGCGGTCATGCCGGGCTGGAGCGAGATTCTCTCGTCGCGCGTGCGCGGACGCAGCGTCGAGGGGTCGACGGAGAGGCGCACGCGATAATAGGTGACGACGCCGTCTTCGGTTTCCTCGGAGAGCGTATCGGCGCTGACGAATACCACTTTGGCGGCGGCCGCGCCGTAGATGGTGCTGTCATAGGCGTCGAACTTGACGTTGCCCTCGTCACCCACCTGGACGAACGCGATGTCGGCGGGGTCGGCGCGCGATTCGACGATGAGTTCGTCGCCCGACGGCACCATCTGCAGCACTTCATCGCCGGCCCGCAGCACGCCACCGATCGTGGTCAGCGCGACATGCACGATGACCCCGTCGGTCGGCGCCCGCAATTCGGATGCACCGAGCACGGCCTCGCGCTGCGCCAGCTGTTGCGAGGCGGTCGCGAGTTCTTCCTGCGTGGCGGCGAACTCGGTCTGGAGCTCGGCGAGATAGTCGGTACGAAGATTGGTGATCTGTCCCTGATAGTCGGCGGCGGTACGCTGCATGCGCAACACTTCCGAACGCGCCACGTCACCGCTCTCGACGAGCGGCAGGTTGAGCTGCAGTTCCTCACGCGTGAGATCGAGCAGCGCCTGGAGCGCGCTCGTCTGCGTGGCGAGCGACTGGCGACGGCGCGTATAGAGCGAACTCTGGTTGGCGCGGAATTCGGGGAAGTCCGCGGTGTCGGCAGGAAAGGACAGCGGGCGATTGAACAATTCGGCCTCGATCCGCGCCATGCGGGTTTTGAGCGCGGCCACTTCGGCACGCGACTCGTCGACCGCGGCGGCGGGGCGGCGCTTGTCGAGAAGAACCAGCAATTGTCCCGCTTTGACCTCGTCGCCTTCCTGGACAAGAATTTCCTCGATGGTCCCGCCCTCTTCGGACTGGATGATCTGGGTACGGCCCGAGGGAATAACTTCGCCGGGGGCGCGGCTGATCTGGTCGATATGTGCCCACATCGACCACACGAGGAAGCCGACGAGCGCGAACAGCGACACGAAGATGATGACCGTGCTGGCTCTGGGCTTGAAACGCCCGTCGCGCGCGCGGGCGCCGGAGTGGAGGCGGGACTGCAACATGCGTCTGATATCCTAGCTGGCCAGCCGAACCGGCTTTTTGGGCTTGTCGGGCGAACCGCCGCCCGACTGTTTCTTCAACTGCTCGAGCACCTGCGCGGTCGGCCCCATCATCGCGACCCTGCCCGACTGCATGACGATGAGCTTCTGCGTCAGCTGGAGGAGCTTCATGCGATGCGTCGAAAGGATGACGGTCGCGTCGCTGCCGAACAAATCGTGGAGGGTCTTGAGCAGCTTCTGCTCGGTCCCCTGATCGAGATTCGAGGTCGGCTCGTCGAGCAGCCAGATCGAGGGCTTCGCGAGCATCAGGCGTGCCATGTTGACGAGCGTGCGTTGCCCGCCCGAAAGGCCGCGGCCGCCCTCCTGGATCTGCAATTCCAGCCCGTGCGGATGATTGGCGACGAGCGGGGCCAGGCCGACCTGCTCGATGGTCGCCATGAGCTTTTCATCGCCCGGATCGGACAGGCCCATGAGCAGGTTCTCGCGCAGGGAGCCGTTGAGAAGGCGCGTATCCTGCGGAAGATAGCCGACATGGCGGCGCAGCACGTCGGGTGCGATCAGCCCCATGTCGAGGCCGCCGACCTGAACGTTGCCCGCTGCCGGCGCATAGAGCCCCGCCATCAGGCGAAGCAGCGTCGACTTGCCCGAGCCGATGCCACCGATGATCCCCACGCGGTCGCCCGCCTCGATCTTCAGCTTCTCGATCTCGACGCCCGTCCGCACACCGGGATAGGCGAAGGCCGCCTTGTCGAGCGTGAGCGTGGGATCGATCTTCTCGGGCCGCAGGCCCTCGACTTCGGGGTCCTGGTCGAGCGGCAGCGCCATCAGCGCATCGAGCATCCCGAGCGAGGAACGGGCATAGCCCCACTGGACGAGCAGGTTGGGAAGCTGCGCGACGAGCGGTCCGTTGACGCGGCCCGCGATGATCGCGCAGGCGATGAGCGCGCCCGCGGTCAGTTCGCCCTCGGCCACCAGCACCGCGCCAAACGCGACGATCAGCACGTAGGTTGTCTGCTGGAGTGCCGTGAACATCGAGGTCGCGATCGAGCTCCAGCGCTTGACCGGATCCTCGTGCATCTGCACCTCGTCCATCAACTGGTTCCAGCGCGCGAGCATGTGCCAGTTTCCGCGGTTGGCCTTGATGGTCTCGGCCGCATCGAGGCTTTCGACCAGCATCCCGTTCTTGCGGTTGCCCGACACCTGCGCGCGCGCGGTATCCTTGCGGATCAGCCGGGCGAAGATCAGCGCCAGGACGACCGCGATCGGGAAGCTGACGAGCGGGACGTATGCCAGCGGTCCGGCGATCATGAAGATCACGAAGATGAAGAAGATCGCGAACGGAAGATCGGCGACGAGGAAGATCGAGGCGGAGCTCATCAGCCCGCGGATCTGTTCCCAGCCGCGGATCTGCGAGGCCATCGTACCGATGCCGCCGCCGCGCGCGTCCAGCCGCACCGCCTGGCTGCGGGCGAAGAAATATTCGGAGACCTCCGCATCGATCTTCGCGGCCTCGCGCTCGATCATGAGGCTGCGCGTCGTGCGCAACAGGAAGTCCAGCGCCAGCGCGATCAGCACGCCGACGACGAGAACGTAGAGCGTGGAGAAGCCGCCGCGCGGAATGACGCGGTCATAGACCTGCATCGAGAAAAGCGCGGTCGCGAGGCCGATGAGGTTGACGATCACGGTCGCGACGATCGCGGAGAAGAACACCCCCTTGCGGAGGATCAGCGCGCGCCAGAAGACGTCGATCGCCTTCTGGCTGCCGCCGCGATCGCGCAGCTGCGGGATCTTGAGATGATAGAAAGCCGCGCCTTCGGGGATCCTCATCACGCGCGCGCCGGTGGGTCCGTTGACGCGCACGCTGTCGAGCGATTCCCATTGTTCGGCGATGACCCAGCCCTTTTCGGGCAGCAGCATCAGGAGCGGGAACTGGTTGGGACGCGGGCGACCGCGCACTTGCGTCGGCTCCTTCCATCCCGCGGCGCGCGCCAGCGCGTACAGGCCGTCGTCGCTATGATAGAGACCGTTGGACGTGGTGGTGTCGAAATCCTCTTCGCCCAGTTCCAGCCGCCAGTTGGGCGACAGGTCGGCGCCCTGCGCCGCGGCGAGTTTCTCGACCAGTAGGGTGAGGCTCATTCTTCAATCTCCGTGAGGGCGAGATAGGGTCGCCACTCGCAAGTTCTGATGCGGATCCGGGCGGCGGACGACATCGCGCTCACCTCGGATTCAGTCAATCCGATGCGCGCGTTGATGGCTTCGCGCACGGCGTTCATGACGTCGAGCCAGGTGCGCCTTCCGGCGATGAACTGGCGTAGGTAGCTGTCGGTCACATTCTCCGACGCGTCGGCTGCGGCGGCGCTGCTCTCGATGCGGCTGCGCGCGGCCTGGTTCTCGACGAGGTCGAGAATGAGCTGTTCGCGGGTCTGGCGCTGGGCGACGGTAATGTCGATGAAGCTCGCGTCGGCACGCGCCCGGGCAGCGTCCGCGGCGATCAGCGGCGACAGGCCCGAGGTCGTCGAGGCGGTCACGGCGAGGCCGAGCTGGCTGCCGCGAAATTCATCGTAGCGATACTGCACGCCGAGCTCGGGATAGATGGACGCCTTGGCAATGCGCTTGTCGGCGTCGGCCACTGCCGCCTCGGCCGCAATCCGCTCGATCGTGGGATTGCACAAAAGGGCACTGTCGATTGCCTGCTGATAGTCGGGGTGGTGCACGGCAGGATCGTAGGGCTCGAACGGCGGGCCCGGTGCGGCGTCGTCGCCGGTCAGCTCACGAAAGCGCTCCTGCGCCGCATAACGTTGCGCGGTATTGAAGGCGAGCTGCTGACGTACTTGTGCGAGGCGCGACTTGGCGAGCTCGAGATCCGATGCCGGGCTGACATCGCGATCGACGCGGCGCTGGATACTGTCGACCAACCGCTGGTGTTCGGCGAGACTTTCCTCCAGCGCGCCCTCGAGCTGCGTCGTGCGGACGATCTCGTAATAATTCTGCGCCAATCGAAGGAGAATGTCCTGCGCGATTTCCCCGACCCGGGCGATCTCGACCATCTTGACCGCCTTCGCCCGGTCGATCGAGCTTTCGATCTTCCCGAAGGTATAGACGGGCTGCACCACCGTGATCTCGGGGCTGATGCCACGAATATCGCGGGTCAGCGCCGACACGTTGACGCTCGGTCCCCACAGCCACTTGGCGGCATTCACATCGATGTCGGCGGCCTCGATCGAAGCGCGCGCCGAGCGGAGCGAAGGATAGGTCGAAAGCGCGTCCACGGCGCCCTGTTCGAGCCGCGGCGGAATTCCTGTCGCCTCGGATGGAACAACAACGAGGGGCTGAACGTCCTCTTGCGTATCGACGGGGCCGTAGATCGAGACTTCCTGGGCGGACGCACCTGCGCTCGCAAGGGAAGCGAAGACTACGCTCCCGAGAAGAATTTTTGGGAATCGAGACGTCATCATCTGCGCTTCGCTAACTTTACGGACAAATGCATTCGGCAAGGCGCTTGACCCTTTCTTCAAGGCGAGCGGTGATGAGAACGGCGATGCGAACCCCCGCGTCCGCACCCGCCCTATGACACGGAAACCTATGCATTCCAAGAACATGTTCAAGATCGAGCACGCATTGAAAGCAAGTCCTTATGGAGGAGGCGAAAAGTCTTCTCGCCTGCGAAACGATTGGCCTTATCGGGCGACCGTTTCGGCCCGGACGCGCAACAAAGTTGCAAATTTACGGCTTGAACAACTCAATTCGCCATGTAGGAGTGGCGGATAAGTCCACTCGGAACAGGAGGCGGGGTGCAGGTGCGCCTGTCCTTCGTGGGGGCTGAACGACCAAGGTATACGTAAGAGTATAAAAGGGAGAATGATATGACCGACGCTGTAGGATCGATCGATACGTCGAATGCAGACAGCGGTGCGGAAGCCGTCGAGACGGAAGCCGTAACCGAAACGCAGGCGCCGGCGACGGCTCCGACTCAGGCGCAGATCGCCGCTCAGGCTGCCGCGATGGCCGCCGCCAGTGCCGAAGCCGCCGCGGTTGACGCGGAAGCGGTCGCGGCCGACGTCGACACTGCGAAGGTCGAGAAGGTCGACGCGAAGGCCGACAAGGCCGACGACGCCGACGAAGACAAGGCCGACGCCGAAGAAGATGAAGACGTGTCCTCGGATACGACGGTCGAAGACGTTGCCGTCATCGCCGAAGCCGTGCTCGGTCAGGACATGGACGGCGACGGCATCGACGACGACTATGAAGATTGCGGCCCCGAAGATAACGGCATCGTCTACCTCGCGCTCGGCGCGCTGGCGATCGGTGCGGGCGTCGCGCTTCTCGCGCTCGGCGGGGACGACGATGACGACGTCATCGTCACTCCGATCAACGTTCCCCCGACGGCGGCCGATGCAAGCATCACCGTCACGGAGGACACGACGGCGACCGGTCAGCTCACGGCGACCGACCCGGACAGCAGCAACCTGACCTACACGCTGGTCGGCGATCCGATCCCCGGCCTGACGCTCAACAGCGATGGTAGCTACAGCTTCAATGCGGGCAACGCTGCCTATCAGGATCTCGACACGGGCGAATCGGAGACGATCGTTGCGACCTTCCAGGTCAGCGACGGCCAGTCGACCAACAACGGCACGCTGACGATCACCGTCAACGGCGTCACCGACAACTTCGCTCCGGTCGCGAATGCCGACACGGCGACGACCGCCGAGGACACGGCCGTCACCATCGACGTGCTCGCCAACGACACCGACGCCGACGCCGACGATCTCACGATCACGGCCGCCACGGTCCAGGGCGGTGCTGCTGTGGGTACGGTCACCATCAACGATGATGGTACGCTGACCTTCAATCCGGCCGCCGACTTCAACGGCACCGCGGTCATCAACTACACCGTCAGCGACGGCATGGCCTCGTCGTCGAGCACGGCGACGGTCGTCGTCACTCCGGTCGACGACGTTCCGGTCATCGGCGACGATCTCCAGTTCGACGGCGTCGAAGACACGGACTTCAACATCGATATCCGTGACAGCATCATCGATGTCGATGGTGATGACCTCACGATCACCGCGGCCGACTCGGACAACGGGACCGTGATCATCAATGAAGACGGTACGCTGACCTTCATTCCCGACGACGATTTCGAAGGTGCGGCGGTCGTGAACTTCACCGTAACCGACGGCACCACCAGTCAGGATGGCTCGTTCACCGTCAATGTCGCGGGCGTCAACGACGCTCCGGTCGCGATGGACGATGCCCTTGGTAACGTCGATGAAGACGCTGGCCTCGTCACGGGCAACGTGCTCGACAACGACCTGGACGTCGATGGCGACACGCTGACGGTCTCGCTCGCGGACGGCGAAACGCTTCCGCCGGGCTTCACCGTCAATGCCGATGGCAGCTGGTCGCTGGATCTCACCGATCCGGAATACCAGATGCTCACCGACGGCGAGACGATGTCGTACAGCTTCGACTATGTCGTCATGGACGGCAACGGCGGCATGGACACTGCGACGGTTTCGTACACCGTGGTTGGCTCCAACGATGCTCCGACGGTCGTTCTGGGTGACCCGATCGCGGCCACCGAAGACACGGCGGTCGTCATCGACCTCTCGGATCGCGTTTCGGATGCAGAAGGCGACATGATCACGATCGTGTCGGCCGATGCGGTCAATGGCACGGTGGTCGTCAACGCTGACGGCACGCTGTCCTATACGCCGGATGACAACTACTTCGGCGCCGACTCGCTGACGGTTGTGTTCTCGGACGGGACGACGACGACGACGGAAACCTTCATCGTCGACGTCGCGTCGGTCAACGACGCGCCGGTGGCGATGGACGACATGGTCATGACGGACTTCGATACGGCCGTCGTCATCGACGTTCTTGCCAACGACATGGACGACGACAACGACATGCTGTCGATTTCGGCTGCTTCGTCGGACGACGGTACGGTCGTGGTGAATGACGATGGTACCATCCTCTTCACGCCGAACGCCGGCTTCGAAGGCGATGCGACGATCAGCTACACGGTCGTTGACGGCCAGGGTGGCTCGGACACGGCGACGGTAACCGTTTCGGTTGCGGCGGAAATGACGGTCATCAGCCTCGATCAGGATGATGACGGCGATCCCAACACGCTGTTCGCTCTCGATATCGATGCCAGCGACGATGCCTACGATTTCGTCGACGACGCTTCGGTCGCCAACCTCGTGTCGGTCTCCGGCTTCGGTGCCGACGACACGATCACCTTCACCAGCGAACAGACCGTGGCCTTCAGCGGCTCGGACTACGATGGTGACGGTGTGGCGGATGACGTCCAGATCATCATCAACAACAACGGCCAGGTCAGCGAGATCTACCTCTACGACGTCATCACCGAAGACGACATCGTCTTCGATGCGGCGTCGGCGGAAGCGGCGATCGGCGACGGGGTTCAGAACTTCTTCTTCGAAGCCCCCGATGCGGCGGTTTCGGGTGGAGCGGAAGACCTCTCCCTGGTTCCCGATCAGACCTTCCTGTTCGGTTAAGCCAACGAAAAGGGCCCCCGCTCGGAAACGAGCGGGGGCCTTTTTTTCGTTTAGCCGAGACGCCGGAGCGTCCCGTCGCAGGCCGCTGCCCATCGCGGGAGCATTTTTGCGGACCGTTCGTCATGAAAAAGGATGCGCACGAGTGTGGTGCGTTATCTCATCGAGCCAAGGAGTAACGGCGCGACGTGACATTCCAACATCAGTTTCGAAAATCTTGAGGACGCTAACCCGTTATTGACCATTTCTGGCCAAATTCGGGTTTGCCTCTGACATCGCTTTCCGTTAGGCAAAAGCAGCGCGACAATTTTGGGTACACACCATCTCCCTTAACAGGGGGGCAATAGGAGTAAAAAATGGCACGTTTGATTCTTACCGAAGGCGGCTTCCAGTTCGCCGGTAACGATGGGTCGGATCCCACGGAAGTCCGTGGTACGGTCGAAGGTAGCGAAGAGATCACGGTTATTGGCGGTATCGTCAATTTCGGTGCGAGCTTCGGTACGGGTGGTGGCGACATCATCAACCTCCCGGGCAGCGCCGACGACTATGTCGTTTCGCGTTCGGGTAACGTCGTGATCTTCACGAACCCCGACAACGGCGACGTCATCACGATCCCGACGGGCGCCAATGCCAACACGATCACCTTCGACGGCGGCGCCGACGCGCGTTCGCTCAGCATCGTCGACGGTCAGTTCCAGCTCGACGGCCAGGTCATCACGACGACCGAGCAGCCCGTGTTCGCCGACGGCTTCGTGCCCGAGGAAGTTCCGGTCGCCGCCAACGATTCCTTCACGGTCGCTGAAGACGGCATGGTCATGGGCGACGTCGGTGCCAACGACACCGATAGCGACACGCCCGCCGGGAACCTCACCTTCGCCCTGGTCGAAGGTACGGACGTTCCGGGCCTCACGTTCAATTCGGACGGCACCTTCACGCTCGACACGAGCGATGAAGCCTATCCCGAACTGACCGACAGCCAGACGGCCACGGTCACGTTCAGCTACACGGTCACCGATCCCGAGGGGAACACGGACACCGCCACGGTCACCGTCAACGTCAACGGCGTCGATTCCGACCCCGTCGCGATGGCTGCCACCGATTCGGGTGACGAAGACACGACGATCAGCGGCTCGCTCGCTGACAATGCGATGGATCCCGAAGGCGAAGACCTCACCTTCTCGATCGTCGGCAATGCGCCCGCTGGTTTCACGCTGAACCCCGACGGCAGCTATACGCTCGACGCCTCGGTCGCCGCCTATCAGGCGCTGAACGACGGCGAGAGCCAGGATGTGGTCGTTACCTATCAGGTCACCGATCCGGCCGGTAACACCGACACCGCGACGCTGACGATCACCGTCAACGGCACGTCGGCCCAGGCCAACAACGTGACGCTCCTCACGCCGGGCATCGATCTTCTGGACGGCACGCTCGACCAGGACATCTACATCGCGCGTAACAACGAGCTTGGTGCGGGCGACGTCATCGACGATCCCAACCAGGGCGACAATGACGAGCTGCGTCTCTTCATCAACGCCGACAACACGCTCCAGAACTACGGCGCGTTCGAACTCGATTCGATCGAGCGTTTCGTCGTCACCAACGACGACACCGCGCCGGTCACGATCGACCTTTCGTCGAGCACGGGTCTGGAAACCGTCGCGTCGCGTAACAGCTCGGAAGGCGTGACCTTCACCGAACTCACGAACCTTGCTGGCGTCGAAGTCAACAACGTCACCGGCAACAACGCGTTCGTCGAAGTCGAGTATCAGAACGAACTGCTCGACGGCGACAACGACGCTGTCGACCTGACGGTGAACGGTGCCAACTCGGCGCGCATCACCATCGGTGGTACGGACGGCATGGAAGGCATGGGTGTCGAGACGATCAACCTGACCGTCATCGGCAACAGCACCATCGGCAACCTCGATTCGGAAATCACGACGCTCAACGTCTTCGGTGAAGGCAATGTCGTTCTCCAGGATCTGCCGGACACGCTGGAAACCCTCGACGCGAGCGGCCAGGTCGGCAACACGACCGTCGTTCTCGACGATCTGAGCGACACGCCGACGATCATCCTGAGCGGCAGCGAAGGCGACACGATCGTTTCGGCCGACGCCGACATCAACGACGTCGATTTCACCAACTTCGAAGGCATCAACGTCCTCACGGCGACGAACGGTTCGTCCGTCGAGCTGGGCGCCGAAGCTGAAGAAGCTGGCATCGACATCGTGAACCTCGGCCTCGGTTCGACCACGGCGACCAATCTCGACGCCATGGCCTACGAGACCTCGCTCACCGTGAATGTGGATGGCGGCAACAACACCGTCGACCTCGGTACGGCGAACGACATCGTCAACGTCACCAATGTTGCGGACACCGACAACATCGATGGCGGTGACGGCGACGGCGACGTCCTCAACATCCGTACGTCGGCGAACCTGTCGAATGCGAACCTGCTGAGCGGTTTCGAGCAGATCAATCTCAACCCGACCAATGCGACGGGTGATTTCACGATCAACCTCGACGACGACAATGCTCCGTCGGTCGGCGAAGTGCTCAACATCAATGGCGGCAACCTTGGTGCCGGCAATGTTCTGACCTTCAACGGCAATGCGATCACGACCTATAACGTGAACGTAACCGGTGGTGCGGGTAACGACGCGCTTTATTCGGTGAACGGCGTTGGTGGTGACACTCTCAATGGCGGTGCTGGTAATGACATTCTGCAGGCATCGGCCGAGGCTGGCGTTGCCGACACGCTCAACGGCGGTGCCGGTAACGATAGCCTTACTGGTCTCGGCGGAGATCTTGTGATCAATGGCGGCGAAGGCGCCGATGAGATCTTCAAGTTTGCCAGTGGCCTTTATGATGTCTCTGCCGGAGCCGGTAACGATATCATTTATGTCGAAAATGCGACTTGGACGGCGGCCGACATCGTGGACGGTGGCGACGGCACGGATCAATTCTGGTTCGGCGCCAATAGCGGCCCGGTAACGGACGCTCAGTTCGCGAACAAAACCAGCGTTGAAATCCTGGGTAAGGCCTTCACGAGCGAGTCGGTCACCATTGGTGCAAATGCGCAGGCTGCGGGCATCCGCACGGTTGCTCTGTCGTCCACTGGGGATGACACGCTGGATGCATCCGCGTACACGGTGGGTCTCACCGTCGATACGGAAGCTTCGCTCACGCTGAACAACCCGCCGTACGGACCGAACACCTACGAGATCGGTGCCGGTAACGACACGGTCATCACCGGGTCGGGTGCCGACGTTGTTCTCATGAACGACGGCGACAGCAACATCACGCTCAATGCCGGTAACGACGTTGTCCGTGCGGAAGACGGTGAACTCACGTTCGCCGACGTCATCTCGGGCGGTGCAGGTACCGACACCGTCGAGCTGGACAACAGCATGGGTGGCGTTGATGCCTACGTCGATCTCGACAACGTCTCGAGCATCGAGAACTTCGAGCTCACCTCGAGCGGTGATCGTACTGCCGGTGTCGATGCCGACGACAACCTGCTGGTCTTCACGGGCGACAGCGACAGCGTGACCGACGTCACGGTGATCAATGTCGATGCCTCGATGCTGACCGACACTGCCGACAGCCTGACGGTTCGTCTCGATGGCGGTCTTACGGAAGGTGACTACAGCTTCGTCATTACCGGTGGCGCTGCGACGACGATCGTCGACAAGGACAACCTCGGGGTCGACAACAACATCGACTTCAACGGTGGTTCGGGTGAGGACATCCTCCAGATCAACGGTGACGACCTCGGTTCGACCGTTGAGTTCGACGGCAACGGCGGTCGCGACGTCATCTACCAGACGGGTGGCACGATCACCGACGACGGCTTCATCTCCGTCTTCGATGTCGAAGTCATCTCGGGTGATGCAGGCATGATCGACGTCGTTCTCGGCCAGCGCGCCGAAGCGGCAGGCATCAACGAAGTTGAAGGTACCGACGGCGACGACTCGGTCGTGCTGGGTGCAGGCTATGACGGGACGCTGACGCTCTCGCTCATGGGCGGTACCGACACGGTCAACGGCGGTGCCGGCGACGCGGTCCTGGTCTTCGAATATGACGATCTGAATGACCTCGGTGGCGAAGACACGCTGACCGGTGGCACTACTGCCAACGATCGCATCAACGCGACCTTCTCGGCCGGTGCTTCCAGCCTCGACGGCGTGGCGGGTGTCGAAACCCTCAACATCGCCACGGCGGGCAGCAACGGGACGACCGTCCCGGGCGGCCAGCTCTATGTCGATCTGGGTGGCATCAGCGCAGCCGATGCGCCGGGTGGCTTCACGGTCAATGCGACCGGCCTGAACGGGTTCGAAGACCTGTTCATCGACGGCATTGGCGCTTCGGTTGCTCTGACGATCAACTCGGGTGGCGGTGACGACACCATCTATGGTGGCCTCATGGCCGATCGCATCAATGCCGGTGGCGGTGATGACACGGTCTACGGCGAAGCCGGGAACGACGTCATTTACGGTCAGGGCGGTGCGGACTCGCTGTATGGCGGTGCCGGTCGTGACGAGATCCACGGTGGTGACGGCGACGACACCGTCGAAGGTGGTGCCGGTGGCGACATGCTCTGGGGCAATGCTGGCGCTGATACGTTCGTCTACAACGACCAGAGCGAAAGCTTCGGTGGTCAGGCGAGCACCCGTGACACCATCATGGACTTCGTGAGCGGTGAAGACGTGATCGATCTGACGAACATCGACTTCAACATCACGTCGGGCGATGCTGGCGATCCGGTTGCCACGGGCAACCTCGAGTATCTGGGTGAGGTCAACACCTTCGCCGACGTCGAGGGTTCGCTCTCGGGTGGCGGCAACGTCCAGGCGATCTTCCTGATCGACGACGACGGTGTCGGCGGCACGCTCTACATCGACGCCGACAACGACGGCGATGTGTCGGCCAACGACATCCAGATCCGGTTCGAAACCGTTTCCGATCTCGATGCTGCGGACCTGCAGTATGGTGGCGGCGACGCGATCGACAGCGATCCGGGCTCGACGGCGGTTGCTCCGGCGAACGACGGCATCGACATGATGGTCAATCCGTTCGACATGCACATGCTGGCGGGTGAACTCGGCTAAGCCGAACCTCCCATTCCAGTAAGTGAGGTGAGGGCCTCCTACCGAAAGGTAGGGGGCCCTTTCCTTTTGGCGAGATGCGCGGGCCGAGCCGTCCTATCGGGCCCGACCCCCACGACCCTCACTCACCGTCCGCGTGCTCCCCGTCGGTGCGCTCGATGCGCGCGTCTCTGGCTGTCGGATCGCGCGCTTCAGGCTTGCTCGCTCTCGAGGTCCGCGCCGGAGATGGCCGCCTTTCCCTTCTCGAACCCCTGTCGATCTCGTCGCGCCTCCCCCGGGCGTTGGCCTGTGCTGGCGGACATCGTCGGCAACGTGTTTCGGCATCCCCCCGGCAAGACCCCGGGGAATCGACGCGCCATCCGTTCCGGGCATCGGACACGCCGCCGCTTGCGCCCGACCGCCGGTGCGCGCTTGCCTGCCGATCGTCTTGCAAAGTCACCGCCCGCGCTCCACGCTGCGTCTTTGATCTTCCAAGGAGTGCGTCCCATGGCCCGTCTGATCCTGACCCGCGGCGAAAGTGTCTTCATTGGCGGAGAGGCCAGCGTGGTCGGAACGACCGACGGCGCCGAGATCGTGACGGTCGTCGAGGGCGTGATCCGCTTCGACGCGAGCTTCAATACGGGCGGGGACACCATCAACCTCCCGGGCCAGGCGAGCGACTATACGGTGTCCTCGTCGGGAGCGGTGATCACGCTCCAGAGCGCGACGACCACCGCAATCATCCCCGCCGGTCCCGCGGGCGCGACCATCACGTTCGACGGCGGCACCGATGCGCGCCTCCTCAGCATCGACCCCACCACCTTCACGATTACGCTCGGCGACACGATCGTATCGCGAAGTCCGCAAACGCTGCCCGACAGCGATGCGTCAAACGAGACGCTTGTCGTCACCGGTTGGGACGGGAGCCAGGAGCTGGAGGGTGGCGACGGGTTCGATGTCCTTCGCGCGCTGGTGACGGAGGATGTCTCGATCCCGGATGCGTCGCCCTTTTCGGGGTTCGAGCGGATCGAAGTGTCGGCGCAATCCGGCGTGACCTCGATCGCGCTCGATTTCGACGACATCAATGCGCCTTCCTTCGGCGACCGGCTCGTCGTCGACGCGAGCGCGCTACCCGCGGAGACTGCCATCGACCTCGTCGCCTTTCCGGATGTCAGCGCCTATTCGGTGACGTTCATCGGCGGGGCAGGGGGCGATTATCTCGACGCCGACAATGCCCGCGGCGGCGACCTTCTGGTCGGCGGCCCCGGTGGGGACGAATTATGGGCGGGGAGCAGCGCGGCGACGGGTCTTGGCGATCGCGCCTTCGGCGGCGAGGGCGATGATTTCCTCAATTCGTCCGGCAGCCGCTTCAACGCGCTATACGGCGAGGGCGGGGATGACACATTCTTCCTCTATGACGAAGGCGCAGTGCTGCTCGACGGGGGCGTGGGCAATGACGATTTCTACACGCTGGAATATCTCGGCGGCGACGTGCGGGTCCGCGGCGGGGAGGGGTCGGACACGATCTTCACCCGCGGCGAACTGGTCGATGCCGACTTCGCGCTCGTCGAGAGCGTCGAGGCGCTGGTCGGCTTCGAGACCAGTTTCCTGACGCTAGGGGCCAATGCGCAAGCGGCAGGGATCGGCAGCGTCGCCTTCGGCTTCGATGGTACGAACAGTCTCGATGCCACGGCGTTCACGCGCGCGTTGCTGGTGGATGGCTCGAACGGAGACGATGTGCTGCGTACGGGAAGCGGGACGGACCGCGTGGCGGGGCTCGGGGGTGCGGACACGCTGCAAGGCGGAGCGGGCGCCGACCTGTTCGTCTATTTCGCGGCGAGCGATTCGATCGACGGGATCGCGGTGGACACGATCCTCGATTTCGCGCCGGGCGAGGACAGGATCGCGATCGTCGACGCGCTCGCGACGCCGGACAGCTTCATCTTTCGTGGCAGCGTCAGCAGCATCGCGGAAGCGGAGGCGCTGCTCTCCGACAGCGTGGGCGACGGCGGCATGCTGGAAGCGGTGTTCGTCACCGGGGAAGGCGGCGGCAGCCTGTGGATCGATACGCAGAACGACGGCACGCTGGGCACGGGCGACATGCGGATCGAGATGGACGGCGTGGGCGCGCTCGCGGCGTCGGATTTCGGCTTCTACACCACCGCCGACAGCGGGGCAGCGGCGCAGATCTTTCCGGACGCGCCGCCGACCATGGTCGTCATCGATGCAGGCGTGATCCTCGGCTGAGGATCCACGCTGCGATCAGTCGGCGCGCGGCACCTCGTTGAGCGCGCCGCAGGTGCATTCGACGATCAGGATCTGCGGGGTCTCGAATGCCTTGTAGAGCAGTTCGGGGCCGCCATTGTCGACGATGACCTGATCGCACTTGCCGCAGCGCGTGCTTCGGTCGCTGTTGCTTTCGATGATCGGCAGCTTCTCGGCGCGGATATGCGCGTGCTTGCCCTGGACGGTTTCGTCGATGGTTTCGAGCCGGACGTCTTCGGCCATAAGAATAGTTCCTTTCTCGCCCGCGTGGGGCGAATGTCTTCGTGTCTCTCTTCTTCTCTGGGGTGCCGAAGGGGCGCTTGCAAGGGGCGAAGGGTCGCCGGGGTCACATCGCTGTGCCTTCTTGACCGGGCACGGGGGCTGCCCATCTTGGGGGCATGATCGATATCCGACCCTTCGAAACGCTTGGCCACGCCGACCATGGCTGGCTCGATGCCCGCCATCATTTCAGCTTTTCCAGCTATCACGATCCCGCGCGGATGAGCTGGGGGCCGATCCGCGTGTGGAACGACGACCGGATCGCTGCGAAGAGCGGCTTTCCTCCGCACCCGCACCGCGACATGGAAATCATCACCTACGTCCGCACCGGCGCGATCAGCCATCAGGATTCGATGGGCAACAAGGGTCGGACGGGCGCGGGCGACGTGCAGGTGATGAGCGCGGGTACGGGCGTGATGCATGCCGAATATAATCTCGAGGACGAGGAGACGACGCTCTTCCAGATCTGGATCGAGACGGCGCGGCCGGGCGCACAGCCGGGCTGGGGGCAGATGCCCTTTCCCAAGGACGAACGTAACGGCAAGTTCCAGCTTCTCGCGAGCGGCGATCCCGATGACGGATCGCTGAGCTTCAATGCGGACGCCACCGTCTGGGGTGCGACATTGGGGGAAGGCGAAAGCCTCGTCCATCGCACCGCTCCCGAGCGCCACGTCTATCTCGTTCCCTCGGCCCGGGTCCGCGTCAACGGCGTAGAGGCGGGGCCGCGCGACGGTGTCGCGATCCGTGACGAAAGCGACGTGACGATCGAAGCGCTCGACGGTCCGTGCGAACTGGTGCTGGTCGACGCCGCCTGACGGCTTGCATCCGTTTCAAAAGGCTGGTTTGAGCGGGGCCGTCATGAGTTTTTCGCCTTCCTCCCGCTTGTGGTTCGCCGCGCTGATCGGGGTCGGTGCGCTGCTGCCCGTCTCGACCGCGGCAACCGCGAGCGCGACCCCCACGCCATCGAACGTCATCGCCATCCCGCCGCAGGGCGATACGCGCGACGACTCGCGGGTGATCGGGCCGGAATCGCTTCGCAACTTCTCGCTCGAGCGCCCCTCGCAGCAACGCGACGAGCAGCCCTCGTCAACGACGACGAACATTCCGCCGCCCCTCGACCTTCCGTCGCCGACGACCACGACGTCGCGCTCGCCGCAGCGCGCGCCGACTCCCGCACCGCGCGATGTGGTCTCGGAGTCCTCCGCGACTGGTGCTGCAAGCGCGTCCGACGAGGCCGAGGAGACGCAGCGCGAGGTGGTGCTTCCTTCGCTCGAGCCGGTCGAATCGCCGAGCCTCGCGGCGCGCGACGAGGCGCAGGACACGGCCATCGAGCCGCGCGGGCTGGAGGGCGATGCGCTGGACAGCGGGGGAGCGGTCGCCGGTTGGTGGTTGCTGATCCTCCTGCCGCTCCTTGCCATCGGCGCGGCGGTCTTCGCCTTCCGGAAGCGCGACGATGGGCGACCGGTCGGGGAGGGTGCGCTCGCCTTTGCCGGGGCCGCGCCTGCACCCGCACCCGCACCTTCACCGCAGCGATCGCCCACGCCCGCGCGCAGCGCCTCGCCTCCGGCGACGCCCCTCGACGACCTCGCACCACCGCGCCCCCGCGCTGCACCGACGAGGCTTCCCGAACCGGCGCCCCGTCGCGATCCTGCGCCGAAGCCTGCCGCGCCCGTCGGAATCGTGAGCACGGGCTTGAAGCCAAGGTTGATCGCCAGCCTGCGGCCCAAGCGTGCGGTGCTCGACGACGACCAGTTCAGGCTCGATTACGGGATCGAGGTCGGCAATTCGGGCAATGCCGCTGCGACCGGGATACGGATCGATGCGACGATCGTGAATGCGGGGCCCGACCAGCAGGACGCCATCGACCGGGTCATCGAAACGCTTGCAGCACAGCCACGCGCGGCGGACATTCCGCGGCTCGAGGTCGGCGAGGGTGTCCAGACCGATGCGACCGCGCGGCTGCCGCTCGACAAGGCGCGCGTGCTCCAGGCAGGCGACCGACAGATCATCGCACCGCTGCTCGTCCTGCACATCCGCCGCGAGACCGGCGGCGTTCCGGTCGAAGTGTCGACGCAATCCT
This sequence comes from Sphingomicrobium aquimarinum, assembly GCF_039655735.1. NCBI lineage: Bacteria > Pseudomonadati > Pseudomonadota > Alphaproteobacteria > Sphingomonadales > Sphingomicrobiaceae > Sphingomicrobium > Sphingomicrobium aquimarinum. The sequence goes on along the minus strand of NZ_JBBYXH010000001.1, from coordinate 1,061,804 downwards.
ATGTCATCGGACGCGCGGGCGGTGCGGATGGAAAGCTTGCGCCGATCCGTGTCGATCAGGGCGCGCGCATCTATCGCGAGATCGTTCTCAAGCCCGTCTAGGCCGTCGCGCTAGAGTGGCGGCGCCATATAGGAATGCCATGCGAGGATGGCGGCGGCACCGCGATGCGGCGACCAGGGCTCTGCCCATTGCCGCACCAGCTTTTCGGGTGGGCGCTCCTCGCGATCGAGGATGCGGGCCAGTTCGATCTGCACTGCAAGGTCGCCCGCCGGAAAGGCATCGGGTCGGCCTTCGGAGAAGAGCAGGTAGATTTCCGCCGTCCAGCGACCGATGCCCTTGATCTTCGTCAGTTCGGCGATGGCAGCTTCGTCATCGGCGGGGAGGTTCGCGAAGTCGACGGCGCCGTCGAGAACGAGCTGCGAGAGGCTGCGCGCATAGCCCGCTTTCTGGCGGGACAGGCCGGCCTCGCGCAGGCTGATATCGTCGGCGCCGGTGAGCGCTTCTAGGTCGGGATCCTCGCCGAAACGGCCGGTGAGCTTGGCCCACATACTGTCGGCCGCGGCGACGCTGACCTGCTGGCCCACGATGGTGCGCAGGAGCGTCACATGACCGGTGGGGCGGACGCGTGGGTCGGGGCGGCCGTGGCGCTCAATGGTGCGCGCGAAGGCGGGTTCGATGGCGGCCAGCGCGTCGAGCTCGCGGTCGAGGCTCTCGCGCGTCAGGACCATATCAGGAGGCGGTGGCGGCGGCGTAGAGTGCGATGGCGGCGGCGTTGGAGACGTTGAGGCTCTCCATCGCGTCCGAGATCGGCAGCTTGGCGAGCGCATCGCAATGATCGCGCACGTTGGCGCGCATGCCGGGGCCTTCGGCGCCCAGCACCAGCGCGACCCGTTTGGGGCCCAGGGCTTCGGCGAGCGTCATGTCGGCCTCGCCCGCCAGCCCGATCTTCCAGAAGCCCGCCTCGGCCATCTCGTCCATCGCGCGCGCGAGGTTGACGACCCGCACCCAGGGGATGGTTTCCAAGGCGCCCGAAGCCGCCTTGGCGAGCGCGCCGCCCTCGGGAGGGGCGTGGCGGTCTTGCGTGACGATGGCGATGGCCCCGAAGGCCGCCGCCGAGCGCAGGATCGCGCCGACATTGTGCGGATCGGTTACCTGGTCGAGGACGAGCAGGATCGCGTCTTCGTCGGCCTCGGCGAGCACGTCGCCTAGCCAGATTTCCTCGAGCGGCTCGCACTCGATGACGACGCCTTGGTGCGGCGCGTCCGACGGCACGAGGCGCGCGAGGTCGGTCACCTCGGCGCGCACGACCTGCACCTCGGGCGGAAACTGCATGAAATTCGCGGCTTCCTGCGTCGCCCAGGCTTTCAGGACGCGCCGATCGGGATTGTCGAGCGCGGCGGCGACGGCGTGTTTGCCCCAGAACCGGGGCCGGTTGGGGTTATCGCCGCGTTTGGTTTTGCGTTTGCGAGCCATGGGTGCGCAATGCCCTCTGTTTTAACGAAGGGCAATACTATCGCCGGAGTATCGCGTCCACGGCGACCGGCTCGCAACTCTCCACAGATAATTTAGGACTATCAAGGCGCAGGTAGAAGGATTCCGTATCGAGCGACCATTCTTCGCGACCCCAATTGCGATCGAATCCTCGCTTCGCGTAGGAAGTCTGCTTGGCGTCGTAAAGGAAACTGCGACGTTCTCTATCATAGCAGAGTGAGACGTTTCGTTCGCAGGGCAATACGTTGCGTTGATTGGTATCCGAGATGACCATCGCTCCAGTTACGGTGTTGAACAACACCTCTGGAATTTGGCGCCCTTCTCCATCGCAGAAACGGATGCGGTCAGCCATCTCCCCAGAAGCACAACCACTTAAAAGTAACGTACCGGAAACTATCAAAATCCTCATGCCGCGTCCTGATCCATTGCGGTCGCTTCATTTCGCACGGCGGGGCTACCGCGCCCCCTCGGCATCCAGCGCGTAGCCCGCCGCGCGGACGGTGCGGATGAGGTCGGGGCCGCCGTGCTCGTTCAAGGCAATGCGCAGGCGGCGGATGTGCACGTCGACGGTGCGCAGTTCGATATCCTCGCTGTGCGGCCAGACGGTCTCGAGCAGTTGCTGGCGCGAGAAGACGCGGCCGGGGTTCTCGAGGAAGTGGCGCAGCAAGCGATATTCGGTGGGGCCCAATTGAATCGGCTTGCCCTCGCGGCGTACGCGGTGACCCGCGAGATCCATCTCGATGCCCGCATATTCCAGCTCTTCGGCGGCCAGCGCGGGGCGGACGCGGCGCAGCACGGCGCCCGCGCGGGCGACCAGTTCCTTCGGGCTGAAGGGCTTGGTGATATAGTCGTCGGCACCGGTCTCGAGCCCGCGGATGCGGTCGTCTTCTTCCCCGCGCGCGGTCAGCATGATGATCGGCAGGTTGGCGGTGGATTGGCGACGGCGTAGGCGGCGGCACACTTCGATCCCCGAAATGCCCTCGATCATCCAGTCGAGGAGGACGAGATCGGGAGTGATTTCCTCGGCGAGGATCATCGCTTCCTCGCCGTCGCCGGTGCGGGTCACGTCATAGCCGGCACGTTCGAAATGGTAGGTAACAAGATCGGCCAAGGCGCGATCGTCTTCCACCAGGAGCAATTTCTTGTCGGCCATCGGTACGGGTACCCCTTCCCCTAGTCGTCGCTCTCCGCGTTGAGCGCATCGGTGATCTGCCCGCCGGTGGCCGCATAATAGACCATCTCGGCGATATTGGTCGCATGGTCGCCGACCCGCTCGATATGCTTGGCGACGAAGAGCAACTGCGTCGCCGGGCCGATATTGTGGCTGTCTTCCATCATGTGCGTGAGCAACGTGCGGAAGATCGAATTGTAGAAGTCGTCGACCGCCTGATCGCGGCGCGAGACGCGCAGCGCGGTTTCGGCATCGCGCTCGACGAACGCGGTCAGCACGTCATGCACCATCTCGGTGGCGATGCGCGCCATCTCGGGCATCAGCGACAAGGGTTCGATCCCGTTGACGCCTTCGATTTCCTCGACGCGGCGGGCGATATTCTTGGCATAGTCGCCGATGCGCTCGACGACGCTGGCGATCTTCAATGCGGCCACGACGTCGCGAAGGTCGGCGGCCATGGGGGCGCGAAGGGCGATCGTCTGAATGGCGCGCTGCTCGGTCTCGACCTCGAGCGCGTCGATCTTCTTGTCGTCCTCGACCACCTTGCGCGCGCCCTCGACGTCGCGCTGGACGAGGCAGCGCATGCTCTCGCGGATCTGGTGCTCGGCGAGCCCGCCCATCTGGCTGATGAGCGCGCGCAGCTGGTTGAGGTCCTCGTCGAAGGCCTTCAGCGTATGGGCCGAGATATGCGGTTCGACCGGATTGGATTTGGAATCAGCCATAACGTCCCGTGATGTAATCCTGCGTACGCTGCTGCGTCGGATTGGTGAAAATCTGGCCGGTCTCGCCATATTCAACGAGGTCGCCCAGGTGGAAGAAGGCGGTGCGCTGCGAAACGCGCGCGGCCTGTTGCATGTTGTGCGTGACGATCGCGATGGCATAGCGCCCGCGCAGCTCGTGGATCAGTTCCTCGATCTTGGCGGTGGCGATCGGGTCGAGCGCGGAACAGGGCTCGTCCATTAGGATCACCTCGGGATCGACCGCGATGGCGCGCGCGATGCACAGGCGCTGCTGCTGGCCGCCCGACAGTGCCGTGCCGCTGTCGTCGAGGCGGTCCTTGACCTCGTCCCACAACCCCGCGCGGCGGAGCGAGCCCTCGACGATCTCGTCCATCTCGGTCTTGTTCGTGGTCAGACCGTGGATGCGCGGGCCGTAGGCGATATTCTCGTATATCGACTTGGGGAAGGGATTGGGTTTCTGGAACACCATGCCGACGCGTGCGCGCAGTTGCACGACATCCATCTGCGGCGAATAGACGTCCTCGCCGTCCAGCTCGATGTGACCCGTGACGCGCGCGGCGTCGATCGTGTCGTTCATGCGGTTGAAGCAGCGCAGGAAGGTCGACTTGCCGCAGCCCGACGGGCCGATGAAGGCGGTGACCTTGTCCTCGAAGATGTTCACCGAGACGCCCTTGATGGCCTCTTTGGCGCCATAATAGACGTGGACGTCGTCGGCGCGCATCTTGGGGCGCTGGCCGCTGTCCACATCGTGCATGACGGATGCTTGCGGGGTGGTCGCCGCGTCGGTCGCTTCGGGTTTGATATCGGTCGTATCGGTCATCGAAATCTCTGTTGGCATCCTACCAGCGGCGTTCGAACTTGTTGCGAAGGTAGATGGCGAGCGCATTCATCGCCAGCATGAAGAGCAGCAGGACGATGATGGCGGCGCTCGTCTTCTCGACGAACCCGCGATCCACTTCGTCCGACCACAGGAAGATCTGCATCGGCAGCACCGTCGCCTTGTCGAGGATACCATCGGGCGGCGAGGCGATAAAGGCGCGCATGCCGATGAGCAGCAGCGGTGCGGTTTCGCCGAGCGCGCGCGCCATGCCGATGATGGTGCCGGTGAGGATGCCGGGCAGAGCCAGCGGCAGGACATGGTGGAAGACGACCTGCATCTTCGAGGCGCCGACGCCCAAGGCCGCATCGCGGATCGAGGGCGGGACGGCCTTGATGGCATTGCGCCCCGCGATGACGATGACGGGCATGGTCATCAACGCGAGCGTCAGGCCGCCGACGAGCGGTGCGGAGCGCGGCAAGTGCATGACGTTGAGGAACACCGCGAGGCCCAGGAGGCCGAAGATGATCGAGGGTACCGCGGCGAGATTGTTGATCGACACCTCGACCATGTCGGTCCAGCGATTCTTGGGCGCGAATTCTTCCAGATAGACCGCCGACAGGACGCCGATCGGGAAGGCCAGGAGCATCGTCACGACGATGGTGAAGAAGCTGCCCTTGAGCGCGCCCCAGATGCCGACCGCAGTCGGGTCGGTGCTGTCGCTCGAGGAAAGAAAACTCCAGGCGAAACGGGTATCGAAATGGGCGCGATCGTCGATGCGTGCGGCGAGCGCTTCCATCTCGGCGCTGCCATCGCCCTTCACCGCGAGGTCGAGACCGCTCGAAACGGGAAGGTAGAAGGTGCCGCCGGTGCGCAGCAATTCGGGCTCGTCGATCAATGCGTCGGTCAGCGTGATGGTGGCGCCGTCGGAGAAAATGTCGGCACTGTCCTCGCCATATTGCGCGTCGGCCGCCGAGCGGATGATGCCTGGGAGGCCGGCACTTCCGAGGACGTTTCGTGCGCGCGACCCTTCGAGCATGAACGGCTCGAGCATCACGCCCGAGCTCTGGAAATCGAGATCGAGACGCGCTTCGGTCTTGAAGAAGCCCGATGCGCCGTTGGCGATCATCGTGACGAGCAGGAAGGCGAGGAAGGCGACCGACAGGCCGACCGCCGCCATGCCGAAGAACTTGAAACGCTTCTCGGCGGCATAGCGCGCCCTCACGCGCTTGCTCATCGCATCGCTCTTCCAGCGTTCGCCGGGGGAGAGGGCGGGCGCGTCAGTCATAAGCTTCACGATATTTGCGGACCACGCGCAGCGCGTAGAGGTTGAGAATGAGCGTGATGAAGAAAAGCACGAACCCCAGCGCGAAGGCGGCGAGCGTCTTGGCGCTGTCGAACTCCTGGTCGCCCGTCAGCAGCGCGACGATCTGCGCGGTGACGGTGGTGACGCTGGCAAAGGGGTTGGCGGTGAGGTTGGCGGCAAGGCCCGCCGCCATCACCACGATCATCGTCTCGCCGATCGCGCGGCTGACCGCGAGCAGGATGCCGCCGACGATCCCCGGAAGCGCGGCGGGCATCACGACCTTCTTGACCGTTTCCGACGGGGTCGCGCCCAGCGCGAGGCTGCCGTCGTTCATCGCGCGCGGGACGGCGGCGATACTGTCGTCGGCCATCGAGGAAACGAAGGGAATGATCATGATGCCCATCACGAGACCTGCCGCGAGGGCGCTTTCGGCGGTGGCGGGGATCCCGAGCATGACCCCGAAATCGCGCACTGCGGGTGCCACGGTGATGGCGGCGAAGTAACCGTAAACCACGGTCGGCACGCCCGCCAAAATCTCGAGGATGGGCTTGAGCCAGGTGCGCACCCTGGCGTGGGCATAGTTGGTCAGGAAAACCGCGCTCATCAGGCCCAGCGGGATGGCCACGATCATGGCGATGATCGCGCCGATGAAGATCGTGCCCCAGAAGAGCGGGATAGAACCGAACGCGCCCGAGGAGCCGGCCTGGTCGGCGCGGATCGCGGTCTGCGGCGACCATTGCGTGCCGAACAGGAATTCGAGCGGATTGACCATCTGGAAGAAGCGCAGCGTCTCGAAGAGCAGCGAGAGCACGATGCCGAGCGTGGTGAAGATGGCGATGAGCGACGCCCCGACGAGCAGGATCATCGTCCAGCGCTCGACCCCCGTGCGGGCGCGGAAGTGGACGCCGAGCCGCCGCATCGCGAGAAACAGGCCGATGCCCGCGGCGACGAGCGCGACGATCGAACCGATCCAGCCGAAACGGCTCTGCGCTGCGGCATAGACGGGCGCGATCGCAGCCGATTCCTCATAGAGACCGGTCGAGCGATACCCCTGAGCGATGCTGCGCGCCTCGTTGAGGATCGCCTGTCGCGCAAGGTCGAAGTCGGGCAGCGCTTGTCCGGGGCCCGAGGCCAGCACCGCCTGCATGACGAGCTGGTTCTGGACGATGCTCCAGATCGCTAGGATCGCGAGGGCCGGCAGCGCGCCCCAGAGGAACACATAGACCCCATGATAGACGGGCAGGCTGTGCAGCCGCTCGCCACCACGTCGCAGGCCCTGCGCGCGCGAACGGGCATAGATACCCGCAAGCACGCACAGTCCTACGATCAGGATGGCGGTGAGCAACAAACTCATCGTGTCTCGTCCGGCAGGATCGTCCGCGGTCCTACTTGAGGTCGGCGGCGTTGAGCGGGGTCAGGCCGTCGGCGCGGGAATCGCTTTCGGTCCGGCCCGCATCGTCGAGCGCGACCAGGCCTTTCGTCGACAGAAGCCCGCCGGGCTGCCACGCCTGTCGGTAGGCATTGACGAATTCGCGCAGCGAGGGCTTCGCCTGAACGTGCGCGCCCTTGACGTAGACATAGAGGAGACGCGCGCCGACATAGTCGAGGTTCGAGATCGTGTCGGACGTCGGCTGCACGCCGTCGAGCGTGACCGGCGAGATGCGATCCTGGTTTTCCTCGACGAAGCTGTAGCCCAGAACGCCCAGCGCGCCCGGTTCCTGCGAGACCTTCTGGACGAGGAGATTGTCGTTCTCGCCCGCTTCGACATAGGCGCCGTCTTCGCGGATCTTGGTGCAGGTCTGCTTGTGCTGGTCGCTGTTGGATTCCTTCAGCGCTTCCATTTCGGCATTCGAATCGCAGCCCGCCTCGAGGATCAGCTCGGCGAAGCTGTCACGCGTGCCACTCGTCGGAGGGGGGCCGTAAACGAGGATCGGACGATTCGGGAGCGAGGGGTCGATATCCGACCAGTTCTTCGCCGTCTGCTCCTTGCCATAGGGATTGGCCGCCAGCGCTTCGTAGACCTGCGCGGTGGTGAGCGACAACGGCTCCTGGTCGGCGCCCTGAATGAGCGTGAGACCGTCGATGCCGATGGTCAGTTCGACGACATTGTCGACGCCCGCTGCGGCGCAGGCTTCATATTCGCTGGCCTTCATGCGGCGCGAGGCATTGACCATGTCCGGCTGGTCGGCGCCGAGGCCCTCGCAGAACAATTTCATGCCCGATCCCGTCCCGGTCGATTCGACGATGACGGTCGCACCGGGGTTGGCGCGCTGGAACTGCTCGGCGACCGCGGTCGTGAACGGATAGACGGTGGAGGATCCGACGATCTTGATCTCGCTCGCGCTGGGGTCTCCACCGCCGCCACCGCAACCCGAAAGAAGCCCGGCCATCGCCGCGCCGATAAGAAATTTCTTCAGCATGTCGTTCCCCTAGTGGGCCGCGAATGACGCGGCGTTCTCGCTGGCTACGTGCCTAGCGGGTGGTCCCGACGCCCATTGTGGCCAAGAGGTGACATTATCATGACTATGGGCGCCAAGCCGGGGGGCTATCGCATGATCGGAAGATCGATCGTGACCGTCGTCCCGCGCCCTACGGCAGAGGCGATGTTGAGCGTTCCGCGATGGCGCTCGGCGATATGTTTGACGATCGCCAATCCCAGGCCGGTTCCGCCGCCTTCGCGACTGCGCGCGGCATCGACCCGGTAGAAGCGTTCGGTCAGGCGCGGCAGATGTTCGGGCGCGATGCCGGGACCTTTGTCGGCAACCGTCAGGCGGACGCGCTCGCGGCCCGACCGACCGACCGCGACCCGCACAAAATCGCATTGCTCGCCGCACCCGTATCGGATGGCGTTGCCGATGAGATTGTCGACGACCTGCATCAATTGCGCCTCGTCGCCCGCAATGGTGGGCAGGTCCGGCTCGACCTGCGTATCGATGCGGCAGCCACGGCGTTGCGCGAGAGACTGGCTTTCCTCGACCGAATCGACGACCAATTGTCCAAGGTCGATCCGCTCGCGCGGGACGATGAAGCGGTCCGCCTCGATTCGCGACAGGCCCATCAGATCCTCTACGATGCGCAGCATCCGTCGCGCCTCGCTCTCGATCGTCCCGGCAAACCGGCGGCGTATGGCTTCGTCGATCTCGCCTTCCTCCGACAGCGTTTCGGCATAACCGAGGATACCGGCCAGCGGCGTGCGCAGTTCGTGGCTGGCATTGGCGACGAAATCGACCCGCATCTTTTCTGCCGCGCGTTCGGCGGCGCGATCGATCATGCGCACGAGCACGATGTCGTCCTCCAGCGGGATCACGTGGACGCGCCAGGGCTGATCGGCGCGACCGATCCCCTCGACGTCCAACGTCGCTTCATCGCCTGCGGTGAGGGCATCGAGTACCTCGGGGTGGCGGACCGCGAGCCGGATGTCGCTGTTGGCGAGCCGCAACCCGACCTGGTCGCGCGCCGCCTGGTTGATGGCGATGAGGCGGCTGCCCTGCACAAGCATGACCGGGTCGGCGATGGCATCGATCAGGGCGGCGGAAATGGAGTTGAGCATGGCTCCGACTGTAAGGGGGCCATGGATGCGTGGCCAGCGCCTACGCAGACGGAGGGCCGTCAGGCCGGAGCGGCACCCGACGGCGGCCGCCTGTCACCAGTTTTGCGCCGACGCAGTGTCGCGACAAACAGGATGAGGAGGATCGGGTAGACCCAGAATTGGGCCGCGACCGCATAAGCGGCGGGCAAGAGATCGACGTTCACCGCCTTGATCGCGTGCGAAAGGCTGGTCGTCAGCTGGATGCCGGCGACCCACAACGGCCAGTAACGGCGCGATCGCAGGGCGAGTGCGATATAAACGAACAGAACGGCAAGATCGATCGCCATGACGCCCATTTCGGTCCGTCCGTACCGAAGGTCGATCGGGGGGATGATCCATAGCGATCCGAGGCTGGCCACGATCGAGGTGACCGCGACGATCCGTTCTTCCACGCCGCCTCGCCAGATTGCGAATGCGCAAACGATCGCGAGGATGGTGAAGTAGAGTTGGACCGGAAGCATCGATGATCGATCCCGTGTTGAGTGGCCGTGCGCGAGCGACCGGGCGACGCGCTCGCGCCGCCCGACACCACGTCTTTACGCGACGACGCGCAGCGTATCCATGCCGGACGGCGGCGGCGTCTCGGCGACATCGCCGTAGTTCATTTCGCGAAGGCCCGGCACTTGCTGGCTCGTGCCCTTGAGGAGCGCGTGCGCCGAGGCGATCTGGCCGCGGCCAGCGACGATGCTGCCGAGCGCCTGCGCGACTTCGGCGAGCGCTTCCTGGCCGATATGCGGACCGACGCGGGCGGTCGAACGGGCATTCAGCATGCTGGTCTGCAGATAAGCGAGTTGCTCGAGCGTATGGTCGATCGATTCTTCGAGGCTGCGAAGCTGCGTCGCGACATCGCGAGCGGCGGACTGGACGGCTTGTTTACGCATGGATGGCTCCTTCACGATCGCGGAGCCTGCACCATCCGATGAGCGCTATCGTCAGCCGCCGAGGAAGCGCGAGAGGCTTTCCAGACCGGCCATATACATGCCCGCGCTGAACAAGGCCCCGATCGCAATCAGGACGATCCATGTCAGCCGGGCGCCGACGCCCATGTCGTTGTGCGGACGGTTCCGCGTGGCAAACGGCAAAGGCAGGGAGAACCGGATACCATCGACATCCTGCTCGGATATGGACGCCGCGGCACCGGAACTCCCTGCGCGACCGGCGTGCCGAATCTCATTGCCGATCGCCCCGTCTGTTTGGGTCGGCTGGAGACTTTCGGCGATATGCGGCGATTGATGTATCAAGCGTTGATATGGATCCTCGCCCGGCGCCGCTTCGGCTTCGGCGAGAAGGCGCGCGGCCTGCTGGCGTCGCGGGACACCGAGGATCGCGAGCGACTGGCGGATGCGCTGGTCGACCGTATGCGGCGAGATCTCCAGGATCGCGCCGATTTCCTTGCTGCTGTGATGCGCGGCGACAAGGCGCAGGCATTCTTTCTGAGCCTCGTTCAGAAGGTCGTTCGGGGAAAGGTCGGACCGGCCTTGGTCGTCACCCTCGATCATGAATTGGCCCTGTGTCCCTAGAATCACGTTTTGCGCTCGTTACGTTGCGAATACGCATCACAGCTTAAGTCAAAATGACGCACAATACTACCAAAGGCGATTAATCAACGCAGGTTAAGCGCGCCGTATCCCTCGCAAAGGCGGACGGTAAGGGTCGATTGCATAAGGGAAGGGGGGTGGTGGACAGGGCTGGATTCGAACCAGCGTACGCTTGCGCGGGCAGATTTACAGTCTGCTGCCTTTAACCACTCGGCCACCTGTCCACACAGATGCAAGGCAGGCGCGCCAAATGGCGAAACGCCGTGCTTGTGTCAACCGCTCCGGAAGGGTCGGTTGCCCTCCACCGAAATCCGCAGGGGTCGGTGGAGCGGGTAACGGGAATCGAACCCGTATATCTAGCTTGGAAGGCTAGTGTTCTACCGTTGAACTATACCCGCAACGCCAAGAGGTGGCTCCCTGCCAAAAGCCGCGTGCGCGGTCAATCGGGAACGCGTCGGGAACGCATGGGCGAAGCAGCGCTTTGACATGTCCGAAAGGAATTGCCCATGCCCGCTCGTGCCAGCTGGAAAGGCCAGATCCGCCTCGCGCTCGTCTCGATTCCCGTGGAACTGTATCCCGCGACCAAGTCGGGAAGCACGGTCAGCTTCCACCAGGTTCACGAACCCTCGGGGCAAAGAGTGCGCTACGAGAAGGTCGTTCCCGGCATCGGCCCCGTCGACCGCGACGAGATCGTCAAGGGCTACGAAATCGACAAGGGCGAATATGTCCTCCTCGAGCCCGAGGAGATCGAGGCGGTCAAGCTGGAGAGCAAGCGGACATTGGAGTTGATCCAGTTCGTCGAGCAAGGCGAGATCGACCCCATCTATTTCGAGAAACCCTACTTCGTCGTCCCCGAGGACGAGCTAGCCGAAGACGCCTTCGTGGTGCTGCGCGAGGCGCTCAGGAAAGCGAAGAAGGTCGGCATCGGCCAGCTGGCGATGCGCGGACGCGAATATGTGGTGAGCGTCAAACCGTGCGGGCGCGGGCTGGTGCTCGAGACGCTCCGCTACGAGGAGGAGTTGCGCAAGGCGGAGGGCTATTTTCGCGAGATCGGCGACGACAAGCCCGACGATGACCTCCTCGAATTGGCGACCAGCCTCATCGACAAGAAGACCGCGCCGTTCGACGCAAGCCAGTTCGAGAATCGCTACGTCGAAGCGTTGAAGGACCTCATCGATGCCAAGGTAAAGTCGAAGGGCAAGCGCCAGATCGGCGACGCGACGTTGGACGAGCCGCCGAGTAGCGGTGACAATGTCGTCGACCTGATGGCGGCATTGAAGAAGAGCCTCGAGGCCGACAAGAAGAAACCGAAGAAGAAGGCTGAGCCCAAGAAAAAGGCGTCGTGAGCTTTCGCAAACCCCAGCTGGCGACGCTGGCCGATGGCGTGCCGACGCGTGGGGACTGGCTGTTCGAATATAAATATGACGGCTATCGCCTGCTGCTCGATACGGGTGCGGACAAGGCGTGGACGCGCAACGGCAAGGATTGGTCGGATCGGTTCGCGGCACTCCTCGAAGCAGCAAAGAAGCAATTCCCGAAAGACTGCCTGATCGATGGCGAAGCGGTCATGCTCGGCACGGACGGCAAACCCGATTTCGGAGCGCTGCAACGGGCGGTGAAAGACAGCGGAGCGCAAGGCGTCAGCTTTTTCGCCTTCGATCTCGTCGAGGATGCGGGCCAAGACATTACCGCGCTTTCCAATGCCGAGCGTAAAGCGCGGCTCGCCAAGCGGATGGCGAAGGCCAAAGCGCCACTCTTCTATGCCGACCATGTCGAGGGGGCGGGAGAGGCGATGCTGGACAGCATCTGCGCCGAGGGCGGCGAGGGGATCATCGCCAAGCAGGCCGGCGCGCCCTACCGCCACAAGCGCAGCCGCGCCTGGCTCAAGATCAAATGCGTGAACCGGCAGGAATTCGTCATTATCGGCTGGGCGGAAAGCGACAAGAAGGCGCGGCCCTTCCGGTCGCTGCTGCTGGCGGTGAACGAGGACGGCGCGCTTCGCTATGCCGGCAAGGTCGGGACGGGTTTCACGCACGACATGATGGTGGAGCTGAAGGCGAAACTGGAACGGCTGGAGCGCAAGACCCCGCCCGCCGAGGTGCCGCGCTCGGATGCGAGAGGTGCACACTGGGTCACGCCCAAGCTCGTCGCGGAGATCGCCTTTACCGAATTCACGTCTTCGGGGACGCTCCGTCACCCGAGCTATCTCGGCCTGCGCGCCGACAAGAAGCCTTCGCAGGTGAAGCGCGAGGTCGCGCTCCCGACAGCCGAAACCGTTGGCGTGAAAATTTCCAGCGCGGATCGCTGCATTTTCCCCGATGCCAGCGTCACCAAGGGCCAACTCGCCGACTATTATGCCGCCATCGCGCCGCTCCTGCTCGCGCATGTCGCCGAACGACCCGTCACGCTGGTGCGCTGTCCGCAGGGGCGCGCCAAGCAATGTTTCTTCCAGAAGCACGGCCCCGACGCGCTGGGCGATGCCGTGCACGGAATCGCGATCGAGGAAACGGACGGCAAGCAGGAGGACTATCTCTGGGTCGAAGACGCGAAGGGTCTCGTCCAGTGCGCGCAGATGGGGACGATCGAATTCCATGGTTGGGGGAGCCGCAACGCAGCGCTGGAGAAGCCTGATCGACTGGTATTCGACCTCGATCCCGACGCGGGCCTCGACTTCGCCGCCGTCCGCGAGGCGGCGGGCGAGGTTCGTGACATCCTCGAGAAGATGGGCCTCGAAAGCTGGCCCTTACTGACGGGAGGGAAAGGCGTTCACGTCGTCGCCCCACTCGATGCGAGCGCCGACTGGCCCGCGGTGAAAAGCTTTGCCGAGCGCTTCGCACGCGCACTGGCTTCCGACCGGCCCGATCGCTTCACTGCCAATATCCGCAAGAACAAGCGCGGCGGAAAGATCTTCCTCGACTGGCTGCGCAACCAGCGCGGCGCGACCGCGGTGATGCCGTACAGCGCCCGCGCCCGCGAAGGCGCCCCCGTCGCCGCGCCCGTCACATGGGAGGAATTGGCGTCGAGCGACGGCGGCAACCGTTTCGGCGTCAGCGACCTCGAAGAACTGCTTCGGCGCGGGGACAGGCTGAAGGGCTGGGGAACCGCCGACCAGTCCTTGCCCGACCTCTAGTCCAGGGAGACGATCAGCGCGACGATCGATGCCACGCACATCACGAGCGCGAGCAGGAAGAGCAGTGCGGCGCCGCCCGAGATGCTGGCGCTTTCTGCCAATTTCGAGAGGCCCTGGTTGGTCAGGTGATAATTGCCGCGATCGGTTTTCACGACCCATTCGCTTGCAATCATGTTCGCGAGGATCTTCTCGTCGCCTTTCTTCGGCGGCGTATAGGCGACCGCCTTGCCCGATCCCGTCGCGCCCTTGTCCTTGAGGTCTTGCAGGATCGCCTTTTGCCGGCTCGCGACCGACGCCGCCGCGATCGCCGCACTGGCGCCTGCGCTCGTCGCGGCGTTCACTGGCCCGCGAACCGGTCGGTGGCGCGCACGAGACCGTCGAGGATGCCGGGCTCGGCGTAATTATGTCCGCCGTCGTCGACGATCTGAAGATCGACCTCGGGCCATGCCTGCTTCAGCTCCCACGCCGAGCGGGGTGGCGTGCAGCTGTCATGCCGCCCCTGGACGATGACGCCCGGGATCTCGCGGATCTTGCCGACGTCGCGGAGCAACTGACCCTCGTCGAGGAAGCAGCCGTGGCGCATGTAGTGCGTTTCGATCCGCGCCATAGCGAGCGCCTGGTGCGCGTCCTGCATATGCTCCATGACCTTGGGGTCGGGCAGGACCGTCACCGTCACCGCTTCCCAGCGGGACCAGTGCTTGGCGGCCTCGAGCTTCTTCTCTTCATCGTCGCCCGTCAGGATGCGGTTGTAGGCATTGATCGGATCGTCGCGCTCGCCTTCCGGCAGCACCGAGAGGAACCGCGCATATTCGTCCGGATAGATTTCGCTCGCGCCATATTCGAACAGCCATTTGTACTCGCGCTCCTCCGACAGGAAGATGCCGCGCAGGATCAGCTCGGTGACCCGGTCGGGATGCGCCTGCGCGTAGGCGAGGCTGAGCGTCGAGCCCCAGCTGCCGCCGAACACCTGCCATTTGTCGGCGCCGTGATGCTCGCGGAGCTTTTCGATGTCTTCGATGAGCTTCTGGGTCGTGTTGTCCTCGAGGCTGAATTGCGGCGTTGATCGCCCGCAGCCGCGCTGTTCGAACAGGAGCACGTCATATTTCTCGGGGTTCCACTGGCCGCGATGGCTGGGGCCGAAGCCGCCGCCCGGGCCGCCGTGCAGGAAGACCGCCGGCTTGGCGCCCTTGGTGCCGACGCGCTCGTAATAGAGCGAATGACCGTCCGACACGTCGAACATGCCGCTCTCATAAGGTTCGACAATGGGATAGAGGGTACGGCGCTCGGTCATGGTTTCTCCTAGAAGCTTTGTTCGTCGTAGACGGGCGCGACCGATCCGTTCCAGCGGCCATGATAGGCCTCCAACAGCTGGTCGGCAGGCGAGGCTTTTCTGGCGAGAATGTCGCGCAGTGGGTCGAGAAAGCCCGTCTCGTTATCGCCCGACTGGCCGAGTTTGCCACGCGCGTTGAGGCCGGCCGCAGCGATGTCGACCACTTCCTCGGCGAGTTCCTGGATCGTGCCGCCGCCCGGGACCGCGGTGCGCAGACCCTGTTTGGGCACGTCGGCGCGCAACTGCTCGCGCTCCTCGATCGCCCAGTGCTTGACCCGGTCCCATGCGGCATCGAGCGCGCCCTGGTCGTAGAGCAGGCCGACCCACAATGCGGGCAGCGCGCAGATGCGGTTCCACGGGCCACCGTCGGCACCGCGCATCTCGAGAAAGCTCTTCAAGCGAACTTCGGGGAAGATCGTCGAGAGATGATCGGTCCAGTCGGCGCGCGTCGGGCGTTCGCCTTCCAGGCCTTGAAGCTTGCCATCCATGAAGTCGCGGAAGCTCTTGCCCGCCACGTCGTGGTAGAGGCCGTCGCGAAAGACGAAGTACATCGGCACGTCGAGCGCATAGTCGCACCAGCGTTCGTAACCGAAATCTTCGTCGAACACGAAGGGCAGCATGCCGGTGCGGTCGGCGTCGGTGTCGGTCCAGATATGGCTGCGATAGGAGAGGAAGCCGTTGGGCTTGCCCTCGGTGAAGGGCGAATTGGCGAACAGCGCGGTCGCAACCGGCTGGAGCGCGAGCCCGACGCGGAATTTCTGCGCCATGTCGGCTTCGGACGAATAGTCGAGATTGACCTGGATGGTGCAGGTGCGCAGCATCATGTCGAGCCCGAGGCTACCGACCTTGGGCATGTAGTTGCGCATGATCCCGTAGCGCGCCTTGGGCATCCAGCTCATGTCGGAGCGGGCCTTGTCGGGCCACATGCCGAGCCCGAGAAAACCGACGCCCAGCTTCTCGCCGACCGCCTTGCATTGCTTCAGGTGCCGACCCGCCTCGTTGCAGGTCTGGTGCAGATGCTCGAGCGCGGCGCCCGACAGTTCGAACTGGCCTGAGGGCTCGAGACTGATGGTGCCGTCTTCGCCCGTCAGCGCGATGATCTTGCCGCCCTCGATGACCGGCTCCCAGCCGAATTCGGTGAGCGCGGTCAGGAGGTCGCGGATGCCGCCTTCCTCGTCCCAGCTGGGGGCCGAATGATCCTCGACATTGTAGACGAACTTCTCGTGTTCGGTGCCGATCTTCCAGTCGGATTTGGGCTTCTCGCCGCCCGAGAAGATGGCGAGCAGGTCATCGCGGCTCTCGATGACCGGGCTTTCGGAAAGATCGGTGCGCGTCGTCATGACCTAGCGCCCTAGACCTTCATCTGCGTTTCGCAAAGCCACTAAGCCGTCCAGTCGCCCGCGCTCGCCATGTACGCGGCGATCGCGGCCAGCGCTGCCGTTTCGGCGCGCAGGATGCGGGGGCCAAGACTGATGGCGACGGCGCCCTCCTCACCGCGGATCATGGCGCGTTCTTCCGGCGTGAAGCCGCCTTCGGGACCGATCAGGATCGTCGCGGGCGGCGGTGCGAAGCTGTCCAGCGCGGGCGCGCCCCCTGTTTCGTCGGCGAAATAGAGCGGACCGCCATCGCGCTGCATCAGCCATTTCTCCAGCCGCACCGGCGTGCGCAATTCGGCCAGCGCCGTGCGTCCGCACTGCTCGGCGGCCTCGACGATATTCTTCTCGATCCGCTCCGCACCGATCCGCGCCGCATTGGTACGCTGCGTCAGGACAGGCTGCAGCGTTTCAACACCCAGTTCCACGGCCTTTTCGATCAGCACGTCGATCGCCTGCTTCTTGATCGGCGCGAAGGCGAGCGTGACGCCGGTCGGCGCCTCCTGCTCGCGTGTCTTGCCGGTCAGCTTGAGCATCGCGCGCTTCTTGGCGACATCGACGAGTTCGCCGCGCCATTCGCCGTCGCGGCCGTTGAAGACATGCAGCGCATCGCCGACCTGCCGCCGCATCACCGTCCCGACATAATGGGCCTGGCGCTGGTCGAGCGGCACGGCGGCGCCCTCGTGCATCGGCGCATCGATATAGAGGCGCGGCAAGCTCTCTGGCGGCCAGGCGGGAACGGCGGTCATGTCCCGACCTAACGCGCGATGGAACGGGCGGGAAGCCTCGATGCTTTAGACAATCGTGAGCGAGGACATCCAACCTATCGTCGCCGTCGGGCGCAACGTCTGGCGGATCGAGCGGGCGCACGATGCGCGCGTCGTGATCGACGCTGCCGCCTATTACAAGCTCATCGCCGAGGCGATGACCGAGGCGAGCGACCGGATCTTCATCGTCGGCTGGGACTTCGATACGCGGATCAGCCTCGTGCCAGACGAGGACGGCCAGTATCATTCGAGCCTGGGGCATTTCTTCCTCGAACTCGCGCGCAACAAGCCCGAGCGGCAGATCGACATCCTCAAGTGGAATTTCGGCGCGCTGAAGCAGTTTTTGTCGGTCCGTGCGGCCTATTGGCTATTTCGCTGGTGGATCGCCAAACCGATCAACATGAAGTTCGACAGCTCCCACCCGATGGGCTGCAGCCACCACCAGAAGATCGTCATCCTCGACGAAACCTTCGCGGCTTGCGGCGGGATCGACATCGCGATGCGTCGGTGGGACACGCGCGACCATGCGCCGGAGAATTCCACCCGCACGACCCCCAATGGCAAGCCCTATCAGCCCTGGCACGACATCACGATGATCATGCGCGGTCCGGTCGCAGGCGCGCTCGCCGATCTGGGCCGCGAGCGCTGGCAAGTGGCGACCCACCAGGAGATCGAACGGTTGCAGAACGACGGCGAGGGCTACTGGCCCGACGATGTCGAACCGATGTTCGAGGACGTCGATATCGCCATCGCCCGCACACGCGCCGACTATGAGGATGTCGAGCAGGTCCGCGAGAACGAAGCGTTGTTCATCGATATGATCGAGCATTCCAAGCGCTTCATCTACATCGAGAACCAGTATTTCACCTCGCCCCGCATCGCCGCGGCGATCTGCGAGCGGCTCGGGAAGGACGATCCGCCCGAAATCGTGCTGGTGATGCCGCGGACGGGGGACGGCTTCCTCGAGGCCAAGGCGATGGACGGAACGCGCCAGCGCTTGTGGGAAACGATCGAGAAATCGAAGGGGGGCGAGAATTTCCGTCTCTATATCCCCGTCAACGCGGCCAAAGAGAATATCTATGTCCACGCCAAACTGTCGATCGTCGACGATCGGGTGATCCGCGTCGGGTCCTCGAACCTCAACAACCGCTCGATGGGCCTCGACAGCGAGTGCGACGTGATCATCGACTGCGGACTGCCGCAGAATACCGGCAAAGGGCACGAGGACACGATCCGCGCGATCCGCCAGGACCTGATGGCGGAGCATCTCGACGTCGAACCCGAGCGAGTCGCCGAAGAGGAAGCGAAAGGCACGGGCCTGATCGCGACGATCGAGGCGCTGCGGGGCGAGGGCAAGACGCTCGACCATCTCGAGAAGCGCGAACTCGGCGACATCGAGGGTTTCATCTCCGACCACGAGCTGGGCGACCCCGAATCCACCGAAGAGATGTTCGAACCCTTCGCGCGAAAGACGCTCCGCCAGCGATGGTGCCAGCGGCGCAAGATGATCAAGAAGCGTTTCTCGCGAAACGGTTGACGCCGCCGGCCCGCGCGCGCCATTTCGCCCCATGACACCCGTCCCCGACAGCGAGCATACCGGCCTCGTCGCGGCGCTTCCCGCGCCCTGGCGCCCTTATGCCGCGCTGATGCGGCTCGACCGGCCGATCGGGACATGGCTCCTGTTCTGGCCCTGCGCGATGGGCACCGCGCTCGCCGGGGTCGAGGGACGGTGGGATCTGTTCGCCTGGTTCCTGCTCGGCGCATTCGCGATGCGCTCGGCGGGATGCGCCTACAACGATCTCGTCGATCGCGATCTCGACCGGAAGGTGGAGCGCACGCGGCATCGTCCGCTCGCCAGCGGCGACGTCAGCCCCAAACAGGCGTGGGCCCTGATTGCGGGTCTGCTCGCAATCGGTCTCCTCGTCCTGCTCCAGCTCCCCTGGCGCGCGCAGATCGTCGCCGTGGCAAGCCTCGTGCTGGTCGCCGCCTATCCCTTCATGAAACGCATCACCTGGTGGCCGCAGGCGTGGCTCGGCCTCGTCTTCAGTTGGGGCGCGCTGGTCGGCTGGACGGCCGTATGGGGCGAGCTTGCGCCGGCAGGCCTGCTTCTGTGGGCCGGCTGCGTATTCTGGGTGATCGGCTACGACACCATCTACGCGATCCAGGACGTGGAGGACGATGCCCTCGTCGGCGTGAAATCCTCCGCCCGCGCGCTCGGGTCTAATGCGCAGGCGGGGGTCGCGGTCCTCTATTTCCTCGCCATGCTGTGCTGGGCGGCCGCCGTATGGCGCATCAAACCCACGCCGCTCGCCGCCTTCACGCTGCTGCCCGCCGCGCTGCACATGGGCATGCAGCTGGTGCGCATCGACCCGAAGGACGGGCCAGGCGCACTCGCGCTCTTCCGTTCCAATCGCATGACCGGCTTTCTCGTGACCCTCGCCTGCCTCACCGTCGGCTTGTCGCGCCTCGGCTGAGGCCCTACGTCGCACCGCATGCGTACTTGTGATGAGGCCCGCGAGGCCGCCGCCCGGATCGTCGAACTTGCCGTCAACGCAGGCGCCACTGCCGCCGACGCCGCGCTGGTCGCGCAGGCATCGCTGCAGGTCGAGGTGCGCAAGGGCGCGCTCGAGGACGTCAGTCGTTCGGAAGGCGAGAAGCTGGGGCTGCGGGTCATGATCGGGCAGAAGGTCGCCAGCGTCGCGACGTCGGACCTTTCGGACGAGGCGCTGGCGTTGCTCGCCGATCGCGCCGTGTCGATCGCAAGGGCGGCAAGCGACGACGAATTTGCAGGGCTGGCGCCGCAGGATCGCCTCGCGGACGGTAACGGGCCCGACCTCGATCTCGATCCCGGCGAAGAGATCGCACCCGAGGATCTGAAAGCGATGGCGCTCGACTGCGAGGCCGCGGCGCTCGGTGTCGAACGGGTCACCAATTCCTCCGGCGCCAGCGCGAGCGCCCAGCGCAACATCTTCGCGCTCGCGACCAGCCACGGTTTCGCGGGCGCGTTCGAGGCCTCGGGGCTCGGCTGCTCGGTCGCGGTCATCGCGGGCGAAGGGGCCGGCATGGAGCGCGACTATGCCGCCCACAGCGCGCGTCGGCGCGCCGACCTCGACGCGCCCGAGGTGATCGGCAGGCTTGCCGGGAACCGCGCCGCAGATCGGCTCGATCCGCGACCGATCCCCAGCGGCCGGATGCCGGTGCTGTTCGATCCGCGCGTGTCGACGACCCTGCTCTCGCACCTTTCCGGCGCGCTGTCGGGCGCGGCGGTCGCGCGGCGCGGCAGCTTCCTGCAGTCGAAAATGGGCGAACGCATCTTCGCTCCCGGCGTGACCATTACCGACGACCCGCTGCGCAAAGGCGGGCTGCGCAGCCATCCGTTCGACGGCGAGGGACTTGCCGTGAGACGGATGCATATCGTCGAGGACGGGCGGCTCCGGAGCTGGTTCGCCGCCAGCGCGCCGGCGCGTCAGCTGGGGATCGCGCCGACGGGCCATGCGATCCGCGGCCCGGGCGGTTCGCCCGGCGCGGGGCCGAGCAACTTCTGGATCGAGGCAGGTCGCCGCAGCCGCGCGCAACTGCTCGCTTACGCGCCCCGGATGCTGCTCGTCACCGAACTCATGGGGCAGGGCGTCAATGTCGTGACCGGCGATTATTCGCGCGGGGCCGCGGGCTATCTCGTCGAGAATGGCGAGATTGCGGGCGCGGTCAGCGGGATCACGATCGCGGGCAACCTCGCCGACATGTTCGCCTCGCTCGAGCCGGGCGCCGACCTCGATTTCCGCAAGGGCGTGGATGCGCCGACGCTGCTGGTTCCCGAAATGACGGTGGCTGCGGCCTAGTTTCGGCGCGCGTCACCGCGGTCGAGATTGATTGCGGGCCGCGGAAGGTTGCGGAGCGAGCCCAGCGGGCGGAAGCCCTTCGACCAGGTCACGTAGGTGAGCTTCTGGCCGCCGCGAAGATCCTTCACGAACACGTTCGGTCGTCCCTCGACGTCATATTTCCACACGCCGCCGTAGAGGCCGCGCGGCAGGGCCCGCTCCGACGGGACATTCGAGGCTTCGCTGACCGTCGGCGCGCGCCGGCCACCACGCTGGGCATAGGTCCCCCGATCGGCGATAGGATCGGGCACCGCGACGGGATCGCCCGGATTGTGGGGCGCGCCCAGAGTGGGCAGCGGATCGGGTTCCGGCGCGGGCGCGGGCTCGGGTTCGGGGGCCGGCGGCGGGGGCGGAGGCGGCGCGCCATACATGGTGACGCTGTTGAGGACGTCCCAGTCGACCTGCCCGGGATCGCTGTTGTCGAGTCCGCCGTAGACATCCGCCGCATAGTCCATGCAGCTGCCGAGATTGGCGTTGTAATGGTTCTCGTCGAGGTGCCCCAGGCCGAACGTGTGCCCCAGTTCGTGGCACATGGTGAACTCGCGCCGCTCGGGCCGGTCGTAGTGCGACTGATAGTCTAAGAAACTGTCATTCATCTTGGCGTTGGCGCGCACGATGCGATTGCTGCTCGACCAGATCTGCGCCTGCCCGACCCAGCCGGTATCGCTCCCATATTCGCTCGAGCAGACGAGGATTTCGTAGGCGTCGGGCTCGCAAAGGGCGGAATCCTTGCCCACCGCCTTGCCGAGGTTGTTGAGGACGAGCGGCGAGCGCGGATCCTCGTTCCATTCATCGAAGCTGTTTTCGCGCCCGGTGATGTAGAAGGGAAGCCACTTGTGCTCGGTGGCGGGAGAGAAGGCGTGGCGAAGATGCAGGGTCGGCGCCTGACCGACGGTGCCCCAGTAGAGGTCGCCCCATTGATGGCCGGTTCCCGCGACCGCCGCCCCGCTCGCCATGGTCACCGCGATTCCTGCCAAGAGCGATTTCGAACGCATCACAGTAGCTTCCCATACCTGCCATCCCCAGCGCCCTCACGCTGCTCGTCAGGATGAATAGAAAGACCAAACCTTAAGATTCAACCAAGTGTCTGTTTATTTTGGAGAATTAATTTCAAGTAACTTCGACCCGATGCCGCAAATCAGAAAGGGGCGCCGACCGTCGCTGGCCAGCGCCCCTCCCATCGATAAGCTTCGAAGACGGTCGGTCTAGCGCTTCGAGCCTTCGGGCTTGTAGTTCTTGGCCCACATCACGAAGGTGATCCTCTTGCCACCGCGAAGATCCTTCACGAAGATGTTGGGACGGCCCTCGTCGTCATAGCCGAGGACGCCGCCGAAGCGACCGCGCGCGAGGCCGCGTTCGGAAGCATTGGGATCGGCAACGAGACCGCCGAGCTTGTTGCCCTTGCCCGGCTTGCCGCTACCGCCGCCGCCATTGCAGCCGCGACCCTTGCAGGGTGCGGGATCGGTGGTGCCGCCACCGCCCGTGCCGTACATGGTCGCGCTGTTGAGCACGTCCCAGTCGACCTGGCCGGGATCGCTGTTGTCGGGCGGGCCCATGACATTCGCGGTATAGTCCATGCAGCTGCCGAGGTTGGTGTTGTAGAAGCCCTCGTCGAGGTGGCCGAGACCGAAGGTGTGGCCGACTTCGTGGCAGACCACGAACTCGCGCTGTTCGGGGGTGTCGTAGAAGGAATCATATTCGTAGAAGCTGTCGTTCATCTTGGCGTTGGCACGCGTGATGCGGTCGCCCGACGGCCAGATCTGCGCGATCCCGACCCAGCCGGTGTTGTTGCCATATTCGTCCGAGCAGACGAGAATCTCGCCCGCGCTCGGATCGCAGGTCGCGCTGTTCTTCTCGGGCGCTTCGCCAAGATCGTTCATGACGAGCGGCGACTGCGGATCGCTGTTCCACTCGTCGAAGGCGTTCTCGCTGTTGGTGAGATAGAGCGGCAGCCACTTGGCCTTGGTCGCGTCGCTGAACTTGTGACGCAGGTTGAGCGTCGGCGACTCGCCGACATTGCCCCACAGATAGTTGCCCCACTGGTGTCCCGTGCCCGCAACGGCGGCACCCGCCACCAGCACGCTCGCCCCGGCGGCGATCATCGATAGTTTACGCATGAAAACAGTCCCTTCCCCAATTCGATCATGCAGTACCCCACCGCATGTCCCGGGGTCGGAGTGAAATGACATTATTGTGAACAGTCAACCAAGCTGCTGATTAACTTATGCAATTAACGGCAACTAATCGGCGGGTGTGACTTTTTCGACACCAAGGCGAGGGATTTCGATCTTCGGGCAGCGATCCATGACGACCGTCAGGCCCGCCGCTTCCGCGCGCGAGGCCGCCGCTTCGTCGACGACGCCCAATTGCATCCAGACCGATTTGGCGCCGGTCGCGATCGCCTCGTCGACGATGTCGCCGACCCGCGCGGCGTTCACGAAACAGTCGACCATGTCGATGGGCACGCCGATCTGCGCCAGTTCGCGCCAGACATATTCGCCGTGCACATGCTCGCCCGTGATGCGCGGATTGACCGGCATGACGCGATAGCCGCGGCCCTGCAGATATTCCATGACCCGGTTGCTGTCGCGGTGCGGTTTGTCGGACGCGCCGACCATGGCGATGGTGCGGGTTTCGCGCAGAAGCTCGGCGATGGCGGCGTCGTCGGTAATGGGCATGGTGCAGGTCTCCTTTGCCTGCCCGAACGGTTCAGCGCCCCGACTGGCTCCGAACCGCCTCGACCCGATCGAGAATCTTGCCCGCCAGATCGACGAACGCGTCCCGCGCGGGCCCCTCGTCGAGCGCGGCGGGATGCCCCTCGTCGCTTGCCGCGCGCAGGCTGGCCGACAGCGGCAGGCGACCGAGGAAGGGAATGTCCATCGACTTGGCCGAGGCTTCCGCGCCACCCTGTCCGAACGGGTCGCTCGTCTCGCCGCAATGCGGACAGGCGTAGCCCGCCATATTCTCGATGATGCCGAGCACCGGGACACCCGTCTTGGCGAACAGGTCGACCGCGCGGCGCGCGTCGATCAAGGACAGGTCCTGCGGCGTCGACACGATCACCGCGGCTGCGGGTCGCGCTTTCTTGATAAGGCTGAGCTGCACGTCGCCCGTCCCCGGCGGCAGGTCGATGACGAGCGTGTCGGCATCGCCCCAGTCGGCATCGATCAGCTGGTTCAAGGCACTCGTCGCCATCGGCCCGCGCCACGCCAGCGCCGTATCCGCCGACACCATCTGCCCGACCGAGAGCAAGCGGATGCCGTGCGCCTCGACCGGAACGAGAAGATTTTCCCGGGCCTGCGGCTTGTCGTGCGCGCCGAAGATCGTCGGTTGCGAGGGGCCGTAGATGTCGGCGTCGATCATCCCGACCTTGCGCCCGAGGCTGGACAGCGCGATCGCGAGATTGGCGCTGAGCGTCGATTTGCCGACCCCGCCCTTGCCCGAACCGACCGCGATCAGCGTCCGCTCGACCTTCTCGGCGGTGAAAGCGACGCGCACGCTTTCGACACCCTCGATCACCCCGACGGTCGAGCGCAGTTCCTCTTCCATCGCGCGCTGCTCGAGATCGCTCAGCCCGGTCGCGTCCACCACGAGGCTTGCAACCCCGTCCTTGAGGCGGCGCGCGCGGATGCGGCGGGCGTGGAGGTGGGCGTCGAGAATCTGCAGGGGATCGGCCATGGCCACGGCCTTAGGTCGCACCTCGCCGAATGTCCCTTACTTTTCGTGCCCGCCTTACTATGTTCGGTGCCATGAGCATTTTCTCAGGTCGGCGCCGGTGGGCGCTCTTCAGTGACAGCAAGGGACCGTGGGGATCGCCGGGAGGCGGGTCCGGCGGCGGCAAAGGCAGTGGTTCGGGCTCCGGCGGAAATGGCGGCGGCAACGGGCCGTGGCGCCCGGGCGCCCCTCCGCCCCCGGGGGGCGGCAAGCCTTCGAACATCACCAGCCTCGATGAATGGCTGAACAAGAATCGCTCGCGCTTCGGCGGGGGCGGGGGACGCGGCGGCTCCGGCCTTCCGTCTCTGCCTTCTGGCGGCCTCATCATCTGGGCGATCATCGCGCTGGTGCTGGTGCTGCTGCTGTTCTCCTCGGTCCATCGCATCGCGCCGGAGGAACGCGGGGTCGTGACGCGCTTCGGCCGCTATATCGACACGCTCTCGCCGGGTATCGGCATTACCTTGCCGGCTCCCATCGACCGTGTCGAAAAGGTCAACATCGAGCAGATTCGCGAGACCGACGTGGCCACCGAGGCGCAGGAAAACCTGATGCTGACGGGCGATGAAAATATCATCGACATCGCCTACCAGGTGCGCTGGAAGGTCCGCGATCCCGAGAATTACCTCTTCGAGATTAGTGACCCGCAAGAGGAGACGGTGCGCCAGGTCGCGGAAAGCGCGATGCGACAGGTCGTCGCCAACGTGAGCCTGCAGGACGCGATCGGCGAGGGCCGCAGCGAGATCCAGCAGCGCGCGCAGGTCGAGATGCAGGACACGCTCGACCGCTATCGTTCGGGCATCGAGATGCGCGGCGTGGAAATCAAGCGGGCCGATCCGCCGGGCGCGGTCAACGAGGCCTTCAAGCAGGTCACCGCCGCGCAGCAGGACGCGCAAAGCTACATCAACCAGGCGCGCGCCTACGCGCTCCAGCTCACCGCCAAGGCGCAGGGCGAGGCCGAAGCGTTCGACAAGGTGTACGAGGAATATCGCATGGCGCCCGAAGTCACGCGTCGCCGCATGTATTACGAAACCATGGAGCGCGTCTTGAAGGAAGTCGACAAGACCATCATCGAGGCCGACGGCATCCAGACCTACTTGCCCTTGTCCGAAGTCGGTCGTCGTGGCGGGGCCGAGGCCGCCGCCAATGTCTCCAACTCGGGAGGCCAGTAAGATGATTTCGACCATCAAGCGTCACCCGATGATGAGCCTGTTCATCGCGCTGCTCGTGCTCGTGGTGCTGCTTGCCAGCTTCCCGATCGCCAACGAGAAGAGCCAGGGCGTCGTCGTGCGCTTCGGCAAGCCGCATCGCATCATCAACCCTTACGTCGACGGCAAGAGCGTCGGTGACGAAGGCGCAGGCATTACCTGGCGGCTTCCGTTCGCGGAGGACGTCGTATGGATCGACAAGCGCGTACGCGATATCGACATGGACACCCAGCAGGTGCTCTCGACCGACCAGCTGCGCCTCGAGGTCGACGCCTTCGCGCGCTACCGCATCGTCGACCCGCTGCAGATGTATGTCGCGGCCACCAGCGAGGAACGGCTGGAAGCCACGCTCCGCCCGATCCTGGGGTCGCAGCTCCGCAACGAGCTCGGCAAGCGTCCCTTCGCCTCGCTCCTCTCGCCCGAGCGCGAGGGGGTGATGGAGAATATCCGCGCCGGCCTCGACCGCGTCGCGCGTCAATATGGCGCCGAAATCATCGACGTGCGGATCAAGCGCGCCGATCTTCCCGACGGCTCGCCGCTCACGTCCGCGTTCGAGCGTATGAAGACCGCGCGCGAGCAGGAAGCCCGCTCGATCCGTGCGCAAGGCGCCAAGCAGGCGCAGATCATCCGCGCCGAAGCCGACGCCGAGGCTGCACGCACCTATGCGGCGGCGTTCGGCAAGGACCCGGACTTCTACGACTTCTACCGGGCGATGGAGAGCTATCGGGCAACGTTCCTCGAGGACGGCGAAACGCCCAATGGCGACACCTCGATCGTGATGGGGTCGGACAACGAATATCTGCGTGAATTCAAGGGCCGCTAGCAGCAACGGTCTGCCGCCTCGTGCATTTGGTAGAAGCGACGATGTCGTTCGTCGATGCGCGACCGCGATATTCAATCCGCATTCAGAGCGGACGCGTAGCTTCGATTGCAGGTTGAACGGTTTGAGTTAAGAAGGATTTCGAATGGTCAAGGAGAGGGTCGCCGTGCGCTACGTCTATGGGGTTGCCGCCGCATTGTTGCTGGGGGGTAGTGCCTATTCGATGACCGGGGGCGAGCTTGCGGGAATGCAGGAAGCGCAGAATGCGCGCCCGGTGCCCGCACTGGGCGCGCCCGAAAGCTTCGCCGATCTCGCCGCACGCCTGCAGCCCGCCGTCGTCAACATCTCGACGCGCCAGCAGATCGAGGTCTCCTCGCGCCGCCAGAACGATCCGTTCGAGCAGTTCTTCCGCCGCTTCGGCGTCCCCAATCCGCGAGGGCAGCAGCAGGAAGAAGCCGAGCCCATCACCCGCGAGACGGGCTCGCTCGGTTCGGGCTTCGTCATCTCCGCGGACGGCTATATCGTCACCAACAACCATCTCATCCAGAGCCGCACCGACAGCGACGGCGTGGTCGACGAGGTGTTCGTGACCTTCCCCGACCTTACGGAATATGAAGCGCGCATCATCGGGCGCGACATCGAGAGCGACATCGCAGTGCTCAAGATCGACGGGCGCAACCTGCCGCACGTCAACTGGGGCGAGAGCGACGACGTGCGCGTCGGTGATTGGATCATCGCGATCGGCAATCCCTTCGGCTTCAACGGCACCGTCACGGCGGGCATCGTCTCCGCGTTGCAGCGCGGCGTGCCGGGCGCGGGCGGTCTCACCGGCCCCAACCGCTACATCCAGACCGACGCCAGCATCAACATGGGCAACTCGGGCGGTCCGATGTTCGACATGGCCGGCAATGTCGTCGGCGTGAACTCGGCGCTCATCTCGCCCAACGGCGCCAACGTGGGGATCGGTCTTGCCATCCCCGCCGACCAGGCGCGGCGCGTGACCGACGCGCTCATTCGCGGCGAACGCCCGCAGCGCGGTTACCTGGGCGTCGAACTGCAGCCGGTCGGCGAGGACATCGCCGCCGCGCTCGGTATCCCCAAGGACCGCGGCGAGATCGTCGGGACGGTGCAGGATGGCCGCCCGGCAGACCGCGCGGGACTTCGCCAGGGTGACGTCATCCTGTCGATCGACGGCGTACCGGTCGATCCCGAACGCAATGTCTCCTACCTCATCTCGAACACCCCCGTCGGCGATACCATTCCCGTCACCATCATCCGCGACGGTGAAACGCGCACGATCAATGTCGAAGTCGGCCAGCGTCCGAGCGTCGAGGAATTTCGCGCCATGAGCGCGCAGGACGACGATGACGACGGCATGGCGCCCGAGGATCAGACTCCGGCCGAGGGCGGCGAGGCGCTGGGCATGGCGGTGCAGCCGTTGAACGACCAGATCCGCCGCGCGCTTCGGGTGCCCTCAAGCATCGACGGGCTCGTGATCACCCGCGTGGATCCCGGCAGCGACGCCGCCCGCCGCGGCCTTTCGCGCGGCGACGTGATCATGTCGGTCGATCGCCGCGCGCTGACCGACGCCACGCAAATCTCGCGCGCCGTTTCTGCCGCTCGCAGCGCGGGTCGCGACGGCATCCTCCTGCGCGTCTATCGTCGCGGCGCCAGCCCCGAACAGCGTTATGTCGGGATCGGCATCGAATAGGCCACACGTCGTTTGAGGGCTTGCGCCCCGCGCGCCGCCACCCCTAGTCTCCTCTTCCAAGAGAGCGAGGGGATGGCGGTGAGCGAGACGATCTTCATCGGAACGGCGGGCGAGGGCGGCGAACCGCAGGCATTGCGGCTCGATCGCAGCAATCGCCACGGCCTCATCGCGGGCGCCACCGGCACCGGCAAGACGATCACGCTGCAAGGGCTCGTCGAGGGTTTTTCCGCAGCAGGCGTTCCCACCTTCCTGTCCGACGTCAAGGGCGACTTGGCGGGCATCGCGATGCCCGGATCACCGACCCACAAGTTGCACGAGGCCTTCACCAAGCGCGCCGCCAAGATCGGCTACGCGGACTATTCCTACGCAAGCTTCCCGGTGCAGTTCTGGGACCTGTTCGGCAAGCAGGGCCATCCCGTGCGCACCACGGTCAGCGAAATGGGGCCGCTGCTCCTCGCGCGCCTGATGGACTTGAACGACACGCAGGAAGGCGTGCTCACGATCGCCTTCCACCTCGCCGATGCCGAGGGCCTGCTGCTGCTCGACCTCGACGACCTCCAGGCCATGCTCGGTCATGTCGGTGAGCGGGCAGCCGAGCTTCGCAACGATTATGGCAACGTCTCCTCGGCCAGCGTCGGCGCGATCCAGCGCAAGCTGCTCCAGCTGCGCAGCCAGGGCGGCGACCTCTTCTTCGGCGAGCCCGCGCTTGCACTCGACGACTTCTTCGGGGTGGACGAGGAGGGCAAGGGCGTCGTCAACATCCTCGCCGCCGACCAGCTGATGCAGAGCCCGCGCCTCTATTCGACCTTCCTCCTCTGGCTCCTTTCCGAACTGTTCGAGGAATTGCCAGAGGTCGGCGATCCCGCCAAACCCAAGCTCGTCTTCTTCTTCGACGAGGCGCACCTCCTGTTCGACGATGCTCCCAAGGCGCTGGTCGAGAAGGTCGAGCAGGTCGTCCGCCTCATTCGCTCCAAGGGCGTCGGCGTCTTCTTCGTCACCCAGAACCCCATCGACATTCCCGACGATGTCGCGGGCCAGCTCGGCAACCGCGTCCAGCACGCGCTGCGCGCCTTCACCCCGCGTGACGAGAAGGCCGTCCGCAGCGCCGCCGAAACCTTCCGCGAAAATCCGGCAATCGACGTTGCAGAGGTCATCACCGAGCTGAAG
Organism: Sphingomicrobium aquimarinum; assembly: GCF_039655735.1. Taxonomy (NCBI): domain Bacteria; kingdom Pseudomonadati; phylum Pseudomonadota; class Alphaproteobacteria; order Sphingomonadales; family Sphingomicrobiaceae; genus Sphingomicrobium; species Sphingomicrobium aquimarinum. The sequence goes on along the minus strand of NZ_JBBYXH010000001.1, from coordinate 1,032,057 downwards.
GTCGGTGAGGCGCTCGTGTCCGTTCTCGACGCCGAGGGCGCGCCGACGCCCGTCGAACGCACGCTCGTCAAACCGCCGCGGGCCCGTGCGGGCGTTCTGTCGACCGGTGAGCGCGCCGCGATCATCGCTTCCGACGCCATCGGGTCGCGGTACGACGAGCGGCTCGACCGCGAAAGCGCCGACGAGATCCTCGAAGCCCGCGCCGCCGCCAAGGCCGAAGCCGCCGCCGAAGAAAACGCGCGCCTCGAGGCCGAAGAAGCGGCCGAGAAAGCGGAGAAGGAGCGCGCCCGCGAAGAGCGCAGCCGCCGCTCCAGCCATTCCGCTTCGCCCGTCGATCAGGTCGGCAAGGTCGTGCAGCGCACGATCGTCAACAAGATCGGCCGCCAGATCGGCAACGCCATCCTGCGCGGTGTGCTGGGGGGGATGGCGGGGGGCCGCGCCGCGCGCGCAACCGGCTCGACGAAGCGCCGTTCCGCGAAAAAGCCCGCATGGTCCAAGCTCCGATGACCGACGACCGGGCGCTCGTCGCGCAGCTCGAGGCCGAATGGCGCGAGGCCCTGTTCGCCAAGGACGAGGCCAAATTGCGCGCGCTCATCCATCCCGACTTCCAGCTCGTCGGGGTGCGGGGCAAGGAGCCCGTCAGCCTCGATCTCGACAGCTGGATCGATGCGCTCGCCAACATGGATGTCGTCGATCTTACGGTCGACGTCACCCATTGCACCCGCCACCAGGGGACGATCGTCGCCACCGTCGATGCGCGCTGGAGCGTGCGCTACCTCGGCCAGGTCATTCAGGAACGCGTATTGCTCACCGACCTATGGGTGCAATGCGAAAAGGGCTGGAAGGTGCTGCGGCGCCACTCGTCCCCGCTCGCCTGCGACTAGCGATACGCGCAACTTGAATGCGTGCAAGTCGTTGCCATATATAGCGAAACCGGTTTCGTGGAGGGAACGACAATGAGCATGTTGATGATGGCAGTCGCGATGAGCGTCTCGGGTCAGTCGGCCGATTCGGTCACCGCTCCGCGTACGCGATTCGATGAATGCCTCCAGCAGCGCGTGGCCGCCGCCAAGAGAGCGGGGGAGACGCCCGACAACTTCCGCAAGGCCGTGCGGACCGCCTGCGCCGCCGAAGCCGCTGCCTTCAGGACCGCGCTGATCGCCTACGACCGGTCGACCGGACAGAGCCAGGCCGAAGCCGAAAGCTGGGCCGACCAGGATATTGCCGACCACCGCGATGCCGCCGCACGGCGCTACGAGCGCTAGGCCTCAGCCCCGTCCCCGATACGTCTGGACACCCTGATCCGGGAGCCACAGGGCTTCCGGCGGCGCGCCCGTCTGCCAGAAGACATCGATGGGGATGCCGCCGCGCGGATACCAGTAGCCGCCGATCCGGAGCCACTTGGGCTTCATCTCGTCGCTGAGCCGTTTGCCGATCCCCACCGTGCAATCCTCGTGAAACGCCTGGTGGTTGCGGAAACTTCCCAAAAACAGCTTCAGGCTCTTCGATTCCACGATCGTGTCGCCTGGCGCATAGTCGATGACGAGATGCGCGAAGTCGGGCTGGGCCGTCACCGGGCAGAGCGAGGTGAATTCGGGTGCCGTAAAGCGCACCAGATAAAGTTCGTCCTTGCGCGGGTTGGGGACATAATCGAGTTCGGCCTCGTCCGGCGAGGCGGGAAGCGGGCTGTCGCTGCCGAGAAATTTGGGTTCCATGCCGCTGCCTCTAGCGCAGCGGCGACCACGCGCGCAATCGGCGGCTGCGTCCACGTCCTTTGGTCCAGTCGAGGGAGCGCGGGCCGCGGTTCGCGCTTTGATGGATCGAAAGGAAACCATCATGAGCAATTCGAACAGCTTCCAGACCGATCAATATGTCGAGTGGGACTGGGGTAACGGCAAAGGCAAGGGCCAGATCGAGGAGCGCTTCGAGCGCGAAGTCACCCGCACGCTCCAGGGCACCGAGGTCACCAAGGAAGGCGACGAGGACAATCCCGCCTATCTCATCAAGCAGGAAGACGGTGACAAGGTGCTGAAACGCGGGTCGGAACTGAGCGCCCAGAACTAGACGCGGACCCAACATCCGTTCGTTTTTCGACAGGCTCGGGACGAACGGGTAGGGGAGTTGGCATGGACACCCTCGTCACGCCCGAATGGCTCGCCGCCCACCTCGACACCGTGCAGGTGGTCGACGCGACGACCTTTCTCCCCGGCACGCCGCGCGATGCCGAAGCGGAATTCCGCGCCGCACACCTCCCGGGCGCGGTACGGCTCGACATCGGGACGTTCGCCGATCCCGATGCCGCGGCGCCGCACATGCTGTCTCCACCCGCGCTCGCATCGCAGATGCTCGAGGCGCTGGGCCTTCACCGCGACCGATCGATCGTCGTCTACGACGACAGTCCGCTCCGGACCTCGGCGCGCGTCTGGTTCACGCTGCGCCATTACGGCGCGCGCGATGTCGCCGTGCTCGATGGTGGGCTGGCGCGATGGAAGGCGGGCGGCCATCCGCTCGAAAGCGGCGCGCCGTCGCCCGTTCCCGGCCATTGGCCCGTCGCCGAACGGACCCGACCCATCGTCACCAAGGCGATGCTGCTAGAGGAGGCCGCGCCGCCGGTCGTCGATGCTCGCGCGTACAATCGCTTCATGGGCGAGGCCAAAGAGCCGCGCGAAGGGACGGAGTCCGGGCATATCCCGGGAGCGCGCAGCCTGCCCTTCGGGGAACTGTACGCCGACGACGGGACGATGAAACGCGGCGCTGACCTCGAGGCGGCGTTCGCTGCACGGGGCGTCGATCCGCACGCTCCCTTCACCGCCAGTTGCGGATCGGGCGTCACGGCCTGCTCGAGCCTTCTGGCGGCGCATCTGCTCGGCTCGGACGCGGGCCGTCTCTACGATGGAAGCTGGTCGGAATGGGGCGCGGACCCCGACACGCCCAAGGAGCAGGGGCCGCCCGCCTAAGCGCCGTGGTCTAGAGCGACAGGTGCTTGGGCCGTTCGGCCTCGCAGCCTTTGGTGCGCCGTTCACAGCCCTCGAAGGCTCGGGGCGATGCACCTGCGGTGCGGGCGATAAAGTCTCGAACGGGCAGGGGAGCGATCATGCGGCCACAATGCAGCCGCAGGTCTAAAAAACCCCTTAACGCCTACTGGTCGATGTCGCGCAGGATCCAGCCGCGCTGAGGGATCGTCTCGATGAATTCCGCACCGCCGCTCGCGCTGCGCAGCTTCTTGCGCAGCTTGGAGATGAAGACGTCGATGATCTTGGGCTGCGGCTGGTCGTCGGCGCGGCGATAGAGATGCTTCAGGAGCATGTTGCGCGTGACGACATTGTTGCGCGCATAGGCGAGCAGTTCGAGCACGCGATATTCCATCTCGGTGATGCCGATGGGATGCCCGTCGATCCGAATGAGCCGCTGCACGCTGTCGACGTTCATCCGTCCTCCGCACAGGCTCTCGGGGATCTCGTCGCCCTGCGCCTTGATGTCGGCGAGCAGCTTGGACGCGGTTTCCTCCGCATCGCCGGTCGCGCCGCTCGATGGCGAACCGAGCACCTCCTGCTGGATGTCGCTCAGCGCCTGCTGCGCCTCGGCGACGAGCTCGAGCCCGTCCTCCAGTTTGCGCTTGGCGCGTTCCAACCGGCTCTCGACATCGACGAGTCCGTTCTGCAGCTTTGCCCCCGCGTCGCTCATCTTACTGCGGACGCTGCGTCGTGGCTTCGGCGGCATCGCTCTCGGGCGTGGAGAGGATGGTCTGCGTAGCGGCGCCCTTGTCGACGACCCGCGTATCGGGGTCCCCCGCGGTCGAGCGTGCGCCCAGCGGGATCACGCCGTCGGCGGCTTCGGAAACGACCACGCGTTCGACCGGTGCGCGCGCGGCGGGGCCGCCGTAGAGCGCTTCGAGCGCTCGGCTCTGCGCGTCGTCCGCGCTGGTCGATACGGTGCCCGCACGCGGCGGCTCCAGCGTGTAGTCGGGCGGGATGACGAGCGGCGCGTTGCGCGTCACCGCATATTCGTCGAGCGTCCCGCGCGTCGAGCCGCAGGCGGCAAGCGTGCCAGCCAGCAGGATGATGGGAAGGGCGTTACGCATGTTGTTTCTCCTCGGCATTCCGCGGCCAGAAGGCGCGGGCCAGCAATAGCACGACGCCGATCGTAATGGCAGCGTCCGCGATGTTGAAGACATAGAAAGGACGAAATTCGCCGATATGCAAGTCCAGGAAGTCGACGACATAGCCGAACCGTACCCGGTCGACGATATTGCCGAGCGCCCCGCCGAGGATCAGCGCGAAGCCCGCGCGGTCCCCCGCATCGCCCGGCCGGGTGATCCACCAGGCCACGAGCCCCGCGATGATCGCGGTCGCCGCGACCAGCCCCCAGCGCATCACATCGGAGGTCGCCTGCAGCATTCCCAGGCTGATGCCCCTGTTCTCCACCCAGGTGAGGTTGAAGACGGGCAGCAGATAGATCGAGCCCACGGCTTCCAGATCGAGCGGCCCGATCATCCACCATTTCACGATCTGGTCGACGATGAAAATCGCGAAGGCGATCGCGAAGGCACGGCGCTGGGTCACGAAAGCACCTCCGCGCAACGACCGCACAGGTCGCCGTCCTCGCCCACTTCGGGAAGGTGACGCCAGCAGCGTCCGCATTTGGAATGATCGGTCACGGTGATGCTCAGACCATCGCCCTTGTGAACGGGCCCTGAAATGAACAGCTCGGCGAGGAAATCTGAGTCTTCCGTGCTGTCGACCGTGACTTCCGCCGCAAGGCTCGAGCGGATGACCTTGTCCTTGCGATAGGGCTCGATCGCTTCGGTCACCTCGCGCCGCAGCGCGCGCAGCTTGCTCCACCGCTCGGCCAATGCCTCGTCGCGCCAGTCGTCCGAAATCCCCGGCCAGTCGAGCGTATGCACGCTGCCCCCGTCGGGATAGCGCGTGCCCCACGTCTCCTCGGTCGTGAACACCAGTACCGGCGCCATCCAGCGCACCAGCGCGTGGAACAGCACGTCGAGCACCGTCCGGTAGGCCGCACGCGTCGTCGTCTGTTCGCCCGAGGCAGGATCGACGTCGCAATAGAGCCGGTCCTTGCGGATATCGAAGAAGAAGGCGGACAGATCGTCCTGCGCGAAGTCGACCAACCGCCGCACGTAGGCATTGAAGTCGTAGCCCGCGATGTCGGCCTTGAGCGCGTCCGACAGCTGGCTGAGCCGGTGGAGCATGTAGCGCTCCAGCTCGGGCATATCGGCGGGCTGGACGGTCTCGCTGTGATCGAACCCGTCCAAGGCACCGAGCAGGTAGCGGAAGCTGTTCCGCAGCTTGCGATACTGGTCCGCCACGCCCTTGAGAATCTCGTCGCCGATGCGGTGGTCCTCGGTATAATCGACGCTCACCGCCCACAGCCGCACGATATCCGCGCCATACTGCTCCATGATCGTGAGCGGCGAGACGGTGTTCCCGAGGCTCTTGGACATCTTCATGCCCTTGGCGTCCATCGTGAAGCCATGGGTGAGGATTTGGCGATAGGGCGCGCGCCCGCGCGTTCCGCAGCTTTCCAGCAGCGAGGACTGGAACCAGCCGCGATGCTGGTCGGAGCCTTCGAGATAGACGTCGGCGGGGCTTTGAAGGTCGGGCCAGCGCTCGCTCTCGAGCACGAAGGCATGGGTCGAGCCAGAGTCGAACCAGACATCGAGAATGTCGGTGACCATCTCGTAATCGTCGGGGTCGCGATCCGGCCCGAGAAACTCGCCCGCACGGCTTTCGTCCCACGCATCAACGCCGTCGACCTCCATCGCTTGCGTGATCCGCGCATTGACGGCCTCGTCGACCAGCAGTTCGCCCGACTTGCGGTGCACGAACAGCGCGATCGGGACGCCCCAGGCGCGCTGGCGACTGATCAGCCAGTCGGGCCGCCCCTCAACCATCGTGCCGATGCGGTTCTTGCCCTTGGGCGGGAAGAAATCGGTATCGTCAATCGCGCCCATCGCAGTCTCGCGCAGCGTCTTGCCGCCGAGATGCTCGCGTTGCTCATCCATGCCGATGAACCATTGCGGGGTGCAGCGATAGATGACCTTGGCCTTCGAGCGCCACGAATGCGGATAGCTGTGATGATAGTCAGCGCTCGCCGACAGCAGCGCGCCGGCTTCGCGAAGGTCCGAACAGATCGGGCCGTCGGGCGCGTTGAACGGCTTGTTGATGACGCTGCGGCGCCGCTCGTCGTGTGCGCCGAGCCACAGCCAGTCGTCGCGATAGACGCCATTCTTCTCGACCGCGAAGACGGGATCGATGCCGTGCTTCTTGCACAGCAGGAAATCGTCCTCGCCATGATCGGGGGACATGTGGACGATGCCGGTGCCGCTGTCGGTCGTCACGAAATCGCCTGCGAGCATCGGCCGCGGCTTGGCGTAAAAGCCGCCGAGATGATGCATCGGGTGGCGGACAATGGTGCCGGCGAGGTCCGCGCCTTTGCCGATCCAGACTTCTTCCATCCAATCGGTGGGCTGATGTTCAGGCATAAGTGCGCGTTGAGCCACTTCGGCAATCAGATCGCGTGCGATTAGATACGAGCCGATGACCGCCTGATCCTTCCCGCCTTTTACGCGATAGAGAATATATTCAATCTCCGGCCCATACGCCAAAGCCTGGTTCACCGGGATCGTCCAAGGTGTCGTCGTCCAGATCACCGCATGTGCGCCGACCAGTTCCGCGATCGGGCTCTCCACGATCTCGAACGCGACGTCGATCTGCGGGCTGTCCGTCAGGTCCTGATATTCGACCTCCGCCTCGGCCAGCGCGGTTTCCTCGACCGGCGACCACATGACGGGCTTGGACCCGCGATAGAGCTGGCCCGTCTCGGCGAACTTGAAGAGCTCGGCGACGATCTGCGCCTCGGCCTCGGGCCGCATCGTCAGATAGGGCTTGTCCCATTCGCCGATATTGCCGAGCCGCTGGAACTGCTCGGTCTGCACCTCGACCCATTTGGCGGCATAGTCGCGACATTCGGCGCGGAATTCCTTCGCCGGCACGTCCTTCTTATCGCGCTTCTTCTTGCGATACTGTTCCTCGATCTTCCACTCGATCGGCAGGCCGTGACAGTCCCAGCCGGGCACGTAGGGCGCGTCCTTTCCGAGCAGCGTCTGCGCGCGCACGGTCACGTCCTTGAGCGTCTTGTTCAAGGCATGGCCGATATGGATGTCGCCGTTCGCATAGGGCGGGCCATCGTGCAGGATGAATTTTTCGCGGCCCTGACGGCTCTCGCGCACCTGCTCGTAAATCTTCTCCGAGCGCCATTTCTCGAGGATCCCCGGCTCCTTCTGCGGGAGCCCGGCCTTCATCGGAAAATCGGTTTTCGGTAGGAAGACCGTGTCTTTGTAGTTCGGCTTGTCGGACATTCGGCGAGCGATACTTGTGTGTGTCATCGCACACAACACCTATCGTCGCCCCAGCCTTCGCTGGGATGACGCCTAGCAACCCAACAGCCGCCGCGCCTCGACGGCATCGGCGTCCATCTGCCGCTTGAGCGCATCCATGTCGTGGAATTTGGCTTCGGGGCGCAGATAATGGTGCAGCGCCACTTCGACGTCCTGCCCGTACAGATCGCCCTCGAAGTCGAAGATGTAGGTCTCGAGCAATTCTCGTGGCGGATCGAACATCGGCCGCACCCCGAGGTTCGAGACCGCGTCATGCTCCGACCCGTCGGCGAGCCGCACTCGCGTCGCATAGACGCCGTAGGCGGGGCGCACATAGTCGCCCATCTCCATGTTCGCGGTCGGCCAGCCGAGCTCGCGTCCGCGCTTGTCGCCATGCACCACTTCGCGCTTCACCGCGAAGGGCCGCGTCAGCAATCGCGTGGCGGTAGCGGGATCGCCCGCCTGCAATGCCTCGCGAATACGGCTCGAGCTGATTTTCGCCTCCGCCAGCCCCACCGGCGCGATCGCCTCGGCCACCAGTCCATGCGCAGCGCCCACTTCGCGCAGCACCTCGACGTCGCCGTCGCGGCCCTTGCCGAAGGTGAAATCGTCCCCCGTCACGATCCCCGCCGCCTGCAACCGCCCCACCAGAAGATCGACGATGTAGCTTCGAGCGCTCATTCCCGCCAGCGCCGCGTCGAACCCGAACACGAGCATCGCGTCGGCGCCCGCGTGGGCGAACAATTCCTCGCGCTGGTCGAGGCTCGTCAGCCGGAAGGGCGGGGCATCGGGCCGGAAGTGCCGCACCGGATGCGGATCGAAGGTCGCGATGATCGCGGGGCGCCCCTCGTGCGCCGCCCGATCGATCGCCCGCCGCGCCACCGCCTGGTGGCCCAGATGAAACCCATCGAAATTCCCCAGCGCGATGATCGCGCCGGAAAGGCCGGAGGGCAGGGGATCGGTATGCGTGAAGCGGATCATCGCGAAGGCTGGCCGGAATTCATTCCCCTCCCATGCCGTTCGTCCCGAGCGAAGTCGAGGGGCGCTTGCTCGGACGCCTCTCGACTTCGCTGCGCTCCGCTCGAGACGAACGGCTTTTGAGAAGCGAGACTAGTCGATCTCATGCTCGTCGAGCATCATGCCCGACAGGCGTTGTTCGGTTAGGGGGTCGAGGTAGATGTTGTTGTCGCCGAGCTGTGCGATGTGGAGCAGGGCGTCGCCTTTGTTCTTCACGCCCAGATTGCTGTGGCCGATGACGATCCCCTCGATCGGCGACTTGAGGACCATCTCCTCGCGCGGATCGGTCGGGTCGCGGACGGTAGCCACGACCTGTCCCAGTGAGACGCGCCTTCCCGACGGCGTCTTGACCGAGGCGATGCCGCCGCGTGGCGCACGCAGCCAGAGCGAGCGCGTGGATTCCAGAGGCTCGACATATTGCCGCTTGCTGGGCTTGAGTTCGAGCATCTGCATTTCCTGCATCACGCGCAGGATGCCGTTGACGCCCGTGCGGGTGGTGAGTTCGTCGAAGCGCAGCGCCTCGCCCGCTTCGTAGAGCAGCATCGGCACGCCTTCCTCGAGCGCCACCCCGCGAAGGCTCCCCGCGCGAAGGCTCGACACCATGATGATCGGCGGGTTGAACGCCCGCGCCAGTTCGCGCGCTCGGCTCGAATCCTCGCTGACGCGGATCTGCGGAAGGTTGTAGCGGTGGATGGCGGCCGAATGCAGGTCGATCGCGAAGTCCGCGCGGGCGAGCAGCGTGGTGCGGTAGATATAGGCGATCTGGCTCGCGAGGCTTCCGTCCTCGTTGCCGGGGAAGGCGCGGTTGAGGTCCTTGCGGTCGGGCAGGTAGCGCGAGAAGCCGACGAAGCCGAAGGGATTGACAATGGGCACGGTGATGAGCGTGCCGCGCAGTTTCTTCGGCCGCACCTTGGCGAGCAACCGCCGGACGACCTCAATGCCGCTGATTTCATCGCCGTGCACCGCCGCGCTAATCAGCAGCGTCGGCCCTTCCTCGCTCCCGTGGACGATACGGATGGGCATGTGGACATAGCGGCCCGTCGCGTCGCGGCTGATCGGCAGGTCGACCGACAGGCGGGTTCCGGGCTTGGCGACATGGCCTTCGAAATCTAGGGGTTTTGCGCTCATGAGCACGAGGGCATAGCGGGGTGGGCCGGAAGGCGCTATCCCTGCGGTTCGTGGAGTGCGAACAGTTGACTCTGCGCGCCCCTATCCCTATCTCGCGCCCATCCTGATCCACCGGGTACCGGCGGCGCATCCCGTGCGTCTGCCGTTTTTTCGTTGAGAATCGGGATGCAAGAAACGCTTTGAGATAGGGCGCCCCGTGCCGGGCCACGCCCTGTGGAGCTTGAGGAGACTGTTTTTTATGGCACGTATCGCTGGGGTCAATATCCCGACGAACAAGCGCGTCGCAATCGCGCTCACCTACATCCATGGCATCGGTCACACGACCGCCAAGGGAATCATCGAAAAGCTGAAGATCGCGCCGGAACGCCGCGTCTCGGACCTGTCGGACCAGGAAATCCTGCAGATCCGCGAAGCCATCGACGCCGACCTCACGGTCGAGGGTGACCTCCGCCGCGAAGTGGCGATGAACATCAAGCGTCTGATGGACCTTCGTTCCTATCGCGGCCTTCGTCATCGCGCCGGACTCCCGGTCCGCGGCCAGCGCACGCACACCAATGCGCGCACCCGCAAGGGCAAGGCCAAGCCGATCGCCGGGAAGAAGAAGTAAGCGCCCTCAAGGCCGCTTCCTTCCTTTCCGCAGCACAGCTTTTAGAAGAGAGAATTTCCAATGGCACGTGAACCGCAACGCGTTCGTCGCCGTGAGCGCAAGAACATCACCGCCGGCGTCGCCCATGTGAACGCCAGCTTCAACAACACCATGATCACCATCACCGATGCGCAAGGCAATGCCATCAGCTGGTCCTCGGCCGGCATGATGGGCTTCAAGGGCAGCCGCAAGTCGACGCCCTATGCCGCGCAGGTTGCCGCCGAAGACGCCGGCAAGAAGGCGCAGGACCATGGCGTGAAGACGCTGGAAGTCGAAGTGAAGGGCCCGGGTTCGGGTCGCGAGAGCGCGCTTCGTGCGCTGCAGGCGGTGGGTTTCACCATCACCTCGATCCGCGACGTGACGCCGATCCCGCACAACGGCGTGCGTCCGTCCAAGCGTCGTCGCGTCTAACCCACGCGCCGATCGCTTGCCGGGGCCCCGATGGGCCGCGGACCACCATTACCGAAAAAGGCGGGGGACGCCCCGCCACCAGATCTGGGGACATTATGTCGATCAACGCGAAAAACTGGCAGGAACTGAAAAAGCCGCAGGGCCTCGACCGCAAGCCCGGCACCGACGCCAAGCGCAAGGCGACCTTCGTCGCCGAACCGCTGGAGCGCGGCTTCGGCATGACGCTCGGCAACTCGCTGCGCCGCGTGCTTCTCTCCTCGCTCCAGGGCGCGGCCATCACCTCGATCAAAATCGAGGGCGTTCTCCACGAATTCTCGTCGTTGGCCGGCGTGCGTGAGGATGTCACGGACATCGTCATCAACGTCAAGCAGATCGCGGTGAAGATGGAGGGCGAAGGCCCCAAGCGGCTGCAGCTTAGCGCGACCGGCCCGGGTGAAGTCACCGCGGGGCAGATCGCCACGACGGGCGATATCGAGATCACCAACCCCGACCTCGTCATCTGCCACCTCGACGACGGCGCGACGCTCAACATGGAACTGACCGCCGACATCGGGAAGGGCTATGTCCCCGCCGCGATGAACCGTCCCTCGGACGCGCCCATCGGCCTCATCCCCGTCGACAGCCTCTACAGCCCCATCCGCCAGGTCGCCTACAAGGTGGAAAACACCCGCGTCGGCCAGGAACTGGACTATGACAAGCTGAGCCTCACGATCGAAACCGACGGCACGGTCACGCCGGAAGACGCCGCTGCCTATGCCGCGCGCATCCTCCAGGACCAGCTCCAGCTGTTCGTCCACTTCGACGACAGCGCGATCGCTCCGGCGCAGCAGCAGAGCCAGGCGGGCACCGCGGAAGGCGGGCAGGACACCAACCAGCTCAACCGTTACCTGTTGAAGAAGGTCGACGAGCTGGAACTGTCGGTCCGTTCGGCCAACTGCCTCAAGAACGACAATATCATCTACATCGGCGACCTGGTGCAGAAGACCGAAGCCGAAATGCTGCGCACGCCGAACTTCGGCCGCAAGTCCCTGAACGAGATCAAGGAAGTGCTGGCGTCGATGGGCCTGCGCCTCGGCATGGAAATCCCCGGCTGGCCGCCCGAGAATATCGAAGAGATGGCGAAGAAGCTGGAGCAGGAATTGCTGGGCTAAGCAGCGTGCCACCGAGCATAAGAAAATAGGCCGTCCCGTCCGGGGCGGCCTTTTTCTTATGTCGAAGAGAGGGCGGAACGCGGCTGACCTGCCACGCAGTGGATGGGATAGACAGGCTCAGGCTGCCGTGACCCGTCTCTACCTACGCCACGCCAAACTTTCGCTTACTCTGACCTGGAGATCATCCTGCGGATTGGACGTCCATTATCCGCGGGCAAGAAGCTCATCAGGCAATTGCTGCTTTCCCTTTCTCGACGTCTCCACGCAAATAACGCTGTCCTACAATGAACCAAATGGGTTATATGCTTTCCTATCGGGAGCGGAGGTGTAGCATGGAACGACGGGACGCAACGGTCTGGGAGCAGCGTTTTCTCGAAGCCTTGTCGCGGTGCGGTAACGTGCGGATGGCGGCGCGGGCGGCGGGGTGGATCATTCGACCGTATATACACGGCGGCGGATGTCGGCAGGGTTTGCCGAGCAGTGGCGCGCGGCGCTGGCGACGGTGGAACGGATGGGCGTCCGTCCGCTCGAGGACGCTGCGCCGGGCGCCGAGTTTGTCGCGCAGGGCGGCAAGCAGGTGCGTGTCGGGCCGGGGCGGTGGGGCGCACGGGCGCAGAAGGCCTTTATCGAGGAACTTTGCGCGAGCGCGCATGTCGGGCGGGCTTGCGAGGCGGCGGGATTTTCGAACACGGCGGTCTACCGGCGCCGGCTGAAGGATGCGCATTTCGCGGCGGAATGGGACGCGGCCGTGGCGGTCGGGCGTGCGCATCTGGAGGCCATGCTGGTGCACCGCGCGGCGCACGATCTCGATCCCGATGCCGTGGCCATCGGAGACGGCACGACGGGGCGGCCGATGATGGTCGCCGAAGCGCTTGCGGTCCTCAAGCATGGCTCCGGACGCGGTCCGAGCGGAGCGCCGAACATGTCCCGAATGCAGACGGCGGAAGAGGCGGAAGCGGCGGAGGCGGGGGTCATGGAGGTGCGCGCGCGGATCGCGGCGAAGCTCGACCGGTTGGGGGAAAAGATCCGGCGGCAGAAGATTCGCCGAAGGGTGGAGCGAGTTCGAAGGGCATCTCATTCCGCCCGGCTGGGTGCGGGCGGCAGACGCTTAGGCGGTCGCGCTGGTCGTGCTGGAGGAGCACGCCGCGCCCTGTTGCATGGCGAGGGCGACGCGGCGGTAGGCGGCGTTCCAGGCGAGTTGGAGGTCGAGCGTGAAGTCTTTGCGCAGCACTTGGCCAAGCGCCCAGTTCAAGGCGCCGCGGACCCATTCGTAATGATGCGGCTCGGTCCCGTATCCGGTGTGGCGCGCGCCCATCGCGGCGAGGTCGGGCGCGATGACCTCGAGACGATCGAGCGCGGCGACCACGATGGCGAGCGTCTCGACGAACTTGGCCTGCTGGGGGCCCATGTCGGCCGGGAAGATGTCGCGCAGCTCGGGGTGGATGGCGAAAAGACGGTTGTAGAAGAGCGCGGAGAAACGGCGCGGATCGGCGGCAACTATCGAGAGGCTGTCGCGGACGAGCTCGATCTGACGTGGGGTCATGCGCACGATCCTACCTTGTCCCCCGGGAGGGGATAGCCCCAAAATCTTTCGCTCGACTCGCACTTTTACCTCGCTTGCCAAGAAAGCCGTAATACCGTAGCGTCAACGGGCTTTTGCTTGACTTGCGCGCGCGGATCGTGTCTTGGCGCGCTACAGATGGCGATGCGCCTGTGCGCGCAACGCTTTCCCATGGGACATCGGCCGACCTCCCGCTTTTCGTCCAAGCGTCGGCCAGGCTGCGGGTACCTCGTACGGCCCGCTGACGAACGGAGAATGAAATCATGCGCCATCGCGTAGGCCATCGTAAACTTCAGCGCACCGGATCGCATCGTATCGCGATGCTCCGCAACATGGCGGCAGCGCTGATCAAGCACGAACAGATCAAGACCACCACGGCGAAGGCGAAGGAACTGCGCCCGTACGTCGAGAAGCTTGTCACGCTGGCGAAGAAGGGCGGGCTTTCGAACCGCCGCCTCGCGCACGGCAAGCTGATGGACGACACGCAGCTCAGCAAGCTGTTCGACGTGCTGGCGGATCGGTACGCGGACCGCAACGGCGGGTATATTCGCATCATCAAGGCTGGCATTCGCAAGTCGGACGCCGCGCCGATGGCGATCGTCGAATTCGTCGACCGCGACGTCGATGCCAAGGGCCAGGACTCGGGCCCCGTCGAAGTGATGGAAGACGAGGACGCGTAAAAAACGCTTCGCTCGCTTCATCCGGGACGAAATCAGGAAAGGGCGTCGATCGCAGGGTCGGCGCCCTTTTTCGTTTGCATTCTCGCTACGGACTTTCCGGAACCCCCCGGGGGTATCGGCCATTCGTGCGGATAGCACGGAGGACAAAATGGCAGACGAGACGCAAGCGCACGACCGGCACCACGAACAGGATCATCATGGCAAGTGGACGACCTTCTTCGCGATGATCGCCACGAGCATCGTGACGATGTTCGTGTTGAAATATTCCAACGTCTGGGAGCCCAGCCACGTCTATTTCAGCCAGACGCGGATGTGGATGGCGCTGATGATGGGCAAGGCGATGATCGTCATCATGCTCGGTTTCATGTGGGGCATGTACAAGACGCTGAAGACCAAGATTGCGGTCATGGTGCTGGCGGTGCTGGGGTTCGTGCTGTTCCTGTTTCTCGCGCGCAGCCAGACGACGGTCGGCGACGAGGCGTGGATGAAGGCGATGATCCCGCACCATTCGATCGCGGTGCTGACGAGCGCGCGGGCGAACATCTCCGATCCGCGGGTGCGGGAACTGGCGGACGCGATCATCGAGGCGCAGGTCAAGGAAATCGCCGAGATGGAGCTGTTGCTCGAGGATATCGAGGCGAACGGGGAGATGGGCGACGGGACGGTGCTGCCGCCGCGCACGACCGAACTGACGCCCGAATTGCTCGACCAGGCGAAGGATCGGGTGAAGCGCGACCTGACCGACGACGCGCGCGAGGAGGTCGAGGTCGGCGAGTAGCTAGAGCAGCGCCGGCTTGATCAGCATCCAGATGGCCATGCCGATCATGAAGAGGTTTTCGGTCAGGGACACGAAGCCCAGCGGCACGTTGCTGTTGCCGCCGACGCAGGCGCATTTCAACGAGCGCTTGTCGAGGTAGACGGCCTTGAAGACGCTCAATGTGCCGATGGTGCCGATGAAGAGGGCGACGGGGATCGAGATCCAGTCGAGGAGGTGGGCGGTCATGAGGACGCCGGCCAAGCCTTCGGCCCAGGGATAGACGAACGAATAGGGCACCCAGCGGCGCGCGAGCAGGTCGTAGTTGACGAAGGAGAGCGAGAAGGCCTCGACGTCGCGCAGCTTGAGATAGGCGAGCAGGCACATCGAAAAGCTGACGAACCATTCGGCGGTGAGGATGGAGAGCCATTCGCCGGTGGCGAGGCGGGCGGCGCCCAGCGCCATCAGCGCGGTCATCGCGAAGAGGATGCCGACGGGCCAGTAGGTGGTCCCCTCGTTCACCTTGCCGAGATGTTTGCGCAGGTCCGAATAGCCGCCGATCCGCTCGCCCTCGATCCAGATCTGCGGGGTGGTCGGGACGTCATGTTTGGCCTTGAAGGCGTCGGTCTGCGGGCGGGTTTCGAGGTGATTGTCGTCGACCTCGAAGCCCGAGCGCTTGAGCAGGTCCAGCGCCTTGAGGCCCGAGGGACACAGATGGTCGGGCATGACCATGCGGTAGAGGGTCGCCTGTTTCATCGTTTCGCCTTCTCCATGAGATCGATGAGTTCGGAAAACTTCTCGCGCTGCGCTTGCGGGTCGCCGCTCTCGATCGCCTCGGCGACGCAGCAGGCGGCATGATCCTTGAGGATCTCGCTTTCCGCGCGGGCGAGGGCGGTCTTGACCGCCTGGAGCTGGGTAAGGATGTCGATGCAGTAGCGGTCGTCCTCGACCATCTTGGCGACGCCGTTGACCTGTCCGGCGATGCGCCGGAGACGGTTGACCTTCGCTTTGGTGCGTTCGGGCGCCATCGCCTCTTTTCCCGTATTGCTATACCCTGTGGGGGTATATAGTGGAACGTGCGCGGCCCCAGTGCAAGAGGACATTGCCATATGCGTTCATTCAGTCGGCGACAGATGCTCGGTGGAAGCCTTGCCACCGGTGCGCTGCTGGCGGCGACGCCGGCGTGGGCGCGCGGGCAGGACGTGCGGCACGGCAGCGTGAAGCGCGGCTTCGACGCGGTCGAGGGGCCGCGGATCGACCTGACGGTCGGACGCGGGATGTTCGCGACGGGCGGGCGCTCGGGCCATGCGGTCAGCGTCAACGGCAGCGTGCCGGGGCCGTTGTTGCGGCTGAAGCAGGGCAGCGACGTCTCGCTCAACGTCCACAACCGTTTGGACGAGGATACGTCGGTGCATTGGCACGGGCTGCTGGTGCCCTTCCAGCTGGACGGGGTGCCGGGGGTGAGTTTTCCGGGGATCGCGCCGGGTGCGAGTTTCGCGGCAGAATTTCCGGTGCGGCAGGCGGGGACCTATTGGTGGCACTCGCATTCGGGGCTGCAGGAGCAGGCGGGACATTACGGGCCGATCATCGTCGAACCCGAGGGCGACGATCCGGTCGCGTACGACCGCGACTATGTGGTGCTGCTGAGCGAGTTCACGCCGCTTCATCCGCACACGATCTTCGAGAAATTGAAGAAGGGCGAGGGCTATTTCAATCGCCAGCAGCGAAGCTTCACCGACGATTATCCACTGAGCCGCGCCGACCGGCTAATGTGGGCGAAGATGCGGATGATGCCGACCGACATTCTCGATGTGACGAGCGAGACCTACACCTATCTGCTGAACGGGCACGGGCCGATGGACGGGCTGGAATATGCCTTCCGACCGGGCGAACGGGTGCGGCTGCGGTTCATCAACGGCAGCGCCATGACCTTCTTCAATATCCGGATTCCGGGACTTGCGATGACCGTGGTGCAGGCGGACGGGCAGGACGTGAAGCCCGTCGAGGTGGACGAATTCCAGATCGGCGTGGCGGAGACCTACGACGTGATCGTGCAGCCGACGGGCGCGGCGCATACGCTGGTGGCCGAAAGCATGGACCGCTCGGGGATGGGGCTGGCGACGCTGGCGAGCCGTCCGGGCGCGCGGGCGCCGATCCCGCCGCTGCGCAAAGCACCGCTGCTGACCATGAAGGACATGGGCATGGGCGGCATGGATCATGGCGCGGGCGATATGAACGGCATGGATCACGGCTCGATGGATCATGCGATGCGCGATACGTCGCTGCTGCCCGAGCATGTCGAGCATGGGCCGGGCGTGGAGATGGTGAGCGCGATGCCCGTCGACCGGATGGGCGATCCGGGGATCGGGCTCGACGATATGGATCACCGGGTGCTGCGCTATACCGATTTGCGGGCGCTGCAGGCCGATCACAGCGTGCCGGACCCGACGCGCGCGATGGAAATCCACCTCACGGGCAACATGGAACGCTACATGTGGTCCTTCGACGGCAAGAAGTTCGCGGCGGTGAGCGATGTGCCGATCCGGTTCGCTTATGGCGAGCGGGTGCGGGTGAAGCTGGTCAACGACACGATGATGGCACACCCCATCCACCTGCACGGCCATTTCTTCGAACTGGTCAACGGTGCGGGACATGGCGAGCAGCCTAGGAAGCATACGGTGACGGTGCAGCCGGGCGGAAGCGCGGTGTTCGACCTGACGGCGGACGAGCCGGGCGACTGGGCGTTCCACTGCCACCTTCTCTATCACATGCACGCGGGGATGTTTCAGATCGTCAGCGTCGCCTTTCCGGACGGAGAGAGCGCATGATCGGGTCGATCGCGGCGCTATTGCTGCTGCAGGACACGCACGCGCACCATATGCCGCCGCCCGAGAAGAAGGCGGAGGAGGCGCAGGTCGCCGATCCGCATGCCGGGCACGACATGGGCGCGATGGAGACGCCGCCGCAGGACGCGAACGCGCACGCCGGGCATGACATGGGCGCGACGCCGCCGCCGCAGGACGCGGACGCGCACGCCGGGCACGACATGGGCGCGATGGAGACGCCGCCGCAGGACGCGGACGCGCACGCCGGGCACGACATGGGCGCGATGCAGGACCATTCGATGCACGCCATGGGGATGGGCGCGGACAAGCTCGCGGGCATTCCCATGGGGCCACCACCGCGTGGTGCCGGCGAAGGGCCGGCGCGGGCGGCGGAGGCATTGTATGGCGTCGAGGCGATGCAGGCGGCCCGCGCGCAGCTGATCCACGAGACCGGGCAGCAGAAATTCTTCGGATTACTCGGCGAGCGGGTCGAGGCGCGGCTTGGCGGCGATAGCGTCGGTTTCCTGTGGGACCTGGCGGCGAGCTACGGCGGCGATCTCGACCGGATCTGGATCGAGAGCGAGGGCGAAGGCGATGTCGAGGAGGGCGTCGAGGACGCCGACATCGAGGCGAACTGGGGACACGCAATCGCGCCGGTCTGGGACCTGACGATGGGGGCGCGGCAGGATATCGTGGGGTCGCGGCGGACGTACGCCACCGTCGGCGTGCAGGGGCTGGCGCCCTATCTGTTCCACGTCGATGCGGGGGCGTATCTGTCGAGCGAGGGCGAAGTCACCGCGAGCATCGAGGCCGAGCTCGACCAGCTGGTGACCAACCGTCTCATTCTTCAGCCGCGAGGCGAGGTGCTGCTGAGCGCGCAGGACATTCCCGAGCTGGGGATCGGCGCGGGGATCGCGAAGGTCGAGGCGGGGGTGCGGCTGCGCTACGAATTCAGCCGCGAATTCGCGCCCTACGTGGGCGTGGCGCAGGAATGGCGCCTGTCGGACGGCGGCGCGGGCGGCGATGATGGCGCGACGCGAGTCGTCGCGGGGGTTCGTTTCTGGTTCTGAGGCGCTCGCCGACTAACAATCGTCATGACGATTGAGCGGAACGACCCAATTCGGGCGATGGTTCGCTTCATATGTTCACCCAGCTCAATCCCCCGTACCCCGTCCATGTCGAGGGCAAGGGTGCCGGAAGCGCCTTTGCGGTGATCGACTATGGCGCCGAGCATCACCTGATCTGGGTCACCGCGATCGACGATGGCGGCGAGATCTGGTGTGCGCCGAACCCGAAGGTCCGGATGCAGGCGAACTGGACCATGGAGCGCACCGGGCGCCGCACGTCCGCCGTCCCGCTCGCGCCGGTAGGAGCGCAGGGATGAGCGGTACCGGCAATGGGTTCGATGGGATGCCGGACGACCGGATGCTGGCGCGGCTCGCGGCCTTCGAGGCGGAAAAGGTCTCGAGCGAGCTGCAATGTGACTATTTCGGCTGCGACGAACAGCAACTCGAGAAGATGCGGTCGAAAGTCTCGCGCTGATGCCGACCCTTGCGAGCGAGAAGGACCGGCCCGCCGGAAGGGCCGGGGAAGGCCGCGCGCTCGTCGCGCGGTTCGAGACCATGATCGAGGAGAGAGGCTATCCGTGCGTCGGCGCCAAGGGCGCGATCGCGCGGGGGCAGGTCCATGCCTATGTCGGCCGTTCGATCGGGTCGGCATGGGACGATGTCCCGTTGGCGCAGCAGCTCGGGCGCTTCGGGCGACACTATGCCGAGCATCGTCCGTTGTTCACGACCTTCGTCGCGCTCTTCCCCGAAAGTCCGCCTCTCGACGAGGCAGCGTTCGAAGAGGCGCTTTGGGATCGGATCGGTTCGCTGCAGGCGAAGGACGACTGGCTCGGGCAACCCACGGATCCCGATGTCGAGGGGGACCCCGGAAGCCCGATGTTCTCGCTGAGCTTCGGCGGACAGGGTTTCTTCGTGGTGGGCATGCATCCGGAAGCGAACAGGCCCGCGCGGCGGTTCGACTGTCCGGTGATGGTCTTCAACGTGCACGACCAGTTCGAACGGTTGCGCGCGGACGGGCGCTACGAGAAGATGCGCGAGACGATCCTGTCGCGCGATGCGGCGCTGGCGGGGTCGGTCAATCCGATGCTGGCGCGCTTCGGCGAGGAATCGGAGGCGCGGCAGTATAGCGGCCGGGTGGTCGGGCCGGACTGGGAATGCCCTTGGCCGGGGCGCCGAAAGACAGGGGAGAGCTAATGGAACGACAGCGGATCGAGGCGCGCTCGGGCACGGCGTTCGAGATTTCCAAAGGGCAACGTTTCGAAGTGGTCGATGTCGAAGGCTGCCAGGTGTCGGACCTGCTGGCCTTCAACGCTGCCGACGTGGGCGAGGTCATCAGCAACGGGCGCACCTTCGACTATCAGGAGACGATCGCCATTCGCAAAGGGCATCTGCTCTATTCCAACCGGTCGAACCCGATGCTGGAGATCGTCGAGGACGATGTCGGACGGCACGATTTCCTGCTGACGCCGTGCAGCAAGGAGACGTTCGCGATGTGCTATGAGAACGAGCCCGAACATCGGGGCTGCTTCGGCAATCTCGCGGCGGCGCTGGAACCCTATGGGGTGACGGAGGACATGATCCCCTGTGCGTTCAACATCTTCATGAACGTGCCCGTCGACGCGTCGGGAAAGCTTCAAGTGCTTCCACCGACGTCGAAGGCGGGGGACCGGATCGTGTTCGAGGCGAAGATGGACCTCGTCATCGGGCTGACGGCCTGTTCGGCGCCGACATCCAATGGGGGTACCTGCACGCCCATCGATTGGCGGAAGCTGTAGCGCGGCTTTTCAGCGCCGCTTCATCCGCACTGCTTTACAAAGCCGTCGAGGCTGGCCGATACGGTCGGGGAACGAACATTCGGGACGGAGAGAGACTCATGCGCATTTTTGGTGTGACCGCGATTTTGCTGGCGACGACGGCCTGTGCGGGGACGTGCAACCGGCCGATGATGTCGTCCTCGGCGGCGGTCGTGGAGGAAGAGCCGATGGCCATCGCCCCGATCGACTATCCCGAAACGCGGCGCGAGGACGTCCGCTATTCGGTGGGCGCGCTCGAGGTCGAGGATCCGTACCGCTGGCTCGAGAACGACGTGCGCGAGGATCCCGCGGTGGCGCAATGGGTCGAGAAGCAG
The DNA here is from genome assembly GCF_039655735.1 of Sphingomicrobium aquimarinum. Taxonomy (NCBI): domain Bacteria; kingdom Pseudomonadati; phylum Pseudomonadota; class Alphaproteobacteria; order Sphingomonadales; family Sphingomicrobiaceae; genus Sphingomicrobium; species Sphingomicrobium aquimarinum. The sequence goes on along the minus strand of NZ_JBBYXH010000001.1, from coordinate 1,011,293 downwards.
AACGAAGTGACGTTCGATTATCTCGAGGAGCTGCCGGGGCGCGACTGGTTCAAGAACCGCATGACCGCGATCTACGACTATGAGCGGATCGGCACGCCGACGCGCAAGGGTGGACGCTATTTCTATTCGCGCAACGACGGGCTCCAGCCGCAGTCGGTCCTGTACGTGCGCGACGGGCTCGACGGCACGCCGCGCGTCCTGATCGATCCCAATACGTGGAGCCAGGACGGCGCGACCGCGCTGGGCGAATATGCGATCAACGAGGATGGCACGATGCTCGCCTATGCGATCCAGGACGGGGGATCCGACTGGCGCACGGTCAAGGTCATGAACGTGCTGACGGGCGAGGTCATGAATGACACCGTGGAATGGGTGAAATTCTCCGGCCTCGAATGGGCCAAGGACGGCTCTGGCTTCTACTACAGCCGTTTCCCCGCCGCCGAGGAGGCGGGCAAGTTCACCGGGCTCAACACCGACCAGGCGGTCTATTTCCACCGCCTCGGCACGCCGCAATCGGCCGACCGGCTCGTGTTCGCGCGCCCCGACATGCCCGAACTCAACAATACCGCCGAAGTCTCGGACGACGGCAAGTGGCTGATCACGACCAGCTCGAGCGGGACCGACGAGGCCTACGAGATCGCGCTCGTCGATCTCACCGATCCCGATGCCGAGCCGCGCGTGATCGTGCCGGGGTTCGACTATGATTATGGCTATGTCGGCAACGTCGGCGACACCTTCTATTTCCGCACCAACGAAGGGGCGCCGCGACTGAAGGTCGTCGCGCTCGACGTGTCGGGCGACACGGTGCGCCGCCGTGACGTGATCGCCGAGAGCGATGCGACGCTGGGCGGGGTGTCGATGGTCGGCGACCGGATCGTCGCCAACTATCTGCGCGACGCGAAGTCGGAAGTGCGCGTCTATGGCATGGACGGCCAGTTGCAGCGCACGGTCGAACTGCCGGGAATCGGCAGCGCGGGCGGCTTCGGCGGCGATGCGGACAATCCCGAAACCTTCTACAGCTTCTCCAGCTTCGGGACGCCGGGCAGCGTCTATCGCTACAATGTCGCGACCGGCGAGACGAGCGTCTGGGCGCAGCCGCAAACGCAGTTCGACCCCGCCGACTATGTGACCGAGCAGGTGTTCTACACCTCCAAGGACGGCACGCGCATTCCGATGTTCATCACCCGCAAGGCGGGGACGCGCGGGCCGGTGCCGACTTTGCTCTACGGTTATGGCGGGTTCAACATTTCGGTGACGCCGAGCTTCAACCCGGTGCGGCTGGCGTGGCTCGACGCGGGTGGCGCCTATGCGGTCGCGAACATCCGCGGCGGGGGCGAATATGGCAAGGCGTGGCACGATGCCGGGCGGCGCTTCAACAAGCAGAACGTGTTCGACGATTTCGCGGCGGCGGGGGAATATCTCAAGGCCAATGGCGTGACGACGCCGAACGGTCTCGCCATCGAGGGACGCTCGAACGGCGGGCTGCTGGTCGGCGCGTCGATCAACCAGCGCCCCGATCTCTACGACGCGGGCCATGCTGCGGTGGGCGTGATGGACATGCTGCGCTTCGACCGCTTCACGGCGGGGCGCTATTGGGTCGACGATTACAACACGCCGCAGGAAGAACGCGATGCGCGCTACAACCTGACCTTCTCGCCCTATCACAATGTGCGCGCGGAAACCGATTATCCCGCGGTGCTGGTGACGACGGCGGATACCGACGATCGCGTGGTGCCGGGGCATAGCTTCAAATATGCCGCGATGCTGCAGGAGAAGGCGGGCGCGGGCGACGATCCCTTGCTCATCCGCATCGAGACGCGCGCGGGGCACGGATCGGGCAAACCGACCGACAAGATCATCGAGGAAGCGGCCGACGTGGCGGCGTTCCTCGCGTATCACACGGGGCTGAGTGTCCCGATCAGCGATGCGCCGATGATCATGAGCGGCGAACGCTAGAACCTAGGCGGCGGCAAGACCGAGGGTCGAGCCGCCGCCGATCCGTTCAGTTGGCGCGGGCGCGGCGCTCCTCGCGGCGGACCTGGCGGAGATGCTGAGCGATGCCGCGGGCGTTGATGTTCTGGATTTCGAGGCCCGGGAAGGCATTGCACTCGAGAACCTTGACGCCCTCGGTCGCGTCGATGACCAGATCAACGCCGACGTAGCCCAGTTCGAGCGCCGCCGAGCAGCGGATCGCCGCGTCCATCAATTCGGCCCAGAAGGGCATCTTGTAGCCGACCAGCAACTCGCCGGTAGAGGGATGGTGCGTGACGGCGCGCTTGGCATCGACCGCGCGCGTGACCGTTCCGCTGCCCATGTCGAGCGCCGCGCCGACCGCCCCCTGATGGAGGTTCGCCTTGCCGCCCGAAGCCTCGGTCGGCAGGCGCGCCATCCCGATGAGCGGCGTGTCGCGATAGCAGATGATGCGGATGTCGGGCAGGCCGTAGGGGACCAGCCGGGCGAGACTGTCGTGCGTGCGGATGAGCGGCTCGATGAGCGCACGATCCTCGAATGCGCCCTCGAGGCTCATCTCGCCGTCGAGGATGTGGCTGACGTGATTGACGAGATAGTCGGGACCGAACAGCGCGTCGCCCGGGGTGACGAAGCATTCGCCACGACGCGCGACCGAGAGGAGAATGCCTTCGCCGCGGCGCCCGCGATTGGGCTTGACCGCGAAGGCGTCGGGCAAAGCGGCGACGTCGAAATGGGCGAGCTCGTCACGATTTTCGATGAGCGCGAGGGTGCGGGGCACGGGAACGCCGTGCGCGGCGAGCCGCTCCTTGGTTTCCCACTTGTCGTTGACGCGCCTGATGGCGTGCCGCGGATTGACGCGGGCGATGAGCGCGTTGCGCGCGTTCATGCCGAGGACGCTCATGCGAACGGGCTCTCCGCGTCTCCCTTGCGGGCGGTGCGGAAGCGGGCGAATTCGGTGAGGCGAAGCCCGGTATAGCGCCCCATGAGGATCATCGCGATCGCGCAGCCCAGCGGCAGGACGATGGGGTGGAAGTCGACCAGCTCGGTGGTGAAGCGGCTGGCGACGATTTCTTCGATGACGACCGCAACGACGAGCGTCGCGCCGGCGATACGCAAGGCCTTGCGCAGTCCCTCCGATTCCCACGACGTCCACCAGCGCTCGACCACGAGGGCGGTGACGACGATGGGGAAGGCGGCGACGATGAGGTCGGCCTCGAGCCACATGTCGAACAGCACGAGCGCGGTGACGACGATGCCGATGAGCGCGCCGAGAAACGCGACGCGGCTCAACTGCAAGCGTTTGAGAAAGGGCGCGAAGCTCATGCCCACAAGGATCGCGCCGGTCGAGATGGCGGGGCCCAGGAGCGGGCCTGTCTGAAGATAGGCGAGCGAGAGCAGCATCGGCGTGAACAGGCCGAATGTCTGCGCCCCGACGATCATGCGGGTGAAGACCACGATTGTGGCCCCCAACGGCAGCGTGGCAAGCAGGAAGAAGGCCGAGAATCCCCACTGGCGCTGGGGATCGCCGAAGGTCCCGGCATAGCCGCGCGAGAGGCCGCTATCGAGATCGAACAGCACTTTCCAGGCGATCACGAAAAAGGCGAACACACCGACGGTCGCCACGATGTAAGGAAGGCGGCGGCGCCACAGCGCGCGTTCGTTAGAGTTCGATGCCAACTTCAACCCCCAGTCGATACCCGTTTTCGTCATACGCCGGATCGGTCGACGAGCGGGCGATATATTGCGCCTCGCCGGTGATCATGAAATCGCCCGGCGAATAGAGAAGGGTCAGTTCGGGCAGCCAGACCCGGTCCTCGCGGACGGTGCCGTCGGCGAGCGGGGCCACGGGGCGGCCCGGATAGTCGATCGCGCGGTAGGAAAGCTGCGGACGCACGCGCAGGTCGCGCGCGACGGGGCGCGTATAGCTCAGCGAGGCGATGGTGCGCGCGAAGCGGCGACGTTCGGTGTCGCTGTCGATGGACTCGCGCACGAGGTCGGCACCAAGATAATGATTGGCGGCGAATCGGTAACGATAGTCGGCGCGCAGCTCGGGGCCATCGCCCGACGACCGTTCGAGATCGTCGTAGGTACGCCAGCGCCAGCCGCCGCCGACGCGCAGGCGATGCTCGGTGCCGATGCGATGTTCGAGGCGCGCGCCTGCTTCCCATTGGTCGGTGTCGGAGTATTCGGCGGTCGAAAGGCCGGTCCCGCGCTCGGCGTACGCAAGGACGTCCGTGTCGCCGGATGCGGCGGTGCCGACCTCGAGGCGATGGAGGTGGCGCCAGCGGTCGGCGCGTCCATCGTCGAGATAATGGATGAAGCGGTTGCTGCTCGAGGCGCGTACGCGGAAACCTTCCCGCGCCCAGACGAGCGACGGGGCGATACGCAGCGACAGGGCATCGCCGTCGGCGATCAGCTCGTCGTCGAGGATCGGGGCGTCGACGATCGAGATGCGCGCGGACAGGTCCAGCGCAGGCTCGAGGTCCTGCGCGAGGGCATTGGCAGGGCAAAGAGCTGCCACGAGCGCGATGGACAGGGTACGGATGGTCATGGGCGAAACTCGAAGGATGCCTAGCGGCGACGAAATCGAATCGTCTGCACGGTGGCGGAAGGGTGGGCCTAATGCCCGATACCTTGCGTTTATCAAGTTTCCCTGAATGAATGAATAACGTCGAAGTTCCGTATCACGCACAGCGCCTTCCTATGCCGCCAACGAACCCGACTCCGCCCGTTCGAGATCGGCGGTGGCTTCGAGAAAGCTGCGGTAGAGACCCTCATCGCCAGGCGTGCCATTCTCGAGCGCGCGGGCGGTGTCGCTGAGGCGGTACAGGCCGAGCATGCCGGCCTGGCTCGCCAGATTGTGGGCGAGCGAAGCGCGTTCGTCGGGGGCGGCCTCCAGTGTTCGGCGGGCAAGCGTGGCGAGGTCGGCGAGATAGGCGTCGACCTTGTCGCGGCCCAAAAGATCGACGACGCGGTCGAAGGCTTCGCGGTCGAAGGGCGTGGTTTGGGGGTCGGGCGTTGGATTGGGCGCGCAGTCTTCGTTGCCGAGGATGGCGGCCAAAGCGGCGGTCAAGGCGTCGCGTTTGATGGGCTTGGCGACATGTGCGCCCATCCCTGCGCGTCGGTAGGTGGCGAGCTGTTCGGGCAGGCTGTTGGCGGTCAGGGCGACGATCGGCACGTCGCCATGGGGGGCGGGGAGCGAGCGGATGGCGCGTGCGGCGGTGACGCCGTCCATGCCGGGCATCTGGATGTCCATGAGAATGCAGTCGAACCGGTGCGCGCGGGCGGCGTCGAGCGCGGCGAGGCCGTCGTCGGCGATGGTGACCTTGTGGCCCATCGCCCGCAGCAGCGTGGCGGCCATCTCCTGGTTCATGGGCACGTCCTCGACGAGCAGGATCGAGGCGGGGCGCATATCGGTGTTCGCGAGCGCGGCCTGCTCGGGGGCGGCACCCTCGGCGAGCGGCAGGTCTAGCGTGAAGGTCGAGCCTTTCCCGAGCGTGCTGGCGACGTGGATCGACCCGCCCATGAGATCGGCGAGGCGGCGGCTGATCGAAAGGCCGAGGCCGGTGCCGCCATAGTCGCGCGCGATCGAGGCGTCGGCCTGCGTGTAGGGCGCGAAGAGACGCTCGAGGTCGCCCTGCGCGATGCCCTTGCCGGTGTCGCTGACAGTGAAACGTAGCTGGCCGCCATGCGGGGCGGCGCGGATGGTGACCGAGCCCGACGCGGTGAACTTCACGGCATTGTTGAGGAGGTTGAGAAGGATCTGGCGGATCCGGCCTTCATCGCCGCGATAGAAATCCGCACAGGCGGGGTCGACGATCGCGGGCAGCGAGAGGCCCTGCGCGGCGGCGGCGGGGCGGACGACTGACACGCAATTGTCGACGAGCGTTTCCAGCGCGAAATCCGCCTCGGCGAGCTCCATCATGCCCGCTTCCATCTTGGACTGGTCGAGCACTTCGTTGACGATCGAGAGGAGCATCGCGCCTGCGCTCGAGATGATCTCGACGCGGTGGCGCTGTTCCTCGTTCAGTTCCTCGTCGAGCAGCAAGAGGTCGGCGAAGCCGATGACGCCGTTCAAAGGCGTGCGGATCTCGTGGCTCATGACGGCGAGGAAGTCGGCCTTGGCGGCGGCGAGCGCGCTGGCCTCGCGCTCCATGCGGGCGAGCTGCTTGGCCCATAGGCGCGCGGGCTTGCCGATCAGGAACCAGGCGAGGACGAGGAGGAGGACCGCGACGATACTGCCGACGAGGTTGGCATCGAGAATGGTGTCGATCTGTTCGCGCTGCGAAGCGACATGGGCGCGGGACCGGGCGCGGATATCGCTCAGATTCTGCGCGAACCCTTCGCGCAGCGCATATTGGTCGGTCGCCGCGAGCCGGTCGGCGGCCTCTGCGGTGCGCCCCGCGGCGGCAAGGTCGAGGATGGCCGCGTCGGCGGCGCGGATGACGCCGAGCGTATCGACGAGATTGGCGAAGGCCGCGCGGTTGCTGTCGAGCTGGATGGCGGCTTCGAGTTCGCCGAGCGCGGGCCGGAGGGCGGAGGCAGACCGTTCGTAGGCGAGACGATCGCTCGGCGTGCCCGTACCGATGGCGCGGCCGAGACGGCGATCCATTTCGGTATAGGCCACGCCGACCCGTTCGGAGGCGACCTGCACCCGGTCCTGCGCCTGCCCGATCGTGCGGATGCGCTCGCCGATGAAATAGTTGATGCCGATCGACCCCAGCGCGACGAGGATGAGCGCGACGAGGCCGACGACGAGCGCCGCCTTGGGGAAGACGGGACGATCCGCCTCCGATGGGGCAGGCGTCATCCCGCACCGCGCTGCTGATGGTCGAGCAAGGCGGCGACGCGGATCGACAACTGGTCGGGGTCGAAGGGCTTGCGGAGATAATCGTCGGCACCCGCGTGGAAGGCGATGCGCTCGTCCGATGCGCTGGTGCGGCCCGTCAGCATGAGGATCGGCAGGTCGAAATTGGTCGAGCGGCGGACTTCGCGCAGGGCGTCGATCCCGTTCACGTAGGGCATCGAACAATCGAGGATCATGAGATCGGGGCGCTTGTGGACCGCGACGTCGGCGACCGAACTGCCGTCGGGAAGCGCGCCGACAATATGGCCATCCTTCTCCAGCGTCGCGCGCACGATGTCGATGGTCATGGGATCGTCATCGACGATAATGATTCTGGCCATGTGTCCGAGCAGCCCTTTGTTGAGCGTCCGGATTACCAGCGAGATGGTAAACGAAGAATTACCGCCCGGTCTATTCGGGCGACGTCAGCCGCCCGTGATGAGCGCGTCGACGATCACGTAGGTTTCGGGGCCGAAGCGGACGGTCACCTGGTCGCCGTCGCGGGTGGTGCGGAAGTCCCAACCGGCGGAGCCGTCCGCCTCGGCACTATCGGCGCTGGTCGGGGTCGTGCCGGTGAAGAAGATCGCGCGTTTGCGGCCATCGGGCTTCTGGACGTCGACGAGATGGGTGCCGTCCTCGCCCCAGTTGCGTTTGACGCCGACGTTGCAGTCCCGGCCGGGCGGATTGCCGTCGAACCCGCACTTGATGATCGAGGTAGCGTTATAGTCGGTGCCCGCGACGAGCGTGTCCTGTGCGCCCATCCGCTGCGCGGTGGCGAGCGGGACCGAGACGAGCTGGATGCCGTCGATCTTTTCCACGATGCGTCCGTCCTCGAGTGCGTCGGCCGAGGCGAAGTCGGGGCAACCGACGAGGATCGCGCTGTCGTCGAGCCAGTTGGACGTGGCCTGGCTTTCCCCCAGCTGACGGCAGGAGTCGCCGGCCTTGGGGTAGCCTTCGCCCATCGGCGCGAGCATTTCGGGGATGGTCCCCGCCTGTCGCTCGGCCGCGGGATCGGGCTCGACCTCGACGGCCTCGGGATCGGGCGGCGCCTCGAGGCCCTCGTTCTCGCAGGCGGTGAGGGCGAGCGCGAGTGCGGAAGCGGCGATCATTGCGGTCCGGGTCATGGCGGTTTCCTCTGACGGCACGTTCGCAGGACGCGCGGATCTCTAAGAACATTATCTCCCGTGCAATGGAGCTTGGCAAGCCGAGCCGAGACGCGTGGCAAGCGCGAGCGGGATAAAAATGCGCGTTCGCCCGTTGGAAGAGCCGAGTGGAAGCGGCGCGCATTCGCTGAACGGTAGCCAACGGCTCCGTTCAGACCGAATGCATGACGCGCTTGCTATAAAGGTTCTGAAATCGGGGCGAGCCTGCCCGCATCGGCGGAGCGGCCTCGGTGGGAAACGTAAGACGAGTAGGAGGTCCCATCATGGCCAATACAATGAAGAAACTGGGCGTTGCAGGCGCCATCGCCGCGAGCGCGGCATTCACCGCAGCCCCCGCACAGGCGCAGGTCTATGGCGGGAACAATACCGCCGAGCGGATCATCGGATCGATCCTCAACGGCGTGCTGAACGGCGGCAGGTCGTACGACTATGGTCGCTATCCCAACGGCAATTACGGTTATAACAATTATGGCGTCAACGAGCGCTCGGCCGTGGATCGCTGTGCGCGGGCCGTCGAGATGCGTCTCGACCGCGAATATCGCGACAGCCGCTACGACCGCTACAATCGCTACGACAACAATTATCGTCGCTACGATCATGGCGCACGGGTTACCGGCATCACCAACGTTCGCCGCACCCGCAGCGGGCTGACGGTCTATGGCGTCGCCTCGACGGGCTATGCCAACCAGAACAGCCGCTACGGCAACCAGGCGGTGAGCGACCTGACGTGGAACTGCGACATCGATTATCGCGGACGGATCCGTGACACGGATGTCGACCGTCGCCAGACCGGCAACCGCTATTATCGCTACTAAGACGACGAACGGGGCCGACGACCATCGGCCCCGTTTTACCGTGACCGGTTCGGGCCGCGGCAGGATTTCCCCTGTCGCGGCCCTCGGCGATTCGGCACGCCATGAATTTATTCTAGATCAAGCGACGACAAGACTCACTAGTCCTGAAGTCGGTATCGCCTCCGATCCGGTGCATTTCGCCATCCTCACGCGCACAGGCGCGCCTGGCTGAGCAGCGCTTCGACCCGGACCACCAGTTCGTCATGGTCGAAAGGCTTGACCAGATAGTCGTCGGCGCCCGCCTGGAAGGCGATCTGCTTGTCGGCATGACTCGAGCGGCCGGTCAGCACGAGCACCGGCGTCTGCGGCGACAAGCCGCGCGAGCGCATCTCGCGCAGCACCGTTGGCCCCGATTTGCCGGGCATGCTGCAATCGAGGATGAGCAGGTCGGGCCGTTTGACCGCGACGATATCGGCGACCTGTTCGCCGTCCGGCAAGGTGCCGACGATATGGCCGGCGTCCTCCAGCAGTGAGCGGACGAGATAGCTGACGACCTCGTCGTCGTCGGCCATGATGATGCGCGCCATAAATGTGCCTCCCGTTGCGTGGAGGCGGACCGCCTGCCCCGAAGGGCTGCGCGAGCCGCCGGAGCGATGCCCCGAGGCCACCGGCTGCGATAGGGACGCAGCCGGTGGCAGGGGTGGAGCATCGATTGCGGACGGATTGTGGGCTAGCAGCGCAAGCGGCCGATGACCCGCCTTTTTGCATCCGGAATGGAGAGGATCGTCGGGTGATCGCGGCTGGCGAAACGGCCGCACTGTGGTGGACAGGGTGCGCGCGCGCTCCTATCGCTCGGCCAGCATGCGAGGGAGACCATAGGGACATGAGCGAGACGGACTTCGGCGACACCATCTTGATCGTCGATTTCGGGAGCCAGGTGACGCAATTGATCGCGCGGCGGGTGCGCGAGGCTGGCGTCTATTGCGAGATCGCGCCTTTCTCGATGGCCGAGGATGCCTTCGCGCGGTTGAAGCCGAAGGGGATCATTCTTTCAGGCTCGCCCGCGAGCGTGCCCGCCGAGGGGTCGCCGCGTGCGCCCGAAATGCTGTTCGAGAGCGGCTTGCCCATCCTCGGCATCTGTTACGGGCAGCAGGTGATGACGCACCAGCTGGGGGGCGAAGTGCGGCCGGGGCACGAGACCGGAGAAGGCGGCGAGTTCGGGCGCGCGTTCCTGACCGTGACCAAGGACTGCGCGCTGTTCGACGGGCTGTGGCAGACGGGCGAGCGGCATCAGGTGTGGATGAGCCACGGCGACAAGGTGACGCAGTTTGCCGACGGCTTCGAGATCGTGGCGACGAGCGACGGCGCGCCCTTCGCGGTGATCGCCGACGAGGCGCGCAACTATTACGGCACGCAGTTCCACCCCGAGGTGGTGCATACTCCCGACGGGGGCAAGCTGATTGCCAATTTCGTGCGGCACGTGTGCGGCTGTTCGGGCGACTGGACGATGGCGGCGTATCGCGACGCGCAGATCCAGGCGATCCGCGAACAGGTGGGGGACGCGAAGGTCATCTGCGGACTGTCGGGCGGGGTCGACAGCGCGGTCGCGGCCGTTCTCATCCACGAGGCGATCGGAGAGCAGTTAACCTGCGTCTTCGTCGACCATGGGCTCATGCGCGCGAACGAGGCGGAGCAGGTCGTCTCGCTCTTCAAGGGGCATTACAACATCCCGCTGGTGCATGTGGACGCGGAAGAACGGTTTCTCTCGGGACTGGCGGGCGAGACCGACCCCGAGAAGAAGCGCAAGTTCATCGGCAAGACCTTCATCGACGTGTTCGAGGAAGAAGCGCGCAAGATCGGCGGGGCGGATTTCCTCGCGCAGGGGACGCTCTATCCCGACGTGATCGAGAGCGTGAGCTTCACCGGCGGACCGTCGGTGACGATCAAGAGCCATCACAATGTCGGCGGGCTGCCGGAGCGCATGAACATGCAGCTGGTCGAGCCGCTGCGCGAACTGTTCAAGGACGAGGTGCGCGATCTGGGGCGCGAGCTGGGGCTTCCCGATGCGTTCGTCGGGCGGCATCCGTTTCCGGGGCCGGGGCTCGCGATCCGCATTCCGGGCGAGGTGACCAAGGAGCGGTGCGACATCCTGCGCAAGGCCGATGCGATCTACCTCGACGAGATCCGCAAGGCGGGGCTGTACGATGCGATCTGGCAGGCGTTCGCGGTGCTGCTGCCGGTACGCACGGTCGGCGTGATGGGCGATGCGCGGACCTACGACAGCGTTTGCGGCCTCCGCGCGGTGACGAGCGTCGATGGCATGACGGCGGACGTCTATCCGTTCGACAGCCAGTTCTTGCAGGACGTGGCGACGCGGATCGTCAACGAGGTGCAGGGCATCAACCGCGTGGTCTACGATTATACCTCGAAGCCGCCGGGCACGATCGAGTGGGAGTGACGCGGAGGCTGCGCCGCGCCGGCTTGGGGCTGTTGCAGCGTCTGCCCGAGACACGGCGGGGCGACCGGTTGTTCTCGACGGCCTTTTTCATGGAGGCCCACCGGCGACTGCCGAAGCGGGACAGCGGGCTGTTCAGCGATTTTCTCTTCTTCGAGAAATTGCGCGCAGCCGATGCGCCGCTTCGGCGGACGATCTCGGACAAGTACGAGGTAAAGCAGTTCATCGCCGAGCGGGCGGGGATGCGCTACGTCGTGCCGACGCTCGGGCTGATCGACAATCGGGCAATGGTGCAGGACTACGCCTTTCCCGAACGCTGCTGCATCAAGCCGACGCATGCGAGCGGAGCGGTGATCCTGCGCACGGCGGGCGAGCCGGTGGATCGCGCTGAAATCGAGCGCTGGTTCGACTTGGATTATTACCGCGCAGGGCGCGAGCGCAACTACAAGGGGCTGGAGCCACGCGTGATCGTCGAGCCGCTCGTGTTCGACCGGGTCGATAACGAAGATCTCAAATTCTTTTGCCGGAATGGCGAGGTGCGGGCGGTGCAGGTCGATTTCGACCGGCGGACCGACCATCGGCGGCGTTTTTACGATCGCGACTGGAACGAGCAGGACTGGTCGATGGGATTTCCGCGCGCCGCGCGCGGGATGGAGCGGCCGGACAATCTCGAGGAGATGGTCGCGGTGGCCGAGACGCTGAGCGCGGGCTTCCCCTTCCTGCGGGTGGATTTCTATTCCGACGGGCGCGACATCCTGTGCGGCGAGCTGACGAACTGGCCCGAGAATGCCACGGGACGTTTCTTTCCGCGGAGCGCCGAACGGTCCGCCAGCGCGATTTTGCTCGATTGAAGCGGAATTAAATCGGCGCACGCCAGCCTCGTTTCGTCGCAGAACCGGAACGATCCGCGTAGATCAGCGATTTTCTGTCCTGAATATTTTAGGAGACGGAAACATGAAGTTGATCAAAGCTATCGCCGCTGGAACGGCTCTTACCGCGCTTGCGGCCTGCTCGACGGTCGAGGAAACCGTCACGGAAAACGTGTCGGAAACCTACACCGCCTATCTGGTCGGGTCCGAAGTGCCGGGCGGCGGTGATGCCGACGGCTATGCCCGTGCGGAAATCAGCGTGTCGGACAATCTCGACCGCATCTGCTGGGAAATCGACGAAGTGCGAAACGTGACCCCCACGGCGGCGCATATCCATCAGGGCGTCAAGGGCGCGACGGGCGGTCCGGTGCTCGAACTCAAGGCCGAGGACGGCATGTGGACGGGTTGTTCGGAAGGCACCGAAGCGCTGCAGAACGGCATCGAAGCCATGCCGAGCAACTATTATGTCCAGATCCATTCGGCGCAATATCCGAACGGTGCGATCCGCGGACAGCTGTACGACCGCGACTAAGCGCTCGTTACACGCATCAGGAGAGAGGGGCTGCCCGAAAGGGCGGCTCCTTTTTCGTTGTGCCTTTGCCAATCGCGCCGAGGATTGCGCCGGCGAGCTGCCAGCTTCTGGAATAGCCGGTGTCGGGGCCGGTGAGGACGGCCCAGAGATTCTTGAAGGTATCGATCCCCTGACGAGCAGGGCGGGAGGAGCCCTGATAGACTTTCAGGCCGCGCGCGGGGTCGGGAATGGGGCGACCCTGCTTGTCGAAGCGGGCCATGTCAGGGCGTTGCGACGGGGGGCTCGGACTGTTCTTGGCCCGCGTCTTCCCCGTCGTCGGCGCGGCCCGGAACCGTGACGTCGTGGCCGAGCGTGTCGCGGCTCCAGAGCATGGTGACGAGCGTGTAGAGGACGACCGTGAGCGGAGCGGCGAGGATGACGCCGATGAAGCCGAACAGGCTGCCCAGCGCCGCGAGCGCGAAGATGAGCAGCGCGGGCGGGATCGAGACCGCCATGTTTTGGACCAGCGGAGTGAGGACGTTGCCCTCGATCTGCTGGGCGACGAAATAGACGAGCACGGCGTACCAGAAGAGGTCGGGCACTGCGGCGAAGGCGATGACGAGGCCGGGGATGGCGCCGATGAAGGGGCCGACGAGCGGGATGAAATTGGCAACACCGATGGTGAGGCCGAGGGCCGCGGCGCTCGGCACGCCGACGATGGCGAGGCCGATCCAGACCATGATGCCGACGATGCTCATGGTGAGGAGCTGGCCGAGCAGATAGCGTTTGAGCGCATGGCCGCTGGCATCCACCGCCTCGACGACCTTGTTGGCGCGGTCCTTGGGGAAAAGCTTGGCGAGGCCGCGCTTGTAGACGTCGGGATCGAGTGCGAGATAGGCGGCGCCGACGATCACCAGCACGAGGTTGGTGACGAGGCCGATGAGGCCGAAGGCGAAGCCCAGCGCACGCCCCGCGAACTGCTGGAGATCGGGCGTCTTGCTCGCCAGATCCCCCACGAGAGGAACCGTGGAAAGGCGTTCGCGCACGACGGGGATCGCTTCCGTCAATTGTGTTTGCAGCGTGCTGAACTGGCCGGACAGTTGCGCGCCGAAGAGCCATCCGAACAGCCCGAGCGCGACGAGGATCGAGAGCAGCCCTAGGAGCACGGCGGCAGTGGTGCCGAGGCCGAGCTGCATGAAGGGCCAGGCGGCCGAGCGGATAAGCACCGCGATGAGGATTGCGCCGAAGATGAGCATCAGCGTGGGCGCGAGCAGCGGGACGAGCAGCGCAAGGCCGACGATGAGGAGGACGACGAGCGTCGAGCGCACGAGCGTGCTCATGGTGGCCTGCGGCATATCTCTATCGTCCCCCCCCTGTCATGCGCCGCACGGTGCGCGGGAATGCGCGGCGATGCAAGCGCGCGTGCGCGGGGGGCGGAGGGAAGACTATTTTAAGGCTTTGCGGCCAAGATGGTTAACGACACGAACAGGATGCGGGCGCGAAGAGGCGGGCAACAGGGTGACGATACACCAGGATTTCACGGCAGCGAAAGGCTGGCGGCGGTGGTTTCCGCGGCGGCTGATCGTGTCGGGCGGGGTCGGCACGGGCGATCTCGCCGCGCGCCCGGGCAAGCCGCCGCAGGAAGACGCCAAGCATTTCTATCGCCCGGAGATCGACGGGCTTCGCGCCCTGGCGGTGCTGCCGGTCATGCTCTTCCATGCGGGGATCGCGGGTTTCGAAGGGGGATTCGTCGGGGTCGACGTCTTCTTCGTCATCTCGGGCTATCTCATCACGACGATCATTCTCAACGAGGTCGAGGAAGGGCGCTTCTCGATCGCAAAGTTCTACGAGCGGCGGGCGCGGCGGATCCTGCCGGCGCTCTTCTTCGTGATCGCCTGCTGCGTGCCGTTCGCCTGGTGGCTGATGAGCCCCGCGCAGATGGCGGATTTCGGCATGAGCCTATTCGCGGTGGCCTTTTTCGCCTCGAACATCCTGTTCGCGCAGGACGCCGGCTATTTCAGTCTCGCCTCGGAAGAAAAGCCGCTGCTGCATACGTGGAGCCTCGCGGTCGAGGAGCAATTCTACCTCGTCGCGCCGTTCCTGTTCCTGTTCGGATGGCGCTTTCTCGGGCGGCACGGCATCTGGCTCATTCTCGCGCTGGCGGCGGGGAGTCTGGGGCTCGCGCACTGGATGGAGCCGCGCGCGCCATGGTGGAATTTCTATCTCGCGCCGACACGGGCGTTCGAGCTGTTCGGCGGGTCGATCGCAGCCTATCTGCTGCGCGAGCGCGGCGTCCTGAAGAACGAATTGCTGGGCGCGCTTGGGCTGGCGATGATCCTGGCCTCGATCCTGATCTATGACGGCGATACGCCCTTTCCCGGCGTAGCGGCGTTGCTGCCCGTCGGCGGCACGATGCTGGTGATCGCCTGCGCGGGCGCGGGGACGTGGGCGGCGCGGCTTCTTTCGGTAAAGGCGATCGTGGCGGTGGGGCTCATCAGCTACAGCGCCTATCTGTGGCACCAGCCGCTGTTCGCCTTTGCGCGGATCGCCATGGTCGACGCGCCGGGACCCGGCGTGATGCTGGGGCTGACGGCGGCCTCGCTGGGGTTGGCGTGGCTGAGCTGGCGGATCGTCGAGCGGCCGTTCCGGCAGAAAGGCGTCCTGTCGGCACGGGCGATCTGGCGCTTTTCGGGCGCGGGACTGCTGGCGATGATCCTGCTCGCCTGGGGCGCGGTGCAGACGGAAGGCTTCAAGGCCCAGCGTTTTGCCGGGTGGCAACAGGCGCTGATGGCGCAGTCGCAGCGCAGCCCGATGCGCGAAGCGTGCCATTCCGAACCCGCGCGTGCCCTGTCCTATGCCGATGCCTGCATCTACGGAGGCGACGGCCCCGCGCGCGTGGCGGTGATGGGGGACAGCCATGCGGTCGAACTCGCGCACGGGGTGGCCGAGGTCGTCGCGGCGCGCGGCGAGCGGGTGCGGCACATGACGTTTATGGCCTGCCCGCCGAGTTACAGAAATTTATATGACGACAAGGTAGATTGCGCTCGCTGGACCGATTCGATGGTAGCGGGGATGCTGGCAGACGCGGAGCTCGAAACGGTCGTGGTGAGCTACCGGATGAATAAGCATCTGTTCGCCGAACATCGATTCCACTATCCGCAAGTGCCCGACGAGATCGGAAGTAAAGACCGCGAGGCGGTGTGGAGTTCGTTCCTCGATATGCTCGAGGTGTTGCAGGCCGGCGGAAAGAAGGTCGTGTGGGTGCGGCAGGTGCCCGAACTTTCCGAACTGGTCGAACTCCGCATCGGACGGGCGTCGAACAGTGCGGGCGTGACGGGCGTGCCGCGTGCATGGTGGGATGCGCGGCGGGCATGGGTCGATGCGCGACTGAACGAGGTGCCCGCGGACGTGACGATCGTCGATGCGACCGAGACCTTCTGCGATGCCTCGACCTGTTATGCGGCGCGCAGCGGAACGAGCGACTATTTCGACGACAATCACCTTTCGGTCGGGGGGGCGCGGCGGGTGGCCGGGTTGGTGGCGCCGCATTTGCGCTGAGGGGCGGGTTTCGCGAGCGATGCGGCTGGGGTAGGGCGGGGGCAATCTGACGCCGCTACGACGAGGGACCCGCCGATGACACCGACCGCGACCATCCTGCTGCTTGGTTCGGGCGAGCTGGGGAAGGAGTTCGTCATTTCGGCCAAGCGGCTGGGGTGCCGGGTGATCGCCTGCGATGCCTATGCCGATGCGCCCGCGATGCAGGTGGCGGACGGGGCGGAAGTCTTCTCGATGCTCGACGGGGAAGCGCTGCGGGCAGCGGTCGAGAAGCACCGGCCCGACCATATCGTGCCCGAAGTGGAAGCGATCCGCACCGAGATGTTGGTGATGCTTGAAGGCGAAGGGTGGCACGTGGTGCCGACGGCGGAGGCCACGCGGCTGACGATGAACCGCGACGCGATCCGCGACCTGGCGGCGGGCGAACTGGGACTGGCGACCTCGCCCTATCGTTATGCCGAGAGTTACGATGAACTGGAGACGGCGGGGGCGGCGATCGGATTCCCGCTGGTGATCAAACCGGTGATGAGCTCGAGCGGCAAGGGCCAGTCGGTGGCGCATCGGCCTGCCGACCTGGAGACAAGCTGGCGCTATGCGTGCGAGGGAATGCGCGGCGACCGGGTGCGGGTGATCGCCGAGGGGTTCGTCGATTTCGACTACGAGATCACGCTGCTGACGGTGCGGCACAAGCAGGGCGTGAGCTTCTGCCCGCCGATCGGGCACCGGCAGGAGCGGGGCGACTATCGCGAAAGCTGGCAGCCGGCCGCGATGGAGGATGAGGCGCTGGCAATGGCGCAGGCGATGGCCAAGGCGGTCGTGGACCGGCTGGGCGGGCACGGGCTCTTCGGGGTCGAGTTCTTCGTGAAGGGCGAGGAGGTGATCTTTTCCGAACTGTCGCCGCGCCCGCACGATACGGGGATGGTGACCCTGATCAGCCAGAATTTGAGCGAGTTCGACCTGCATACGCGCGCGATCCTCGGGCTGCCGGTGCCGGACATGATCGCGGCGCGGCCGAGCGCGAGCGCGGTGGTGCTTGCGGACCGCGAGGCGGAGGATTTCCGCATCGCAGGCCTCGCGGAAGCGATGGAGGCGCCCAAGGGGGCGTCGGTGGACGTGCGGATTTTCGGCAAGCCCGTGACGCGGCCGTGGCGGCGGATGGGCGTGGCGCTGGCGAGCGCGCCGGGGGCCGGCACCGACCGGGCGCGCGAGATTGCGATGGCGGCGGCGGGCAAGGTGCGGATTGACTACGACGCCTGAGCGCGGCGGCG
This sequence comes from Sphingomicrobium aquimarinum, assembly GCF_039655735.1. NCBI lineage: Bacteria > Pseudomonadati > Pseudomonadota > Alphaproteobacteria > Sphingomonadales > Sphingomicrobiaceae > Sphingomicrobium > Sphingomicrobium aquimarinum. The sequence goes on along the minus strand of NZ_JBBYXH010000001.1, from coordinate 993,861 downwards.
CTTTGTGGGTGCTGGGAGCGCTGGCGATCCTGGCGTTCGCGGCCAACTCGCTGTTCGCGCGCGCGGCGTTGGCGGACGGGGCGACGGGGCCCGGGGTCTATGCGGCACTGCGGATCGGCGCAGGGGCGCTGGTGCTGTTGCCGCTGGTAAAGTGGCGCGAGATCGGGCGCGATGCGGCGGGCGGCGTAATGCTGGCGCTCTACGCGGCGGGGTTCGCCTTTGCCTATGTGCGCCTCGATGCGGCGAGCGGCGCGCTGATCCTGTTCACGATGGTGCAGGCAAGCGTGCTGGTCGGCGGAAGGCTGGCTGGCGGCACGGTCGGCGTGCGCGGATTGGTCGGTGTGATGCTGGCGCTGGCGGGGGTGGCGTTGCTGCTCGCGCCCGGAGCGGCGTCGGTCGACGGGCGCGGCGCTGCATTGATGGCGGCGGCGGGCGTCGGGTGGGGCGTCTATACGCTGATCGGGCGCGCGTCCGGACGGAACGCGGCGGCGCTGACGGCGGGGAGCTTTCTGGTGGCGGCGCTGCTGTTGGCACCGCTGCTTCTGCTCGACGAACCGGTCGGGCGGGCGGGGGCCATCTATGCGATCCTGTCGGGTGCGGTGACGAGTGGATTGGGCTATGTCGCCTGGTACCGGATCGCGCCGTCGCTCTCGCTGTCAGGCGTCGCGGCGGTGCAGTTGGCGACGCCACTGGCGGCGGCGGTGATGGCGTGGCCGCTGCTCGGCGAGGCGCCGACGGGGCGGCTGGTGCTGGCGGGGGCGATCATCCTCGGCGGGATCTGGCTGGCCATGAAGAAGCCGCGCACCACCGACTAAGGTTTCGCTGGCCAGCGCGGTGTCGGGTCGGTAGCGGCGGGGCATGGCCGACGCCGACGCTCCTCAAAAACGCCAAGCCAAGCTCGTCACCGGATCGATCCCCGGACATCTGGTGAGCCAGACGCTGCCGATGATGATCGGCGGGGCCGCGCTGATGAGCGTGGGGCTGATCGATGCCTATTTCATCGGGCAACTGGGCGCCAAGGAGCTGGCGGCGGTGAGCTTCATCTTCCCGATCACGGTGGCGCTGTCGTCGCTGGGCGTGGGGGTGATCGCGGGAATTTCGAGCGTTACCAGCCGGGCGCTTGGCGAGGGCGATGAAGAAAAGGCGCGACGCCGTGGCAACATGGGTGTGGTGGTCGCGGGCGGGTTCGGCATCGCGATCGGATTGCTGCTCTACCTGCTGCAGGTACCGCTGTTCCGGCTGATGCAGGCCGAGGAAGATCTGCTGCCGCTGATCACCGCCTATATGGGGCCGTTCGCGCTGGGGTTTCCGCTGCTGCTCGTCAACATGAGCGCCAACGGCTGCCTGCGCGGGCAGGGGTTGGCGAAGCGGGCTAGCTCGGTGCTCCTCTTCTACGCGGCGGCCAACTGGCTGCTCGATCCCATCCTGATCACCGGCGCCTTCGGCTTCGAGGGCTTCGGCGTGGCGGGGGCGGCCTATGCGACCATCGGCGGGTGGATAGCGGGGGCGCTTGCGGGCTTCTTTTTCCTCCAGCGCAGCGACCTGCCGTTCCAGCCAAAGACGCTCGAGCAGTGCGACTGGCGGGGCGGGACGAAAGCCCTGGCGCGGGTGGCGGGACCGGCGGCCTTTTCCAACTCGATCAACCCCATCGGACTGTCGGTGCTGACGGCCTTTCTCGCGGCGGGCGCGGGCGAAGCGGCGGTGGCGGGGTTCGGCACGGGCGGGCGGTTGCAGAGTTTCGCGGTGGTGCCGCTCCTCGGGCTGTCGGCATCGATCGGCGCGATCGTCGGGCAGAATTGGGGCGCGGGGAAGCTGCCGCGCGTGCGCGAGGCGTTGCTGTGGTCGGCAGGATTCTGCGTGGTCTACGGGCTGGGCATCGGCGCGGTGCTGGTGGCCTTCCGCGAGACGCTGGGTGGCTTCTTCAGCGAGGATCCAGCGGTCATCGATGCGGTGAGCGCCTACCTCTCCATCGCGGCGTGGGGCTATGCGGGCTATGGCGTGCTGATCGTCGCGAACGGGGCGCTGAACGCGCTCGATTTCGCCGGGAATGCGCTGGTGCAGAGCCTCGTGCGCGTGCTCGTAGTGATGGTGCCGGTGGCCTGGTTGCTGCAGGCGAATGCGAACGGGGTATATATCGCCGAACTGACGGCGAACCTCGTCGGCGGCGCGATCGCCGCGGCGATGATCTGGTGGGTCGTGTGGCGGCGCGAGAACGCGCCCGAGGAAGTTCAGTCCTGAAGCGTGTCGGCCCAGTCTTCCATCGCGGCTTCCAGCGGGCCGTAATCGTCTGAAGCGGTCATGGCGGCAAAACCGCGGCGGCTGACGGGATCGTAGGCGGCGCGCGACTTGAAGGCGCCGTTGCTGCCCGAGAGCCAAAACAGCGACGGCGAACCCGCGCGCGTGCGGACGCGGCCTCCTAGCGCGTACTGCTCCTCCGGCGAGGTGTTGCGGACGAGCGTGGCGCGGCTCTCCGGGCCGAGCGCGGCGGTCGCGACCCAGTCCATCAGGCGGACGAGGTCGGCAGGGGTGGTCACCATGCCGCCCGCGCAGCCCAGCCATGCGGGGATGGTGACGTTTCCCTCGATGGCGGGGGCATCGGCGAGAGCGGGCATCCCGCTGGAGAAGCGGGTCGCCGAGAGGTCGGCAGCGCTCTTGCCGAGCAGTTCGGTCTGCATGAGGCGGTCGAGGGGTTCGCCGGCCTCGCGTTCGAGAATGGCCTGGACGAGGATCCAGTTGACGAGATCGTAGGAGAAACGGGTGTCGCGCGGGGCGGCGGCAGGGCCTGCGGCGAAGCGGTTGGCGGCACTTGCGGCGTCGAGGTCGAGCGCGATGACGGCGGCGGGTCCGTCGGCTTCCAATGCGGCGGTAAGCCCGTCCGAAAGACCCGCACGATTGGCGAGCAGATCCCGCACCCGCACGTCGCGGGGGCCCTCGAAGCCGGGCAGCAGGTCGACGATGCGGTCCGACAGCGCGAGCTTATTCCGGTCGACGAGCCGTAGGACCGCGACCGAGCAGACCCATTTGGCGATCGATCCGGCCTGGAACTGGGTGTCGGACGTCAGCGCGCCCGCAGGCGTCACGCGCACGGTGCCGTCGTGCGACCGGGTTGCGACGACGCTCGACGCAATCGTCGCCGGGCCATCGCCGGCCGGCGCGTCGGGGGCGGCGGTCAGCGTGCAGGATGCCAACAGTAGGCTGACGCAGGAGAGGAACGATCGGCGCATCGGCACTGTAATAGGCGAATAACACGGTTAGGTGAAGAATTGTTTCGACGAACGGCGGGAGACGCTTTTTTTCGTCGCGCCGTGCGTTGAGACCCGCATGAGCGACGAAAAGCGTAATCTCGACGAGGCCTACGAGGCCGAGGGACCGATCGGAAAGATCGATCTGGCGATCGTGAAGGCGGCACAGCCGTACGAGGACAGCCTGCCGGTGCGGGTGCTGGGACCGTTGAGCGAACTGGCCGACCAGCCGCCGATGGTGACGGCCTCGCTGGTGACGCTGGGTGTCGGACTGATCGGGCCCGACCCAAAGGTCGCGCGGGCGGGAGCGCGGATGCTGGCCGCGCACGCGCTGGCGACGTACGTGAAGACGCTGATCAAGGACCGGATCGACCGTCCGCGCCCCCAGAAGGTGGCCGAGGACGGCGAGCATGAGGTCGAGGAAGGGACGAGCGAGGACGGCGAGGACCGTTCGCTGCCTTCCGGGCACAGCGCCGGAGCGGTTGCCGTGGCGCGCGCGATCGTACGGGAGGCCCCGGGGCTGGCTCCGCTCGCTTATGGAGCGGCGGGGCTGGCCGCGGTGGTGCAAGTGCCGCGCAAGGCGCATTTTCCGAGCGATGTCGTGATCGGTATCGGTATCGGGCTTGCGGCGGAATGGCTGGTGGACCGGGCCTTTCGGGCGATGCCCGACGGCGACTGATTTCAGGCGGCGAGGCTGCCGATGCGTCCGACCACTTCGTCCGCCGGGGTGGGCTTGGCGATCACGGGCGCGTCGAAGCGGCGGAGGAATTCGCCGACGCGGTCGAGATCGCCCGTATGGAGAATGAAGGGAATGCCGCGGCGCTTGAGCTCGTCGGCGATCGGCTCGCACGTCTGGCCCTTGCCGAGATTGACGTCGAGAACGGCGCCGACGAAGGTTTCCTTCTCGAGCAGGTCGAAAGCTTCCTCGATATTGAGCGCGGTCGCGGCGGCGAGACCTTCATCCTCGAACGCATATTTGAGATCCATCGCGATGAATGGCTCGTCTTCGAGGATGAGATAGGTTTTCACGAAACAAAACGCCTTTATTCGAAGGGGAAGTCGATGCAGGCGTGGAGGCCTTCGGATTTCCAGTCCAGCTTGAGTTCGCCGCGCGTGAACTGGAGCAGGTTTCGCAGGATGTCGATCCCCGTCCCGTCATTCTCGTCGGGCTCGGAGACTTCAGGGCCGCCATGCTCGATCCAGTTGATCGTCAGCGCCTTGAGCCCCTCCTCGCCGCGGCGGTAGGACCATTGCACGTCGACATGACCGTCTTCGGTCGAGAGCGCGCCATATTTGGTCGCGTTGGTGGCGAGTTCGTGGAGCGACAGGCCGATCACCGACACGACATTAGGTTCGGCGCGACTGTCAGGGCCGTCGTAGGTGATGCGCCCGCCGGAATCGTATGGTGCCAGCACCGAGCGGATCGCCTGGCCGATATCGATATTGCCGAGGACCGCATCGTCGAAGGTCGGCTCGTAGGAGCGCCCCAGCGCCTGGACGCGTTCGTTGATCTTGCGAGCGACGGGGCGCGCGTCCATCGCGCGGCCGGTAACGTTGACGATGCCGCCGATGACCGAGAAGACGTTCTTCAACCGGTGCGAGACTTCGCGGGCGATAGCCTTGGCATGGCGCTCCTGCGCTCTGGCCTGATGGATGTCGGTGACGTCCCACTGGCTGCCGAAGAAATAGCGGAGCTTGCCGTCGTCATCGTAGATCGGCCCCAGGTGGAGCGTGTTCCAGAAACTGGTGCCGTCCTTGCGGTAGTTCAGAAGCTCGACGACCGCGACATCCTCGTTGGCGAGGGCTTTGCGAATACGCGCGACCTGGTTTTCGTCGGTGTCGGGTCCCTGGAGAAAACGGCAGTTGCGGCCGACGACCTCGTCGCGGGAATAACCCGTGAGATTTTCGAAGGCCTCGTTGCAGAAGACAATCGGATCGTCTTCGAGGTGCGGGTCGGTAAGGCAGACAGCCATGCGGGTCTGCGCCATTGCCTGTTCGAACAGCAGGCCGCTCGAGCCCTCGAAATTGTCACGACGCTTCTCACTCGCGCGCCGGTCGAAGGGCTGCATCGCCTGATTGGAGGATTTGAGCCCTCTGGGTTTGTCGTCTTCAGCCATGAGCGTGCCGTGATTGCGGAAAAAAACGAACGATACAAGCGGACCGAAAGGTCCATGCTCGCAATATGAACGCCTCGCAGCAAATGGCGGACCGAAAAAGGTTGATGGCGCGGCGGTGCGCGCACATATGGGCGCCCGAGAGTGGAGGTATCAATCGTGGCTGAGCAGATTACGCTATACGGCATTCCCAATTGCGACACGGTCAAGAAGACCCGGCAATGGTTCGAGAAGCGGCAGATCCCTTACGTGTTCCACGACCTCAAGAAATCGGGGATCGACAAGGATACGCTCGAGATGTGGGTGCTGGAGAAGGGTTGGGAGCCGCTGTTGAACAAGCGCGGCACGACCTTCCGCGAATTGCCCGACCCGCTCAAGAAGGACTTGGACGGCGACAAGGCGATCATGCTGATGAACGCGCACCCGACGATGATCAAGCGCCCGGTGGTGACCGACGGGGACGAAATCCTCATCGGTTACGACAGCACGGGCTATGAAAAGATGACCGGGATCGACGGCTAGGCCGGAACGCGTCTCTACGGCCCTCCGTTGAAAGGGCCGAAGGAGATGCACGATGGTACAAGCAAAATGGAATGGCGACGTTATCGCCGACAGTGACGACACGGTGGTCGTCGAGGACAATCATTATTTCCCGCGCGGGGACGTGAAGATGGACCGGCTGGTTCCGTCAGACACGACAAGCCATTGCCCTTGGAAGGGCGAGGCGAGCTATTATTCGATCAAGGCCGATGGCGTGACGAACGCCGACGCGGCCTGGACATACAAGGACCCCAAGGACGAGGCCAAAGAGATCAAGGACCGCATCGCGTTCTGGAAGGGCGTCGAGGTCGGCTAGACCCCGACGCGGGTCGCCGCGCGATCAGTAAGCGCGTTCGAGGCTTTCGCGGCGGCTGCGGACGTCGGCGAGACGGCGCTCGGCCTCGCGGGCCTCGTCTCTAGCCTCCGATAAGTCGCGTTCCGCGCGATCGACGCGGCGGCTGCGATCGGAAAGCGCTTCCTGCGCCTCGGTCACCTCTTCGGCGGCATCGGCGCGGCGACGCTGCTCGGCGGCGATATCCTCGGGACTGCCGACGGGCGGCGGAGCATTTTCGTAGGCGGCGTAGGCGGCGCGCGCCTGCGAGAGCTCATCGCGTGCCTGCTCAAGGCGGCGGCGGGCGTCGCGCAGATCGTCCTCGGCATCCTCGACCTCTTCGCGCGCATTCTCGGCACGGTCGATGAGATCCTGCTCCTGCGCGGCGAGTTCGCGCCATTCGGCCTCATATTGCGTCCCCGCGACCGAAGCGGGGACGATGAGCGCGGGCTGGCTGTCGGAAGCGCAGGCGGAAAGGGCGAGCGCGGCGGCGGAAATCAAGAGAAGCTGTTTCATGGGGCCATAATGGGAGAAGGGCGCAGCGAGTTCCCTCAGTCGCTAGAGCGAGCGGAGGCCCCGCCGAGCGGGCGCAGCCGGATGCGGTAGCGGCCGGGCGGGGCCGAGAGCTTCGGCCACGACGCCGCGTCCTCGCTTGCGTGGACCGCGAGCCAATCGACGGGGATCGCGACATCGGGGTCGCCTGCGCGCAGTACCTCGACGAGCGTCCAGCCCGTCGGAGCGCGCCAGCTTGCCGGGAGGCAAAACTCGACCGCATCGTCGCGCCGGACGCGGAAATCGGCGGGCGGAGCGGTTTCGATGGCAAGGTCGGTTCCCACGAAAGGGCGTACATCGTCGGGCACGACGAGGATACGCGGCGCGGCGCCGGCATCGCCCGTGCAGTCGGTCTGGCTGATGGTCAGCGGGTCGATGCCGGTGGCGGCGGCGAGGCGGCGGGCCATCCAGTCCATCGTCACGCCCTCGTCCCATTCCGAGGCATCCTCGGCGACGTGACCATGGCCGACGTGGACGAGCATTTTTGCGGACGGATCGGCGGCAAGGACGGCGGCAAGGTCGCGCGCCTGTGCGGTTTCGCGGGCGGCAACGCGCTCGTAGGGCGTCGCCTCGTCGCGTGCCGCGCCATGCTCCTCATAGGCAACAAGCCGGTAGTCGAGGCGCTTTGCGGTCTCGACGAGATGACCGAAATGGGGCTCGAAATAGGTGCCGTCGGTACGGCGGACATGGGGTTCGCTTTCATGGCGCACGATCGGATCGGGACCGTCGGTTCCCCTGCGCGCGAAGGTTTCTGCCGCGAAATGGGTGTACCCCGCGGCCTTGAGAGGTTCGAGCAGGGCGGCGGTGGTGGCGCGGTGCCACGGCGCGACATGGGCCTCGTTGATGATGACGAGGCGCGTCGCGGCAGCGCGTCCGACGAGATCGGCCTGGGTAAGGCGGTCGTCGGTCCGGCAGGCGCGGCGCTCGTGAAAGGTCGACCGAGAGGCGATGACGTCCGAGCGACCGACATGGGCGAGCGCCTGGTGGTTGCGCTCGTCGGACAGGTCGTCGGCGTCGGTCGGGTCGATGTCGGGAAGCATCTCGACGAAGAGATTCGTGTGCGGTTGGGCACCGACCCATTCGATCCGTTCGATCACGAGCTGGGGCGACGCGGCCATGAGAAGGATCGCTGCGAGCATGGTTTCGGTTCCTTTTGGTCTAGAGCCAGCGGCGCGAGCGGGCGAGATAGTCGCGGTAGGGCGCGCCGAAGCGGGCGAAGAGATAGGCTTCCTCGCGCCGCACGACGAAGCGATCGACGATGACGAGGATGATCGGGAGCATCGCGGCGATGACGATGCAGCCCGCGATGAACGCGATCCCGAAATAGATGAGCGTCATGCCGACATACATCGGATTGCGGGTGAGGCGGTAGGGGCCCGTGAAGGTGAGGGCGCGCGTGGCCTTCCACGGTTCGGGCGGGGTAACGGCGCGGCGGAAGGCGATGCCGGCGGTGACGATCAGCGCCGCGCCCGCGATGACGATGACGGCGCCGCCCCAGGCGCGTACCGGCCAGGAGAGGAGCGACAGCGGGATGTCGAAACCGCCGACGAGACGGTGGAAAAGGATGCCGGCCACGAGCGGCACGCCGAAGAGGAGCGGCGGGGGCGCGATGACGCCGGGGATGTCGTCTTGTTCGGACATGCAGCGAGAGTAACGCCGACATTCTGGGGTGCAATCGGGGATTTGCGCGGCCCTGCTAGCCGCGGCGGGGCGGGGGCGCTATGCGCAGGACATGTCCAAGATCACGCTCGACAGCGATACCTCGCGCGCCACCCCGTCCCCCAAACCCGGCAAGCGGATGACCGCGCCTGCCGTCATGGCGCGCAAGCAGGACGGGAAGGTCGACGAGCCGCTGGTGATGCTGACCGCCTACACGATGCGGATGGCGCAGCTGCTCGACGCGCATTGCGATATGCTGCTCGTCGGCGACAGCCTCGGGCAGGTGATCTACGGCCTCGATAGCACGATCCCCGTCAGCCTCGACATGATGTGCGCGCATGGGGCGGCGGTGGTGCGCGGCTCGTGGCATGCGATGATCATCGTGGATATGCCGTTCGGCAGCTACGAGGCATCGCCGGAAAAGGCCTTCGAGAGCGCGTCGCGGATCATGAAGGAAACGGGCTGCGCGGCGGTGAAGCTGGAGGGCGGCGAGGCGATGGCGGAGACGATCCGCTATCTCACCCGGCGCGGCATTCCGGTGATGGGGCACGTCGGGCTGACCCCGCAGGCGGTGAACATGCTCGGTGGCTACCGGGCACGCGGGCGCGACGATGCGGAGGAGGAAAAGATCCTCGCCGATGGGCGCGCGGTGGCGGATGCGGGGGCCTTTGCGGTGGTGGCGGAAGGCGTGATGGAGCCGATCGCCGATGCGCTGACCGAGGCGCTGGCCGTGCCGGTGATCGGGATTGGGGCGTCGAAGAATTGCGACGGGCAGGTACTGGTGACCGAGGATATGCTCGGGTTGTTCGAGCGCACGCCGCGCTTCGTGAAAGTGTATCACGACCTGGCGGCGCAGATTTCGAGCGCGGTCGAGACCTATGCGGGCGAAGTGAAGGCACGCAGCTTCCCGACCGACAAGCAGACGTACCGGCCCAAGAAGTAGGGCGAGGGGCGCACCGTCGAACGCCCTTTGCCTTTCGCTTTGGACATCGCTAAGCCAGCGCACGTTCATTTTGGAGCGGGGATGAGGGTGGCTGCAAGCGGCCCCGACCGCTCGATATTTCGAGGATTTTCCGTGGCGCTTCCCCCGCAAGACAGTGCGCAGTTCGAACGCGAGGTCGACGAGGAATATCGTCGCCAGCAAGCGAGCGATTTCGGCAAGAAATACGGCATCTGGATCGGCGTCGCGCTGGTCCTGTTCCTGGGCGCGATCGGCGGCTGGCTCTACTGGCAGGATCGCCAGCAGAAACAGGCCGAGGCGGACACCGAGGAACTGGCGGGCATCATCGCCGACGTCAGCCAGGAGGAAAATCCCGAGAATGTCCGCGAGCGGCTGCAGGCTGTCGCGGCGGATTCGGACGGTGCGGCGGCGGCCTCGGCGCGGATGATCGAGGCGGCCTATGCGCTGCAGGAAGGCGATCGCGGGGCGGCGATCGAAATCTACAAGGCGCTGGCGCAGGACGAGGCGATGCCCGAACCCTATCGCGGTGCGGCGCTCATTCGTTGGACGTATCTCGATTTCGACCAGGTCGAGCCCGATGTGGTGGTGGCGCGGCTGCAGGGCCTGGCGCAGCCGGGCGAACCCTATTTCGCCAGCGCGGCCGAACTGACCGCTTTGGCGCTTCTCAAACAGGGACAGGACGATGAAGGCGCGCAGCTGTTCAAGGCGATTGCCGAGGACCGCGATGCCCCGCGTACGCTCCGCTCGAGGGCGGTGCAGATCGCCGGCACCTACGGGGTCGATGCGAGCGCGGCGCTGGCCGACATCGAAGCACAGGAATGACCATGACGAAAATCTCCCGTTTGACCTTTCCGCTGATCGCGGCGGCGCTGCTCGGCGGCTGTTCGATTCTCGGCTCGCGCCCGAGCGATGAAACCCCGGTGATCGGCGAGCGCCAGTCGGTGCTGGGCGCCGAAGTCGATATCGGGATCGACCCGACGACCGCCGCGCTGCCGATGGCGCTGCCCGCCGCGCGGGCCAATGCGAACTGGGAGCAGTCGGGTGGCAATGCCGCCAAGTCGATGGGCCATCTGGCGCTCGGCGACAGCCTCGGACAGGCCTGGTCGCGCTCGATCGGGCGCGGGGGCTCGAGCACCGCACGGCTGACCGCGACCCCCGTGGTCGCCGACGGCCGCCTGTTCGTGATCGACACGGCGGGCGTGGTCAGCGCGATGGATGCGACCTCGGGCGCGGTGCAGTGGCGCACCAACAGCGCGGGCGAGAATGCCAATCGCGACGCTCTCTATGGCGGCGGCGTCGCCTACGGAAACGGACGCGTCTACGCGACCAACGGGGTGGGCGACGTGGTCGCGCTCGATCCGGCGAACGGCGGGGTCGTCTGGCGGGTGCAGCCGGCCGGGACGCTGCGCGGTGCGCCGACCTTCGATGGCACCAACCTTTACGTCACGAGCCAGGACAACCAGCTCTACGCGCTCAACATCTCCGACGGATCGACCCGCTGGTCGACCTCCGCTTCGCTGGAAATCGCGGGCGTGTTCGGCAATGCCGCGCCGGCGGCGGGGCGCGGCACGGTGGTCGCGGGCTTCTCGAGCGGGGAACTCAACGCCTATCGCTACGAGAACGGCAACCCGGTGTGGGGCGATGCCCTTTCGCGCACTTCCATCTCGCGCAGCGTCGCGACGCTCACCGACATCGACGCGGACCCGGTGATCGACGGCAACCAGGTGATCGCGATCGGGCAGGGCGGTCGCATGGTCGCGCTCGACCTGCTGCGCGGCCAGCGCCTGTGGGAACTCAGCCTCGCCGGGACGGCGACGCCCTATGTGGCGGGCGAATGGGTCTTCGTGGTGACCGAAGCGGGCCAGTTGCTGAGCATTGCGCGCAACAATGGCGGCGTTCGCTGGATCAATTCGCTGCCGCGCTATCGCAATGTCGAGAAGAAGCGCGGGCCGATATTCTATTCGGGACCGGTGCTCGCGGGCGGGCGGCTGATCCTGACGAGCTCGGAAGGCATGTTGATCGAGGTCGATCCCAGCGATGGTTCGATCCGGTCGCAGCGCGACCTGGGGCGGCCCTTCTCGCTGCAGCCCGTGGTCGCGGGCTCGACGCTCTACCTGCTCGACGACAACGGGGTGCTGACCGCGCATCGCTAGGCTCCGGCGCGCTTGACCGCGAACGGCGGAGCGCCCAGAGGCTGGCCCCATGAAACTGCCTGTCGTCGCGCTGATCGGTCGCCCCAATGTGGGCAAGTCCACCCTGTTCAACCGACTGGTCGGTCAGCGGCTGGCGCTGGTCGACGACCAGCCCGGCGTGACGCGCGACCGGCGCGAGGCCGATGCGACGCTGCTCGGCATGGACTTCCGGCTGATCGACACGGCGGGCTTCGAGACCGACGACGCCGCGACGCTGCCGGGGCGGATGCGCCAGCAGACGCAGGCGGCCGTGCGCGAGGCCGACGTCGCGGTCTTCATGATCGACGGACGCGCAGGGCTGACGCCCCTCGATCGCGAGATCGCGCAATGGCTCAGAAGCGCCGACACGCCGATCATCGTGGCTGCCAACAAATCCGAAGGCCGCGCGGGCGAGGCGGGGCGTCTCGAAGCCTATGAGCTGGGGCTCGGCGATCCGTTCGCTCTGTCCGCCGAACATGGCGAGGGAATCGTCGATCTGTTCGACGGGCTGCGCGAGCATCTGGAGAAGGACGGCCCGGAGGAGATCGAGGGCGAGGGCGAGCACGCGGACGCGGACGATGGGGCGGTCGCGATCGATGTGCCGGTCGATCCCGAGGAGGAATATCGCGAGGGCGAGGTGCTCGATCTGGGGCCGCTCAAGCTGGCGATCGTCGGCAGGCCCAACGCGGGCAAATCGACGCTCGTCAACCGGATGCTCGGCGAGGAGCGGATGATCACGGGCCCCGAGGCGGGGATCACGCGCGATTCGATCCATCTCGACTGGGAATGGCAGGGCAAAGAAGTCACGCTGGTCGACACGGCGGGCCTGCGCAAGCGCGCCAAGGTCGATGAGAAGCTCGAGCGGCTGTCGGCGGCGGATACCAAGAAGTCGATCGATCGCGCCGAAGTCGTATGCCTGCTGCTCGATGCGACGCGGGGGCTGGAGGCGCAGGATCTACGGATCGCCGACCAGGTGCTCCAGGAAGGCCGCGCGCTCCTGATCGGCCTCAACAAATGGGACGTCGCTGACAATCCCGCGCGGCTCTACAACGGCATCCGCGAGGCGCTCGACGAAGGATTGGCGCAGGTGAAGGGCGTGCCGCTCGTCGCGGTCAGCGCGATGACGGGCAAGGGGATCGACCAGTTGATGGAGGCCGCCTTCGACCTTCGGGAACGCTGGTCGACACGCGTGCCGACGGGGCTCTTGAACCGCTGGTTCGACGACGCGCTGGAAGCGCATGCGCCGCCCGCAGCCAAGGGAGTGCGGATCAAGCTGCGCTATATCACGCAGGCCAAGACCCGCCCGCCCACCTTCGTCCTGTTCGGGACACGCGTGGACAAGCTGCCGACGAGCTATACGCGCTATCTGGTGAACGCGCTGCGGCGCGACCTCCATCTCGGGGCGATCCCCATTCGGCTCATCACGCGAGCGCCCAAAAACCCGTACGGGTCGAAGGGCCGACCTTAAACCAAGTCTTTACCCTCTTTGCCTACGATCCTCATCGATCGGCGACCCGCGGTGCACGGCGGGACGCGAAGGGGAGTTTTGCGTTGGACGACACGGCCAACATCGTTGACTGGAAATACTTCGAGGAGACGCGATCCCAGTTGGGGCCGCAGTTCGTGAAGATTCTCGGCTATTTCCGCGAGGACGGGGTGACCTCGCTGCAGAAGATCGAGGCGGCCTTCCATGCGAAGAATACCGCCGCGCTGATCATTCCCGCGCACACGCTCAAGGGCGAATCGCGCCAGTTCGGCGCCGAGCCGCTGGCGGCGGTGGCCGAGCGGATCGAATTTGCGGCGCGCGACTGTGTGGAGCAGGGACGCTTTCCCGACGAGCTGGTGCCCGATGTCGTGAAGCTGAAGGAGCTGTTCCGCGTGACGCTGGAAGCGTTCGACGAGGCGGTCAGCCCGTTGATGAAGCGCGAGCGCCCGACCGGCTTCGGCACGCGCGGGGTTCAGAACAACAGTTTCGGCCGCGCCTCCGGCTAGGCCGCCGTCCGCACGAAGGGCTGGAGGCGGAAGCGGCTGAGGGTGCGCCACAGCCATTCGAACGGGCCGTAGTGGAAGCGTTCCAGCCAGGGTTTGGACCAGAGCAACATCAGCCCCCACATCGCGACGACGAACAAGAGGAGCGTGGCGCGACCCAGCGAGGCATAGAGCGCGCCGCCATAGCCGTAGAAGAGCGTCGTCATCACGATCGAGGTGGTGAGATAGTTGGTGAAGGCCATGCGGCCCGTGGCGGCGACCCGGCGCTGAAGCGACCCGTCCGGACGATGCTGCGCCCACAGGGTCACGAGCGCGGCCCAGCCGACCGCCATCAGGATATCGAAGGGCACCGAGGCGGCGACCGCGGCCCAGAAGACGGGCATGGCCGCAAAGCCCGATGCGACCTGCCATGCGGCCAGTGCGATGAGCGGGGGGGTGGCGATCAGGAAGGCGTTGCGCGCCCAGCGACGCGTGCGCTCCGATGACCATTCGCCGGTCAATAGGCCCGATCGGAAAAGCGCCATCCCGATGAGCATGATGCCGAGCGTTTCGGGCAGGAGGCCGAGCGCGTTGGTGAAAGGTTTGAAGCGTTCATCGACGAAGCGGCTGTCGACGATGGAGGCGTAGGTGCCATCCCGATAGCGCGCGATGTCCTTTGCTTCGGCGGCGTCATTGTCGCCGAAATAGGAGGTAATGGCGGCGACATTGGTGTCGAAGCTGGCGCGCTCGGACGCGCTCATCTCGATCATGCCGTTCTGGACCGAGGTGAAGTAGAGCGCGTTCATGTTGAAGAGGATGGTGCTGACGCCGATGAGGCCGATCGCCCAGTTGCGCAGCACCTTCACGCTCGAATTGCGCCACAGGTAGAGGAGCAGCCCGCACTGTGCGTAGAGCGCGAGGATGTCGCCCCACCAGATAAACCAGAAATGGACGAGCCCGAAGGCGAGCAGCCAGAGCATGCGCGCATAATGGCGAAGCGCGGGACGATCCTCGCGCGCGCGGGCGCGCTCGATGACGAGCAGGGTCGAGGCGCCGAACAGCAGCGAGAACAGGCCGCGCATCTTGCTGTCGATGAAGACGAATTCGATCCCCCACAGCAAGAGGTCGAGCCCGCTGTCGCCGCCGTAGGAAGAGGGATTGGCATAAGCGGGCGTCGGCAGTGCGAAAGCGTAGATGTTCATGAGCAGGATGCCCATGACCGCGACCCCGCGGATGATGTCGAGACTGGCGATGCGGGCGCGGGTGGTAGTGGCCATGCTCCGCCTGCCTCAGGCCGCGACCAGCGCGCGGCGGACGGGCTGGGGTTGGCCCCGGCTCAGCGAGCGCCAGATCCACTCGAGCGGTCCGTAGCGGTAGCGGGCCAGCCAGGCGGGCGAGAAGACGAGCATGATCGCCCAGAGCGCGGGGACGAAGAACAGCCACAATTCGGCGCGCGAGAGCTGGTTGTGGAGCCCCAGGCCATAGCCATAGAAGAAGGGCGCGGTGAGCAGGGTGGGCAGCAGGTAGTTGGTCATCGCCATGCGCCCCGTGGCGGCAAGGCGGACGCCCATGCGAGAGGCGGGATCGATCGTCAGGACGATGAGCGCGATGAGCCCGATGACGGTGGCGGGACGCAGCAGGCTGAACAGGGTGTTGCGAAGGACCGCGAGCAGCAGCGGGTCGAAGTCGCGGAGCGCGACCGCGAGCGTGGCCAGCGCGGCAATGCCCAGCGTCAGCCCCGCGCCCCAGATCGCCCAGCGGCGGTAGGAGGCGCGCGCTACGTCGCCGGACAGGAAACCCGAACGCAGCAGCACCATGCCGAGCAGCATGAAGCCCATGAACTCGGGAAGGATGCCGACGAGCTGGAACGGGAGGACGTGGAGGAGGAGGCCCGAGGCCCAGCCTGCGTAAGTGCCATGGTCGGCGAAATGCGCGCTGAAGGCGGCGGCCTTGGCGGCCTCGATGGGCGCGGATTGCAACGCCGGCAATTCGGTGCCCGCCTGCGCGAGCTTCACGAGGATGACCGCTCCGGCCACGTCGAGCAGGATGCTCAGCACCAGGAAGATGATCGCCCAGCTCAGCAGCACGCGCTGCCCGTGGCGCGCGAACCCGAAGGCGAACAGGCCGGTGAAGGCCAGCAGCGTGAGGACGTCGCCCCACCAGAAGAAGGTGAAATGCAGGACCCCGATCGCGAACAGGATCGCGAGCCGTGGCAGATGGGCGCGCCAAGGTCGCTGCCCGCGTGCGCGGGCACGGTCGGAAATGATCATCAGCGAGGCGCCGAAGAGGATCGCGAACAAGGCGCGGAAGCGACCCTCGACCAGCCAGTAATTGACGGCCCAGCTTGCCTTGTCGGCCCAGCCTTCGAAGCCCAGCAGGACAGGGTTGTAATAGGCGTGCCACATCATCCCCAGCGCCGCGATATTGACCGACAGGATTCCCATCACCGCGATGCCGCGGATGATGTCGAGCCTGTCGATACGGGCGGGGGCGGGGATCATGGAAGAGGAAGTATTTCCGAGCATGGGGGAGGCGATACGGACCATGTGACAGGGTGCGCGCGCGCTGACCAGTCCTCGTTCGACGAGCGACCGAAGGCGGGACAGGAGGTTCGACCAACGACGGGTCAGAGGATCGACATGATCTCCTCGAGCGGCTTCTTCATGGCGGCGTGAAGGGGAACGGTGGCATCGGCGGCGGGAAGGCCCGCGACGATGATCATGACGGGTTTTTCATCGGCGGGGCGACCACAGATATCGCGCAGGAAGCCCATCGGCGAGGGCGTGTGGGTGAGGGTGGCGAGACCCGCCTCGTGCAGCGTGGCGAGCAGGAGCCCGCAGGCGATCCCGACGCTTTCGATGACGTAATAGTTCTGGCGCTTGTCGCCCGCCGTCGGCCCGCCTTTGCGCTGGGCGAAGACGATGATCAGATAGGGCGCGGTTTCGAGGAAGGGCTTGTCGGCATCGGTGCCGATGGGGGCGAGGGCGCCCAGCCATTCCTCGCCCGCCTTGCCCGCGTAGAAGGCGCGCTCTTCTTCCTCGGCGGCGGCGCGGATCTTCGCCTTGATCGCGGGGCTTTCGACGATGGCGAAATGCCAGGGCTGGTGGTTGGCCCCGTTGGGGGCGGTGCCGGCGGCGGCGATGGCTGTCTCGATCACCGCGCGCGGGACGGGAGCGTCGGCGAACATGCGGCACGAGCGGCGCGTCTTGATCCGGTCGTGGAAGGCGCGGGCGCGTTCGACGCGCTCGGCGTCGGTGAGCGAGGGGAGGTCGGTGTAAGGCTGCGAGGGGACGGGTTTCATGGATGAAGCCTTAGCTTCTTTCGTCATCCCAGCGAAGGCCGGGATCCATAATGTCTTACGACGGCACGGTCGCGAAGGCATGGGCCCCGGCCTGCGCCGGGGCGACGATCTAGAGTTCGCTCTGCATGAGAGCGGGGAGGAAGGCTTCGTTGGCCTTGCGCAGTTCGTCGAGCCCGATGGCATCGCCGAACAGGTGGAGCGCGTCGCCCCCGGTGGTGCCCAGCGGTGTGAGGTCGATGCCGAGACGGGCGCCGACCTCGGCGATGGCGGCGAAGTCGCCCGCGACGAGGTAGCAGGCCTGATGTTCGCCGAACCAGAATTCGGGGTCGCCGGTTTCCCAGCCGAGCGTCACGCCGCAGTTTCCGGCAAGCGCCATTTCGGCGAGCGCCACGAGGGGGCCGCCGTCGGAAACGTCGTGGACGGCCTTGGCGAGGCCGGCGTGGATCAACTCGCGGATGAATTCGGCATTGGCCTTTTCCGCTTCGAGATCCACGCGCGGGGGGAGGCCTTCGCTGCGTTCATGGAGGAGCTTGAGCCAGAGCGACTGGCCGAGTTGCTTGGGGTAGGTGACGTCGCCGACGAGAATGAGGTCGTGGCCGGGTTCGAGCGCGATGCTCGCGGCCTTGTTCCAATCGTCGATCACGCCGACGCCGCCGATGGCGGGGGTGGGGAGGATCGCGCTGCCGCCGCCCGTCGCCTTCGACTCGTTGTAGAGGCTGACGTTGCCCGAGACGATCGGGAAATCGAGCGCGCGGCAGGCTTCGCCCATGCCGTCCAAGCAGCCGACGAACTGCGCCATGATCTCGGGACGCTCGGGGTTGCCGAAGTTGAGGCAGTTGGTGACCGCGAGCGGGGTCGCGCCGACGGCGCTGAGATTGCGATAGGCCTCGGCGATCGCCTGTTTCCCGCCCGTGACGGGATCGGCATAGCAATAGCGCGGCGTGCAGTCGGTGGTGATCGCGAGCGACTTGTCGCTGCCGTGGACACGCACGAGCGCCGCGTCGCCGCCAGAGCCCGCGACCGTGTCGGCGCCGACCTGGCTGTCATATTGCTCCCAAATCCAGCGGCGGCTGGCGAGCTGGGGGGAGGCCATGAGCTTGATGAGGTCGCCCGCGAGATCGGTGACTTCGGGAACCTCGCCCAGCGGCTCGATCTTGGCCCAGTCGCGATAGTCGTCCTGGCCCAAGTGAGGGCGGTCATATTCGGGGGCCTTGTCGGCAAGCGGGCCAAGCGGAATGTCGCAGACGGTCTCGCCTTCGAATTCGAGGACCATGCGCTGCGTGTCGGTCACTTCGCCGATGACCGAGAAGTCTAGCTCCCATTTCTCGAAGATCGCCTTGGCCATCTCTTCCTTGCCGGGCTTCAGCACCATGAGCATGCGCTCCTGGCTTTCGCTCAGCATCATCTCGTACGGGGTCATGCCCTCTTCGCGCTGTGGCACCTTGTCCATGATGAGATGGAGGCCGGTCTCGCCGTTGGTGGCCATTTCCACGCTGGAGCTGGTGAGGCCCGCGGCGCCCATGTCCTGGATGGCGACGATGGCGTCGGTGGCCATCAGTTCGAGGCAGGCCTCGATCAGCAGCTTTTCGGTGAAGGGGTCGCCGACCTGCACGGTGGGGCGCTTTTCCTCGATGCCTTCATCGAAGTCGGCCGAGGCCATGGTGGCGCCGTGGATGCCGTCGCGACCGGTCTTGGAGCCGACATAGACGATGGGGTTTCCGATGCCGGTGGCGGCCGAATAGAAAATCTTGTCGGCCTTCGCGACGCCGACGGTCATGGCGTTGACGAGGATGTTGCCATTGTAGGCGGGGTCGAAATTGGTCTCGCCGCCCACGGTCGGCACGCCGACGCAATTGCCGTAGCCGCCGATGCCCGCGACGACGCCCGAGATGAGGTGGCGCATCTTGGGGTGGAGCGGGTCGCCAAAGCGCAGCGCATTCATGTTGGCGACGGGGCGGGCGCCCATGGTGAAGACGTCGCGCAGGATGCCGCCGACGCCCGTCGCCGCGCCCTGGTAGGGCTCGATGTAGCTGGGGTGGTTGTGGCTCTCCATTTTGAAGATCGCCGCGTCCCCGTCGCCGATAGCGATGACGCCGGCATTCTCCCCCGGGCCTTGGATGACCCATTCGGCTTCGGTCGGAAGCTTCTTCAGGTGGAGCTTGGAGGATTTGTAGGAGCAATGCTCGGACCACATGACCGAAAAGATGCCGAGCTCGACGAGGTTGGGCGCGCGCCCGAGGCTGTCGAGGATGGTCTGATATTCGGCCTTGGAAAGGCCGTGTTCGGCGACGATGTCGGGCGTGATCTCGGTCATGGCGCGCCTCTTACGGGCGCGGACGCGCGGTGAAAAGCCCTTGGAACGCCGATGGGGAGCCGGATCAGTCCTGCTTCTCGCAACGCTGGCCGTCCAACTCGATCCGGTCGGCCTCGGGCGCGCCGACGAGTTCGTTGCCGTTGCCGACGAGCGGGCCGAAGCGATCCTCGCGCGCGAGCATGGTGGCGCTGCCGCCGGCGGGGGTAGCGCGGGCCTGCGTTTCGCGGCCTTCATCGCCGTCCCGCGTCAGCCAGTCGATCGAGAGGGTGGTGCCGTCCTCGCAGGCGTAGGCGTTGGTTTGAAGAAGCTCGAGCTCGCCTTCGCCGGTGATGGGTGCCTGCGGCCCCGCCCAGGCGGGGTCGGTGGTGCCGGCGGGTTCCTCGACCTCGACGATGTCCGGGCTTTCGGGAGTGTCGGAACAGGCCCAGAGGGTCGCGGCGATGAGGAGGATGGCGGGCGTTTTCATGACCGCGAGCGTCTAGACGCGGGCGGAGCGCTGGCAAGCCTTAAAAATGTCATCGCGCGTTGCATCGGGCGCGGGGGGGTCGTAGCACGGGCGTCATGGATCGCTTTCCTCTGCGGCGCATCCGGGCCGGTGTGACCGGGCTGGCAGGCGTGTTTCTCCTCGTGTTGCTGGGAACCGCGCTGGTGAGCGGGCGCGAGGACGTGCCTGTCGATGCGTCGCTTGCGACCGAACCCGCCGAGCCCTTGTCGGAAATCGGCGCGGCGCCGGGCAAGCCCGCCGAAGAAGCGCCGCCGATCGACCCCATTCCCATCCCGATCGATCCGACCACCGAGGAACTGATCATCGACGAGCCCGCGCGGGTGAGCGTGCCCGCGACGCCCGCGCCGCAGCGACCGGGCGAACGGCCCTCGCAATGAGAGTGACGGTGGCAGCGCTGCTGATGGCGGTGCTGATGGCCTGTTCGCCGCAGGACGAGGCGGCGGAGACCACGCCCGAGACGATCGCGCCGACACAGGCAAATGCGACGGGGGAAGCGCGAAAGCCGACCTTGTTGCTGGTATCGAGCCTGCCGATCCTGTTCGGGCCGGGTCTGCCGACGGGGGCGGAATTCTCGATCGAGAAGGTGCAGGACGGGAGCGAGAGCGCGCTGCGGGCGGTGCTGGAGCAACGCTTCGACTTGCTCGGCATCGCCGCAACGGGGCCGGAGGAGCTTGCCAAGGGCGAGCTGCTGTTGATGGCGCATCCGCGCGCGCAGACCGCCGAGCATCTCGTCGCGCTCGACGAATGGGTGCGCGCCGGGGGGAAGGTGCTGCTGCTCGCCGACCCGGCCTTCGCGGTCGAGATGGGGCCGCCGACGCTCGGGGGCGATTATCCGCCGCCTTATTTTGCCGACACGGGACTGCTCGGCCATTGGGGCGTGCTGCTCGACGGGCCGCTGTCCTACGGCGCGGCGCAGCTCGAATTGGCGGGCGAGACGGTCACGGTGCGCTCTCCGGGGCGCTTCGAGGTCGTGGGCGAGAATTGCACGCTCGAGGCGGACGGATTTCTCGCCGATTGTGCGCTCGGCGAGGGGCGGGCGCTGATCCTCGCGGACGCCGATTTCGTCATCGAGAAGGGCGAAGCTGGTAGGGCGAACCTTGCCGCGCTGAAGGGCCTGCTGGAGCGGCTCGCCGGCTGACGACTCGCCCGGGCGCGAACGTTCACCAACAAAGTTATCCACAGGATTGGCGGAATTCCGCCATCGGTTCGACACGTCCATCGGAGGTGTTGCAAACCCGCACGAATCCGCGAAAAACCATATTGGACCATGAAATCCCATGATATCCCATTGTGCACCCATCACTTTTGGGGTATCCACAATGGTGTTCGGTAGCCCCGCTTGCCGATCGCCCGTCTCGCGGTCTGGTTAGGCCTCGGTCCCCGGCGGACGAACGGCAAGCGGTGGCCCCGACAGCGGGCGGAAAACGGGGAACATGGCGCTAGAACATCTATTCCAGGGAAGCGCGGTCAACGCGGTAGACGCCAAAGGGCGCGTCTCCGTCCCCGCATTCCTGCGATCGGTGATCGAGCGGCGCGGCGATGCGCGGACCATCGTGCTCGCCAAGAACAATGTCTTTCCCGCGCTCGACGGCTACGATCCCGGCTATGCCGCGCTGAAGCATCAGAAGATGGAGCGGCGGGCCGAAAAGGCCGAGACCGCGATCGGCGCCGAACTCGATTACATGCAGGCGAACCTCATGGCCTTCGGTGCGACCGAGGAAGTCGGCTACGACAAGACCGGGCGGATCGTGCTGCCGCCGATGATGCGTCGGAAGGGCGGAATCGAGGATCTGGCGCTGTTCATCGGCACGGGCGAGACCTTCCAGATGTGGAACCCCGACACGTTCCTCGCCGACGAACGCATCCCCGAGGACATGAAGGATATCGCGCGCTTCCGGCTCGAGGAGCGCGGACGATGAGCAAGGCTCCCCATATCCCGGTGCTGCTGGGTGAGGTCGTGCGCGAACTGCGTATTGGCGCGGGGGCGCGGATCATCGACGGCACGTTCGGCGCGGGTGGGTATTCGCGCGCCATTCTCGAGGCGGGGGCGGGCGAGGTGATCGGCTTCGACCGCGACCCCGATGCCATTGCGGCGGCGGCCGAGCGGCTGCCCGACGAACGGCTGACGCTGGTGACGGCCACCTTCAGCCAGATGGATGCGCGGGTCGACGGCAGCGTCGATGGCGTCGTGCTCGATCTCGGTGTGTCCTCGATGCAGATCGACCAGGCCGATCGCGGTTTCTCGTTCCGCGAGGACGGGCCGCTCGACATGCGGATGGAGCAGTCGGGCCAGACGGCGGCGGATTTCGTGAACACTGCCGACGAGGGCGAACTGGCGCGCATCATCAAGCGCTACGGCGAGGAGCCGCGCGCACGCCGCGTCGCGGCGGCGGTCGCCAAGGCGCGGCCCCTGTCGCGGACCGGCGAGCTTGCAGACGTGGTGCGCGCGACGCTTGGCTACCACAAGGGCATGAAGACCGATCCTTCGACGCGGACGTTTCAGGCGATCCGCATCCACCTCAATGCCGAGCTGGAGGAACTGGAGAAGGGCCTCACGGCGGCCGAGCGGGTCTTGAAGCCCGGCGGGCGGCTCGCGGTGGTCAGCTTCCACAGCCTGGAAGACCGGATCGTCAAGAATTTCCTGCGGGAGCGCTCGGGCAACCTGCCGGGGGGATCGCGCCACCTGCCGCAGCGGCAGGACGGGCCGACGCCGACCTTCGAGGAGGTGAGCAAGGCGATCGCGCCGACCGAAGCGGAAATTGCGGCGAACCCGCGCTCGCGCTCGAGCAAGCTGCGCGCGGCGACGCGGACGGATGCGCCGGCATGGAGGGACGCGGCATGAGGGGCTTTTCGCATATTCTCTGGACGCTGGGCGCGGGGGTCGCGGTACTGACCTGCTATCTCGTCAGCCTCGAGGTTGCGTCCTCGCGTGCCGAGCTCGAACGGGTGGAGCGCGACATCGCACTGGCGATGCGCGAGGTGCGCACGCTCGAGACCGAGATCGGCACGCGCGGACGGCTGGCACAGCTCGAGCGGTGGAACGTGAATTTCCTGCAGCTGAGTGCGCCCGACGCCGACCAGTTCGTCGGTAGCGCCTATACGCTCGCTTCGATGGTGCGGCCCGAGGATGCCGACGACCGCATGAGCGCACCGCTGGTGCTGGCGGCGGCGCCCGATGGCGAGGCGTCGGGCGAGGCGGGCGAACTGTTCGTCCAGGCAAGTTACACGCCGTCGGAGGCTTCCAGCGCGAAGCCGAAGGCCGCGAAGGTTGAGGGCGCGGGGCCCCAAGGGGCGTCGCCGGCAAACACGGTGTCGGCGACGCCCAAATCCGCGACTTCATCCACAGAAAAGTCGCGCGATCCGCTGGCGCCCTTGCCCGAGAAAGACGATAACGCCACGCCATGAACGCCATGCCTCCGCCCCGCAGTGCACCCAAGCCCGCGCCCGAGCGGCTGAAACTGCAGGGACAGAAGCGCAAGACCCTCTCGATGATGCACCAGCGGCTGATGGTCGCGATGCTGGCGTTCGCCTTCGGGATCCTGACGATCGGTGGGCGGATCGGCTATCTGGCGGTGTTCGGATCGGGCGATGCGGCGCAGCGGCTGGCAAGCGCCTACACGCCCGCACGCGGCGATATCGTCGATCGCGAGGGGCAGCCGCTCGCGCGCACCATCGAGGGATGGACGGTCGCGGTGCAGCCCAAGAAAGTGATCGGCAACAAGCTCGACCTGGCGCGGCAGCTGGCCGTGCTGATGCCCGAAAAGGACGAGGCCGACTATTACGAGCTGCTGACGAGCGACAAGAGTTTCGCCTATCTCCAGCGGCGCGCGGGGCCGCGGCTCGTCGAGGCGGTCAATGCATTGGGCGAACCCGGGCTGCAGCTGACGCGCGAGCCCGACCGGCTGTATCCGCAGACCTCGCTCGCGGCGCACGTGATCGGCTATACCGACGTTGACGGCAATGGCGTGTCGGGCGCGGAGAAAGCTTTCGAGGAAGAGCTGACCGACCCCAATCGCAAGGGCGAACCGGTGGCCTTGAGCATCTCGGCGCCCGTGCAGGGGGCACTGAAGGCCGAACTGGCGGCGGCGATGGAGAAGTTCAGCGCGATCGGGGCGGCGGGCGTCATCATGGACATCCACACCGCCGAAATCCTCGCACTGACCAGCCTGCCGCAGCTCAATCCGAACATTGCGGGGCAGGGGGGCACCGAAGCGCGCTTCAACCGCGCCAGCTTAGGCGTCTACGAACTGGGCTCGACCTTCAAGCCGTTCACCGTCGCCATGGGGCTCGAAAGCGGCCAGATCCGCTCGATGGGGCAGATGTATCCCTGTCCGCAGAAACTGCGCGTCGGCAATCGGTCGATCGGCGATACGCACCCGTTCGGACGGCCGTGCAGCGTCGCGGAAATCATGATGGAAAGCTCCAACGTCGGCACCGCGCAGATCGCGCTCCAGTTGGGGGCCAAGCGGCAGGAAGCCTTCCTCAAGAAAATGCATTTCACCGATCGGCTGGGCTACGAACTGCCCGAGCGGGGCACGCCGCTGACGCCGCGCGAATGGGGCGATACGGCGACCGCGACGGTGGGCTACGGGCATGGCATCGCCGTGACCCCGGTGCACCTTGCGAGCGGCTATGCGACCTTGTTCAACGGTGGAGTCTATCGCACGCCGACGGTCCGCAAGGTCGATGCGAACAACCCGCGTGCGAAGGGGGAGCGGGTCTTCTCGCCGCAGGTCAGCGAGCAGATGCGCGCCCTCTTGCGACTGGTGGTGACGCACGGCACGGGGCGCAAGGCCGATGCGCCGGGCTACCGGATCGGCGGCAAGACGGGGACGGCGGAAAAGATCGTGGGCGGGCGCTATTCCAGACAGCTGGTCGTCAACAGTTTTGCGGGTGTCTTCCCGATCGACGATCCGCGCTACGTCATCGTCGTGATGCTCGATGAACCCAAGGGCCTGCCCGAGACGTTCGGCTTCCGGACGGCGGGTTGGAACGTCGCGCCGGTGGTGTCGAAGACGGTCTCGCGGATCGCCCCGATGCTGGGCGTGACCCCCGACCCCAAACGCGAACCCGATATGACGCAGGTGCTGCCGCATATCCGGGAAGAGGGGTAGGTAAGAGTGCGGCTTTGCGATCTCGCGCGGCGTGCGAGCGACATCAGGATTACCGGTTTCGCCATCGACCACCGCAAGGTGGTGGAAGGCAATGTGTTCGGCGCGTTTCGGGGTGCGAGCGTCAACGGCGAGGACTTCATTGCCGGCGCGGTCGAGCGCGGCGCGATCGGGGTGATCGCGCGACCCGGGGCCCGGGTAGAGGGCGCAGAGCATATCGCGGTCGACGACCCCCGCGCCTATTTCGCCGAGGTGGCGGGGCGTTTCTATGCGCCCTATCCCGACCATGTGGTCGCGGTGACGGGGACCAACGGCAAGACCTCGACGGTCGAGATGACACGCCAGCTGTGGCGGATGATGGGGCATCGCTCGGCCTCGATTGGCACGCTCGGTGTGACGACCGCCGATGATCAGGTGAAGACCGGGCTGACCAGTCCCGATATCGTGACCTTCCTTCACAACATGGCCGGCCTCAAGCGGATGGGGACGACCCATGTCGCGTTCGAGGCGTCGAGCCACGGGCTCGACCAGCACCGCGTTTCGGGACTGCCGGTGGAAGCGGCGGCGTTCACCAATTTCAGCCGCGACCATCTCGATTATCATGGCGACATGCAGAGCTATTTCGACGCCAAGATGCGGCTGTTCGACGAGCTCCTCGACGCGCGCGGGACGGCCGTGGTCTGGACCGACGATCCCAAGTCCGACGAGGTGATCGCACGGGTCAAGGCGCGCGGCGTCAAGCTGATGACGGTCGGCAGTCGCGGCGAGACGATCCGTATCGAGGAGCGACGCGCGACGCCTTTGGGGCAGGCGATCAACGTCACGCACGATGGCGAGAAGCGGCTTTTGAAACTGCCGCTGATCGGTGAATATCAGGCGGCGAACGTGATGGTGTCGGCGGGGCTGGCGCTCGCATGCGGGGCGGGCTGGGGCGCGCTGTTCGAGGCGATGGGACGCTTGTCGCCCGTTCGCGGGCGTCTGGAGCGCGCGGTGATCTCGGCCCGCGGGGCGCCCGTCTACGTCGATTATGCGCATACGCCCGACGCGCTGGAAGCGGCGATCGCGGCGCTGCGCCCGCACGTCGAAGGGCGGCTGATTACGCTCTTCGGGGCGGGCGGGGACCGGGATCCCGGCAAGCGCGAGCCGATGGGCGAGGTCGCCGTCGAACATTCGGACATCGTGATCGTCACCGACGACAATCCCCGTTCGGAAGACCCGGCTGCCATTCGCAAGGCGGTGCTGAAGGGCGCGAAGGGCGCGATCGAGGTCGCCGACCGTCGCGCCGCGATCGCGCGGGCAATCGACCTGGCCGGCGCGGGCGACATCGTCCTGCTGGCGGGCAAGGGGCACGAACAGGGACAGATCGTCGGCGAGCATGTGCTCCCGTTCGACGACGTCGAGGTGGCGCGGGAGTGCGCGGCGTGAGTGCACTCTGGACGTCCGACGAGATCGTCGCTGCCACCGGCGGGGTTGCGAGCGAGACGTTCCATGTCTCGGGCGTTGCATTCGACAGTCGCGAAATCGAGCAAGGCCATCTGTTCGTGGCGATGCCGGGGACGGCATTCGACGGGCATGACTTCATTGACAAGGCGTTTGCGAACGGGGCGGTCGCGGCCCTGGTGAGCCGCGATGTCGAGGTGCCGCACGTGCGGGTCGACGACGTGCCCGCCGCGCTCGAGGCGCTGGCGAAAGCGGCGCGCGCGCGGATCGCGGAAGACGCGGTGGTGATCGGCGTGACGGGAAGCGTCGGCAAGACCTCCACCAAGGAAGCGCTCTACGCTGCCGCCGACCGCATCACGCGCGGGAAGGCGCATCGGTCGGTGAAGAGCTACAACAATCATACGGGCGTGCCGCTGAGCCTGGCGCGGATGCCGCGCGAGACGCGGATCGGCGTGTTCGAGATGGGCATGAACCATTCGGGCGAGATCGCCGCCCTCACGCGAATGGTGCGCCCGCACGTCGCGCTCGTCACCGCGATCGCGCCCGCGCATATCGAGAATCTGGGTTCGATGGAGGCAATCGCCGACGCCAAGGCGGAGATCTTCGAAGGGCTCGAGCCCCAGGGCACCGCGATCCTTCCAGAGGCGAGCGACTATCGCGACCGGCTCGTGAAGGCCGCGCGGCGCCATGCAGGCCGGACGCTGACCTTTGGCGGCCAGGAGGGCGATGTCGCGGCGGTCAATCAGGCGAGTGCGCGGCGCGGCGGGAACCTCGTGACCGCACGGCTGCCGGGGCGCGAACTCACTTTCACGGTCGCACAGCGCGGCGAACATTGGGTGTCGAACGCGCTGGCGGTGCTGGCGGCGATCCACGCCGCGGGCGGCGATGTCGCCATCGCCGGGCTGGCGCTTGCCGACATGGCCGGGCTCGCGGGTCGCGGCGAGCGCCTCACCGTTCCGGTAGGCGAGGGCGAGGCGCTGCTCATCGATGAAAGCTACAACGCCAACTCCGCTTCGATGGCGGCGACGCTCAAGAGCCTCGGTGCCGAGGCGGCCGGGCGTCGGATCGCGGTGCTGGGGGCGATGAAGGAATTGGGCGCGGAAAGTGCGCGGCTCCACGCCGACCTTGCCGGCCCCGTGCGCACGGCCAAGGTCGATGTCGCGATCCTCGTCGGCGCGGAGATGGACCCGCTGGCCGAGGCGCTGGGACGCGATGAAATCGAGGTCGTCCGCGTCGAGGATGCGCACGAAGCGACGCGCGTGCTGCGCGAGCGAATGCGGGCGGGCGATGCCATCCTCGTGAAGGCATCCAACTCGATGGGGCTTGGCAAGCTCGTCGAGACTGTGAAAAGGGAGGGCGCATGCTCTACCTGATCGCCGAGTGGCTGGGATTTCCCGGGCCGCTGAACCTCATTCGCTATATCACCTTCCGTGCCGGCGCGGCGACGGGGACGGCGCTCGTCATCGGGCTGCTGCTAGGGCCGGCGTTCATCAACTGGCTGCGCAAGAAGCAGGGCAAGGGCCAGCCGATCCGCGCCGACGGGCCGCAGAGCCATCTCGCCAAGCGCGGCACGCCGACCATGGGGGGCTTGCTGATCCTCATCTCGGTGTTCGCCTCGGTGCTGCTGTGGATGGATCTCACCAACCGCTATGTGTGGGCGGTGCTGCTGGTGACGGCGGGGTTCGGGCTGATCGGCTTCATGGACGATTACGACAAGGTGCGAAAAGCGCACCATGCGGGCATCCCCGGCAAGGTGCGACTAGCGCTCGAATTCGCCATTGCTGGGGTGGCGACCTGGCTCATGATCGATGCCTCGGGCACCAATATGTACCTGCCTTTCGTGAGCCGCCTGGGCTTCGATATCGGCTGGTTCTACATCGTCTTCGGGGCCTTCGTGATCGTCGCCTTCGGCAATGCGGTGAACCTGACCGACGGACTGGACGGGCTGGCGACGATGCCCGTCATCATCGCGAGCGTCGCCTTCACGCTGATCGCCTATCTGGTCGGCAACGCCGTCTTCGCCGAATATCTCGGTATTCCGCATGTGCTGGGGACGGGCGAGTTGACCGTGGTGCTGCTTGCGGTGGTCGGCGCAGGGCTGGCCTTCCTGTGGTTCAACGCGCCGCCTGCGGCCGTCTTCATGGGCGATACGGGTAGCCTTGCCCTGGGCGGGGCGCTGGGTGCGGTCGCGGTGGCGACGCATCATGAATTCGTGCTGGCGATCGTCGGCGGGCTGTTCGTGCTGGAAGCGGTCAGCGTCGTACTGCAGGTCTTCTTCTTCAAGCGCACGGGGCGGCGCATCTTCAAGATGGCGCCCATCCACCACCATTTCGAGCAGATGGGCTGGTCGGAACCGACCGTGGTCATCCGCTTCTGGATCATCAGCTTCGTGCTGGCGCTCGCGGGCCTCAGCACGCTCAAACTGCGGTGATCCTCGCCGAGGCCTGGCAGGGGAAACGCTACGCGGTGTTCGGGCTGGCGCGCTCGGGCCTGGCCACCGTCAACGCGCTGGTGAAGTCGGCCTGCGAGGTCGCCTGCTGGGACGACCGCGAGGAGGCACGCGTGGCGGCCAATCCCTTCGCCGAGCGGGTGAATTTCCTCGAAGAGGGTCTGGACGGGTTCGACGCGCTGGTCGTGTCGCCCGGTGTGCCGATTCATAAGCATCCGATCGGCGCGATGGCGCGCGAGGCGGGCTGCGAGATCATCGGCGATGTCGAACTGTTCGCGCGGGCGCGGGGCGAACTGCCGCGTCATGCGGTCGTCGGCATCACGGGCACGAACGGCAAGTCGACGACGACCGCGTTGATCGATCACGTGCTGCGCGAGGCGGGCGTGCCGAGTATCGCTGCCGGGAATATCGGCGCGCCGATCCTGAGCCTCGATCCGTTGCCGCAAGGCGGGGTCTATGTGCTCGAATTGTCGAGCTACCAGATCGACCTGACGCAGAGCCTCGGTTGTGAAGTAGCGGTGCTCTTGAACATCACCCCCGATCATCTCGATCGCTACGATGGGTCGTTCGAGAAATATCGGGACAGCAAGCTCCGCCTGTTCGCGATGCAGGATGCGGACGGGGTCGCGATCGACATGCGCGAGACGGGCGCGCCGGAAGGCGAATATGGCGAAGCACTACGCGGGCCGCACAATGCGCAAAACGCGGCGGCAGCGATTCTCGCCTGCTCGGCGCTTGGGCTGGAGCGCGAAGCGATCGCGCGCGGTTTCCAGAGCTTCAAGGGCCTGCCGCACCGCATGGAGATCGTGGGGGTTCGCGACGGCGTGCGGTTCGTGAACGACAGCAAGGCCACCAATGCGGAATCGGTGGCGCCCGCGCTGGCGGCCTTCGAGCGCATCCGCTGGATCGTCGGGGGCGAGGCGAAAGCGGACGGGCTGGAGCCCCTGCTCGGCGATCTCACGAAGGTCGTGAAGGCCTATCTGGTCGGCGAGGCGGCGGAACGGTTCGCCACACAGCTCGGCGACCGGGTGGCGCATGTGCAGGCGGAAACGGTCGAGGAAGCGGTGCGAATGGCCGCCGAGGAAGCCGAAGACGGCGACACGGTGCTGCTGTCGCCGGCCTGCGCCAGTTTCGACCAGTTTCGCGATTTCGAAGAGCGGGGCGAGGTGTTTCGCGCTGCGGCGAGGGAAGCGGGGGCATGCTGAAGACCGCTCCGACCCGATACGGACGCGCCGACCGATCGGCCTTCGCGCGCTGGTTCTGGGAAATCGATCGCGTGCTGCTGCTGCTGCTCGCGCTGCTCATCGTGATCGGACTGATCGCGGTGGCGGCGGGCAGCCCGGCGGCGGCGCAGCGCTATTCGGGGCCGGGGCTGCGCTTTCCCGAGCTCTACTTCTTCTACCGGCAGGTGATGTGGATCCTCGCCAGCATCCCGGTGATGCTGCTCGTGTCGATGCTACCCAAGGGAATGCTCGCGCGATTGTGCCTCGTCGCGACGGGGCTCGGGCTGATCGCGCTGGCGCTGGTGCCGATCGTGGGGAGCGAGGTCAATGGGGCGAAGCGGTGGCTCGACCTCGGGGTATCGCGCTTCCAGCCGTCGGAATTCATGAAGCCCGCTTTCGTGGTGGCGCTGGCGTGGATCTTCACGCGCAAATGGAGCTTCGCGGTGCGCACGGCGGTGTCGGGCGGGCTCACGGGCGTGACCGCGATCCTGCTGATGCGCCAGCCCGACTTCGGCACGACGGTCATCTTCGCGGCGAGCTGGGCGGCGCTGTTCGCGCTCGCCGGTGCGCGCGTGAAACTGGTGGCGGCGCTGGGCGTGGCGGGGATCGTCGGGATCGTCGCGGCCTATTTCCTCTATCCCGTCGCGACCGCGCGGATCGACGGCTTCCTGTTCGGCGAGGGCGACAATTTCCAGACGACCCGCGCCATGGCGACGCTGACGGCGGGCGGCATCTTCGGAAAAGGGCCGGGCGCGGGAACGATGAAGTTCAACCTGCCCGAGCCGCACACCGATTATATCTTCAGCGTGATCGGCGAGGAATTCGGTCTGATCGCCTGCCTCGCGATCGCGATCCTCTACATGCTGATCATCGGACGCGTGCTGATCAAGCTCCTCGACGAGGAGCAACCGCTGGCGATCCTCGCGGCGGCGGGGCTGGCGCTGCAGTTCGGGCTGCAGGCGTTCATCAACATGGCGGTCAACGTGCAGATCGCGCCGTCCAAGGGCATGACGCTGCCGTTCATCAGCTATGGCGGGAGTTCGATGCTGGCGTTATCCTTGGGGATGGGATTGCTGCTCGCGTTCAGGAGGCGCAACCCGTACCTTAACCGATCACCCTATGTCGTTCGATGGAGCGGGACATGAACATCACTCTCGCGGCAGGCGGAACGGGCGGGCATATGGTCCCCGCGCATGCGCTGGCGAACGAACTGAAGAGCCGCGGTCACGGCGTGATGCTGGTGACCGATGCGCGCGGCGCAAGGATCCCCGCGATCTTCGAGGACGTGCCGGTCGAGGAATTGCCCGCGGGGCGGCTCGGCGGCGGGCCGATCGGGATGGTGAAGGCGTTCTTCAGCGTGCTGAAGGGACGCAAGGCCGCCAAGCAACTCTACCGCGATTTCACGCCCGATTGTGTCGTGGGCTTTGGTGGCTATCCCGCCTTTCCCGCGCTGCTGGCGGCACAGGGGATGCGCATCCCGACCATCCTGCACGAGCAGAATGCGGTACTGGGGCGCGTCAACCGGATGCTGGCGCGGCGCGCCGATGCGATCGCGACGGCCTACAAGACCGTGCAACGCTCGAACGACAAGTCGAAGGAAGTGCTGGTCGGCAATCCGGTGCGCGTCGAAGTGGCACGGCTGGGGGAAATGCCCTTTCCGAGCTTCGATGCGACGAGCCCGCTGCACGTGTTGGTGACGGGCGGGAGCCAGGGGGCGAGCATCCTGTCCGAAGTCGTGCCCGAGGGGCTGGGTCAATTGCCCGACGAATTGCGGCATCGCCTGAACGTCGTACAGCAGTGTCGGCCCGAAGATATCGAGCAGGTGCGCGCGCGCTATGCGGCGCTCGATATTCCCGCCGAGACGCTGACCTATATCGAGGACATGCCGCGCAGGATCGGCAATGCGCATCTCATCATCGCGCGGGCGGGTGCCTCGACGATCGCCGAACTTACGGCGGCGGGTCGACCCGCGATCCTCGTACCGCTGCCGATCGCGACCGACGACCACCAGACCGCCAATGCGCGCGAAATGGCGAAGGCGGGCGGCGCGGTGATGATCAAGCAGCCCGATTTCACGCCCGAGAAATTGGCCGCGCAGGTCGCGGAGATCTGTAGCGACCCGCAGGCGTTGGACAATGCGGCGCAAAGGGCGCTGTCCGTAGGACGGCCGCGCGCGGCAGAAGACCTCGCGGATCTCGTCGAGCGCATCGCGGCGGGCGATACGCCGGTGCCCGTGGGACCGGTCGGCGTGGCGCGTCCCGGCGGGCGTCCGGCAGGAGCGGTGGCATGAAGATGCGTGCACAGGGGCAGGACCTCGGCACTATCCATTTCGTCGGTATCGGCGGCATCGGCATGTCGGGGATCGCCGAAGTGATGCACCAGCTGGGCTATGACGTGCAGGGCTCGGACATGAAGGAAGGCCCGGTCGTCGAGAAGCTCAAGAGCCTCGGCATTCCGGTCCATATCGGCCATTCGGCAGACAATCTTGGCGATGCCGAGGTGGTCGTGTGCTCGACGGCGATCCGGCGCACCAACGTCGAGGTCGAGGCGGCCAAGGAGAAGCGGCTGCCGCTGGTGAAGCGGTCGGAGATGCTTGCCGAGCTGATGAAAATGCAGCGCACGATCGCGGTGGCGGGGACGCACGGCAAGACGACGACGACCAGCATGGTCGCCGCGCTCCTCGATGCGGCGGGGATCGACCCGACGGTGATCAACGGCGGGATCATCAATCGCTATGGCTCGAACGCGCGGTTGGGCAGTAGCGAATGGATGGTCGTCGAGGCGGACGAGAGCGACGGCAGCTTCCTGCGACTGGACGGCACGATCGCGATCGTGACCAACATCGATCCCGAGCATCTCGACCATTATGGCGGGTTCGACGAGGTGAAGGCGGCCTTCTGCCAGTTCGTCGAGAATGTGCCTTTCTATGGCCTCGCGGTGATGTGCATCGATCATCCCGAAGTGCAGAATGTCATCGGGCAGGTGCAGGACCGACGCATCCGCACCTATGGCTTCTCGCAGCAGGCGGACCTGCGCGCCGACAATCTGCGGCCCGAACTCGGCGGCACCTGCATGGACGTGGTCTTCACCGATCGCGACGGCGAGGTGACCACGATGCGCGACATCCACGTCCCCATTCCCGGCAAGCACAATATCCTCAACGCGCTGGCGGCGATCGGCGCGGCGATGGAACTGGGCGTGGACGAAGAGCAGGTCCGCGAAGGCTTCAAGGCGTTCGACGGAGTCAAGCGGCGCTTTAGCAACGTGGGCGAAGTGGGCGGCGCGACGATCATCGACGATTATGCGCATCACCCCGTGGAAATCCGCGCGGTTCTGGAAGCGGCGCGCTATGCCTGCCCCGAGAGCCGCGTGATCGCGGTGGTGCAGCCGCACCGCTACACGCGCCTTCAGGACCTGATGGACGAGTTCCAGACCAGCTTCAACGAGGCCGATATCGTCATGGTGACGCCGGTCTACGAGGCGGGCGAGGACCCGATCGAAGGCGTCGATGCGCAGGCGCTCGCCGATGGCATCCGCCAGCGTGGGCACCGCATGGTCCGCACCGTCGAGGACGAGGACGATCTGGCCGATGCGCTGCGCGACGTGGCGGCGAAGGGCGATGTGATCGTCTGCATGGGCGCGGGCGACATCACCAGCTGGGCGGCGCGGCTGGCGGACGGCATCCGCGCGGCGAGGGAAGCGAAATGAGCGCGCCGGACGACATCGAGGTTCAAGGCAAGCTGACCGCGAATGCGCCGCTGGCGAAGCTGGTGTGGTTCAAGTCGGGCGGAAATGCGGACTGGCTGTTCGAGCCGGCCGACGCCAAGGACCTCGCCAATTTCCTGAGCGAACTCGACGATGACGTCCCCGTGATGGGGCTGGGGCTTGGCTCCAACCTCATCATCCGCGACGGCGGTGTCGAGGGCGTGGTGGTGAAACTCGGCAAGGCGTTTGCGACCGTCGAGCAGGTCGACGAGGTGACGCTGCGCGCAGGCGCGGGAGCGCATGGCGTGCTGATCAGCTCGGCGGCGCGCGATGCGGGGATCGCGGGGATGGAATTCCTGCGCTCGATCCCGGGCACCCTGGGCGGGTTCGTGAAGATGAACGGCGGGGCCTACGGGCGCGAGACCAAGGACGTGCTGGTCGAGGCCGAGATCGTCACGCGGGACGGCAGCCAGCTGACCTTGTCGAACGGGCAGCTCGATTATGCCTACCGGCACAGCAACCTGCCCGACGGGGCGATCGTGATCGGCGCGGTGCTGCGGGGAGAGCCGGGCGATCCGGAGGCGATCCAGGCGGAGATGGACCGCATCCAGGCGGCGCGCGAAGAGAGCCAGCCGGTGCGCACCAAGACGGGCGGTTCGACCTTCAAGAACCCCGAAGGCGGTTCGGCGTGGAAGGTCGTCGACGAAGCGGGTTGTCGCGGGCTCACGCGAGGCGGGGCGCAGGTCAGCGAGAAGCATTGCAACTTCCTCATCAACACCGGCGATGCGACGAGTGCGGACATCGAGGGGCTGGGCGATGAAGTGCGCGAGAAAGTGAAACGGCATTCGGGCACCGAGCTCGAATGGGAGATCAAGCGGGTTGGACGCAAATGAGTGACCTGAACAAGGATATGCATGTCGTCGTCCTGATGGGCGGCTGGTCGGCCGAGCGCGACGTGTCGCTGTCGTCGGGTGCGGGCGTCGCGAAAGCGCTGAAGGCGCGAGGCTTCACGAAGGTCACGACCGTGGACATGGATCGCAACGTGGCGAGCGTTCTGGCCGAGCTGCGCCCCGACGTGGTGTTCAATGCGTTGCACGGCACCCCCGGCGAGGACGGGACGGTACAGGGCCTGCTCGAGATCATGCAGATTCCCGTCACCCACTCGGGCGTGACGACCTCGGCGGTGGCGATCGACAAGCAGCTGACCAAGGCGGTGCTCGAGCCACACGGCATTCCGATGCCGCCGGGCAAGATCGTCGAGAGCGCGCGCCTGTACGAGGGCGACCCCATGGCGCGGCCCTACGTATTGAAGCCCGTCGACGAAGGGTCGTCGGTGGGGGTCGCGATCGTGACCAAGGAGTCGAACTATGGCTCGCCGATCGGACGCGAGGCGGAAGGGCCGTGGCAGGAATTCGACCGGCTCCTGTGCGAAGAGTTCATCGCCGGGCACGAGCTGACCGTGGCGGTGCTGGGCGAAGAAGCGTTGGCGGTGACCGAGCTCAAGATCGAGAGCGGCTGGTACGATTATGCGCACAAATATCAGGACGGGCAGACGGTGCATGTCTGCCCCGCCGACGTGCCGCCCGAGGTCGCCGACCGGATGCAGCAGATCGCCCTGGAGGCGCACCGGCTGCTGGGGTGCAAGGGGTGTTCGCGCTCCGATTTTCGTTGGGACGAAAGCCGCGGGCTGGATGGCCTGTTTCTGCTCGAAGTGAATACGCAGCCCGGGATGACGCCCTTGAGCCTCGTTCCCGAACAGGCGGCCTATCGCGGCATCGACTATGGCGAATTGTGCGAACGGCTGATCGCGGAGGCGCTGGCGTAGGTGGCGGCAGCGAAGCGGAAAACAACGCGCCGGAAAGCGCCCGCCAAACGCAAGGTGCAGCCGACACCGGGTGCCGACCGCGTCGCCAGGGGCGCGCTGGCGGCGCTGGTGGGCGTGGCGCTGGTGGCGGTGCTGTTCGTGCTCGACGTGCCGGGGATGGCCTTGCGCGCCGGCGGCGAGGCGATGGGCGCGGCGGGGCTGCGCGTGCGCTCGATCGAGGTCAAGGGTGTCGAGCAGATGCGGTCCGAACCCGTCTACGAGATCGCGCTGTCGCAGCGGACGCGCGCGCTGCCGTTGGTGGATGTCGGCGCGGTGCGCTCGGAATTGCTTGAATTTCCCTATGTGCGGGACGCGCGGGTGTCGCGGCGCTATCCCGATACGCTGGTCGTGGATATCGTCGAGCGGACCCCCGCGGCGCTGTGGCAGGGAGAGGACCGGCTGTTCCTCATCGACGAGGAGGGGGTCGTGCTGAAGCGCGTGCCGATCGCCTCGATGCCCGATCTGCCGCTCATCCGAGGGCGGGGCGCGAACCGCGAGATGGAGCAGCTGGAACGCCTGCTCGAGCGCGTGCCGTCACTGCGTCCGCAACTGGCCTCGGCAACCTGGGTCGGCGAGCGGCGCTGGGACCTCAATGTCCAGTCGGGCGAGATCCTGGCGCTGCCAGAGGGCGAGCGCGAGGCGGGCGAGGCGCTGGAGAAATTCATGGCGCTGGATCGCAAGGCGCCGATGCTGGGGATCGGGGTCGAGCGCTATGACCTCCGTCTGCCCGGGCGCGCGATCGCGCGCTCGCCGATGTTCAAGGATGCGCGCGAGGAGGCGGCGAACTGATGGCGCGGAACGAAACCAACCTGATCGCGGCGCTCGACATCGGCTCGTCGAAAATCGCGACGCTGATCGCGCGGGCGGACGAGGACGGCAAACTCGAGATCGTCGCCTCGGGGCAGCGCGAGAGCCGCGGTGTGAAGCGTGGCTATATCGTCGATATGGCGCAGGCGGAAACGGCGGTGCGCGAGACCGTCGACCTTGCCGAACGCACCGGCGGCATCGCGATCGAGGACGTGACGGCGGGCTTCTCGGCGGGGGGCCTGCGCAGCGACGTCGCGCAGGTCGAGACCGAGCTGGGCGGGCTCGAAGTCGAGGAAGCGGACGTGTCGTCCTTGCTCGAGACGGGCCGCGAGGCGCTCGATCGCGACGGGCAGGTCGTGCTGCACGCGCAGCCCGCGCTCTATACGCTCGACGGGGTGACCGGCGTGTCGAACCCGCGCGGGCTCCACGCCGAAAAGCTCGGCGTATCGATCCACGTGATCGCGGCGGACCAGGCGCCGTTCAAGAATATGGATTATGTGATCCGCTCGGCGCACCTCGGCGTCGGCGCGATCGTGGCGGGGCCGATGGCGGCGGCGCGGGCGTGTCTGTCGAAGGACGAGCGCGAGCTCGGCGTGGCGCTGGTCGAATTGGGCGCGGACGTGACGAGCGTGTCGCTGTGGATCGGCGGGATGCTCGCGGGACTGCGAACCATTCCCATCGGCGCGCGCGACATCAGCGAGGATATCGCGATGGCGTTCGGGGTGACGCGGCGCGATGCGGAGCGGATGAAATGCTTTCACGGCTCGGCGAGCCAGAGCCCGAGCGACAATCACGAACGGATCGATACCGAGACGGGCGGCGCGGGCGATGCACTCAGGATCACGCGCGCGCAGCTCAACAGCGTCATCCGCCAGCGGCTGGACGAACTCGCCAACGAGATCGACGGGGCGCTGAAGGCGCTGGGGTTCGGCGGCCATGCCAAGCGGCAGGTGGTGCTGACGGGCGGCGGCGCGGATCTCAAGAATATCGAGGACTACATGCAGTCGGCCCTGGGGCATCGCGTACGGATCGGGCGCCCGAAGCGGATCGCGGGCCTGCCCGAGGCGCAGTCGGGGCCGGGCTTCTCGGTGCTGGTGGGGCTGCTGTTGCTGACACATGAGGACCAGGACGGACAAGGCCGCGACATGGCGATGCGCGGGGCCCGCCGTCGACGCCGGGGCGGGTGGATCGACCGGCTGATGACAGCCTTGAAGGGCGAGTGAAGCGTCCCGAATTGAATCAGCGGGTCGATTAATCGTCCCATACTGAATCATTTCTTCACTATTTGTCCGATCGGCACATTTTTCGCTTTGGCGCGGACTCGCGATGTGCAAAGATTCGGGAAGAGGATTCAACAAGTTGCGCGAACCGGGGAGGCACCTCAATGAGCATCGATTTTCAGCGGCCTGAAGTGGACGAATTGCGTCCGCGCATCAGTGTGATCGGCGTCGGCGGCGCGGGCGGCAACGCCATCGCCAACATGATGGACGCGGATGTGCAGGGGGTCGATTTTCTCGTCGCCAACACCGATGCGCAGGCATTGAACAATTCGGTCGCTTCCACGCGGCTGCAGCTCGGGCTCAAGATCACGCAGGGACTGGGTGCGGGATCGCGTCCCGAGATCGGCCGTGCCGCAGCCGAGGAAACGATCGAGGAAATCGAGCGCGCGCTCGACGGCAGCCACATGGTGTTCGTCGCTGCCGGCATGGGCGGCGGCACGGGAACGGGCGCCGCGCCCGTCATCGCGAAAGCTGCCCGCGCGAAAGGTATCCTCACCGTCGGTGTCGTCACCAAGCCGTTCGCGTTCGAAGGCTCGCGCCGTGGCCGTGCCGCGGAAAGCGGGATCGAGGAACTGCAGCAGCATGTCGACACGCTGATCGTCATTCCCAACCAGAACCTCTTCCGCCTCGCTACGCCGGACACGACCTTCAAGCAGGCCTTCGAGATGGCCGACGAGGTCCTCCAGCAGGGCGTGCGCGGCATTACCGATCTCATGGTCATGCCGGGGCTCATCAACCTCGACTTCGCCGACGTGCGTTCGGTGATGGGCGAGATGGGCAAGGCGATGATGGGCACGGGCGAGGCCGAGGGCGAGAACCGCGCCATCGAGGCCGCCGAGAAGGCCATCAGCAATCCGCTTCTCGACGGGGTGAGCATGAAGGGCGCCAAGGGCGTCATCATCTCGATCACCGGCGGGATGGACATGAAGCTGATGGAGGTCGACGAGGCCGCGAGCCACATCAAGGAACTGGTCGACGAGGATGCCAACATCATCTGGGGTTCGGCGTTCAACGACGATCTCGAAGGCAAGATCCGCGTCAGCGTGGTCGCTACGGGCATCGACGGCGAGGAAGCGATGAAGCCGGTTTCCGGTTCGACCTCGTCGAGCCAGGGCCAGGTGTTCAGCTTCCCGGGATCGGGTCGCTCGAGCATGGGCGGCGCCAGCGCAGTGCGTCCGAGTTTCGACATGCCGACCGCGACTACCTCGCCGGCGGTCGACAAGGACGAGGACCTGCTCGACCTGACCGACGAAGTCGGAGCCGAGGATGCGGCACCGAACGAAGATACGCTCGATCTGGAAGCCGACGACATTCTCACGTCGCCCGTCTCTGCCGTGCCGGTGGCCCCGCCCGCCGACGAGGACGAGGAGGCCGGCGATGCGGGTCTCGACGCGATGCCCTCGCTGCTCGCGCCCAAGGGTGAAGCGCGCAAGGCCGACATCACCACCCCGCCGCCGAGCGGTGGCGGCACCCTGTTCGAGCGCATGAGCAACATCGCGCGCGGCGCGCAGGCTGCCGACACGGAAGCCGACGAGGGACCGGGCTTCGGGCGTGGGGAAATGGATATTCCGGGCTTTCTCAACCGCCAGAACAAGTAGGTTACCGAACCCATCGGCACCT
The DNA here is from genome assembly GCF_039655735.1 of Sphingomicrobium aquimarinum. Lineage (NCBI taxonomy): Bacteria > Pseudomonadati > Pseudomonadota > Alphaproteobacteria > Sphingomonadales > Sphingomicrobiaceae > Sphingomicrobium > Sphingomicrobium aquimarinum. Next base: position 954,704 of record NZ_JBBYXH010000001.1, on the reverse strand, counting down.
GTCGTTCCATCGTTCGATCGACACGGTTGATCGCACGGGCTCCTGTGGGTCAGTGCAGGGAAAGCTTTTGCATGACACACCGCCTGAATGCGTAAGGTGACACGATTCGGACGCGGCCCCCGTTTGTGGGCCGCCGCACTCGCTTTGTCCGTCGCGGGCGGACTTCCTGCCATGGTGATGGCGCAGCCGTCGGCATCGGATGCGCTCACGCGCAGCCTCAATGCGCTCGAGCGCAATCCCAACGACGTCGAGGCGCTGCTGAGCGCCGGCGCGGCGACGCTCGACATCGGCGATCTGCCCTCGGCGGCGGGCTTCTATTCGCGCGCTTTCGAGCAGCAGCCGCAGGACCCGCGCGTCCTTGCCGGACTGGGCTCGCTTGCGGCGCAGATGAACCAGCCGGACAAGGCGCTCGAATATTTCGAACAGTCGGCGGCGCTCGGGGGCTCGGAGGCAGTGATCGGCGCGGGCCGCGGGCTGGCGTTCGATCTCAACGGCAATCGTGCGGCGGCGGAGGTCAATTATCGTGCCGCGCTGCGGGGCGGCGACGCGGAGCTCGCGGCCCGGCGCCTCGCGCTCAACCTCGCGATGGCTGGGGACCGCACGGCTGCGATGGCGCTCATCAATCCGCAGATCGGGGCGGGCGATATCGATGCGTTGCGCACGCGCGCCTTCGTGTTGGCGTTGACCGGCGATACCGATAATGCGCGCCGCGCGATCGAGAGCGCGATGCCGGGGGCGGGCGAGCAGATCGATCCGTTCCTGCGCCTGCTTCCGCGCCTGTCGGACCGGCAGAAGGCGGCGGCAGTGCATCTCGGCATCTTTCCGCAAGGCAGCGATGTCGAATTTGCGACCAACACCACCCCCCGTCGTCCCTCCGCAGCGCCTTCGGCCACGCCGCGGCTGACACCGCGCGCGCCCACCACGGCGAGCCGCAGGCCCGGGCGCGATGCGCTGATCGACGCGGTCGGCGCCGGACGGCGCGCGGCCGAGACCGACAGCCGCGCGACGACGACGATCAATCCCGGCCGCGAGCGGGGCGGCAAGATCGAGGGTAATCCAGAGCGAGAGCGGGGCGGCAGGATCGAAATCAGCCGCGCGCCGATCGAAGCCGCGCCCGCTCCGGCCCCCTCGCCGGTGCAGAGCGTTGCGGCAGCGCCGGTCCGCACCGCCGCCGTCACGCCGGTCGAACTGCCCGCCAGCGATCCGCGCGCCGAGGCCATGGAACGGGCGACGCCGATCGCGACGGGCAGCGCAGGCCCGAGCGATCCCGGTCAATCCGGCAGCAGCCGCGTCGATCGGCTGGGTTCCATCGACAGCATCTTGAGCGAGACCCCGCGCACCGCATCTGCGAGCACGAACGTGCCCGCGGCGCCGACGCCCAAATATGAAGCACCGCCCGCGCCGCGCCCCAAATATGACGCACCGCCAGCGCCCCAGCCCAAGGTGGAGGCCCCGCGTCCTTCGGTCGCCGCCGCAGCGAGCGCCGCGGCCAAGCCCGACCTTGGCGTGACGGGCACCTATTTCGTGCAGCTCGCCGGAAGCGGCGACCGCGCAGCGATGAAGTTCGAATGGCGGCGCATCTCGCGTGCAGCGGGAGACTTGCTCGACGGACGCGATGCGCTGCTGACGCGCGGGGTGGACTTCCACCGGCTGCTGGTCGGGCCTTTCGCCACCCGCGCCGAAGCGCAGGCGCTGGTCACCAAACTGAAGGCACAAGGGGTGGACAGCTTTCCTTGGACGCGCAACCCTTCTGCGCTGGTGATCGACAAGCTCTAGGGGCGCGACCAAGTGCTGGCAGCATCGCTTCAGAGCGACCCCGCAAGCTCGCGGGGCCGCCAGCATTGCGAGGACGACCGGGGCCCGCGGGGCCCGCGCGACGCCTTCCAGCGCGACCGCGACCGTATCATCCATTCGGTGGCGTTCCGACGGCTGCGTCACAAGACGCAGGTCTTCGTCGCGCCCGACGGCGATCATTATCGCGTGCGGCTGACGCACAGCCTCGAGGTGGCGCAGATCGGGCGGGCGATGGCGCGCACGCTCGGGCTCAACGAGGATCTGACGGAGGCGCTGTGCCTGGCCCACGATCTCGGGCATCCGCCCTTTGGTCATGCGGGAGAGGATGCGCTCGGCGAAGCGCTCGAGGACGCCGGAGGGTTCGACCATAACGGCCACAGCCTGCGGATCCTGACCCGGCTCGAATGCCCTTATCCCGGCTTCGACGGGCTCAACCTCACCTGGGAAACGCTCGAGGGCTTGGCGAAGCACAACGGGCCGGTGCTGGCGCCGGGGTGGGCGTTGGAGGAGGTGGATGCGGCTTTCGATCTCGCGCTTGCCAGCCATGCATCGCTTGAGGCGCAGGTCGCGGCGATTGCCGACGATATCGCCTATGACAATCATGACATCGATGACGGGCTGCGCGCGGGGATCCTCGAACTCGACGCGCTGCTCGCGCTTCCGCTCGTCAGACGGCATTGGGACGCGATCGAGGCCCGGCACCCGGGGCTCGACCGCGCGCGCAAACAGGCGGCACTGGTGCGCGACATGATCGGGACGATGGTCGCTGACGTGCTGGACGAGACGCGGCGGCGGGTGTCCGCGGCAAAGGTCGCGACGCCCGACGAGGTGCGCGGCGCGGGCCATGCGCTGGTCGGCTTCTCGGACGCGATGCGCGAGGAGGAGCGGGCGCTCAAACGCTTTCTTTACGCCAATCTCTACGACAGCGACCAACTGCAGCCGATCCGGCGCGGCGCCAAGGCGATCGTGTCGGGACTGGCGGAAGAATTGATCGACGGGCGCGCGGGCCTTCCGGAGGGCTGGCCGACGGGGAACGGCGAGACGGGTCGCAAACGCGCGATCGGCGACTATATTGCGGGGATGACCGATCCCTTTGCCATCCGCCGTTACCGCGACTGGCGCGGCACCTCGCCGCTGCCCGTGGACCGTTTCTGAACATGGCGCGCGTCGCGCTCGTCGGTGCCAGCGGGCTTATCGGCTCGCATCTTGTCGACGATCTTGCTGGACATCACGTGCTCGGTCTGTCGCGGCGTCCGGTGCTGCCCGACCGGGAGGGCGTGCGCGAAAAGGTCGGCGAGATGGGCGACTGGCCCGGGCTGGTCGAGGGCGAGCAGGTGGATGTCGCCATCGCGACGATCGGGACGACCTGGGCCAAGGTGAAGGACTGGGAGAAATTCGACCGGATCGACCGTCACGCGGTCGTCGATTTCTGTCGTGCGGCGCATAGCGCGGGCGCGCGGCAGGCGATTGTCGTTTCCTCGACGATGGCCGATGCGACCTCGAAGAACCGCTATCTTGCGATCAAGGGACAAATGGAGCGCGACGTCGAGAGCCTCGGTTTCGAGCGGCTCGATATCGTGCGGCCCGGTCTGCTGCGCGGCAAGCGCGGGAGCGAGCGACGCCTCAAGGAGCGGCTCGGGATCATGGTCTCGCCGCTCGTCAATCCGCTGATGCCGCGCAATCTGCGCGCGATCGATGCGGCGTTGGTCGCGAAGGCGATGGCGGCGCTGGTCGGGCGCGAGGGCCAAGGCACGACGATCCATACCAATGACGCGATCAGGGCGTTGGCGAAATGATGAAGCCGTTCGTCCCGCGCGCGCCGATCGTCATGGCCTCGATCATCGGAACCTTCGCAGGCACCGCGGTGCTGGTGACGCTCTCCTTCCTGCTGCCGCGCGACGCGTCGGGCGCCGCGTTGCTCGATGTGCCGCTGCTCCTCATGATGACGGGTCTGCTGGTGCCGATCAGCGCCTTCGGCATCCTCATCTTCGGCTATCCCGCCGCGAGCGCGGTCGGCGAAGCATGGGCGAAACCGTGGGTCGGGGTCGCGGCCTTGTTGATGGGCGCGCTGGCCGGGTTCATGACGCGCGTCACCTTGACGAGCGTGGTGGCGGGCGGGTTCGCGCGCGGCGAGAGCTTTTCGCTGATGCCGATCGACGCAGGCGCGGTCTACGGGGCGTGCGTCGGCCTTGCCTACTGGATATTCGAGCGCGACTGGCGCTTGCGTGATGCCGCACGGCGCGCGGCGGAGGGGCCGGGCGAGGAAATTCCGTCATCGGAGGAATTCGCGCGTCTGCCCTGAGCACGACCTGCGACCAACCTGTGCGAAATCGGGGCGAGACGAAGACCGTCGCTTTGCGCTTGGTTAACTTTTCGTATAACGAGAAGATGAGACCGGGAGGGGTGACATGATTCTCGAAAGCCTGATCGCCGCAGCGATGCTTCTAGGACCGGACAGCGCCGAGGAGGCCGAGGCGCCGACCTTCAAGATCGTGACGCCGCCGAGCCTCACCGCCGCGCCGCAGCCCATGGCCGCGAGCGTAGCGGCCTTCAGCATCGACGGCGCCGTGTCGGTCGGACGCGGGTGGGGGAGGGTGACCTCGACCCATCGCAGTCCCGAGCACAATCGGCGGGTCGGCGGTGCGCGCAATTCGCATCACTTGCGCGGACGGGCGATCGACATCGCGCGGCGGCCCGGCGTGACGCACCGCCAGATCGAGGCGGCCTATCGGCAGGCGGGCTATCGGCTGATCGAAAGTCTCGACGAGGGCGATCACAGCCATTTCGCCTTCGCCGATCCGCGTTCGGAGCCGACGCGCCCGATCGCGACCATCGTGGGCCGGGACGACAAGGATCCGGGGCGCTTCCGGATCGTCTTCGCACCGGTCGCGCGCGACTGAGGGATAAGGCTTTGCGCGGGCAAGCGCGAGACGGTAGGAGCGGGCGGAACTCCCATTGTCTTTTTTCCGGAAAAACCTCTCGCCATGTCCCTTTACGCCCGTTTTCAGTCCTCGCTCGATGATATTCTCGACGCGCTCGTCGCCGATGGCGTCCTGCCGGATGGATTGAAGCGCGGGGGGGTTGCGGTCGAGCCGCCGCGCGATCCTGCGCATGGCGATCTGGCGACCAACGCGGCAATGGTGCTGGCCAAACCGGCCGGTACCAACCCGCGCGCGCTGGCGGGCGACATCGCAGCGCGTCTGGAGAAGCTCGACGGCGTCACGGGCGTTGAAATCGCCGGGCCGGGGTTCATCAACCTGCGGCTCGAACCCGGCATCTGGAACAGCGAGCTGGCGACGATCATCGACGAGGGCGAGGCCTACGGCCTCGGCGCACCCAAGGGCGACACGATCAATGTCGAATATGTGAGCGCCAACCCCACGGGGCCGATGCACATGGGACATTGTCGCGGCGCGGTGGTGGGCGATGCGCTTGCTAATTTGCTCGAGGCAGCGGGCCACAAGGTGGTGCGCGAATATTACGTCAACGATGCGGGCAGCCAGGTCGACACGCTCGCGCGCTCGGCGCACCTGCGTTACCGCGAAGCGCTGGGCGAGGACGTGGGCGACATCCCCGAGGGCTATTATCCGGGTGAGTATCTGATCCCCGTCGGCGAGGCGCTGGCGGCGGATTATGGCGACAAATATGTCGGCAAGGACGAGGCCGAGTGGCTGCCTGTCTTCAAGCCCGCGGTGGTCGAGAAGATGATGGATCGTATCCGCGCGGACCTCAAGCTGCTGGGCATCGAGCATGACGTCTTCGCCAGCGAGGCCGAACTGCAGGCCTCGGGCAAGGTCGACGAGGCGATGGAGACATTGCGTGCGAAGGGCCTCGTCTACGAAGGGCTGCTCGAGAAGCCTAAGGGCGAGACCCCTGATGATTGGGAGCCCATCGAGCTGACCTTGTTCCGTTCGACCCAGTTCGGCGACGATCAGGATCGTCCGATGAAGAAGTCGGACGGCAGCTGGACCTATTTCGGCGCGGACGCGGCTTACCATTACCAGAAGGCGGACACGGCCGATCATCTCGTCAACATCTGGGGTGCGGACCATGCGGGGACGGTCAAGCGGGTGCAGTCCGCCGTGACTGCGCTGACGGGCGGCGAGACCGAGCTGGACGTCAAGCTGGTGCAGATGGTGCGGCTGTCCCGCGGCGGCGAGCCGGTGAAGATGTCCAAGCGGTCGGGCAATTTCGTCACCCTCGCCGAGATGGTCGAGGAAGTGGGCAAGGATGTGGTGCGCTTCATGATGCTCACCCGCAAGGCCGATGCGCCGCTCGATTTCGATTTCGCCAAGGTGACCGAGGCCACCAAGGAAAACCCCGTTTTCTACGTGCAATATGCCCATGCGCGCATCTCCTCGTTGCAGCGCAAGGCGGCCGAAGCGGGGCTGGATGCGGGGACGGCCGACCTGTCGCTTCTCGACGAGGAGGAACGCGGTCTCGTCAAGCTGGCGGCGCAATATCCGCGCATCGTCGGTGCGGCGGCGGCGGCCTACGAGCCGCATCGCATCGCCTTCTATCTCTACGATCTCGCGGCCGCATTCCATGCGGCGTGGAACCGGGGCAATGACGACCCCGAAAAGCGCTTCCTCCTGGAAGATCGCCCCGACCTGTCGCGCGCGCGACTGGAATTGGCGCGCGCGATCGGGCAGGTCTTGAAGAACGGCCTCGCCATCATGGGGGTGGAGGCCGCCGAGGAGATGCGTTGATGGGGGAAGCCGCCGGTACAACACGGGCCGACGAGGATCGGCTTCCCTGGCTGGAGGCGGTCGAGGACGAGGATGCGCCGCGCGCGATCTCGGGCACCGCGATGGCCGTGGGCGCGCTCGTGGTCATCCTGCTGATGGCGGGGGTCGCGGGGGCGAGCTTCTACTTCGGGCGCGATGCGGGCGGCAGCGGAGCGGCCGATGTCGAGATCATCGCTGCGCCCGAGCAGCCCTACAAGGTGCGGCCCGAGGATCCCGGCGGCCTCGACCTGTCGTCGGAGAGCGGGACGGCCTTCGCGACCAGCGCGGGCGAGGATCCCGACGCGCGGCTCGATACCAGCAAGCTCGGCGACGAGCAGCCGCGCATCGCGGTCGCGGAACCGGAACCCGAGCCCGAGGCGCCCGCAGCGGCGCCCGCTCCCGCCGCGCCGGCGGGGCCGCAGGTGCAATTGGGCGCCTATTCGACCCGCGCCAAGGCCGAGACGGGCTGGGCGCTTTTGTCTTCGCAATTTCCCGAGGTGGCGGCCTTGCGCAAGAATATCGTCGAGGCGACGGTCAACGGGCAGCGGCTTTTCCGTCTGCGCGCGGTGGCGGCGGACGCGGCGGGCGCACGGGCGACCTGCAACGCGCTTGACGCGGCAGGGGAAAGCTGCGTGATCGTCAACTGATGCAAGCAGTGATCTACGGCCTGTCGGGGCCCAAACTGACCGATGACGAGCGCGACTTTTTCCGTGACGCCAATCCGGCGGGGTACATCCTGTTCGGGCGCAATGTGGAGGATCGCGGACAGCTGCACGAACTGACCGAAAGCCTGAAGGAAATTCACGGTCGTTCCCGGCTGCCGATCCTCATCGACCAGGAAGGCGGACGCGTCTCTCGGATGAAGGAGCCCGAATGGCCCGCCTTTCCGCCGATGGGCGTGTTCGCGCAGCATTACGAGAAGAACCCGCTTGATGCGACCCATGCGGCCAAGCTCAACGCGCGCGCCTTGGGGCTGATGCTGCGCGATGTCGGCATCACGGTCGATGCACTCCCGGTTCTCGACGTACGGCAGGAAGGCGCGGACGAGATCGTCGGCGATCGCGCGCTCGGCACCGATCCCGTGATGGTCGGACAATTGGGCCAGGCGGTGATCGACGGTCTGCACTCGGGCGGCGTCGTCTCGATCGTCAAGCATATCCCGGGCCACGGGCGCGCGATGGTCGACAGCCACAAGGAGCGCCCGATGGTCACGGCGCTGGGTCCCGAACTCGACATCGACCTCGCGCCGTTCGAGAAGCTCGCGCATGCCCCGATGGGGATGGTCGCGCATATCGTCTATACCGCGTGGGACCCCGATCATATCGCGAGTCAGTCCTCGACCGTGATCGAGGATATCATCCGCAACCGCATCGGCTTCGATGGCTGGCTGATTTCGGACGATCTCAACATGGCGGCGATGGAGGGGTCGATGGCCGAGCGGGCGATCGGGGTCATCTATGCGGGCTGCGACGTCGCGCTGCATTGCTCTGGAAAGATGGAAGAGATGGTCGAGGTCGCCGAAGTCGCGCCCGAAATGGCCGCACGCGGTATCGCGCGAATGCAGGTCGCCATGGCCCTCGAACCGGACTTCGACCCGATGGACTTCGACGAGTGCGTCGCCAAGCGAGACGAATTGCTGGGGCGGTGATCGCCTTGCCAACGGGGCTGGCGGCGTTACCGTCCTTCTCGTGAGCGAGGAACTGCAATTCAGCGCGCGGCCGGAACGCGAGCCACTGCATCTCGAGCTGGAGAGCTGGGAAGGGCCGCTCGACCTGCTGCTAGACCTCGCGCGGGCGCAGAAGGTCGATCTCGTCCATATCTCGATCCTCGACCTGTCGATCCAATATGCCGATTATATCGAGCGCGCGGCCGAACTGCAGCTCGAGGTGGCGGCCGACTATCTCGTGATGGCGGCCTGGCTCGCCTATCTCAAGAGTTGCCTGCTCCTTCCCAAGGATCCCGAGGCAGATCCGAGCCCCGAGGAACTGGCGCTCAGATTGCAGCAGCGGTTGATGCGCCTCGATGCGATGCGCGAGGCGGGGGCGCGGCTCCTGGCCCGCGACCGGCTGGGCCGCGACGTCTTCGCGCGGGCGGCCCCCGAAGGACTACATACCGAGCGGCGCGCGCAGTGGCAGGCGAGCGCCTATGATCTCTACGCCGCCTACGGTCAGGTGCGGGCGCGCACGCAGCCTGCGATGCACGTCGTTCACGACCGGCGTGTGATGACGCTGGAGACGGCGATGGAGCGGCTTGGGGCGATGCTCGGGCTGGCGGCCGACTGGACCGATCTCGAGCGCTTTCTGCCACGCTCGGATGATCCGCAATATTTGAAAAGCTGTCTGGCGTCGTCGTTTCTCGCGAGCCTCGAGTTGGCGCGGCAGGGAATGCTCAGTCTCGAGCAGGACGCGGCGTTCGCGCCGGTGAAGGTGCGGCGGGCATGAGCGACTTCACCCGTTCGGTCGAAGCGGTTCTGTTCGCGAGCGAGGAGCCCCTCACGGTCGAGCAGATCGCGGACCATGCGGGCGAGGGAGATGTGAAGGCTGCGCTGACGGAACTTGCGGCGCATTACGAGGGGCGAGGGATCGCGCTCGTCGAACGGGGCAAGCGCTGGCATTTCGAGACCGCGGGCGACCTTGCGCACCTTCTGCGACGCACCCGCGAGGAGCCGCGCAAGTTGAGCCGCGCGGCGACCGAGACGCTGGCGATCATCGCCTATCACGAGCCGGTCACGCGCGCGGAGATCGAGGCCATTCGCGGCGTGCAGATTTCGAAGGGCACGCTCGATGTCTTGATGGAGGCGACATGGGTGCGCACCGCCGGTCGGCGCGAGGTGCCGGGCCGACCGCTGCAATATGCGACCACCCGCGACTTCCTGACCCATTTCGGGCTGGAATCGCGGCGCGACCTTCCGGGCATCGATGATCTGCGCGCTGCCGGCCTGCTCGATCCGATCGACGAGGAAGCGCTTCAACTCGCGCTCGATGACGAAGAGATCGACGGGGACGATGAGGATGATGTGGTAACTGCGCTCGATAGTGACTAGATAGGCGAGGAACGTCCTTTTCGCAGTTGGAGCCTCCCGCCATGGGCAATATCGGTCTTCCGGGTCTTCTGATCCTCGCTTTCCTCGTCCTGCTCCTGTTCGGGCGCGGGCGTTTCTCGAGCATGATGGGCGATGTCGCGCAGGGGCTGAAGAGCTTCAAGAAGGGCATGGCCGACGAGGACGAGCCCGCGCATCGTCCTGTCGAACCGCGCCAGCTGCCGCGGGAGGATCGCACCATCGATGCCGAAGTGAGCCGCGACCGCGAGCAGGACCGCCCGGCCCGCTAGGGTCGCGGCTGGAGCGATCATAAATGTTCGGGATCGGGTCGGTCGAGCTCCTGGTGGTGGCGATCGCCGCGCTGCTGTTCGTCGGCCCGAAGGAATTGCCGACCGCGATGCGCGCCGTCGGCCGCTTCGTCGGCAAGGTCCGCGCCTACACCCGCCATTTCACCGCCGGCATCGACGCCGTCGTGCGCGAGGCGGAGCTGGAAGAAATGGAGAAGCAGTGGAAGGCGCAGAACGAGGCCATCATGGCCGAATTTCCCTCCGACATGTACGCTGAGACGATGCTTCCCAAGCGCGAGGGAGGGGAGGAGAGCCCCGCCGATGAGGACAAGCCCGCGTCCGCCCCCCGTCCCAAGGCCGGCCCCGACGGGGAGCCTGAACTGCCGTGAAGGATGTCGACGACACCAAGATGCCGCTGCTCGAGCATCTGATCGAACTGCGCACGCGCTTGCTGTGGGTGGTCGCGACGCTCGCGGTGGCCTTTTTCGCCTGCTATTATGCCGCCAAGCCGATCTTCGCCGTGCTGGTCCAGCCGCTGCTCGACGCGGGGCAGGGCAAGCTCATCTTCACCGACATCTTCGAGGCCTTCTTCGTCGAGGTGAAGGTCGCGTTGTTCGCGGCATTGATGATCACCTTTCCCGTGCTCGCGGTGCAGCTCTGGCGATTCGTCGCGCCGGGCCTCTACAAGCGCGAGAAGATGGCGTTCCTGCCCTTCCTCGTGCTCACGCCCTTCTTCTTCGCGGCGGGCGCGAGCTTCGCCTATTTCGTCGCCATGCCCATCGCGCTCGAATTCCTCCTGGGCTTCGAGGGCGAGATCGGCGGGGTCGAGACCGAGGCGCTGCCTGCCATCGGCAATTATCTGTCCTTCTCGACCAAGTTCCTGTTCGGCTTCGGGGTCGCCTTTTTGTTGCCCATCCTCCTGATGATCCTCGAGCGGGCGGGACTGGTAACGCGCGAGCAGCTCGCCGGTGGGCGGCGCTACATGATCGTCGCGGCCTTCGCGATCGCAGCGGTGCTGACCCCGCCCGACGCGGTCAGCCAGATCATCCTCGCAGTCCCGCTGGTGCTGCTTTACGAATGTGCGCTTCTCGCGATCCGTCTCACGCACTGGCGGCGCGCCAGACGTGCGCGCGGGGCGAAGGACGCGGAACAGGTTGCGGGCGACGAGGCCTGACGCACCCGGCCCTGCGCTGACCCGAAAATTCCGTCTCTGCCGACGCCGTATCGCAAGCGTTCAACGACGCTCGGGCGGACATTGTTGGGAAAGGGGCACCCCCTTAAAAATGGGGGCCCGGATTTGCCACCGGGGGGGGGAGGGTTGGCAAGTCCGGGCCCGCTGTATCGGATAGCGAGAGCGGGGGGGCAAAAGGTCACTATCCAAAGCTTACAACGCCACTTTCAGCGAGGGGTTCCTGCCCCCATTCACTTTTTTCCAAAAATTTTTTCTTAAGCCGGACGGGCGTTCTTGTCCTCGGGGAAGACCGGCAACTCGACCGCATAACTTCCCAGTTTCTTGTCGAGCGGAGAGCGTAATTGGCGCGACAGTCCGTCGATGATTCGTTCGAACTGCCGGTGCCCGTCGGCGTCGCCCTCGTCGCCGATCAGCGCTTCGCTCGCGACCGCGAGCCGTGCGGTCAATTCGCTGGTTCGACGCAGCGCGATCTCGATGCTTTGCGACACGCCCCGATCGAACGCATGCTCGACTACTTCGGTAACGAAGAAAGCAGCCGAGACAGCGGCATCCTGCGTCGTGGCGGCGGCATCGAGGTCGAGCGAGAAATCGATCGATATCCCCTGTGGCGCACTGGCGCGGAGCGAGGCGGCAAGTTCGGTGACGAGGGGGCGGAGCTGAATCCCGCGGGTTTCCTCCACCTCGGCGAAATGGTTGCGATGGACGACCGCAAGCGCCTCCACGCGTCGCCCGATCCCCGCATAGGCGGCGCGCGCTTCTTCGCCCTCGACACCGCGCGAATGGATGTTGAGGAGGCTCGCGACGACCTGCAGATTGTTCTTCACCCGGTGGTGGACCTCGCGCACGAGTTTCTTCTGGTTGTCGACCGCGTGCAGCAGATCGCCTTCGCTTTCCTCGATGCGACGGACGGTGTCGGCGAAGCTGTCGCCCAGATCGCGGATCTCGTGCGCGGTTCCCAGCTTTTCGGGCACCACGAAATTATGTGTTTCCGGATCATAGTCGCGCACCGCGCCGGTGAGACGACGAAGCGGACGCATCAGCAGGAAATGCACCAGCGCCCACGACAGCACCGCCGCGATCGCCCACATCGCGATCGGCAGGAAAATGATGGCGCGGTCGCGCAGCGTGATGTCGTTGAAGTCGGCGGATGCGTTGGCCGTCAGCCGCTGGCGTGCAATGTCGATTTCGAGCGTCTCGCGTTCCCGACCCCCATCGATTGCGTCTGCCGAACTCAGGATCTCGAGCGTGCGCGCCCCGTCGGACACACTGAAAGCCGAAAGCGTGGTCGTCTCCGCCGCGATCGCTTCGGCGAGTTCGCTGCGATCGATCCGTCCGGTGGCGATCGCTCCCGGAATCCCGATCGAAAGATAGAGACCGTCGCCCGCGCGGTTCACCCACAGATCCACCTCTCCTGGCTCGGGCGGCGCGCCCGGCCGCACGCCGCTCGGTTCAAGCGTCCCGCACAGGATATCGCCCTCGCTGGAGGAGATGCGGAAGTCGCGCTGGACGGCAGGCGTGATCGAGAGGGTTTCGCGCACGGCGTCGCATGGGTCGGCTTCGCCGGCGGTCAGTGCGCCATAGGCGGCAATGCGCAGCGCCAGCGTGTTACGGCCAAGGAGCCCTTCGATCGAACGGGCGGCGACCAGCATGTCGCCCTGCGCCGAACCGCGCAGCGCGCCGCGACGATCTTCGAATTCGGATATGGTCGCCCACATGATGAGCGCGCCGATCGGCAGCAATGCGAGCGTCAGCGCGAGAAACAGCTTGAAGGGCGTCGAGCGCGGCGAAAAGGAGGAACTCATGGCCGCGCTGCTCATGAAAGATGCCTCGCAGCGTCAGCCGAGTTTTGAGAGGAGGTCGCGGAACTCGTCGGGAATCTCTTCACGAAGGGTGTCGTCGTAGACGGTCTTGAGAACGCGGCTGACCGACTCGGAGTCGCCCTTCTTGCCGTTCTCGCCCATCTTTTCCTTGGGGGCAGGCGCATCGCGCTTGTCGCTTTCTGGCTTGCCACTCAAACGTATAGTCCTTTCGCACGCGGGGCGCATGTGGCTCCGCAGACTCTCATCAGGCCGGCATGTTCGCTTGCCGACAATTTCAATTCGAAGGCGGCAAGTAGCGAGAGGTTCCCCCACCCGTCAACTGCTCACCCCCCGTGAGATTGTTAGCCCCTTGCTCCGGCGAGCGTCGTCGGCAACAAGCGGGTTCGAGGGTGAAACCAAATCGCCTGCGCTTTGTTCCCTCAACGAAACGTCGCTCCCGATAGGGGGGCGGCGACACGCTTTCATCAAGGAGTTGAGCGCTTTTATGTCACTTGGTCAGGAACTCGCCCCGCATCTGCCTTTCCTTCGCCGCTATGCGCGCGCATTGACCGGCAGCCAGGTTCACGGCGACAATTATGTGCGCACGACCTTGGAAACCATCGTCGAGAATCCCGACGAGTTTCCGCGCGACCGCGATCCGCGCCTCGGGCTCTACCGCACCTTCCACGCCATCTGGGGCAGCGCCCATATCGACGATGACAGCGATCCCACCGCACGCGAAGGCGATGACGCCGAGAGCATTGCGCAGGCCCGTCTCGCCAAGATCACGCCGTTGTCGAGGCAGGCGCTCTTGCTGACCAGCCTCGAGGGATTCTCCAACGAGGATACCGCCTATCTGATCGACAGTTCGCCCGAGGACGTCGAGAAGCTCGTCAAAGAAGCGACCAGCGAAATCGAGAAGCAGACGCGCGCCGACGTGCTCATCATCGAGGACGAACCGATCATCGCGATGGATATCGAAACGATCGTCCGCGACCTTGGTCACAATGTGACCGGCGTTGCGGTTACGCGTGATGAAGCGGTGGCGCAGGCCAAGTCGGACCGTCCCAGCCTGGTTCTCGCCGACATCCAGCTGGCCGACGATTCGAGCGGCATCGACGCGGTGAAGGACATACTAGCGGACTTCCGCGTGCCGGTCATCTTCATCACGGCGTTCCCCGAGCGACTGCTGACGGGCGAACGTCCCGAGCCGACCTTCCTCATCACCAAGCCGTTCCAGCGCTCGACGGTGAAGGCGGCGATCAGCCAGGCGCTGTTCTTCGACGCGGCGACCGTCCCGGCCTGATCAGGCGACCAAGCGACGTCCGGTAGGGACGTAATCGCCTCGGCACCGTCATCGACGGTTGTTTCACGAGCGGTTCGTCCCTACCTTCGTTTCAAGTGAATAAAAGCGTTCGACGTCGGTCGGCGCTTTTTCAGTCTTTGTGTGGGAGGGGTTTCGTTGGCCAATTCGCAGGAACAAGAGGACGGCGAGAAGAAGCCGGATCCCGTTCCGCTTCCCGACGACGAGTTCAAGGACCAGCTCGCGCAGGTCATTCCGCATCTGCGCGCCTTCGGCCGGTCCCTGTCGGGCAATCGCGACACTGCCGACGATCTCGTCCAGGAAACGCTCCTCAAGGCCTGGGCGGCGCGTAAGCGTTTTCAGGCCGGCACCAACATGCGGGCCTGGACCTTCATCATCCTTCGCAACCTCTTCCTGTCCCAGATGCGCCGTGCGCGCTTCAAGGGGGAATGGGACGATGTGACGGCGGCCAAGATTCTCGCGGCCCCTGCCGCGCAGGATCGGCACGTCGAACTCGGCGACATGCAGCGCGCGCTTCAGCAGCTGCCCCAACCGCAGCGCGAGGCGCTGATCCTCGTCGGTGCGGGCGGTTTTGCCTACGAAGAGGCGGCGCAGATCTGTGGATGCGCGGTCGGCACCATCAAGAGCCGTGTGGCGCGCGGGCGCGTCGCGCTCGAGAATCTCATGAACTCGGACGAGCTGGCGCCGCGCAAGCAGCATGACAGCGACCCCGAGCGGTCGGCGTTGCAGAACATCATGAGCCAGGTCGACGAGCTGTCGAACGAAAAATAAGCGCCGCGGGAATTCCCGCGGCGTTCAGCTTTTATCGAATTTTCGTCCTCGAAAAATGCAGGGCCAGCTCAGTCGAGGCGGTCGATCAGCTCCTGAAATTCGTCGGGCATCTTCTCATGCCGCGCGCGATCGTACACGAGGCGCAGATGGCTCGCGACAGGATCGTTCGCGTTCAGCCCGCGCAGCTCGGTCCGCTGCCGGTAAGGGTCGTCATGTTCAACCATCATGGTCTTTCGGGCGTGATTTCCATACATCTTAAAGTCTATAACGCCCCAATGCGCGAACCGTTTCATCGCGGGACGCGATCGGGCATGGTCGGTCCATGAGTGCAACGCAGAATCGACGGGAAAATGCGGTGTCGCGAGCTCGCGACAATGCCCCATTCCTGCGGAGCGCGGAGCGGCGGCACCCCGACATCGTCGAAACCTTCCTCCGATCCGGAGCCGATGCAGCGGTCGCCGACGCGCTGAGCCGAGCCGGCGACACGCCCGAAAGCGAGCTTCGCCGCCGCCGCGATGCGCTCGCGCTGGCGGTCGCATTGTCGGACCTGTCGGGCGAATGGGGCCTTGGCCAGGTGACGCGGACCTTATCGGACTTTGCCGACGCGGCCATCGATCGTGCACTGGCCGCGGCCATCCACCGGCAGGCGGACGGCGCCCCGCTGGAAGGAATGGCCGTCATCGCGCTCGGCAAGCTCGGGAGCCGCGAACTCAATTATTCCTCCGATGTCGATCTGATCCTGCTCTACGATCCCGACCGCCTGCCGCGGCGCGAAGGGCGGGACGCGGGCCCGGCAGCGGTGCGGATCGCGCGTGATTTCGTGGCATTGCTGCAAGAGCGGACGGCGGACGGATATGTGGCGCGCGTCGACTTGCGGCTGCGTCCGGCGAGCGAGGCGACCCCGATCGCGCTTTCGGTCAACGCCGCCATCTCGCATTACGAAAGCGCCGCAATGGGCTGGGAGCGGGCCGCCTTCATCCGCGCGCGTGCGGCGGGCGGCGACCGGCTCCTGGGTCAGCGTTTCCTCGATGCGGTGCAGCCGTTCGTCTGGCGCCGCGCGATCGACTTCGGGGTCATCGACGAAATTCGGACGATCGCGGGGCTGGTGCGCAGCGAATATGCGGGCGGACAGGCATTCGGGCCGGGGTATGACGTCAAGCGCGGCCGCGGCGGGATCCGCGAGATCGAATTCACCGCCCAGTCGCTGCAGATGGTGCACGGCGGGCGCGATCCGGCGCTGCGTGCGCCGGCCACGCTCGATGCGCTGGAGGTGCTGGAGGCGGCGGGCCATCTGGAGGCGGCGCAAGCCTCGATGCTGCGCTCTGCCTATGTCGCGCTGCGCGATGCGGAGCACCGGCTGCAGATGGTCGGCGACCAGCAGACGCATACGGTGCCCACCGATAGTGATGCGCTCGATCATGTTGCGCGGTTGGCGGGTGCCGACGACGGCGGCGCCTGGCTGGCGAGGCTTCGGCCCCATGTCGAGGCCGTCGCGCCGCGCTTCGATGAGCTTGTCGCCGAGCAACCCGAACGCCTTCCGACCGACAAGGAGGCGCTGGAGGCGGCGCTCGACCAGCGCGGCATGGCCGACCCCGCCAATGCTGCGCGGCTGATCGCGGGCTGGCGCGCGGGCAAGGCGCGCTCGTTGCGCTCCGCCTCTGCGCGCGATGCGTTCGAGGCGATGCTCCCCACGATGCTCGAGGCGATTGCCGCCGCGCCCGACCCCGGACATGCCTTCAACCGCTTCGCCGATATCGTCGAGCGGGTCCCGAGCGCGATCAACTTCTATCGCCTTCTCGAGAACCAGCCCGATCTCGCCGAACTGCTGGCGCGCCTGCTCGCCTTCTCCCCGGCCCTGTCGAACCAGCTGGCGCGGCGCCCGGAGCTGCTCGATGGCCTGCTCGACAAGTCGGCGTTCGATCCGCCGGGATCGGCGCAGGGCTTCGCCGAGCGGCTCGAAGCGGCGACAGCCAAGCTCGACTATGACGTCGCGCTCGATCGCGTCCGCGCGCTCGTCAACGAGAAAAGGTTTGCGCTGGGGGTCCAGCTGATCGACGGCAAGGCCGACCCGCTCGATGTGGCGCGCGGCTATGCGCATGTCGCCGAGGGCGCGATCCGCGCGCTCGCCGCGCGCACCATGGCGGAATTCGAAGTGGTGCACGGCCGTTTCGACGGCGCGGGGCTGGTCGTTCTGGGTCTCGGCCGGCTGGGGGGCGAGGCGCTCACCCACGCCAGCGATCTCGACCTCGTGTTTCTCTACGATGCACCGACCATGCCGCGCTCGGACGGCGCCAAGCCGCTCACCCCCGCCGATTATTACAACCGGCTCTCCAACCGGATCGTCTCCGCGCTGTCGGTGCCGACCGCCGCGGGGCCGCTCTACGATATCGATACCCGCCTGAGGCCCGAGGGGCTGACCGGCGCGCTGGCGGTAAGTTTCGACGGCTTTTCCGCCTATCAGCGGGGCGAGGCGTGGACGTGGGAGCATATGGCGCTGATGCGCGCGCGTCCGGTCAGCGGCAGCGCGGCGGGGCGCGATGCGGTCGCGGCGATCCTCGCCGACATCATCGGCATGGAGCGACGGGCGGGCGACGTGGCACGCGACGCGGCGATCATGCGCGCCGACATGCTCGCGCACAAACCGCCGATGGGGCCGCTCGACCTCAAGCAGGGCGAGGGCGGACTGGTGGACCTCGAGTTCGCGCTCCACACCCTGCAACTGACCGACAAGGTCGCGATCGATCCCGACCTGCACCGCGCGGTCGAGCGCCTCGAGCAGGCCGGACGCGCGCCCCGGCATCTCGTCGCCGATCACGACCTGCTGACGCGGATGCTCATTCTTCTTCGGCTGGTCGCCCCCGACAGCGCCAGTCCGTCGCGCTCGGCACGATCGCTGGTCGCCACGCGTTTGGGGTTCGAGACCTGGGAGGCGGCGCTGTCGGCGCACGATGCCGCCCGAACACGAATAGCCAATTTCTGGAAAGAGGTGCGTGATGCTGAACGAAGGTGACAAGGCCCCGACCTGCACGGTCAAGACGGGCACGGGCGAGATGATCGACCTACACGATCCCAAGGGCAAGCTGGTGATCTTCTTCTATCCCAAGGACAATACGCCCGGCTGCACCAAGGAAGCGATCGGCTTTTCCGAGCATCTCGAGGCGTTTGCCGAGGCGGGGGCCAAGGTTATCGGCGTGTCGCGCGACCCGATGGCGAGCCATGATCGCTTCACCAAGAAGCACGACCTCACGGTGCCGCTGGTGGCAGACGAGGACGGCAGCGTTTCGGACGGCTTCGGGACGTGGGGCGAGAAGAAGAATTACGGGCGGACGTATCAGGGAATGCATCGCTCGACGTTCGTCGTCGGCGAGGACGGCACGATCCTCAAGGCCTGGCCCAAGGTGCGCGTGAAGGGTCATGTGGAAGAGGTTCTCGAAGCGGTAAAGGGGCTCTAGGGCCTTCGACTGTCTTGGCAGCGCGCGCTCGCACTGCCATATGCCCCAGCAACGAACGATCGTAGCGATGTTAAGGACGTGACCCGTGGCCGAATTCACCCTGCCCAAGAACAGCAAGATCAAGAAGGGCATCGCCCATGAGGCGCAGGAGGGCGCGAACCTCAAGACCTTCAAGATCTACCGTTACGATCCGGAAACGGGGAAGAACCCCCGATACGACACCTATACCGTCGATCTCGACAAGTGCGGGCCGATGGTTCTCGACGCGATCATCAAGATCAAGAACGAGATCGATCCGACGCTGACCTTCCGCCGCTCGTGCCGCGAGGGCATTTGCGGTTCGTGCGCGATGAACATGGACGGCAAGAACGGCCTCGCCTGCACCAGCGCGATCGAGGATTACAAGGGCACGCTGACGATCACCCCGCTGCCGCACATGGAGGTGGTCAAGGATCTGGTGGGCGATTTCACGCACTTCTACGCGCAATATGCCTCGATCCAGCCCTGGCTCAAATCCGCGAGCCCCGAGCCTTCGGGCAAGGAACGCGAGCAGGCTCCGGAAGACCGCGCCAAACTGGACGGCCTCTACGAGTGTATCCTGTGCGCCTGCTGCTCGACGAGCTGCCCGAGCTATTGGTGGAACTCGGACAAGTTCCTCGGCCCCGCGATCCTGTTGCAGGCCTATCGCTGGCTCGCCGACAGCCGCGACGAAGCGACCGGCGAGCGGCTCGACCAGCTCGAGGACCCGTACCGTCTATATCGCTGCCACACGATCATGAACTGCGCGAACAGCTGCCCGAAGGGCCTCAATCCGGCCAAGGCGATCGCGGAAACAAAGAAGATGATCGCGTCGCGAGCTGCGTAGGCTGTCTTTCGCCGGGATGACGCTTGTGAGGGTGTGCGCCGCCCGCTAACCGCACGTGCATGACCGACGCCGCATCAGAGAAGAAGCCCGAGCGCACCTACGAGGAGCACCCCGACCACCCCGGATGGTACTGGTGGGGCGGCTGGCAGAACCCCGACAGTTTCGCCGCGCAGGTCGGATTGATGCTGTTCCGCAAGGGCGAGGCGGCAGGCACCGGCATCGTGCGGATGTTTCCGGAGGAGCGGCACCTCAACCCCGGCGGGTCGATCCACGGCGGGTGCGTGATGAGCTTCATCGACATGGCGATGTTCGCCGGCGGATTCGCGGCGGGGATGACGCGCGGCCATTACGTGACGCTCGACTGCTCGACGCGGTTCATGGATCGTGGACGGGCGGGCACGCCGCTCGACGCGCATGTCACGCTGCTGCGCGAAACGCCGGGCGGGATCGCCTTTCTCGCCGGTCATCTCGAGCAGGAAGGGCGGCGCTGCTATTCCTTCTCGGGCACCGCCAAGCGCGTGCGCGATCCGAAGAAAAAGGCCGATGACGATCGCTGAGGGTCCGGTTCGCGCGGCCTACGACGCCAAGGTCGCGAGCGGCGACATCAGCCGCGACGAGGACCAGCTCCGCGCGGTGGCCGCGCTCGATCGCTTCGCCGCCGATCTCGGGCGGACGCGCACGGGCTTCCTGTCGCGGTTGTTCGGGCGCGAGACGCCTGCGCCGTGCGGCGTCTACATGTGGGGCGGGGTCGGACGCGGCAAATCGATGCTGATGGACATGGCGTTCGAAGCGATTCCCGCCGAGCCCAAACGCCGCGCGCATTTCGCGCCCTTCATGCTCGACGTGCACCAGCGGCTGCGGGCCGCGCGCGATGCCGAGATCGAGGATCCGCTGATCCATGTCGCGAAGGCGATCGCGAGCGAGGCGCGGTTTCTCGCCTTCGATGAAATGATGGTGACCAATACCGCCGATGCGATGCTGATGAGCCGCCTGTTCACCGCGCTGATCGACGAGGGTGTGGGGATGGTGACGACGTCCAATCGACCGCCCGACGATCTCTACAAGGACGGGCTCAATCGCCAGCTCTTCCTGCCCTTCATCCGACTGATCGAGGCGCAGATGCAGGTCGTGCCGCTCAATGGCCCGACCGATTATCGCCTCGATCGGCTGAAAGCGCTCGACCTGTGGCATTCGCCGCTGGGGCCAAAAGCCAATGCCGCGTTGAGCGATGCCTTCTTCCGCCTGACCGGACATGCCGAAACCGAGGCTGAAAACGTGCCTTCGCAAGAACTCGACGTGGGAGGTGGACGCACGCTGCACGTTCCCAAGACGTTGGGCGGCGTCGCGGTGTTCAGCTTCAAGCGGCTGTGCGGCGAGCCGCGCGGTTCATCCGACTATCTTGCCATCGCCGAGGCGTTCCACACCGTCATCCTCGTGGGGGTGCCGGTAATGGGACCCGAGATGCGCAATGAGGCCGCGCGGTTCGTGAGCCTGATCGACGCGCTCTACGAAGGCGGCGTGCGACTGCTCGTCGCCGCGGAAGCGGAGCCGGAAGGGCTCTATCCCGCGGGCGACGGCAGTTTCGAATTCGAGCGCACCGTCAGCCGCCTCGAAGAGATGCAGAGCGAGGCATATCTGGAGGGGCGCGAAGACGCCTAGACCAGCTTCGCCGCCGGCTCCGCCTTGTGCTCGATGTGGAGTGCGGCCCAGCCGGCGTTGGTGAGCGCATAACGACGACCATGGGTGACGGGCGAGGCGACGGCCTTCAGCAGTCCCGCTTCTTCCATGTCCGCCAGCTTGTCGGCGACTTTGAAGCGCGGCAGTTCGAGGTCGGCGCCGATCCCTGCCGCGGTGCGATAGTCCCGCTGCGTCAGCGCATCGAGCACCGCCTGGTCCTCGTTGGTCAGGCTCTTCACGAACAATTGCTGCGCTTCGGAAAAGTCGTTGGCGGCTTCCTTGTGCTTTTCGGCGGCCTTCTTGGCGGCTGCGCCTTTCACTTCCTTGCGCACTTCGGCCGACCGGTCGTCGACATATTCGGCGAGAGCGCGGTTCTTCGCCTGCGCCTCGCGCAACTGGTCGCGCATCGCGTCGAGATCGTCGAGCATCCGCCGGTCCGAACTCTCGACCGCGAACCGGCTCAGATAGCTGGCGACGAGGCCGAGCCCGAACAGGATGACGAGATTTTCGTAGATGTCGGCCCAGTCGGCAAGAAAGATGCCCGTAACCAGTTCCGAGCGCACGAGGCTCAGCATGAGCGGAACGGCGCCCGCTGCGACGATGCCGACCATGAGATAGGTCGCAAGCCCGTAGCGCCGCGCCCCCCGGCGCGACAGGTCGCCCATGTCGGGCCGGTGCGGATGGCCCATGAGCCATGCCGCAAGACTGCCGAAGATGGCAGCCGCGAAGATGACCGCCGCGACGGCAATCACTTTATCCATTGTTCATCCCCTAATTCCCCGGAATTGCGAGACCATGTTGATCGGGGCAGGGGCTGTCAAAGAAAAAGGCCGCTCATAAGAACGGCCTTATTCGAAGGTTAATTGTTGCGTTGCTCGAACGAGACTAGAAAATCGCGTTCAGCACCTCGCGAACGATCAACGTGGTCGGATCGACGCGATAGACATAGTTGTTGTCATACACGTAGCGCGAGCGCAGATCGAGATTGTAGTGGCGACGCACGTCGTACGGGATGCGGTCGTACGGTGTCCACTGGTCGTAGCCCGAGCGAAAACGATAGCCCTGCTCGTACATCTTCTTAGCCTGACCCGGCGCCATGCAGCCGTTGTTCTTCTTGGCGAGACCCGGCGGGCAGCCCTGCTGGACATAGCCCGAATGGTTCTTGTGCTTGCCACCCTTTGCGTGCGCCGGCTGCGCGGCAGCAGGGGTGGCGGCGAATGCGGCGGCGCCAAGCGCCAATAGTGCGATCTGTTTCATGTCCAAAACAATAGCAGACCGGCATGAACGGTTGCTTGCGGAAAGCCCGGTTTACGGCGGGTCGAGTGCGGCGGACGACGGTTGGGGTCGGCTTGAGAGGTTGCGGGCACGCGCGGGCCAAGCTAGGTGCGCGCACAAGAGAGTCGCCTCGCCGCGACCGCCAAAAATAACGACCATCCCCGAAAGGACCCTCATGGCCCGCAAGAAAATCGCGCTCATCGGCTCCGGCATGATCGGTGGCACGCTCGCCCACCTCGCCGCGAAGAAGGAAATGGGCGATGTCGTCCTGTTCGACATCGCGGAAGGCCTGCCGCAGGGCAAGGCGCTCGATCTGTCGCAATGCGGTCCCGTCGAAGGGTTCGACGCCAAGATCACGGGCACCAATGACTATGCCGATATCGCGGGCGCCGACGTCGTGATCGTCACGGCGGGCGTGCCCCGCAAGCCGGGCATGAGCCGCGACGATCTTCTCGGCATCAACCTGAAGGTGATGAAAGCGGTCGGCGAAGGCATCAAGAACAACTGCCCCGACGCGTTCGTCATCTGCATCACCAACCCCTTGGACGCGATGGTTTGGGCGCTGCGCGAATTCTCCGGCCTGCCGCACAACAAGGTCGTCGGCATGGCGGGCGTGCTGGACTCGGCGCGCTTCGCGACCTTCCTGGCATGGGAATTCGACGTTTCGGTCAAGGACGTGAATGCCTTCGTTCTCGGCGGGCACGGCGACACGATGGTGCCGGTGCTGAGCTACTCGACCATCAACGGCATTCCCGTCACCGACATGGTGAAGATGGGCAAGTCTTCGGACGCCCGGCTCGACGAGATCGTCCAGCGCACGCGCGGCGGCGGCGGCGAGATCGTTGGCCTCTTGAAGACCGGCAGCGCCTATTACGCTCCCGCGACCAGCGCGATCGCGATGGCCGAGGCCTATCTCGGCGACCAGAAGCGCGTGCTGCCCTGCGCGGCCTATGTCGAGGGCAAGTATGGCGTCGACGGCCTCTATGTCGGCGTCCCCGCGATGATTGGCGCGGACGGCATCGAGGATGTCGTCGAAATCCAGCTGTCGGACGAGGAAAAGAACAACCTCAAGGTCTCGATCGACGCGGTCGAGGAGCTGGTCGATGCCTGCAAGGGCATGGACGAAAGCCTGAAGTAAGCGAAGAGGAGTTCCTGTCGATGCGTTTCATCCTTCCCGCAATCGCTCTTGCCGCACTGGCGGCCGGTCCCGCCACCGCACAGGAGAAGGTGCCGTCCGCCGCGCATGTGCTCGAATCGCTCGATGCCTGCATGACGGTCGTCGATGCCGAGTGGATCGAACTCAACGAACTGCGCTCGCTGGGCTACGACAATGCCCGCGCCAAGGCCCGCAACAACCGCACCCGCAGCGTGCGCGGCCTTTACCAGAAGGCCGGGAATCCGGCGATCATCATCATGTCGAAGGCCGAACTCGACGAGAAGCATTGCGTCGTCTCGGCAGCGCTCGCGCAGACCGCCGATTATATTCCGCTGGCGCAGGAAGTGTCGCAGACGCTCGGCATGCCGGTCAGCCAGGACGGCGCGGCCTACTTCTGGGCCAAGGACGACCGCCGCATCAAGATCGAGCCCGAAGGCGACGCCGAAAAGCCCTTCGCGCGCTTCACCGTGAGCGTCGCGGACGCCGACTGATCCTTTCTCCCGGTTTCAAGGACCCAATATGAGCATTCTCGTCGACAAGAATACCAAGGTCATCACGCAGGGGATGACCGGTGATACCGGCACGTTCCACACGCAGCAGGCGCTCGATTATGGGACGCAGATGGTCGCGGGGGTGACGCCGGGCAAGGGCGGGACGACGCACCTTGGCCTGCCCAACTTCGATACCGTCGCCGAGGCCGTCGAGGCCACCGGTGCGGACGCGAGTGTCATCTACGTGCCGCCGCCCTTTGCGGCCGACGCCATCTGCGAGGCGATCGCCGCCGAGGTGCCGCTGATCGTCGCCATCACCGAGGGCATTCCCGTGCTCGACATGGTCAAGGTGAAGGCGGCGCTCGAAGGCTCCAAGTCGCGGCTGATCGGTCCAAACTGCCCGGGCGTGCTGACGCCGGGCGAGTGCAAGATCGGCATCATGCCGGGCAAGATCTTCTCGAAGGGCAGCGTCGGCGTGGTCTCGCGCTCGGGCACGCTCACCTACGAAGCCGTGTTCCAGACCACCAACGAGGGCCTCGGCCAGTCGACCGCGGTCGGAATCGGCGGCGATCCCGTCAACGGCACCAATTTCATCGACGTGCTCGAACTGTTCCTCGCCGACGATGCGACGGAAAGCATCATCATGATCGGCGAGATCGGCGGCGACGCCGAAGAACAGGCCGCGCAGTTCCTCAAGGACGAAGCCAAGAAGGGGCGCAGCAAGCCCACGGTCGGCTTCATTGCGGGTCGCACCGCGCCTCCCGGGCGCCGGATGGGCCATGCGGGCGCGATCGTCTCGGGCGGCAAGGGCGGCGCCGAAGACAAGATCGCGGCGATGGAAGATGCGGGCATCACCGTCTCCAAGAGCCCGAGCGAACTCGGCACGACGCTGAGTGCGGTCCTGAAGGGCTGAGCCCGACACGCTATTGATAACGACGGGGGCTCCGCGCTGCGGGGCCCCTTTTCGTATCGTCAGCCCATGCAGCGGCGCGCCGCTACCGCGAAATCCTGGTCGCGCTGCAAGGCTTCGTACGCGAATGTAGGGCGATCGGAGGACAGGATGTGCAGGCCTGCTCGGCCGAGCGCGGCGTAGGCGTCGGCACTGGCGGCTTGTTCGTCGAGCGTCGCATAGGCACCGTAGTTGGCGCTGATCCCCTCCTCGCCGAGAGTGCGCCACAGGTCGATCTTGGGGGCGCCAAGCCCCGTCCATGCCGTGATCCTGTCGGCGGGGACGCCCGCTGCGGCGAGGTCCGCCAAGTCGCCTTGCTTGCCGACGCTCGCCGAGATGAGGAAGTCGCTCTCGCGCGCCACGGTCGCGGCGTCGCGCGCGTTGTAGGTGATGATGAGTGCGCGGTCCTCGGCATCGCGCGCGGAGAGCCAGTCGAGCAGCGGCGAGAAGGCTACGCCGGGCTTGACGTCGAGCTGGAGAATGGCGCGCCCCCTGGCCCATTCGAGCACGTCCTCGAGCGTCGAGATCGCGAAGCCCCCTTCGTCGTAGCGGTAGGTCGAAAGCTCGGCCATCGTGTGCGACGAGACGGGGCCCGTGCCGTCGGTATCGGCGTCGAGTTCGTCGTCGTGGAAAAGGACGTAGGTGCCGTCGCTCGTCTGACGCACGTCGATCTCGAGCATCATCGGCGCGCTCGACAGCCGATGCGCCATCGTCTCGATCGCATTTTCGGGATAGCCCGCCGACGGGCCGCCTCGATGCGCGCTGACGATGGTGGCGCCCTGGCCGCGCAGGCAGGAAAGAAAGTCGGCCACATCCCCTCGCGGTGCCAGCGCCAGCGCAGGCTCGGGCAGGCCGCTGCGCGAATCAACGGACGCATCGACGGGCGCGGGCTGGCGCGCGGCATCGGCGCAGGCAGCGAGCGACAGGCAGGTGGCGGCGAGAAGGACGGTGCGGAACATCGAAGTTTCCCCTTGCGAGAGGTCTAGCCAAGGCTGGTTGCGGGGCGTAATCCCCGCGCTCACGAAACCACCTAGCTTCCCGAACGTAGGTCGGGAAGACGAAGATGACGCCGGAGCCCTCATGGACGCCCTCACTCCCGAACGTAAAGAAGGTCCCTCCTGGGGCCGCGACAATTGGCCCGTCACGACGCTCGACGAGATCAATATCGGGCTCGATCCGGTCGAGGCGAATTTCGTCGAGAAGGCGAAGGAAACGGCGCGGGCGGCAGGCGTGGTCGACGAGAGCGAACTCATTCGCGTCGCCGACAATTCGATCCGCGCGATGATGCTCATCCGCACCTATCGCGTCCGCGGGCATCTGGCGGCGCAGCTCGATCCCCTGGGCCTCTCGCACCACGACTTTCCCAAGGAACTGACCCCCGCCTATCACGGCTTCCCCGACATGGACCAGGAAGTGTGGCTGGGCGGCGTGTTGGGGCTCGACCGCGCCACCATCCGCACCATCACCGGTATCCTGCAGGCCAATTACTGCGGCACCGTCGGCGTCGAATATATGCACATCAACGACCTCGACGAACGGCGCTTCATCCAGGACCGGGTCGAGGGCAAGGACACCGAGATCCAGTTCACGCCCGAGGGCAAGATCGCGATCCTCGAAAAGGTGATCGAGGGCGAGCAGTGGGAAAAATTCCTCGCGCGCAAATATGTCGGCACCAAGCGCTTCGGCCTGGATGGCGGCGAAAGCGCCATTCCCGCGCTTGAATCGATCATCAAATATGGCGGCCAGATGGGCGTCACCGAAATGACCATCGGCATGGCGCACCGCGGACGGTTGAACGTGCTCGCCAATGTCATGGGCAAGCCCTATCGCGCCATCTTCCACGAATTCGCGGGCGGCGCGTCCAACCCCGAGGACGTCGGCGGGTCGGGCGACGTCAAGTATCACCTCGGCACGTCGTCGGACCGCAGCTTCGACGGCAACGAAGTGCATCTCAGTCTCGTCCCCAACCCCTCGCACCTCGAGGCGGTCGATCCGGTCGTGCTCGGGAAGGCGCGCGCGATCATGACGATCCGTGCCGACAAGCATGCCAAGACCGTGCTGCCCATCCTGCTGCACGGCGATGCTGCCTTTGCGGGGCAGGGCGTGGTCGCCGAATGCTTGATGATGAGCGGGCTGCCGGGTTACGGTACGGGCGGGACGATCCATTTCGTCATCAACAACCAGGTGGGCTTCACCACCTCGCCGCAGTTCGCGCGCTCCAGCCCCTATCCTTCGGATATCGCCAAGTCGATCCAGGCGCCCATCCTCCACGTCAACGCGGACGATCCCGAGGCCGTGACCTGGGCCTGCAAGGTCGCGATCGAGTTTCGCCAGACCTTCGGGCGCGACGTGGTCA
Organism: Sphingomicrobium aquimarinum; assembly: GCF_039655735.1. Lineage (NCBI taxonomy): Bacteria > Pseudomonadati > Pseudomonadota > Alphaproteobacteria > Sphingomonadales > Sphingomicrobiaceae > Sphingomicrobium > Sphingomicrobium aquimarinum. The sequence continues at coordinate 927,549 of NZ_JBBYXH010000001.1, read as the reverse complement.
TCGACATGTGGTGCTATCGCCGCTTCGGCCACAACGAGGGCGACGAGCCGAGCTTCACCCAGCCGTTGATGTATGACGAGATCCGTCAGCATCCGCCGATCAGCGAAGTCTATGGGAAGCGGTTGATCGAGGAAGGCGTGGTCGGCGAGCAGTGGATCGAGGGCAAGGTCTCCGACTTCACGCGCCATCTGGAGGAAGAGTTCGAGGCGGGGAATGCCTACGAGCCCAAGGAAGCCGACTGGTTCGGCGGGCGCTGGTCCAAGCTGCACATGCCCGATGAGAGCGTCTCGGGCCGCCGCAACACGACCACCGCGATCGACGAGGCCTGTTACGACAAGCTGAGCGCGGTGCTCACCGACGTTCCCGACGCGCTCGACATTCACAAGACGCTGGCGCGCATCCTCAAGGCCAAGAAGAAGACGCTCGAGACGGGCGAGAATATCGACTGGGCGACGGCCGAGGCGTTGGCCTTCGGCAGCCTCGTCATCGACGGCTATGGCGTGCGCCTGTCGGGTCAGGATTCAGGTCGCGGCACCTTCTCGCAGCGTCACGCCGCGTGGATCGACCAGAAGTCGGGCGAGAAATTCATTCCGTTGCGCGAAATGGAAACGGGCGACGGGCCGCGCTTCGAAGTGCGCGATTCGCCCTTGTCCGAATATGGCGTGATGGGCTTCGAATATGGCTATTCGATCGCCGACCCGATGACACTCGTGCTCTGGGAAGCGCAGTTCGGCGATTTCGCCAACGGCGCGCAGATCATGATCGACCAGTTCATCGCATCGGGCGAGGCCAAATGGCTCCGCGCCTCGGGCCTCACCTTGCTGCTTCCGCACGGCTATGAAGGGCAGGGGCCGGAGCATAGCTCGGCGCGGCTCGAGCGCTTCCTGCAGCTGTGCGCGGAGGACAATATGCAGGTGTGCAACATCACCATGCCGGCCAATTACTTCCACGTGCTGCGTCGCCAGATGAAGCGCGATTTCCGTAAACCGCTGGTCATCATGACGCCCAAAAGCCTGCTGCGGCACAAGCGCGCCCAGTCGACCAAGGCGGACTTCCTCGACCCCGAGACCGCGCATTTCTACCGCATCCTGTCGGACCCCGACGGCTGCCCGTCGGACACGGTCAAGAAGGTCGTTCTCTGTTCGGGCAAGGTCGCCTTCGACCTCATGGACAAGCGCGACGAAGCCGGGATCGACGACACGCAGATCATCCGGATCGAGCAACTCTATCCCTTCCCGATCGAGCCGCTCGTCAAGCGCCTGTCGGAAATGCCGAACCTCGAGAAGCTGACCTGGTGCCAAGAAGAACCGCGAAACCAGGGGAGCTGGCTGCTCGCGCACGAACTGCTCGACCGATGCCTCGCCGAAGCGGGTCACGAGGGGATGCGCGCGGTCTATGCGGGGCGCGATGCCTCGGCCTCGCCCGCAACCGGCCTCGCCAGCCGCCACGCAAAGCAACAGGCCGCCTTGATCGAAGACGCCCTGGGCCTCTAAGGCCCGCAACAAAGAACATTCGAAGGAAGAGACGAACCGCCATGGCAACCGAGGTCAAGGTCCCGACACTGGGCGAAAGCATCACCGAAGCGACGGTCGGCGAGTGGCTCAAGCAAGTCGGCGATCCGGTCGAACAGGACGAGCCGATCGCGAGCCTTGAAACCGACAAGGTCTCGGTCGACGTGCCGAGCCCCGTTGCGGGTGTGCTGGAAAGCCAGGAAGTGGGCGAGGGCGATACGGTAGAGGTCGGCGCGCTGATCGCGAAGATCGGCGAAGGGCAGGGTACTGCCTCGGTCGCCGACGAGAAAGCCCCCGCACGCGACGAGCAGGCCTCGGGCGCGGGCCCCGATGACATCCAGGAAAACAACAGCGTCGTCGAGCAGGACGAAGCGGCCGAAGTCGCGACGCAGGAAGGCGCTCATGGCGACCTCACCCTGTCGCCCTCGGTGCGCCGCGCGGTGCTCGAGCATGGCGTCGATCCCTCGAAGATTGCCGGCACCGGCAAGGACGGTCGCATCACCAAGGACGATGTGCTGAAGGCTGCGAAGGAAAAGAGCGAGGCGCCGCGAGCGCGCGCTGCCGCCGCTTCCGGTGGACAGACCTCCGCGCCGACCAACGTGAGCGTGTCGGGCGAGCGGCGCGAGGAACGCGTGAAGATGACGCGCATCCGCCAGACGATCGCCAAGCGCCTCAAGGAAGCGCAGAACACCGCCGCGCTGCTGACGACCTTCAACGACGTCGACATGAGCGCCGTCATGGAAGCGCGTTCCAAGTACAAGGATCATTTCGCCAAGAAGCACGGCGTGCGCCTTGGCTTCATGAGCTTCTTCATCAAGGCCTGCAGCCTGGCCGCCAAGGACGTGCCCGCGGTCAACGCGCGCATCGAGGGCGACGAGATCGTTTATCACGACTATCTCGATGTCTCGGTCGCGGTCTCGGCACCCAAGGGCCTCGTCGTCCCGGTCATCCGCTCGGCAGACCAGATGAGCTTCGCCGACATCGAGAAGACGATCGCCGACTATGGCGCGCGCGCCAAGGACGGTACGCTAAGCATCGAGGAAATGCAGGGCGGCACCTTCACCATTTCCAACGGCGGGGTATTCGGCTCGCTGCTCTCGACCCCGATCATCAATCCGCCGCAGTCGGCGGTGCTTGGCATGCACCGGATCGAGGAGCGTCCCGTCGCAGTGGACGGTGAGGTCGTGATCCGTCCGATGATGTATCTGGCGCTAAGCTACGACCACCGCCTGATCGACGGGCGTGAGGCGGTCACCTTCCTCGTGCGCGTGAAGGAAGCGCTGGAAGATCCCACCCGCCTGCTGATCGACCTCTAGGATCCGATGACACAAATCCGTCATTCCGACGATTGCGGGAATTCGCCCAAGAACAGCGCCGTCGAAGCGCTGGCGATCGGGCTTGAAGGCGGCCCTTGGCCGGACGACATCTCGCTGATCGACGCGATCTGGACGAGCGCGGAAGGCGATTGCGTCGTCGGGCCTCAGGCGATCAGGGATGCGGCCGAGGCGTCGCCCGTCTCCATTCGCATCGAGCATGTGACGACGCACGGCAAAGTCGGAGCGGTAACGGGCCTATGCGATGGCCACGCCTTCGCGCATGTCTTCACCTTCACGTCCGCAGCGGCCAAGCAGCTCGCATCGATCGACAGCTATCGAAAGCGCGCGCCTGCGGATTAGATGGGTGAGGCTTCGCTGCCGCGCCCTTCTGCGGCGCGGATGGCCATCAGCGCTGCGCCGCCGGTCAGGATCGGATCGTCCTGGCTGACGGTCCAGACGGGGGCCTGCATGACGAGACGCTGGAAGGTACGGCGCTTGACGAAGGCGCCGTCGAAACTCGTTTTGCTGCCCGCGCCCGTCAGCGATGCGACGCGTGGGCCCGCGAGGATCGCGCCATCCCATGCGCCGTACGCATGGACGAGACCCACGACATAGCGGCCGAACCACTCGCCGAGCATCCGTTCGCGGTCGAGTGCGCGCAGTTCGGTAAAGCCGTCCCACAAAGCATCGTCCTTGCCGAGCGTGAGCATCTGTTCCCAGCTCGTCTGGCTCTGATCGCCGCGCCGCTTCTCCGCGATCCGAAGTTCGCGCTCGTTATGCGCGGCGAATTCGAGATGGCCGGCTTCGGTCTCCATGACGCGGCGGCGTCCGTCTCGGTCGATATCCACGATTGCCGCGCCGACGCCATCGCCGACGAACAACATGATCATGCGTCCCGGGCGCTTGAAATCGGGCTGGGCGCGCGCACCACGCAGCGCGGCGATCCGCGCACGGTCCGACTGCGCGCCCCACGCCATCGCGACGACATCGTTGATGACGCGCACGCGCGTTCCGAACAGGGTCGAAAGGCCCGCGCGCGTCACCGTCCAGTTGGCGCGCGCGAAACTGATCGTCTCGCCCGAGGCGGCCCCGGCGATGCAGAACAGGGGCGCCAGCTCCCCGAGATTCTCGCCGGTTTCCCGCGCATAGGCCTGCAGCACGTCGGTGAAGGTGGGTTTGCCGGCCAGCGCGACCTTGTGGACGGCGCCCGGAATGGGGCGCTCGGAGGGTGCGATCTTGGAAAACCGTGCATACTCGCCGCCCGTCGTATCGACGATCAGCCACTGGCGTTCGTTCATGGTCGCACTCACTCCAACCCGTTGAAAGCGCGCTTTTAGTCCGCCGAAGTTAAGGAGTTGCAACCGCGCGGCGACATGGCGGCGCCGCGCCTGGGCGAGTTGCTTTGTCGCTCCGAGGCATTATGTGGAGCGCAACGACTTTCTTCTCCAACGATCTGGCAGGTTTTTCATGGCTGAATACGACTATGACGTTCTCGTGATCGGTGCCGGTCCTGGCGGCTATGTCGCGGCGATCCGTGCCGCACAGCTCGGCCTCAAGACGGCCTGCGCCGAAAGCCGCGAGACGCTGGGCGGCACCTGCCTCAACGTCGGCTGCATTCCCTCGAAGGCCCTGCTCCACGCCTCGCATCTCTACGAAGAGGCAAAGGGCGGCCACCTCAAGAAGTTCGGGATCAACCTCGAAGGCGCGAGCCTCGATCTGTCCCAGATGATGGAAGAGAAGAAGGAGGCCGTGAAGGGTCTCACCGGCGGCATCGAGTTCCTCTTCAAGAAGAACAAGGTCGACTGGCTCAAGGGCCATGCCAAGTTCACCGGCGCGCATACGGTCGAGGTCGACGGCAAGAGCGTCACCGCCAAGGACATCGTCATCGCTACCGGCTCGAGCGTCACGCCGTTGCCGGGCGTCGAGGTCGACAATGACGGCGGCATCGTCGTCGATTCGACCGGTGCGCTCAAGCTGCCCAAGGTGCCCGAGCATATGGTCGTCATCGGCGGCGGCGTGATCGGGCTCGAACTCGGCAGCGTGTGGCGGCGTCTGGGCGCGAAGGTCACGGTCGTCGAATATCTCGACCAGATCCTGCCCGGCATGGACGAGGAAGTCCGCAAGGAAGCCAACAAGATCTTCAAGAAACAGGGCTTCGAGTACAAGCTTGGCACCAAGGTCACCGGCTGCGAGGTGAAGGGCGACAAGGCAATCCTGTCGATGGAGCCCGCCAAGGGTGGAGACACCGAGACGCTCGAGGTCGATGCCGTGCTCGTCTCGATCGGCCGCCGCGCCAATACCGACGGGCTCAACCTGGATGCGATCGGCCTTGAGACGAACGAGCGCGGCCAGGTCGATGTCGATCATGACTTCGCGACCGGCGTCGAAGGCGTCTGGGGCATCGGCGACGTCGTTCCGGGCCCCATGCTCGCGCACAAGGCCGAGGACGAGGGGATCGCCGTCGCGGAGAATATCGCGGGCGAGGTCGGCATCGTGAATCACGACCTCATCCCCAGCGTCGTCTACACCTATCCCGAGATCGCGGGCGTCGGCCTGACTACCGAACAGGCCAAGGAAGAGGGCTTCGAAGTCAAGATCGGCAAGTTCCCCTTCATGGCCAACAGCCGCGCCAAGACCAATCGCGATACCGACGGGTTCGTAAAGATCATCGCCGATGCCGAGACCGACCGTGTGCTCGGCGTGTGGATGATTTCCAGTCTTGCCGGAACGATGATCGCGCAGGTCACGCAGGCGATGGAGTTCGGCGCCACCAGCGAGGACATCGCCTACACCTGCCACGCGCATCCGACCCACGCCGAGGCGATCAAGGAAGCGGCGATGGCGGTGCAGGGCAAGCCCATCCACATCTAGGCATCCGGGCGCCCCGGCAACGACCGGGGCATATTTTCGCGCGGGTGGATCCCGGCCTGCGCCGGGGAGCAGACATGAACCTACGCAAGACCTTGCGCCGCTGGCACATCTGGCTCGGCTGGCTCGTCGGCGTCCCGCTCCTGTTCTGGACCCTGTCGGGGTTCTTCATGGTCTTGAAGCCGATCGAGGACGTGCGCGGCGAAAATCTCCTCTCGCCCGAGCCCCGACCGCAGCTCGAACGCACCCCGCTCCTTCCGGTCACGATGAGCGGCGAGACGACGCTCGAACTGGTGCAGCGCCAGCGTGGGCTCTACTGGGTCATGAACGGCGACACGCTGATCGAAGCTGCCGCGGGCCGCCGCGCCGAACCGTTCAGCGCCGAGGACGCACGCGCGGAGGTGGCGGCGCGCTACATCGGCACAAGCCCGATCGCGTCGGTCGCGGCCATCGACCCCGCCGACCCGCCGCTCGACTGGCGCCGCGACACACCCGCATGGAAGGTCGAAACCGAGAACGGCACGCGTTTCTACGTCGAGCGGGACACGGGGCGTATCGCCGCGGTGCGCACCGGCTGGTGGCGCGCCTTCGACTTCATGTGGGGTGTGCACATCATGGACCTCCAGACGCGCGAGCACATCTCCAACAATTGGGTCCGAGCCTTCAGCGCCATCTCGTTCGCGAGCGTCCTGATGGCACTGGTCCTCCTGCCGCTCTCGCAGCGCCGCCGTCGCCGGCGCGGCTAGTCCAGCCGGGCGAGAAGCCTCGCGACGAACGACAGTTCTTCCTCCCCTGCGGAGCCGGTGGGCACGGGTGCGAACCGTTCGCACGCAAGGCAGCGCGCCTGCATCGCGGGGCCGCGCAGCAATTGCTCGATCGTGTGTACCGCCTGCGCGAGCTGCGCGTCCGGACGGCCGGTGACCTGCGTCCACGGGTCGATGCTCGCCGCATTCGCGCGCGCACCGAGCAGGGTGGCGAGAAAGCCGAATTCGTCGGCGCGCTCGATTTTGCGGATCGACGGATCGCCCTCGATCCCGGCGAGTTCGGCCGCATGGGCAATCGCCTCGTCGAGCCCGCCGAAGCGGTCGACCAGCCCCAGTTGACGCGCCGTCCCGCCATCGTAGACGCGCCCGCCGCCGAGCGTGTCGGCGCGTGCCTTGGGGATGTCGCGGTTCTGCGCCACGAGGGTCAGGAAGCGGTCGTAGATGCTGTCGACACCTGCCTGCAGCACCACGTCGGCCTCCGCCGAGGGCCCCGCGAACAAGTCCGGCTCGCCCGACAACGGCGTCGTCTTCACCCCGTCGACGCCGATCCCCAGTTTCTCCATCGTTCCCTCGAAGCTCGGCAGGACGGCGAACACGCCGATCGAACCGGTGACGCTCGAGGGTTCGGCGAAGATGGCGTCGGCGGGCATCGCGACCCAATAGCCGCCCGACGCCGCGACGTTGCCGAAGCTCGCCACCACGGGAATGTCGAGATCGTTCTTCACGTCCTCGATGGCGACGCGGATGGCCTCGGACGCCAGCACCGAGCCGCCCGGGCTGTCGATCCGCACGACCAGCGCCTCAAGACCCCCGTCCTTGCCCGCTTCGCGGATCGCTTCCGCGATACTGTCGCCCGCCGCCTGGCCCGTCGGCGCGAAGCCGTCGACGATCGTTCCCGCGATGGTCACCACGCCGATGTCGCCGTCGTTTTGGTCGTCGAGCTCGGTACCGATATAGTTGGCGAGCTCGATCCGCTCGAACCCGCCGATCGCATCTTCATCGACGCCGCCGAGTTCGGCGAGCCGTGCCTCATATTCGCGCCGCGTCGAGAGCGTGTCGACCAGCCCCAGATCGAGCGCCGCGCGCGCCAGGTCGGGCTGCGCCTCCGCCACCTCGGCGGGGTCGCGAAGCAACCGGTCGATGTTCGCGACGGGGCGCGCGGCCTTCACATCCTCGCGCCACTGGTCGAACAGCGCGCCCGCCAGTTGTTCGGCATTCTGCCGTGCCTCGGGAGACATATCGCTGCGCGTATAGGGCTCGGTCGCCGACTTGAAGTCGCCCGCTCGATAGACGTTGGCGGTCACGCCCAGATTGTCGAGAAGCTCGGCGAAGTAGAGATTGTTGCCGCCAGGCCCCGCCAGCGCGACGGTGCCCAGAGGATTGAGATGCACTTCGGTCGCGTGCGCCGCGAGCTGGTAGCCGTCCCCGACATAGGCGGTGGCGTAAGCGACAACGGGCTTTTCCTCCGCGAACTCCTCGATCGCCGCGCCGAGCGTGGTCATGGCGACGAGGCCGCCGCCGAGAAACCCGTCGAGATCGAGCGCTACCGCCTCGACCCGGTCATCGTCCTTGGCGGCCTCCAAGGTCGCGACCAGCTCGGCCACTTCCCATTCCCCGATCGAGGGCGCGCCCGCGAGCGCGCTGAGCGGGTCGGGTGCGCTCGCCTGTTCGACGACGATGCCGTCCAGGTCCATCACCAGCACGCCGTCGCCGACGACCGGATCAGGCGTCCCCTTCAGGGCCACGAAAAGCAGGCCGAAAAAGAGGAACATGAAGATGAGGACCATCAGGTCCTTCACCCCGACCAGCAGCTTCCAGATGGTGCGCGCGAAACTCATGTGTCCTCCTTGCCTCTATGCTGGAAGATAGGGACGCACGCGCGCTGCGCCACCCTTATTCGCTGGACGGGGGCGCCGGCGCACGGCTAGCCGCACCCGATCATGGTTACGAGCGATACGAGCACCGACTGGCAGCGCGAGCTTCGCGCCACGCTGAAGCTCGCCTGGCCGCTCATCCTCACCAACCTCACCATGGCATCGGTGCAGGCGATCGATACCTTCTTCATCGGGCGCTACGGCACCAGCGAACTCGCCGCCGTGGCGCTGGCGCTGAACCTGACCTTCGCGCTCAATCTCATCGCATTGGGGCTCATTACGGCGGCCAGCCCGATGATGGCGACGGCGCTGGGGCGCGGGCGGGGGCGCGTCAAGGACGTGCGCCGCAGTTTCCGCCAGTCGGTCTGGATGGCGGCGACGGTCACGGTGCCCATCTGGCTCATCCTCATGAACGCCGATACGGTGATCGGCTTGCTCGGGCAGGATCCTTCGCTTGCAGCCAATGCGCAGGTCTTCCTTTGGGGCTACCTCTGGTCGACCTTTCTCTTCCTCCTGTTCAATACCCTGCGCCACTTCCTCGCCGCGCTCGAGCGGCCGGGCTGGATCCTCATCATCAGCGCGGCGGGCATCCCGCTCAATTCGCTCCTCGACTATGCGCTCATCTTCGGCGAACTGGGTGCGCCCGAACTGGGTGTGTTCGGCGCGGGGATCGCAAGCACCATCACCTGGACCGCGATGCTGGTCGGAATCGTCCTCGTTATCCTCTCGGACCGCCAGTTCCGCCGCTTCCATCTGCTGGCGCGCTTCTGGCGACCCGACTGGGGACGTTACCGGCAGATGTGGAAGCTGGGCCTGCCGATCGGGCTGGCGATGGGGTTCGAGGGCGGGATCTTCTCGGCCGCCGCCTATCTCATGGGCCTCGTCAGCGAGGATGCGCTCGCGGCGCATGCCATCGCGCTCCAGATCGCGGCGCTGTCCTTCATGGTGCCTTGGGGCATCGCGCAGGCAGCGACGGTGCGGGTCGGCATCATGCTCGGTCGCGGCGACAAAGCGGGGATCGCCATCGCCGGCCGCGTCGCCTGGATGCTCGGCATCGGCTTCATGAGCTTCATGGCGATCTTCCTGTTTCTTTTCCCCGAGCAGTTGATCGGTCTGTTCCTCGCCGACACGCCGGAGAATGCACGGGTAGTGGCCTTGGGCGCGAGCTTTCTCGTCATCGCCGCCATCTTCCAGATCGTCGACGGCGCGCAGGTCGTCGGCGCGGGCGTGCTGCGCGGGCTGCACGATACACGCGTGCCGATGATCTTCACCTTCATCGGCTACTGGCTGATCGGCATCGGCGCGGGCGCCTGGCTCGCGTTCGAGGCAGGCTGGGACGGGGTCGGCATCTGGTCTGGCCTCGCCATCGGGCTTGCGATCGTCGCGGTGTTGATGTTCTGGCGCTGGACCCGTCGCGAGGCACTGGGGCTGACGAGCGAGGCCTAGTCTTCGTCGGGCGGGCGCACGTCCTCGCGCCGTATTTCCGGTACGAGCCGCCGCAGCGTCTCGGTCCGTGTCACGCTCTCGGTTTCCTCCACCTGTGTCATGCGGATTTCTTCCACGAGCCTTAGCTGGCGGGTCACCACGAGCTCCTCTTCGACGACGGACAGGATCGTGACCCCGTCCTCGGTGCGCGGTGCGGGCGGCTTGTCCACGAGGCGATCGCAGGTCACGCGCTCGATTTCGACGCGTCGGTGACGAAGATCCTCGCTGAACTCGACGTCCTCGCGCACCGCTCGGGTCATGACGGTCACGTGCCGCTGCCGTTCGCGGATCTCGAGATCGACGCACTCTTCCACGATCGGAACGGTGACTTTCTCGTCGTCGACGCCGTCGTCGGGGCCGGATTGCGGATCGGTCATTTGCGGTCGCCCTTTCTCATATGCAGAATGCGTTGAAAAAAGGGGCCGGTGCACGATGGCAGCCGACCCCACATACTCTCGTGATCGTTGCGGTGGAGCGCTAGCGATCGCGACGCTTGTTCTTCTCGATATCGACCTTGGTCTTGCGGACCGTCTCATCGACATGTTCGACCTTGTGTCCGCTGCGCTTCTGCAACACGACCTCGTCGGTGACGACCGCATCCTTCGCGACGACGGCCTCTTCGCTGCGCTCGGTCATGCTGACGCTGTCGCCCTCGAACATGGCATCGGCATCCTCGCCCGATACGCGCCGGTCCTTGACGTCGCGCCGCTCGGCGGTGACCTCTTCGGTGCGCAGACGGACATCTTCGGAAACCTGTTCCTTTTCGACGCGGGTGGTGACGGTCATTCCCTTTCCACCTTCGCGAACGCGTTTACCGATCGCGACGCGCTCCTCGACGATCGGGATGACCTTTTCCTTGGAGACCTCGGTCTTGCCGTAATCGTTGTCACGATTGGCAAAGGCCTCGGCACGATCGCCGTAGACGACCACGTCGTCATGGATGTCGAGCGGTTCGACGGCGGTGCAGCGACCGTCTTCCAGTCGAACGGCGGCGACCTCGTTGCGATCGCCATCGACGAGCAGATCGTCGATCTTTCCGATCCGCCTGCCGTCGGCAGTGACGAGCGGATAACCGCGGATGTCCTGCGCCTCGTTGCTCAGTTCGTAATCGTCGATGCGGTCGAGATTCTCGTAGCGTTTGTCGTGCTTCATGGGAAAACTTCCTAGTTGGAGGGGGTTGCCATCTCGATGGTGCGCGCGACGACATAGCGGTCGACGTTGGCGGGGACCTGCGCATCGATGGCGGAGGGGATGGCTTCATCGGATGCGAACACGTCGCCGGTAATCGACAGCATCGATCCCGGATTGATGTCGAATTCGCCTTCGGTCATGTCGGCAGGCGTCTGTTCCTGATCGAAGATCACGAAGGTGCGTCGTTCGTCTATGTCGGCCCAGAAGGACATATCGCCAGCAAGTTCGGTGACGCGGACATTGTCGACGTCGATCGAGGAGCCGATGGCGAGGACGTCGGTAAGCTCCGTATCGTCCATGACCATGATGTCGTTGGAGGGATCGGCCGAATATTCAACGGCATCGGCGTCCGCGTCGGCCGCGGCATCGTCGTCGTTTGCGGCGATCAGCCACCAGACCAGCGCTATGATCGCCAGAAGCGCCAGCACCCAGACCCACCAGGGGATTCCGGAGGAGCGTTTCTCTACGGGAATTTCAGCCATTCGGGATATCCGTTCTTTTTTGTCGCGTGGACCTCCCGAATAGGCCGCGAGCAGCCAAAGCTCATTATAGTGTATCAATATAATCAGGAACTTAGAAAGCGATCGCCGTAAGCTGCCCTGCACGGCACCGCGCGCTCGCGGCATCCAGCGGAATTTTTGATCGGCGGGGTTGTTGACAGGGTGGACACGGCTACCCAAATGCGAGCCACGGCTGGCACTCTGTTCGAACGAGTGCCAGCCAAGATCATCATTAACAGAAGAGGGGCCGCAAATGGCTTTCAAACCGCTTCACGACCGTGTCCTCGTCCGCCGTGTCGAGGCCGATGAAAAGACCGCCGGGGGGATCATCATCCCCGACAGTGCCAAGGAAAAGCCGCAGGAAGGCGAAGTCGTCGCCGTCGGCACCGGCATCAAGGCCGAAGACGGCAAGGTTACGCCGCTCGACGTTTCCGCAGGCGACAAGATCCTGTTCGGCAAATGGTCGGGCACCGAGGTCAAGATCGACGGCGAAGACCTCATCATCATGAAGGAAAGCGACATCCTCGGGATCGTCAGCTGAGCGCATGCGACTGCCCGGTGGGAAAGCCGGGCGTAGCGTGACCTTCGTGAACTTCCACACCAATTAGAAAGGCAATCACATGGCTGCCAAAGACGTAAAATTTAGCCGCGACGCGCGCGAGCGCATCATGCGTGGCGTGGACATCCTCGCCGACGCCGTAAAAGTGACGCTCGGCCCCAAGGGTCGCAACGTCGTCATCGAGAAGAGCTTCGGCGCACCGCGCATCACCAAGGACGGCGTCAGCGTCGCCAAGGAAATCGAGCTCAAGGACAAGTTCGAGAACATGGGCGCGCAGATGCTGCGCGAAGTGGCCTCGAAGACCAACGACATCGCCGGTGACGGCACGACCACGGCAACGGTGCTTGCCCAGTCGATCGTTCAGGAAGGCATGAAGTCGGTTGCGGCGGGCATGAACCCGATGGACCTTAAGCGCGGCATCGATATCGCCGTCCAGAAGGTCGTCGCCGATCTCAAGGATCGTTCCAAGCCCGTCTCGGGTTCCGAAGAAGTCGCGCAGGTCGGCATCATCTCGGCCAACGGCGACCGTGAAGTCGGCGAGAAGATCGCCGAAGCGATGGACAAGGTCGGCAAGGAAGGCGTGATCACCGTCGAGGAAGCCAAGGGCCTCGAGTTCGAGCTCGACGTCGTCGAAGGCATGCAGTTCGACCGCGGCTACCTTTCGCCCTACTTCATCACCGATCCCGAGAAGATGACGGTCGAACTCAACGATCCGTACATCCTCATCCACGAGAAGAAGCTCTCGAACCTCCAGGCGATGCTCCCGATCCTCGAGAGCGCCGTCCAGTCGGGTCGTCCGCTGCTTATCATCGCGGAAGACATCGAAGGCGAAGCGCTGGCCACCCTCGTGGTCAACAAGCTGCGCGGTGGCCTCAAGGTGGCGGCCGTCAAGGCGCCGGGCTTCGGCGATCGTCGCAAGGCGATGCTCGAGGATATCGCGATCCTGACGGGCGGCGAGATGATCTCGGAAGATCTTGGCATCAAGCTCGAGAACGTGACGCTCAACATGCTCGGCACCGCGAAGCGCGTGCAGATCGACAAGGACAACACGACCATCGTCGACGGCGCGGGCCAGAAGGACGCGATCGAAGCGCGTACCGGTGCGATCCGCCAGCAGATCGAGAACACGACCAGCGACTATGACCGGGAGAAGCTCCAGGAGCGTCTTGCCAAGCTTGCGGGCGGCGTGGCCGTCATCAAGGTCGGCGGCGCGACCGAAATCGAGGTCAAGGAGCGCAAGGACCGTGTCGACGACGCGCTGCACGCTACCCGTGCTGCCGTTGAAGAAGGCATCGTTCCGGGCGGCGGCACCGCGTTGCTCTACGCCAAGAAGGCTCTCGACGGCCTTTCGGGCGAGAATGACGATCAGACCCGCGGCATCGACATCGTTCGCCGTGCGCTGGAAGCTCCGGTCCGCCAGATCGCGCAGAACGCCGGTTTCGACGGCGCGGTCGTCGCGGGCAAGCTGACCGATGGCAACGATCCCTCGATGGGCTTCAACGCCGCCAACGACACCTACGAGAATCTCGTGAGTGCCGGCGTCGTCGATCCCACCAAGGTCGTACGCACCGCGCTGCAGGACGCCGCGTCGGTGGCCGGCCTGCTCATCACCACCGAGGCGACCGTCGCCGAACTGCCGGAAGACAAGAATTCCGGTGGTGGCGGCGGCATGCCGGGCGGCATGGGCGGCATGGGCGGCATGGATTTCTAAGCTCGAAGCGGCCCGGGGTAGCCGATGCTACCCCGGGTTTCGCCGAGAGCCGGACGGCCTGCGATCGCAGATCGACAGGACCGACGGGGTCAGGACGTCCTGACCCCGATCCGCGCACCCGGTCTGAATTAGAGAGAAGGGTCGGTCGCCTCGGCGTCCGGCCCTTCTTGCGTCGGGGCTTCCGCGCGCACCAACGGGTCCGCCGCCTCCGCCGCATCGAGCCGCGCTTCCATGCTCATGAGCCGTTCGGTCGCCTTCTCGCTGGGCCGCTCGGGCGTCTTTTCGCTGCAGGCCGCGAGGGCGAGACACAGGAAGAGGGCGACGCGGGTCATGATCCGCATCATAGCCCCACCCGCCTGAAAACATGCAACAAAAAAGGGCCGCCCCGACCGGGGCGACCCTTCTTCGTTTATCGCGAAATGCGAGAAGGCTGGCTTAGTCGGCCTGCGCTTCTTCGACGCTTTCGTCCTGCATGTCGGCTTCGACTTCAGCAGCTTCGGCGTCCATTTCGTTCATGGCATTGTCGGCGGCATCGCCGGCTTCCATGGCAGCGCCTTCGACGGCGTCGCCAGCGGCTTCAGCGTCCGCTTCCATGGCTTCGCCAGCGTTTTCCATGTCGTTTTCGACGGCGTCGTCGGTCTGCGCTTCACAAGCGGCGAGGCCGAGGCCGAGGACCATGGCGGTCAGAGCAATCTTCTTCATGATATATTCCATTTCCTTGTCAGCGTGCCCGCTCAACGCGACCACAAGGCAAAGACCCGCCGATAAGGGCGGGTCTGACACTATTTTTACTAGTCCGCGAACCCCCATGCAACAGTCATGTGAAATGGCTCGCTGCTGCAGAAATAAAGGATATTCGTTGCATCACATAAAGATGTCGTTATGTCTTTATCTAATGGAACAGCCCCTCAACCTCCTGTCAGCCTTCCAGGCGCTCGGCGACGATACGCGCCTGCGGATCGTGCTGCTCGTGCGCGAGATGGAACTGACCGTGGGCGAGATCGCGCAGGCGCTCGGCCAGTCGCAGCCGCGTGTGTCGCGGCACCTCCGGATTCTCGACGAGGCATCGCTCGTGACGCGCCGTAAGGAAGGCGCCTGGACGTTCGTCGAACGTGCGGAAGCCGTCGACGGCTTCTATCCGATCATCGACGAGCGACTGGCGGGTGACCTGGCCCGCGCGACCGCGGCCGATGCCAAACGCCTGGAAGCGATCCGGATCGAGCGTGCCGAAAGCGCCAGTCGCTGGTTCTCGCAGCGTTCGGAGCGATGGGACTTTCTCCGAAAACTTCATGCGGACGAAGAAGAGGTCGAGGCGGCGATCGCCGAGGCGTTGGCGGGGCGACCGCTCGGCCGGCTGGTCGATGTCGGAACGGGAACGGGCCGCATGCTCGAACTCTTCGCGCCGGGCGCGGCGGAAGCGATCGGTATCGACCGCTCGCCCGATATGCTCAAGCTGGCGCGTGTGCGGCTCGACGTCGCCGGTGAAGCGGGGGCGAGCTTGCGGCAGGGCGACATGTTCGCGCTGCCTCTTGCCGACGCGGCGGCCGATACGGTGATCCTCCACCAGGTCCTGCACTATGCGCACCAGCCGCGCGCGGCGATCGACGAAGCGGCACGGATCCTCGCACCCGGCGGACGGCTCGTGATCGTCGATTTCGAGCGGCACGACCGGGAAGAGCTGCGCCGCGAACATGGGCATCAGCGCTTGGGTTTCTCGAGTGATGGCATCCGCTCGATGGTGAAGCTGGCGGGGCTGCGCTCGTCCAAACCGGTGCGGCTCGAGGGCGATCTCAATGTCATGATCTGGGTCGCCAACCGACCGCAGGGCAGGAGGGAATTGGCGGCATGACCGACACCACGGCCGACGCGCCCACACCCTTGTTCGAGCGCCCCAGCGGCGACGTCGACGTAAGCTTCGAATTTTTTCCGCCCAAGACGGACAAGATGCAGGCGCGGCTGTGGGACGCCGTCGAGCGGCTCGCCCCGCTGCATCCGCGCTTCGTGTCGGTCACCTATGGCGCGGGCGGGTCGACGCGCGAGCGGACGCATGAGACGGTCAAGCGGATCGTCGAGGAAACCGCGCTGACCCCTGCCGCACATCTGACATGCGTCGGCGCGAGTCGAGGCGAGGTCCAGGAGATCGCGCAGAACTATTGGGACGCCGGCGTGCGTCATATCGTCGCGCTTCGGGGCGACCCCAGCGAAGAAGGCGCGGCGTTCGAGCCGCATCCCGATGGCTATGCGCATGCGGCCGAATTGGTGGCGGGGCTCAAAGAGGTCGCGGACTTCGACATTTCGGTCGCCGCCTATCCCGAATGCCATCCCGAGGCGCTGAGCTTCGAGGCCGATCTCGATCACCTGCTCCGCAAGGTCGATGCGGGGGCAAATCGCGCAATCAGCCAGTTCTTCTTCGACCCCGCGCCCTTCTTCAAATTACGCGATGCGCTCGCGGCACGGGGGCGCGAGATCGAATTGGTGCCGGGCATCCTGCCGGTGTCGAATGTCGAGCAGACACGAAAGTTCGCAGGCCAATGCGGCGCGCAGATCCCGTCATGGATGGAAGAACGGTTCGAGGGGCTGGACGATACGCCGCAGGCCCGCGAGCTGGTGGCGGCGACCATCGCGGCGGAATTGTGCGGCCAGCTTTATGCGGGCGGCGTGCGGCACTTTCATTTCTACACGCTCAATCGGGCGGAGTTGAGCTTCGCCATCTGTCGCTTGCTAGGAGTGAAGCCGTCATGAGCAAGGCCGAGACATTAAAGGCGCTCGCCGCCCGGCGCGTGCTGGTGAAGGATGGTGCCTACGGCACCGCAATCCAGAAGCTGGGCCTCGGCGAGGCGCAGTTCCGCGGCAATGTCGCGCTGGAACGCGAGCAGCGCGGCAACAACGATCTGCTCAACCTTACGCAGCCCGAGGCCATCGAGGCGATCTGCGTCGCTTACGCCGAAGCGGGCGCACATGTCTTGGCCACCAACAGCTTCAACGCCAATGCGATCAGCCAGGCCGATTACGATGCGGCGCATCTGGTCGAGGACATCAATGTTGCCGGCGCAAAGATCGTGCGGGCGGTCGCGGATCGCTTTTCGACGCCAGAAGCGCCGCGCTTTGTCGCGGGCGCGGTGGGGCCGACCAACAAGACGTTGTCCCTGTCACCCGACGTGGCGGATCCGGGCTTTCGCGAAGTCGACTTCGACGAGGTCGTCGCGGTCTATGAAGGGCAGGTGCGTGCGCTCGCGAAGGGCGGCGTCGACTTCATTCTTGTCGAGACGGTGTTCGACACGTTGAATGCGAAGTCCGCGATCGTTGCGGTCAGGAATGTCGAACGCGAGTTGGGGCGTGAGCTTCCGATCATGTTGTCGATGACGCTGACGGACCTGTCGGGGCGCAATCTTTCGGGCCATACGGTCGAGGCCTTCTGGGCCACGGTGCGGCACGCCAATCCGCTCACCATCGGGTTGAACTGCAGTTTCGGTGCCGAGGCACTTCGACCGCACCTGAAGGCGCTCCACGCGCGCTCCGCAAGCCTCGTCATGGCCTATCCCAATGCGGGGCTCCCGAACGATCTCGGCGAATATGACGAGGGACCCGAGGAAACCGCGCGGCAGGTTGCCGACTGGCTGGACGAAGGGCTGGTCGATGTCGTCGGTGGGTGCTGCGGCACCACGCCCGCGCATATCGCGGCGATCGCGCACGCGTGCGAAGGCGCCGCACCCCGCGTGCGGGCGGCGCGCGAAACCGAGATGGTGCTGGCGGGGCTCGAACCGCTCGAGGTGGCATCGTGACGAGCGCAGCAACCCAGTTCATCAATATCGGGGAGCGAACCAACGTCACCGGCTCGGCGCGCTTCCGCAAGCTCATCCAGGCGGGCGACTATGACGCCGCGGTCGAGGTGGCGCGCGACCAGGTCGAGGCGGGCGCGCAGATCATCGACGTCAATATGGACGAGGCGCTCCTCGACGGCGTGGAAGCCATGACGACGTTCCTGAAACGCATCGCCGCCGAGCCCGATATCGCGCGGGTGCCGGTGATGGTCGACAGCTCCAAATGGGAGGTGATCGAGGCGGGGGTGAAATGCGTGTCGGGTAAGCCGATCGTCAACTCGATCAGCCTGAAGGAAGGCGAGGAGGCATTTCTCGCGCTGGCGGGGAAATGCCGCGATCTGGGCGCGGCGGTCGTCGTCATGGCGTTCGACGAAACGGGTCAGGCGGACACCAAAGAGCGCAAGGTCGAGATTTGCGCGCGGGCCTACGACCTTCTCCTCGCCAACGGCTTTCCGCCGCAGGATATCATCTTCGACCCCAATATCTTCGCGGTTGCGACCGGGATCGACGAACATCGCCGCTACGGGATCGACTTCATCGAGGCGACGCGCGAAATTCGCCAGCGCTGCCCGCATGCGCATATCTCGGGCGGGCTTTCGAACCTCAGCTTCTCCTTCCGCGGCAACGAGACCGTGCGGCGCGCGCTGCACTCGGTGTTTCTCTACCACGCGATTCCGGCGGGGCTGGGAATGGCGATCGTCAATGCGGGGCAGCTCGACGTCTATGACGAGATCGATCCTGAACTGCGGCAGGCGTGCGAGGATGTGCTGTTCGATTCCGACGAGGGCGCGACCGACCGGCTGATCGAGCTGGCGCAGCGTTATCAGGGGCAGGGCGCCAAGGCGCAGGCCAAGGACGACAGTTGGCGCGAGCGGTCGGTGGAGGAGCGGCTTTCCCACGCGCTCGTGAAGGGGCTCGATGCGTATATCGAGGAGGATGTCGAGGAAGCGCGGCAGGCCAAGGGTCGGGCGATCGAGGTCATCGAAGGACCGCTGATGGACGGGATGAACACCGTCGGCGACCTGTTCGGCTCGGGCAAGATGTTCCTGCCGCAAGTGGTGAAATCGGCGCGGGTGATGAAGAAGGCGGTGGCGCGGCTGCTGCCCTACATCGAGCGCGAGAATGTCGGCGGACATAATTCGACCAAGGGGCGGATCGTGCTCGCGACGGTGAAGGGCGACGTCCACGATATCGGCAAGAATATCGTCGGGGTCGTGCTGCAGTGCAACGGATACGAGGTCGTCGATCTGGGCGTGATGGTGAGCTGGGGCGACATTCTCGATGCGGCGCGGGCCAAGCGGGCGGACATGATCGGCCTGTCGGGGCTGATTACGCCGAGTCTCGATGAAATGGTGCACAATGCCAACGAGATGGAGCGCGAGGGACTGGCGATTCCGCTGCTCATCGGCGGCGCGACGACGAGCCGCGTACATACGGCACTGAAGATCGCGCCAGCCTATTCGGGGCCGGTCGTGCACGTCATCGACGCGAGCCGCGCGGTGGGGGTGGCGTCCAAGCTGATGGGGGCGGGGGCGCGCGACTATACCGACGCGATCGCTGCCGATTATGCCAAGGTGCGCGAGGGGCGTGCGGGTAAAGGCAAAGGAGCGATCCTATCGCTCGCCGAGGCGCGGGCGAATGCGCCTGTTTTCGATCCGTCGGGGGTGGCGCCGGCGCCTCTGAAGCCGGGGCGGCACGTTTTCGACGATTGGGATCTGGCGGATCTGCGCGAAACGTTCGACTGGACGCCCTTCTTCCGCAGTTGGGAATTGGCGGGGACCTTCCCGGCGATCCTTGAGGACGAAGTGGTAGGCGATACGGCGACGGAACTCTATGCCGAGGCGCAGGCGATGCTCGACCGGATCGTGGCGGAGAGATGGCTGACAGCGCGCGGTGTAGCGCAGGTCTGGCCCGCGCTGCGCGACGGTGACGATATTATCGTCGAGGCGAAGCGCGTGCCCTTCCTTCGCCAGCAGGTGAAGAAGCCGGGCGGTCGGCCGAACATGTGCCTTGCCGACTTCGTCGCTACCGAAAATGATCATCTCGGTGGGTTCGCGGTCGCTATCCATGGGGCCGACGAGCGGGCGAAGGCGTTCGAGGCGGCAGGGGACGATTTCTCCGCGATCCTCCTGAAGGCGCTGGCGGACCGTTTCGCCGAGGCGTTTGCCGAGCGGCTGCATCAGCATGTGCGGACCGACCTTTGGGGCTATGCGCCCGACGAGGGGCTGACCAACGAGCAGCTGATCGCCGAGCGCTATCGCGGCATCCGTCCCGCGCCGGGCTATCCGGCCTGTCCCGACCATGGGTTGAAGCCGCTCCTGTTCGACCTTCTGGGCGGCGAACCTGCCGGAATCACCCTGACCGAGAACAATGCCATGTGGCCCGCGAGCGCGGTGTCGGGCTTCTATTTCGCGCACGAGGATGCTGCGTATTTCGGCGTGGCGCGGGTCGGGCCCGACCAGCTTGCGGACTATGCCGAGCGGTCGGGGCTTGGCCTGGCTACCGCCAAAAAGCGGTTGTCGCCCAATCTCGACGAGGCGGCGGCGGCCAGCTAGGGCGGGGCCATGCTTGGCCGCTTCTTCCTCACCTTCCTCTTGTTGCTGGCGGCGCTCCCGGCGCAGGCACAGCAAAACCATATCCGCCCCACGTTGATCGCCGAACAGGGTGTCCCCGTCGGTGGCGGCGACGTCGAGCTCGCGATCGTGTTTCGCGCCGATCCGGGCTGGCATGGCTATTGGCTCAATCCGGGTGACGCGGGGCTGCCGCTTCAGATCGAGTGGGACCTACCGGAAGGGGCGGAGGTGGGCGAGTTGCGCTTTCCGACGCCGGTCGAGTTCGAGGCGGCCGGGCTGATCAACTATGTCTACAAGGGCGACCATGCGATCCTGACGAGGTTGAGCGTGCCGCCGCGCACGTCCGGCCAGGTACGGCTGGCGGCGGACCTGCGCTGGTTGGCGTGCACCGACAAGGTGTGCGTGCCCGAAAAAGGGCGCGTAGACATCGCAATCCCCGTCGGAGAGGGGACGGATCGTAGCCTCCAGTTCGACGCGCTGCGCCGTGATCTGCCGCGGCCGCTCGATGCCGACGCGACCTTCGCCTCGGCGGGAGAAACGCTGTCGATCGCGCTCCCCATCCCTGAAACGCTCGAGATCGGCGAGCCCTCGCTGTTCCTCGCCGACGATCGGATCATCGATTATGCCGCCGAACAGCGTTTCCGGCGCGACGGCGACCTGTTGATCGTCGATCTTGCGATGCGCGAAGGGGCCGAACCCTCGGCACTATCGGGCGTCTTGCGACTGGGCAGCGGGCAGGGCCTCGAATTCGACGCGGTGCCCGGGATCGTCCCGACGGGCGGCACGCCCGTGACGGGACAGGGCGGCGAGACCACGGTCTGGCTGGCGCTCGCGGGCGCGTTGCTCGGGGGGCTGCTCCTCAACCTCATGCCCTGCGTATTCCCGGTGCTGACGATGAAAGCCTTGCACCTCGCACGCACCGGCACGAGCGAGGCTCGGGCGAAGCGCGATGCGCTCGGCTACACGCTGGGTGCGGTTCTGGGAACGGCGGGGCTGGGGTTGGCGCTCATCCTCCTGCGCGAAGGCGGCAATGCGGTGGGCTGGGCCTTCCAGCTACAAGATCCGCGAACGATCTTTCTCCTGCTGATCCTCGCCGGGGCGATCACCTTCAATTTGCTGGGATTGTACGAACTGCCCGTCGTGGCGGGCGATGTCGAGACGCGCTCGTCGGTGGGGACGGGCGCACTGGCGGCGTTCGTCGCGACGCCCTGTGCGGGGCCGTTCCTCGGCACGGCGATCGGCACCGCGCTGGTCCTCCCCCCCGCTGCGGGCGTCGGGGTGTTCGCGATGTTGGGGCTTGGGCTTGCGCTGCCGTTCCTCGCGCTGGGCTTCATCCCCGCACTGCGCAATCGCCTGCCGCGCCCGGGGCACTGGATGGTGACGTTCAAGCGATGGCTCGCGCTGCCGATGGCGCTGACCGTCGCCGCCTGCCTGTGGCTCTTGTGGCGGCTCGCCGGCCCAGTCGGGCTGATGGGCGGCATCTTCGCGCTCGGGATCATGGCAGCGCTGCTCGCCTTCTTCGCGCGGCGCGTCGGGATGCTGAAGACCGCGCTGGCCGGGATCGGGGCGATCGCGCTGCTGGGGGTCGTGGTGCTGCCCTCGCGGCCCATCGACCGCGAGACGAGCGTACCGGGCACGACCGTCTGGAGCCCCGAGCGCGTCGCGGCGGCTCGTGGGGCGGGACGGCCCGTGTTCGTCTATTTCACTGCCGACTGGTGCCTCACCTGCAAGGCCAACGAAAGCGTCGCCATCGCCCGCGACAGCGTGCAGGAGGCTTTTGGCGAGGCAGACGTAGCGGTCTTGGTCGCCGACTGGACCGACGGCGACGACGAGATCACCCGCTTTCTCGAGGAACGCGGTCGCGCGGCGGTGCCGCTCTATCTCTGGTATGCGCCGGGCGAGGAAGCGGAGGAACTGCCGCAGCTCCTCACGCCCTCGATGCTGACCGAGCGGGCCGCGGCGGCGTCCTAGTCGCCGGCGCTGAAGACCCGTTCGCCGCCGACGTAGGTGGCGAGCACTTCGGTTTCCGAGATGTCGCTGGGATCGACTTCGGAAATATCGCGGTCAACGATGATGAAGTCGGCATATTGGCCGGGCTCCAGCGCGCCGAACTGCTCCTCCGCGAACCCCGCGTAAGAGGCACCGTGGGTGAAGGCGGCGAGTGCCTGGCCGAGCGTGATCGCTTCCTCCATCCGCCAGCCGCCGACGGGCTGACCGCTGGCGTCGGTGCGCGTCACCGAGACTTCGAGCCCCGCGAAGGGGTTGGGATGCTCGACCGGGAAGTCGGAGCCGAAGGCCAGCAGCGCGCCGCTGTCGAGCAGGCTCTTCCACGCATAAGCGCCGTCGAGGCGATCCATGCCGAGGCGCTTTTCGGCCATCGCCCAGTCGCTCGTCTGGTGGACCGGCTGCATGGAGGCGATGACGGACAGTTCCGACAGACGAGGCAAATCGACGGGATCGACGATCTGCACATGTTCGATGCGATGCCGTGCCGCGGCGCCGCCCGCGAGACCCTCGAAGATATCGAGGACACCGTCGTTTGCGGCATCGCCGATGGCGTGAATGGCGAGCTGAAAGCCGGCCTGCGCACCCATCGCGGCCTGTTCGCCCAACTCGTCCATCGGAGTGACAGGGAGCCCGAGCGTATCGGGCTTGTCTTCGTAGGGCTCCTTGAGCAGCGCGCCGCGCGATCCGAGCGCGCCGTCAGAATAGAGCTTGATGCCGCCCATTCTGAGCTTGCCCTCGTAGAGCCAAGGCGTCGGGCCGGTACCCGCGATCGTCATCGCCGGTTCGAGCGCCGCGGAATAGCTCATGATGCGCATCTTCAGCCGTCCCGCGTCGCCGGCGCGACGCATGGCATGCCAACCGTCTATCGAGGTACCCATGTCGGCGACGGCGGTGAGGCCTTCAGACAGCGCGAATTTCTGCGCGGCGGCCAGCGCGCGATCGGCATCGGCCGCATTGCCGCGCGGCAGTCCGGCGTAGAGCAGTTCCTCGGCGGTATCGACGAACACGCCTGCGGGGCGCCCGTCGGCCAGTCGTTCGATTGCACCACCCTCGGGGTCCTGCGTGTCGGCACTGATCTTGGCACGGGAGATGGCGGCGGTATTGGCGACGACCGCATGACCGTCGACGCGGCCGAGAATCACGGGGCGGTCGGCCACGACGCGGTCGAGATCGGCGGCGGTGGGGAAGCGGACCTCGTCGAATAATTCCTGGTTCCAGCCGCGCCCGATGATGACGGGCAGGTCGGGGTTGGCCTCGGCATAGGCCGCGAGGCGCTGCTGGAGGTCGGCGATCGAGGAGGTGCCGGTGAGGTCGAGCGTCAGTGTCGCTTCGCCCAATCCCATGACGTGTCCGTGCGCGTCGATCAGGCCGGGGAGCACGTGTGCTCCGGCCATGTCCACGACTTCGTATCCGCCACGCGGTAGCGACTGGCCTTCGACCATGCGCGACACGATGCGGCCCTCGGCGCTGACGACGAGGCCGGTAAAGCGTGAGAGTTTGCCGTCTTTATCAGCATGAAGACCATCCATGTTGGTATAGACGGTCTGCGCGTCGGCGGGCGTGGCGGCGAGGGCGAAGGCCGCGGTCGCGGCAAGGAGCAGGGGCTTGATCATGTGCGTCTTGATAGCATTGTCTCTGCCAAGCGGAAGGGCTAGGCGCTCGTCCCCAAGGAGAGAGAGATGACGGTCACGATCGACGACGTGCGCGCCGCCCACGAGCGGATCGCGGGGCAGGTGCTCGACACCAAGATGGCTAAGAGCGTGACGCTCGGCGAGATTATCGGCGCCGAGGTGTGGCTGAAGTTCGAGAACTATCAGTTCACCGCCGCCTACAAGGAGCGCGGGGCGCTCAACAAATTGTGCCAGCTGACCGACGAGGAGAGGAAGCGCGGCGTCATCGCGGCGAGCGCGGGCAATCATGCGCAGGCGGTGGCCTATCATGGCGCACGGCTCGGGATTCCGGTCACCATCGTGATGCCGACGCCGACACCCACCATCAAGGTCGAGCAGACCGAGGGGCATGGCGCCAACGTGGTGCTCGAAGGTCGTGTGTTCGACGACGCCTTCGCCCACGCGACGGCCTTGGCGGAAGAGAAAGGCTATGTCTTCGTCCACCCGTTCGACGATCCCGACATCATCGCGGGGCAGGGGACGGTCGGCATCGAGATGCTGAGCGTCGCGCCCGACCTGGATTGTCTCGTCGTGCCGATCGGCGGCGGCGGGCTGATGAGCGGCATCGCGATCGCGGCACGCGCGCACAATCCCAACATCGAGCTTATCGGGGTGGAAGCCGAGATGTTTCCCGCGATGAAATGCATCGTCGAGGGCACCGAAGCTGTCACGGGCGGCGCGACGCTCGCCGAGGGCATCGCGGTCAAGCAGCCGGGGCAGATCACCCGCGCCATCATCGCCGAGCATGTCGATCGGATCGAACTCGTCAGCGAGGCGGCGATCGAACATGCGGTGGCGCTGCTGGTCGGAATCGAGAAGAGCGTCGTCGAGGGCGCGGGCGCGGCAGGGCTGGCGCACATGCTCGAAAAACCCGAACGGTTCAAAGGCAAGAAGGTCGGGACCGTCCTGTGCGGCGGCAATATCGATCCGCATCTCCTGTCCAATGTGCTGGTGCGCGAACTGGTGCGTGCGGGGCGGATCGCGCGGCTGAAGATTGCGGCGGAAGACCGGCCGGGTGCGCTGGCGCAGATTACCGCCAAGTTCCACGAATGCGGCGTCAACATCATCGAGACCAACCATCACCGCGTCTTCAATGCGCTGCCCGCCAAGGACACGCTCATCGAGGTGGAATGCGAAGCGCGCGATGCGGCTGCGATCGAACGGCTGATCGACCGGCTCGTCGAATGCGGCTTCGGCGTCGAGCGCGCCGACCGACTCAGCGCAGCGGAGGGGCATTAACTCTCATCCGTCCCAGCACGGCACAAAATGACTCAGAACACGGCACTTGGGCCGATGCTAAAGTGTTGCGTTTCCGTTAACGTCGACCGACATTGCATCGCGTAGTTCGACCGAGGAGACCGTCAGGGTGAGCGCCCCATTTCGCTTCCCGAAATTTTTCGTCACCAATCCGGCGCCCTGCCCCTATCTGCCGGGCCGGATCGAGCGGAAGGTCTTTACCGAGCTCACCGGTCGCAATGCGTCCGAACTCAACGAAGCGCTCGGCAAGATCGGCTTTCGCCGATCGCAGAGCGTTGCCTATCGGCCCAGCTGCACCGATTGCGATGCCTGCGTGTCGGTGCGGATCCGCGCCGGTGAATTCGCGCCGAGCAAATCGCAGAAGCGGTTGATGAAGGCGAATGGCGATCTCGTCGTCACCGCGCAGCGCCCTTGGGCGACCGAAGAGCAATATGATCTGCTGCGGCAATATCTGGCCGCGCGCCATCCGGGCGGGGGCATGGCCGAGATGGACGAAACCGATTATGCCGACATGGTCGAGCAGTCGCCGGTCGATACCTACGTGATGGAATATCGCGAGCCGACGGCGGACGGCAGCGCCGGCAAACTGGTCGGCGCGTGCCTCGCGGATCGCCAGAGCGACGGCTTGAGCATGATCTACAGCTTCTTCGATACCGGACCCGAAGCCCGCAAGGGGTTGGGGACGAGCATCATCCTCGACCATATCCAGCGGGCGCGCATGGACGGGCTGCCGTTCGTCTATCTCGGCTACTGGATCGAGGGGTCGGACCGCATGAACTACAAGGCGCGCTTTAAGCCCATGGAGCGGCTCGGTCGCGACGGCTGGCGTCCGATGGAAGAGCCTGCGGCAAGCCGTGCGCTGACCGACCGGCCCGCGCCCGTCCGTCCGCGTTAAGACCGCTTAACCCTCTTCGTACACATCGACTTACGATCTGCTCCGCTATTTCTTCGCGCACCACGCGTGGGAGAGACGGGCATTTATTTCCAATCCGACATCGACCGGGGCACAGGCGACCCGCAGCCGCTCGGCACGGGTCGGCTCGACACCAAGGCACCCGGCATGACACGCGCGGGCCTTCTCGGCGGCTTGTCCTACGCGCTCGACATGACCGAAGGGCAGCCGGCCGGACACAGTATCCGCGCGACCTATATCGCGATGCGGCTGGCGGGGCGGCTGGGGCTGACGCGTACGGAAATGGGGCACGTCTATTATGCGACGCTGCTGAAGGATCTTGGCTGCTCGAGCAACGCCGCACGGATCGCCGAGCTCTACGCGACCGACGACCGCGACTTCAAACAGGCGTGGAAAACCGTCCCCGTCGGGCTGCCCGCGACCTTGCGGTTCGTCTTTTCGCAAACGGGGCGCGGGGCCAAGCTCTCGACGAAAATCGCTCGGATCGCGAATATCCTCAAGAATGGCGACGGCATCGCGCAGGAGATGATCGAGGCACGATGCACGCGTGGCGCCGACATTGCGCGCCGGTTGCGATTCGACGAGCCGGTCGCGCGCGCCATCTATCACCTCGACGAGCATTTCGACGGATCGGGGCGGCCCGACGGCTTGGCGGGCGAGGCGATTCCCGTCGCCTCGCGGATCGCGCTGCTCGCGCAGGTCGCGGACGTGTTTCACCGTCATGGCGGCCGCGATGCCGCCGAGACCGAGATTGCCATGCGCGCCGGGAGCTGGCTCGATCCCAAGCTGACCCGGCAGTTCGCGCGCATCGCCGGGGAACACGGCTTCTGGTGCGGGTTGGAAAGTCCCGTCGTGGACGCGGTCGTCGCGGGGCTTGCGCCTGAAGACGAAGTGATCGCGGTCGATGACGACCTGCTCGACGATGTCGCCGCGGCCTTCGGTGCGGTGGTCGATGCCAAGAGCCCCTACACCGGCGGGCATTCGGGACGGGTCGCGGAATATGCGGGATCGATGGCGCGCGCGCTTGGAATGGATGATGGCCGTCAACGGTGGCTGCACCGGGCGGCGCTGCTGCACGATATCGGCAAATTGGGCGTGTCGAGCCGGGTGCTCGAGAAGCCCGGCAAGCTCGAAGACAGCGAATGGGTCGAGATGCGTGAACATGCCGGGCACACGCAGGCCATCCTTGCGCGCGTGGGATGCTTTGCCGACATGGCGGGCGTGGCGTCGGCCCATCACGAGAAGCTCGATGGCACCGGCTATCCGCTCGGACTGTGCGGACATGAAATCCGCCAGGAGACGCGGATCATCACGCTCTGTGATTTCTACGACGCGCTGACCGCGGATCGTCCCTATCGCGCCGCCATGCCGCAGGAAAAGGCGCTCCAGATCATCGAAAGCGAAATCGGCAAGGCGGTCGACGGGCGTGCGTTCGAGGCGCTCCGGCAGACGCTCGCGGCGGCCTAACCGCGCACGAAAAAGGCGGCGCCGTCTCCCGTCGGCACCGCCTTCCTTCCCGCTCGTCGCGTTTGATGCTTACGCGGCTTCGGTCTCGCCGCTCGTTTCTTCTTCCTGGTCGCGTAGCACATAGCCGCGGCCCCAGACGGTCTCGATGTAATTCTCGCCGCCACACGCGAGGCTGAGCTTCTTGCGCAGCTTACAGATGAAGACGTCGATGATCTTGAGTTCCGGCTCGTCCATTCCCCCGTAGAGGTGGTTGAGGAACATTTCCTTGGTGAGGGTCGTGCCCTTGCGGAGGCTCAGAAGCTCGAGCATCGCATATTCCTTGCCGGTGAGGTGGACGCGGTTGCCGTCCACTTCGACCGTCTTGGCGTCGAGGTTCACTGCCAGCTTGCCGGTGCGGATGACCGACTGGCTGTGACCCTTCGAACGGCGGACGATGGCGTGGATGCGCGCCACCAGCTCGTCGCGGTGGAAGGGCTTGGTGACGTAATCGTCGGCGCCGAAGCCCAGTGCACGGACCTTGGAATCCATTTCGCCGATGCCCGAGAGGATCAGGACCGGCGTCTGCACCTTGGCGGTGCGGAGTTTCTTGAGGACGTCATAGCCGTGCATGTCGGGCAGGTTGAGGTCCAGAAGGATGATATCGTAGTCGTAGAGCTTGCCGAGATCCAGGCCTTCCTCGCCAAGATCGGTGACATAGGTGTTGAAGCCTTCGGTCGACAGCATCATCTCGATGCTCTTGGCGATCGTCGCTTCGTCTTCGATCAAAAGAACTCGCATATCTCTTCCCCCGTTTAGTCCGACGTTCACTGGGCGATGTCTTTACGAAACTTACTGGCCCTTAACGTCGTCTAAGCGTCCATTAACCATTCCGTATCTGATGCCAAAAGGTTAACAAAGTCATAAAGGTTAACGCGAGCGATTTTGGGTCCATTCTGTGACTCAAAAGACTCAGTCACGAAGATGGCGGCCTTTCGCCGTTTGGCGCGAGCGGCTAGGGCGACGCGCATGAAACTTAACGAGCGAATTCTCTTCATCGACGCCGACGTCGTGGGCATCGACAAGCCGCAAGGTCTGCCTGTGGATACCCCGCGACGCGGTGGCGATTCGGTCGAGGCGCGGCTCCCCGAACTGCGCGAGAATTACAAGCGTTTGCCGGCAATCATGCACCGACTCGATCAGGATACGTCCGGCTGCCTGCTGCTCGCGCGCCACCCGCCCGCGCGCAAATGGGTGCAGAAGGCGTTCGAGGAGCATCTCGTGCGCAAGCGCTACCTGGCAATGGTTGGCGGCGTCGTCGCGGAGGAAGAAGGCATGATCGAGCTGGCCGTCGCCAAGGTTTCGAGCGAGCAGGCGGGCTGGCGCATGGTCGCCGATCCTGCCGGAAAGCCGGCGGTGACCAAATGGCGGCGCCTCCACGTCGAGGGCGAACAGAGCCTCGTCGAATTCATTCCCGAGACGGGGCGGACGCACCAGATCCGCGTGCACGCGCGCGAGGGGCTGGGGCATGGGATCGTCGGCGACCGCGTCTACGGGTTTCCGGGCGGCCCGATGCTGCTGCACGCCGAGCGCCTCGAAGTGCCGCGTCCCAAGGGCAAGATGCTGCGCCTTCGCGCCCCGCTGCCGCCGCATTTTCCGGAATGGGCCGCGGCGGCCGCCGGCGTCGAACAGGACGAGGGCCTGTGAGCTTCGTTACCGGAGGCGCGGATGGCGCCTGAGAATGTGAGCATCCCCGAAGAGGCGCTCGACGAGACGTTCCTCGCCGCCTCGGGGCCAGGCGGTCAGCATGCCAATACGTCGGAAACCGGTGTGCAACTGCGCGTCGATTTGATGGCATTGGGGCTCAACGGTCGCGTGCTCAACCGCCTGCGTCATCTCGCGGGCAGCCGCGTGACAAAGGACCGGCGCGCGCTGATCCTCACCGCCAAGGGCTCGCGCAGCCGCAAGGACAATCGCGATGCGGTGCGCGCGCGTCTTGCGGAGCTGATCGCCAAGGCCCACGTGGCGCCAAAGAAACGCAAGAAGACGAAGCCGAGCTGGAGCGCGAAGCAGAAGCGCGTCGATAAGAAGGTCAAGCGCGGACAGAAAAAGGCGCTGCGCGGGAAGGTGGATTACTAGGAATGTACGATTTCAAGATCGAGGCCGCGGACAAGGCGGCCTTCTACGACGAGCTGGCGAAGGCGTTGGAAAGCCTCGTGGCGGGAGAGCCGGACGCGGTCGCCAACATGGCCAATGCCTCTTCGCTCATCATGGAGCAGTTGGGCGATCTCAACTGGGTGGGCTTCTACCGCAACGTGGGCGGCGAACTGGTGCTGGGGCCGTTCCAGGGCCGCGCGGCCTGTATCCGCATTCCGTTCGGCAAGGGCGTGTGCGGCGCGGCGGCGGAAACGTTGGAGACGCAGCGCGTCGAGGATGTCCACGCGTTTCCCGGGCATATCGCCTGCGACGCGGCGAGCCGGAGCGAACTGGTGGTGCCGATCATAAAGGACGGCGAACTGGTCGCCGTGCTCGATCTGGACAGCCCGACGCCGGCGCGGTTCGACGCCGAGGACCAGGCGGGCTGTGAGAAATTGTGCCGGGTGCTGGAGCAGGCGCTCTAGTATTCAGAGATGGGGTCAGGGCGGCCTGACCCCGTCGGTCCTGTCGCTCGGAAGAGCGCAGGCCGTCCGCGCTTCGCGCTCTCTTATGGAAGGACGCTCGCTGCGCTCCTCTTTCCTTCCATTCGGGCACTACGCCAACAGCTCGATCCGCTCGTCATCCAACCCGCCCGGCACCAGCAAGATCGGACAGGGCAGATCGCCCGCGCCCTCGCCGGTGAAATGCTTGACGATGGGGCCCGGATTCTTCCCCGCCTTCGCGCCCAGCACCAGCGCGGCGAGGTCGTCGCGTTCGTGGATCATCTCCTTGATGACCTTGATGGGGTCGCCCTGGCGGATCGTGATCTTCGGCTTGATCCCGCTCGTCTCGACGATTTCGCCGACGGTGGACGCGATCGCGGCCTCGATGCGGTTCATATCCTCTTCCTCGATCGCCGCCTGCACGCCGCCCCATTGGACGAAATCCTGCGGCTCGACGATCGCGAGCACTTCCACCCCGCGGTCGGTTTTCTGCGCGCGCTTGGCGACGAAGCGGAGCGAGACCTTGGCCTCTTCGCTCTCGTTGACGATCACCAGATAGGTCTGGTCCATATCTGCCCTCCACTGACGGCGTGGACGCTGCGGCAAAACCGCTGGGCGCGCAAGGTGGCGCGGCCCCTTGACGCTAGGGAGACCATCGGCTTTGAGCGGGCGGACAGGAGGAATGTTTCGATGGCCACCGAACTCAAGATGCCCGCATTGTCGCCCACCATGGAGGAGGGGACGCTTGCGAAATGGCTCGTCAAGGAAGGCGACACGATCGCGTCCGGCGACCTGTTGGCCGAGATCGAGACCGACAAGGCGACGATGGAGTTCGAGGCGGTCGACGAAGGCACGCTTCTGAAGATCCTCGTCGAGGAAGGCACCGACAATGTCGCGGTCGGCACGGTCATCGCGATGATCGGTGAGGAAGGCGAAGAGGTCTCCGCCCCGTCGAACGACGCGCCCAAGGCCAAGAGCGCTCCCGAGGCCGCGCCCGCGCCCGACAAAGGCTATGGCCGCGACGACGCGCCCAAGACGGAATCCAAGTCGGTCGACGCGCCTGCCAAGAGCGCGGCCCCCGCCGACACCAAGGCGCCCGCCGCGCCGCTGAAGGACGGCGAGCGCGTCAAGGCCTCGCCGCTCGCGCGCCGCCTGGCCGAAGCGCAGGGCATCGACCTGACGGGCCTGGAGGGTTCTGGCCCGAACGGACGGATCGTGCGCGCGGACGTGGACGCCGCGGCAGGCAAGGCACCCGCCAAGGATGCCGCGCCCGTCGAGGCCGCCGCGCCGTCGCCGAGCGCGCCGGGCGTCGCGCCCGCCGAGGTCGAGCCGCTCGACATTCCGCACGAGGTCGAGAAGCTTTCGAACATGCGCAAGACGATCGCGCGCCGCCTGACCGAGGCCAAGCAGCAGATCCCGCACATCTACCTCACGGTCGATTGCCAGCTCGACGCGCTGCTCAAGCTGCGCAGCCAGATCAACAAGAGTATCGAGGAGCGCGGGCAGAAGCTGTCGGTCAACGATCTGCTAATCAAGGCGCTCGCCAAGGCGCTCATCGAAGTGCCCGAGTGCAACGTGTCTTTTGCGGGCTCGAACCTCATCAAGTACAAGCGCGCCGACATTTCGGTCGCGGTCAGCATCGACGGCGGGCTGATCACCCCGATCGTCGCGGGCGCGGACACCAAGTCGCTGTCGGCGATTTCGGACGAGGTGAAGGACCTCGCGGGGCGCGCCAAGGAAGGCAAGCTGGCCCCGGAGGAATATCAGGGCGGCACCGCCAGTATTTCCAACATGGGCATGTTCGGCATCAAGCAGTTCGACGCGGTCATCAACCCGCCGCAGGCGATGATCCTCGCGGTCGGTGCGGGCGAGAAGCGTGCGCACATTGTCGACGACGCGGTCCAGATCGCGACCGTGATGAGCGCCACCGGCAGCTTCGACCACCGCGCCATCGACGGCGCGGACGGCGCCAAGCTGATGCAGGCGTTCAAGCGACTGGTCGAGAACCCGATGGGGTTGGTGGCTTAGGGGAGATGCGCGCTCATGGCCGTTGCTTCCATCCTGACTTTGATGGTCGCAATCGTTCTGGCTATCTCGTTAGGCCCGCGAGGCAATTCAAAATCCAAACGGTTTTTTCTCGCGAAGACCATGCTCGTCAGTTGGGCATTCGGTGCGATACTGGTTCTTGGGAAGATATTGAGTCCTAATCGAGGCTTTCCGGAATTTCGGCATATTTCAAGCCTTGGCGATCTTGCCGCGGTGATTCTCATGACCCCAGTGGCAGGTCTCTTCGTCGGGCTGTTCTTCACGCCCGCCGTTGGGTTCGTCATCTGGCTTTTCGAGAAGTTCGCGCGGTCGCGACTCCAACACTGGAGGCTAGCTGCCATTCTTCTTGCGATCGGTCTCAGCGTGATAGTCGGAATGTCGGTTGGCTGGGCAAGCGGGATTTTCGTCGATCCGACGCAATCAGAAAATCCCTTTGCGTTCCTGATGGATCCAGAGGTTTTGGCGGTGATCTTAGTTGCTGCGGGGATAGCGAGCGGATCGGTGTACGCTCTCATGAGCAGGAATCCGATCGATGCCTGACCCCCTCATCCGCGTCACAGAGATGCAGGCGAACTTCGCGCGAGCTAACCATGAGCTGGCGGAGACTCAACTCGAAGCGATCGCATAATGCGACTCCGGGATGTCATTCTCCGCATACTCATTATCGCGATTGCAGGAGCGTTTTTATCTGCTTCGACTTTCGTATTCATCAGCCCACTTCGGGACGCTTCGCTCATGACCGAGTGGGGCATCTATTTTTTCCAGGGTTTGTCGATCTATGTCGTTGGAGGGTTCATCGTGTTGCCGGTTTTGCTCGGCGTACGGTTGCGAGCGCCTCGGTACGCTAGACCCGCTTCAGTTCTGATTGGTGGGGTCGGGCTACCGCTTCTCTCAAGTCGACTACCCAATCCGATTGCCTATTATTTCGTTGTCGGACTGACGGGGGCAATGATGGGATTTCTCGCCTATCACCTCATTCTCGCAAAATGGTCGGATAGGAAAATGAATGCCTGACCCCCTCATCCGCGTCACCGCCATGCCCTCGGACACCAATCCCTACGGCGGAATCTTCGGTGGCTGGCTGATGAGCCAGATGGCGCTGGCGGCGGGGTCGCTGGCCTCGCGCCATTCGAAGGGCAAAGCGGTCGTCGTCGCGGCCACCGATCTCGCCTTTCCGGGCGCGATGGCGGTGGGGGACGAGCTTTCCGTCTATGCCGACTTGGTGAGGGAAGGCACCACCTCGATGACCATCCGCGCGCGGGCTGAGGGGCGCGAGCGGGACAGGGACGCCACGTTCGAAGTGGCGAGCGGTGTTTTCACCTTCGTCGCGGTGACCAAGGACAATAAAAGGCGATCCGTTAACGAGCGTTAACAATCGTAACCTTTTCTTCACGCGGCACCCGCATTCTCGGGATCGGTGGAGTTCGGGAAGGGACTTGAAGCCGATGAAATGGATGACGGCCTTGTTGCTGGGAGGGTTGATGGCCTTCCTGCTGCCGATGTTCCTCGGGGGGAACGGCGGCGTATGGATGGGAAGCATGGCGAGCGTAGGGACGGTGCGGCCGTTCGCCCATTCGCCGGGCCTCCTGTTTTCGATCCCGCTGTTCCTGTTCGCGGCCTTCGCGCTGCGCAGCTTCTTCGAGTGGCATAGCTGAGCGGCGGCGTCTTCCGCGCCATATCGACATTCTTAACCGCTTGGCGCTAGCGTTTCCTCTTCAGGGGGGACGCGATGGGTGACGCACGTTTCTGGCAGGACCGGGGGTGGATGCACCTCCATCCGCTGACCGCGGTGCAGCTGACGATCGTGACCGGCATGGCGGTCGCAGTGCTGTGGTCGGCCTGGTCGATCGACCTCGAGGGCAAGGGCTTCGGCGACTTCCTGCGCTCGATGCTCGGCGTGGGGGTGCTGGCCTTCATCGTGCAGGCGCTTTTCACCACGCCCTTCACCTGGGCCGCGACGGTCTTCGCCAACAAGAATGCGCAAAATCACACGCGGCTCATGTGGGCGGCACATTATGCGATGATGTTTCTTTTCGGCTGGTGGCTCGGCTGGGCGGTCTTCGACGAAATCTTCTCGCCATTGTTCGGCTCGATGCAGGACGAGCTCCTCGAAATCTGGTGGTATCCGCTGGGCAACATCGTCTTGTGCAGCCTCGCCGCCAATGCCGAGGGCGCGCGGCGAAAGCAGCGGCAGGGCGCGGATCGGCGGGTGGACGCGGGGCTGGCGTGAACGCCTTGCGGTTCGGCGCCGACGACGCCTCCAACATCGCGTTCACTGCCTTCGTCGTGCTCGTCGGCGGGGCGACGTTGCTTCACGCGCTGTCCGCACTGGTCGCCAAGGCGCGGGGCAAGGGGAAGAAGCGTTCGCTCGCGGAAATCGCGATGGGGGTCGGGATCCTCCTGGTGCCCTTCGCCGCGCTGGCGACAGTCATCGCGATTCCGCTCGGCACGAGCCTGCTCGCGATCCCGCTGTCGCGCGGCGGCTGGATCCTGGTCGCGGTGGCGGCGGCCTTCTTCCTCTATCGCGCGACCCGGATGCGCGGCTACGGAATCGAGGGCTGCACCAAGCTCATCGCTTGCATGATGATGGCCTATGCGCTCGTATGGGCGCTTACCGCGCTGTTCAGCGGCGCTGGGGAAGTGGCTGGCGGGGTGGCGGCCGAACCCGTCGAGGAAAGCGTCGCGATCGGCTTCGAACTCCTGCGATCGCTCCTCGTGGCGCTCCCGTTCGTCTTGTTCGTCGGCTTCATCACCGAAAAGCAGCCCTCGGCGTTTCTTCTGGGCTTGCTGATCATGCTCGCCTTGACCGCGAACCTCGCTTTCGTGCCGGTTGAAGAGGGGAGGGTCGGCTGGCTCCCACAAGGCGATGCGCTGCGTTTCCCGATCGTCGGCGCGCTGGCGATGATGGCGTGGACGCTGCCGTGGATCGCCGGCCAGCTCATCTTCGATCGCAAGAAGTTCGCCTGGAAGATGTGGCGCAATCTGTGGCTCGTGCTCGGCGCGACGGGCGCGCTGATGGGCGGGCTTTGGGCGCTCTTGCGGCTTTCGTTCTGAGGAGGCGGAAATGTCCATCGAACTCGACATGATCAACCGCAAGCGCAAGGCGGATCGCGCGTGGGGATGGGTGTTCGACCTGTTCGTTCTCGCCTTTCCGATCGCGCTCGTCGCGGCGGCATTCGGAAGTGGGGACGAGGGCCGCGACTTCCTGCGCGCCTCGCTCGTCGCGCTTCCCGCGACCCTATACCTGACCCGCGATCCGAGAAAGGCCGGACTGAAGTTCCTGCTCGGCTTCCAGTTCTTCTGGACGCTGGTGATGTGGATGGTCTTCACGAGCCCCGGCGCGGGCGATGTTGGCTGGTACGAGCGGGTCATCGATTTCTATGCTCGGGAGGCCGGCACGAACGGTATTGGGCCGGCCCGAAACGAATGGCTCGCGTTCCCGCTGCGCGGCGCGCTGGCATTCGGTGCGGTGGCGCTGGCCTTCCTGCTACCCTTCAAGCTTATCTTCCAACGCCTCTTCGGAACCTGGCGCAAGATGGCGCTTACTGTCCTGCGCGTTGCGGCCTTCGGGGGCTTGTTCGGGCTGTTGTGGGCGGGTAGTCGGCTCCTGTTCTGAGAAGAAGGGGATAACCGCATGGCCGACGCTTACGATCTCATCGTTCTGGGAAGCGGGCCTGGCGGCTATGTCGCGGCGATCCGCGCCAGCCAACTAGGGTTGAAGACCGCAATCGTCGAGCGCGAGAGCCTGGGCGGTATCTGCCTCAACTGGGGCTGCATCCCGACCAAAGCGCTGCTGCGCTCGGGCGAAATCCTCCATCACATGAAGCATGCCGAAAGCTTCGGGCTGAAGGCGGAGAATGTCGGCATGGACCTCGACAAGGTCGTTGCGCGCAGCCGCGGGGTGGCCAAGCAGCTCAATCAGGGCGTCACCGGTCTGATGAAGAAGAACAAGATCGACGTGCACATGGGCACGGGGGTCCTCAAGAGCGCGGGCGAGCTGGAGGTGACGGGCGAAGACGGCAAGGCGAAGAGCCTCAAAGCCAAGCATATCATCGTCGCCACCGGCGCGCGCGCGCGCGACCTGCCGTTCGCGGCGGCGGACGGGGACAAGATCTGGACTTACCGCCACGCGATGGTGCCTAAGGAAATGCCCAAGGATTTGCTGGTGATCGGCTCGGGCGCGATCGGCATCGAATTCGCGAGCTTCTACAACGACATGGGCGCCAACGTGACCGTCGTCGAGATGATGGACCGCATCGTGCCGGTCGAGGACGAGGAGATCTCCGCCGAACTGCTCAAGCAGCTCAAGAAGCAGGGCATGACGATCATGGCCAAGGCGGGCGTCGAGAGCCTCAGCGCGACCAAGGGCGGCGTGAAGGCCAAGATCAAGGACGACAAGGGCAAGGTCGAGGAAAAGAGCTTCTCGCACTGCATCGTCGCGATCGGTATCCTGCCCAACACCGAGAACATCGGGCTCGAAAAACTGGGCATCAAGACCACCAAGGGTCATATCGACACCGACCATCACTGCCGCACCAATGTGAAAGGCGTGTGGGCGATCGGCGACGTGACCGCGCCGCCGTGGCTCGCGCACAAGGCCAGCCACGAAGGCATCATCTGCGTCGAGGCGATCGCGCAGGAGATGGGCAACAAGGACGTGCACCCCCACGCGATGGACGTGAAGAACATCCCCGGATGCACCTACTGCCATCCGCAGGTGGCGAGCGTCGGGCTGACCGAGGCCAAGGCCAAGGAGGCCGGCCACAAGGTCAAGGTCGGCAAGTTCCCCTTCATCGGCAACGGCAAGGCGATCGCGCTGGGCGAGACGCAGGGCTTTATCAAGACCGTCTTCGATGCGGAGACGGGCGAGCTTCTGGGCGCGCACATGATCGGTGCCGAAGTGACCGAACTCATCCAGGGCTATACCGTCGGCAAGCAGGCCGAACTGGTCGAGCAGGACTTCATGAACACCGTCTACCCGCACCCGACGCTGTCGGAGATGATGCACGAAAGCGTGCTCGCGGCTTATGGGCGGGTGCTGCATATCTAGCGCGCGCATCGGCACGGGGGTGGGGTTGCGCACCGAGGCCGCTAAGGGTCGTTTCAGTCCGAACGCAGGAGAATGAGCGTCTCGTCATCCACCGAACCAAGGCGGCCCATCGAACCCGCGATCGGGAGTGCGGGCACTGCGGATCACCGCGACCGTCCCGAGGTCGGTCACAAGGACCGGCGCTTGCCGCTCGCATGGCGCGAGATTGTGGGCGTTCTGGTCCTGATCGCCTTGGGGACGCTCGCTTATTATTCCTACATTCGCGACCAGATCTGGGTCGAGCGCGGCGCGGAAGCCGGGTTGAGTGAAGACGAAGCCTTGGCGCGGCAGGGTAGCGACGCGCGGGCGCTGGCGGCGGACCTCGGGATCAGCGACGAGCTGCGCGACATCATCCGCGAGGAAGAGGGGCAGGTGCTGACCGTCTACCGCGACATCACGGGCAAGCCGACGGTCGGAGCGGGTCATCTGGTCGTCCCCGCCGACAAGCTCGCGGTCGGCGACCGGATCAGCGCGCGGCAGATGGAGACGTTTCTCGACCGCGATCTGAAAAAGGCTGCGAAAAGCGTACGCAAGCTGCTCGGGCGAACGAAAGTGAAGCAGCATGAATTCGATGCTCTCGTCGATCTCGTCTACAATGTCGGACCGGGCAATGTCTCCGAGACCAAGAGCCCGGGACTGAATGCGGGCATCCGCAACGCCGATTACAGGCTGATCTCGGAGAATTTGCATTATAGCCGTGCGGCGGATGGCCGGCGGGCGGGCGGTCTCGTCAACCGCTCGGAACGGCGCCGGCGTATATTCGAGAAGGGAGACTATGGTGATCCGCGTGAACGCTAGAGGGCTCGCTGCCGGGCTCGCCATCCTGGCCTTGGCAGGCTGCGGCGCGCAGGACGACGAGCCGCGCCCGACGCAGGCGATCGAGGAGGCGAGCGCTGACGGTTCGCGCGAGACGGCGGGGAGCGATGCCGCGGAAGATTGCCTTCTTGCGATCTGGGCAACGCGCGAGGGGGCCGAGGATTATGGTGGGGAGAGCGAGCGCGCCTTTGACCGTAGTCATGATTCGGCGTCGGGGGGCGCGATCAGTTGTGCGACCTCGACCAGCGCGTCGCAGTTCGAGAAGACGCTGGAAGCGCTACGCAATGGCGCGACTAACGGAGATCGCGCGCAACTGCTCGCCGAGGCGGGCATCCCGCTCCTCTTTATCGATAGCGAGGGGAAGGCCACGCAGATCGAGGACGTGGAATCGCTCGAAAGCGCGTTCGACCAGGTCTTCACCACCGAGACCATCGACAAACTCCGCCAAATCGCGCTCGAGGATATGACGGTCGTGCCGGAAAAGGGCGGCTTCTTCGATCTTGGAGCGATCTGGCTGGTCGTCCCCGAGACGGGTGGGCGACCGCAATTGGTGACCGTCAATGATCAGGCCGCGGCGGAAGCGGCCGTGACCAGAGCGCGCGATGCTGCCGAAGCTGCCGAACGGGCGGGATCGGAATAGTCGCCCAGCCCGTTCGGTTTCTCAGATAAAGGAGAGTGACGGATGAGCGAACGTAACGAGGACGAGAAAGTCGAGATCCGCAAGGAATTCCGCGACAAGGTCAACATGAGCCCGTCCGAGTTGGAAGACTGGCTCGACACCGAGGAATCCAAATCTGTCGGCGATAGCGACGGTAGCGAGAGCACCGGTCACAAGTCGGGGCGGCGGATCGTGAAGATCAAGCGCAAGAATGTCGACGAGCTGACCGCGGACGATCACGATCACATGGAAAAGGTCGTCGGCTATATCAATCGCCATTGCGCGCAAGGGCCCGACAGCGATGTCGAGAACAGCGACTGGCGCTACAGCCTCATGAACTGGGGGCATGACCCGCTGAAGGATTGATCGCCTTCAGGCGGGCAGCAGGCCCGGCGTGGCGCGGTTGGCCCGCGCAGCTTCCTCTTCCGCAAAGTCCGACAGGCCCGCGACGAAAGCGTCGGTACAGCGCGACCAGCGATAATGGCTGGCCTCGGTCTCGCAATCGAAAGGATCGCAGTCCAGCGCCCGATCGATCGCCGCTGCAAGGTCTTCGTCGAGCGCGCCGACCGGCCG
This sequence comes from Sphingomicrobium aquimarinum, assembly GCF_039655735.1. Lineage (NCBI taxonomy): Bacteria > Pseudomonadati > Pseudomonadota > Alphaproteobacteria > Sphingomonadales > Sphingomicrobiaceae > Sphingomicrobium > Sphingomicrobium aquimarinum. The sequence continues at coordinate 888,265 of NZ_JBBYXH010000001.1, read as the reverse complement.
CGTCCCGCCATGGGCACCGCATCCGTCCACGCCGATGATGTCGGCAGGGCCGGGGACGGGGAAGGCGGCGACGGGAAGCCCGCATGCCATCGCTTCGATGTTCACCAAACCGAATGTGTCGGTGCGGCTGGGAAAGACGAACAGGTCGGCAGCGCGATACGCGCCGACCAGCGCGTCGCCCTCGAGCTTGCCAAGAAAGACCGTGTCGGGAAACCGGCGGCGATACTCCTCGAGCGCCGGGCCGTCGCCGACCACGACCTTGGTGCCCGGCGTGCCGAGCGACAGGAAGGCCTCGAGGTTCTTTTCTACCGCAACGCGCCCGACGCTGATGAGGATCGGGCGAGGCAGGTTGGCCATCGCGGGCGGCGGCGGTGCGGGTCTGCCGAAGCGGGCAAGGTCGACGCCGCGCGACCACAGATGGACGGGGCCGATGCCGCGCGCGGTGAGTTCGGCGGCCAGCGAAGGCGTCGCGACCATGATACGCCGCGCGGGCGCATGGAAACGCTTGATGAAGGGCCAGAAGGCGGCGGCGGGCAGGCCGGTCCGCGCGGCGGCATAATCGGGAAAGCGCGTATGGAAGCAGGTCGTGAAGCTACGATGCTTCTTGCGGCACCAGCTGCGCGCCGCCCAACCGACCGGTCCCTCGGTTGCGATGTGGATGGCGTCGGGCGAGAATGCCGACAGCCGTTCCGCGACCTTTCGGCGGCACCCTAGTGCGAGACGGATTTCAGGGTAGGTCGGACAGGGGATCGAGGCGAAGTCGGCCGGCGTCACCATCTCCACCTCGTGTCCACGCGCGAGGAGGCACCGGATGGTCGCATCGAGTGAGCGAACGACGCCATTGACCTGCGGAAACCAGGCATCGGTAGCGATGAGGATTTTCATCGGACCGTCTCGCGCGTCGATCGAGCCGGGTGCGCCGCCATCGGTTCGATCTTCCGCTGTTTCGCACCCCACTCGAGGATCTCCATGCTGCCGTCGTCATGCTCAACGAGCGCGGTGCAGCTTTCGACCCAATCGCCGTCGTTGTAGTAGGTGATATCGCCGATCTGGCGGATTTCGGCGGAATGAATATGGCCACATACGACGCCGTCGACCCCGCGTTCCGCAGCAGCGCGCGCGACCGCCGCCTCGAAATCGCAGATGAAATTCACCGCATTCTTCACCTTCATCTTGAGGTGCGCGGACAAGGACCAGTAGGGCAGGTCGAGCCTGCGGCGGATGGCGGCATTGAGGCGGTTGAGTTTGAGCAGCAGCGTGTAGGCATGGTCTCCGAGGAAGGCGAGCCACCGGGCATAGCGCACCACGCCGTCGAACTCGTCGCCGTGGACGACCAGCAGCCGGCGACCGTCGGCGGTGGTATGCACGTCATGCGCGCGCACTTCGATGCCGCCGAACTCGAGGCCGACATAATCGCGGAACAGTTCGTCATGGTTGCCGGGAACGAAGATGACCCGCGTGCCGTGCTTGGCCTGCTTGAGCACGCACCGCACGACATCGTTGTGCAGCGAGGGCCAGTACCAGCCTTTGCGAAGCTGCCATCCGTCGACGATATCGCCCACGAGATAGAGCGTGTCGCAATCGATCGAGCGCAGGAAGTCCAGGAGCATGTCCGCCTGGCAGCCCTTGGTCCCGAGATGGGTGTCGGACACGAAGACGGTGCGATAGCGCGTGCGCTTCTTCTTGGGATCGAAATGGCGCGGCGTATCGAACCAGTCCGCAAACTGGCCAGGCGTAACAAAGCCTTTTTCGGTTGCGTCGAACATGCATCGCTCCTCTTGCGTTCGACGCCGGTCATAGCGGCGCGGCGATACATGCCATTGACACGGATATGTCGGTTTCGCGGCGATACGGTGGCGATCCTGTAACAATGGGGGAAACGCTCGTGGATGGCGTGGCGGCTTTGAAATCGGGTCGGTGGCTTCCTATATTGTTGATATGCCCGAACACGATCGCCCGACCGGAAAGTTCAACCGCCCGCCCGGCACGAGCGTGGTACAGAAGTTTGCGCAGATGGCCGGACGGGTCCGGCATCAGGGCAACAGGATGGTCGCGGAAATGCGCGCGGTCAGCGTTGCGCGCGAATTGTACGCCATGGGACGCATCACGCCCGACGACGTGGCGCGCCTCCAGCAACTGATTCGGCGCGTTCGCACGGCGCCCCGAGATCGCGCCGCCCGCGCCGAGCTTCTCGCCTTTGTCGGCGAACTGGTTCGGCGGCGTGGCAATGGCGGGGGAGCGGCGGGGCCCGATGTCCTTCCGGAACCCGTTCGACCGGGCGGTGGAAAGCCGTCGCTCGAGGGCGGGGCCGCTGTTCCGATCCCTCGCGAAGAAGGCCCGGACGAACCGACCGCCGCTTGACGGCTGGGCGTCATTCTTCTAAGGGCGCGCACGTCCGTTCGGAATAGGTTCCGTCCGGGCAAGAGCTGAACAACGACAGGCGAGATTTTCCAAGGGGTCCGTTCCCGGGAGTTAGCCGGGAGGGGAGACCCTTCGATTGCTGTTGCGCCTGTTCGCAGTAACCGCCGGAATGACCCGGTAAGATGAAAGGTGAAGGCTTCATGCCGACGATTAACCAGCTGATCCGGAAGGGTCGCGAACCGCAGAAGGCCAAGTCCAAGGTCCCTGCGATGGAACAGAACCCGCAGAAGCGCGGTGTCTGCACCCGTGTCTACACGACCACCCCGAAGAAGCCGAACTCGGCGCTGCGCAAGGTTGCCAAGGTGCGCCTCACGAACCAGCGCGAAGTCATCAGCTACATTCCGGGTGAAGGCCACAACCTGCAGGAGCACAGCGTCGTGCTGATCCGCGGCGGCCGTGTGCGCGACCTTCCGGGTGTGCGCTACCACGTGCTGCGCGGCGTGCTCGACACGCAGGGTGTCAAGGATCGCCGTCAGTCGCGCTCCAAGTACGGTGCCAAGCGTCCCAAGTAAGCTGGTTCATGTCGGTCGCGGCGGGAGGCCTCGTGCCCGTCCCGCGCGCCGCTCTACATAAAGGATAAGAATATGTCCCGTCGTCGTCGCCCAGAGAAGCGCGTCATCCTCCCCGATCCCAAGTTCGGTGATCTGGTCCTGTCGAAGTTCATGAACAACATCATGCTCGACGGTAAGAAGTCGGTTGCGGAAAGCATCGTCTACGGTGCGCTCGACAATGTCGAAGCGCGCATGAAGGCCGATCCGCTCGGTGTCTTCCACGAAGCGCTCAACAACATCAAGCCGGGCGTCGAAGTACGCTCGCGCCGCGTCGGCGGTGCCACCTACCAGGTGCCCGTCGAGGTCCGTCCCGACCGTGCGCAGGCGCTCGCCATCCGCTGGCTGATCTCGGCCGCGCGCAGCCGTAACGAGAAGACCATGGCCGCGCGCCTGTCGGGCGAACTGATGGACGCCAGCCAGAACCGCGGCAACGCGGTCAAGAAGCGCGAAGACACGCACCGCATGGCCGAAGCCAACCGCGCCTTCAGCCACTATCGCTGGTAGTCGCATTCAAACTGTAACGGATGGGGGCCATCGGGCCTCCATCCAGTAATCCGAAAGAGAGACCCCCCATGGCCCGCAGCCATCCTATCGAGCGCTATCGCAACATCGGCATCATGGCGCACATCGACGCCGGCAAGACGACGACGACCGAGCGCATCCTCTATTACACCGGCAAGTCCTACAAGATCGGCGAAGTCCATGACGGCGCCGCCACGATGGACTGGATGGAGCAGGAGCAGGAGCGCGGGATCACGATCACGTCGGCCGCGACGACGACCTTCTGGACCGTCAAGAACGGCGACGATGTGGGTGAAGAGCACCGCATCAACATCATCGACACCCCGGGCCACGTCGACTTCACCATCGAAGTCGAGCGTTCGCTGCGCGTCCTCGACGGCGCGGTCGCGGTGTTCGACGGCGTTGCGGGCGTGGAGCCCCAGTCGGAAACGGTGTGGCGTCAGGCGGACAAGTACAAGGTTCCGCGGATGTGCTTCATCAACAAGCTCGATCGCACCGGCGCGGACTTCTACTACTGCGTCAATTCGATCGTCGAGCGCCTCGGCGCGACCCCGCTCGTCCTCACGCTGCCGATCGGCGCGGAAGACCAGCTGCAGGGCATCGTCGACCTCGTCGAGATGCGCGGCGTCGTGTGGGAGAATGACGGCCTGGGCGCCGAATTCAACTATGTCGACATCCCCGACGACCTCAAGGACAAGGCCGAGGAGTATCGCGAGAAGCTCGTCGAGCTCGCCGTCGAACAGGACGACGATGCGATGATGGCCTATCTCGAAGGCGAACAGCCCGACACCGCGACGCTCAAGAAGCTCATCCGCAAGGGTACGCTCGGCCGCGCGTTCGTGCCGGTGCTGTGCGGTTCGGCGTTCAAGAACAAGGGCGTTCAGCCGCTGCTCGACGCGGTGGTCGAATATATGCCCTCGCCGATCGACGTTCCGGCCATCGAAGGTGTCATCCCCGACAGCGAAGAGACGGCCAAGCGTCCTTCGAGCGACGAGGAGCCCTTCGCGGCGCTCGCGTTCAAGATCATGAACGACCCGTTCGTCGGCTCGCTCACCTTCGCCCGCATCTACTCGGGCAAGCTGTCGAAGGGCAGCGTGCTCAACACGGTGAAGGACAAGAAGGAAAAGATCGGGCGCATGCTGCTCATGCACTCGAACAACCGTGAAGACATCGATGAGGCGTTCGCTGGCGACATCGTCGCGATCGCGGGCCTGAAGGACACCACCACCGGGGATACGCTGTGCGCCGAACGCGCGCCGATCATCCTCGAGCGGATGGAATTCCCCGATCCGGTCATCGAGCTTTCGGTGGAACCCAAGACCAAGGCCGACCAGGAAAAGATGGGCATCGCGCTCAATCGCCTTGCCGCCGAGGATCCCTCGTTCCGCGTCTCGACCGATCACGAATCGGGCCAGACGATCATCAAGGGCATGGGCGAATTGCACCTCGACATCATCGTCGACCGCATGAAGCGCGAGTTCAAGGTCGACGCCAACGTCGGTGCGCCGCAGGTGGCCTATCGTGAGTCGCTCAAGAAGCAGACCGAACTGAACTACACCCACAAGAAGCAGTCGGGTGGTTCGGGTCAGTTCGCCGAAGTGAAGATCCAGGTCACGCCGGGCGAGCGCGGCGCGGGCATCACCTTCACCGACAACGTCAAGGGCGGGAACATTCCCAAGGAATATATCCCCTCGGTCGAGAAGGGCATGCGCGAGACCGCCGAGACGGGTTCGCTGATCGGCTTCCCGATCATCGACTTCGACATCGAGCTCCTGGACGGCAAGTACCACGACGTCGACTCCAGCGCGCTGGCGTTCGAAATCGCGGGTCGTGCCGCGATGCGTGAAGTCGCCCAGAAGGCCGGCATCAAGCTCCTCGAGCCGGTGATGAAGGTTGAAGTCGTCACCCCCGAGGACTATCTCGGCGACGTGATCGGCGACTTGAACAGCCGTCGTGGTCAGATCCAGGGTACCGACAGCCGCGGCAACGCACAGGTCGTCGAAGCCATGGTCCCGCTGGCCAACATGTTCGGCTACATCAACGAGCTGCGCAGCTTCACTTCGGGTCGTGCCCAGTACAGCATGCAATTCTCGCACTATGACGAAGTCCCGCAGAACGTTGCGGACGAACTCAAGGCGAAGATGGCGTAACCTCGAGGGGCTAGCGCTCCTCGAAAATAGACGTTAAGGGCGCTCCGGTCTGACGGGAGCGGAGCTGCCCGCAACACACTTTAAGACATACGAACAGATAAAGAGGCGTATCATGGCGAAGGCAAAATTCGAGCGGAACAAACCGCACGTCAACATCGGCACCATCGGTCACGTCGACCATGGCAAGACGTCGCTGACCGCGGCGATCACCAAGACCCTGGCCGAAAGCGGTTCGGGCACGGCGGTCGATTTCGCGAACATCGACAAGGCTCCCGAAGAGCGCGAGCGCGGCATCACCATCTCGACGGCGCACGTCGAGTATGAGACGGAAAACCGTCACTATGCCCACGTCGACTGCCCGGGCCACGCCGACTATGTGAAGAACATGATCACCGGTGCCGCCCAGATGGACGGCGCGATCCTCGTGGTGTCGGCGGCCGACGGCCCCATGCCGCAGACCAAGGAGCACATCCTGCTCGCCAAGCAGGTCGGCGTGCCGACGATGGTCGTCTTCCTCAACAAGGTCGACCAGGTCGATGACCCCGAGCTTCTCGAACTCGTAGAACTCGAAATCCGCGAAGAACTTTCCAAGCGCGACTTCGACGGCGACAACATTCCGATCATTGCCGGTTCGGCGCTTGCTGCTCTCGAAGACAGCAACCGTGAAATCGGTCAGGAAGCGATCCTGAAGCTGATGGCGGCGGTTGACGAGTGGATCCCCGAGCCGGATCGTCCGCTCGACAAGGACTTCCTCATGCCGATCGAAGACGTGTTCTCGATCTCGGGCCGCGGCACCGTGGTGACCGGCCGTATCGAGACCGGCATCGTCAACGTGGGTGACGAAGTCGAAATCGTCGGCATCAAGGACACCACCAAGACGACCGTGACTGGCGTCGAAATGTTCCGCAAGCTGCTCGACCAGGGCCAGGCGGGTGACAATGTCGGCGCGCTGATCCGCGGCGTCGGCCGTGAAGAAGTCGAGCGTGGCCAGGTCCTGGCCAAGCCGGGTTCGATCACGCCGCACACCGACTTCGAAGCCGAAGTCTACGTCCTGTCGAAGGATGAAGGCGGCCGTCACACGCCGTTCTTCGCCAACTACCGTCCGCAGTTCTACTTCCGGACGACCGACGTGACCGGTGAAATCACGCTGCCCGAAGGCACGGAAATGGTCATGCCCGGCGACAACGTGTCGCTCGGCGTCAAGCTGATCGCTCCGATCGCCATGGACCAGGGTCTGCGCTTCGCCATCCGCGAAGGCGGCCGTACGGTCGGCGCGGGCGTGGTCGGCAAGATCACCGCGTAAACCTCGCGCGCTCCTTCACGGAGCGTTCGACAAGAAAAAGGCCCGGTGCTTCGTCATGAAGCGCCGGGCCTTTTGTTTTTTCTACGTCTCACAAAGGCCTGCTCACGATCCCATTGCACCCATCCGAGCCCCCATTTATTCAATCTTTGTGAAACAGCTAAAACTCCGATTGGCTATAGCCGCTTGTGCATTCTTAAGCGGATGCACGTCTGTGGATTTTGTGCCCGATGACGGCTGGCAGGACGATGATTGGAGCGCAGACTTCTACGAGCAATGGTTCGGTGAGCAGTTGGCCGCTGCCCAAGAACCATCGTTTTCAGAACCCGCCGATTTCAAAGAATTCTCACGTCGTTTCAGGCTTCTCATACTTCCATCCTTCGCACCGGCTTCAATCTACCGGATTGATGAGACGCAATCTGGAAGAATGATCCTGACCTACACTTTGCTCACCGGGAAAGGAGTGTACGACGCGGGGCGAATTGCGCAAACGAACCAGCGTGTCCTGTCACTTTCAGAATCGGCGTCTTTCAGAGAAGTCGTCGATCGCGCTCAACTGAGATCGATGACGCGCGAAGCCGCTACCGTTTTCGTAGACGAGAGTGGCAACGAAATAGCCATGATCTGTGCCGACGGAACGCAAGTCGTGGCCGAGCGCCTCACTACTGAAAGAAGACTATTCATCACGCGCCACGAATGTGAGTTGGAGCGATATCCTCGATTTGCGGCGCTCTATGATTTTGTATCGAAGCTAAAAGCCTCCGACTAACGCTGACAGTTCACTTTCCACCCTGAAGCTGACCCTCTTGAACGAGATATCCATTAGAGGGCTTGATCTCCTCCGGCACTGCCTGTAGACGCGCCCTCACAGACGGGGATTCGTCCCTGTCGCACAAGTTCAATGGAGGTCGCCCGTTCCGGTACGCCGGGCAGAAGCGGGATTGGCCTCTTGTTTTTTTGGGCTGGAAACAGCCTTGGCTCTTTCGCATCGGTGAGTGGACATGGAAACGCAGAATATTCGCATTCGTCTCAAGGCTTTCGACCATCGGGTTCTCGACCAGGCAACTGGCGACATCGCCGATACCGCACGCCGCACGGGTGCCCTCATTCGCGGTCCCATTCCGCTGCCGACGCGTATCGAGAAGTTCACCGTGAACCGCTCGCCCCACGTCGACAAGAAGTCGCGCGAGCAGTTCGAGGTCCGCACCTACAAGCGGCTGCTCGACATCGTGCAGCCCACGCCGCAGACGGTCGATGCTCTGATGAAGCTCGACCTCGCCGCAGGGGTGGACGTCGAGATCAAATTGGCCTAAGGGCCACGTCAACTCAGCCAAACGGTTGTTTTGATTCAAGGTTTGGAGGCTCAGGGCCTCTGCACCGCTGACGGCCTTCGGGCCTGACGGAAGCACTAGGGATACCGCACGGCATCGCCGTGGACTGCGTCCCCCGCCTCCTTCCCATCGGAAGGAACGACCCATGCGGGGGTTCGCACATTTTTCGGGTCGCAAGCACGTGGGCGATGAGCGTCCATCGTGCCTCTGATGGGAGTTACAGGTCATGCGCACTGGCGTGATCGCGAAGAAGATGGGGATGACCCGCTTGTTCCAGGAAGACGGCCGGCACGTTCCGGTGACCGTCCTCCAGCTGGAAGAGCTGCAGGTCGTTGCCCGTCGTGAAGCCGAACGCGACGGCTATAATTCGGTGGTTCTGGGTGCTGGCAAGGCGAAGGCGAAGAATGTCGCCAAGCCGCAGCGCGAAGTCTTCGGCAAGGCCGAGGTCGAGCCCAAGAAGAAGCTCGCCGAATTCCGTGTCGACGAAGATGCGCTGCTCGATGTGGGCGCGAACATCACCGCCGACCATTTCATCGCCGGCCAACTGGTCGACATCCAGGGCGTGACCCAGGGTAAGGGCTTTGCCGGCGCGATGAAGCGCTGGGGCTTCGGCGGCATGCGCGCGACGCACGGCGTCTCGATCAGCCACCGTGTGCACGGTTCGACGGGTAACCGCCAGGATCCGGGCCGCGTCTTCAAGAACAAGAAGATGGCCGGTCACATGGGTGCGCGTAACCGCACGCAGCAGAACCTCATGATCGTGCGTACCGACGTCGATCGTGGTCTTATCTTCGTGAAGGGCTCGGTGCCCGGCTCGAAGGGTGGTTGGCTGATGGTCACCGACGCGGTCAAGGTTGCGGCCCCCGAGGGCGTGCCGTTCCCCGCCGCGATGCGTCGCAATGCCGACGAGGTCGCCTCGGACGAAGCGCCCGCCGGCATGATCGAAGAAGCAGCGACCCAGGACGCCGCGCCCACCTTCACCCAGGAACAGGTTGAAGCGATGGCCGCCGAGCAGACTGCGGACGCCAACAAGGAAGCCGACGGCGAAGGCGACAAGCCCGAAGCCGGCGAAGGCAAGGAAGGCTAAGCGATGAAGGTCAAGGTACAGACCCTCGACGCCAAATCGGGCGGCGACGTGCAGCTCGACGAAGCGATCTTCGGCGTGGAGCCGCGCGAGGACATCCTCCACCGCGTCGTCACCTGGCAGCTCGTCAACCGCCGCGCCCCGGCGCGCGCGACCCGCGAGCGTTCGGATGTCGCACGCACCGGCAAGAAGTACGGCAAGCAGAAAGGTGGCGGCACCGCCCGTCACGGCGACCGCAAGGCCCCGATCTTCGTCGGCGGCGGCAAGGCGCACGGCGCCCGCGCGCGGACGTTCAGCTCGAGCCTCAACAAGAAGGTGCGCGTGCTGGGCCTCAAGATGGCGCTTTCCGCCAAGGCCAAGGACGGCAAGCTGATCGTGCTCGATAATCTCGACATGAACGGCGATGCCAAGACCAAGGCGCTGCAGGGCAAGCTGGAAAAGCTTGGCTTCGGCAAGACCAACCTGGTCATCGACGGTGAAGCGCTGAGCGTTGGTTTCGCTCGCGCAAGTGCCAACCTGCCGGGCATCAACCTGCTGCCCGCGGTCGGCGCCAACGTCTACGACATCCTTCGTCACGACACGCTGGTCCTCACCAAGGCCGGCATCGAAAAGCTGGAGGCCCGGTTCAATGGCTAAGGCAGACAAGAAGCAGGTCGAGAACCGTCATTACGACGTGATCCTCGCACCGCACATCACCGAAAAGGCGACGATGGCGGCCGAGCATAATGCGGTCGTCTTCAAGGTCGCCGGCACGGCCACCAAGCCGCAAATCAAGGAAGCGGTCGAAGCGCTTTACGGCGTGGAAGTCACGAAGGTGAACACCATCGTTTCCAAGGGCAAGGTCAAGCGCTGGAAGGGTCGTCCCTACAAGCGCAGCGACGAGAAGAAAGCGATCATCACCCTGAAAGAGGGTGACATGATCGACTATACGAGCGGGGTCTAAGGAACCATGGCACTCAAGGCATATAAACCGACGAGCCCCGCGCGCCGCGGCCTCATCCTGGTGGACCGTTCGGGTCTCCACAAGGGTGGTCCGGTCAAGGCGCTCACGCACGGTCTCACCAAGTCCGGTGGTCGCAACAACAAAGGCCATGTCACCGCGCGTGGCATCGGCGGCGGTCACAAGCAGAAGTATCGCATCATCGACTTCAAGCGCCGCAAGGAAGGCGAGGCGACGGTCGAGCGTCTGGAATATGATCCCAACCGCTCTGCCTATATCGCGCTCGTCACCTATGGCGACGGCGAACAGGCCTACATCATCGCGCCGCAGCGTCTCGCTCCGGGCGACAAGGTCGTCGCCGGCGAGAAGGTCGACGTGAAGCCGGGCAATGCGATGAAGATCGGCCAGATGCCGGTCGGTACCATCGTCCACAACATCGAGCTGAAGCCCGGCAAGGGCGGTCAGATCGCGCGCGCCGCGGGCACCTATTGCCAGGTCGTCGGCCGCGACAAGGGCATGGTCATCGTCCGCATGAACTCGGGCGAGCAGCGCTACATCCGCTCGGACTGCATGGCTTCGGTCGGTGCGGTGTCGAACCCGGATAACAGCAACACCACGCTCGCCAAGGCCGGCCGCAACCGCTGGAAGGGCAAGCGCCCGCTGACCCGCGGCGTCGCGAAGAACCCGGTCGACCACCCGCACGGCGGTGGTGAAGGCCGGACCTCGGGCGGTCGCCATCCGGTGACCCCGTGGGGCAAGCCGACCAAGGGTGCGCGCACTCGTAAGAACAAGGCGACGGACAAGTATATCATCCGCTCGCGTCACGCGAAGAAGAAGGGCTAAGCAACCATGGCTCGTTCCGTCTGGAAAGGTCCCTTTGTCGAACTGTCGCTCCTCCGCAAGGCCGAGGAAGCGCAGGAGCAGTCGAACGCCAAGCCGATCAAGACCTGGTCGCGTCGTTCGACGATCCTTCCGCAGTTCGTCGGGCTCACGTTCAACGTCTACAACGGCAAGAAATTCGTGCCGGTCGCCGTCTCGGAAGAGATGGTCGGCATGAAGCTCGGCGAGTTTGCGCCCACGCGCAGCTTCCCCGGCCACGCCGCCGACAAGAAGGGTAAGCGCTAATGGCCAAGCCTAAGTCTCCGCGCAAAGTCGCCGACAACGAGGCGCTTGCCACCGGCACCATGATCCGTGGGTCGGCGCGCAAGCTCAACCTCGTCGCCGGCCTGATCCGCGGCCGCAAGGTCGAGGACGCGCTCAACATCCTCAAGTTCTCGAACAAGGGGATGGCCGAGGACGCCTACAAGGTGCTCGCATCGGCCGTCGCCAATGCCGAGAACAACCATAATCTCGACGTCGACGCGCTCGTCGTGGCGGAAGCCTCGGTCGGCAAGTCGCTCACCATGAAGCGTTTCGCGACCCGCGCGCGCGGCCGTTCGACCCGGATCGAAAAGCCGTTCAGCCGTCTGCGTGTCGTCGTTCGCGAGCAGGAAGAAGCCTAATGGGTCATAAAAGCTCTCCCATCGGCCTGCGGCTGCAGATCAACCGTACCTGGGACTCGCGCTGGTTCGCGGAAGGCCAGGATTACGGCCAGCAGCTGCTGGAGGATCTCAAGATCCGCCGGTTCATCATGAAGGAACTGCCGCAGGCGGCGATCTCGAAAGTCGTGATCGAACGCCCGGCCAAGCTGTGCCGCATCTCGATCTATGCCGCGCGCCCCGGTGTCATCATCGGCAAGAAGGGTGCGGACATCGAGAAGCTGAAGGCCAAGCTCGCCAAGATGACCGACAGCGAGGTCTCGCTGAACATCGTCGAGATCCGCAAGCCGGAAATCGATGCGCGTCTCGTGGCGCAGGGCGTCGCCGACCAGCTCGAGCGTCGTATCGCCTTCCGCCGCGCCATGAAGCGCGCGGTGCAGTCGGCGCTGCGTCTGGGTGCAGAAGGGATCCGGATCACCTGCGCGGGCCGTCTCGGCGGTGCGGAAATCGCCCGTACCGAATGGTATCGCGAAGGCCGCGTGCCGCTGCACACGCTGCGCGGGAACGTCGACTATGCCGAGGCGCAGGCGCACACCGCCTATGGCGTGTCGGGCATCAAGGTCTGGGTCTTCAAGGGCGAGATCATGGGTCACGATCCCATGGCCCAGGAAAAGCTCATGATGGACGCGCAGACGTCGGGCGTTCGCCCGGCGCGCGACGACCGGCGCCGGTAAGGAAACAGAGAAATGTTGCAACCAAAGCGCACCAAATTCCGCAAGGCCTTCAAGGGCCGCATCCATGGCAACGCCAAGGGTGGGACCGAGCTGAACTTCGGCGCCTACGGCCTCAAGGCCCTCGAGCCCGAGCGCATCACCGCGCGCCAGATCGAAGCGGCTCGCCGCGCGATCACGCGTCACATGCGTCGTCAGGGTCGCCTCTGGATCCGCATCTTCCCGGACGTGCCGGTCTCGAAGAAGCCCGCCGAAGTCCGCATGGGTAAAGGTAAGGGCAGCCCCGAATTCTGGGCCGCCCGCGTCAAGCCCGGCCGCATCATCTTCGAGCTGGACGGGGTTCCCGGACCGCTCGCCAAGGCCGCCTTCGAGCGCGCTGCGGAGAAGCTGCCGATCAAGACCAAGGTCGTGGCCCGCCTCGGCGAGAGCCTGATCGAGGAGAAGAAGTAATGGCGAAGATCGACGATCTCAAAGCCAAGACCGACGACCAGCTGGCCGACGAGCTGACCCAGCTGAAGAAGGAGCAGTTCAACCTGCGCTTCCAGTCGGCCACCGGCCAGCTCGAGAAGCCCGCCCGCGTCCGTGAGGTCCGCCGCAGCATTGCGCAGATCAAGACGCTTCAGAACCAGCGCCAGGCCGAAGCGGCCAAGGCCTAAGGTAGGAGACGAAGAATGCCGAAACGTATCCTTCAGGGAACGGTCGTCTCCGACAAGGGAGACAAGACGGTCGTGGTCCGTGTCGAGCGCCGGGTGAAGCACCCGCTCTACGGCAAGATCATCAAGCTGTCGAAAAAGTATCACGCCCACGACGAGAACAACGAGATCTCGCAGGGCGAGGTGGTGCGCATCGAGGAATGCACGCCGATTTCGAAAACCAAGAGCTGGAAAGTGCTCGAACGTGTGGCAGCGGCGGACCCCGCCGACCTGCCCACCGAAGCGTAAGGGAAGGATGATCTGATATGATCCAGATGCAATCCAATCTCGACGTCGCGGACAATTCGGGTGCCAAGCGCGTCCAGTGCATCAAGGTGCTGGGTGGCTCGAAGCGCCGGTTCGCGACCGTCGGCGACACGATCGTCGTGTCGGTGAAGGAAGCCGCCCCGCGCGGCAAGGTGAAGAAGGGCGACGTGCATCGCGCCGTCATCGTGCGCACGGCGAAGGACATTCGCCGCGCCGACGGTTCGGTCATTCGCTTCGACGGCAATGCCGCCGTTCTGGTCAACAAAAACGAGGAGCCGATCGGCACCCGTATCTTCGGCCCGGTGGTCCGCGAACTGCGCGCCAAGAAGCATATGAAGATCGTCAGCCTAGCGCCGGAGGTGCTCTGATGGCCGCAGCGAAAATCAAGAAGGGTGACAAGGTCGTCGTCCTGTCCGGCAAGGACAAGGGACAGACCGGTGAAGTCACCAAGGTCCTTCCCAAGGAAGGCAAGGTCGTCGTCGATGGCGTGAACATCATCACGCGCCACAAGAAGCCGACCCAGATGGACCCCAATGGCGGGCTCGAGAAGCGCGAAGCGCCGATGTACGTCTCCAAGGTCGCCCTCGTCGACCCCAAGGACGGCAAGGCCACCCGCGTGCGCTTCGAGACTGTCGACGGCAAGAAGGTGCGTGTCGCCACGCGCTCGGGAGAAAAGATCGATGGCTAAGGATTATACCCCGCGCCTGAAGACCGAATATGACGAGAAGATCGTCAAGGCGATGACCGAGAAGTTCGGCTACAAGAACCATCTCGAAGTCCCGCGGATCGAGAAGGTCGTCATCAACATGGGTGTCGGCGAAGCCACGCAGGACAAGAAGAAGGTCCAGAAGGCCGCCGAGGAAATGGAACTGATCGCAGGCCAGAAGCCGGTGATCACCAAGGCCAAGAAGTCGATCGCGCAGTTCAAGCTGCGTGAAGACATGCCGATCGGTGCGAAGGTCACGCTTCGCCGCGAGCGCATGTACGAATTTCTCGACCGCCTGATCACCATCGCGCTGCCGCGCGTGCGCGACTTCCGGGGCCTCAACCCCAAGTCGTTCGACGGCCGTGGCAATTTCGCGATGGGCCTCAAGGAGCAGATCGTCTTCCCCGAAATCTCATACGACAGCGTCGATACGGTCCGGGGCATGGACATCATCGTCACCACCTCCGCGAAGACGGATGAGGAAGCGCGCGAACTGCTGCGTCTCTTCAACTTCCCGTTCCCCGCGGAAGCGAAGCAGGAAGCGGAGGCCGCGTAGCAATACGCAGCCTCTCTTCTCCGGCTCAAGCCAAGGAAAGAGAGAACTTAAGTCATGGCGAAACTGAGTTCCGTGAACAAGAATGAGAAGCGCAAGAAGCTCGCGAAGCAATATGCTGACAAATATGCGAAGCTGAAGGCGCAGGCCAACGACAAGAGCCTCGATGAGACCGAGCGTCTCATCGCGCGTCTCAAGATGGCCGAACTTCCGCGCAACGCGAACCCGACCCGCATCCGCAACCGGTGCGAGCTGACGGGCCGTAGCCGCGGCTATTATCGCAAGTTCCGTCTCTCGCGCATCATGCTGCGCGAGCTGGGTAACAAGGGCCTGATTCCCGGCCTCACCAAGTCTAGCTGGTAAGGAGTGCTGGCATGGCAATGACCGATCCCCTGGGTGATATGCTCACCCGCATTCGCAACGGCCAGCAGGCGCGCAAGGATTCGATCCTGTCGCCCAAGTCCAAGCTTCGTGCCCACGTCCTCGACGTGCTCCAGCGCGAGGGTTACATCCGCGGCTATTCGGAAGAAGAGCTTGCGGGTAAGGACGGCCTGCGGATCGAACTGAAATATTTCGAAGGGCAGCCCGCGATCCAGCATGTGGCGCGCGTGTCCAAGCCCGGTCGCCGGGTCTATTCGGGTGCGAAGGATCTTCCGCGCATCCGCAACGGCCTCGGCATCACCATCGTGTCGACCCCGCGTGGCGTTCTTTCGGACGCCGAAGCGCGCGAGAACAATGTCGGCGGCGAAGTGCTGGCGGAGGTGTTCTAATGAGCCGTATCGGCAAGAAACCTGTTGCGCTCCCCGATGGCGTGACCGCGAAGACCGAAGGGCAGACGCTCTCGGTCAAGGGTCCCAAGGGCGAACTCGCGATGGAAATGATGGACGACCTGATCAAGTTCGACATCAAGGACGGCGAGATTGCGGTTGTCCCGCACAACATGTCGCAGCGCAGCCGCCAGGTCTGGGGCATGCAGCGTACGCTCGTGCAGAACCTCGTCGACGGTGTGACCGAGGGCTACCAGAAGGTGCTCGAGATCAACGGCGTCGGCTATCGTGCGCAGGCGCAGGGCAAGAAGCTCAAGCTGCAGCTCGGCTATTCGCATGACGTCGATCTCAACGTGCCCGAAGGCATCGACGTGAAGACGCCCGATGCCACCACGGTGGAAGTGTCGGGCATCGACAAGCAGAAGGTCGGCCATTTCGCGGCGGAAATCCGCAAGTGGCGCAAGCCCGAGCCGTACAAGGGCAAGGGCATCAAGTATCGCGGCGAATATATTTTCCGCAAGGAAGGCAAGAAGAAGTAAGATGGCGAAACTTTCCCTCTTCGAACGCCGCCGCCGCCGGGTCCGCTCGGCCCTCAAGGCGCGCGCAGCTGGCCGTCCCCGTCTGAGCGTCCATCGCTCGGGCAAGCACATCTACGCGCAGGTCATCGACGACATGGCCGGCAAGACGATCGCTTCCGCCTCGACCCTCGACAAGGACGTCAAGGGTTCGGGCGCGAACGTCGAAGCCGCTGCCAACGTCGGCAAGGCCGTCGCCACCAAGGCCAAGAAGGCCGGTGTCGACAAGGTCGTGTTCGACCGCGGCGGGTTCCTGTTCCATGGCCGCGTCAAGGCGCTGGCCGATGCCGCCCGCGAAGAAGGGCTGGAGTTCTAATATGGCTGACGAAAAGAAAACCGAAGACACCAAGGTCGAAGAGACCAAGGCTCCGGAAGCGGCGGCCGAAACTCCGGCGACCGAAACCAAGCCCGAAGAAACGGCGCACGGCGAGCAGGCTCCCGGCGTTGCGGAAACCCCCGAGGTTGCCGCTGCGCAGGCCGAGGCCAATCTCGAGAATGCCGGTCAGAAGGCCGAAGAGCAGGCCCGCAAGGGCGGTCGCTCGAACCGCGGTGGCGGCGGACGTGACAATCGTGGCGGTGGCCGCGGTCGTGGCGGTCGCGACAATCGCGGTGGCCGTGGGCGCACCCAGGATGACGATGGCGAAGAGCTGATCGAGAAGCTGGTGCACATCAACCGCGTGTCGAAGACGGTCAAGGGCGGTAAGCGCTTCGGGTTCGCCGCGCTCGTCGTCGTCGGCGACGGCAAGGGTAAGGCCGGCTTCGGTTCGGGCAAGGCCCGCGAAGTGCCGGAAGCCATCAACAAGGCGACTGCAGCGGCCAAGAAGGCAATGGTCCGCGTGCCGCTCAAGGAAGGCCGCACGCTGCACCATGACGGCAAGGGCCACTTCGGTGCCGGCAAGGTCGTCGTGCGCTCGGCGCCTCCGGGCACCGGCATCATCGCCGGCGGTCCGATGCGTGCCGTGTTCGAAAGCCTCGGCGTGGCCGACGTCGTGACCAAGTCGAACGGTACCGCCAACCCCTTCAACATGATCCGCGCCACCTTCGAGGCGCTCAAGGATCAGACGAGCCCGCGTTCGGTCGCGCAGCGTCGCGGCAAGAAGGTCGCCGACCTTCTGGGTCGTGGCGGCATGGACAAGGCGGAAGCCGAAGCCACCGCCGACGCGGTCACGGAGTAAGTCTCATGGCGAAAAAAGACGACAGCAAAACCATCAAGATCACGCAGACCGGTTCGCCTATCCGTCGTGACAAGACGCAGCGGGCAACGCTGGTGGGCCTCGGGCTCAACAAGATGCACCGCACCGTCGAAGTGAAGGCGACGCCTGAAGTCCTCGGCCAAGTGAAGAAGGTCCAGCACCTCGTCACCGTCGAAGACGCGTAAGCCTTCAACGAACATCGGGTCCGGCCATGTGCCGGACCCATTCTTTTCAGCGCGAACAACAGCGAAAGCGAGTGCATCTCATGACCATCAAGATCAACGACCTCCGCGACAACGACGGCGCCCGCAAGGACAAGATGCGCGTCGGACGTGGCATCGGTTCGGGCAAGGGCAAGACCGCCGGGCGCGGCCAGAAGGGCCAGAAGAGCCGTTCGGGCGTCGCCATCAACGGCTTCGAGGGCGGCCAGATGCCGCTCCACATGCGTCTGCCGAAGCGCGGGTTCAACAATCCGTTCGGCAAGGACTATGCGATCGTCAACCTGGGCCAGGTCCAGAAGGCGATCGACGACAAGAAGCTGGACGGCAAGAAGGTCATCGACCAGGACGCGCTCAATGAAGCGGGTCTGACCCGTGGCGGCAAGCACGGCGTTCGTCTGCTCGCCAAGGGCGAACTCAAGGCGAAGGCGAGCTTCAAGGTTGCCGGCGCCTCCAAGAGCGCGATCGACGCGGTCGAAAAGGCCGGCGGCAAGGTCGAACTGACCGCGCCCGCCAAGACCGACGAGACGTCGGAAGACTAAGCATTCCAGGGCAAGGGGTGGGCAAAGGCCCGCCCCTTCCTATATCGGAAGCCCTGGGGGGACGGCCCGCCTGACGGGCGTCCGGTAAATCGAGGAATGTGACATATGGCGACCTCCGCCGAAAACATGGCTGCCGGCATCAGCATGGGCAGCTTCCGCAAGGCCACCGACCTCAAGAAGCGTCTGTGGTTCACGCTCGCGGTGCTGATCGCCTATCGCTTCCTATCCTTCGTCCCCATCCCCGGCATCGATCCGCGGTCGATGAGCGCGCTCTTCGACACGCAGCGCGGCGGGGTGCTCGACTTCTTCAACGCTTTCTCGGGCGGAAGCCTCGAGCGCATGAGCATCATCGCGCTCGGCATCATGCCCTACATCACCGCCTCGATCGTCGTTCAGCTCGGTGCTGCCCTCCACGAGCCGTGGAAGCAGCTCAAGAAGGAAGGCGAGGTCGGGCGCAAGAAACTCAACCAGTATACGCGCTATCTCACCGTCGCGCTGACGGCGGTTCAGGGCTATTTCATCGCGACCGGGCTCGAGGGTCTTGGCGCCGCGCAGGGCATCCAGGCGGTCGTCGACCCAGGCCTCATGTTCCGCGTCTCTGCGACGATCACGCTGATCGGCGGCACCTTGTTGCTGATGTGGATGGGTGAGCAGATCACCGCTCGCGGCATCGGCAACGGCATCAGCCTCATCATCATGGCGGGCATCGTCGCGACCATGCCGCAAACGCTGGCGCAGCTGTTCGAAGGCGGCCGTTCGGGCACGCTCGATCCGGTCGTGGTCGTCGGCATCATCGTCGCGTTGATCGTTCTCGTTCTCGTCATCTGCTTCGTCGAGCGGGCGCAGCGCCGCGTGCTCGTGCAATATCCCAAGCGTGCCACCGCACGCGGGATGATGCAGCAGGAGCGCAGCCACCTTCCGATCAAGATCAACACCGCGGGCGTCATCCCGCCGATTTTCGCCTCGTCCATTCTGCTGATGCCGCTGACGGTCATCCAGTTTGCGGGCGGCGGCGCCGAAGCGGGTAGCGGCACGAGCGAAATTCTCATCACCCTGTCGACGTACCTGCAGCGCGGCGCGCCGCTCTACCTGCTGCTCTACGGCGCCGGCATCGCCTTCTTCTGCTTCTTCTACACTTCGGTGCAGTTCAACTCGGAAGAGACGGCGGAGAATCTCAAGCGCGCGGGCGGCTTCGTTCCGGGCATTCGCCCCGGCAAGGCGACCGAGCAATATTTCGACTATCTGCTCAACCGCATCACGACCGTCGGCGCCATCTATCTGGTGCTCATCTGTCTCATTCCGGAAATCCTGTTCACGCAGTTCCCGATCGGCAGCGCGCTCCTTGGCGGCACCAGCCTGCTCATCATCGTCAATGTGACGATGGACTTCGTGAGCCAGGTGCAGAGCCATCTGATCGCCCATCAATATGGAGATCTGATCAAGAAGGCGAAGCTCAAGGGTGGCGGACGCCGTCGCTAGGCGTTAGTCGCTGTCACCAGACGGTAACGCGAATCCGAGGGGCCAAGCGCACGATGGACATCATCCTTCTGGGACCGCCGGGTGCGGGTAAGGGTACGCAGGCACATCGCCTTGAAGACACGCGGGGGATGAAGCAGCTCTCGACCGGCGACATGCTGCGCGCGGCGATCAAGGCGGGAACGCCCGTCGGGATGCAGGCCCAAGCGGTGATGGACCGCGGCGAACTGGTGTCGGACGCCATCGTCTCGGCCTTGATCGGCGAGCATCTCGACGAAGCCGACAAGGGCGCGATCTTCGACGGCTATCCGCGCACCCAGCACCAGGCCGAAGCGCTGGAAGTGCTGCTCGCGGATCGCGGACGCGACCTGAAACATGTCATCGAATTGGTGGTCGACGAGGATGCGCTCGTGGAGCGGATCTGCGGTCGCTTTTCCTGCGCCAATTGCGGCGCGCTCTATCATGAGACCGCCAAGCCGCCTCAAGAAGAAGGCGTGTGCGACGTTTGCGGCTCGACCGAGTTCAAGAAGCGTCCCGACGATAACGAGGAGACCGTCCGCAAGCGGATGGCCGAATATCGCGCCAAGACCGCACCGATCCTTCCGTTCTACGAAGAGCAGGGGCTGGTGCGAAAGGTCGATGGCATGGGGAGCGTGGACGCGGTTGCTGCCGCGATCGATGCCATCCTCGACAGTTAGGCGCGCGCCCCGGCATTGATTTGTCGTGGTTCCGGCATAGGCTGGGCCCGGGTTTCGCGACGGAAACAGGCCGGTCGCGCTCGATGAAGCGGCGGAGGACGACATGCGATATTATCTAGCAGCGACATTGGCGGCGCTGTCGGCCACACCCGCCGCCGCCGAGGTCGTCAGCTCGGGACCGAACCATTTCCACATCCGTCACACAGTGCCGCTCGTCACCTCGACGACACGCGCTTATGAGCTGCTCGCGCGCCCCTCGGGCTGGTGGAGCGACGCGCATACCTATTCGGGATCGGCGAGCAACCTCCGTCTCGAGCTGGCGCCGGGCGGTTGTTACTGCGAGCGGTGGGACGGCAAGTTCGTGAAACATATGGAGGTCGTGGCGGCCACTCCGGGCGAGCAGATCGTGCTCGAAGGGGCGCTCGGGCCGCTGCGCTTCGCGCCCGCGTCGGGCACGATGATCTGGGCAGTGAAAGCCGCCGGCAACGGCTCTGAAGTCACGATCGACTACAAGGTCACGGGCTTCGCGAATGGCGACGGTGCGGCGATGGCCGTGGCGGTCGACCGTGTGCTCGGCGCACAGGCCGAACGGCTTCGCGAAGCGGCAGTTTCGCTCCCCCGCCAGCGATAGTCAGGCCGCGGTGGTGTCCGTGTCCCGTTCGAGCGTGATGAAGGAATAGGCCGGGCGGCCCTTTTCCGCCGGATGCGTAATTTGCTCGACGACCGTCCACCCGGCGGCGGCGCGGGGATCGTCCATCGTGGTATCCCCCTCGATATCCGCATGGATCTCGGTGAGCTCGATCCGGGATGCCTGCGGCATGAAAAGGCGGAAGATTTCGGCGCCGCCGATGACCCAAATGTCCCGACCGCGAGCGGCAGCGAGGGCTTCCTCCACCGACGCGACCATCGTGACCGCTGCATCGTCGGAGCGCTTCGGTGTCCGGGTCAATACGATATGGGTGCGCCCGGGGAGCCGGCCCGGCAAGCTGTCGAACGTCTTGCGGCCCATGATCATGCAACTGCCCATCGTCAGCGTCTTGAAACGCTTGAGGTCGGCGGGCAGGTGCCATGGCAGGTCGCCATCCTTGCCGATCACGCCGTTGCGGGCGCGGGCGACGATCATCGAAACAGGTGGCCGGTCGGTCATGTGCCTATCCATGCGGCTTTGCGCGACGCGAGGGAAGGGGTAGGAAAGCGGCATGAGCGATGCGGTGCGAATGATCGAGGAACTGCGGGCCATTCTCCCCGAGCGGGCGATCGTTTCCGATCCTGAGGCGATCGCTCCCTGGCTGACCGATTGGCGCGGGCGTTGGACCGGCAAGGCAGCGGCACTTCTACAGCCCTCGTCCACCGAAGAGGTGCAGGCGATCGTGCGGGCATGCGCCGCGCACCGCGTGCCCATCGTCCCGCAGGGCGGAAACAGTTCGATGGTCGGCGGCGCAACGCCCGATGACAGCGGCCAGGCGGTCATCCTGTCGCTGCGGCGGATGACGAGGATCCGCGAGCTGGATGTCGGCCCGCGGCAGATCGTCGTCGAGGCGGGCATGGTTCTCGAGACGCTGCATGATAAACTGGCCGAACAGGACCTGCGTCTGCCGATCGACCTCGGCGCGCGGGGCAGTGCGACGATCGGCGGGCTTGTCAGCACCAATGCGGGCGGAACGCAGGTCCTGCGTCACGGAACGATGGGCGAGCGGGTCGTCGGACTGGAAGCGGTCATGGCGGACGGATCGCTGCTCGACACACTGAACCCGCTCAAGAAGGACAATCGCGGCCCACGCCTCGACCGATTGATGATCGGAGGCGAGGGGCTCTTCGGTATCGTGACCGCCGTTCGCCTCGCGCTGACCGACCTGCCGAAGGCATCCGCCACCGCATGGGTCGGAGTCCGCGATCCTGCCGAGGCGCTCGAACTCCTGCGCTTCTGCGACGCCCGAACCGATGCCATCGAGGGGTTCGAGATGATGCCGCAGGACGTGGTAGCGGCCGCAGAGGCGGAGTTCGGTCTTCGGGCGCCGCTCGACGAGCCTCAGGCGATCCACGTACTCATCGAAGCCAAGAGTTCGGATGGGGCGCTGCGTGGGGCGATCGAGGCCATTCTCGCCGACGCGCTCGAAGAGGGACTTGCGACCGATGCGGTCGTGGCGCGCTCGCAGGCGCAGGCCGATGCGATGTGGGCCATCCGCCATTCGCTGTCGGACGCCGAGAAGCGTTTCTACGGCATGGCCAACAGCCACGACATCTCCGTTCCCGTCGATGCGCTGCCGGCGTTCCTCGACGACGCCCGGGCGATGATCGAAGGGGATTTTCCCGGCGTTTCGGTATCGGGCTACGGCCATCTGGGCGATGGCAACATCCATCTGCACGTGCGCGCGATGGATCGTGCGTCTGACGGGTGGCGCGCAGGCGAGGGGGCAGCGATCGAGAAACGCGTCCATGATCTCGTCACCGATCATGGCGGTTCGATCAGCGCCGAGCATGGCATCGGCGTGATGAAGCGCGGAGAACTCGAACGGCTCGATCCGATCCGAACCGAGATGCTCCGGCGCATCAAGCGCGCGCTGGACCCTGATGGGATTCTCAATCCGGGAAAGCTGGTCTAGCGTCCAAACGCTTCGCGATAGGCGCGAGCCATGTCCTCGGCGTCGGCCTCCATCTCGGCGCGCTTCACCCCATGATCGCGAAGGGCAGCGGCGTATCGCGCAAGATGCGTGGTGAGGCGCGCGTCCTCCCCGAGCCGCGCCGCAACGCCCATCCGTTCGATCATGCGGATGACGATCGCGGGATAGGCGGCCGCGGCCTGCCGGAGCGCGGCGAGCGGGGCGTCGAAAAGTCGTTCGAAACTGGCCGTCGGGCAGGCGACGCGATCCACTTCGCGCAGCATCTGCCCCGGTTCGACGAGCCGATCCTTCTGGTGCAGCATGATCTCCGCGAGCGCATCGCAGCAGGCCCGTGCGGTGTAGAAGTCGTTGACGGCCGGCGACAGAGCACGGGCGGCGATTTCGACCAGCAGGCGGATGCGGTAGGACAAGCCTTCCTGGTCGCTGCGCGTGGCGCGGACGGCGAAAGCCTTGGCGACCGCGTCCTCTTCGTCCTGCGACAGGGGGCGGCGTGCGTGGAGCAGCGCCTCGCCTGGGAGGACATGATCGCCCGCACTCCGCAAGAGGCGGAACTCGGTGTCGAAGCGCGTCGCGAGCTTCGAGAGCAGGTGGATGTCGGTCGTCTCGATATAGCCTTGCCAGCGGGCCCCGAACGCATGGGGCTGCGGCCAGTCCTCGAGCAGAACGCGCTCGAAGTCGGGCGGGCGATGTTCGATGACGTCGTCACGGATCCGCGCGATGGCGGTGTCGACGAAGACGGCCTTTCCCAGATCCTGTAGGGCGAGCGCCAGCCACACGATTTCGACCAACAGCATGGCGGCGAGGACCAGCGCAGGAAGGTGCGGCAGCGCCTCGGCGGAGGCAGTTTCGTCGACCGCCAGGAGGAACACGAGGCTGAAGGCGAGGACCGTGAGGAAGAAGGCCAGCGTGAAGCGGATGAAGGGCCGCTCGATCCATCGGTCGATGAGGCGAACGCCGAGGTTGCCCGCCGCGATCGTCAGCACGAGCAGTGTGATCGAGACGTACAGCGTGGCGATTGCGCTTGCGACACCGACGGCGACTTGTGCGCCGTCGGCCATCGTCGTCCCGCTCTTCGTGAGCACGAGATTCCGCATGTCGAGCCAGTCGGCCGCGCCAGCACCGTCGATCCATCGAAGCAGGGCGAAGAGAAGCAACGCGCCCGCGATCATCAGCGCGGGCAGCAACCAGTAACTGTTCCAGAGCCGCAGAAAGAGCCCCAACGGTCGCGATACGTTTTTTGGTTCAGGTCGCTGCGGCATCGGGAACCAAAGACTTCACGGCCTCTTTGTTTCCCGTTCGTACACGGAAAGTGAACGGTTTTCGGGTGCGGCTTTGCTTTGGAGATCAGGCCAATGGAAAATGTCGTTACCAATATCGAGAACCTCGTCGCGCTGACCGACCAGCAGTATACGCTGGGCTCGCTCATCCTGATGGTGAGCTACGGAGCGCACTTCGCCTTCATCCTCTACTTCCTCTATTCGATGCGCGACCTTGCGCCGCGCTATCGCCTCGTGCCGCTACTCTCGGCCCTCGTGATGGCATCGGCGGGCCTCAGCCTGCTGCGCGAATTCTCGCTCTGGCAGGAAAGCTACACTTTTGCGGGCGGGCTCTATACGCCGCTTGCCGAAGGACAGACCTTCACCAACGCCTTCCGGTACGGGAACTGGACGATCACCGTGCCGCTGCTTCTGACGCAGTTGCCCCTGGCGTTCGCACTCGGACGGCCCGAGGTGCACAAGCGTGCGATCCGCATGGCCATCCCCGCCGTCCTCATGATCTGGACGGGCCTCATCGGGCAGTTCGGCGAAACCGACAATCTGGCGCATCTCAATCTTTGGGGCATCATCTCGACCGTCTTCTTCGTCTGGATGCTGGTCGAGGTCCGCGGCACCATTTCGCGCGGTCGCACCGAAGCCCCTGCGGAGCTCAAGGCGTTTCCCGACAAGCTGTGGTGGTATTTCCTCGCGACCTGGGGCCTGTATCCGATTGCCTACGCCCTGCCGCAGCTCGGCACGAACGGCGACATCGTGATCATTCGCCAGCTGCTCTTCAGTATCGCGGATATCTCCACCAAGCTGATCTATGGCGTCATTCTCTCGCGGTTCCTCCTGCGCCGCAGCGCGCTCGAGGGCTATGCGCCCGCGATCGAGGCCATGGGCGCGGTACCGACGCCGGTGAAGGGTGCACGCGACTAGACCTGCCCTGCTGGGCGGCGAGCGGCGGGACGGGTTCGTCTCGCCGCTCTTCGTTTATGCGCTATGTGCCGTTGCGGGTGGCGGGCTCGTACTGCTCGGCGTCGCGCCCGGATGGATCGCGGCCATCCTGTTCGGCCTCGGCGTGTTCCACGGTGGTCTCGACCGCGAAGCCGGGCGGCTGGTGCTCCCGGGGGCAGGCTATAGCGCCATCTACCTGCTCGTCGCCGTCGCGGTGTTCGCTGTCCTCTTGTTCGACCCCGCTGCGGGTCTGGCCGCTTTCTTCGCGCTTTCCGTCTGGCACGTGGCGCGAGAGAACGAGCATCGTGGCACGCCGCGTCCAGCCGCCATCGCCGAAGCGCTCGCCCTCGTGGGCGCGAGTGCATTGCTGCGCCCCGCCGAAACGCTGGCGCTGGTCGAAGCGATCATCGGGGAAGGCGCGGTTGCGCTGGTGATGCTCCTTTCCGCCGCGGGGGCGGGCGCGATCCTTCTCAGCCTATGGGCGCTGGCGACGAGGCCCGCGACGGCGTTTCCGCTTGCGGCCTCTATTGCAGGCTACGCGCTTCTGCCGCCGCTGGTCGCCATCTCGGCTGCCTTCTTCGCACTGCACGCCTATCCGCGCATGGCGGCCATCGTGGCCGAAGCGGGTTGGGGCGCCGGGGTGCGACTCCTGGCCTTCGGGTCCGCAGCCATTCTGGGAGCGGCGGTGCTCATCGTCGGGACATCGCTGGGTTGGTGGAGCATCGCGCTGATGGCGGCGGCATTCCTCGCCCTGGCGACCCCCCACATGCTGCTCGACCGCACCCTCCGTGAGGAAGGCGCGGCCGAGGCATTTTGAGGGAAGGCAATCGTCCTAGCTGTTGAGGAAGACGGCCTTGGCGTTGGTGAATTCCTTCATTCCGAAACCACCATGTTCGCGGCCGTAACCCGAGTCCTTCACGCCACCGAAGGGCATGTTGGGATCAGCAAGACCGAAACCGTTGATGAACACCATGCCCGTATCGAAATGGTCGATGGCGATCTGGCGGGCGCGTTCCTCGTTTTTGGAGAAGATACCGCCGCCGAGGCCATAACGGGAGGAATTGGCAATCCGGATCGCGTCCTCATCGTCGACCGCCTTGATGACGCTCGCCACCGGACCGAAAAATTCCTCGTCATAGGCCGGCATGCCGGGTGCGACCTTGTCGAGGATCGTCGGCTCGAAGAACCAGCCCTTCCGGTCCAGCTTCTTGCCGCCCGTCAGTAAGCGCGCGCCCTTGTCGATGCTCTCCTCCATCTGCTCGATGAGCTTTTCGCGGAGGTCTTCGCGCGCCATCGGGCCAAGATCGGTGTCCTCGTCGAGCGGGTCGCCCAGCTTGCAGGCTTCGAATGCCTTGACGAACTTCTCGACGAATTCGTCGTAATTCTTTTCCGTCACGATGAAGCGCTTGGCGTTGATGCAGGTCTGCGCATTGTTGTAGAGGCGACCTTCGACCGACAGCTTCACTGCCTGATCGACGTCGGCATCCTCGAGCACGAGATAGGCATCGTTCGAACCAAGCTCGAGCACGGTCTTCTTCAGCTTCTTGCCTGCCAGTTCGCCGACATGCTTGCCGCTGGCGTCGCTGCCGGTGAGCGTCACGCCGCGTACGAGATCGTTCTCGATAATGGTGTCGGAAACGTCATGGTCGATGACCAGCACGGTGAAGAGGTCTTCGGGAAGGCCGGCCTCTTCATAGAGGTGCCGCAGCATGATCCCCGAACCGGTGCAGTTGGATGCATGCTTCAGAAGCACGCCATTGCCCGCCATCAGACTGGCTATCGAGTAGCGGACCACCTGGTAGGCGGGAAAATTCCACGGTTGGATGCCGTAGACCACGCCGATCGGGCGGTGGGCGACGACACCCTTCCCGTCACCCGCAAACAGCGAGCGTTCCTCGTCGGCCAGTTCCTTCGGCCCGTTTTCCGCCGTGAATTTGCAGATGGCGGCGCACAGGTCGACTTCATCGCGGCTATCGCCGATGAGCTTGCCGACCTCTTCGGTCATCTTCTGCGCAAGCTTTTCCTTGTTGGCGGCGAGCGTCTCGCCAATCTTGCCGATGATCTTCGCTCGCTCCTCGGCAGGCCGTTGCGACCAGAGGACGAAGGCTTCGTGGCAGCGCTGGACCGCATCGGCGGCATCCTTTTTGCTGACGAGTTCGAACGTATCGATCTCTTCCTCGGTGGCGGGATTGATGGTGGTGATCGTGTCGGCCATGGGACTTGGCGCTCCTTCCAAAAATGTCAGTTCGAAAGAAGAACGGGTCTCGGCGGCATCGCGTTGCCTGATCGGTCGCGGCGAACCACCGCCCGGTCGCGCTTGCGCGACGAATAGGGGCTTCTGCGTCCGAGCATTGCGCCAAGACCCAAAGAAAATGGCGCACCCGAGGTGAAAATGGTGGGCACGCTCGACATTTGGAATGGGCGAAATCTGCAGCGAGACCGCAAAGGTTCGATCAGAATATGATCACGTAAGCGGCCGCCGCTATTGCGACGAAGATAGCGATCCTCATCGCCTTGTTGATTCGCGGAGAGTGGGACGGAGTTCTCATGTTTCAAACGCTCCAGTTCATGAAAATCTATCATTGTACAAAGAAGTCGGGAGGCTTGACCGAACCGCGGGAAGAGCCTCCTTCGGTGGTCGATTGAGCATTCAGTTCGGGTCGCTCGCTTCCATCCTGCCATAGAGCGGCACCGCCTCGAACCCATCTTCGGAAATTGCGAGAACAGTTCCAAATCGAGCCAAGCTTACCGCGTCTGCCGACGGCACCCCCGCCATTTCAGCAATTTGGGGAGCGGTGTTGGAATGAGCGATAACCAGCGCAGACGAGCCCTCCTGAATGATCTTCTCGAGCAGGAGATCGGGGCGACCGGGATCGTAAGTTTGCATTCTCAATCCTCGCAAGGCGGCGAGCGGCGCTGCCGACTGGCGCGCCCGTGCTGTATCGGTCACGTAAATGGCAGTGATGCCCCGTCCGGCCAGCGCCTCTGCCAATTGGCGTGCCTGCATGTGTCCGGTGGCATTCAGGTTGCGTTCTCCTCCTTCTTCGGCCTCGAAGTGCCGGGCCACGATCATGCTGAAGCTGCTTTTCTCCGACCGGTATTCTCTACGCTTCGCAATGCGCGATGCGTCGGCAAGCATCCTATCGAGTTCAGCACGAGTGTAGAGACGGCCGTCTGCCATCACCGCGATCGGCTGGGCCAGCGCTCGCAAATCCTCGAGGGGATTGGCCGACAGCAGGAGCAGATCTGCGCGCATCCCTTCTTCTATCGTTCCGAAATCAGCGGCTTGTCCGGTTGCCGAACCTTGATTGGGGAGCGAACGGAAATAGGCAGCCGGGACACTTGTCGCCGCGCCTAAGGCTCTTTCGGCTCCGATGATCCCGGCTAGCGCGCGGATTTCCGCATGCAACGCAGGGCCCCAGACATGAAACGCCTGGGCGGTATCCGAGCCAGCCATGATAGGAACGCCGCGCGCGTCGAGTTGGCGCACGATTTCCCGGCGCAAGGTGAGCAGGTCGGCGGCGTGATTGGCGGGAACTTGCGATTGCAGTTGGGCGCGCTGCTGTTCCCATTGCCCGATCGCATCATCACCCACGAACGCCATTTCGGGCAGCTTTTTTAGGTCGTCCGAACCGAGAGCACGATCGAGCAGCTTTTCGAACAGGGAGAGGGTCGGAACCTGATAGGAATTCTCGCGCGCGGCCAAATCGAAGATTGCCGCATCGGACATCCGGTCTCGATCGATAGCGGCAAGAATCGGGGGCGGCGGAATCTGTCCGAATTCGATCTCCCGTTCCGGGGCACCAGGCGGCAGGAGCGCTTGGATAAACCCATCCAGATGCTCGATCTGCTGCTTTCTGCGCATCGCGCGTTCGAGCCCCACGGCATTGGCGACGTGGCCTGCAGTGGCCAGACCGTGATCGTCCGCATCATCCTTCACTGCCTCCCAGAGCGCTGCACCCGAGATGAAGTGCGACTTGATGAAGTCGTAGCCGGACGTTTCGATTTCGCTCACCATCTTTCGCGCGTCGTCCTGCGACGACAGGTTCTTGTCGGACAGGGCGATGGATCCCGCATAGATACGCGGACCGGGGAGCGCGCCCGACGTGATACGCTCGCGAAGAAGAAGATGTTCGGGCGCACCCGCCATACTGCGAGCCGTGGTCACTCCATGAGCGAGCATCACTGCGGCAGCGCGCTGTGCGGGGTCGCCGGCCTCGCCGACGAAGGGCGCAAAATGCACGTGCATATCGACGAGACCCGGCATCAGAACTTGTCCACGGGCGTCGATTACGTTTCCTCTGATCGTGAGGTCGCTCGTTCTAAACGGACGCACTTCCCGGATGCGATTGCCCGTGACCACGACGGTTTGACGGGTAAGATATCCTTGCTGCGTCATCGGAAGCACATCCGGGCCCGCAATCACGACTCGGTCGTCCGAAATAGAGGCTACAGGATGGGTGTCATGAGGAACCGCGGCGCAGCAGGTCAGTGCGATCGCGACGCTTACGAAGGTGAGAAGGCGGCCGAACGCTCTCGGTAGGAGGCTGAAAGACTCTGTGATCATTTCGATTTGATAACAGGCGCCCCCCTCTTCGAATTGACCGCGGTTGCGAAAATTCGAAGACCATTTGGCTCATGGCCCTCGTCAGTCGTTCGTCGATACGACGGCGCGCCGTCCGCGAGATAATGTATCTCGATGCAATGCAAACTGCCGTTCACACGCATTGTAATGCGCTTTCCGAACCGTCTTTCGTGCACCTCTATGGACGCTTAGGGGCAGACCTTCGAATTGCGCCCATATCATCGGGGGCGGTCATTCTGTCGCAGATTTCGGGCGGGCAATCAGTCAGTCCTGGTCGTGGTTCGATTGCCATCAAATATGTTGCCGAAGGCACGGAATATTATCATCTGGGCGGGCGGCCATATGTCGTGGAAGCCGGAAATTTTCTTTTCGTGCCGGAAATGACCGAGGGCGAGGCTGGCCGTTCGAGCCAGCGGGAAACCGCTCATGGCCTGTGTGTCTATCTCCCGGAAACGCGTTCTCTTCCTTCTTCAGCTCAACCACTGGAAGAGCCGCTGCTTTTTCCGGCTCACGGCTCTGATCTCGGTCGCATGCTCGAGAGCATGCACCGAAATTTATTCTCAAGGCCTTGGCGCGGGAGGCTGGAAGTCGCAGCGATGGTCAAGGCGGTCGACGGTAATGTCGGCAAATTGATGGCGGATGCCCTTCGCAGCATTCAGTCCATCGAAGCGGTGAAGGGCTCGACTCGCTATGAAATTTTCCGCCGTTTGACGCTCGCTCGCACGTATTTACACGATATCGACGACCGCCCCGTCGACCTCGTTGAATTGGCGAAGGTCGCGCGAATGTCGCGTTTTCAGCTCACGCGCCTGTTCGCCGACCAATTCGGTTCGCCCCCGGCGACCTATCATCGACGGCTTCGACTCGAACGTGCTGGCGAAACGATCGCATCAGGTCATGCGACCTGCACGGAGGCGGGGTTTCGATACGGGTTCAATGGCGCCACCCAATTCAGCCGCGCCTTTCGTAAGACTTTTGGAGTTTCGCCGTCGAAGCTTCGCCGGAAGCAGTGAGGTGCTCTCGATCCGCGGTGTCAGCGGCAAACGGAGGACTTTGCCAAACGGTGAGTAATCAGCTGCCTTCGGTGGTTTCGCGAGAAATGGTTAGATGCTGGCAGGATGCATCTTGATGAAGTCATTCGACGTAGGTCCGACTTGCCGGATCCTGGAACACCGAAAGCGCCAGCGCAGCGACAGTGAGTGTGCGCGCCAAGCCGGGGTCAGTCTCCTCCGGTATGATGAGTTCGCGGCTACCATTGAGATTGAGCGCGCCAATGACGCGAGAATTCTGTTCGAAAATGTATCCGATGGGAGTGATCGTGCCGATCGAAGTGCCTTCGATATCGTGATTAGAACGAATTTGGACGATCTCGCCGCCCAGCGCGATCTCTCCAAAGCGCTCGTATCGGTAGGCAGCGGTGCCTGCGCCGATCGCCTCCTGCAATTCGAACCGGGCGGAGATCGGGATACCATCGGCAGTGAAGTCGCAGCGAAAGGCCATCGGCTTCGTAGTCACTTCTATCCCGCGACCAAGATCCAGAGCGCGCTCGCGCATCCGGCATCGCGCTTCGATCGTCGAAGAAATTTCCGGTCCGGCGACCGTAAATCGCGCGCTCCCCGATCGCTGAACCAAGGTATCGAAATAGGCCAGTCGCCCCTCGGAACGCTGAAAGGTGCCGTAATAATCACTCGCCCCGAATTTGCCGGTGTTCCAACCGTTAAATCCGGTGAACCTGGTGGTCGAGATTGCGGTCCAGTCGGCAGGGAGATGCATCTGCGCCGGCTTGATCGCAGCGCAGGAAGCCAGTGCCAAAACGCTGAACGAAGCCAGGTAACGATGCATAGGAAGCCCATCCATTCCGAGCCAGCCTTAATGCCCGGTCTTGCTTCGATGTGTTCCGATTTTGATGAACTGAAGCTGTCCGGACGCCCCATCGTAATTCGGTGTCTGGAGCGGGGTGGACATAAGGAATAACGTCATGAAGCTAGTCGTGCCCGGACTGAGATACCTCCCATCATATTTGGAAGCGCTCGAGCGAGGATGGTCGCCCGATAATGTTCGTGGCAAGGAAGCTGCGGACGAGCAATTGAGCCGGATCGAGAAAGATGCAGACGGCTTTCTCGCGTCTCTCGACGACCCTGAAGGGCTCGGTGAACCCATAAGGCTGCCGGACGGGACTCTCGTTCCTCGCCTCCCCAGCATGGTCAGATGGATGTGGGACGGTGAATTTTGCGGAAGTATCGGCTTTCGTTGGCAGCGCGAAACAGGTGCCTTGCCGCCATCCTGTCTTGGACACATCGGCTATGCGGTCGTCCCATGGAAAAGGCGTAAGGGCCATGCCACCGCCGCCCTGGCGTATATGCTCGACGAGGCGCGCCACCGAGGATTGCCATACGTCGACATCACGACCCGACCCGAAAATTTGGCCTCTCGCCGGGTCATCGTGGCTAATGGGGGTACACTGATCGAGAAGTTCGTGGTCGATGCGGCGTTTGGCAGCCGGGAAGAAATTCGCTTCAGGATCGAACTCGAACCCCGATCTTGAGCCAAGGACTAGGAGGGGATGAAGGGGGCCGTTTCTTAATGGGCCGACCCGATCTGGACGGAGGAACACTCAGATTGCCTCGCCAGCCATATTTTTGCGGATTCCACCACGGCATCGTCGGGATCGACCGACGAGCCCGGTCCCGCCGAAACCAATGTGTCCGGCACAATGCCGTCGGGGTAGATGCGGCCGTCGCGATCAGCCATCATTGCCGTCGTCACCACGACGTTGATCCGATCGGCGACGATGAAGCCTTCGTTGGAGCTCGCTACTCCATAGGTCTTCTCTCCGAAGAAGCGCGCTTTCGGCCGGCCCCTGAAGGCTACGGCAACCCCTTCTCCGGAACTGCCGACCGCGTCATCGATCAACACGGCTACTGGCACTGTCGCTAGCCGGGGAAGAGACCGCCAATCGTCCATTCGCACGATCGTCTGCCCCTGGTAATCGCCTTCTCCGGCAATCGCTGCACCGTTTTCAAGGTAGCCAGCGGAAGTGGTCTTCCCGTCAGCATCGACCTCGAAGCTTCGCCAGTTCTCGCCGAGAAGAGGCGTAAGTCCCACGACCATGGGCCAGACGTTACCGCCCTGATTTCCGCGAAGATCGCAACTGACGGGAAAACGGCTCAGATACGAGATTTTTGAAAAATGGTGCGCCCGGAAGGATTCGAACCTTCGACCTCAGGATTAGAAGTCCCGCGCTCTATCCAACTGAGCTACGGACGCATCGCCATCGCTCGTAAACCAGTCAGGCGACGGTTTCGAGCAGGCTTTCGAACAATCTTCGGCCGTCCGTGTTTCCGTGCGCGGCTTCGAAGGCGCGTTCGGGATGGGGCATCATGCCGAGAACGTTGCCGGTCTCGTTGACGATGCCCGCGATCGAGCGCGCCGAACCGTTGAGGTTCTCGACATAGCGGAAGGCGACCTGCCCCTCGCCCTCGATCCTGTCGAGCGTCTTCGCGTCGGCCTGGTAGTTGCCGTCATGATGCGCCACGGGGATATGAATGGTCTCACCCGACGTATAACCGCGCGTGAAGGGGGTTCGGGCGTTGGCTACCGTGAGGGCGGCCGTGCGGCAGATGAAATGCAGACCGGCATTGCGCATCAGCGCGCCGGGCAACAATCCTGCTTCGGTCAAGAGCTGGAAGCCGTTGCAGATACCGATGGTGGGCACGCCCCGACCTGCCGCATTGGCGACCGCGCGCATGATCGGCGAGCGCGCCGCCATCGCGCCCGAGCGCAGATAGTCGCCATAGGAGAAACCGCCGGGAAGCCCGATGAGGTCGATGCCGTCGGGGAGTTCGCTCTCCTGATGCCAGACCCGAACAGGCGCGGTTCCGGTCGCCTGCTCGAAGGCGACTTCCAGATCGCGGTCGCAGTTGGACCCGGGGAAAATGACGAGCGCGGTCTTCACAGGATCTCGATCGAATAATTCTCGATGACGGTATTGGCGAGCAACTGATCACACATCTTGGCGATCTCGTCCTCACCGGTGCCGTCGGCGAGGTCGAGCATGACGACCTTTCCGATGCGGACGTCCTCGACGCCGTCGAACCCGAGGCTCCCCAGGGCATGATGCACCGCACGACCCTGCGGATCGAGAACGCCTTCTTTCAAGGTGATGGTGACCCGTGCCTTCATAGTCCGCCTTCCCCGCGCATAAGTGAATGCGACACGCCGCTATCGCAACGCCGGAACGGGAGCAAGCTTTACCCTTTGCTAACCTTGTTTTGGTCTAAGGAGCGCGTCGCCGGGCAGGGAAGGGCCCGGGCGACGGGATCATGTGCGTCCGGGAGGCGAAAAATGCTGGTTGCCCTTTCATCCATGTTGTTCGTCGCGCTGTTCGGCTGGGGGGACATGTATTTCGGCTGGTCCGATCCCGACGGGCACATCCAGTTTGCCCTGTTCACCGCCTTTATTCTCGGCATCCTTGCCGGTTACAAAACCAAGGGCTGACCTTCGCATCGCGCGCTGCTAGCGAGGCGGCTGCGATGGTCGAACTTCCTCCCTATGCCCGCCTGCTGCGCCTGTCGGCCGCCGAGATCGACGGGCGGCTGACCTTTACCATGCCCTTCCACGACGATGTCACCGGGCGGCCTGGCTTCCTGCACGGCGGGGCGATCGCGGCGCTGCTCGAATTCGCGGCGTTCGGGACGCTTCGGCGCGAGCTGGATCGCGACGGAGCGGCCGCCAGCGCCGCGATGAAGCCGGTCACCGTCACCACCGACTTCCTTCGCGGCGGACGTCCGAAGGACACGATGGCCACCGCACGGATCGAGCGTCTCGGACGCCGAATCGCGAATGTCGACGCGGTCGCCTGGCAGGATGCACGCGACGTCCCGATCGCCAACGCGCGGATGACGTTCCTGCTGGAACGCTAGCGAGCGGCGACCTTGAGCGCATGGAAGTTCGGGCTTCCGAACAGCTCGTCCACCACTGCCTGGCGCTTCATGTAGAAGCCGACGTCATGCTCGTCGGTCATGCCGATGCCACCGTGCATCTGGATCGCCTCCTGAACCGCGAGGCGGCTGACGCTGCCGGCCTTGGCTTTGGCGACCGATACGAACAAGGCGGCGTTCGGCTTGCCCGCGTCCATCAGTTGCGCAGCCTTCAGTGCGGCGGCACGCGCGATCTCGATCTCGCCCCACAGGTGCGCGGCGCGATGCTGCAACGCCTGGAAGCGACCGATTTCCTGGCCGAATTGCTTGCGCTGCTTGAGATAGTCGTTGGTCATCGCGAAGGCGCCTGCCGCCACCCCGGTCAGCTCCGACGCGGCGCCCGCGCGGCCCGCCGACAGCGCGCGCTCGATCACGGCATGGCCGCCGTCCACCTCGCCGACGACCGCATCGGCATCGACCTCGACATGATCGAGCGTCAGCCGCGCGGCCTTCGAATGATCGGCAAGCGCGACATTCTCGATGTCGAGCCCTTTGGCGTCGGGCTTCACTGCGAAGAGCGTGATGCCCTCTTCCTCGCCCGCGCTGCCGCCGCTGCGCGCCGCGACGAGCAGGAGGTCGGCGCTCGCGCCATGAACGACGAACTGCTTGGCGCCCGACAGGCGGAAACCGTTGCCGGAGCGTTCGGCTTTCATCGCGATGGCGGCGGGGTCGTGGTGCGGGCCCTCGTCGATCGCCAGCGCGGCGATCGTATCACCCGCGACGATGCCCGGGAAATGCGCGTCGGCGTGTGCGGTGCCTTCGAGCGCGCGGACGGCTGCGACGGCGGTGGTGAGGAAGGGGGAGGGGGTGAGATTGCGCCCGATTTCCTCGAGCACGACATTGGCCTCGACCTGCCCGAGCCCGCTGCCTCCCGCTTCCTCGGGAATGAGGATACCGGTCAGCCCCAGTTCGGCGAACTGTTTCCACAGCCCGTGGCCGAACCCGTCCTTGCAGCCCTTGTCGCGCCAGTGGCGCAGTTGCTGTGCGATCGCGCCCTCGTCGGCCATGAAGGGCCGGACGGTATCTTGCAGCATGATCTGGTCGTCGTTGAGTTTCAGCATGTCAGGCTCCCGGAAGGCCGAGGATGTGTTTGGCGACGATGCCGAGCTGGATCTCGCTCGTCCCGCCTTCGATCGAATTGCCCTTGGTGCGCAGCCACTCGCGCGGCTTCTTGCCTTCGCTCGAGCGCTCACTCTCCCACTCGAGCGCGTCCGAGCCGCCGCCCTGCATCACCAGTTCGTGGCGGCGCTTGTTCAGTTCGGTGCCCGCATATTTCATCATGCTGGGCTCGGCGGGATGGGCTTCGCCCGCCTTCAGCTTGTCGATGAACGCCTCGCTCATCGCCTGGTAGGCGAGCGCGTCGACATCGAACCGCGCGAGGTCGGCGGCGAGGATGGGATCGGCGTCGGAAATGGCTTCCGACAGCAGCGAGCTGCCCGCTGCACCGCCGAGCCCCATGCCGCTGATCATCTCGCGCTCGTGGCCGAGCAGATATTTGGCGACCGTCCAGCCCTCGTTCTCCTTGTGGACGAGCTGGTCCTTGGGGACTTTCACGTCGTCGAAGAAGGTCTCGCAGAAGGGCGAATAGCCGCTGATGAGCTTGATCGGTTTGGTCGAAACGCCCTCCGACTCCATGTCGAACAGAAGGAAGCTGATGCCCCCGTGCTTCGATTCCTTCGATGTACGTACGAGGCAGAAGATCCAGTCGGCCTGGTCGGCGTAGCTGGTCCAGACCTTCTGGCCGTTGACGAGATAATGATCGCCCTTGTCCTCGGCGGACGTGCGCAGTCCGGCAAGGTCGCTTCCCGCGCCCGGCTCCGAATAGCCCTGGCACCAGCGGATCTCGCCACGCGCGATGGGGGGAAGATATTTTTTCTTCTGCTCTTCGGTGCCGAACTCGAGCAGTGCGGGCCCGAGCATCGAGATACCGAAGCTGGTCAAGGGCGTGCGCACCCCCATCTTCTTCATCTCGGCCTTGAGGATCTTGGTTTCCTCGGGGCTAAGCCCGCCCCCGCCATATTCCTTCGGCCAATCGGGTACGGTCCAGCCGCGCTCCCCCGCCTTGTCGAGCCAGGCGCGCTGGTCATCGCTCATCTCGGCGTTGCGTCCGCCCCACACGAGGTCCTTTTCCCCCGTCGCGGGGCTGCGCATCGATTGCGGGACATGCTCTTCGAGCCAGCGGCGGGTGTCCGCGGCGAACTGTTCAAGGTCGACCATCATTCTCTCCTACACCGCGCCATCATGCGGCGGCGCGCCGCCACGTCAACGGTTTCGAAGAGAAACGGGCTTTCCCTAGGGACGGCGCTCCTCGAGTTTGGTGCGATAAATGCGCCAGTGGCGCTCCTCCTCGGTCGATCCGGGGACATCGTTCGAGCGCCGCATCACGAATTCGCCCTCGAGCAGAAAGCCACCGCCCGTCGCCAAGGTGCCCGTGATCCGGGCGGGGACGGTCAGATAGGTGGAGCCCGCCGCACCGCTGCGGTCGAGCGGATCGTCGAAGTCGCAGTCGTAGGCGTCATAGCGATCGAGATGGTCCTCATCGACGTCGCCGTCGGTCCAGTAACGCGCGGCCTGGGTGTCGTCGCCGTTGGCGACCGCCGCGCAATAGGCCTCGAGAACCGCGACCGCTGCAGCCGGAGTCGTCAATTCGGGCGGCGTCGCGGGAACGGTGTCGTCGATCAACTCGCCGACTACCTCGCTCGTAAGATCCGGTTTCTCGGCAGTGGGCGCGTCGGGGTCGGGACGATCCTGGGTCTGGCCCTCCTGCTGAGGGTTGGAGCAGGCGGCGAGCGCGCACAGCGCGGCGGCGACGAAGGCGATTTTCATGCGCTGGACAACCAATGCCCACGTCAGCCGTTCCCTTCTCGACGGCCTTGTGCTTCCGGAGCCTGCGTTCTAGCCAGTTGCACGAAGCTACCGATCTGGACGGCCGCAGGAGAGCAATGCCGATGGATTTCGACCTCACCGAGCGTCAGGCGCATTTCAGGAACCGTGTCCGCGACTTCATCGACGAACATGTCCGCCCGCGCGTTACCGACTATCATGCGCAGATCGCCGAGGGCGATCGATGGCAGCCGGTGGCGGTGATCGAGGAACTGAAGCCCAATGCACGCGAGGCGGGGCTGTGGAACCTGTTCATGCGGCCTGGCGGCGCCTTGACCCATGTCGATGAAAGCTTCGCCTTCGAGGGCGAGCAGCTCACCAACCTCGAATATGCGCTCTGTGCAGAGGAAATGGGGCGAATTCTCTGGTCGAGCGAGGTCTTCAACTGCTCGGCCCCGGACACCGGCAACATGGAAGTGCTGCACCGCTACGGCACTCGCGCGCAAAAGGATCGCTGGCTCGATCCGCTGATGAAGGGCGAGATCCGCTCCGCCTTCCTCATGACCGAGCCCGGCGTCGCATCGTCGGACGCGACCAACATCGAATGCTCGATCACCCGCGACGGTGACGACTACATCATCGACGGGCGCAAATGGTGGTCGTCGGGGGCTGGCGACCCGCGCGCCAAGCTCGCCATCGTCATGGGCAAGACCGATCCCGAGGAACATCGCTACAAGCAGCAGTCGATGATTCTGATGCCGCTCGATGCGGACGGGGTCGAGGTGAAGCGACCGCTCCACGTCTACGGCTACGACGATGCGCCCCATGGTCACATGGAGATCGTGCTCGACAAGGTTCGCGTCCCCGCCGACAGTCTGTTGCTCGGCGAGGGAAGGGGCTTCGAGATCGCGCAGGGGCGCCTCGGGCCGGGCCGGATCCACCATTGCATGCGCACCATCGGCGCCGCCGAGGAAGCGCTCGAACTGATGGTCAAACGCCTCAACAGCCGCGTCGCCTTCGGCAAGCGCATCGCCGAACACAGCATCTGGGAGCAGCGCGTCGCCGAGGCGCGGATCGAGATCGACTGCACGCGGCTCCTATGCCTCAAGGCGGCCGACATGATGGACCGCGTGGGCAACAAGGAAGCCAAGGCCGAGATCGCGATGATCAAGGTCAAGGCGCCGCAGATGGCCTTGAAGGTCATCGACGATGCCATCCAGGCGTTCGGCGGCGCGGGCGTCAGTCAGGATACGCCGCTCGCGCACATGTGGGCAGGCATCCGGACACTGCGGCTGGCCGATGGTCCGGACGAAGTCCACGCCCGTTCGATCGCGCGACTCGAATATGCCAAACATGCGGAGATCAGCCGATGACCGATCCCTTCGACCTTTCCGGCAAGACCGCCATCGTCACCGGCTCCAGCCGCGGCATCGGCAAGGCGATCGCCGAAGCGTTGGCGCAGCGCGGTGCCAACGTCGTCATCTCCAGCCGCACGCAGGAAGCCTGCGAGGACGTCGCGCAAGGCATCAATGACGCCCCAGGCGGCAGCGCCATCGCGGTCGCAGCGAACATTTCGGACAAGGCCGCACTCCAGTCACTGGTCAAGCAGGCGGAAGACGAATTCGGGCAGGTGGACATTCTCGTCTGCAACGCCGCGTCGAACCCCTATTTCGGACCGATGGGCGGCATCACCGACGAGCAGTTCGAGAAGATCCTCCAGAACAACGTCATCTCCAATCACTGGCTCATCCAGATGGTCGCGCCCGGAATGCTCGAGCGAGAGGACGGTTCGATCGTGATCGTCTCCTCGATCGGCGGGATGACCGCGAGCACGACCATCGGCGCCTACAACGTCTCCAAGGCCGCCGACTTCCAGCTGGCGCGCAACCTCGCGGCCGAATTCGGGCCGAAGAAGGTCCGCGTCAATTGCATCGCGCCCGGCCTCATCCGCACCGACTTCGCCAAGGCGCTGTGGGAAAACCCAGACCTCCTCAAGAAGATCACCCGCCATATGCCCTTGCAGCGCATCGGGGAGCCCGAGGAGATTGCGGGCGCCGCGGTGTTCCTCGCCTCGCCCGCGTCCAGCTACATGACCGGCCAGAGCATCGTCGTCGATGGCGGCTCGACGATTGGGGCGGGGCTTTGAGCGGCAGCGCAGAAGGTCGGCTCGAAGGCAAGGTCGCCATCGTTACCGGCGCGGGCTCGGGCATCGGGCGCGCGACCGTCGAACTGTTCCGCGGCGAGGGCGCGACGGTTGTCGGCGCCGATCTCAAGAATGCCGATGTCGAGGTCGACGCAGGGAGCGAGGACGGGGTCAAACGGCTGGTGCAGGAGACGGTCGAGCGCCACGGACGCCTCGATATCATGTTCGCCAATGCGGGTGTGTCGGGCGGCTTCGACGGCATCTTCGATCAGGATGAAAAAATCTGGGCGGAGATCTTGCGCGTCAACCTGATCGGCCCCGCCATGGCGATCAAATATGCCGCGCCCGAGATCAAGAAGGCGGGCGGCGGCTCGATCATCGCAACCGCGAGCGTGGCGGGGCTACGCTCCGGCGCGGGCGGCCCGGCCTATACCGCGTCCAAGGCGGGGGTCATCAACCTCGTCCGCATCGGCGCGCAGCAGCTCACCGGTTCGGGCGTGCGGGTCAACGCAATCTGCCCGGGACTGATCGAAACGGGCATGACCAAGCCGATCTACGACTACGTCCGCGAGAAGGGCGTCGAACGGCACATCGGCCAGCTCAATCCGCTGCAGCGGGGCGGCGAGCCCGAAGAGATCGCCGCCGCCGCACTGTTCCTCGCGTCCGACGAGGCATCCTACGTCAACGGCCATGCGTTGGTGGTCGACGGTGGCCTCACCTCATCCCACCCTTACACGCGGCAGGTCTATGGCCGCACCGCCAGCTGAACTTCAGGAGAAATTTCGAACATGAGCGACGATCCGATCACCACCGAAAACCATAGCGACGTCCGCATCATCTGGTCCGACAACCCACCGGTGAACGCGATCAGCGCGCCTGTGCGCCAGGGCCTCGTTCGCGAGATCGAGGCGGCCAATGCCGACGACAGCGTCAAGGCGATCGTGATCGCCTGCAAGGGCCGCACCTTCTTCGCGGGCGCCGACATTTCGGAATTCGGCAAGCCGCCGGTCATGCCGTGGCTGCCCGACGTCGTCGACAAGATCGAGGCGAGCGACAAACCCGTCGTCGCAGCCATCCACGGCACGGCACTGGGCGGCGGGTGCGAAATCGCCTTGGGCTGTCACTACCGCGTTGCGCTGCCCACGGCCAAACTGGGCTTCCCCGAGGTCAATCTCGGCCTGCTCCCCGGCGCGGGCGGCACCCAGCGCGCACCGCGCGTCGCGGGGCCGGAGCTGGCGCTGCAGATGGCGGTGACGGGCAAGCCGATCAGCGCCCATCAGGCTGCCGATGCGGGGCTCGTCGACAAGATCATCGAGGGCGACCTTCTCGAACATGCCGTTGCCTATGCGCACGAGGTCAAGGACACGCGTCCGTTGCCGCGCTCGAGCGAGCGGCAGGACCGCGTCGAGAATGTCGACGCTTCGCTGTTCGACGACTTCAAGAAGTCGAACGCCAAGCTGTTTCGCGGCGACGTCGCCCCGCAGGCCAACCTCGAGACCATCCAGGCCGCGACAACCAAGCCGTTCGCCGAGGGCATCATGTTCGAGCGGCAGAAGTTCATGGAGCTGATGGCGGGCCCGCAGGCGCGGGCGCGGCAATATTTCTTCTTCGCCGAGCGCAAGGCCTCCAAGATCGAGGGCGTCGACGACAGCGTCGAGCCCCGCAAGATCGAGCGCGTCGGCGTCATCGGCGCGGGCACGATGGGTGGCGGCATCTCGATGAACTTCCTGTCGGCGGGCATCCCCGTGACCATCGTCGAGATGAACCAGGACGCACTCGACCGCGGCACCGGCATCATGCGCAAGAATTACGAGGCGACCGCGTCGAAGGGCAAAATGACCGCCGAGCAGGTCGAAGCCGCGATGGGCGCGTTGAACCCCACGCTCGACTTCGAGGAACTGTCGAAGTGCGACCTCATCATCGAGGCCGTCTATGAAAATATGGACGTGAAGAAGGAAATCTTCGCGCGCCTCGACGGCATCGCCAAGCCGGGCGCGATCCTCGCGTCCAACACCTCCTATCTCGACGTGAACGAGATCGCAGCGGCCACCAGCCGCCCCGAGGATGTCGTCGGGCTGCACTTCTTCTCGCCCGCCAACATCATGAAGTTGCTGGAAGTCGTCCGAGGCGACAAGACCGCCGACGACGTGCTCGTCACCGCGATGGCGCTCGCCAAGAAGATCAAGAAAGTCGCGGTCATCGCGGGCGTCTGCTACGGCTTCATCGGCAACCGCATGCTCATCCCGCGCCAGCTGGAAGCGGAAAAGCTGCTTCTGGAAGGCGCCACCCCGGCGCAGGTCGACAAGGTCCATGTCGAGTTCGGCATGCCGATGGGCCCCTTCCAGATGGCCGACCTCGCGGGCGTCGACATCGGCTGGCACCGCGACCCCGAGCGGATCGACAATATCCGCGACGCGCTGTGCGCCAAGGAGCGCTGGGGCCAGAAGAAGGGCGCGGGCTTCTACGATTATGACGACAAGCGCCGCCCGAGCCCTTCCGACGTGACCGCAGGTATCATCGAGGATTTCCGCGCGAAGAAGGGGATCACCGAGACGCGCGAGATTTCCGACGAGGAGATCGTCCAGCGCACCATCTATTCGATGGTCAACGAGGGCGCCAAGATCCTCGAGGAAGGCAAGGCCCAGCGCGCCAGCGACATCGACGTCGTGTGGATCTACGGCTACGGCTGGCCGGTCTATCGCGGCGGCCCGATGTACTGGGCCGATCAGGAAGGGCTCCAGAAAATCGTCGACGGGCTCAAGAGCCAGGAGGAGCGGATGGGCGAGACCTTCAGCTTCTCGAAGCTGCTTCTGGACAAGGCCGCGGCGGGCGAGAAATTCACCGCCAAGGGCTGACGATCGATCGAAACGAGTGGGGCGAAGCAATCCAGTGGCGCAAGCTGGATCGCTTCGCTACGCTCGCCTCTTCAACAAGGGGGGCCTGCCCGTGCGCGACGCGAAGAAATCCCGGTATACGACCGTTTCGGTTTGGTTTCACTGGATCAGCGCGATCCTCGTTCTCATCCAGATCTGGTCGGGCTTCCAGTTCCACGACATGGATCGCGGGCCCGCGCGCGATGCCATGTTCGACTGGCACAAGCTCGTCGGCGTCACGATCCTGCTGCTCGCCGTCGCGCGCCTTCTGCACCGGCTCGTCGTTCCCCCGCCCGCACTCCCCAGGAAGATGCCCGGCTGGGAAAAG
This sequence comes from Sphingomicrobium aquimarinum, assembly GCF_039655735.1. NCBI lineage: Bacteria > Pseudomonadati > Pseudomonadota > Alphaproteobacteria > Sphingomonadales > Sphingomicrobiaceae > Sphingomicrobium > Sphingomicrobium aquimarinum. The sequence continues at coordinate 845,505 of NZ_JBBYXH010000001.1, read as the reverse complement.
GCCGCCGCCAACGTTAGCCACGTCGCGCTCTACGTGCTGATGATCGTCTTGCCGTACACTGGCATCGCCGCCGTTTCGGCGCGGGCGGATGGCGGCATGATCGACCTCAAATTCGGTCTGCAATTCCCCGCCCTTCCCGGCGCTTCTCTGGTCGGGGACATCGGGTCCGTACACGAACTTCTGGTCAAGCTGCTTATCGGGCTGCTCGTCCTCCATGTGCTCGCGGCGCTGTACCACCAGTTTGGTCCGACCAAGATCGGATCGGGCCGTATGTGGCCCTTAAAGTCCAAGCGGATCTGAAGTTTTCGCCCCTAGCCTTGTGCAATGCAGCACTAGGCAATCCGTGCCGCATCGTCTAAGGGGCCGCCGAAACCCCTTATTCGAGTAGAAAAATCATGCAGCTACGCAACGTGGCCATTATCGCGCACGTCGACCATGGCAAGACCACGCTGGTCGACCAGCTTTTCCGCCAGTCGGGCACCTTCCGCGAGAACCAGCGCGTCGAGGAACGCGCGATGGATTCGAACGAGCTCGAGAAGGAGCGCGGGATCACGATTCTCGCGAAGTGCACCAGCGTCGAGTGGAACGACACGCGCATCAACATCGTCGACACGCCCGGCCACGCCGACTTCGGCGCCGAGGTGGAGCGCATCCTGTCGATGGTCGACGGCGTCATCCTGCTGGTCGACGCGGCCGAAGGCCCGATGCCGCAGACCAAGTTCGTCACCGGCAAGGCGCTGGGTCTGGGGCTGAAGCCCATCGTGGTCGTCAACAAGATCGATCGTCCCGACGCGCGCGCCGCCGAAGTCCTCGACGAAGTATTCGAACTTTTCCTGAACCTCGACGCATCTGACGAGCAGCTCGATTTTCCCGTGCTCTACGCGTCGGGCCGTTCGGGCTATGCCGGCCTTACCGACGACGTGCGCGAGGGCGACCTCACGCCACTGTTCGAAAAGATCGTCGAGCATGTGCCGGCACCGGGCCTCGATCCCGATGCCGAGTTCAAGATGCTCGCGACCCTGCTCGACCGCGACAACTTCCTCGGGCGTATTCTCACCGGCCGCGTCGAGCAGGGCACGCTCAACGTGGGCGACCCCATCCTCGCGATGGACGTCAACGGCAAGAAGGTCGAGAGCGGTCGTTGCACCAAGCTCTTCAGCTTCGACGGCCTGGAACGCGTTCCGGTCGAAAGCGCTAAGGCGGGCGACATCATCGCGATCGCCGGCCTCGTCGATGCGACCGTGTCGAACACGATCGGCACGCCGCAGATGACCGAGCCGCTCGAAGCGCGCGAAATCGATCCGCCGACCTTGAGCATGACCTTTGCGGTCAACGACAGTCCCTATGCGGGGCAGGACGGCGACAAGGTGCAGAGCCGCGTCATCCGCGACCGCCTCGAGCGCGAGGCCGAAACCAATGTCGCCATCCGCATCACCGAGAGCGCCGACAAGGACGCCTTCGAGGTCGCGGGCCGCGGTGAACTGCAACTCGGCGTCCTCATCGAGAATATGCGCCGCGAGGGCTTCGAACTGTCGATCAGCCGCCCGCGCGTGCTGTTCCGCGACGGACCGGACGGCAAGGAAGAGCCCTACGAGACCGTCGTCGTCGATGTGGACGACGATTATTCGGGCACGGTCATCGACAAGATGGCGTTGCGCAAGGCCGAGATGACCGACATGCGTCCCTCGGGCGGGGGCAAGACCCGCCTGACCTTCTCGGCGCCCAGCCGCGGCCTCATCGGCTATCACGGCGAGTTCCTGTCCGACACGCGCGGCACGGGTATCATGAACCGAATCTTCGAGAAGTACGGGCCGCACAAGGGCAAGATCCAGGGTCGCCAGAACGGCGTCATGATCTCGATGGATCAGGGCGAAGCGGTTGCCTACGCGCTCAACGCGCTGGAGGATCGCGGCATCCTGTTCATCAATCCCGGCGACAAGCTCTATCAGGGCATGGTGATCGGCGAGAATGCCAAGCCGCAGGATCTCGAGGTCAATGCGCAGAAATCCAAGCAGCTGACGAACTTCCGCTCGACCGGCAAGGACGAGGGCATTCGTCTGACCCCGCCCAAGCGCATGACGCTCGAACAGTCGATCGCCTATATCCAGGACGACGAACTGGTCGAGGTCACACCCGACGTGGTCCGAATCAGGAAGCGCCATCTGGATCCGCACGAGCGAAAGAAGGCCGCGAAGAAGATCGGCGACTGATATCGTCGTGTTCGGCGCGTCGGCGAAGCGAGGGTTCTTCGCCGACGAACCGTTTTTGTCCCGATCTGGTTCATCTAAGAGACAGCAAAATCGGGCCTCTCACGACAAGAAATTCAATGATTTCAAGGGGTTGCAGTTTTCGTCGCGCGGCGAAAACGGTTTAACGACATGAGGGTTTTTTTCTGCGTAATGGGAACTAAATAGAACCTGTAACGAGAGAGAGCGAGGGCTCGCACCACCGTGGAGGGTCGGTGTCGAGCGAGGGCGAGACGGAAAAACCGACGCATCGCAGCGATGGCCATGGACGAGCATGGTCGCGATCGAACGGGGACGCCGCACAAAAACAGATAGTACATGACCAAGCTTTTCAGCTCCGGCTTCGCGCCGGTGATCGGTGCCGCTTTGCTTGCCACGGCCGGCGGTGCCCAAGTTCACGCCAACCTCATCACATCCCCCGTCCTGACCGACGAACAGCGCGCCGAGTTTCTCGATCGCGCCAAGGACATCGCCGACGACAAGCCGCTCTATGCGCTGGTCGCCGAGCGCAAGGGCATCGCCGATGCCGAACTCGACGCCCAGGAATGGTGCCTCGCCAACGCCGTCTATTTCGAAGCGCGCGGCGAGAGCCTCGAGGGCCAGCTCGCGGTTGCCGATGTGGTCATGAACCGCACCGACAGCGAGCGCTATCCCGACAATTGGTGCGATGTCGTCAAGCAGTACAAGCAGTTCAGCTTCGTCGAGAACCGCCGCTTCCCCCGCATTAGCGAAATGCAGGCCTGGGACACCGCAAAGGCGGTCGCCAAGGTCGCTATCGACGGCGCCGATGAAGTCGTGCGCGGCGACGTCCTTTGGTATCATGCCGACTATGTTGCGCCCCGCTGGCGCACCGCCTTCAGTGAAGTCACGAAGGTCGGCGTTCACATCTTCTATCGAGCCTAACGGCGATACGCCGGGCAGAACGTCCCGGCAGAGCCTCTCTCTCGTTACACACTGAGAGGGAAGGGGTCGGCGCAGTAATGCGTCCGGCCCCTTTTGGCGTGCGCGTTCTAGATCATCGCGAGCTGGCGGTTGGACAGCCGTCCGCCGTAACTCTGCCGCAGCCGCACCTTGCGCTCGAGATCGTCGATGATCGCGCCCGTGAAATCCTTGCCCGAGGCGTCGTCCATGTAGCTGATGGCGCCTGGCGTATCGACATTCACTTCCATCATCTTGTCGCCGACCACGTCGAGACCTGCAAGATACATCCCATCGGCGATGAGCTTGGGCGCGACCAGTTCCGCGACGCGGAGCATTTCCTCGTCGGGCTCGATCATCTCGGTCGACCCGCCCGCCGAAATGTTCGAGCGGGCATCGTCGCTCTCGTTGTAGCGGCGTAGGCAGGCATAGGTGCCGTCGACGACCAGCGGGCGCCCGTTCAGCGTGATCATCCGCACGTCGCCATCGGCGGCGCCGGGAAGATACTCCTGCACGATGGCGTAGCCGTCGCGGGTGACGGCCTCGACCGTTTGCGACAGGTTCTGCCGGTTGTCCTTGTCGAGCACGAAGACGCCTTGACCGCCGGAGCCCTGGAGCGGCTTGATGACGGCCTTGCCGCCCTGCGCATCGAGAAAGGCGCGAATTTCGTCTTCGGAGCGTGTGATGCAGGTCTTGGGGCGGACCGCCTCGGGGAAATGCTGGAAATAGGTCTTGTTGACGGCATCGGTCAGATAGCTGGGATCGTTGAGGACGATCGGTCCGTCCTTTGCGGCAAGCTGGCCGAACAACAACGCGGCGGCCGGCGCCCAAGGCCGCTCGGAAAGTTCTTCCGCGGGATCGGAGCGCAGGAGGAGCACATCATATTCGGCAAGATCGATCCGTTCGCTCTCCGCATCCTGAACGGCCTGAAGATAGGTCGCGTCCGACTGGAAGCGCTTTTGCGGCGCGACGCTCGCGTGGGCGCAAATCGAGCCGTCGGCATCGTAGATGAAACGCCCGAGTTCGATAAGCGCGACGTCGTGGCCGCGGGCTAGGGCGATGCGCCCCATTCGGGTGGAGGAATAGTCCTCCTTCTCGGTGGCGACGCGGTTGACGACGAAGGCGATTTTCATGACGCGGGACTTTCCTGGTAAAGATCGACGATGTCGGCGGTCCGGACAAATTGCAGGCGTTCCAGTGCCTTGTCGTCGTCGAGATAGGTAGGCAGCAGATCGGGGCGATTGATGAGGCCGCGATCGACCAGCCGTTCGAGTGTCGGAAGCTGCTTGAGCGAGAATTTGCCGAGGAACAGCAGCTCGTAGTCCCCGCCGTGATGAAGATAGGCGACCAGTTCGACGAGACCCTTGAGGTAGAGCGCGTCCTTGGTGAAACATCCGCCCCGCAGCGCGCGCAGCATCGTGTCGAAGGCATCGTCGTCGTTAAGTCCGCACGGGTCCCGCATCGCGTCGAAGATCTCGGTCGGAGCATGCTCCTTGACCGCCATGTCGGCAGCGATCACCCGCGCGGCGAGCATTCGCAGGCGGCGCGGCGGAAGGAAACCGGTGAGATATTCGCCGAGGACCGCAAGCCCTTCCTGCAGGACGTCATAGTCGGCCAAGCCCATCGACAGCGTGACGAGCGGCTGACGCAGCCCGTTGTGCCGCGTGATGCTGTGGGTGCCGACTTCGTGCTGGATGAGCGGCGCGATGCGATCGCACGCCACTCTGAAGTCTCGCGGGATATTGAGGTTGCCGTCCTCGGTGAAGAGGCCGGTGCCCTCGTTGGGATTGACGATCGCTTTCTGCGCAAAACCGTTGCCGCGCTCCGCGAGGCGGGCGAATTCGGCATTGGCAGCTTCGAGGAAACGGTCGCAGTCGCAATCGAGATCGGGCTCCTTCGCATCGGGAACACCGTCGAGGATCGCCTCGGCGCGCTCGCGCATCCGGTCGCCAACGCCGCCGAAGAGGTCGGTCGAGGCCTGCGCGATCCCTTCCTTCCCGCGCATGCGGATGAGCTCGATCTGCCGATCGAGTTCGCGTTGCTTCTCGATCAGCAACACTTCGATGAGGGGATCGTCGATGTCGTGGACGGGGAGCGCGAACAATTCTCGGCGCAGGGCGTCGACATCGATGTCGAGCGCCGGGTAGGTCACCTCGGGAAGCGTCCGGAAGCCCGATTCCACGAAGGCCTCGTGGACCTCGCTGATGTTGGTCGGCATGAAATAGTGCAGCCAGTTCAGTTCCTGATCGAGCGCGGCGAGGCGTCGATCGACCTTTTCGGCGGCGGGCGAAAGTTCGTAACGCGGGCCGATGACCATCAGCGCCTCCCGGCGAGCCATTCGCGCGCATCGGCGACCGCGAGCGAAAGCCCGTGGCGGAGCGCCTGCAGTGCGAGGATATCCGCGCTGCGACCCCATTCGTCCATGAAGATCTTCTTGTACTCCAGCGTCATGATGCACGCGTCTTCGCCATAGCGGGCGTGGAGCCATTCGGGGAAGTTCCCCCCGTCCTCGAAGCGCTTGTTCTCGCGCACATCGGGCGTGCGCCCGTCGATCGGGACGCTCCTGAGCTTGCGCGCGAACCGCTCGACGAGCTCGCCGTAAACGGGCTTGTCGAGCGTGGTGACCCCGAGGTCGATGTCGGGGTTGTCGGGCAGCGGCGCAGGGTCGCCGTCCTTTCCTTCGCGCAGATGATTGTAGCTGTGCAGGTCGAGCAAGAGGATGCGGCCGTGCGCGGCGATCATGGCGTCGATGCGCTTGGTCGCGGCAGCATAGAAAGCGTCGTGAAGCTGGCGCGAACGTTCCATCTGTTCTTCCGGCAGGTCCTCGCGCCAGATCGTGAGGCCCCAGGTATCCTCGGGATCGTTGGAGATGCAGCCGTCACGCGGGCGATTGAGGTCGCATTCGAAGCGCGATCGGTTGGCGCGCACCATCGTGTCGCCGACGGTAAGGAAATAGTCCGTCATCGGGTCCTCTTCCCGAAGGCGCCCCAACTCGTCCATGCAGAGCCACGGCTGCAGCTCGAGGCGGACGTGGTGACCTGCATGAATGGATGTCGTCATGACGGGCCCCTCGGCAGCGACGAGGTTCCAGGCCGGTCCGTTCTCCGGATCATGTTCGATCGATGTGAGCATGAAACCATAATGGTCCGCGCCCACGCAAAGTTGCGAGCGAGCGCATCGAGCGGCGGCAAATGATCGGGGAAGCGCTGGATGCCCCACGTGGATTCGAACCACGATTGACGGATTCAGAGTCCGTAGTCTTACCATTAGACGATGGGGCAATCTGGCGCGCCGATCGTGGCACGCCGCATCGCGTGGAGCGGGCAATTAAGCCGCGCGCCTGCCGCTGTCAACCGATTGGAAGCGGGCGGGTTTCGTGCCTGCATTGCATCTTCGCGGTTAACCGCGCTATGACAGGGTCAGGTCAGCCGCCCGGGACGTTTCGGCGCGGTGTCGAATTGAAAGTTTTCGTTATGGCGCAGGACGCCGCCCACCAGCCCCCGCCCCGCCGACGTGCGCGGCCACGGGGCCCCAGTTCCAAGACGCCCGCCGCTTACGGCGCGCTCGATCTTGGCACCAACAATTGTCGCCTGCTCATCGCGCGGCCCGACCAGCGTGAGGGGTTCACCGTCATCGACGCCTTCAGCCGGATCGTGCGGCTCGGGGAAGGCTTGTCGACCAGCGGGCGCTTGAGCCAGGAATCGATGGACCGGGCGGTCTCTGCGCTGTCGGTCTGCTCGCAAAAGCTGCGGCGCCGTAACGTCACCTTGTCGCGTTCGGTCGCCACCGAGGCCTGTCGCCGCGCCGCCAATGGACGCCAGTTCGTCGAGCGGGTGAAGCGCGAAACCGGGATCGTGCTCGACATCATCGCACCGCAGGAAGAGGCACGGCTGGCCGTGCTCGGCTGTCACAAGCTGCTGGGGCCGGGGAAGGGCCCGGCGGTCATCTTCGACATCGGGGGCGGATCGACCGAACTGGTCCTCGTCGAGCCGCAGGACGACCTTCCCAAGATCCGCGCCTGGTGGTCGGCGCCCTGGGGTGTCGTCAGCCTTACCGAGAGCGAAGGGCGCGAGAACCTCGAAGGACCCGACCGCGTTGCCGCCTACGAACGGATGCGCCGCCGCGCCCGCGAAGGTTTCGCGCGCTTCGCCGAGTGGCTGCCCAAGGACCAGGACGATATCCGCCTGCTCGGCACGAGCGGAACGGTGACGACGCTCGCGTCCGTCTATCTGGAACTTCCCGCCTACGATCGCCGTGCGGTCGATGGCCTGCACGTGCCGGTGGACGCCATGCGCGGCATCACCAACCATATTGCCGAAGCCGATTTCTCGGGCCGGGCGGCGCTCCCGTGCATCGGGTCCGAGCGTGCGGATCTCGTGGTCGCGGGATGCGCGCTTCTCGATGCGATCCTCGATATCTGGCCAGCGACCAAGCTCGGGATCGCCGACCGCGGAATCCGCGAAGGCATCCTTCGCAGCCTGATGGCCCGCGACGGCTATTCGCTGTGAGCAGGGGAGGGCGCGGTAGCCGTGGAGGCGGCAAGGAGCGGGTCAAGACCGCCCGTCGTCGAAGCGCCGGCTCGACCCGCTGGCTCCAGCGCCAACTCGACGACCCGTACGTCAAGAAAGCCAAGGCCGACGGCTATCGCAGCCGCGCCGCCTACAAGTTACTCGAACTGGACGAGCGGTTCGACCTGCTGAAGGGCGTAAAGAGCGTCGTCGACCTGGGCGTGGCGCCCGGCGGTTGGACTCAGCTCGTCCGTCAGCGTGTTCCGGGTGCGCGCATCGTCGGCATCGACCTGCTGCCGACCGACCCGATCGAGGGCGCCGTCCTGTTGGAGATGGACTTCATGGACGATGCCGCGCCCGAACGCCTGAAGGCCGAACTTGGCGGCCCCGCCGATCTCGTGCTGTCGGACATGGCGGCCAATACGATCGGTCATAAGCAAACCGACCATCTGCGCACCATGGGCCTCGTCGAAGCGGGTCTCGACTTCGCGCTCGAAATTCTCGAACCGGGCGGCGCCTTCGTCGCCAAGGTGCTGGCAGGCGGGGCCGACAAGGCGCTGATCGACCTGCTCAACAAGAATTTCGACAGCGTGAAGCACGCCAAGCCGCCCGCGAGCCGCAAGCGCTCGAGCGAATGGTATGTGGTCGCGAAGGGCTTTCGTGGACGCGCGGCCGGCTCGGAGGCCTAGCCCTCGCGGGCCTTGGCGACCGCGGCCTTGTAGCTTTCGTAACTCTCGGCGCCCGGAATGATCGTATCGCCGATCACGAACAACGGCGTCCCGCTCGCGCCAAGGGCATTGGCGATATCGAAATTCTTCTGGAGTTCGGCGTCGAACGCGGGGTCCTGAAGCGCACTCCGCTCGATGCCGACCGCCGCCAGTGCTTCATCGATCGAAGCTTCGCTCGGGCGTCCCGCCGCCCACATCGCCTGGTGGAAAGCGTCGAACTTGCCTGCCTTGGACGCCGCCAGCGAGGCGCGCGCCGCGACCATGCTATCGGGGCCAAGGACGGGAAGCTCGCGGTAGACGACGCGCAGCTTGGGGTCTTCGGCAAGCAGCCGCTCGACTTCGGGCTTGGTCTGCCGGCAGAAGCCACAGGCATAGTCGTAGAATTCGACCATCACCACATCGGCCTCTTCTGCCGACGCACCCTTCGCGCTCGAGAAGAAGGCGGTTTCGATGGCGCCGCGGTTCTGTTCGAGCACGGGCTCCAGTTGTTGGCGGCGAAGGGCTTCACCGGCATCGACGAGGATCTCGGGATGGTCGGTCATCGCCGTGCGCACCATCCGCTCCCCCATCAGCTGCGGGCCTGCCGCCACCAGGATCGCCGCCGTCAATCCTGCGCCAAGCACCCCGCCGCCAAGCGCCGCCAAAACCGTCTTGTCCGCCATCAGTCTATCTTCTCGCCCGCTTTTCGAAGTTCATATTCGCTCGTCATGGCAATATCCTCCGCGCGAAGCGAGTCCGGTGTACCGGCGGGGAGGTTGGCATAGGCCATGCGCGCGGCGCCGAGCGCGAGCTTGTGCTGCCCGAGGAGCTGGAACCGCTCGGCCGAAGCCAATGCGGCACGGGGCGTGTCGCCGCGACGGTCGTAGATGATGCCGAGGTTGTACCAGGCAAAGGCATTGGTCTTGTCGCGAAGGACCGCCGCCCGAAGGATCGTCTCGGCCTCGGCCATCTTTTCCGCATCCTCGCTCGAAACCAGCGCATGACCGAGTGCAGCCATGATCAGGGGTTCGTCGGGTGCAATCTCGAGGGCGTGGCGCAGCGGCGCCACGGCCGCTTGCGGATCGCCGCCTTCAAGCAGGATCTGGCCCTGGAGTTCGAGGACGTAGGGATCTTCGGGACGCTCTGCGATCAGGGCAGTGGTCTCCTTGAGCGCTTCGTCGGGATAGCCGCCGCGATGATAGGCATACGCACGCGCCGTATGGCCGGCCGCGCTAGTGTCGGAATGCGGATAATCGCGCAGCGCACGCTCGGGATTGAGATAGCCCAAGAGCTTTGCCTTCACGCGCTGGAACCGGGCCTCGAGATCGGGATCGACCGGCGTATCCCACGCGTCGTCCTTCTCGTAGAGATCGCGCAAGGAGGCGATCCGGTCTCCCGTCAGCGGGTGGGTGCGCGCATAGCCGTTATCCTGACTGATGAACCGGCGATATTCCTGGTTCTGGAGTTTCTTGAAGAATTCCAGGCTGCCCTTGCCCGACAGACCGGCTTCCTGGAGATAGCGTGCGCCGGCCATGTCGGCGCTCGTTTCCTGCGTGCGGTTGAAGGAAAGGAAGTTGGCCATCGCCATCTGCTGCCCGAGCGCCATGGCGCCCATTCCCGCCTCGCCGCTGCCCGCAGCCATGGCGAGCCCGCCGAGAATGAGCGACATGATCGAGACCGCCGTCGCTTGCTTCGCTCCGCCCTGGAGGCGGATGATGTGGCCGCCTTCGACATGTCCGAGTTCGTGCGCGATGACCGCCTGCAACTGGCCGACATGATCGGCTTCCATGAGCAGGCCCGAATGGAAATAGACACGCTGGCCGCCCGCGACGAAGGCATTGATCGACGGATCGTCGAGCAGCACGAATTCGACATTCTCGGGTCGCAGTCCGGCCGCTTCGACGAGCGGCGCGGCCGCGTCCATGAACAATGCCTCGGTCTCGGCATCGCGAAGGAATGTCTGGGCAGCGGCCGGGCGCGCCATCAGCGCGACCGACGCGAAAAGCATGGCCAGCCATAAGGCGGCCGAACGGATTGTGCGCGTCATGGGTGCGGCTGTGCGCCCGCGGGGCTGAACGCGCGCTGAAACCCGCCGCGCCGATCGAACGGCGCGGCGGGGTTCCAGGATCAGCCGAAGGTCCGCTGCCACCAGCCGCGGCGGGGCGGTTCGTCCGATGACGAGGCCTCGGACTTGGGTTCGGCGGGTGTTTCTGCGCTCTTCGTTTCCTTGGGCGCAGGCTTGGCCTTGGGCTCGTTGCCGGCGGCCTTCGTGGCCGACCCCAGGGCAGGCTCCTTGGGGCCTTCCTTGGTTTCCGGCGCATCCTTTGCCTTCCGGGCGCGCGCTCGCTTGGGCTTGGGCTTCTCGCCTTCTTCTGCGGGAGTGCTGGGCCCATCCGCCGCCGCATCGCTATCCGCCTTCTTCGTGCGGGTGCGCTTGGCTTTCGGCTTCTCCTCGGTGGCCTCCGCCGGCTTTGCGTCCGCTGCCTCGTCGGACTTGGGCTTCGCGCGCGGACGTCGACGGGTCTTGGGTTTCTCCTGCTCTTCCGCGACCTCGGAAGATGCGTCCTCGGCCTGCTCAGAACCCGGCGCGTCGCTCTTCTTGCGGCGCGAACGCTTGGGCTTTTCGGCGGGGGTTTCGTCCCCGTCCGTCGGCGCGTCGGCGTCGGAGTTTTGGGTGCGCCGGCCGCGATCGTCGGATCGCTCGTCACCGTCCTCGTCGTCGCGGGAATCGCCACGGCCACGACCGCCGCGTCGACGACCACGACCACCACGGCGGCGGCGGCGACGCCTGGGACGTTCGTCCTCGTCGTCGTTCCGGTCGTCCTCGTTCCGCTCCTCCTCGTCGGCGCTTTCGTCTTCGGGTTCGCCCTCGCCCTCGTCCTCGTCGATTTCGTCCTCGTCGTCCTGGTTCGACGGGGCATCCACGATGGGCTTGTTCTCGACGCGCTTGTCGGGTCGGGGGCCCTTGCTTTCGACGCGCATCTTGGCGCCTTCATATTCCTCGTCGATCTCGACTTCGACCGTGACGCCGTAGCGCTCCTCGACCTCGGCCAGTTCGGCACGCTTCTTGTTAAGGAGGAAGATCGCGGTGTCGCGTCCGGCACAAAGCGTGATGATCGAGCCCTTGCCGCGTGCGGCTTCGTCTTCGATCATGCGCAGCGCGCTCAGGCCCGAGGAGGATGCCGTGCGCATCAGCCCGGTGCCGTCGCAGTGCGGGCAGGTGTGGGTCGAGGCTTCGAGCACGCCCGTGCGCAGCCGCTGGCGGCTCATTTCGAGAAGACCGAAGCTCGAGATCCGACCGACTTGGATGCGGGCGCGATCGTTCTTGAGCGCGTCCTTCATCGCCTTCTCGACCTTACGGACATGGCCATTCTGTTCCATGTCGATGAAGTCGATGACGATGAGCCCTGCCATGTCGCGAAGACGCAGCTGGCGGGCGATTTCCTTGGCCGCTTCCAGGTTGGTCTGGAAGGCGGTGTTCTCGATATTATGCTCCTTGGTGGAGCGACCCGAGTTGATGTCGATCGAAACGAGCGCCTCGGTCGGGTTGATGACCAGATAGCCGCCCGACTTCAGCTGCACGGTCGGGTTGTACATGCCCCCGAGGCTGTCCTCGATCCCGTAGCGCTGGAAGATGGGGGTGGGGTCGTCATACTGCTTCACGCGTCGCACATGGCTCGGCATGAGTAGCTTCATGAAGCGGCGCGCGGCCTTGTAGCCGTCCTCGCCCTCGACCATCACCTCGTCGATCTCGCGCGAGTAAAGATCGCGGATCGCGCGCTTCACCAGGTCGCTGTCGCGATAGACGAGGCTCGGCGCGGAAGACTTGAGCGTCTTCTCGCGGATTTCGTCCCACAAGCGCGCGAGATAGTCGAAGTCGCGCTTGATCTCGGTCTTGGTGCGCGACAGGCCGGCTGTGCGCACGATCAGGCCCATGCTGCTCGGCAGCTTCAGGTCGGCCATGATCTGCTTCAGGCGCTTGCGGTCCGAACCGTTCGAAATCTTGCGGCTGATGCCTCCGCCATGGCTGGTGTTGGGCATGAGCACGCAATAGCGGCCCGCGAGGCTGAGGTAGGTGGTGAGCGCCGCACCCTTGTTGCCGCGCTCTTCCTTTACGACCTGGACGAGCAGCACCTGACGGCGCTGGATGACGTCCTGGATCTTGTAGCGACGACGCAGCGCCCGGCGCTTGTTGCGGACCTGCTCGACCGCGGTCTCGTCGACCGGCGATTCATCCGACGCAAGGCCTTCTTCCTCGATATCGGATTCATCGTCGCCCGCCTCTTCCGCCTCGTCGTCGCGCAAGCGCGCTTCCTCGGCAGCATGCTCGGCTTCTTCACGGAGCAGATTGTCGCGATCCTCTTTGGGGATCTGATAATAATCGGGATGGATTTCCGAAAAAGCGAGGAAGCCGTGCCGGTTGCCGCCGTAATCGACGAAGGCGGCTTGCAGCGAGGGTTCGACCCGCGTCACCTTGGCTAGATAGATGTTACCCTTGAGCTGTTTGTGCTCGGAGCTTTCGAAATCAAATTCCTGAATTCGGTTTCCGTCGGCTACGGCCACCCGCGTTTCTTCCGGGTGGCGCGCATCGACTAGCATGCGCGTGGACATTGGACATTCTCCGGCCACCGGGCGGCGTCGCAGCGCGCGGCGGTGGCATTGTTGAAGCGCCCGACCGAACAGTCGAAACGGGCGCGGATGCGTGAAAAACTGCTGCTGCATGCATAAGCGACGCGCCGCGCGGCCGGTGGGCAATCGCGCTGGGGGCTTTCGTCGGACTCATGTAGCGTCAACCTCTTGAGAGCGCCGGGACGGGCTCCTTGGAGCCTGAAAGCACGACCCTCGGGTCGGTTCCAGACTGAAACGGGGTAGCATCGCCGAGTCGTACTGACAACAATGTAACGCGCACCGATAATGAAGGTGGCGAGAGCGGCGCTGGATGGTAGGACAAACGCGTCATGTCGAAACGCCTCGTCATCCTTTTTCTTGTCATTGCCGCGCTTCTCGCTGGCGGACTCTGGCTGTTCGCGCCCGACACGCGGGCCCCCGCCGAACGCGAAGCCGATCGCGCCCTGCTGGGCGAGGCGCGGCGCGGCGGCCTGCGGGCCGGCCTGCAGGTCCCGCTGGCCGATATCGCGATCACCGATGCGCGTCTTCCCGAGGCTCCGCTCGTACTCATCGATCCGGGGCATGGTGGCCGTGATGGCGGGGCGCAGGGCGTGGGCGGCGCGAGCGAGAATGCATTGACGCTGGCGATGGCGCGCGAGGTGCAGGCGCGCCTGGTCGAGCGCGGCCGGGTCCGGACGGCCTTGTCGCGCACGGGGGACGACACCCTTAGCCTGGAGCAGCGCGCCGACCTCGCCCGCCGTCTCGCGCCCGACCTGTTCGTCTCCATCCATATGGACGCGGCGCCCAATCCCGATGCGACGGGCGTGACGATCTATTCGCTCGCGGACATTGCCTCGACGACCGAGGCCGCCGATCTCGCCGCTGCCGAAGCCGAGCGGGTCGGCACGGTCGTGTCCGATACAGACAGCAAGGTCGAATTCCTGCTGACCGACCTGGCGTTGCGCGACCAGATGGCCGCCAGCGCCGCCTTCGCCCGTCGCTTCCTGCGCCGCGCCGAGCAGGACGACGGGGTGCCGCTGCGCCCGACGCCGCACCAGTTCGCCAATTTCTACGTGCTTCGGTTCGCCCAGGTACCGGGCGCGCTTGTCGAGGCAGGCTATCTTTCCAACCGGGTCGATGAAGCGCGGCTTCGCTCGAAGGAGGGCCGCGCACCGCTGGTCGAGGCCCTCGCAGAAGCGATCGAAGCCGATCTCGCCGCCCGGTTGGTGCGCTAAGGTTCATTGTGCGCTCAAACTAGGCAGGCTAGGAACGTGCGTCATGGTCCGTCTGCCCGATTTCTCACGCCTCGCCGAGCGGCTTCCCGATCTCGTCTCGTTCAACAATCGCGTCCACGCCCGGCTCGATCCGTGGCGCGAGCGGCGCTGGTTCCGCTACGGCTTCTACCTGCTGGTCGCGGGGTTCATCGGCTTCATGGGCCTGTTTGTCGCCGCGGCGATGGATACGATGAGCGAAGAGGAAATCCTCGCCTATCGACCGAGCCTCCCGACGATCGTGCGCGGATACGACGGTGAGCCGATCGGTACCTACGCCCGCCAGCGCCGCGTGGAACTGGCGTATGACGATTATCCGCCCGAAGTGGTGCAGGCCTTCATCTCGGCCGAGGACAAGACCTTCTTCCAGCATGGCGGCATCGACTATCCGGGCCTGTTCGCGGCGATCGGCGAATTCACCGTCAAGACCGTCACCGGCGGCGGACGCTCGCGCGGATCCTCAACCATCACCCAGCAGGTCGCCAAGAACCTGTCGGGCGACGACGATTATTCGGTGCTGCGCAAGATTCGCGAGGCCGTGCTGGCTTTCCGGATCGAGGATACGCTGTCGAAGCAGGAAATCCTCGCGCTCTACCTCAACGAAATCTTCCTCGGGCGGAATGCCTACGGGGTGCAGGCTGCGGCGCGTGCCTATTTCGACAAGGACGTCGGCGATCTCGATATCGAGGAAATCGCCTATCTCGCGGCCATCCCCAAGGGCCCGAGCAACTATCATCCGGTGCGCAACAAGGAGCGCGCAACCGCACGACGCAATTACGTCCTCCAGCAGATGGCGAACAACGACTATATCAACGAGGCGACCCGCGCGCGTGCCTCGGCGTCCGAGCTTGTCGCCATTCCACAGGGTTCGGCGGAGGCATTCCGCGAGCGTGGCGGCTATTTCCTCGAGGAAGTGCGCCGCGACCTGCTCGACCGCTATGGCGAGGAAGCCGAAGATGGCGAGAACAGCGTCTATGCGGGCGGCCTGTGGGTGCGTACCTCGATGAAACCCGACATGCAGGACGCCGCTGCCGAAGCGCTGCGCGAACAGCTGGCGCGCTTCGACGGCCCGCGCGGCTGGCGCGACCTGGGTATGACCATCGATATGAACGAGGATTGGGAGAGCCAGCTCCGCATCGCCCGCGTCGGCACCGGTTTTTCCGACTGGAAGAAGGCGGTGGTGGTCGAAAAGGACGGCGGGCAGGCGACCATCGGGTTTGTCGGCGGCGAAACCGCACCCCTGTCGCGCGGGCAAGCGAACATGGCCGTGCGTGGTGGCGGTGGCATCGCCTTCGACCAGTTCCGCCCCGGCATGATTATCGTCGTGAAGGACGAAGGCGAAGGGCGCTACGCGCTTCGCTCGGTGCCCGAAGTGGGCGGGGCCTTCGTCGCGCAGGAAGTCGATACCGGCCGCGTGCTCGCGATGCAGGGCGGGTTCGACGTTACCGGCTCCTCGTTCAACCGCGCCACGCAAGCCAAGCGCCAGCCCGGCTCCTCGTTCAAGCCGATCGTCTATCTGACCGCGCTCGAAAATGGTTATACGCCGGCCTCGATCGTGGTCGACGGTCCGTTCTGCGTCTGGCAGGGCGCCGCTCTCGGCGAGAAGTGCTTCCGCAACTTCGACGGCAAATATTCAGGGCCCAAGACGATGCGCTGGGGCGTCGAGCAATCGCGCAACAACATGACGGTGCGCGTCGCCAGCGATACCGGTATCAACAAGATCGTCGCCAACGCGAAGAAGCTGGGGCTGGGCGATCCCGAGCCGTTCCTTTCCACCGCGCTCGGCGCCAGCGAGGTGACGGTTCTCGGCATTACCAACGCCTATGCGATCCTCGCCAACCAGGGGCGCGAGATCCGCCCGACCCTCATCGATTTCGTGCAGGACCGCTCGGGCAAGGTCATCTTCCGCTCGGACAATCGCGGCGACGCGATGGAGGGCCTGAATGCCGCCGACTGGAACGGCGGACCGATGCCCCGCCCGCCGCGCCGCGGCCGCCAGCTCGTCGACCCGATGGCCGCGTACCAGATGGTGCATATCCTCGAAGGCGTGGTCACGCGTGGGACGGCGCAGAGCCTCGCCAGTCTCGACCGGCCGTTGTTCGGCAAGACGGGCACCACGACCGGCCCGACCAATGTCTGGTTCGTCGGCGGGACGCCCGATGTCGTGACCGGCACGTATATCGGCTACGACGACAATCGCGAAATGGGCGGCAATTGGGTGCAGGGCGGCTCGACCGCGGGTCCCGTGTTCAGGATGTTTGCCGAGAAGACGCTCGCCGATGCGCCCAAGACGCCGTTCGTGGCGCCGGAGGGCATCCGCATGGTCCGTATCGACCGGCGCACGGGCGAACGTGTGTTCGGCGCCTTCCCGCGTGAGGAGGAGAAGACCAGCGCGGTCATCTGGGAGGCATTCCAGCCGGAAACCGAACCCCGCCGCAGCTTCCGTTCGCGCCGTAGCAGCGAGGACGACGACGAACCGACGACGCCCGCGCCTACGCGCCGCCCGGCGGTCGTCCGCAGCGAGCCGACGCCTCCACCGCCACCGCCCGCCGAGAGCGACTTCTTGCAAAGAGAGGGCGGGATTTACTAGGGCGGTGCCCACACCCCAGTTCAGGAATTTCCCATGCGCGCCGAAGCGCAAGCACACGCCGACCAGATCACCGCCGCTACCCAGCTCCTTCGTCGCTTCATCGACTGGGACAAGGCACAAAAGCGTCTCGACGAACTGAACGCTGCCGCCGAGGACCCGGACCTATGGTCGGATCCCAAGAAGGCGCAGGAGTTGATGCGCGAGCGCACGCGCCTCGACGGCGCGATCGGCGCGACGCGGCGGCTCGAGACGGAATTGTCCGACACGCTCGAACTGATCGAGATGGCCGAGGCCGAGGGTGACGACGGCATGGTCACCGAGGCGCTCGCCTCGCTCGGCCAACTCGCCGCCCGCGCCGAGAAGGACAAGGTCGAAGCGCTTCTCGCAGGCGAGGCGGATGCCAATAACGCGTACGTCGAGGTCAATGCGGGCGCGGGCGGCACCGAAAGCCAGGATTGGGCCGAGATGCTCCAGCGCATGTATACGCGCTGGGCCGAGCGGCGCGGCATGAAGGTCGAACTGATCGATCATCATGCGGGCGAACAGGCCGGCATCAAGTCGGCGACGCTGCTGCTCAAAGGCGAGAATGCCTATGGCTACGCCAAGACCGAGAGCGGCGTGCACCGCCTCGTCCGCATCTCGCCCTATGACAGCTCGGCGCGGCGCCACACCAGCTTCTCTTCCGTGTGGGTCTATCCCGAGGTCGACGAAGACATCGACATCGAGATCGTCGAGTCGGACCTGCGCATCGATACATACCGGGCGAGCGGTGCGGGCGGTCAGCATATCAACACGACCGACAGCGCGGTTCGGATCACCCACATCCCGACCAACATCGTCGTGGCGTCGCAGTCGCAGCGCTCGCAGCACAAGAACAAGGCCGAAGCGATGAAGCAGCTGAAGGCGCGGCTTTACGAGGCCGAACTGCAGCGGCGCGAGGAAGAGGCCAATGCGGCGAACGCCACCAAGACCGAGATCGGCTGGGGCCACCAGATCCGCTCTTACGTCCTCCAGCCCTACCAGCAGGTGAAGGACCTGCGCACCGGCGTGGTCTCGACCGCTCCTGGCGACGTCCTCGACGGCGATCTCGACAAGTTCATGGCCGCGGCCCTGTCGCAGCGCGTGACGGGCGAAGCGGTCGAGGTCGAGGACGACGATGTCTAGGGCCTTTGCCCTCCTCCCGCTGCTGGCGCTCGCCGCCTGCAATCAGGGCCCGAAGGTCGACGAGGACGGTTTTCCGACGCTCGGGCGCCCCGTCGCGCCGATCGTCTCCGACCGCTTCTCGACCGAAGACGTGCGCGACCGGCTGGGCGAGGCCGAAGCGGTCATGGAACTGGCCGGCGTTTCGGCGGGCATGAACATCGCCGACATCGGAGCGGGGGAGGGCTATTATACCGTTCGCCTCAGCCCTCGCGTGGGAGCTGAAGGACGGATCGTGGCGCAGGACATCCAGCCCGCGGTGCGCGATGCGCTCGCCCGGCGCGTCCAGCGCGAAGGACTCGACAATGTTTCTGTGCGCCTCGGCGAAGCCGACGATCCGCGCCTTCCCGACGAGAGTTTCGACCGAATTTTCCTCGTTCACATGTATCACGAGGTGACCGAGCCCTATCAGTTCCTCTGGAACCTGCGGCAATCCCTGAACGAGGACGGCCTGATCGTGGTCGTCGATGCGAACCGCCCGGTGAAGCGGCACGGCATTCCGCCCGCGCTTCTCGACTGCGAATTCGGTGCGCTCGGACTTTCGCGCGTCGACATGACCGAGCTGGACGGCGGCGAAGCCTATTTCGCGACCTTCCGCATCGATGGGGCGCTCCCCGAACCCACCGCCATTGAGCCCTGCAACTGATGCGCCCATATCTCGACCTCATGCAGCGGATCCTCGACGAGGGCGCACGGCAGGACGACCGGACGGGCGTCGGCACGCTGAGCGTCTTCGGCGCGCAGATGCGCTTCGACCTCAGCCAAGGCTTTCCCCTCGTCACGACCAAGAAGCTGCACCTGCGCTCGATCATCGTCGAACTTCTGTGGTTTTTGAACGGCGACACGAACGTCAAATATTTGCAGGACAACAAGGTCAGCATCTGGGACGAATGGGCCGACGACAATGGCGATCTCGGCCCAGTTTACGGGAAGCAGTGGCGGCGGTGGCAGACGCCGGATGGCGGCGAGATCGACCAGATCGAGGTCCTTGTAGAGCAGATCCGCACCAACCCCGCGAGCCGGCGCCAGATCGTCTCCGCCTGGAACCCCGGCGAATTGTCGCAGATGGCGCTCGCTCCCTGTCACTGCCTGTTCCAGACCCATGTCGCGAACGGCAAGCTGTCGCTCCAGCTCTACCAGCGCAGCGCCGACCTGTTCCTGGGCGTTCCCTTCAACATCGCGAGCTATGCGCTGCTGACGCACATGCTGGCGCGCGAGACGGGGCTCGAGGTCGGCGACTTCGTGTGGACGGGCGGCGATGTGCACCTTTACTCGAACCATCTCGAGCAGGCGCGCGAGCAATTGAGCCGCGAGCCGCGCGCGCTGCCGACCTTGAAGATCGAGGACCGGGGGCAGGGGCTGTTCGATTACGAGCCGACCGATTTTACGTTCGAGGGCTACGATCCGCATCCGCACATCAAGGCGCCCGTCGCGGTCTGACAGCGCTCGAACGATAACGCGCAACCAATTTCGCTTCCGTATCGTTTGGCTTTCACCAAAAGTGGGAGACTGAATGATGATCCGCAAGATGATGCTCGCCGCCCTCGTTGGCAGTGCTTTCGCCGTTTCGGCCTGCAACACGGTCAAGGGCGTCGGTGACGATATCAGCTCGGCCGGCGAATGCGGCGAGAACGTGCTCGACGGCGACAAGTGCTGAACTAGTCCGTTCGAAACCCAACCTAGGAAGGCCTCGCCCGTGCGGCGGGGCCTTTTTCGTTGCAGTTCATGCTGGCGCAAGGCGCGGCCCAGCAGCATGATGCGCGGGACAGTGAAGCTTTACGGAAGGGTTCGACAGATGAAACGGATGATCGCGAAATTCTCGATCCTCGCCTGCGGCGCGCTCGCGCTCGCGGCGTGCAACGCGGTGCAGGGGCTGGGCGACGACATCAAGTCCGCCGGCGAGTGCGGCGAGGACGTCATCAACGGCGAAAAGTGCTGATTGGCATCCGCTAGCGATAAGAAAAGGGCCCCGGCGCAGAACGCTCCGGGGCCCTTTTTTTGTGAAGTTGCGGGGAGAGAAGAGGGGGAGGCGCGTCGAACGCCTCCCGCTACTCCTTACTCCTCTTCGCCGCTCGCGTCGGCATAGTCGCCCGCCGCCGCGTCCGAACCGTCGCCCGAGGGCGTCACTTCGGCGAGCGGATCGGTCGTTGCCGCAGCGACGATTTCCGGATCGGCATCGCGCTCGGCGTCTTCGGCCTTCTTCAGTTCCTCGGCCGTCTGCGCCGCCGCCATCGCGTCCTGCAGCTTCTTCTGCTGGGCGCGGAGCGCCGCGTCGCGGCTCGAAGCGGCGATGCGGACACGGTTCATGCCCGCACCGGTACCGGCGGGGATGAGGCGACCGACGATGACGTTCTCCTTGAGCCCGTTCAGCGTATCGACCTTGCCCTGCACCGAGGCTTCGGTGAGCACGCGGGTCGTTTCCTGGAACGAGGCCGCCGAGATGAAGCTGCGGGTCTGCAGCGACGCCTTGGTGATGCCGAGGAGGATGGGCTTGCCCTGTGCCTTCTTCTTGCGCGGGGGAAGCTTGGCATTGGCTTCGTCCATCTCGTCGCGATCGACCTGTTCGCCGGTGAGGAGCGTGGTGTCGCCACCATCGGTGATCTCGACCTTCTGCAGCATCTGACGAACAATCGTCTCGATGTGCTTGTCGTTGATCTTCACGCCCTGCAGTCGATAGACTTCCTGGATCTCGTTGACGAGATATTCGGACAGCGCTTCCACGCCCATCACTTCGAGGATGTCGTGCGGATCGGGCGAACCGGCGACGAGATTGTCACCCTTCTTGACGTAATCGCCTTCCTGCACGTCGATCACCTTGGTCTTGGGGATCAGATACTCGACCGTATCCCCTTCCTCCGGCACGATCGCGACCTTGCGTTTGGCCTTGTAGTCGCGAACGAAGGTGAAGCGGCCCGAGATCTTGGCGATGACCGAATTGTCCTTGGGCTTGCGCGCCTCGAACAGTTCGGCGACGCGCGGCAGACCGCCCGTGATGTCGCGGGTCTTGGCGGCTTCCCGCGGCAGACGCGCGATGACCGTACCGGCCTCGACGGTGGCCCCGTCCTCGACCGCGATGATGGCGCCCGGAACCAGGCGATAGACGCCCGCTTCCTCGTCCTTGTCGCCGGTCATGGTGAGGCGCGCCTTGAGGTCGTCCTTCTTGGTCTTCGACTGGTCCTCGGTCACGACGCGCTGCGAAATACCGGTGCTCTCGTCGGTCTGCTCCTCGAGCGTACGACCTTCGATGATGTCCTGATATTTCACCTTGCCGCCATGCTCGGTGATGACCGGGCTGAACGAGGGATCCCATTCCGCCAGCTTGTCGCCGCGCTCGACCACATGGCCGTTGTCGTAGATGAGCGTCGCGCCGTACGGGATCTTGTGGGTCGACAGTTCGCGCCCGTCCATGTCGAGGATGGCGAGTTCGCCACCACGCGACAGCGACAGGGTGCGTCCCTTGCTATCCACGATCGTCGGCATGTCGCGATACTCGAGCTTGCCGTCGACCGGCGCCTCGAGGTTGGACTGCTCGTTGAGCTGCGCCGCGCCGCCGATGTGGAAGGTCCGCATCGTCAGCTGGGTGCCGGGCTCGCCGATCGACTGCGCCGCGATGACGCCGACTGCTTCGCCGATGTTCACCGGCGTGCCGCGGGCGAGGTCACGTCCGTAGCACTTGCCGCAGACGCCCTGCTTGCTTTCGCACAGGAGCGGCGAGCGGATCTTGAGTGCCTGGACGCCGAGATCCTCGATCTTCTTCGCGAGCGCCTCGTCGAGAAGCGTCCCCGACTTGATCGCGACCTTGTCGGTTTCGGGATCGACGATGTCCTCACCCGTGGTACGGCCGAGAACGCGCTCGGACAGCGAAGCGATGACGCTGCCGCCCTGCACGATGGCGCGCATTTCAAGGACGTTGTCGGTCTTGCAGTCGTTCTCGACGATCGTGCAGTCCTGCGAGACGTCGACGAGACGACGCGTGAGATAGCCCGAGTTCGCCGTCTTCAGCGCCGTGTCCGCGAGGCCCTTACGGGCGCCGTGGGTGGAGTTGAAGTATTCGAGGACGGTCAGACCTTCCTTGAAGTTCGAGATGATCGGCGTCTCGATGATCTCGCCCGACGGCTTGGCCATGAGGCCGCGCATCCCGGCGAGCTGCTTGATCTGCGCGGGGCTACCACGCGCACCCGAGTGGGCCATCATGTAGATCGAGTTGACGTCGCTCTCGCGGCCGTCCTCGTTCTTCTTCACCGCCTGGATCTCGTCCATCATGGCGCTCGCGACCTGGTCGCCGCAACGGCTCCAGGCGTCGATGACCTTGTTGTACTTTTCCTGCTGGGTGATGAGGCCGTCCTGATACTGCTGCTCATAGTCGGCGACCATCGCACGCGTATCGTCGACGAGCTTCTCCTTGGCGTCGGGGATGATCATGTCGTCCATCCCGAAGCTGATCCCCGCCTTGAAGGCGTTCTGGAAGCCCAGCGTCATGATCTGGTCGGCGAAGATGACCGTCGCCTTCTGACCGGTGTGACGATAGACGGTGTCGATGACGTCGCCGATTTCCTTCTTGGTGAGAAGGCGGTTGACGGTCTCGAACGGCACCTTGTGGCTGGCGGGCAGCTTTTCGCCCAGCAGCATGCGGCCCGGCGTCGTTTCCACGCGGACCATGTGGGTCTCGCCCTTCTCGTTGGTCTGCGGGATGCGCGCCGTGATCTTGGTGTGGAGCGTCACCGCGCCGACGTTCAGCGCCTGGTGCACTTCGGTCATGTCGGTGAAGATCGACCCTTCGCCCGGCTCGCCCTCTTTCTGCATCGTGATGTAGTAGAGGCCGAGGATCATGTCCTGCGAGGGCACGATGATCGGCTTGCCGTTGGCGGGCGAGAGGATGTTGTTGGTGCTCATCATCAGCACACGCGCTTCCAGCTGCGCCTCGAGGCTCAGCGGGACGTGCACGGCCATCTGGTCACCGTCGAAGTCGGCGTTGAAGGCGGCGCAGACCAGCGGGTGAAGCTGGATGGCCTTGCCCTCGATCAGCACGGGCTCGAACGCCTGGATGCCGAGGCGGTGGAGCGTCGGGGCGCGGTTCAGCAGCACCGGATGTTCGCGGATCACCTCGTCGAGGATGTCCCAGACTTCCTTGCGCTCCTTCTCCACCCACTTCTTCGCCTGCTTCAGCGTCATGCTGAGGCCCTTGGCGTCGAGGCGCGAGTAGATGAACGGCTTGAACAGTTCCAAGGCCATTTTCTTGGGCAGGCCGCACTGGTGCAGCTTGAGTTCCGGCCCGGTCACGATGACCGAACGGCCCGAATAGTCGACGCGCTTGCCGAGCAGGTTCTGGCGGAAGCGGCCCTGCTTGCCTTTGAGCATGTCGGAGAGCGACTTGAGCGGACGCTTGTTGGCGCCCGTGATCGTGCGACCGCGGCGGCCGTTGTCGAACAATGCATCGACCGATTCCTGCAGCATGCGCTTTTCGTTGCGCACGATGATGTCGGGCGCGCGCAGCTCCATGAGGCGCTTCAGGCGGTTGTTGCGGTTGATGACGCGGCGATAGAGATCGTTGAGATCAGACGTCGCGAAGCGGCCACCGTCCAGCGGGACGAGCGGACGCAGATCGGGCGGAATGACCGGCACGACGTCGAGGATCATCCATTCGGGCTTGTTGCCGCTCTCGATGAAGCTCTCGACGATCTTCATGCGCTTGATGATCTTCTTGGGCTTCAGGGTCGACTTGGTCTCTTCCAGTTCGACCTTGAGGTCCTCGAGTTCCTGCTCGAGATCGAGATCCATCATCATCTGCTTGACGGCTTCCGCGCCGATGCCGGCACTGAAGGCGTCCTCGCCATATTCGTCCTGCGCGTCGAGGAGTTCGTCCTCGGTCAGCAGCTGGAACTTCTCCAGCGGCGTGAGGCCGGGTTCGATGACGACATAGGATTCGAAGTACAGCACGCGCTCGAGCTGCTTGAGCTGCATGTCCATGAGCAAGCCGATGCGCGAGGGCAGCGACTTCAGGTACCAGATGTGCGCGACCGGCGCGGCAAGCTCGATATGGCCCATGCGCTCGCGGCGGACCTTGGAGACGGTCACTTCCACGCCGCACTTCTCGCAGACGATGCCCTTGTACTTCATGCGCTTGTACTTGCCGCACAGGCATTCGTAATCCTTGATCGGACCGAAGATGCGCGCGCAGAACAGGCCGTCACGCTCGGGCTTGAACGTACGGTAGTTGATCGTCTCGGGCTTCTTGATCTCGCCGAAGCTCCACGAGCGGATGCGATCCGGCGAAGCGATGCCGATCTTGATGCTGTCGAATGTCTCCGGCTTGGAAGCCGGGTTCGCGAAGTTGGTCAGTTCGTTCATTTCAATATATTCCTCTTCGCTTACTCGGCGGCGATGGCAGGGGTGTCGCCATCTTCGTCGTCGTCTTCGGCAACCGAATTCAGATCGACGCTCATGCCGAGCGAGCGCATTTCCTTGACCAGCACGTTGAAGCTCTCGGGAATGCCGGCCTCGAACGTGTCGTCGCCCTTGACGATCGCCTCGTAGACCTTGGTGCGGCCGACCACGTCGTCGGACTTCACCGTCAGCATTTCCTGCAGCGTGTAGGCGGCGCCGTAGGCCTGGAGCGCCCAGACCTCCATCTCGCCGAAGCGCTGGCCGCCGAACTGGGCCTTGCCGCCCAGCGGCTGCTGCGTGACGAGGCTGTACGGCCCGATCGAACGCGCGTGGATCTTGTCGTCCACGAGGTGGTGCAGCTTGAGCATGTAGATGTAGCCCACGGTGACCTTGCGGTCGAAGGCCTCGCCGGTGCGCCCGTCGAACAGGGTGACCTGTCCCGACCGGTCGAGACCGGCCTTCTCGAGCATGTCGGCGACATCTTCCTGCTTGGCTCCGTCGAAGACCGGGGTGCCCATCGGCACGCCGTAGACGAGGTTCTGCGCGAGCTCCATCGTCTTCTCTTCATCGCGCCCGTCGATCTCGGCGTGATACTTTTCGCCGTAGACGCCCTTGAGGTGCTCCTTGACGCCCTGAAGGTCCTTTGACGCGATGTCCTTGCCCTTGGCATGGATATCCTCGAGCAGGCCGCCGATCTGCTGGCCGAGGCCGCGCGCGGCCCAACCGAGGTGCGTCTCGAAGATCTGCCCGACGTTCATGCGCGACGGCACGCCCAGCGGATTGAGGACGATGTCGGCATGGGTGCCGTCCTCGAGGAACGGCATGTCCTCGACCGGAAGGATCCGGCTGATGACACCCTTGTTGCCGTGACGGCCGGCCATCTTGTCGCCCGGCTG
The DNA here is from genome assembly GCF_039655735.1 of Sphingomicrobium aquimarinum. NCBI lineage: Bacteria > Pseudomonadati > Pseudomonadota > Alphaproteobacteria > Sphingomonadales > Sphingomicrobiaceae > Sphingomicrobium > Sphingomicrobium aquimarinum. Next base: position 820,177 of record NZ_JBBYXH010000001.1, on the reverse strand, counting down.
CAGCTTGCGCTTTACCGCGACGAAGACCTTGACCATCTTGAGGACGCCCGGGGGGAGCTCGTCGCCCGCTTCCAGCTTCTGGACGCGATCCTCATACTTGGCGTCGATGCGCCCGACGGCCTCGTCATACTGCGCCTTCATGGCTTCGAGGTCGGCCTGAGCGGCATCGTCCTTGACGGCGATCTTCCACCAGAGCTTGCGTTCGACGCCTTCGAGCATCTGCGGATCGAGCGTCGCGCCCTTCTTGATGCCCTTGGGAACCGCGGTCGCGGTCTGTCCGACGAGCAGCTCGGCGAGACGGTTGAACGTCGCGCGGTTGAGAATGGTCTTCTCGTCGTGCGCGTCCTTCTTGAGACGATCCTTTTCCTCGGCCTGGATGGCGCGCGTGCGGTCGTCGATGTCGATGCCGTGACGGTTGAAGGTCCGCACGTCGACGATCGTCCCGGCGACGCCCGGCGGCAGCCGCAGCGAGGTGTCGCGCACGTCGCTGGCCTTCTCGCCGAAGATGGCGCGGAGGAGCTTTTCTTCCGGCGTCATCGGGCTTTCGCCCTTGGGCGTGATCTTGCCGACGAGGATGTCGCCCGGATGCACTTCGGCACCGATGTAGACGATCCCGGCTTCGTCGAGGTTGCGCAGCGCTTCCTCGCCGACATTGGGAATGTCGCGGGTGATGTCCTCGGGGCCGAGCTTGGTGTCACGGGCGGCGACTTCGAATTCCTCGATGTGGATCGAGGTGAAGATGTCGTCCTTCACGATGCGCTCGGAGATGAGGATCGAGTCCTCGTAGTTGTAGCCGTTCCACGGCATGAACGCGACGAGCACGTTGCGGCCCAGCGCCAGTTCGCCGAACTGGGTGGAGGGACCGTCGGCGATGATCTCGCCTTCCTCGACGCTCTCGCCGACCTTCACCAGCGGACGCTGGTTGATGCAGGTGTTCTGGTTCGAGCGCTGGAACTTCTGGAGCGTGTAGATGTCCACGCCGCTTTCGCCCGCCTTGATGTCTTCCGTCACGCGGATGACGATACGGGTGGCGTCGACCTGGTCGATCACGCCCGAACGCTTGGCGGCGATGGCGGCGCCACTGTCGCGCGCAACCGTTTCTTCCATGCCGGTGCCGACCAGCGGCGCGTCGGCCTGGACGAGCGGCACGGCCTGACGCTGCATGTTCGAGCCCATCAGCGCGCGGTTGGCGTCATCGTTTTCCAGGAACGGAATGAGCGATGCGGCGACCGACACGAGCTGCTTGGGGCTGACGTCCATCAGCGTGATCATGTCGCGCTGCGCCATCAGGAATTCGCCGGCCTGACGGCTCGAGACGATTTCCTCGACGAAGCTGCCGTCGTCGGTCAGTTCGGCATTGGCCTGCGCGATGGTGTGCTTCTGCTCTTCCATCGCCGAGAGGTAGACGACCTCGTCGGTGACCTTGTTGTCGATGACCTTGCGGTACGGCGTCTCGATGAAGCCGTACTTGTTCACGCGGCTGAAGCTGGCGAGCGAGTTGATGAGGCCGATGTTCGGGCCTTCGGGCGTCTCGATCGGGCAGATGCGGCCATAGTGGGTCGGGTGGACGTCGCGGACTTCGAAGCCCGCGCGCTCACGCGTCAGGCCGCCCGGCCCGAGCGCCGAGACACGACGCTTGTGGGTGACTTCGGACAGCGGGTTGGTCTGGTCCATGAACTGCGAAAGCTGCGAGGAGCCGAAGAACTCGCGCACCGCGGCCACCGAGGGCTTGGCGTTGATGAGGTCGTTGGGCATGACCGTCGACACGTCGACGCTGCTCATGCGCTCCTTGACCGCGCGCTCCATGCGCAGGAGGCCGACGCGATACTGGTTTTCCAGCAGTTCGCCGACCGAACGGACGCGGCGGTTGGCGAGGTTGTCGATATCGTCGATCTCGCCCTTGCCGTCCTTGAGGTCCACGAGCTGCTTCACGACCGCGAGAATATCCTCGCGGCGCAGCGTGGTGACCGTGTCCTCGGCGTCGAGGTCGAGGCGCATGTTCAGTTTCACGCGGCCGACGGCCGAGAGGTCGTAGCGCTCCGGATCGAAGAACAGGCCGTAGAAGAGCGCGTCCGCGGTCTCGCGGGTCGGCGGTTCGCCGGGGCGCATGACACGGTAGATGTCCGCCAGTGCCTGGTCGGTATCCTCGGCCTTGTCGGCCTGCAGCGTCTTCTGGATCCACGGGCCGGTGTTGTTGTCGATGTCGAGCAGTTCGATCGACTTGATCTTGGCCTTGTCGAGCTTCTCGAGATTCTCGGCCGACACTTCGTCGCCTGCCTCGATGTAGATCTCGCCCGTCTTCTCGTTGATGAGATCGTAGGCCGAGAAGCGACCGAAGATTTCCTCGGTCGGAATGACGAGCGTTTCGAGCCCGTCGCTTTCGGCCTTCTTGGCCTTGCGCGGGGTGATCTTCTCGCCGGCTTCGAACACGACTTCGCCGGTCTTGGCGTCGACGAGATCGTAGGTCGGCTTGGTGCCGCGCCATGCGTCGGCCTTGAACGGCAGTTCCCAGCCGCTCTTGCCGCGCTTCCACGTCACGCGGTCGTAGAAATGCTCGAGGATTTCCTCATGATCGAGGCCCAGCGCATAGAGAAGCGTCGTGACCGGCAGCTTGCGCTTGCGGTCGATACGGACGTTGACGATGTCCTTGGCGTCGAACTCGAAGTCGAGCCACGAGCCGCGATAGGGGATGACGCGCGCAGCGAAGAGATATTTGCCGCTCGCGTGGGTCTTGCCGCGGTCATGGTCGAACAGCACGCCGGGCGAACGATGCATCTGCGAGACGATGACGCGCTCGGTGCCGTTGATGATGAAAGTGCCGTTCTCGGTCATGAGCGGCATGTCGCCCATGTAGACATCCTGCTCCTTGATATCGATGACCGACTTGGCTTCGGTGTCGGGGTCGATCTCGAAGCTGGTGAGGCGCAGCGTGACGCGCATCGGCGCGGCATAGGTCAGCCCGCGCTGGCGGCACTCTTCGGTGTCGAACTTGGGCTTTTCCAGCTCGTAGCCGTCGAAATCGAGATGGGCGGTGCCAGCAAAGTCCTGGATCGGGAAGACGCTCCGCAGCGTTTTTTCCAGACCCGAAACGTAGTCGCGCTGCTTGTCGGAACGCAGGAAGTCCTCATACGATTCGCGCTGAACCTCGATGAGGTTGGGCATTTCGGAGACTTCGTGGATGTTGCCGAAGATCTTGCGGATCCGGCGCGACTTCATCGAGCGACCCTGGGTGGTCGGCACGTCTTTTTGCTGGGTAGCCATGAAATTCCTTGGCGCTACGGGCGCGCGCCATCATGCGTCGCGGGCCCTCAGTTCAAAGTCCGGCGCTTGTCCTGTTTCTCCCTTCCATTCGTTCTCCCCATGCGCAAATTGGGAAGTGGCCCGGAAAGGCAGGAAGGCCCCGGGCGCAGCGGGTGCTGCGGCGGAGCCACATGTGTTGGATAAGTCCTATTTAACATCGCGACCGGACTTTGCAAGGGCTCGCGAGTCTGAAAGGGCGCCGCCGATTGCACGACGACGCCCTGCCGACAGACGAAAGATCCACGGATTACGCGACGACGTGTACCATCGTCTGCCGGGTCTTCGTCACGCCGAACAGTTTTTCGGCGAATTCGTGGGGCAGGCGCACGCAGCCGTGGCTGGCGGGCTGGTCCTTTACCGCGCCCGCATGAAGCGCGATGCCGTCCCAGGTGAGGCGCTGCATGAAGGGCATGGGGGCGTTGTCGTAGAGGTTGCTGTAATGCTCCTCGTTCTTCTGGAGGATCTCGAAGCTGCCGGTGGGCGTCTCGTGGCCCTTCTTGCCGGTGGACACGGTCGAGACCGCCACAAGATCGGCGCCGTCGTAGACGAAGGCCAGTTGCTCGGACAGATCGACGACGATCTCGACATCGTCGCCGGCGGCATCCGAGAACCAGCGGTAGTCGCCAGCAGCCAGCGTGGTCGTACCGGCGCGATCGTAGAAGTCGCCCATCGCGGCTTCGGTCACGAGATTGTCGTTCCCGGTCGCGTCGGAGGCCAGTGCCGGATCGGCAGCGCAAAGAGCAAGGGTGGCGGCGGCGGCGAGGCCAGTCAGAAACACTTTCATCATACACCTTCGAATTCGGTTTGCTTTTGCCGAATCAAAGCGCTTAGGCATTCCAGGTTCCAAAGGTTGCGATACCGTAACATATTCGCTTTGATTGGCGGGCATCTTTTTGCGCGATGCGTCCGTTAGGGGTTCCATGCAGATCGTCGACACCGCCCGAGACAGCTGGAGCCGCGCCACAGAAGACAATGTCGGGCTGCTCGCGGCGGGGGTCGCCTTCTATGCTTTCCTGAGTCTCGTGCCCCTGCTCGCCGCGATGGTGCTCACCTACGGCCTGTTCGCCGATCCGAGCGATGCGGTGAAGCAGGCGGGTGCCGTTGCCCGCGCCTTGCCCGAGAGCGCGGCGCAGATCGTGATCGAACAGATGCAGAGCCTCGCCTCGGGCGACAACGGCAAGACCGCGCTGGGGCTCGTACTCGCGCTGGCGACCGCCATCTATGGCGCCACCAAGGGGGCCAAGGCGATCATCGTCGCGCTCAATATCGTGAACCATGCCGAGACCAAGCGCGGGTTCATTTCGCAGACGCGTGCGTCGATCCTCATCATCCTGTTGCTGCTCGTGACGATGCTGTCGGGTTTTGGCGCGATCGCGCTACTGGGGTTCGTCGAGAACCTCCTTCCCGGTCTTCCGGGATGGGGACAGGCGCTGCTGAAATGGGGCGTCTGGTTGGGCTTCGGACTGATCGCGCTGTTCAGCCTCTCGCTCATCTACCGCTTCGCTCCGGCGGCGGGGCGGCCCGGCAGGAAGGGAGCCGTCGGCGGCGCTGCGGTGGCCGCGTTTCTCATCGGCGTGGGCACCATGGCCTTCGCCCTCTATGTCGCCAATTTCGGAAGCTACAATGCGACCTACGGCGCGCTCGGCGCGGTGGTCATCCTCCAGTTGTGGCTCTATCTCACCGCCTACGCACTGCTGCTCGGCGCCGAACTCGCGCAATCGGTGACCGAAGGGCGCAACTGAACCCCTTGTCATCGGCGCGGCGGAGCGCAATCGTTCCGCCGACACACCGATGAAGGGGGATCGTTTCGCCATGTTCAAGACCATGCTGCTCGCCGCCACCGCGCTGGCGCTTCCCGCCACCGTGCTCGCGCAGGAAAGCGAATATCGCGTCCTCACCAACGATGCCGACATCGGCTACGTCAAGATCGACCGCGACGGGCAACGGATCGAGATCGAAACCGACATCAAGCAGAACGGACGCGGGCCGACGACGCAGGAAGTCGTGCAGCTGAACGCGGAAGGTCTCCCCGTCAGCTGGACCGTGACCGGAACCACGACGTTCGGCAGCCCGATCGACGAGCGCTTCACGTTCGAGAACGGCCGTGCGGTCTGGCAGGACGCGGCAGGCGGCGGCGAGAGCGATGCGCTGGCCTTCTACATCTCGCAATCCGGAAGCGCGACGGGTCTCGCCGAATTGCTCGTCAACGCCCCCGGCATGGAATTGCCGGTCCTCCCGGGCGGAACCGCGCGGCTGAAGGAACTGGAGCGCCACACCTATGACGGCGAGGACGGTCCGCTCGACACCATCACCTATGAGATGAGCGGTCTCGACCAGACGCCGAGCTATATCACGCTCGATGCGCAAGGCCGCTATTTCGCAAGCGCCTCACCCGGGAGCGCGGCCGTCCGTAAGGGTTACGAGAGCGCGGAAAAGCGGCTGCGCGACCGCGCCGCCGATTATAGCGCCGAGCGGCTGTCGAACCTGCAGACCGAACATGCCAGAAATTTCGATGGTCCCGTCCGTATTTCCAATGTGCATGTCTTCGACAGCATCGCCAAACGCCGCACCGGTCCGCACGACGTGGTCATCGCGGGCGATCGCATCGCACTGATCGAGCCGTCGGGATCGCCCGCGACCAAGGGCGAGACGATCATCGACGGGGAGGGCGGGACGCTCGTCCCCGGTCTCTACGAGATGCACGGCCATGTCGGGCAGGAAAGCGCGCTCACCAACATCCTCGCCGGCATCACCTCCATTCGCGACGTCGGCAATCGCAACGACGTGCTCGATGCGCTGATCGCGCGCATCGAGGCGGGCGAGATCGCGGGGCCGCGGATCACGCGGTCGGGCTTCATCGAGGGCAAGAGCGACTTTTCCTCGCGCACCGGCATCCTCGTCGACAGCGAAGCGGCTGCGGTGCAGGCCGTGCGCGACTATGCCGCCCGCGGCTTCTGGGGCATCAAGCTCTACAATTCGATGAAACCCGAGTGGAACGCGGCGGCGATCGCGGAAGCGAAGACGCTCGGCCTCAAGGTCCACGGGCATATCCCCGCCTTTGCCACCGCCGACGAGATGATCGCGCTCGGCTATGACGAGATCACCCACGCCAACCAAGCGATGCTCGGCTGGGTCATCGAGCATGACGAGGACACGCGCACGCTGTTCCGCTTCACTGCGATGAAGCGCTTCCCCGACCTCGGTGCCGATGCGCCCGAAGTGCAGGCAACGCTGGATGCGATGGTCGCCAACAATGTCGCGCATGATCCGACGCTGGTCATCCATGAGCTGGGACTGACGGCCGAGAATGGCGTGGTCGGGCCGGGTTTCATCGACATCTACGAGAACATGCCCGCCGCCACCCAGCGCTCGATGCGGCAGGAACTGTTCGGAACCGAGAATGCGGCCGAGCGCGCCGAATATGTCGCGGCATATGACTTCATCAAGGATGTGCTGTCGCAGATGCACGAGCGCGGCATCATGCTCGTGCCGGGGACCGACATGGGCGGCGCGCATGCGCTCCACCGCGAACTGCAGCTCTTCGAACAATTGGGCATGAGCCGCGAGGAGGTGCTGGCGCGCGCGACGATCGACATGGCGCGATACATGGGACAGGACGAGGATCTGGGTTCGATCGAACGCGGCAAGCTCGCCGACCTCTTCCTCGTCGCGGGCGACCCGACGCAAGACCTCAAGCAACTCAAGAATATCAGCATGGTGGCCAAGGACGGCCGGGTCTATTTTCCTGCCGACATCTACCCGTCCTTCGGGATCAAGCCCTTCGCCGCGCCGCCCCGGATCGTCTCGGGCGGCGAATGAGGTTCAGGCCACGCCGCGGATTTTGGGGGTCGGGGCGTGATAGGGCAGGTCGGGAGTGCCGTTGGCACTGACCACGCGGTCCCGCCCCGTCGTCTTGGCCTCGTACAGGGCCGCGTCGGCACGCGCGAAGCATTTCTCGAAGGGCTCGTCGGCCTGCCAGCGCGCCGTCCCGATCGATCCGCTGATGATGCCGTCGAAGCCTTCCGGCGAGGGGACGACGCGTAGCCGCGCGCCGATCGAGATGGCGACATCGCGCACCGCCGCGTCGCGAAGGCCCCTGACCATAATGGCGAACTCCTCGCCGCCCAGCCGCGCCGCGAAGGCCTCGTCCGGAAGCGCATCGGCCGTGCTTGAGAAGAGGTTGCCGGCCGCGCACAGCACCTCATCGCCCCCCGCGTGGCCGGCGGCGTCGTTGACACGTTTGAAATGGTCGAGGTCGACGAGGATCGCCGACCAATGGTCGCGCTCGCCATCGGAGGCGATCCGCTCGATCGTGCGCTGAAAGGCGCGGCGGTTCATGAGGCCCGTGAGCGGATCGTGATTGGCGAGCCGTTCCTTTTCTGCAGCCGTCGCCCGCAACTGTTCGGCAAGAGCCTCGTGCGCATCGGCCAGACGCTTGTTCTCGACGACGAGGCGGCCGGTCTTCTGGGCTTCCTTCGTAAGGCCGAAGCTGAACGAAAGGATCGCGAAGCTGATCGCCACGATGGTGATGAGCGGCCCGAAGCCGAGCGAGCCGCTGACCGCGACGAGCCACAAGACCATCGGCACCGCGAAACTGGCGAGAAAGGTGAGGACCACGCGTGGTACCGGCGAGGCTGTCGCCACCACGAGGCTGACGCCCGTGAGCAGCACCGTGAGGACGAGGACGCCGCCGAGGCTGGTCAACTCCTCCACCGGTACCGCCCAGAACAGCCCGCCCCAGGTCAGGCCCGCGAAGCTCATGCCGAGCGCGAAGCGATTGACGAGGCCCGTGATGGGGCGCTCGTTCTCGATCGCGCCGAGAAGGCTGCGTGTGTTGAACGCCGTCACAATCACCGCAATCACGCGCAGCGCGACCGCAATGGCGAGCGCGCGTCCGAACGGCAGGACGAAGCAGGAATAACCGAGAATCGCGAGCCCGACGAAATTGGCGACGATCGACGCATTCGCCCGGTCGATCATCGCACGGATGAATGCGCGTTCGACATCGCTATCGTAGCGACCACGGGTGCGGGACGAGAACATGACCCAAGCTTTATCACGCAAAAACTGAAGTTTGAGTGAAAAAAAGGCCGCGCCGGTACCGGACCGGCGCGACCTCCTCGCGTCGCGTATGCCTGAATGCAAATTTAAGGTATCAACACGCCGTCGATCACGTGGATGACGCCGTTGGAGACATCGAGATCGGTTTTAGTGACCGCGATCCGGTTGCCCTTTTCATCGGTCAGAATCAGTTCGCCGCCCGATAGGCTGGCAACGAGTTCGCCGCCCTGAACGGTGGGGATCGCCGCACGTCCGCCGTGGTTCTCTACCAGATTCAGCACGTCGGCGGCTTTGAACTCGCCAGCCACGACATGATAGGTGAGGATCGAGCGGAGTGTGTCGCGATTGGCGGGCTTGACCAGTTCGCCGACGGTACCGTCGGGCAGCTTGGCGAAGGCGGCGTCGGTCGGCGCGAAGACGGTGAAGGGTCCGTCGCCCTGCAGCGTTTCCACCAGATGCGCGGCCTTCACCGCGGCGACAAGCGTTTCGAACTGGTCGTTGGCGGCAGCGGCGGCAACGATATCGGGCTGGTCGTGGTGGTCGTGCGCGGCAGCGGGCAGGCTGGCGGTTGTGCAAAGCAGCGCCGCGGCGATCATCAGCGTGTTCATAGGTCGTTCTCCTTTTTGCATCGCTCCCGAGGGGGAGAGCGAACGGAGATACGGGGACTGATGCGCAGCGGATGATCGAATCGCCGCGCGCCAAGCTCAGACTGCCGTGAGAATACCTTCGGCCACGACCTCTCCGGAAGGCGTGGTCGGCGCCTGTCCGACGGGCTCGAAGGTGATCATCAGGACGGTGCCTTCGGGGAGGTGGCGCGTCGTGCGGGCCTTGACGCCTCCGTCGACGACATCGAACGTTCCGAGCGCTACCGCCTTGCCGTCGATTTCGGCCCATAGCTGCGCGCTGTGACCCTCGGGGATCGGCATATCGCCCGGCATCATCAGCGTCTCCGCTCCACCGTCGTAGATGCCGACGCGCGGCGCGTCGGCGCCCGCGATGGTGAAATTGGCCATCATGGGCGCGCTGGCCGTCACGACCGGTTCCCCCGTGGGGATCGCGGGCTCGGGAGACTGGAACACCAGCAATCCCGCCAGCACAAGTGCGACCGCACTCGCCGCGACCGTGCCGAAACGCCACGGCCGTGCATCGTTGGCGGGCGACGGCAAGGTGGCCCGCATGACCTGTTCCTCCAGGGAGGCGGAGGGCTCTTCTGCTGGGATGCGTGGGAACAAAGTCGCGAAATGATCGCGCCAGCGCGCCACCTCGGCGCCGAATGCGGGATCGTGGAGTTGGCGTCGGAGCGCGGCCTCGCGTTCCTCGCCCTCCAGCAGTCCCAGCGCCAGTTCGGCGGCCAGCATGTCGGTATCCTCGCTCATCTCTCAGTCTTCCATACAGGTCTTCAGCGCCATCAACGCGCGCCGCATCCGGCTTTTCATCGTCCCCAGCGGAATGTCCTCTCGTTCCGCCAACTGCGAATAGGTCAGCCCGCCGAAAAAGGCCGTCCGTACGTAGCGCGCACCGGGATCGCCGAGCGCCTCGACGCATCGCTCGAGCCGCGCATCTTCCTCGGCCCGTTCGAGCGTGCGATCGGCAAGGGGCCGGCGGTCGGTGGGCTCGACGATGTCATCGAGCCGCGGGGCAGGACGGTTGGACGCGCGACGTCGCCAGTCGATCGCCTTGTTACGCGCGATGGTCGAGAGCCAGGTGATGGGACTCACACGGCCGGGCTCGTAGCTCTCGGCTCGCTTCCAGATCGTCAGATAGGCCTCGCTCATCACGTCCTCCGCCGCGGACGACTCGCCACAGATACGAAGCACGATGCCGAAAAGCTTCGCCGAGGTGCGGCGATAGAGATCGCGGAACGCCGCGCGGTCTCCTCCCGCCGTTGCTACCAGCGCCGTTTCGAGGGCAGCGCGCTCGCGGGCGGCAGCGGTGTCGGAAGGAGCGCGGTCCATCGGGGCGCGAGGCTATGAGCGCGGCGCCGAAAAGGAAAGGGCGACCCTCCCTGTCGGGAGAGCCGCCCCTTTCTCACGTCTCGAAATACTCGAGAAGACGCTTACTTGAGCTCGACGGTACCGCCGGCCGCTTCGATCTTCGACTTGATCTCTTCGGCTTCGGCCTTGTTGGCACCTTCCTTGAGCGGCTTCGGCGCGCCTTCGACGAGCGCCTTGGCTTCGCCGAGGCCGAGGCCGGTGATCGCGCGGACTTCCTTGATGACGTTGATCTTCTTGCCACCGTCGCCGGTGAGGATCACGTCGAACTCGTCCTTTTCTTCAGCGGCGGCTTCGCCACCACCGGCGGCCGGGCCGGCAACGGCGACGGCGGCCGAGGCCGAAACGCCCCACTCTTCTTCAAGCTTCTTCGCGAGCTCGGCGGCTTCCATGACGGTAAGTTCCGAGAGGTCTTTTACGATTTTATCCAGATCAGCCATTTGTATCTCCATGTGGGCTCATTGCGCCCGAAAGTGTGTATTCAACCAAACCAAGTTCGATCAGGCCGCAGCCTTCGCGCTCAGGACGCGCGCGAGCATACCCGCGGGCTCCTTCGTGATCCGTGCGATCTTCGTCGCCGGGGCGTTGATGAGGCCCACAAGCGTACCGCGCAGTTCATCGAGCGAGGGCAGTTCGGCGAGTGCCTTGATGCCATTCACGTCGAGGACCGTGTCGCCCATCGCTCCGCCGAGGATTTCGAACTGTTCGTTATCCTTGGCGAAATTGACGGCCACCTTCGCCGCCGCGACCGGATCGGCCGAGGTGGCCAGCGCGGTCGGACCCTTGAGCAGGTCGCTGATCGGCTGGTAGGTGGAGTCTTCGAGCGCGATGAGCGCGAGGCGGTTCTTCGCAACCTTGAACTGGGCACCGGCATCACGCATCTGATTGCGAAGGTCGGACGACTGCGCGACCGTGAGCCCGTTGTTCCGGGTCACGACGACGACGCCCGTCTCCGCAAAGACGGCTTTGAGCTCGGCGACCAGATCAGCTTTTTGCTGACGATCCATGCCTTAACTCCCATTGCGTTCGCACCTTTGCACCATTGCAAAGACGCGTCGCCTCGACGGCCAGGCCGACGAGGCTAAAGTCCAAGGGGGAGGGGATCGACCGGTTCGGCTGCAGCGCTCGTGGAGCGGCGGGCCGGAACATGTCTTTCTTCGTCCCCGTCTAGGTCGCGAATTAAGGGCTGGCCCAGCGACTGTCTCGGACGAGAAAACCGCCCGGGGGCGGCTTCGGCTCGCTTCCTACGCATATCGGCCGGGGAGTCAACCCTGCGCCGGAGGGATCGATGCGGCGTCCCAGTCATTGAGAGACCAAGTAAGTCATCGAAAAGGAAGAAAAATTATGGGCCAGGAAGCCAACCGCAAGTGCGTCGAACGCTGGGGCGAGGAAGTCGCCACCAACCAGAAATACGACGTGCTCGACGAACTGCTCGCCCCCTCCTTCGTCGATCATGATCCCGCGCCCGACCAGGGACCGGGGATCGAAGGGCTGAAGGATTTCTTCCGCTCGATGCACAAGAGCTTCCCCGACCTCAAGGGCGAGGGGAAGGAACTCGTCGCCACGGACGATTACGTCACCATGCGCTACACCTTGTCGGGCACGCACAAGGGCGAATGGAAAGGCGCAGCGCCGACCGGCAAGACCTTCGAGGTGGCCGCTGTCCAGCTCGCGAAGTTCGATGATCAGGGCCGTTGCACCGAACGGTGGGGCTCGACCGACGAACTCGGCCTCGCCCAGCAGCTCGGCGTGCTCGACCAGATCGACAAGGAATAGGACCATGGCGGGCGGCTGGACGCGTGACGGCGCGGTGCAGGAACAGATCGACGATACGGTGAGCGACGCGGTCGCCGCCGCCCGCGCACGGCTCGCAAAGGGCGAGAGCCTCGAGGAATGCGAGGAATGCGGCGAGGACATCCCGCCGCGCCGCCGCGAGGCGCTGCCGGGGGTGCGGACCTGCGTCGAATGCCAGTCGGGCCGCGACGCGCAAGTCCGGCATAGCGCCATCAACCGCCGCGGCTCGAAGGATAGCCAGCTGCGCTAGCGAGCGATCCGCGCCCCCAGGCGACGGACGCCCGCGAGCGGGCTGAGCCGATCCTCGTACCAGTCGAACATCAACAGGCCGTCGCGCAGGTCGAGCGTATGCGGGCCTGACACCGTGTCAAAGGCGACCCGCGACACTTCACGTTCGCGATAGCCGGTCGCCGTCATTTCCTCGATCTCGAACAGGATGAGCCCGTCGCCATAGGCACGGCGATAATCCTGCCCGATCCGATAGAGGGTGCCGCGCTGACGCAGGATCGGGCCGCCCATTCGCGCGCCTGCGCTCGAAACGCGCACCGGGCTTGCGGGATGTTCCTCGAAGCGCCCGTCGGGTAGATCGGCGCTCCACAAGCGCAGCACCCCGCTGGCCTCGCCCGCGATATTCGCGAACAGGAAGCACCCTTCGTCGGTGACATGCAGGGTCGGATCGACCAGCGCCGGCTCGTCGATGTTCAGCGTGAATCGCGTGACGAGCTTGCCGCGATCGATCGCGAAGGCCTGCTGGCGCCCGCTCGCCTCCATTTCGGGGAGCAGGAGCCGCTCGCCCTGCCAGACGAAGCTCGAGGGATAGCTCCAATGGTTCGCGCCGTCGGTCAGTCGCTCGGAGGTGCCGCCGCCCAACCGCAACAGCTGTCCCTTTCCGGTCCGCGCGTCGAGCGCTTCGACGATCCGGTCGTCGCGGTCGTCGTGGAAGAAGGGGTCGGCGGTGAAGGCGTATCCGGGCGGAACGGTCAACGTCTGCCACGCGGCGCGGCGTTCTTCGAGGATCGTTAGCGCCTCGGTAAGCGGCATATCGCCGATCTCGAGCGTCGAAACCCGCCACTTTTTCTCTACGAACGCTCCATAGGCCGCGCGGCGCACCTTCGATGCTCCCAACCGCGCGCCGACCTTCGCGACCGTCGCGTTCGATGGAAGACGATGGTTCCTCCCCTCCCGCGCCATCTCGATCCGCTCGCCTGTCGCGAGCCGCTCCAGCGCCTCGTCGAGCAGATAAGGCGATGCGGCGTAGGCACGTTCGAGCGTCGCCCGGTAGCTGTGCGGGACCACCGGTGTTTGCGCGAACGCCAGCACTTCGCCCCCGTCCAGACGGTTCGATAGGATCTGGACCATCTGCCCCATCCGCACCTCGCCCGCTTCGAGCTCGTAGAAGCCCGCGGGACGCCCGCGATAGGTGCGGGGATCGCCGTGATGATAGGACAGGATCGGTGTCGAGAGTGCGTCGGGCGGCGGGATGCGCAGGAGATTTAGCGCGCCCTTGTAGATCGCATCGAGATCGAGGTCGCGCAGTCGTGCGAGGAAGGCTGTCGGCATCCGCACCCAGGCGCCGTCGGCCTCGGGGACGAACGAGACGGGCGGCTCGACCGGATGCCCGATCGTATCCCAGTCGAGCGGCACGCGGCGTGTCATCCGGTTGCGTACCGCCAGGAGATTGAGCGCATAATAGCCCGCGTGGCGTGCCCACTGCCTTGTAAGCGCAGGCGGCTCGTTCGCGACCAGCGGAACGAGCGTCGTACCGGCGGGCAGTCGCCGGATCGCCTCGCGCTCCCAGAACGCCAGCGTCTCGCCGTCCGTGATGATGCCGAGCCGCACGCGCGCTCCCGATGTTGGAATGGCCAAGGTGGGGAGGCGTGCCGCGTCCAAGGCCTCCAAGTCAATCGTCGATGCGGCCGGGCGGCTCCTTGCCGAGCTTCTCGTGACAGGTCGCGACATGGCTCCAGATCGCGCTCACGACGACCGATCCCTCGCCGACCGCGCTGGCTACGCGCTTGACGGAGCCGGCGCGCACGTCGCCGACCGCATAGATCCCCGTGGCGCTCGTTTCGTACGCCATCTCCCTGCCGACATCGGCGCCGGTTTCGACGAACCCATTGGCGTCGAGATCGACCAGGCCCGAAAGCCAGTCGGTGTTGGGCGCCGCGCCGATCATGATGAAGAGCCCCGCGCACTCCTCCTCGCGCTCGCCGTCGCCGTCCCTGATCGTGACCGACGAGAGTTTCTTCTCGCCGTGCAGCGCGGTGACTTCGCTGTTGTAGTGAATGCGGATGCCGTCGTCGGCTTCGAGACGTTCGCGAAGATAGGTCGACATGGTGTCGCCGAGGCTGTCCCCGCGCACGAGGATATGCACGCAACTTGCGTGTCGCGAGAGATACATCGCCGCCTGGCCTGCCGAATTGCCGCCGCCGATGATGATCGCCGGGCGCGAGCGGCAGAAGCGCGCCTCCATCTCGGTCGCGGCATAGTAGATGCCCGCGCCCTCGAACTCCTTGAGCCTGTCGAGCGGGAGCCGGCGATATTGGACACCCGTCGCCACCAGGACCGCATGGGCGCAGACTTCATCGCCATGATCGAGCGTCGCACAGAAAAGATGCTCGCCGTCGCGCCGCATGCCGACGACGCGACGCGGCATGACGAACCGTGTACCGAACTTGAGCGCCTGCACCTGGCCGCGGTAGACGAGGTCGGCACCGGAGATGCCGGTCGGAAAGCCCATGTAATTCTCGATCCGGCTCGATGTGCCCGCCTGTCCGCCGATGGCGGTGTCCTCGATCACCAGCGCGCTCAGCCCTTCGGCGCCCGCATAGACCGCCGCCGCAACCCCCGCCGGCCCGCCGCCGACGACGAGGAGGTCGACTTCGGTTCGTTCGCGGACGTTGAGATCGAGCCCCAATAGCTGTGCGACCTTGCGCGGGGTGGGATCGTCGATGACCATGTCCTGCGCGAAGATAACGGCGGGCTCGTGATCGACCAGCTTGCACAGCCGCAGCCCCTCGTCTTCCGCCTCGTCGAGGTCGTAGGTCTGGAACGGAATGCGGTTGCGCGACAGGAAGCGCGCGACGTCCTGCACCTTGGGGTCGCGATCGGCGCCGATGAGCTTGATCGAGCTGCGGTGATCCTCGAACTGCTTGCGCCGCCGCGCCGCGAACACGCTGATCACATGGTCGGACAGTTCGGGCACCTTGCTCATCAATTCGAGCATCTTCTCGCGCGGCGCTTCCAGGGTTTGCGTCGGCTCCGCGGCCCGCATGGGAAGCGTGAAGCTGCCCGCGTTCAGGAATGCCAGTTCGCCCATGAATTGCGTGGGCCCCAGGCTGCTCTCCATGAGCCGCTCGCCCGAATAGGGATCGACGACCTCGATCTCCCCCTCGAGCACGTACACGAACCGATCCATGGGATCACCGACCTCGGCGACCATCTCGCCTTCGTCGTAGTGACGATGGGCCGAGATGGCGCGGATAGCCTCGACATGGTCGTCCGCGAGCGGGACGCGCTTCATCTCTTCGAGATCGACACCGATATTTTCCATGGCGCTGTGAACGCGCAAACGGCGGAAAGGCCGCGTCGCCAGACGGGGTGCGCAACGAAAAAGGCCGGCAGCGAAATCGCCACCGGCCCCGTTCGTTTGCAGCAAAGCTGGAAGGCTTAGGCTTCCTTGGCCGCCTGCGTGCCTTCGATGTCCGCGAGGTCGAGCTTGAGGCCCGGACCCATGGTCGAGGTGATCGCGACCTTCTGGACATAGCGGCCCTTGGCGCCCGAGGGCTTGGCCTTGATGATCGCGCCGACGAAGGCGTCGAAGTTCTCGCGCAGCTTGGCTTCGTCGAAGCTCGCCTTGCCGATGCCGGCATGGACGATGCCGTTCTTCTCGGCGCGATACTGGACTTCACCCGCCTTGGCGGCCTTGACCGCTTCGCCCGGATTGGGCGTGACCGTGCCGAGCTTGGGGTTCGGCATCAGGCCCTTGGGACCCAGCACCTTACCCAGACGGCCGACGACGCCCATCATGTCGGGGGTCGCGATCACGCGGTCGTAGTCGAGGTTGCCGTTCTGCATGTCTTCCATGAGATCTTCGGCACCGACCTTGTCCGCACCCGCGGCTTCGGCTTCCTCGGCCTTGTCGCCCTTGGCGAACACGGCGACCTTCAGCGTCTTGCCGGTGCCGTTGGGCATGGCGACGACGCCGCGCACCATCTGGTCCGAGTGACGCGGATCGACACCCAGGTTCATCGCGACTTCGACGGTTTCGTCGAACTTCGCCGAGGCGACGTCCTTGAGGAGCTTGATCGCCTGGTCGACCGAGTAGATCTCGTCGTTGTCGACCTTCTTATACTGTTCCTGCTGCTTCTTGGTGAGCTTCTTCGCCATGTCCTTAGCCCTCCACCACTTCGAGACCCATCGAGCGCGCGCTGCCCTCGATGATCTTGGTTGCCTGATCGAGATCGTTGGCGTTGAGGTCGGCCATCTTCTGCTCGGCGATCTCGCGGACCTTCGAACGCTTGATGGTGCCGGCGATGTCGGTACCGGGCGCAGTCGCACCCTTCTTGAGCTTGGCGGCGCGCTTCAGGAGGAAGCTGGCGGGTGGGGTCTTGGTCGTGAACGAGAAGCTGCGATCCGCATAGACCGTGATGGTCGTCGGGATCGGCATGTTCTTTTCAAGATCCTGCGTGGCGGCGTTGAACGCCTTGCAGAATTCCATGATGTTGACACCGCGCTGACCCAGCGCCGGCCCGATGGGGGGCGAGGGGTTGGCGACGCCGGCTGGCACCTGCAGCTTGATATAGCCGCTGATCTTCTTGGCCATGATGGCCTCCTTTCACACTGTCGCCCCGGTGCGTGCCGGGGCTCATGTTAAGCGGTAATAGCGGGTTGCCGTGAGGCGAGCCCTCCCGCGCGAAGCTTCATCTTTCGATGGAACGGCGCTGCCGATAGCGACAATGCGCCGCGAATGCAACATCGGGGCGCATTGCCGCACGCATCGCGCATTTTCGCCGATCCGATGCCCGCAAGCGCCGAGCCGTGGAGCGATGGCTGACTGCCGGTCGTTGAGATCATGAAACGAAAACAAAGGAGTAGCATATCATGGCGACCATTTTGAAAACGCTGACCGACACGACCTTCGATTCGGTCGAAGGGTATAAACGGGCGGCCGAAAAGGCCGAGAGCCCGCAATTGAAGCAGGTGCTCAACGAGCAGGCCACCAAGCGCCAGGCGCTGGTCGCCAAGATGAATGCCGAACTCGAGCGTCGCGGCGAGGAACTCGTGACCAAGGGCACGACCGCCGGCAAGTTGCACCAGCTTTGGGTCGAAGCCTCGAACCTGTTCGAGAATGGCGACGAAGCCGCGACCGAACGTGCCGAGGAAGGCGAAGACTATCTGGCCAAGAAGTTCGAGGAAGCGCTCAAGAAGGACGACCTCGATCCGCAGGAGCGCATGCTCATCGAAGCGGGCTATGCCGAGGTGAAGGAAGGCGAACGCCTGACCGACATGCTCGAGAAGCAATACGACTAACGGATCGTCTCATACGAGAGAGAGGAAGGCCGGGGCGCACGTCGCTCCGGCCTTTTCTTTGCGTCTTCCCATCAGGTCAGCTTCTTTCCGGCCTTCCAGCCGAGGAAGAAAAAGAGCGCGGTGAGCAGCAGCGCGATGACGAAGATCACCATCGCGATATCGGCCAGCGCGCCGGCGATGCCGCCGAACCCGAGGATCGCGGCGACCAGCGCGACGACGGCAAACATGATAGCCCATCCGAACATGGATTTTCTCCTTCTGTCCCGCGCCAACGGACCGCGAAGGTGCGCCGTTCCGGTTTCGCAGTGGAAGAGCGGGAAGCTGGAGGCTTGCAATGTAGGAATTGCTTTGCTCCTTCTGAGCATGAGACCCGATCCTACACATGCGACGAGCGCCCGCGCGGGGCGCAAGCTGACCGATGCCGAACTGGCGGTGTTTCTCAAGCGGCTCGCGGCGACGGGGAATTTCGCCTTTGCCGCGCAGTGCATCGGTAGGGTGCCCAACGGTCTCTACAAACGCCGCAAGCGCGATCCGTTGTTCGATGCCAAATGCGTCGAGGCGCTGGCGCGGTTTCGCGAGCGCGGGCACGCCGAGCCCAAAGGCGGCGAGGGCGCCCGTGCGGCGAGCGGCACGCTGCGGCTCGTGCCCGCACGCGGCGGACGGCCCGCGCAATTCCGCCGTGTTCCGGCAGGAAGCCTGACGGCGGCGGGCGAGGCCGACTTCCTCGCCGCCTTCTCGGCGACGGGCAACGTGCGGCTGGCGGCGGCGAGCGTCGGCATCAGCCCTTCCACCATCCACCGCCGCCGCGCACTGGACGCCGACTTCGCCCGTCGCTTCGAGGAGGCCGCCGACATCGCCAGCGCGGCGCTGCAGAGCCTGATGTTCGAACGCGCCTCGCGCACCTTCGACGAGGATTATCGCAAGATGGTGACAGGCGAGATGAAGCTGGCGGAGCAGGACCGGGTTTCAGTGACCGAGGTGCTGCGGTTCGTGGCGTGGCTGGACCGGAAGGGGCGGCGGTGAGGCGTGAGAGGTCGGTCGAGGTTAAATGATCGCTGTCGACCCGTTTGCGGTCGTTGTCAGCTGGCTTTTGATTACCTGATTTTTGTCGTCAGTTTGATGCTGACTAGGCGCCAGCGCAATCCATCTCGCTCGAACCGATACGAGTTACCTTTCTGGTCATCGCGATCAGAAGGAGAGGCGATAAACTCATCGATCCCTATTCGTTCAAACTCCCAATTCTCCGTTGTCTCCATCAATCGTGGCATCACTCCTGTCGGATCCTCAGAGTTAAGTTCGTCGGGTAGGCCTAAAGCGGCCGCGAATTGCCAGTCTCCATAAGGCTCGGCGACGAAGGCTCTGATCGCATTTGGATCGGTCATCGCATCGAGAACAACGTGTTTTGTCAAAGGAGGTGGATATGTCTCGAATTGCGGCAACATCTGCTGCTCGAAGCTCGATCGCACTTTGCCACGATCGTAAAATGCAGTCAGTTCCTGAGACGCTGTATTCCAATCACTGAGCTGCGAGATAGCGTAATGAGGTGACAGAAAATACCAGCCCACGAAAAATAGCGCAGGTCCGAAAACGACCGCGGCAATCGAAAGAGAGCGCGCGAACCTCATGGCAGTCGGGGTCGTGCCCGACCGATTGCGCAACTGTTTAGTTTGTAACCAATCACTCAGGGTTTATCCGATTCAGCGGCAGCTTGAGGCGATATATTCTATAAAACCAGACAATCCGCTATCCACCCAAATCCGGACGTGGTTTGGGACCCAAGCCCTGACCTGGTCGGTCCTGTCGCTCGAACGAGCGCAGGCCGTCCGCTGCTTGCTGTCTCGACAGAAACACGGAATGCCTTCGGCAGTCCTAACTTTCTGCTCGGCAGCGCGCTGGCTACTTGACCAACTCCACCTGGTCGAACTCCAGCTCGACCGGCGTCGCGCGCCCGAAGATGCTCACCGATACCTTGACCATATTCCGGTCGAAGTTGAGTTCTTCCACGATGCCCGAGAAGCTCGCGAAGGGGCCTTCCAGCACCTTGACGTTGTCGCCGATCTCATAGTCGACGTTGATCTTCTGCTTGGGCGCGTCCGCGGTCTCGTCCTTGGTGTCGAGCATGCGGTTGGCCTGCGCGTCTGGGATCGGCTGGGGCTTGCCGTTCAACCCCAGGAAGCCCGTGACCTTGGGCGTGTTCTTGACGAGGTGGAAGACATCGTCGGTCATCACCAGCTTGGCGAGCACGTAGCCGGGCATGAACTTGCGTTCGGCCTGCACCTTCTTGCCGCGCTTGATCTCGGTGATCGTCTCGGTCGGCACTTCGACGCGCTCGACGGCCTCTTCCAGCCCGAGACGCTTGGCCTCCGACAGGACGGCTTCCTTCACCTTGTTCTCGAAGCCCGAATAAGCGTGGATGATGTACCAGCGTGCCATGCTCTCAAATTACCTTTGTGTCGCGTCAGCCGAGGAGGCCGATGAGGAATTCCACGATGCTGGAGAACACCGTGTCGATGCCGAGGAAGAAGATGGCGAGGATCGTCGTCATGATGAGGACCATGATCGCGGTCTGCACGGTTTCCTTGCGCGTGGGCCAGACGACCTTGCGCGTTTCGGTGCGGACCTGGTTGATGAACTCTGCCGGGTTGGTCTTGGCCACTTGCTCTTCCGTCCTTCGCGTGTCTTTCGGGTAGGAGGCTTCCCCCGCCGCCGGAGCTTCGTCCGGTGCGGGGAAGTCAGACTACCCATGTCGCATGGGAAGGCGATGTAGCGGCGGTGCGCGCTTATTGCAAGCGCGGCGGCGGCGGAGCGGGCGCAGTGGCAGCGGGCGCCCGATAGAGCGTGGCGCCGAGATATTCGTCGACTTTCTCATAGTCGCCGAACTGCGCCTCGATCATCTGGCGGGCGGTGTCGGGGCAACTCCTCCCGTCAATGAGCCAGCGGGGGCGCTGGGCGCGGATGGCGGCGACTTCGCGTTCGGGCTCGACGCGGTCGAGCCATTCGTAGACGTGGAGGATCCAGAAGGGGTAGTCGGTCAGGTCGCGCAGGTCGAGCAGCAGGTAGAGGACCGGCTGGTCGCACACGACATAGCCCGTGCTGCCGGGCTCGACATGAGCGGAGAAGCGCTGCGCGACGGCGCGGTTGCGGTCGAGTTCGGGATCGGCCTCGAGGCGTGCGGCGCTGACGGGGCCGTAGCCGCGATCCAGTTCGCCCGCTGCCAGGGCGAAGCCAGGGATCGCCGTCAGGACCAGCGCCGTCGTCAGCAGCCGCCGCTTCGCCTCGCGCGCCGAGGCGATGGCGCTCGCGGCGACCAGGAAGAGGCCCGGCAGCGCGAGATGGAAATAATGGGCGAAGAGATGCACCGAGGCGAACGCGACCGTGATCGCGCCCGTCGCCGCGAAAGCACCGATGCGTGCGGCGGTGCGGACGAGCTTCTCCTGCCGGGCGATCAGCGCGGCGATGAAGGCGAGGGCGAGCAGCGGCGCCAGTTGCCACTTGAGCGGCGGAATTTCCTCGGCCCAGTTGATGCGGTCGGGACTGCCCTGGTAGCCGCGCAGGAATTCCATCTGGATGTCGAGATAGGCGCCGAGCGTTCCCGCCACGACCAGCGGGACGAGCAGCGCGAGGGCGACGAGGATCGAGACCACGCCGGAGGTCAGGAGCCATCGGACGTTTTGCCTGGGACCGAGCAGAAGCGCGCCGAGGTAGAGATAGGCGAGGAGCGGGCCGGCGAGATAATTGATCTGCACCGCGATCCCTGCCGCGATGCCGGACAGGAGGGCCGTGGGAAGAGGGCGGACGGTGCCGCCGACGAAGGCGAGGAAAGCCGCGATCCAGCCCAGCACATAGGCGATCACGATCATCTCGGTATTGGCCGAGAAGCCTTCGAGACCGAAGGCGATGAACACCCAGCAGGCGGTCAGGCCGAGCGCCCAGGCCGTGCCGAGCGCGAGGATACGGCGCAGGATCCAGAAGAAGGTCAGCGCGGTGGCCAGCGCGGATAGCGTCGTCAGCCAGCGGATACTGGAGGGGTCGGGCCCGCCCAGCGCCATCGCGGCGGCATAGTGGTAGTAGGTCGCGACGGGCTTGTGATCGAAATTGCCGCCGCCCGGCCAGATGCCGCCCAGAAGGTCGCGCGCGACGAGCATGTAGGCGCTCTCGTCGACGGTCAGGACGGCGATCGAATGGAAGGGCAGTCGGAAAAGGAGAACGAGCGCGACGAGCGCGACCGCGGCGATCAGATCGGCGCGGTCAGGCGCCTGGTCGCGTGTCGATCCGCGCATGTTTCCCCCCGGACGGCCTGGCAGGGGCAGCAGGACTTGAACCCGCGACCCTCGGTTTTGGAGACCGATGCTCTACCAACTGAGCTATACCCCTAAGGCCGAGGCGGGCTGATAGGCCAACCCGCCCTCATTATGCAAGCGTCAAGCCGCCATATCGACGGGGCGGATCTCGCCGGACACATACATGTTGCGCGCCTTGACGCGGCTGAGCTTGCCCGACGAGGTGCGCGGCAGGCTGCGCGGGGGCACCAGTTCGACGATCGGCGAAATGCCGGTGATCGAGCGAACGCGCTCCTTGATGTCGTCCTTGAGGCGACCGCGCTCATCGACATCGGACACGCGGCAGTGGACGAGGACGGCAGGCAATTCTTCACCCGTATCGGTGGTGAGCGCAAAGGCGGCGATGTCGCCCGACTTGAAGCCGGGAAGCTGCTCGACCGCCCACTCGATGTCCTGCGGCCAGTGGTTGCGCCCGTTGATGATAATCATGTCCTTCGCGCGGCCGACGATGAAAATATAGTCGTCCGAAAGATAGCCCATATCGCCGGTGTCGAGCCAGCCGTCGTCGGACAGGCAGGCGCTGGTCGACTCCTCGTCGCGGAAATAGCCCGTCATCACGCTGCCGCCGCGCACGAGCACGCGCCCGACCTGGCGATCGGGCAGGATGCGGTCGTCGGCATCGCGGATCTCGATTTCCATGCCTTCGACGGCCTTGCCGCAATTGACGATGGCCCGGTAGCGCTGCGGGCGATCGTCGCCGCCCGGGGCAGGGGCGCTGCCGGCGAGCTTTTCTTCCTCGACGAGCTCGAGACGAATGCCTTCGCCCGGCGGCATGAGGCTGACGGCGAGCGTCGCTTCGGCAAGGCCGTAGCTCGGGCAGAAGGACTTGGGGTCGAAGCCCGCATCGGCATAGGCATCGACGAAGCTCTGCATGACGTCGGGACGGATCATGTCCGCGCCATTGCCCGCGATCCGCCAGCGCGAAAGGTCGAAACGATCCTCGGCCTTGGTCTTCGACGAGATCCGGCGCGCGCAGATGTCGTAGCCGAAGGTCGGCGAATAAGAGAGCGTCGTGCCGGGGTTGCGGCTGATGAGGTCGAGCCACGTCAGCGGCCGCCGCGCAAAATCCTCGGTTTTCATGTAATCGGCACTCATCTGGTTCGCCATCGGCGAGAGCATGCAGCCGACGAGGCCCATGTCGTGATACCAGGGCAGCCAGGAGACGCAGCGGTCGGTGTCGATAGCGGCGACATTGAGGCCGAGCCCATGGGCGCGCAGATTGTCGAGCAACTGACGGTGGGTGACGGCTACGCCGTGCGGGAAGCGGGTCGAACCCGAACTATATTGCAGATAGGCGATCGCGTCGGGATCGGCGTCGGGCAGGTCGGCGCTGTTTGCCTCGATTTCGGCAAGGCTTTCCCAGCTGCGGTGCGCGACCTTTCGATCCTCGGCTGCATCGGTGCAGAAAGTCGCCATTTCTTCCGGATAGAGAAAGAGCTGCGGATCGCTCGATGTCATCATGACGGTAAGCTGGTCGGTATAGGCGTCGCGCCCGCCGAAACTGGTCGGGAGCGGGAGCGGCACGGGCCACAGACCCGCATAGACGGCGCCGAAGAAGGCTGCGGCGAACTCGGGGTTCGTTTCGGCTACGAGCGCGACACGATCGCCGGGTTTAAGCCCCAGCGACACGAAGCGTTGCGCGTTGGCGAGTGCGTCCACCTGCAACTGCGCATAGGGATAGACGTGCGTGAGCGTGCCGCGCGCGTCGTGAAAATTCATCCCGCGTACGCCGCGAGCGGCATAGTCGAGCGCCTCGCCGAGCGTATCGAAATCGGCGATCCGACGCTGCAGCGGGTCGCGCGTCGGTGTGGCACCCTCGGGCGCAAGATCGTCGGATTGGGTCGCGGTCGTCGTGTCGAGCACTGTCATGAAATCCTTCATATTCCCCGTCGCGCCGGCTGGGTTGCAGGCGTGCGCGCGCCCCTGTTCGGACGTGTATCCGAGTCCCTTGCGCAGCGACTATGGCACAAACATGGCGAAATGTGACAGGCTCGGCCCATGAAACGTCCGCCAAAACCGCTCGATTCGGCGCGTCTGGAAGAATTGGCGCTCCACTATGTGGGCCGGTTCGCGACGACGCGGGCGAAATTGCGGACCTATCTCGACCGCAAGATCCGCGAGCGCGGGTGGGACGACGAACGGGACCCCGACGTCAAGGCCCTCGCGGATCGCTTCGCCGAGCGCGGGTACGTCGACGACAAGGCCTACGCGGCGATGAAAGGTCGCGACCTGGCAGCCCGTGGGTACGGGCCGCGCCGGGTCGATCAAGCGTTCTACGCGGCGGGAATCTCGGAAACGGACGGCGCGGAAGCCCGTACCGCAGCGATGGATGCCAAGGTAGCGTCGGCGCTGAAGTTCGCCGCGCGACGTCGCCTCGGTCCCTATGCCAGCGCGCCGCTCGACGATCCCGCAGCGCGCAGGCGCGCCGTCGCGGCGTTCGCGCGGGCCGGCCACGACTTCCAGCTTGCCTCCCGGATCATCGATTTGCCGCCCGGTAGCGAAATCGACCCCGACGACCTCGCATAACCCTGTCCCGCGTTAAGACGCGGTTCGCGGCAAAAAAATAACCTGTGTCGGTTCCTCGACACTCATTAATTTGCTACGGTTCGGTTACGCGACGTGAAGGAGAAGTGCCGTGTATCAGGGCGAAGCTCGGAATCCGCTCGAAAATGCACCATCGAACGAAGAGGCCTACGAGGTTTGCGGCCAGGTCAAATGGTTCGATGCCACGCGCGGATTCGGGTTTCTCGTCAGTGACGAGGTCGACGGCGATATCCTAATCCATTTCTCGTTGCTGGAAGCGTATGCCAAGCGCACGCTCGAAGAGGGAACCACCCTCGAGGTCGTCGCCAGCGAGCAGGATCGCGGCTGGCAGGCGAGCGAGATCCTGTCGATCGACGAGAGTACGGCCTTGCCCACAAGCCCGCGATCGTCCATTTCTTCTGCTGAACGGGCGGATCGCGAAGCCTTGATCGAAGGCGCCGATCCGTTCGAACCGGTGGAGGTCAAATGGTTCAATCGCGTCAAGGGCTACGGCTTCGTCAATCGGGTGGGCACCAGCGAACCCGATATCTTCATCCATATGGAGACCGTCCGCGAGGGGCAGATCCTGCACCTGGAGCCGGGGGACGAACTGGAGGCGCGCATCGCCAACGGTCGCAAGGGCTTGACGGCCGTCGCCTTGCGGCAGGACTAGCACTTGCGCTGATCGCCATGCCGGTGGCGGCGTGCCAGCCGGCGGCGGAAGAGGTCGCGGTCGCGCCGTCCGGACTCGCCGAGCGCCAGCTGACCGTAACGACGCAGGGCGGCCAGACGCATAATTTCACCGTCGAAGTAGCCGAAACCGCCGAGCAGCAGTCGCGCGGTCTGATGTATCGCGAGAGCCTGGCGCCCGATCGCGGCATGATCTTCGTCTACGACACGCCGCGCGTCGCCAGCTTCTGGATGCGCAATACCTATATCCCGCTCGACATGGTGTTCATCCGCGCGGACGGCACCATCGCTCGGATCGAGGAGAATACGCTGCCGTTGTCGGAGACGCCTTATTCGAGCCTCGAACCCGTGACGACGGTGTTCGAGATCGCGGGCGGGCGCGCGGCGGAGCTCGGCATCAGCGAAGGCGATACGGTGCGCTTCTAAGCGCTTGCGCTCGTACCGCTCCATCGCCTAATCGCTTCGACCCATGGGAATGCTTGGCAAGATCTTCACCTGGTGGAACGGCGCGAGCGTCGGGACCGACCTGTTCACCTCGCGGCATGGCGAGAAGATCGGGACCGATGCGCACGGCAATGCCTATTATCGCCACAAGAAGGACCCCAAGCGTCGCTGGGTGATCTACGAGGGCGCCAACGATGCGAGCCGCACGCCGCCCGAATGGAACGCGTGGCTGCGCGGAACGATCGACGAACTCCCCGAAGAAAGCATGCCCGCGCGGCGCCGTTTCCAAAAGGATCCGACGCCGAATCTTACCGGGACGGCCGAGGCCTATCGTCCGGGCGGAGCGCTCGGCGGGCCGGGGCAACGCGCGGCATCGACGGGCGATTATGAAGCCTGGACACCTGAATAAGCTCTTCCCCCTCGCGCTTGCCTGTCTCGCGCTCGGGGCCTGCCGCGACACCGCGCCGCCGGTGAGCGAGGAGGAAGGCGAACTCGAGATCGAGCAGAGCGACGAGGTCGTCGACAACAGCGACCTGCCCGGCGTGACGCCGATGGGCGAGCGCGTCGCGGTGCTGGGCATTCTCAACAAGCGCAATGGTCTGACGCGCGACATCGAATTGAGGCCCGGGCAGCAAGTCCGTATCGGCGACGCGCGCGTGCGGCTACGCGCCTGCGAGACTACCGCGCCGTGGGAGGACCAGCCGTGGACCGGCGCGTTCGTCCAGCTGGACGTGGTGAGTCGGGCGAGCGGCGAGTTCGAGCGGATCTTCTCCGGCTGGCTCTACAAGGAAAGCCCGTCGCTCAACACTGTCGAGCACCAGGTCTACGATGTCTGGCCCAAGAGCTGCGAAATGAGTTTTCCGGAAGGACCCGGCGCGCCGTCCGGGACGGCCTCGGCCAGCACTTCGTCGAGCCGGTCGAACGCTGGCAGCGCTTCCGCGCCCGATGCGGATCCCGCGCCGGCACCAGACCCCGCGCCCGAGGAGTCGCCCGAGCCCGACGAAAGCGCATCGGAAAGCACCTGAAGGTAACGCGCGCGGGGCACCACGATCGCGCCGAGACTTTCGAGATGATCGGTCATGAACTGGCAGTCGAGCAGGCTGAACCCGCCGACGCGTAGCCGCGCGACCAGCCAGGCGAGCGCGACCTTGGAGGCGTCGGTCATGCGGCTGAACATGCTCTCGCCGAAAAAGGCGCCGCCCAGCTGGACCCCGTAGAGGCCTCCCACCAGCGAACCATCGTGCCAGACTTCGATCGAATGGGCGTGGCCCGCGGCATGGAGCCCCGTGACGGCTTGCACGATGGTCGGGTTGATCCAGGTCTCGTCGCGATCGGCGCATCCCTCGAGCACCTCTTGGAAGGCGCGGTCGTGGCTGACCGTGAATTTGCCCGAGCGCAGTCGTTTGGCGAGGCTGCGCGAGAGATGGAAGCCTTCGAGCGGCAGGATCGCGCGCTGGCGCGGTTCGACCCAGAAGATGTCGGGAGCGTCGGCACTGTCGGCCATGGGGAAAATCCCCGCCGCATAGCCGCGCAGCAGCATTCGAGGATCGAGAAATTCGCTCACGGCCGCATCCTAGCAAAGCGGCCCGCAAGAATCTCCCTTTCTATCGCGCCTGGTGCGGTGTCCGTTTCGGATAGCTTGTCGGCAGGGCGCGGCAGTCGGCATCGGGGGCCGAGGGGCCCGCGCATTCATGCGCAGTTTCGGCGTGCAAGCGGGGGGCAGACCGGTGCGGCTCGGACTGCGGCACCAAAAAGGCCGCAGCGCCGAGGATCGCGAGCAGGAAGAGCGCAAGTGCCTTCATGGATCGATCCTTCGCACCCCCTTTGAAACAAGAGGTCGAAGGATAGGAACGCGATCCTAACGCAAGGTAAAACGGCAAACGCGGGGCGGCATCAGAGAATGTCGCGAACCTTGTCCTGCGGGCGTGCGAGCACGACGCCCTTGTCGGTTTCCACCAACGGACGTTCGATGAGGATGGGGTGCTCCATCATCGCATCGAGGATCGCCTCGCCTTGCGTCTCGTCGTCGAGAAGGCCGAGATCGCGGGCAATCGGTTCTTTGGCGCGCAGGGCTTCGCGCGGCGACAGGCCGGCGCGCTCGAGCATGCGAACGAGTTCGGCGCGGGGCAGGTCGCCCTCCAGATAATCGATGGTGGTGACGTCGTAACCCTCAGCCTCGAGGATGGCCTTGGTCTTGCGCGCGGTGCCGCAGCGCGGGGTAAAGGTCATGGTCGCTGATCTGCTCACGGGGCCTGCATCTCCTTGAGAATCGCCATCGCCGCATGCCGCTTTGCCCAAGGCACGAAGAGATGGTCATGGTGGAAGGCCGCGACCACGTTGCACGGGATGCGCGCGGCGGCGAGCGCGCTGGAGACCTTAGCCGTCAGACCGATGCCGTCGAGGCGGCTCTCGAAGCCCAGCGTGACGAGCGCCCAGCTTCCCGCAGGGTCGAGATGGAGCGCTTCCAGCTCGTCGAATGGCGCGATGACGCTGGTGCCCTGCGGTTCCTCGAAGGTCGCGAGCGGGCGCAGCGCCTCGGGCCAAGGGTCGCGCTCGTCGATGGTCGCGAAGCCGAACTGGGTCGGCGCAAGGAGGGGGCGGACGGACGGCATCGCGTCAGTCTTCCTGCCCCTCCAGCCATTGCTCGAGCCATTTGATCGTATAGTCGCCGGTCGCGAATTCGTCCGTCGCGATAATACGCTGGTGCAGCGGAACGGTCGTCTTCATCCCGTCGAGCACGAATTCCTCGAGCGCGCGCTTCAATCGCATGATGCACCGCTCGCGGTCGGTGCCGTAGACGATCAGCTTGCCGATCATGCTGTCGTAATAGGGTGGCACGGTGTAGCCCGCGTAAAGCCCGCTATCGACCCGTACGTGCATCCCGCCGGGTGCGACATAATTCTTCACCTTGCCGGGACTGGGCGCGAAGGTGCGCGGATCCTCGGCGTTGATGCGGCACTCGATGGCGTGGCCGTGGAGCTGGACCTGGTCCTGGGTGACCGACAGGCCGTCGCCCTGCGCGATGCGGATCTGCTCGCGCACGAGGTCGATGCCGCTGATCATTTCGGTGACCGGATGCTCGACCTGCAGGCGGGTGTTCATCTCGATGAAGTAGAACTCGCCATTCTCGTAGAGGAACTCGATGGTCCCCGCGCCGCGATAGCCCATCTGCGCCATCGCATCGGCGCAGACATTGCCCATGCGCGCGCGTTCTTCGGCGCTGATGACGGGGGAGGGCGCTTCCTCAATGACCTTCTGGTGGCGGCGCTGGATCGAACAGTCGCGCTCACCGAGGTGGATCGCCTGTCCCTCGCCGTCGCCGAACACCTGGAATTCGATGTGGCGCGGGTTGCCGAGATATTTCTCCATGTAGACGGTTGCGTCGCCGAAGGCATTCTTCGCCTCGCTCGACGCCTGCTTCATGAGGCTCTCGAGCTGATCGGCCTCGGGCACCACCTTCATGCCGCGCCCGCCGCCGCCGGACGCGGCCTTGATGAGGACGGGATACCCGACTTGGGCGGCGAGTTCCCTGGCCTGTTCGGCGCTGTCGAGCGCGCCTTCGGAGCCAGGCACCAGCGGCAGGCCCAGCTTGCCCGCAGTGCGCTTGGCTTCGACCTTGTCGCCCATCACGCGGATATGTTCGGGCTTGGGGCCGACCCATGTGATGCCGTGCGATTCCACGATCTCGGCGAACTTGGCATTCTCCGAGAGGAAGCCGTAGCCGGGGTGGATCGCGTCGGCGTGGGTCACCTCGGCGGCCGAGATGATGTTGGCGATGTTCAAGTAGCTGTCGGCCGAGGGCGGCGGGCCGATGCAGACGGTCTCGTCGGCGAGCCGGACGTGCATGGCGTCGGCGTCGGCAGTCGAGTGGACCGCGACCGTCTTGATGCCCATCTCGTGGCAGGCCCGGTGGATGCGCAGCGCGATTTCACCGCGATTGGCGATCAGGAGCTTCTGGATCTTGGCCATGACCTGGCCCTTAGCCGATGACGACGAGCGTCTGGTCGAATTCGACCGGCTGCGCGTCGGCGACGAGGATCTGCTTGACAGTGCCCGAGGTCGGCGCGGTGATCGGGTTCATGACCTTCATGGCTTCCACGATGAGCAGCGTGTCGCCTTCCTTGACGCTGTCGCCTTCGCTGATGAAGGCCGATGCGCCGGGCTCGGGCGAGAGGTAGGCGGTACCGACCATCGGCGCGAGGACCTTGGTGCCCGACACGTCGCCTTCTGCCGGTTCGGTCGGTGCGGCCGCGGCGGGCGCGGTCGCACCGGGCTGCGCAGGAGCGGGAGCAGGCGCATAGTTCGGCATTGCGGCGGGTGCGGACGCATAGACGGGCGCGCTTTCGCGGCGCACCTTGATCTTGCGATCCCCGTCCTCGACCTCGATCTCGGTCAGCGCATTGTCGCTCAACAGCTCGGCAAGCTCGCGGACGAGCGCCGCGTCGACGCGCATGGCGTCCTTGTCAGTGCTTTTGGTCATCGGAAATTCCCTGTTGTGGAGCGGGCGGCGTCGGCGCCTTGCCCTTTTTTTGTTGTTTGCGGCTTTGAATGATCCGGTGCGCGGCGTCCAGCGCCATGAGGTAGCCGTGAGTGCCGAAGCCCTGCAGGCCGCCTGCCGCTACCGGGGCCAGAATGCTCTGCCGCCGGAAGCCCTCGCGAGCGTAGATATTGGTGATGTGCACCTCGATCACCGGCGGCTCGATCGCGGCGATGGCGTCGTGGAGCGACACCGAATTGTGCGACAATCCGCCCGCATTGAGAATGATGGCATCGACCTTCTGCGCGTCGGCCTCGTGGAGCCAGTCGATCAACTGGCCCTCGTGGTTCGACTGCTTCACGGTGACCTGCAGCCCCGCGGGCTTGGCACGTTCCTTCATCGCGACCGTGATCTTGTCGAGCGTGTCGGTCCCGTAGAGATGCGGCTGGCGATGGCCCAACAGGTTGAGGTTGGGACCATTGAGGACGAGGACTTGTGCTGGCGAACTCATGGGGCCTCCCTATATGGGGCAAGCCTACGTAACGGAAGGAAAAGTGTCACATGTCATTCGACAGCTCGCTGGCGGTCCGCGTCAACGGCGATCATCGCCGCGTGAAGGAGGGGACGAGCGTCGCGCAACTCGTGCGCGAGATGGGGCTCGATCCGCACCGTGTCGCGGTGGAGCGCAACCTAGAGGTCGTGAAGCGCGGGACGCTGGAAGACGTCGAGGTCGCGGACGGCGATGAATATGAGATCGTCCATTTCGTCGGCGGCGGATGAAAGGTAGGACGGCGCGCATGACTCAGGATAAGCAAGACACATGGTCCGTTGCGGGCCGCACCTTCTCCTCGCGACTGATCGTCGGCACGGGGAAATACAAGGATTTCGCCGAGAATGCCGCCGCGGTCGAGGCTGCCGGCGCCGAAATCGTCACCGTCGCGGTGCGCCGCGTCAACGTGTCGGATCCCGGCCAGCCGACGTTGCAGGATCATATCGACCCTCGGAAAATCATCTACCTGCCCAACACGGCGGGTTGCTTCACCGCCGACGAGGCGATCCGCACGCTGCGGCTGGCGCGCGAAGCGGGCGGCTGGGATCTCGTGAAGCTCGAAGTGCTGGGCGAGGCCAAGACGCTCTATCCCGACATGCGCGAGACGCTGAAGGCAACCGAAACGCTCGCCAACGAGGGCTTCCACCCGATGGTATACTGCGTCGATGATCCCATTGCCGCCAAGCAATTGGAAGAGGCTGGCGCGGTCGCGATCATGCCCTTGGGGGCGCCGATCGGCTCGGGGCTCGGTATCCAGAACCGCGTGACGATCCGGCTGATCGTCGAGGGGGCGAATGTGCCGGTCCTGGTCGACGCAGGCGTCGGAACCGCGAGCGATGCGGCGGTGGCGATGGAACTGGGCTGCGACGGAGTGCTGATGAACACCGCGATCGCGGAGGCGAAGGAGCCGGTGCGTATGGCGCACGCCATGCGGTTGGCGGTGGAATCAGGGCGTCAGGCGTATCTGTCGGGACGGATGGCGCAGCGGCGTTATGCCGACCCTTCGAGCCCACTCGCAGGCCTGATCTAGCCGAAGCGAGGTTCGATTGCGCCCAGCCGAGGGTCCGTTCTCCTCATCCCCGCGTTGATGGGGTAATAGAAACAAGGAGTACGACAAATGGGTGAACTCACCGACAAGATCAAAGGCAATGTCAACGAAGCCGTAGGCGAAGCGAAGCAGGAATCGGGCAATCCCGAGACCCGCGCCAAGGGCCGCGAGCAGGAAGCCAAAGGCAAGGGCCAGCAGTTCAAGGGCGAAGTCGAAGGCAAGCTCGGCAACGACATCTAAACGCCGTCAAACGACGACATCCGGGTTCTAGCCCGGACGTAAAGGGTCGATCCATCGGGTCGGCCCTTTTTCGTGCTCGCTTGCTAGCGCTCAGTAGGAGAACCCGAGGGCAATTTCGACTTTGTTTACCTTCCTTTCGCATAAGGCTTTTGCCGAAGCGATTTGATCCGAAGCGGACCGGATAGCTTGCAGGTCTTGAAACGAAACGGGGTAAATATGGCGTTATCGATTTCGGAGGAAACGATAATGAGCGCCAAAGCCTTGTCCTACGGTCCGAGACTGCCGCAATCGCTCGACGTCGATACCGACGGCAATTTCACCGACGCCACCGACGCGCTGCCGAGCCTGTTCGCCGATCCAGACGGGCGCGGAGCGCGGCGCTGGTCCCAGATGTTCGATAGGGCGCGGTGCGAGCCGATCGACTTCGAGAGCCTGCTTTCGGGCCTTCCGAAAATCTGATCAGCCGCTCTTGCCGCGCACGTCGTCCAGCGTTCTGGCGTTGGTAATCTGCTCGATATCGGTCAGGCAATGGAGGAGCCGGATGCCCGATTTGGATAGCGCTTCTTCCAACGCTGGGGCGAATTGATCGGTCGTCTCAACACGGCGTCCCCAGCCGCCGAAACTTTCCGAGAGTTTCACGAAATCGGGGTTTCCGGGAGCAAGATCGGTCGCGCTGACGCGGTTGGGATAATCTCGCTCCTGGTGCATACGGATGGTGCCGTAGGCGCCGTTGTCGACGAGGATGACGAGAAGATCGACCCCGCGACTGGCGGCGGTGGCGAGTTCCTGTCCGTTCATCAGGAAATCGCCGTCCCCGGCGACGCACACGACAAGTCGGTCGGTAAAGCGCAGCGCGGCGGCAACCGCGGCGGGCAGGCCATAACCCATCGTGCCGCTCGTGGGCGCGAGCTGCGTCGGGGGCGGCCCATGATGCCAGTAACGGTGCCACCAGCCGGAGAAGTTGCCCGCGCCGTTACAGATGATCGTATCTGCGGCCAGCGCCGCGCGCATGTGGGCCACGCACAGGCCGAGATCGAGCGCGACGCCCTCGCGCGGCTTCGCAGTCGACCACTCCAGCCATTCGGCATGGGCGTCCTCACCTGCACCGAAACGCACGAGGTCGGGATCGTCCCACGCGTCGAGGGTCTCGGCGAACTCGGCCATGTCGGCGACGATCGGTAGATCGCACCGATAGACGCGGCTCAATTCGTTGGGATCGGGGTGGACGTGGACGAGAGTCTGGTCGGGGTGGTCGGGGGTCAGCAGCGTATAGCCGTCGGTGGTCGCCTCGCCGAGGCGCGCGCCGACCGCGATGACGAGGTCCGCATCGCGCACGCGCTGCTGGAGTTTGGGGTTAGGACCATAGCCCAACTGTCCCGCATAGACGGCGCATTCGTTGTCGATCGCGTCCTGGCGGCGGAACGCGGCCGCCACGGGAAGGCCGATCCGTTCCGCCCAGCTGGCAAAATGATGCGCCGCACCGGGATTCCAGTCGGCTCCGCCGATGATCGCGATGGGGCTTGCGGCGTCCTTCAGCAGGTCGTGAAGCGCGCCGATCGCACCGGGATCGGGCGCGATGGGGGCGGGAGTGATGGCCGGCCGGTCGAGCGCGTCGACTTCGTCACGGAGCATATCTTCGGGCAATGCGAGCACCACGGGGCCGGGACGACCGGCGGTGGCGACGCGGAAGGCGCGTGCGACATATTCGGGGATGCGCCAGGCATCGTCGATCCGCGCGGCCCACTTGGCGATCGGACCGAAGAAGGCGGCGAAATCGACTTCCTGAAATCCTTCGCGGTCGCGGTCGCCGCGGTCGAGATCGCCGACGAACAGGATCATCGGCGTGGAATCCTGCATCGCCACATGGACGCCTGCGCTGGCATTGGTCGCGCCGGGCCCACGGGTCACGAAGGCGATGCCGGGCCGCCCCGTCATTTTGCCGTCGGCATCGGCCATGTAGGTGACGCCGCCTTCCTGACGGCACACGACCGTATCGATTTCCGGACTGTCGTGGAGTGCGTCGAGAACGGCGAGGAAACTCTCGCCGGGAACGGTGAAGATGCGATCGACGCCCTGGTTCAAGAGCTGGTCGACGAGGATGCGGCCGCCGGTACGTTTGGTCATGCACCTCGCCTTATCGGGCAGCGAGACAAAGAAAAAGGGCGATGACACCTCGCGGTGCCATCGCCCTCGTGATTTGTCGGGAAGCGACCCTTACTCTTCGTCGGCTTCCGCTTCGTCGACGCTGATCGTCGGCGTTTCGACGGTGACTTCTTCGGTGTCGACATCGACGTCGCCGACATCGCTCGAGACGTTGGGAAGCTCGCCGCCTTCGACGTTGACGTCGACTTCGGGCATGTTCCCGCCTTCGACATCGGTGTCGAAGAAACCGGTCGCGTAGGCGATGATGACGAGAACGGCGATGACGGCGACGATGATAAGGATCGTCTTGTTGCCGGAACCTTTGGTCATGGAGGTGAACTCCCTTTCATTGCTATGGCGTAATCAATAGGCCAACCGTGCAAATGTTCCGCCGAAACGATCAACTCATGTGGATCGCCTTGACGACCTGATAGGTTTCGAGCCCTTCCTTGCCGCCTTCCGAGCCGAAACCCGAGTCCTTGACCCCGCCGAACGGCGCGTCCGCGCTCGAGATGGCGAAATTGTTGATTCCGACCATGCCGGCCTCGATCATGTCACCGAGGATATTGGCGCGTTGGAGCTGGTTGGTGAAAGCGAAGGCGGCCAGGCCATAGGGTAGCCGGTTGGCCTGTTCCAGCGCCTCGTCGAGGGTTTTGAAGGGGCGGGCGACGGCGACGGGGCCGAACGGCTCGTCGTTCATGATCCGCGCTTCCAGCGGCACATCGGCGAGCAGCGTCGGCTGGAAAAAATTGGCATTGCCCGTCGGCTCTCCGCCCGCAAGCACCCGCGCGCCCTTGGCTTTCGCGTCCGAGACGAGATCGCCGACCGCGGGCAGACGCCGTTCGTGGGCGAGTGGGCCCATCTGTACACCATCGTCCATCCCGTTTCCGACTTTCACACGGCCGGTGCGTTCGGCGAAGCCCTTGAGAAAGTCCTCGTAGATTCCTTCCTGCACATAGAAACGCGTCGGTGAGACGCAGACCTGTCCGGCATTGCGGAATTTCTGCGGCACGAGCTTGTCGAGCGTCGCCTCGAGATCGACATCATCGAACACGAGCACGGGGGCATGTCCGCCCAGCTCGAGCGTCAGACGCTTGAGGCCGTCTGCGGCAAGAGTCATGAGATGCTTGCCGACGCCCACCGAGCCGGTGAAGCTGACCTTGCGAACGATGTCCGAACCCATGAGGTGGCGGCTGACCATGTCGGGATCGCCGTGGACGAGCTGGAAGACGCCATTGGGCAGACCCGCATGCTCCAGCGCCTTGGCGACCGCGTTGACGCAAGCGGGCGTTTCCTCGGGCGGCTTGGAGATGACGCTGCAGCCTGCCGCGAGCGCCGCGGCGACCTTCTTGGCGAGCAGGTAGATGGGAAAATTCCATGGCGTGAAAGTCGCGACCACGCCCACCGGCTGGCGCTGGACGATCGAGCGCTGGCCGACAGGCCGGACCAATGTGCGGCCATAGTCGCGCTTGGCTTCTTCGGCGTACCATTCGAACATCGAGGCGGCGCCGTGAACCTCGCCAACCGCCTCGGCGAGCGGCTTGCCTTGCTCCTGCGTCATCGATGCGCCGATATGCTTGGCGTTATCCTTCAGGTAGCGTGCGGCCTTGTGCAGGATTGCAGCACGTTTTTCGACCGGCGCGGCGCGCCAGTCAGGGAAGGCGCGCTCGGCGGCGTGGAGCGCGGCGTCGAGGTCGTCCTTCGTCGCCATCGGCACTTCGGCGAGCGTCTCGCCAGTGGCGGGATTGGTGACGGGCATGGCGTCGCGGCCCTCGGAGGATTGCCAGGCGCCATCGATGAAGAGCTTGAGATCGTTCTGATAGGTCATGAGCCGTGACATAGGCGGGTCGTTTCGCGGTTGAAAGGGGGCGCGGGCGCGCTTACGTCTTCAGAAGCAATCAACAGGAATGTCAGGAGCACGCTGTCATGGAAAAAGCCGAACTCGCCGCCAAAATGCAGGAAAACGAGGCCTGGGTCGAAGGCAAGAAGGTCAAGATCGACTATGACGACAAGGGCGTCATCATGCTCGACGGGGTCAACCACCAGGTGACCGAAGAGAATGGCGATGCCGACACGACCATCAAGGTGGCGTGGGACGACTGGCAGGCGATGGCCGACGGTCAGCTCGACGGCATGACGGCCTTCATGACGGGCAAGCTCAAGGTCGAAGGCGATATGTCCAACGCCATGCAACTGCAGGGCGTGCTCGCCAAGCTGCGCGGCTAAGGCCAGCGACCCAAGATTTTGCGCGAAAGGGCGTTGCCGCAATGGAAGCGGTGACGCCCTTTTCCGTTTGGGATAAGGTGCGACCAACTTTGTCAGGAGATCCGCCATGCGCCATGCCGTCGCCCTCGTTCTTCCGCTGTTGCTGCTGGCCGGATGCGAAGATCGTTCGCCAGAGACGCCCGGCGACACGACCGATGAAATGATGACGGCAGAGCCGCGCGGGATGGCGGTGGGCGGCGATGCCGTCGTGGACGAGGAAGCGGTCGCCACGCTGCTCTACAATGAACTGGAAGATGTTCTCGCCAGCCCCGACGGACTGACGCTCCAGATCGGAACGGCCGACCTCGACGATGACGGGACCGACGAGGTGCTGGCCTATGCGATGGGGCCGATGCTGTGCGGCACAGGGGGCTGCGGCCTCTACGTGCTGCGTAGGGCTGGCGACGGATATCGCATCCTCGACGAAATCGGGCCCTCGCAATTGCCGGTGTACGAGCTCGCGCCCGGCGCGGACGGATGGGCCGAATTGGGCGTGACCGTCTACGGTGGAGGAATGGGCGAACAGGTGATGGCGGTGCCGCACGACGCGGCGGGCTATGCCGACAACCCGACGGTGGCGCCCGCGCGTCCCGTGACCACAAGCACCGACACCGTCATCATTGCCGCGCCGGTGATCGACTAGAGCCAGCCCGCCGCGCGCAGGTCGGCGATGCGGCTGCGGGCGATTGGAGCCTCAAGTTCGTCCGTGCCGAGCGTCAGGAAGGCGCGGCGCGCCTCGCGCCTCGCGCCTCGATCCGGTAACCGCGTCGCGCGCGACCCACCAGCTGCGATGCACTTGCAGCGGCGAGATCGTCGCGCACCGCGGACATCATCTTCCGGGGTTCTTCATCTGCTCGCCGGCTCAGCGCTTTCGCGCTGGGCCGGGTGCTCTGGCAGTGGCTTTTCGGCTAACCGTGCCGCTTTGCTTCAGGGCTGCGGCGCGCGGAAGCGGTCGACGATCTGCGAGAGGCCCTTCTTCTGACCCTGCATCAGCAGGCTCTGGCGGAACAGGCGGGCGAGGAGGAACAGCATGAGCGCGGTGAAGCCCAGTAGCAGAAGACCGGCACCGATGAGCTCGATCGTCCCAATCCCGGCACCAAGACGCGCTAGTACCACGAAGGGTGTCAGCGGCGGGACCCAGGTCATCGCCTGGACGATGCCGGTCGCACCGCCGGTGATCATCGCCTGCAGGAGGAAGCTGACCGGCAACAGCAGCACGATCATGATCGGCATGAGATAGCCCTGCGCCTCGTTCATGTCGTCGGAGAGGACACCCACGCCCAAGAACAGCGTCGACAGGGCGATGTAGCCGACGATGTAGAAGAAGAGGATCGTCACCACGGCGCCCACATTGGCGACCGGTTCGATGGCCGTTCCGATGATTTCGGCGATCGCGCCTTGCTGGGTGAGCCCGACGAATACCGCGCATGCGACCCACACGAAGGTCATCGACAGTCCCACAGCCGCCGTCCCTGCGAGCTTTCCGAGCATCAATTGCTGCGGGCGCACGCAGGCGAGCACGCTTTCGATGAGCTTGTTCGACCGCTCCTCGACCGCGCCCTGCACGAGCCAGTTGCCCGACAGAAGGATGCTCATCATCAGCATATAGGCCAGGGCGATGGGGAGGAGCGAGCGGATCGCGGTCACGTCTTCCGCCCCGCCGCCCGGCGGAGGCGTCGAGATGGCGATCTGGGGCGCGCCGGCATCGATCGCGGCGATGTCCGAGGGGGACAGGCCGGCATCGCCGAGCATCCGCGCGCGTTGCTCGGCCTGCGTCGTCCCCTGAAGGAGCGTCATCAGCGAGCGGCGCGGATTTTCGTTCGACCAGAGGCGAACAACCGGCCTTTCCGCATAGTCCGCGTCGACCAGCAGGATGACGTCGGGCGACGGGGCGCCGTCCTCCTGCTCTTCGAAAAATTGCTCGCGCTGCTCCTCGATCTCGGCGGCGCTGGCCGAGGCGAGGGCGGGCGGCGTGTCGATGATCTCATAATCGCGTGCCGGGGGCTCGAATTCGGGTACGGTGTCGTCGCCGAGTGCCTCGATCCGGGCCAAGGCGCCGTCGAGACCGCCGGCTTCCTGGAAGGCAGCGAGGTCGGCGGGACCATATTCGCGGCCATAGTCCGTCCACACGGCGTCGATCCGCTCCTCCAGATCGTGGCGACGGGCGAACCGCGACAGCGACCGCAACTGCGCCAGATCCTCTTCCATCGCGATCGACTGCGTGATCGTTTCGCCTACCTGTCCGGAGTCGCGGTCGATGAGGACGATCCGATCCGGCTCGTCGTCGTCGAGCACGTCGGCGATCAGAGGCCCGACGAAGAGCAGCGCGGGCAGCAGCAGCATCGTGAGCCAGAAGCTCTTCATCTTCAGGATGTGGCGGAATTCGCGCGCGGCGATGAGCAGGATGTTCTTCACTTGACGTTCTCCTCGCCGACGAGGTGGACGAAGACGTCGTGCAGGCTAGCGCGATCGACGTCGAAACGGCGTAGCGGCGTGCCGCTGGCGGTGAGCTCTTCGAGCAGCGCGGCGGCCTTGGTATCGGGCGCGAGCGTGACGACATGCTCGTGCCACCCGTCCGCTCCTGCGCCTTCCGCCTCGACATGGGCGACGCCTGCGAGCGTGGCGGGGTCGAGCTTGCTCGTCAGGCGGATCTTGGTCGGCAGGATCTCGCGCGCCTCGTCCGGGGTGCCCTCGAACTGCTTGGCGCCTTTCTTGAGCACAAGCATGCGGTCGCACAGACGCTCGACATGCTGCATGACGTGGGTGGAAAAGACGACCGCGGCGCCCTTGTCGCGTGCGCGCAGGATTTCATCTTCGAGGAGTTGCTGGTTGACGGGGTCGAGGCCGGAGAAAGGCTCGTCGAGAATGAGGAGGTCGGGGGCGTTCACGATCGAGGTCGCCAACTGAACCTTCTGCGCCATGCCCTTCGACATGTCGGCAATCGCGGACTTCGCGCGATCGCCAAGCCCGAAGCGTTCGAGCAGGGCCATGCCTTCCGCTTTGGCGGCAGCAGGGGTCATCCCCTTCATTCGGCCGAAATAGACGACCGTCTCGATCGCCGTCATCTTTGGATAGAGGCCGCGCTCCTCGGGGAGAAAGCCGATGCGGTTGCCCTGCTCGGGCCCCGGCGGGCCGCCCAGCACCTCGATACGCCCGCCGGTCGGCCGGATGATGTCGAGCACCATCCG
This sequence comes from Sphingomicrobium aquimarinum, assembly GCF_039655735.1. Taxonomy (NCBI): domain Bacteria; kingdom Pseudomonadati; phylum Pseudomonadota; class Alphaproteobacteria; order Sphingomonadales; family Sphingomicrobiaceae; genus Sphingomicrobium; species Sphingomicrobium aquimarinum. Next base: position 780,592 of record NZ_JBBYXH010000001.1, on the reverse strand, counting down.
CATGCTGGTCGTCTTGCCCGCCCCGTTCCCGCCGAGAAATCCGAAGATCTCGCCGGGCGTCACCTCGAACGATACGTCGTCTACCGCGACGAGATCGCCGAACTTCTTGGTGACATGATCCATCAACAGCAGTGCCATGACTGCAACTCCCCACCCCGTTGTCTTTTCGGTCGCCAAAAAGGCTGCGGCGGCCGGTCGAGTCAAGCGCGGGTTCGACGAACGGCTTGTCAGGCCATGCGTGCGACCGTAGGCCGGTCCGCAATCAGGAAAGGAAAGCTCTCCACCGATGAAACTCATCTACGACAGCGCCGCCGCCGCCCTCGACGGCATCTTGAAGGACGGCATGCTCATCGCCGCCGGGGGCTTTGGCCTGTGCGGCATTCCCGAACGACTGCTCGACGCGATCCGCGACAGCGGCGTGAAGGATCTGACCTTCGCGTCCAACAATGCGGGCATCGACAATGAAGGCATCGGCAAGTTGCTGCGCACGCGGCAGGTCAAGAAGATGATTTCCTCCTATGTCGGCGAGAACAAGGAGTTCGAGCGTCAGTTTCTCGCCAAGGAACTGGAGGTGGAGTTCTGTCCGCAGGGAACGCTTGCCGAACGCATGCGCGCGGGAGGTGCGGGGATCCCGGGCTTCTACACCAAGACGGGCGTCGGCACGGTCGTTGCCGAGGGCAAGGAGGTCAAGGAATTCGGCGGGGAGGATTATATCCTCGAGCACGGTATCTTCGCCGACCTGTCGATCGTGAAGGGCTGGAAGGCGGACGAGGCGGGGAACGTCATGTTCCGCAAGACGGCGCGCAACTTCAACCAGCCTGCCGCGACCTGCGGCAAGATCTGCGTCGTCGAGGTCGAAGAGATCGTGCAGACGGGAAGCCTCGATCCCGACTGCATCCACCTGCCTGCCGTGTTCGTGGACCGGCTGATTTCGGGCGCGCCCTATGACAAGAAGATCGAGTTCGTGACGACGCGCGAACGCGAGGACGCCTAGATGTTTGCGATCGCCATGGCGCTGGGATTCGCCGCGCCCGCCTCCGACATGCAGCAGATGGACGAAGCCAGCATCGTCGCGCCGCACGATGCCGAGGATGTCGCTGCGATCGGGCAACTCATGGAAGACGTCTACGCCGTTATCTCCGGGCCGGCCGGACAGATGCGCGACTGGGATGCGATGCGCGCGATGTTCACCGACGATGCGCGACTATACGCCATCGGCCCGCAAGGTTTGAGGGGAGGAACGCTCGCCGACTATATCGAGACGAGCGGGCCCTTCCTGATCGACAACGGCTTTACCGAGCGCGAGATCGCGCACCGTCTCGAACTCTACGGCAGCCTGGCGCAGGTCTGGTCGTCCTACGAGGGCACTTTCACCATGGACGGCGAGCAACGCTCCATCCGCGGCATCAACAGCTTCCAGCTGATGCAGGATGCGAGCGGCGCCTGGAAAGTCCATTCCATTCTCTGGCAGCAGGCGCGGCCCGACCTGCCGCTGCCCATCGACATGAACGACGAGGGAGGCGACTGATGCCTTGGGATCGCAACCAGATGGCCGCACGGGCGGCCGAAGAACTGATGGACGGCTATTTCGTCAATCTCGGGATCGGCATTCCGACGCTGGTCGCCAATTATATCCCCGAGGGGAAGACGGTGATGCTCCAGTCGGAAAACGGAATGCTCGGGATCGGGCCGTTCCCCACTTCCGACGAGGTCGACGCCGATCTCATCAACGCCGGCAAACAGACGATCAGCCAACTGCCCCAGTCGAGCTATTTCGACAGCGCGACGAGCTTTTCGATGATCCGCGGCGGGCACATCGACCTCACCGTGCTGGGCGCGATGGAGGTCAGCGAAGGCGGTGACATCGCCAACTGGATGATCCCCGGCAAGATGATCAAGGGCATGGGCGGGGCGATGGATCTCGTCGCGGGGGTGAAGAAGATCATCGTCGTGATGGAGCATGTGTCCAAGAACGGCGACCCCAAGTTCAAGCCCGCCTGCGACCTGCCGCTGACGGGCCAGAACGTCGTCGACATGATCATCACCGATCTGGGCGTCTTCCGCCGCAAGGATCATGACAGCAAGTTCGAGCTCATCGAACTGGCACCGGACGTGACGCAAGAGGAAATCGCGGAGAAGACGACGGCGGCGTATGAGGTCGCGCTTTGAGGCTTTGGGCCGGACTTTCGGTTTGCATCGCCTTTGCGCCGGCGGGATGCGGGGGAAGGGCCGACCCCACCGTGATCGACGGGTCGAGCGAGGAACGCTTCGTCGCCTCCGCCGCGGCCGCCCGCGCCGAACTGGCGTTCGAGGACCGGCGCATTTTCGACGAGGCGATGAATTCGGTCGGGCAACGCTCGTTTCGGACGACCGATAAGGAATTGCTGCGCCGTCGCAGCTTTGACGGTATGACCGCGCAGAACGTCGTCGACGACGCCCGCGCGCGAGGGATCGAATAGCCCCGGGTTGGAGAGAAATATGTTCAATCGCCTTATAGCCGTTGTTATTGCCGCCGGTGTTGCATGTCCTTCCACGCTCGCCGCGCAAGATGCCGAAATCGAGATGTGGCGGCTGGATTGCGGAACGCTCCAGATCGACGATCTCGGTGCTTTTTCGGATACCGGCAATTTCGCAGGCGAGAAGCGATTGCTGGCAGATAGCTGCTATCTCATTCGCAATGGTGATCGCTACTTGCTCTGGGATACCGGACTGGACGGTGACTTGGCGGGAAAGCCACGCGATACGAATGGGAGCAAGCTCGACGACCGGATCGTCTCCCAGTTGGACGCCATCAATCTGACCGCCGACGACGTCGATTACGTGGCGATCAGTCACTATCACTACGACCATATCGGCCAATTGGCAGACTTCCCGACCGCTACCCTATTCGAAGGGGCGGACGATTGGACAATTATCAAAGACCGGGCCTCGGTCGAACCTATCTACCGTCCGTGGCTAACGGGCGGCGCGACGCTCGAACTCGTTGCCGGGGACAAGGACATCTTCGGTGACGGCAGGGTCGTCATGCTCGACTTGCCGGGACACACGCCCGGACATCACGGCCTGCTCGTCCGGCTCGGGAGCGGACCAATTCTCCTTTCGGGCGATCAGTATCACTTCAACGAGAATCGCGCTGACCGCGGGGTGCCGACGTTCAACGCCGACCGCGCCGACACGCTGGCGTCGCACGACCGGATCGAAAAATTGGCAGAAAATCTGGGTGCGACGTTGATCATTCAGCACGAATGCGCGGACATTGCCAAGCTTCCTGCCTTTCCGGAGAGTGCCAAATGAAGATCCTTCGCAGCCATGAGCCGGGCGGCCCCGAAACACTGACACTCGATACCATCGACGCCCCCGAACCCGGCGCGGGCGAGGTGCGGGTTGCGGTGAAGGCGGCGGCGATCAACTATCCCGACGTCCTCATCATTCAGGATCTCTACCAGATGAAACCGCCGCGCCCCTTCGCGCCGGGCGGCGAGATCGCGGGCGTGGTGGATGCGCTGGGCGAAGGGGTCGAAGGCGTGTCGGTCGGCGACCGCGTGATCGCGGTACCGGGCTATGGCGGGCTCGCCGAGCAGGTCGTCATCCCCGCGAAGAGCGCCGTGCCGCTGCCCGACAGCCACAGCTTCACCGACGGGGCGGCCATGATGCTTACCTACGCGACCGTCATCCATGCGCTCAAGGATCGCGGACGGCTCGCCGAGGGAGAGCAGATGCTGGTGCTCGGCGGCGCGGGCGGCGTCGGGCTCGCCACGATCGAACTTGGAAAGGCGATGGGGGCACGCGTCGTTGCCGCCGTGTCTAGCGACGAGAAGGCCGAGGCGGCCCGCGAAGCGGGGGCGGACGACTGCATCGTCTATCCGCGCGGTGATCTCGACCGCGATGCGCAAAAGGATCTCGCCCGCCAGTTCAAGGATGCGGCAACCGGCGAGGGGTTCGACGTTGTTCTCGACCCCGTGGGCGGCGCCTATGCCGAGCCCGCGCTGCGCAGTCTTGGCTGGCAGGGACGCTATCTCGTGGTCGGCTTTCCCGCCGGTATCCCCGCGCCGCCGCTCAATCTCACGCTGCTCAAGGAAGCCGAGATATCGGGTGTTTTCTGGGGCGCCTTCGCGATGCGCGACCCCAAGGCCAATGCCGCGCATGTTGCCGAGCTCTTCAAGCTTTGGGACGATGGCAAGATTGCGCCGTCGGTTACCGCCACCTTTCCGCTCGAGCGGGGAAGTGACGCGATCGCGACGCTCGCCAGCCGCGAGGCCATCGGCAAGATCGTGGTGACGATCAACGGAGAGTGATGAATGACCGCGACGATCGCTGGATGTCCCGCCTTCGACTTCGTGCGGCGGGAGGTTGGCCTCCTTCGTCCTTCGATCGGGTTGCTTAGGCAAAGGCGATCCCGCTCCTTCATCGTGCGCACAAGCGAATCGTGACACCGGAGAGCGACAAAGAGGATCTTCCTCTCATGCCGAGCGGCTGCTGGGCGGTACCGCTGGGGATCGTGGCGATTGCGTGGTTGGTCGACGTCGACCGCTCACCGGACGGGGCAATGCCGTGGTGGTCGGCCCTCGTCGGCCTGATCTTCCTTGCGACGGCGATCGAGCAATTGTGGGCCGTGGTTCGGGCCCGGCGGGCCGGACGAACGCACGGAATGTTCGGGGCCATGGTGCTCCTGGCCTGCGCGGTCGCATGGCTCAGCCAGTACATCCTCAGCCGATAGTGCGGGCTCTTCAAGAACGCGCTTGAGGGGAGAGGGGCGGGGCTTTGCCTTGCCCCCACCCACAGAAATCTCCGCAATTTGCGATACGCCGACTGGTCGTCAATTCCGAATGCCTCGCGCCCCTGGCCGCGATGCACGCAAAAAAAGGGCCGGTCCGAAGACCGACCCTTTCTTGTCTTGGCTGCCGTTACCGGCTGCCTCCGGCTTAGCCGCGCTCCGGCTCGGGCGGCGGCGGCGGCGGCGGCGGCGGCGGCGGCGGCGGAGGACATTCCTCGGTCGCCAGGATCACCGTGCCGTCGGGGCAGGTGATCGTTGCCGGCGGCGGCGGCGGGGGAGGCGGCGGCGGGGGCGGCGGCGGCGGCGGCGGAGCACATTCCGGCCCACCGAAGCTGAAGATCAGGCTGCCCAGAATGCTGTGCGAATCCCAGTTTTCGTTGACGCTCGTCAAAACGTCGCTCTGGGCGCCCGGAATAAACGTCGCCAGCTCATCGCCGTCGCGATCGAGCGTGAAATAGCGATACTTCACGCCGACACCGATGGCGTCACTGAGATTGAAGCGAACACCCGCGATACCCTGGACCGCGATGCCGCCGTCCTTGATGCCATACTGTTCGGCCTCGGCATAACCCGCACCGACACCGCCGTACACACCTGCGCGGCTGTCGCTGATGTCGATCAGCGCGTTGATCATGCCCGACCAGATCGTGATGTTCGAGTCGTTCGTGTCGACAATGAAATCGGCGTCGGTCAGAAAGTCCGAGCCAGTGATGTCTGCATCGGCAAGCGCGATGTTGTAGGTGTTGCCGAAGCGCGAAAAGCCTTCGACATCCTCAAGATCGGCGCTCTTGTAGGCACCTTCGGCTTCCAGACGGAAATAGCCGAAATCATAGCCGAAAATGGCGTCGACATCGTAGCCGTTCTCGAAATCGCGGACGACGCCGTCCTGGATCTCGAAATCGCCGTCACCGTCGATGTCTGCGAGGAGGCGAGCTTCCTGATCTTCAGGGAACAGGACCCCGCCTTCGATGCCGAGGTACCAGCCTCGGTCCTGCGCAAGTGCGGGCGACGACAGCATCGTCGCGCCGAGCGCTGCTAGAGCGAATGTTTTCTTCATAGATGAAATACCCTCTTACTGCTGGTTCCATGCCAAAGCTCGATACGAGGATGTCGTTCCACGATTGCCCCCGCTTGTTTGAACTCGTTGCAGAATCGACACAGTTGTTCAAGCCTTTTCGACGCCAATCGCGTTTGTCAGGACCCCGAAAAGCCCTATGTTGTTCATCGTAAACCAAAACAAACTGTTGTAGAGCTTCTCGCATGATCAAAAGCACCGCCTGGATGGCCCTCGCCCTCGTCGCCCTCGCCGCATCGCCCGCCGATGCGCAATCCAAGAAAAGCAAGAAAAGCCGTAGCGAACCCGTTTCCGCTGCACCGGTGGTGCCCGAGGCCAGTCCGCGCTGGTCGGGTTCCGCCGATCATATGCAAGCGGCCGAGCGGCTGATCAAACTTCTCGAGACGGCGGATTTCGAAGGTTATGAGGAAGGCCCGGCGCTCGCGGCGCAGGCGAGCGAGTTGCAGCGCAGGGCAGCGGCGGGCGACGCGACGGCCGCCAAGGGCCTCGCGAGCCTGCTCGACGGTGCGTATCTCGGCTATGTCATGACCCTCCAGGAAGAAGTGCCGTACGTCGAATATGGCGACAGCGCGCAGATTCCGCGGCGTTTCTCGCGCACCGACCACATGACCTTGCTCGAACATGCGCCCTCGCTCGACGTGCTGGTGCGCCAGCAGACGACGATGAACGTTGTTTACGAGGGCCTGCGCCAGCAGGCGCAGGTCTACGGTCGCGGCCTCGAGCCGACGGCGAAGGAAGCGCTCAAGGGGACGCTGATGCGGCTGCGCGCGCTGCCCAAGCGCGATCGCTTCGTGCTCGTCGATATCGCGAGCCAGCAATTGTGGATGTACGAGGGCGGACGTCCCGTCGACAGTATGCGCGTCGTCGTCGGCAAGAACGAGATGGACGGCAACATCGATCTTCGTACGCCGATGATCATGTCGACGATCCACTACGCCACGCACAATCCCTACTGGCACGTGCCCTTCAACCTCGTCCGCAAGTCGGTCGGGCGCAATATCAAGAGTCAGGGCAATGCCTATCTGAAGAGTCGCGGCTACGAGATTGTCGACCGCTGGGCGAACGACGCCGCGATTCTCGATCCGAAGACTATCGACTGGTCGACCGCGCTGACCGTTCCCGATGCGCTGAAGGTACGCCAACTGCCGGGCGGCGCCAATTCGATGGGTGATTTCAAGTTCAATTTCCCCAACTCGACCGGCATCTATCTGCACGACACGCCCTTGAAGGAATATTTCGGGCGCGACGACCGTGCGCTCTCCAACGGTTGCATCCGGCTGCAGGATGCCGAGCGGTTCGCCGAATGGCTCTACAAGGGCCAGGGCATTCCCGACATCAAGGCCGCCGAGACGCATGACACGCTCCCCGAGGGCGTGCCCGTGTTCGTGACCTATCTTACCGCGCAGGCGGTCGACGGGTCGATGAGCTATGCGGCCGATATCTACGGGTTCGACGGCGAACGCGAGCGGGTCGCCGCAATCGACGCCGCCGCGGAAAAGGCCAATGCCGACGAGGCCAAGAATCTCTAGGCCGTTGCGTGGCGGCGCGACGCCGATTATCGCGCCGTTTCGAAGTTTCTTATCGAGGAGGGCCCCATGGCCGACATGAACGATCGCGAAAAGGCGTTCGAGAACAAGTTCGCGCGCGACCAGGAAATGCAGTTCAAGATCACCGCGCGCCGCAACCGGCTGCTCGGTCATTGGGCGGCGGAAAAGATGGGCCTGACCGACGTCGAGGCCGACAATTACGCCAAGGAAGTCGTCCGCGCCGATTTCGAGGAAGCGGGCGACGAGGATGTGATCCGCAAGGTCCTGGGCGACCTCACCAACGCGGACTGCGACGTCAGCGAGGCCGATATCCGTGCCGCGCTCGAGCACAAGGCGGTCGAAGCCCGTCGTCACTTCATCGAGAGCATGGACTGATGCCGATGAGCGCGTCCGCGATCGAGGCGCATATCAAGGCCGCGATCCCCGACGCGCGCGTCGAACTCACCGATCTGGCGGGCGATGATGATCATTGGGCCGCCGTCGTGACCAGTGCCCAATTCGAGGGACTGTCGCGCGTGCGCCAGCATCAGAAAGTCTATGCCGCGTTCGGGGACAAGATGGGCGGGGAGTTGCATGCGCTCCAACTGACCACCAGATGTCCGGCAGACGAGACACAAGACGGAGACGCACGATGAGCGATATCAAGACCCGCATCGACGACCTGGTGAAAGCCAACGACGTCGTCCTTTTCATGAAGGGTTCCAAGCTCTTCCCGCAGTGCGGCTTTTCGAGCCGCGCGATCGCGATCCTCGATCATTGCGAAGCCGAGTTCGAGACGGTCGATGTGCTGCAGGACCAGGAGATCCGCCAGGGCATCAAGGAATATTCGGACTGGCCCACCATCCCCCAACTCTACGTGAAGGGTGAGTTCGTCGGTGGCTCCGACATCATGATGGAGATGGTCGAGAGCGGCGAGCTTCAGAAGCTCATCACCGAGAAGACCGCAGGATAAAGAAAAAAGGACGGTGAAAGGGGACCAGAAACCTCTTTCACCGTCCTTTTAGCTTGGTTTGTGGAACCAATGTGGACGCTAGATACACTGCAGGCCGCGTGCCAATTTTCGCGAACGCCTGAAAACCGCGCTTTTTGTCGAGTGCGATGGACGGCTTCCGATCCGGGCTGTCAAATTCTCCGACAGGTCGGACACGCCGGACAGGCCGGTTGATGGCAGATAGCGCATCCATGCCGCTGACCTTTTGCGATCTCACGCAGAGCTGGTCGGAAACCGGCGGCGGGATTGGCACCTATATCCGCCGAAAGCGTGACCATCTGCTCGCGGAAACCGAGCACCGTCATCTCTTGATCGTGCCGGGAGACGAGGACAAGGTCACGATCGACGGTCGTGCGATCCACTGCACGGTCAGGTCGCCACTTGTCCCCAAGCGCACCAATTATCGCCTGCTTTTGCGCAACAAGGCCGTGCGCGCGGTGCTCGACGAGCATGCGCCCGACCTTATCGAGTGCCAGGACGCCTATAATCTGCCTTGGGCTGCACTACGCTACGCACGCGCGCACCCCGGCGTCGCGACCGTCGGCGGATACTGCACCGACTTTCCGACGGTCTATGTCGGCGAGGCGTTGGAGGGCATGGGCTTCCCGAGACTGGCCGCATGGGGCCGAAAGCGGGCCTACGCCTACTGCGCCAAGCTCTATAAGAAGTTCGACGCCGTTTACGCGATGAGTGTCCATGGAGGTGGGCGGCGGCTCGAGGAGCTTGGCATCGACCCCGTGCATCGGATGCATCGTGGCGTCGACCTTGCCCGGTTCACCCCCGATCGCCGCGACCCGCAACTGCGCAAGAGCCTCGGCGTCGCGCCGAACGCGCCCTTGTTCATTTACGTTGGTCGCCTCGATGCGGAGAAGGGCGCCGACGTGGTGGGCGAAGCATTTCGTCGGCTGCCGAGCGCGCTTGGCGCACACCTGCTGCTACTTGGTCACGGGCCGATGCAGGAGGAGCTTGCGGCCTCTCATCCCAATATTCACGCGCCAGGATATGTCGCCGATCGTGACCTGCTCGCACGATGGCTCGCGAGCGCCGACGTCTATGTTTCGGGCATGGCGTTCGAGACGTTCGGAATCTCGATCATCGAGGCGCAAGCGTGCGGACTGCCGGTGGTGGGCGTCGCGGCGGGTGCGATGATCGATCGCGTGCCGGAGGGCGGTGGGAAACTCGTGGCGGTCGGAGACGCGTCCGCGATGTCGGACGCGATGCAGGCCGTCTGGGCAGGGGCGGGCGTGGACGCTTCGAGGCGCGCCCGAGCGCTCGCGGAACCGTACAGCTGGGACAATGCGATGGCGCGCCTGTTCCGCACGATCTATCCCGCGGCACTCCGCAGCAGCGCGGCGCGGGCGAGGGCCGAGGGCGCGGCGGCCGAGGCTGAGCGCGCCGAGGCGTCGGCCGAGCGCATCGGCCGATAAATTCACTCGCGGTTCAACCGTGCTCCCCGCTAGAGGGGGCGCATCCTTCATGGAAGAAAGTTCAGGCTCATGATGTTCGTATCCATCCTCGCCTTGTCGATGACGCAGCAGGCAATCGATCTGCCGCCGCCGCCGCCCGCGCCGACGCCCAAGATCGAGACGAGCGAGCGCCCCGCGTCGACGGGCCCCGAGACGGCCGCCGACGCCGCCCCCGCACGCCGTGCAATGAGCGAGGCGGAACTGCTCGAGCGACGCTGTCCGACCCGAGGGATCGTGGAGTCGGTCGAGGCGATCGACGACACCGGTACCCCGCGCAAAAGCCGCGTGACGTTGTGCGCGAAGGACAACAGCGATGAAACCTATCGCAGCCTTCTCCAGAATGCGCGGCAGTCCATCAGTACCGCGACCCGCCTGACGGTCGAAAGCCGCGCGTCGTTGCTTGAGCGCATCGACGAAGAGTTGGCGCTGCTGGGTGGGGAGACGGCCGTTGCCGAGCCCGAGCCGGGAACGCCCGTCGGCCGCTAGGCTGTCTTCAGACGAGGCGTACCGTTCATCGAAAGCGGGTTGACGATTACGATTATAGTCGTAATGACTACGAGCGTAATCGAAAAGGGACCCAAGCGATGGACAAGCGCGTCAGCGAGGCCGAACTCGAAATCATGGAGGCGCTCTGGTCGGCGGACGCGCCGATCGCGGCCGCCGACGTCGGCGCGAGGGTCGCCGATCGCGGCTGGAGCCTCCCCACTGTCAAGACGATGCTCTCGCGCCTGACGCAGAAGGGCGCGGTCGATTATGTGGAGGAGGGGCGGCGCTATCTCTATCGCCCGACCATCGAGCGCGACGCCTATGTAGGGGGCGAGTCGCGCCGGCTCGTCGATCGGCTCTTCGGGGGGAAACTGTCGCCGATGATCGCGCGGCTGGCCGAGGACGAGGCGCTTTCCAACGAGGAGATCGACGAGATCGAGGCGCTCCTCAGGGAGCTCAAGCAATGACGGGGTGGCTGGTCGAGACGCTTCTTTGGACCAGCGTCCTCATGCTCCTCGTGCTGCTCGTTCGGGGTCCCGTCGCCAGCCACTTCGGTGCACGTGTTGCCTATGCCCTGTGGTTGATCCCCGCTGCCAGATTTCTGACGCCCACGTTGACGACGGTAGTCCAGCGTGCGCCCAGTCCCGCCTTGTCCGAGCCGACCATGCTCTCCCCGGTGGGCGAGGTTGCCGCCGTGTCTGTGGCCGACGCCGCTGCTCCGGTCGCCAATCTGGGTATGGGCGACGCGCAGCTCGGGCTTGCGGCCGACGCCTCCAGCCTCGGCTCCGTCGACTGGGTTCTGCTCTTCGGTCTGCTTTGGGTGACCGGCGCGATCGTCACCTTCGTCTATCATCATTTGCGCTATCTTCGCGATCGCCGCGCGATCCTTTCCTCCGCAACAGAATTGGCGAGGATCGGCGGGATCCGTCTCGTCGTCTCACCCGATGCACCGGGGCCGATGGCGCTTGGTATCCTCGACCGCGTCATCGCCTTTCCGGAGCGCTACCGTCTCCAGTGCAGCGAGGCCGAACTCGATCTCGCGATCGAGCATGAACTCGCCCACCACCGTTCGGGCGACCTGTGGGCCCGCTCTGCGGGACTCGCCATGCTGTCGCTCCACTGGTTCAACCCCATCGCCTGGAAGGCCTACGCCGCCTTCCACTTCGACCAGGAAGCCGCTTGCGATGCCCGCGTGCTGGCGCGTCACGGAGGCGCCGCGCGCGCCGACTATGGCCGTGCCATCGCCCGGGCGGTCGCTCCTGCACGCATCCTGACCGCCAACGCCCGCGACACCGATCTCAAGAGGAGATTGAAGATGATGAAGAATGTGTCGCACCGCCCGCTGGGACTGCTGATGATCGCCGCGCTGACGGCGGCGATCGTTCCGGCGACCGCCAGTCGGGCCATCGAGTTTGCGGAACAACCGGTGCCGCCCGAACCGCCCAGTGCGCCGACGCCGCCCGAACCGCCCGCGCCGCCGTCGGCGAGCGAGATTCCGCTGCCGCCCGAACCGCCGCTTCCTCCCGTCCCGCCATTGCCGCCCGAACCGCCGACCGTCGACCGAAACGGCAATCTCGTAAAGATCGGCACGACGGTCGAACGTGACGGATCACGAAACTACGTGCGCCTCGATGGTGAGCGACCCTACAGCCAGATGAGCCGCGAAGAACGGCGCGAATATGACGAAGCTCTCGTCGAAATGCGCGAGGCGCTCACCGAATTGCGCCAGGAGCGCGTCGAAGCGCGACTGGAGATGCGCGAGGCCATGATGGAAGCGCGCCGAGAGATTGCCGGAAGCCGCGAAGAACGCCGCCGTGATCTCGAGGAGGCGCGCCGCGATATCAGGGAGGCGATCGCCGAGGTCGAGGCCAACTCTGCCGAGCTACGGCGCGACGGCAAGGATCCCGAGCTGATCAAGGCGAGCCTGCGCGCGAGCATGGCGGCGCTTCGCGATCTCCAGATCGAGCCGGTCATCGAAGCCTCGCTGTCGTCCGTCGATGAGTCGGTGGTCGATGCGGCCATGGAAGGTGCAGAACAGGGTCTCCGGGCGGCGATTGCCGCGATGGAAGCGCGTCGGAACCGATAGGATCCGTCCCTAAACCCCACGGAGTCTGGCGTGCGGGGGGCGTTCATGGCAGGAGACTGCCCGTGAGCGCCCCTTACGCCTTTCCCGAAACGCTGCGCCCCGGCATCGAGCGCCTGCTCGCGCGCAATCCCTCGCCCTATACGCATACCGGCACTCAGACCTATCTGCTCAGCGACGGGCCGGAAGTGGTCGTCGTCGATCCCGGCCCCGGTCTCGACGAGCATGTCGATGCGATCATCGAGGCGATCGGGACACGCGACCTCTTGGCGATCGCCTGCACGCATACGCATCGCGATCACTCCCCCGCATCGCGCCCGCTGCAGTCGAGAACGGGGGCACCGATCATCGGCTGCGCCCCGCTGTCGCTCGACGATACCGGGCCGCGCGCCGACGCCAGCTTCGATAGCGATTATGCGCCCGACCGAGTCCTTGCCGATGGTGATGTCCTGACGATCGGCAACCATGCGATGACGGCGGTCGCGACTCCCGGCCATACGTCCAACCATCTGTGCTTCGCCTATCGTGGCGCGTTGTTGACGGGCGATCATGTCATGGGCTGGTCGACGACCGTGGTGGTGCCTCCCGATGGCGACATGGGGGCGTACCTTCGCAGTCTGGAAAAGATGATCGAGCGCGCCGAGGACGAGATCTATTTTCCCGCCCATGGCGCGCCGGTGGAAAAGCCGCAGCGACTCGTGCGGCATCTGCTCGGGCACCGCAGATCGCGCGAGCGGCAGATCCTGCAAGCGGTGGAGGCAGGCGACCATACGGTGCCCGCACTCGTCGCGACCTGCTACCCCGGACTGGACGAGCGGCTTGTTCCGGCTGCCGGCGGATCGGTTCATGCGCATCTGATCGAACTTGAACGGCAGGGGCGCGTTGAGGAAGTCGAGGAGGGCCTGTGGCAACCGAACCGGAAGTAAATGCATCGCAGGAAAAGCCGTGGTGGCGCTCGATGCTGGCGCTTGTGGTCGGCATCGCGATCATCACCTTTCTCTGGCTGATGGCGCGCGATCTGCTCGATCGCGGCGAACGCGGACCCGATCCCGATACGATCGTATCGACAAGCCTTCAGGCGATGCAGGCACAGAACCGGCTCGTGCCCTTCACCGCGCGGTTCGTGTCGGTGGTGACCTCGCGCCAGCGGCGTTTCGCGGGACTGCTGGAGGCCGAGCGCACGCTCATCCTGCCGGGGACCGCACGCTACGAGATCGACATGGCCGATCTTCGCCGCGAGGACCTGGAGTGGGACGCGGCGACCTCGACGCTTACGGTCACGCTCCCCGAACTGGAAATCGCCGGCCCCGAAGTCGACCTTGAAGGCGCGCAGGAATATGCGAACGAAGGCATTCTCGGCGCGGTCACCAACGCCGAGGAAGTGCTGAGCGAGAGCAATCAGCGCGCTGCGCTTGCGGACCTGCGCAAACAGGCGCGCGGCGCCGTGCCGATGAACGCGGCGCGGGAGGCCGCGCGCGATGCGGTGTCGCGCAATTTCGAACTGCCGCTCGCGGTCGCAGGCATTCCGGAGGCACGCGTCGTCGCGCGTTTCGCCAGCGACCCCGATGAGGACAATGTAGAACGGCTCGACGTATCGCGCCGCCCTGAAGACGCGATCGCCGATCGCAACGCGCGCCGCGCGCGCCAAGGAGAGCAATGATGAGTGCCCCCGAACGTCCGCCCGTCGGCGACGACCTGCTTGCCGAGATCGAGCGCCTCAAGAAAGAGCGCAACGCCGTCATCCTCGCGCATTATTATCAAAAGCCGGAGATCCAGGATCTGGCCGATTTCGTGGGCGACAGCCTCGACCTGTCGCGCAAGGCGGCGGCGACCGATGCGGACGTCATCGCCTTTTGCGGCGTTCGCTTCATGGCGGAAACGGCGAAGATCCTGTCGCCGGAGAAGACCGTCATCCTGCCCGACATGGACGCCGGGTGCAGCCTCGAGGACAGCTGTCCGCCCGACCAGTTCAAGGCGTTTCGCGAGGCCCATCCCGACCATATCGCGCTCACCTACATCAACTGCTCGGCAGAAGTGAAAGCGCTCTCGGACATCATCGTGACGAGCAGCTCGGCGCAGGTGATCCTCGACCAGATCCCGCAGGACCAGAAGATCATCTTCGCGCCCGATCGGCACCTCGGCGGCTATCTCGCGCGCAAATCGGGGCGCGACATGCTGCTGTGGCCCGGCATCTGCATCGTCCATCAGGCCTTTTCGGAAACCGAACTGCTCAAGCTCAAGGCAGAACATCCCGATGCGCCGGTTGCCGCGCATCCCGAATGTCCCCCGCACATCGTCGAGCATGCCGATCACGTCGGGTCGACCAGTTCGATCCTGAAATTCTGTGCCGAGGCCGAAGCCGACACGGTGTTGGTCGCCACCGAGCCACACATCATCCATCAGATGCAAAAGGCGCGGCCCGACACCAATTTTATCGGCGTGCCGGGGGGCGATGGGAACTGCAATTGCAACATGTGTCCCTATATGGCGCTCAACACGCTCGAGAAGCTTTACGTCGCGCTGCGCGATCTCGAGCCAAGAATCGAGCTCAGCGATGAACTGATGGAAGCGGCTCGTAAACCGCTCGACAAGATGCTCGACATGGCCGGCCGTACGGTAGGGCAGGGCGATGTCGGCAAACCGCAGCTGCGCGGCGACTAGGTCATAAAAAAGACGGCCCCGCGCTCGCCCGCGGGGCCGCCAGATACGGTGCCATGGGGGCGCGCCTTACGCGCCGATCAGCACCGTCGAACCAATGTCGGTCGTCGAATAGATATTCTTGGCAAATTGCTTCGGCAGGCGCACGCAACCCGCGCTCGCGGCGTAGCCGGGGTTGGGGCCGGCGTGGAGCGCGATGCCATATTTGTCGAGGAACTGCGTGTAGGGCATCGGCGAATTGTCGTACGCCTTCGAATAATGCATCGACTTCTTCATCCAGACCGGAAAAATGCCCTGCGGCGTCAGCTTGCCGTCGCGCGCGGTCGACACCGACGCGGCACCGACGAGTTCATCGCCAACATAAGCGAACGCCAACTGACGGGCGATCGACACCACGATACGGCTTTCCCCGGAAGCGCCCTTGGCGTCCCACTTGTACTTGTTGGGGGCGATGTCCGAGACGCCGAACTTGGCCTTCATGTCCCGATAGCCCTGCTCGGCCTGCTTGGCGGCTTCGGCACGGGCGGCGTGGGTTTCGAGGGTGTTCGTTCCCCCGGCGATGTCGCCCACGATCGAGACGTCCTCGGCGCTATATTCGTAGGTGACGCCGTTATAGGTGTAGGTGCGTGCCGTGGAACCGGCGTCGTAGGAGATTTCGACGGCATCCTTGCCGTTGTTGTCGGAGTTGAAGGCGGCGGTCGCGGGGGTCGAAAGGACGAGCGCGGCGGTCGCCAGCATCGTAGCTAGCGTCTTCATATCTAGAACCTTTTCAAATGCGAGTTTCGTGAAATCAAACCCGCAGGACCCGTCAAGTTCCTTTCGTTGCGACACCGAAACGCTAAACGGAATTCTTGCGTTCGATCAATGGTCGGGGGCTCAAGGGACGCACCGTCCCTCGCGAGCGCAGCACGGGGCCGTTAGCCGACTTGCCGACGCACAGATGGGCAGCGGACTCAGGGGGTCGGGCCGGCGACCCGGCAACGGCGATCAGTGCGAGGCGTCGTCGCTTTCCGGTAGTGTCGGATGATGCCGGTCGAGATGCTTGCGCACGATCCGCAGGTTGCGGCTGTTCGACCGGAAGAAGAAGTCGGGCACGACGCCGATCACCGGAATGGCCCCGATCGCCATGTCGAACAGCGTATTGAGGTTCATGCGCGCCAACTGCCATTTGGAAAGGCCAAGGTTGCGCGCTTCCCAGACGAGATAGGTGCCAAGCGCCGCGCCCGAAACGGTCCCTACGCCAGGGATCAGGCTGAGGATCGCATCGAGACCGATGGGCTTGCCGATACCGGGAACGACCACGAGCCGTTCCAGCAGTTTCTCGAGCCCTTCGATGCGACGCCGCACGTCGACGGGGTGCTTGGAAAGGCGGGCGCGGTCATGAAGATCGGGCATTGATCAGCGGCTTCCGTTCGTGCGCAGGCGAGCGACAGGATGGCTGGCGAAACGGTTTACGGTAAATCCGTCGAGTCCCTGAGCGACCAGCGACCAACGTACGGGAGCGGTGAGGGGGAGAAACAAGGTCTCTTCCTGCATCAGGACCGCTGCCTCGCGCAGCAGACGCGCCCGGTCGCCGCGGTCGGTCGCGGCGCGTGCGGCATCCAGACGTTCATCCGCTTCCGGGCTGCAGAATGCGTGGATCCCGCATCTGAACCCTCGCAGGAACCATGCTGCGCTGGCCGCAGGCGCGACCTGGTCGACGAGCGAGAAATGCGCGGGCGGGCCCAGTGGCTGCGACCGTTCGACGGCAAGGCCGATAGCGCCCCAATCCGCACTCAGCCTCTGGAACAGGAGATCGGCGCCCGGCCCCTCGGGCAGGTCGAGGAGGACACGCGCTCCATCGAGCGAGCGTGCCGCCAAAAGCGCCCGCGCATCGGCGCGCCGATCCTCGATCGTGCGCGATACGAAGGCAGGGGCGGTGCCCGTGGCTCGAATCTCGAGCCCGGCCTGGAGGAGCGTGGCACGCGGGAGCAGGTCGGGGACGCCCATCGCACGCACCAGCGCGTCGCGGTCGATCGCGGCATTGAGCGCCGCGCGGACCTCGGGGTCGGCGAGCGCCCCCGTCGACGACATGGGGAGGAGGCCGAACAGACCCGCGACCGGGTCGTAACTCGGGCCGCCGAACAGCCCTGCCGCCTCGCGCGCTAGCGGCAGCGTCGTGAAGGTGCCGCCCGTCACGAGGTCGGCGTCGCCAGCGGAGAATTGCGCGATGGCCGCCGCGGCGTCGTCGACCGCGGTGACCACGACCCGGTCTTCGGAGAGGTCGCCGTCCTCGCCGACAAGACGACCAAGATCGGTTTGCGCCTCATCGATTTCCTCTCCGGCGAGGCGTCGATAGGGTCCGGTACCCTCGTCGCCATCGCGAATGGCAAAGGCGGGCTGGGCGAGCAACTGGAGGAGGAAGGGGCGCGGCGAGGTCAGTCGAATCTCGATAACCCTGTCGGTCATCGCTTCGATCTCCTCGATCACGCCGACGCTGTCGCGCAGGCGATTGTCGGGATTGCCCAGTCGTTCGGTGAGGATCTGCGCCACGATCTCGGCGTCGACCTCCCGCCCACCCTCGAACGTCGTCTCGTCAATCCGGAAAATGTAACTGAGACCGTCGTCGCTGACATGCCAACTGTTCGCCAGCGCGGGGATGATGCCCCCGTCGCTATCGAAGGAGACGAGGCCCTGAGCGGTCGCCGCAGTGACGATATCTTCCGCGCCGCCCTCGAGAACGAGAATGCGCGTCTCGCGTTGCTCGGCGCCCGAGCAGCCGCCGAGCGAGAGTGCGACCAAGGCTGCAAGGCCGAACGTTCGCAGGGAAGATGGCAGAGACGTCATGATCACAGCCGGGCTTTCACTTCTCGTTCATCGCGCCGAGGGCCTCTACGAAGCTTGGTGTTGGACACGACTGTCTTATTGCGATAATACAGATGTTTCCGCAAGGGTTTCACAGGAGCGCGTCCGAAGTTTTGCATGGCCGAACGTGATTTTCTCGATGAGCTGGACGGCCCGGCCACGCAACAAGTTCCCACCGGCGAGCCGTTCGACTGGGAGGACTGGCGTGACGACCCGCCCGAGGATCCACCGGGACGATCCGGGAAGTCGCGGCGACGCTGGTGGCGTTGGGGATTTACGGCCTTTGCCGCTTTGCTGCTGGCGACCCTCTTATGGCTGATCGTCACCGCGCCACTGGGCCGCAGCCTCCAGCCGCTCGACCAGCCGGCGATGCTCTTTCTCGATAGCGACGGCACGCCGGTCGCCCGTCGCGGCGCGCTCAAGGAGGAGCCCGTCGATGTGACGCAACTGCCCGCGCATGTCGGTGCCGCGTTCGTGGCAATCGAGGACAAGCGCTTCTATTCGCATTGGGGTGTGGACCCGCGCGGGATCGCGCGTGCAGCGGTTCAGAACGCGCAGGCGGGCGGCGTGCGCCAAGGCGGATCGACGATCACGCAGCAACTCGCCAAGACGGCCTTTCTCAGTGGCGAGCGCAAGATGACACGAAAAGCGCAGGAAGCGATCATCGCTTTCTGGCTCGAAGGCTGGCTCTCGAAGGACGAGATCCTCTCGCGCTATCTGTCGAGCATCTATTTCGGCGATGGCGTCTACGGTTTGCGCGCGGCGGCGGGTCATTATTTCGATCGCGAGCCGGAAGATCTGACCGTCGCCGAGGCGGCGATGCTGGCGGGGATGGTCAAGGCGCCGACGCGGCTTGCTCCCACTCGCGATCTTGCAAAGGCCCAGGAACGAAGCCGCATCGTGCTGCAGGAGATGGCCGACACGGGGGCCATCACGCAGGCCGAGGCCAGCGAGATGGCGTCGGCCAGGTTGCGGGGCCGACGCGCGAACCTGCCGAGCGGGACCTATTTTACCGACTGGATCGCGCCGCGCGCCGCGCGCACGATGCAGGCGGACTATGGCCTTGCCACCGTGCCCACCACGCTCGACAGCGATCTCCAGCGGATCGCGGTGCGCGCCACCGTCAATGCGAACCTTGGCGATCGCCAGGTCGGCTTCGTCGCGATGCGCCCCACGGGTGAGGTCGTCGCGCTGATCGGCGGACGTTCCTACAAGAAGAGCCCCTACAATCGTGCCACGCAGGCGCGCCGCCAGCCGGGAAGCGCGTTCAAGCTGCTCGTCTATCTCGCCGCGCTTCGGTCGGGGTGGGATGCTGACGACATGATCGAGGATGCGCCCATCACGGTCGATGGATGGACCCCGCGCAACAGCGACGGCCAATATCGCGGCATGATCACGCTGCGCGAGGCCTTCGCGCGGTCGTCCAACGCTGCGACGGTACGGCTCGCGCAGGACGTCGGGCGCGAACGCATCGTTCGCACCGCTCGCGAACTGGGCATCACCGCCGATATTCCCGACGGACCGAGCTATGCGCTGGGGACGGGGGGCATCCCGCTTATCGAGATGACCGCCGCCTATGCCGCCATTGCGGGCGGACGCTACCCGATCGAGGTATCCGGGCTGGCGAGCGAGGCCGACCGCGACGCGCGGATGGTCGGCCGCCAGGCGCAGCTCGACCCCTATGGCGTGTGGGAACCGATGCTCGACATGCTCTATGCCGCGGCCAACACGGGAACGGGTCGTCGCGCGGCGCTACGAACCCCCACTTTCGGCAAGACCGGCACCACGCAGGATAATCGCGATGCGATCTTCATCGGGTTCGCCGGGAATCTCGTCGTCGGCGTCTGGGTCGGGCACGACGACAACGAGTCGCTCGGTAACGTGTCGGGTGGCACCTTGCCCGCCTCGATCTGGCGCGACTTCATGACGAGTGCACTCCAGGTCGACGGAACGCGAGGACCGCGCCTGCCGCGCGACTTCCGCCCCTTGCCGCCGGTGCGCGAAACCCCCGCACCGCTTCCGCCGCCCGACAATCTTGGCGACGATCTTCTCGATGCAATTTCGAGAGAATTGGAAGACTTTTTCGATCGGCTTTAGGAAATCCCGGCGGAATTGCGCCATTTCGGTTCTAATTGGTTAACGCGAAAATACCTGCCGTTTTAAGGGTTTCTCAACTCCTTTGCCCGTAATCAGGACCTACCGGATGCGGGCAATCCCGTGTCGGCGGACATGGGGAGCCTCACAGCTTTCCGAAAAAATTGTGGAGCCATTAGGAGACCAGTGATGACCAAGATTCTCAAGAACCTGAACGACAAGGGTGCAACCGCCATCGAGTACGGCCTGATCGCCGCCCTGATCGCCGTCGCCGCCATCGCCGCGATGACCTCGATCGGTGAAAACCTCGGCAGCACCTTCAACGAAGTTGCCAACGAACTCTAAGTCCTAACCGACTTACGAGCCTTAAGAGGGCGGCGGGAGCGCGATGCTTCCGCCGCTCTTTTTTTGCGCGCGTGGCCGACGCGCATCGTTTTCGATCGGCCCGCGCAAATCCTCGATTTATAGAGTCGGCTTATCGACGTAAGGGCGGGATTCCCATCGATCCCCGCATCGTCCGTTCGTCGCCGCCATCAGTCTGTCATTTACGTTTCCCATTGCGCTCGATCATAGTCCATTCCGGACAGAATCGATTCACTCAGGGGACGGAAAATCATGGTTGCTGGCACGAACTCGCGTATCTTCATCAACGAAATCCACTACGACAATGACGGTACCGACGCCGGCGAATTTATCGAGATCGTCGCGCCCTCGGGGACCGACCTTACCGGCTGGACAATCGTGCTTTACAACGGCTCGAGCACGACCCGTTCAGTCTATCAGACGATCGACCTGTCTACCGCCAGCGTGACGGACGACGGGACGAACAGCTATTTCGTCGTTTCGACCCCGGGTGTCCAGAACGGATCGCCGGACGGCATCGCGCTTGTCGACGCTGGCGGTGCGGTCGTGCAATTCCTTTCCTATGAAGGAAGCTTCACCGCGACCGACGGACCTGCGGAGGGGCTGACCAGCACCGACATCGGTGTTTCCGAGACCACCACTTCCCCGGTCGGCCAGTCGCTCCAGCTTACCGGCTCGGGGTCGACCTACGGCGATTTCACCTGGGCCACCGTGGCCGCTGAAACGCCCGGCGCCGCCAACAATATGCAAACCATCGAGGGCATCGCGAACCTCGTCATTAACGAGATTCTTGCCGATCCCGCTGCGGGCCTGCCCGGTGATGCGAACGGAGATGGCGTCGGGAGCACGACGCAGGATGAGTTCGTCGAGCTCGTGAATAGCGGCAACGCCGCGCTCGACCTTTCCGGCTACACGCTCAGCGACGGGTTTGGCGTGCGCCATACCTTTGCGGACGGTACGGTACTGCAACCGGGTGAGGCCATCGTCGTCTTCGGCGGCGGCACGCCGACAGGCGATTTCGGCGGCGCGCAGGTGGTTGTCGCGAGCACGAACGCGCTCGGGCTGAACAACGGGGGCGATACGGTCACCATCAGAGATGCTGGCGGCGAAATCGCGGCTGAGTTTGCTTATGGGTCCAACGGCGGCAACGACCAGTCGCTCGTTCGCGACCCCGACCTCACCGGCGAGTTTGTCCTTCACGGCGGCGCGGCAGGATCGGGCGGCGCGCTCTTCTCGCCCGGCACGCAGACCGACGGCACCGCGTTCGGCTCGGTTGCGGCCAGCCCCGGCGTCTTCAGCATCGAGAGCGAAAGCATTTTCGAAGGCGATACGGGCACGACCGAACTCGTCTTCACCGTCACCCGCTCGGGCGGGTCGGACGGCGAGGTCAGCGTCGATTACAACACGGGCACCTTCGTCACCAACAACGCGACCTTCGGCGATGATTTCACGCCGCAATCGGGCACGCTCGTTTTTGCCGACGGCGAAACCAGCAAGACGATTACCTACACGATCAACGGTGACGTCGAGATCGAAGGCGACGAACGTTTCGCGGTGGTGCTGACCAACCCGACCGGCGGTGCCACGACCGACCCCTCGGCCTTCCAGGCCGTCGGTACGATCCTCGACGATGACAATCCCGGTGCCTTCTCGATCGGCGATGTCAGCGTGGAGGAAGGCGATGTCGGCACGACGCTGATGACCTTTACCGTCACGCGCGATGCGACTGCGGGCGAGGTGACGGTCGACTTCGTGTCGAGCCTCGTCAGCGCGTCGGCAGACGATTTCGTCTCGCTGCCATCCGGGGGGACGCTGACGTTCGCGGACGGCGAGGCAAGCCGGACCATCACGGTCGAGGTCGCCGGCGACCAGATCATCGAGGGCGATGAGAGCGTTCAGATCGACCTCGTGAATGCGACGGGCGGCGCGACCATCGCCGACGGCACCGCGACCGGTGTCATCGTCGACGACGATACGCCGTCCGCATCCGGCCTCGTCATCAACGAGATCCTGTACGATCCCTCCTCCACCTCCGGCGACGCGAACGGCGACGGCGTGGTCAACACGACCAACGACGAGTTCATCGAGATCGTCAACACGAGCGGTAATCCGATCGACATTTCGGGCTACAGCCTGTCCGATGACGACGGCGACGATTTCGTCTTTCCCGAGGGCACGGTGCTTGCGCCCGGACAGGCCGCGGTCCTCTTCGGTGGCGGCACGCCGACCGGTGATTTCGGCGGCGCGCTCGTCTTCGTCGACGACGGTTCGATCGGCTCGGGCCTCAGCAACTCGGGAGACGTGGTCGAACTGCGGGACGCCGCGGGCAATCTCGTCGATAGCGTCGGCTACGGCAATGCCGGCCCCGTCTCGGGCGGCAGCGACCAGTCGGTGACCCGTTCGCCCGATCTTGTCGGCGAGTTCGTGGATCATGAAACGGCCACCGGGTCGGGCGGTGCGTCCTACTCCCCGGGCACGCAAGTAGGCGGTGCCGCGTTCGACGCGCCCAATCCCGCCGGCGCGATCAGCGTCGAGGACGCGATCGTCATCGAGGGCGACGACGGCAGCAGCACGCTTGCCTTCACCGTGGTTCGCGGTGGCGGCAGCACGGGGGAAGTCACGCTCGACTATGACGTGATCCTGGGCTCCGGTCTCACGGCCGCCGATCTCGCCGACTTCAGCGGCGAGACGAGCGGGCAGGTGACGCTGGCGGACGGCCAGACCTATACGCAGATCTTCATCGAGGTGTCGGGCGACACGCTTGGCGAAACCGACGAGAGCTTCACGCTCCAGCTCAGCAATGCCACAGGCGGTGCCGACATCGTCGATGCGACCGCGACGGGCACCATCCTCAACGATGATCCGCTGGTGCTGGAAATCGGCGAGATCCAAGGCGAGGCGCACGTGTCGCCCTATGACGGGCTCGAAGTCACCACGACAGGCGTCGTTACCGCGACCGACACCAATGGCTATTACATCCAAGATCCCGACGGCGACGGTAATTCCGCGACCTCCGACGGGATTTTCGTCTTCACCGGCGGCTTCCCGAGCGTGAGTGTAGGCGACCTCGTCGAAGTGGTCGGCACGGTCAGCGAGTTCGATCCGGGAGGCGAGACCGAACTCAGCGTCACGCAGATTTCGCGTCCCGTGAGCGAGACCGTTCTCGCGACCGGCCAGCCGCTGCCCGCGGCGATCGTCATCGGACCTAACGGCATCGCGCCGCCGACCGAAATCATCGAGGACGACAACTTTGCGAGTTACGACCCCCTGACCGACGGCATCGATTTCTGGGAAAGCCTCGAAGGCATGCGCGTCACGATCGAGAATCCGGTCGTGGTCCAGGGCACCAACGGCTTTGGCGAGCTGTGGGTCGGTGCCAGCGACGGTGACGGCAACATCCTGGGGACCAATGTGTCCGAAGACGGCCTGTTCGTCATCGACAGCGAGAACGGGCTGCTCGGCCGATTCAACTCGAACAGCCAGAGCGACTTCAACCCCGAGCGCATCCAGATCGACGACGGCTTCCTCAACGACCTCGGTGCGCAGGTGCCCGACGCCGCGATCGGCGACCAGCTCGGCGACGTGACGGGCATCGTCTCCTACGGGTTCGGCAATTACGAAGTGCTACCCAGCGAGGCGATCGGGGCGGTCACGTCCGGCAACAACGTCGCCGAAGTCACCGATCTCGCAGGATCGGATCTCTATTTCACCGTCGCCACCTACAACGTCCTCAATCTCGACCCCAACGATGCCGACGGCGATACCGACGTGGCCGACGGACGCTTCACCGAGATCGCTCGCGACATCGGTTATTCGCTGGGCGCGCCCGATGTCGTCGTGCTCCAGGAAGTGCAGGACAATAACGGTTCGGAAGGCGGCGACATCGTGTCCGCTTCGGTCACGCTGCAGATGCTCGTCGATGCGATCTTCGAGGAAAGGGGTGTCCAGTACGGCTGGATCGACACGCCGCTAACCGAGGCCGACAACACCGGCGGCGAGCCGGGCGGCAACATCCGCGTGGCGATGCTCTATCGCATCGACCGTGTCGATCTCGATCCGGAATCGGTCTTCACGATTACCTCGGGTGGCCTCGATGGAGCACGCCCGGTGCTCGGCGCGGACTTCGAGTTCAACGGCGAGACGATCACCGTTCTGGGCGCACACCAGACCGCGAAGGGCGGATCGACTGGCCTGTTCGGCGAGATCCAACCGCCGATCAACAATGGTGCCGAGCGGCGTCTCGACCAGAACCAGCAGATCGCCAACTATGTCGCGAGCGTGCTGGCGGCCGACCCCGATGCCAACATCGTGGTCGCGGGCGACTTCAACGAGTTCCAGTTCGAGGAACCGATGCAGGTGCTCTACGACGACCTCGACAACCTCACCTTCCTGCTGCCCGAGAACGAGCGCTATTCGGTGCTGTTCGAGGGTAATGCGCAGCAACTCGATCATATCCTCGTGAGCGGTGCGCTGAGCGATCGCGCGCAGATCGACATCGTCCACGTCAACACGATCGTCGAAGGCGGTGCGTCGGATCACGATCCGGTGCTCGCGCGGTTGCTGGTCGCGGGCGACACGCCGGTCACCGGCGGCAACGTCATCGGGACCAACGGCAACGACAATATCCTCGGCGGCATCGGCGCGGACGTCATCGACGGCCGCAACGGCGACGATTTCATCGAAGGCTTCGAAGGCAATGATATCCTGCGCGGCGGCAACGGCAACGACCAGCTGTTCGGCGGCGATGGGGACGACGATCTCGACGGCGGGAACGGCATGGACCGACTGTTCGGCGGCGCGGGCAACGACCGTGTCGACGGCGGGAATGCCGATGACGAACTATTCGGCGGCGACGGCGAGGATTTGCTGTTCGGCGGTAACGGCGACGACCTGCTCGACGGCGGCGCCGGGTCCGACATCCTGCGCGGCGGCAACGGTGATGATGTCTTCATCATCGACGGCAGCGCGACGGGAGCCGACGGCGACTTCATCATGGACCTACAGGAGGGCGATACGATCCGCCTGACCGATGCTGGAAGCTATTCGCTCGAGCAGTCGGGCGAGGACGTTCTGATCATCGTCGGCGGCGAAGTCGTCGCGACCATCGTCCAGCGGGACGTGGCCGAGGTCGATGCGACGATCGAGGTCGAGGCCGCTCCCGCGGTGGTCGCGCCGATGGGCTATGTCGATATCGCCGACGACCTGATGATCGTGCCCGACAGCGCCTTCCTGATGTAGGGCCAACGGTTCGCGATGCGCACGGAGGGCGGTTCCCGGCGGGGAGCCGCCCTTTGTCGTTCAGGCGAGGCGCGCGCCGTCGGGAACGTCCTCCACGCTCGCCAGCCGGATTGCGCCCTGGTCGTCCGGACAGCCCAGGACGAGCACTTCCGAGCGGAAGGGGCCGATCTGCCGTGGCGGGAGATTGACGACGGCGAGGATTTGCCGACCGACCAGATCCGCGGGCGCATGATGATCGACGATCTGGGCGCTGCTCTTGCGTGTCCCGATCTCCTCCCCGAAGTCGATCCACAATTTGATCGCGGGTTTGCGGGCTTCCGGAAAGGCTTCGGCGCGCCGGATCGTACCCGAGCGGATGTCGAGCTTCAAAAACGTATCGATATCGCTTTGCTCCATGCTCGATGGAGTAGCGCAGAAAGCCGGATGACAAACGAAAAAAGGCGCCCCGCAGGACGCCTTTTTCACGATTGGCTGAAGGATGGTGGAGCCGAGGGGGATCGAACCCCTGACCTCTACAATGCCATTGTAGCGCTCTCCCAGCTGAGCTACGGCCCCGGTCCTTCAAGCGTGGGCGCGGTGTAGGAAAATCGGCGCGCTTTGCAAGCCCTAAATTCGCCTATCCGCAACCGACGTTCTAGTTGTCGTCGGTCTCGTCGTCGTCCTTGGAAACCTTGATGTCGGCATCGCCGGTATCGAGATCGACGTCGTCGTCGGCGCTGCCGCCGTCATCGTCCTCATCGACGTCGAGATCATCGCCCGCGAGATCCTCGTCCTTCTTCTTGGTGTCGGCATCGTCGAAGGGCAAGGGCTGCTTGGACTTGAGCACCGGCTCGGGGATCCACTCCTCGCCGCACTCGATGCAGGTGACCGGCTCTTCGTTGCCGAGATCGTAGAAACGCGTGCTGCACTTGGGGCAGGTGCGCTTGGTTCCCCATTCGGGCTTGACCATCAATTCCTCGCTTGGATTTACGGTGTTGGTCGCAGCGCATCGATCGCTCCGCGACGGTATCGGCGGCGCCTTGCCATAGGGTGCGGGCGCTGTCAAAGCCCTGTCATGAACAATGCGCGCCCATCCGCGATCGTTATCGCCGTCGACGGCCCTGCCGCCAGCGGAAAGGGCACCATCTCCAAGTCGCTCGCGAAGCATTTCGACCTGCCGCATATGGACACGGGGTTGCTTTATCGCGCGGTCGCGCTGTCGCTGTTCCGCTTCGGCGGCGATCCCGGCAATCCTTTCGAGGCGCGACGCGCGGTCGAGGCCTTGGAGCAGATCGACATGGACGATGCCGAACTGCGCACCGAGACGGTCGGCGAGATCGCCAGTCGCGTGTCGGCGTATCCCGGCGTGCGTACCGCGTTGCTGGAGCGGCAGAAGGCCTTCGCTGCACAGGACGGCGGTGCGGTGCTCGACGGGCGCGACATCGGCACCGTGATCGCACCCGAAGCGACCGCCAAGCTGTTCGTGACGGCTTCGCCGGAAAGGCGCGCCGAGCGTCGGTGTGCCGAGTTGCGGGGCAGGGGCCTCGACGTGCATTATGAAGACGTCCTCATCGACATCCGCGCGCGCGACGAGCGCGATGCGGGCCGTGAGAGCGCGCCCCTCCTGCAAGCCACCGATGCGGACTTGCTCGATACGAGCGAAATGACTATAGAGCGCGCCGTCCGACGGGCGATTGCGCTCGTGGAGGCCCGTCTCCCGGCGAGTTGATTGTTCGGCAAGGATTTTTCCTCGCCCGCTCGCCCGTTGAAGCCTGCACGACCGATCGAAACCGGAGGATGCGTGTTCGGGATGAGCCCGCGCGCGCAACACAAGGTTTGTCCAAGTCCGCAAGGAGAAGAGTGCTCCGATGGTGGAGGCTCGCGCGGCAAACCAGAGACGAAAGAAACAGTAGCTTATGGCCGATACGGCATTTCCCACACGCGATGATTTCGCGAGCATGCTCAACGAGAAACTGGGCGGCGAAGACGAAGGTTTCGAAGGCAAGGTCGTCACCGGCAAGGTGACGGGGATCGAGAACGATCTCGCCATCATCGATGTTGGCCTCAAGAGCGAAGGCCGCGTTGCGCTCAAGGAATTCACGCCCCCGGGCAAGGAATGCGAAATCAGCGTCGGCGATGAAGTCGAAGTCTACGTCGACCGCGTGGAAAATGCCAACGGCGAAGCGATGCTCAGCCGCGATCGCGCCCGCCGCGAAGCCGCCTGGGACAAGCTGGAGAAGGAATTCGAAGCCGACGAACGCGTCGAAGGCACGATCTTCGGTCGCGTGAAGGGCGGCTTCACCGTCGACCTCGGCGGCGCAGTTGCCTTCCTTCCGGGCAGCCAGGTCGACATCCGCCCCGTGCGTGACGTCACCCCGCTGATGGAAATTCCCCAGCCGTTCCAGATCCTCAAGATGGACCGTCGTCGCGGCAACATCGTCGTGTCGCGTCGCGCCATCCTCGAGGAAACCCGCGCCGAGCAGCGTTCGGGCCTCATCCAGAGCCTCACCGAAGGCCAGGTCATCGAAGGCGTCGTCAAGAACATCACCGATTATGGTGCGTTCGTGGACTTGGGCGGCATCGACGGCCTGCTTCACGTCACCGACATCAGCTACAAGCGCGTCGGTCATCCCTCGGAAGTCATCAACATCGGTGACACGGTCAAGGTGCAGATCATCCGCATCAACCGCGAAACGCAGCGCATCAGCCTCGGCATGAAGCAGCTCGAAGCCGATCCCTGGGAAGGCGCATCGGCCAAGTATCCGATCGACACGACCTTCACGGGCCGCGTCACGAACATCACCGAATATGGTGCGTTCGTCGAGCTGGAGCCGGGCATCGAAGGCCTCGTCCACGTCTCGGAAATGAGCTGGACGAAGAAGAACGTCCATCCGGGCAAGATCGTCTCGACCAGCCAGGAAGTCGAAGTGAAGGTGCTGGAAGTCGACGAGGAAAAGCGTCGCATCAGCCTCGGCCTCAAGCAGGCCCAGAGCAATCCCTGGGACGATTTCGCGGACAAGTTCCCGGTCGGCACCGAAGTCGAGGGCGAGGTCAAGAATTCGACCGAGTTCGGCCTGTTCATCGGCCTTCCGGGCGACGTCGACGGCATGGTTCACATGTCGGACATCGCGTGGGGCATCACCGGCGAGGAAGCGCTGCAGCTTCATCACAAGGGTGAGACGGTCAAGGCCGTCGTGCTCGACGTCGACGTCGAGAAGGAGCGCATCAGCCTCGGCATGAAGCAGCTCGAGCGTGGCGGCGTGTCGGCCGATGCCGACGGCGTCAAGAAGGGCGAGACCAAGACGGTCACGGTCCTCGACGTGCGCGACGGCGGCCTCGAAGTGCAGGCGGGCGACGATGGCCCCATCGGCTTCATCCGCCGCTCGGACCTCGGCCGCGACCGCGACGAGCAGCGTCCGGAGCGTTTCCAGGTCGGGCAGAAGTTCGACGCGATGGTCACGGGCTTCGATCGTTCGAAAAAGCCCAACTATTCGATCAAGGCGCTGCAGATTTCCGAGGAAAAGGAAGCGGTCAAGCAGTACGGCTCGTCCGACAGCGGCGCCTCGCTTGGTGACATCCTTGGCGCAGCGCTCAAGGAGAAGGGCGGCGACGAGGCCGAATAAGCTTCGCGTTCGTTCGACGAAAAAATGGGGGCGGTGCAGGCAAGGGCTTGCACCGCCCCGTTTTTTTTACCAGTCTCCCTGCGATGAACCGGGCGCCGGGGGGCGTTCCGCAAATGTTACTACCGGGGGTTGCACCACCATGATCCGTTCCGAACTCGTCACCAAGATCTGCGAGGACTTTCCCGATCTCACCCAGCGCGAGGTCGAGAGCGTGGTGTCGAGCCTGTTCGACAGCATCACCGACCATCTTGCCGACGGCGGGCGTGTCGAATTGCGCGGCTTCGGCGCCTTCTCGACGCGCCAGCGCGAGGCCCGTACGGGACGCAACCCGCGCACCGGCGAGCCGGTCGACGTGGCGGCCAAGCGCGTGCCCTATTTCAAGCCGGGCAAGGAGATGCGCGAGCGCCTCAATCTCAACGCCCAGAAAGCCGACAACGACTAGATTTGGCCGGCGCCGCGATCGAGCGTCTTGGCGCGCCTGAGCCGAACGTCTAGGCGTTTTTCCGTGCGGACGTGGCGGAATGGTAGACGCTGCCGACTTAAAATCGGCTTCCCCAACGGGAGTGCGGGTTCAAGTCCCGCCGTCCGCACCACATTCTTCCTCACATCGTGATCGACGGGGAAGGTGCGCGAAATCTTAACCTGTCCCAGTGCAGGTTTCACGCATGAACGGTGACGTGACTTCGCTCGGCGGCAGGCCGGCACCCGGGGGATGGCGCGGCAGGCGCGAACTGGTCGTTCTTGCGATTCTGCTCGCAGCGTTCGGACTTCTGGTCTGGAACGGCACCAGCTTCTTCATGCAGCTCGACGAAGGCATCGAGGGCATCACCTCGGACCTTGGCTTTGCCGCGACCGCCATCACGCTCAACATTGCGCTGATCCTGTTCGGCTGGCGCTATTATGTCGACGTGCAGCACGAAGGCATGAGGCGCGAGGAAAGCGAGCGGCGGGCGCTCGAAATCGCCAGCACCGACGGGATGACCGGGCTCCTCAACCGGAAGGGGTTTTCCGAAGAGGGCGCGCGATTGGCGCGGGCGCATCATGATGGCGGCGGGCAGATCGCGGTCATTTCCGTGCAGCTCAACCGTTTCAAGATGATCAACGAACGGCACGGGTTCGACATCGGCGACGAATTCCTGAGACGGATTGCATCGGTGGTGTCGCAGACGGTCAGCGCCCACGCCTCGGTCGCGCGCGTGGCGGGGGACGAATTCGCGATCATCGTGCCCGACGGGGGCAAGAATGCGCGCGAACCCATCGAGGCGCTGGCAAGCGTGATCCTTGAATCGGTGACCCGGCCTTTCGAGATCGGCGACACGATGATCCAGATCGGCGCGCATGTCGGGATCGCCCAGGCACCCGCCGCCGAACTCAAGGTCCGCGATCTCTTGCGGCGCGCCGACATTGCGCTGGCGGCAGGCAAAGCGGGACGACTTGCGAGGCCCGTGTGGTTCGACGCCGGCATGGAACGCGAACTGCTCGTTCATTCCGAAATCGAGCAGGGCATCCGGCACGGGATCGAGACCGAGCAGTTCCTTCCCTATTTCGAACCGCAGGTCGATTTCGCGACCGGCGCGATTTCGGGGTTCGAGGTCTTGGCGCGCTGGGACCATCCGCTCGCCGGCCTCATCACGCCCGACCGTTTCATCCCGGTGGCGGAAGAACATCATCTCATCGGACCGCTGACCGACGGTGTCTTCCGCGAAGCGATGAAGAGGGCGACGAGGTGGCCCGGGGAGATCGACCTGTCGATCAACATTGCGCCTTCTCAGCTGACCGATAGCTGGCTCGCCCAGAAGCTAGTGCAGATGCTGACGGAGACGGGTTTCCCCGCCGAGCGGCTGGTCGTTGAAATTACGGAAGGATCGCTGTTCGCCGACATCGACATGGCGCGCACGATCGTCGCCAGCCTGAAGAACCAGGGCATCCGGATTGCGCTGGACGATTTCGGAACGGGCTTTTCAAGCCTTTCGCACCTGCGCGCCTTGCCGCTCGACCTCATCAAGATCGATCGCAGCTTCGTCTCGAGCCTCGCCAAGGATCGGGAGAGCCGTGCGATCGTTCGTGCCGTCACCACGCTCGCCGACGCGCTCGAGGTGCCGGTCGTGGTCGAAGGCGTGGAGACCGCGCGTACCCATGCAATGGTCATGGAGATGGGGTGCCGGTTCGGGCAGGGCTGGTATTTCGGGAAACCGATGACCGCCGACCAGGCCGAGCAGCTTTTGCGTAACCCGTCTTCGGGCGAGGAGAGCGGCGAGGATTTGCAGCGCCACGCGGGCTGAGTTTCCCGATCCGGGACAGGGTGAATGCGGCGATTTGCCAAAATAGTAAACGGCGCGTTAGGGATTGGTCATGGAGACCACAGCCCGCCTTCAATTCGCTCGTTTCATCGCCGAAATGCGGCGCGCCTACCGTGTTACCTTCGCGGCGCTGCGCGAGTCCGAGAGCGAACGGATGAGCGATGTCAGGCTGTTCGCGATGACCTTTGCGGGTGGCTTTCTCTTCACGACGCTTTTCATCGCCTAGTCGCGCCGCGCGAGCAGTAGCGCCGCCACCGCGCCCGCAAGGGCGAAACCCGCCGTCAGCAGCAGCGTCCCCGCAATATCGACTCCCGACTGGATCACCGATCCCAAGGCAAGCGATGCGGCGACCATCATCGCGGCGTTGACGACGTTGTTCGCGGCGATCGCGCGTGCGGTCATCGAGGCGTCCACTCGGGTCGTCAGAAAGGCGTAGAGCGGCACGACGAATATGCCCGCGAGCAGGGCGATCCCCAGAATATCACCCAGAACCCACCAGCCGTGATTGGTGTCAAGGAAGGCGGGAATGTTTCGAAGCTCGCCACCGAAGACCGCCTGCGCTTCGACACGGCGCTTGAGGTCCCAGAGCAGAATCGCGATGCCGAGCGCGGCGGGAGCGCTGAAGCGGGCGCTGACCACGCCCTTCAGCAGGCGGTTCACGAGCACCGAGCCGATCGCGATGCCGACCGAAAACAGCGCGAAGACGAGAACGGCGACGCTTTCATCGCCGCCGAGTTCGTTTTTGGTGAGGGGGGGAAACTGTGCCCCGAGCAGCGCGGCGAACGACCAGAAGATGCTGATGGCGACGATGGCGAGCGCGAGATCTGCGCGGCGCATGATGTCGCGTAGCAGATGCCAGGTGGCACGGAAGAGGTTCCAGTCGATGGGCCGGCCCGCCATCGCCTTGGCGGGCGGTGCTGGCGGCATGCGTCCGGCGAACCAGCGTCCGATGGCCGCGGTCACGAGAACGCCGACCGCCCCGATGCCTGCGCTTTGCGATCCATCCGCCTGTTCGACGAGCACGAGCCCGCCGAGGATCGTGCCGGTCAACACCGCGACATAGGTACCCGCTTCGATAAGGCCGGTCCCGCCCAGCACTTCCTCCGCATCGAGATGCTGGGGCAGGACGGCATATTTGATGGGACCAAAGAAGGCCGACTGAGTGCCCATTAAGAACAAGGTGCCAAGGAGAAGCGGAACGGACTGGACGATCAGCCCCACCGCCCCGCCCATCATCACGAGTATCTCGGCAGTCTTGATGTGCCGCGTGAGCATCGCCTTGTCGCGGCTGTCGGCGAGTTGGCCCGCGAGCGCCCCGAAGAGCAGGAAAGGGAGGATGAACAATCCGCCCGCCAGCGCCGAAAACGTCCCCTCGCGCGTGGGGTCGGCGTAGATCGAGAAGATCACCAGCAACACCATGGCCGAGCGGAAGAGATTATCGTTCATCGCGCCGAGGAACTGGGCCCCGAACAAGGGTCCGAACCGGCGTTTCCCAAGCAGGCTGGCAGCGCTTTTCATGACGGAAGCTTAGGGGCGCTTCGTCACCCGGTAAAAAGAAAATGGCGCTGGCCTGCGCTTTTGCCTATCAAGGCGCGCACATGCTGACGCTTCCCAACATCCTGACGCTCTCGCGCATCTTCGCAGTGCCGATCCTCGTGTGGCTGCTGTGGAAGCCGAGCCCTCTCGATTACGCCATCACGTTCGTTCTGTATTCGCTGGTCGGGGTGACCGACTATATCGACGGCTACCTCGCCCGCGCGCAGGGGCAGATTTCGAGGCTGGGACAGTTTCTCGATCCCATCGCCGACAAGATCATGGTGGTCGCCGTCATCATCATGCTGGTGGCGACACGGCGCGTGGCGGACGAACCCGAGCCGGTCATCGCCGGGCTGACGATCATTCCCGCGCTCGTCATCTTGTTGCGCGAGATCATCGTGTCGGGGCTGCGCGAGTTTCTGGGACCGCTCAACGTCTCGGTCCCCGTCAGCCGCCTCGCCAAGTGGAAGACGACGCTCCAGATGCTCAGTCTCGGGGCGCTCATCCTCGGCGGTGCGATCCCGTCGCAGCTGTGGATCCACCAGGTCGGGATCGCGAGCTTGTGGGCAGCGGCGCTGCTGACCTGCATCACCGGCTACGACTATCTGAGGGTCGGCCTCCGTCACATGGACTGAGGCTGCGGATCAGTCGGCGAGCAATTCGGCGATCAGGTTACGGAGCAGATCGGCCAGAAGGCCGAATTCGTCGGCGCGGGGTGAATTTCGGCGCCACGCGAGCGCAATGGTGCGCGCGCCGTTGCTGCTTTCGACCGGACGCGCTTCAACGCCCGTATGCTCGATGATTCCGGCCGCCAGCGCCATCTCGGGGACGAAGGTGAGGCCGAGACCATTGTCGACCATCTGAACGAGCGTGTGCAGGCTCGTCCCCATCATCGCGGCCGACGCGCGGATTTCCGGCCGGTTGCAGGCGGCGAGGGCATGATCCTTGAGACAATGACCGTCCTCGAGCATGAGCAGGCGGCCCTCCTCGATCCGATCGGGCGGAATGGTCGCGAGATCGGGCGCTTCGCCCTTCGGATAGGCGATGAAAAGCCGGTCCGACGCCACCTCGATGCTTTCGACATCGCCGCATGCATAGGGAAGCGCGAGCAGCACGCAGTCCAGCTGGCCGCGATGGAGCGCCTCACAACTCGCCTGACTGGTTTCCTCGCGCAGGAAGAGATCGAGGTCGGGATAGGCCGCGCGCACGCGCGGGAGCAGTTTGGGCAACAGAAACGGGGCGATGGTCGGGATGACGCCGAGGCGAAGGTCGCCGGACAAGGGCTGACCCTCGGCCTGCGCCATGGCGGCAAGCGTCTCGGTGTCGGCGAGCACGGTGCGGGCCTGGGCGACAATCTTCTCGCCCAAGGAGGTGAATCGAACCACGCGGCGGGTGCGCTCGACGAGCGTGGTGTCGAGGATGGTCTCGAGTTCGCGAAGGCCTGCCGACAGGGTCGACTGAGTGACGAAACAATGCTCGGCCGCGCGCCCGAAATGGCCATGCTCGTGGAGCGCCACCAGATATTGAAGCTGCTTGAGGGTAGGCAGGTGGACAGCCATCTTTATTGATCGATTCTCCTGATTACTGCGGCGTCATAGTATTGGAAGGTTGAACCAAACAAGCGCGCGATGATTTGCAGCATGAGCGCTCGCATCCTACATGGGCGCAAACGAGGCGAAGAAGGCGACCCGCATTGGCCAACCGGCTGACACTCTATCTCGACAGCATCAAGGCGCGCGACCCCGCGGCACGCAGCCGGTGGGAAGTGCTGTTCTATCCGGGCGTGCTGGCGCTGGCGCTGCACCGGGTGGCCGAGGATCTGTGGGGGTCGCGGCTCTATTTTTTCGCGCGGATGATCAATCATCTGAGCCGCGCGCTGACGGGGATCGACATCCATCCGGGTGCCCGGATCGGCAAGCATCTCTTCATCGACCATGGCTTCACGGTTATCGGAGAGACGAGCGAGATCGGGGATAATGTCACGATCTACCAGTGCGTCACACTGGGCGGGACGTCGCCATTCGACGGAATCGGAGGCAAGCGCCATCCGACGCTCGAGAGTGACGTCGTGATTGGATCCGGCGCGCAGATCCTGGGGCCGATCACCATCGGACAGGGCGCGCGGATCGGCGCGAACTCGGTCGTGGCCAAGGACGTTCCAGCGGGTGCGACGCTGGTCGGGCCGCTTGCCAAGCCCATTCCGGTCGGTGCCGAAAAGGCGGGCGATTTCATGCCTTATGGAACGCCCTGCGACGAGCTGTCCGACCCGATCGAGAAAAGGCTGTGCCAGATGGAGCGTGAAATGGAGCGGCTGAAGGCCGAACTGCGCGCCAAGGATGATGTCCAAACCGTGCGTGACGAAAGTCGCAGCGCATGAGCGTGGTGATGCCGTTCCCCGCAGGCGGGCAGCAGACCGGCTGGGACCGCGAGGAATTCATGACCATTCTCGACCTCTATGGTCGCATGGTCGCAGCGGGCCATTGGCGCGATTATGCGGTACGGATGGACCGCGACGTCGCGATCTTCGCCTGCTTCCGCCGGACCGCCGAAAATCCCGAAATTCGCATCGAGAAGCGGCCGGCGCTGCGCAACAAGCAGGGCATGTATGCCGTCATCACCGAACAGGGCCAGGTGCTCAAGCGGGGGCACGAGTTGAAGCCCGTGCTCGCCCCGCTCGAGCGGCGCCTCATCAAGTTGGTTGGCGATTGATCGTCGAGGGCTGCACCGAATGCAGGTCGGGCAGTTTCGTCCGCAGGCTTGCCGGTAGCAGTGCCACGACAGCCCCTCGCGCCTGGTGCCAGAAGGCCGACAGCAGCAGCAGGGCCGAACCGATCACGAAGGCGGTCAACGCGATGTTGAGTTCGACCGCCCCGAATTCCTCGAACAGTTCCGTGAGCGCGTAGAGGACATAGGCAAGCCCCGAGACGAGCAGGGCACGGCGGTCGATCGCGAGCGCGGCCAGGCCGAGGATGACGTAGAGCACGATCACGAGCAGCCCTTCGCCGACGCTGGCGCTGCCGTCATTCAGCCCCAGAAGCGTGAAAACCGGATGGACGATGAGCGGTGCCGCCGCGAGATGTAGCCAGAAGGCGACGTCGCTCTTGCGGGTGACGCGCGCAGGATCGGCGCCGTCCCATCGCATCGCGAACAGGAAGATCGCGACACCCATGACGAGCGCAGTCACGAGCAGCGCGCTGGCAAGCACGTCCTGGGACACGCTGTCACCGAGCAAGGCGGCGACAATACTGCCGACAATTACCGCTGCGGCGACGGCTCCGGTCGCGACCGTGACGGGTACCTTGAACCGTTTCCAGTGCAGCCATGCCCCAGCTGCGGCGATGGCAGCGGACACGGCAGCGATGACGGCGATCCAGCGTTCGCCGGGATCATCGACGCTCGCCTCGACGATCAGCCCGAGCGTCAGACCAGAGGCCGCGAACAGTCCGCCGATGAAGGCGAACAGGAAGAGGATGGAGGGGAGCGCCATGCGGCGTTTGGCGGTGAAATAGGTGGCCAGACCCCATGCAGCAGCCGCGACGAGCGCGCCGCCGAGGGGAGAAGGACCATCATTGCCGATGACAAGCTCCGAAGCCTGGCCCAGCCACTGGCCGATCCAGCCAACCGCGAAGAAGAGGATCGCGCCCGCGATGGCGACGAAAATGTCGTTGAATCCGGTGATGAGGCGGAAATGCTCCTCGTCGACGAGGCTCGCGTTTCGCTGCCCGGCGACGAAAGCACGCAAGGCGTTGGCGCTTTCGTTGGTGATTGCGCCGGCGGCAACCGCGTCGTCGACTTCCTGCTGGCTGTACATGATGCACACTCCCCTATTGAAGATCGAACTGGTACACCTTAGTGTATTAGCGAGTCAATACAGTAGGCCGAACGAGCGATGTGCAACCTCTACCGGATGACCGCGACCGTCGACGAAATGCGCAAGCTCTTCGGTGCGTTCGAGGGCGACCGGTCCAACGTTGCGTCGCAAGAAGAGATCTACCCCAAGATGGTCGCGCCGGTGGTCAGGACGGGGTCGGAGGGAGCGCTCATGCTCGACCGGATGGAATGGGGATTTCCCGGTCCCAAGGCTGCGGGAGGTCGTCCGGTCACGAACGTCCGCAATCTCTCTTCACCTTTCTGGCGCTCGGCGCTGGTCAACCCCGAGCGCCGCTGCCTGGTGCCGGTTACGTGTTTCTCGGAGTGGAGCGCGAAGCCCGATCCGGCGACCGGGCGAAAGGTGAAGCACTGGTTCGGGCGCTCGGACGAGGAGCCATTCGCATTTGCGGGGCTGTGGCGTCCGGGAGAGGCAGGAGGCTACTATGCCTTCCTGACTTGCGAACCCAACGAAACGGTCGGTGCGGTGCATCCCAAGGCGATGCCGGTGATGCTCGAGCGCGACCAGCATGACATCTGGCTCAAGGGCGATGCGGAAGAGGCGGCCGCGCTTGCCCAAGCCTATCCCGACGAGAAGATGACGCAATTTGCGTGAAGGAGCGCCACGATGGCCAAGAAGAAGAAAAAGAAGAACGAGATCGTGAGCGAGGCGGAGGCTGCCAAACTCGCGAAGAAGAAAGCGAAGAAAGCCGAAAAGAAGGCGCGCAAGGCCGAGCGCATCGAGGCCGACGATGCGGCAGGCGAAGCGGCAGGCGATGCGTCGAAACGCGACAAGCTCGACGAAGGTATGGAAGCGCTCGGCCGACTGGTCGACCATCCGCTGGTCGCCGACGTGGTCGCGGCGGGTGCCGTGGCGGCGGTGGCGAGCCTTGCGGAAAAGCAGGTGACGCAGGCGCGTGGTGCCAAGGCAGGGTCGAAGGAAACGCTGAAATTCGCGGCCAGGGCTGCCGGCGCCGCGATGGGCGCGCGCTTCATGGCCGAGATGCAGGCCGCCAAGGCGCGGCGGGCCGAGAAGGATTCAGGGAGCGAGAAAGAATAGGTTTACCCGCGCCCGTCCGACCTTCCGGTCGACGACAAGCGTGAAGGGGCCGGGTTCGGTGCTTTCCTTCGCGTCGGTCTCGATCGACAGCCAGCCGCCGGGCGCAACCCAGCCGGCCGCGGCGACCGCTTCGACGACCGCATTGCCGCTTCCGGGTACATAGGGCGGGTCGGCGAACACGATATCGAACGGTCGCGGTGGGGATGGAAGCGCGAGCGCGGAACCGCCGCTGATGCGGGCACGTCTCGAGAGATCGAGGGCCTTAAGATTCGCCTCGATCGCTGCGCGAGCGGCAGGGTCGCTGTCGACGAAATGCGCATGATCGGCGCCGCGCGACAGTGCCTCGATGCCGAGCGCTCCCGAGCCCGCGAATAGGTCCGCCACCGCCAGTTCGCCGAAGCTGCCGATACGGCTGGTGAGCATCGAGAAAAGCGTCTCGCGCGCCCGGTCCGACGTCGGCCGCGTCGCCTGTCCGGCAGGCGCGACGAGAGAACGTCCTCGATATTGGCCGGCAATGACCCTCATAGCGTCTTGCGGAAGTGGAACAGCGTCTCGCGATCGACCTCACGCAGCTGGCTATTGTCGATGTCGTCGAGCCCGAAGGGGCCATAGGCCGTGCGGATGAGGCGCGAGACCTCGAGCCCCAGATGTTCGAGCACGCGGCGCACTTCGCGGTTCTTACCCTCGGTCAGCGTCATCTCGACCCAGATGTTGGCGCCGGTCGACCGCTCGAGATTGGCGTCGATCGGGCCGTAGCGCATCCCCTCGATGGTGATGCCCTCGGCAAGATCTTCGAGCTGCGACTGCTCGACGCTTCCGAAGGCGCGGGCACGATAGGTCCGCGGGACACCGGTTGCGGGCAGTTCGAGCTGGCGCTTGAAGCTGCCGTCATTGGTCAGCAGCAAGAGCCCCTCGGTATTATAGTCGAGACGCCCGACCGGCATGAGGCGCGGGAGTTTGCCGTCACGGGGGAGTGCGTCGTAGATGGTGCGACGCCCCTTAGGGTCGCGTTCGGCGGTCAGACAGCCGCGCGGCTTGTGGAAACGGAACAGTCGGGTTTGTTCGGTCGGGCCGACGGGCTCGCCGTCGACCGTGACGCCGCGCAGATTCTTCACCAGCGTGGCGGGCGTTTCCAGCACTTTTCCGTCGATTGCGATGCGGCCAGCCTCGATCATCCGCTCGACTTCGCGGCGCGAGGCCACCCCTGCGCGCGCCAGGAGTTTCGCGATACGATGCTCGTCCTTCGTATCGCGCGGTTTCGACGATGTTTTTTCGGAACCGGAACGGCCTTTCCGGCGATTGTTGTTTGAGTTCATCTGCCGACCTGTAGGGGCCATCATCCTGTTCGGAAAGTCAAAGCGCGCGATCAAACGCATTCTCGTCGTCGAGGACGAGCCGCTGATGGCGTTTGACAACGAGCAGCGGCTCGAACGCCTGGGCTATGAGGTGGTCGGTACACGCGATACCTACGAGGATGCGCGGCGCGATCTGGAATTCGAGGAGGTCGATCTCGTCATCGCCGACATCAACCTGTCGGGCGACAAGAGCGGCATCGATGTCGCCGAGGTCGCGCACGGACGCTCGGTCCCCGTGCTGTTCGCGACGGGCAATCCCCCCGAGGACTGTGCGATCTATGCGCTGGGCGTGCTCGAGAAACCGTACAGCGACCGACAGCTTAAAGAGGCCGTCGAGGCGATCGACAGCATCATTGCGGGCAAGCGGCCGCGCGAGGTTAAGGGGCTTCGGCTCTATCTCGACCGCTAGGGCGGCGCCGCGCGTCATCGCGCATTCAGCCCCTTTTCCGCAGCCTCCATGCCGCCTAGCGTGAGCGTTTGGGGATGAATCGGGAGCAAGACATTGGTGGACGAATCGGCGAACAAGCCGGGCTGGCGTGACCTGCTCGGGGCTTTGAAGCACCCCAAGACAATCTACATGCTGCTGTTCGGATTTGCCGCAGGGCTGCCCTATTCGCTCGTCTTGGGGACGCTGTACGCCTGGTTGTCCGAGGCCGAAGTCGATCTGGAAACGATGGGTGTCTTCTCGCTCATCGGATTGGCATATGCGTTCAAATTCCTCTGGTCGCCCGCACTCGATCGGTTCGACATTCCGGTCCTCAAGCGCCTCGGTCACCGCAAACAGTGGATCGTGACCGCGCAAGTCCTGATCGGGATTTGCCTGCTGACGCTTTCGATCCTCAACCCGCTCACCCAGCTGGGATGGTTCTCGCTGCTCGCAGGCATGGCCGCCTTCGCGTCGGCAACGCAGGATATCGTGATCGACGCCTGGCGTGTCGATGTCGCCGACGAGGTCGCGACGATCGACATTCTCTCGACGATCTACCAGATGGGGTATCGTCTGGCGGCACTGGCGGGGGGCGCACTGGCGCTCATCCTGGCGGCCCGTATCGGCTGGCCCGAAACCTACGCGATCTTCGGCGGCACCATCTTTCTCATCGGCATCATCGGAATCGGGGCGCCCGACGCGCGCCGAACCCAAGGTCAGATCGAGGCGGCAGCGGACGAACTCAGCGCGCTTCGCCAGCCCGGCCAGCTCACGCCGCGGGCCCGCCGCAACGCGCTGCTGGTCATCGGTGCCCTGTGGGCGCTGGCGCTGCTCATCGTCGGCACGTTCATGGTGATGAGCCTTTCATCCGACTCCGAAGCCCGACCTGACTCGGTCGTCTTCATCACATGGTGGGGTCCGATCATCATGCTGGCGACGATCGTGATTCCGGGGTTGATCGCGGCGTGGCTGGTACGCCGACAGAAAAGGGGTATCGATGTGCTGCACGCTCCGGAGCCCGCAACGACCTCGGGCGAGCGCGCGATGGACTTCGGATACCGGGCATTGGTGCTGCCGCTTACCGAGATCATCGGGCGCCTCGGCTCCTCGGCGGTGCTGGTCATCACCCTGGTGCTGACCTACCGCATCTGCGACGCCATCTGGGGAAGCTTCGCCTATCCCTTCTACCTCGGCGAACTCAATTACACGAACGACGAGGTCGCGGTCGCTTCGAAATTCTTCGGCGTCGGCGCG
The DNA here is from genome assembly GCF_039655735.1 of Sphingomicrobium aquimarinum. Classification (NCBI taxonomy): domain Bacteria; kingdom Pseudomonadati; phylum Pseudomonadota; class Alphaproteobacteria; order Sphingomonadales; family Sphingomicrobiaceae; genus Sphingomicrobium; species Sphingomicrobium aquimarinum. Next base: position 739,572 of record NZ_JBBYXH010000001.1, on the reverse strand, counting down.
CTGCTCGTCGGTCTTGCCTTGGGCGGCGTTCTGCTGACGTTGATCGGGCGGATGGCGGCGCTCAGCCTGGGCGCGCTGGTCGCGGCCCTGACCAACCTGCTCTATGCCGACCTCGCCATCGGTGGCGCCACCATGCAGTCTGTCTCCGATGCGATCGGCTTCACGGCACTGGTCACCAGCTTCCCCGGAGGCACTCCCGATCTTGCCAAGCTCATGATTACGATTGCGGGTGAGAACCTCGCGGTGGGCCTCGCCGGGGCGGCCTTCGTCGCTTATCTCTCCAGCATCGTCGCGAAAGGCTATAGCGCCGTTCAATATGCGCTTTTGTCGAGCCTTGCCCTGCTCGTGGGCACCTTGGGGCGAGCGCCGCTTGGCCAGCTCATCGAAGAGCAGGGCTATTATTTCGTCTTCATTCTGACAACCGGGATCGGGATGATCGCCTTCGTCCTCTGCCTCGTCGAGTGGGCGCGCCAGCGTCGTGAGGGGGGGCGCGGAATTCAGAATGCGCCCCCACCGGAAGCGGATTTCGCCTAGTCGGGCGGCGTGCCGTTTGCGTCGAGGAAGGCGCCCGCGAGGTAGAGCGATCCCATGACGAGGACGGTGTCGTCCGGCCCGGCAATGCTTGCGATGCGGTCCAGCGCGGCCGCGAGGTCGGGTGCCGGGCGGCTGTCGGTACCATCGACCATGGCGGCGAGCGCGGTGGGGGCGTGGTGCTCGTGATCGGGCACGGGCACCGCGGTAAAGCTCGCGAGGGTGCGCGCGAAGGGCTGGAGCAGGCGGTGCGGGTCGCGGTTGGCGAGCACCCCCATGACGAGGTGGACAGGGCGGCGGCCAAGCGTCCGAGCGATGGCGCTAGCGGCTTCGCCATTATGCGCGCCGTCGAGATAAAGCTCGATCTGACCGGGAAGGCGGGCGCAAAGGACGCCTTTCTCGATACGCTGCATCCGCGCGGGCCAACGCGCCCACTGGGTCATGAGGGCAAGCGAGGTACGATCGAGCCGTAGAACCTCCTGATGGTCGAGCATGGCAAGCGCGAGCCCGGCATTGTCGATCTGGTGAGGGCCGGGGAGGGCCGGGAGTGGAAGCTCAAGCGCGTCGCGGCCGACGTAGATCATGCGGTCGGCATGGGCGCGGACGCTCCAGTCGCGATCCTGCAGGAAGACCGTGGCGCCCGCATCGACGGCAGCACCGAGGAGCGGGTCGAGCGCTTCCGGGCGCGGACGCTGGATTGCGAGCGGTACGCCTGCCTTGGCGATGCCCGCTTTTTCCCGCGCGATCTCGGGCAGCGTCTCGCCGAGCCAGCGCTGGTGGTCGAGGCCCAGGGCGGCAATGCCGCAGGCCGCGGGCTTCGCGACCACGTTCGTCGCATCGAAGCGGCCGCCCATGCCGACTTCGAGCAGAAGCGCATCCGCGGGCTCGCGCGAAAAAGCCAAAAAGGCGGCGGCGGTCGTGGCCTCGAAGAAGCTGGGCGACAAACCCTTCGCAGCGACCCTGTCGAGCACTTCTTCTAACAGGGAGGCAAGCGCCTCGTCCTCGATCAACCGGCCACCGAGCCGCATCCGTTCGTTGAAGCGAACGAGATGGGGAGAGGTGAAGACGTGAACCCTCTTTCCCACCGCTTCCAGTCCAGCGCGGAGAAAGGCGATGGTCGAGCCCTTGCCGTTGGTTCCCGCGACATGGAAGACGGGCGGCAGCCGGTCCTGCGGATTGCCGAGCGCGGCGAGGAGCGCCTCAATGGGTTCAAGCCGCTGGGCGCTGCGGTCGCCGCCGTGTCCGAGTGCCTCGAGCCGGTCGAGCTGCCGCTGGACGGCCGGATCGTCCGACCGTGCCCCGTCGTGCATCAGGCCGCCTCTTCGGCCTCGGTATCCGGCGCGAGATAGCCGATCAGCTGCCCCAGCCGCTCTTTGAGATCGTGCCGGTGCACGACCATGTCGAGCATGCCATGCTCGAGCAGATATTCGGCGCGCTGGAACCCTTCGGGGAGCTTTTCGCGGATCGTCTGTTCGATGACGCGCTGGCCCGCGAAGCCGATCAGCGCGCCCGGTTCGGCGATCTGGATATCGCCGAGCATCGCATAGCTGGCGGTCACCCCGCCGGTGGTCGGGTCGGTGATGACGACGATGTAAGGGAGCCCCGCTTCCTTCAGCCGTGCGAGGGCGACGGTCGTGCGCGGCATCTGCATCAGGCTCAATATGCCCTCCTGCATGCGCGCGCCGCCCGCGGCGGTGAAGAGGATGTAGGGACATTCGCGCTGGATGGCGGCATCGATGCCCGCGACGATCGCCGCGCCCACCGCAGTCCCCATCGATCCGCCCATGAAGGCGAAGTCCTGCACCCCGACGACCGCGCACTGCCCGTCGATCGTGCCGAAAGCGGTGACGAGCGCATCGTGCATGCCGGTCTTTGCGCGCGCGGCTTTCATGCGGTCGACGTAGCGTTTGTTGTCGCGGAACTTGAGCGGGTCCTCCTTGCCCTCGGGCGCGGGGAGGATGAGCGGTGCTTCGTCGAGAATCTGCGCGAACCGCTCTTTCGAGCCGATCCGGTCGTGATGCTCGCAGCGCGGACAGACATAGCCGTTGTCGGCCCACTCCTTGGTGAAGATCATCGCCTCGCACGCGCTGCACTTGTGCCAGAGCTGATCGTCGCTCTGACGTTTGGGCAGGAAGGGAATACCGTTACGGACGCGGTCGATCCAGCTCATCGCTGCAAAACTCCTTGGATGTTCGGGCGCGGTGCTACGTCGTGCCCGGCCGACTGTCAAAGCGCGTCGAGATCTCCGGCGATGGCCTTGATTGCCGCCTGCGGATCGCTGGCCTCGGTGATCGGACGCCCGATGACGAGGGCCGAAGCGCCATCGCGCACCGCATCCTGCGGCGTGACGACGCGCTTCTGGTCGGCATTCGTCACCGCTCCCTCTGGCCGCACGCCCGGCACGACGAGATAGCCCTCTGGCCAGGCCTTGCGCATCGCTTTCACCTCGAGCCCCGAGCAGACGATGCCGTCGAGCCCCGCTTCGCGCGAGAGATCGGCGAGCCGATCGACGTAGGCGCGCGACTTCATGCCGACACCGCCGCGCTTCAGATCCTCGTCGTCGAGGCTGGTGAGCATGGTCACGCCGACCACCTTGGTGACATCACCCGCGGCCTGCTTGGCAGCGCGCATCATCTCGATCCCGCCCGCGGCATGGACGGTGAGGATGCGCGGACGAAGGTCGGCGATGGCCTCGACCGCTCTGGCGACCGTGTTGGGAATGTCGTGGAGTTTCAGGTCGAGGAAGATGGGCAGACCACGCTCGCGCAGACGTTTGACGCCTTCGCGGCCCTCGGCATTGAAGAATTCGAGTCCGAGCTTGAGCCCGGCCGCGTGGGATTTGACCGCGACAGCGAGATTCTGCGCGACGTCGACGCGCGGCGTATCGATGGCGACGAAAACGGGACTGGTCATGGATGCACTACCTCTAGAAGGGGCTGGTGGGTTCCGGCGGGGGCGCACGGCGAGGTTCGGGTGGCTGGGGAGGGCGATGCGTGTCGACGCTCTCATACTGCGAAAGGCGCTTTTTCAATCGTCCGATCCGCCAGCGATCGACGAGCCAGGTCGGGAGAAAGCCGCCGAGGAAGGTCAGCGCGAGCAGAAGCGGAAGCTTGATCGCCATGCGCTGTCCGCCCCATAGGTCGATCATCACATCGTGCCAGTTGGTCAGCGTCATGACGACGAGGAAGAGCAGGATGGCGCCCAATGCAATCAATCGAACGGTTCGCATGGCGCAGGGTCTTGCCCGAGCGCGGTGATAACGTAAAGCTCGCTTCGACTTGCCGGGCCTTTCGCTCGTGGTCGGACGAAATGTATCGCGAGCGACTGGAGAGAAGGCGCGGGTGACAAACAATTCACGGGTAATGAATCTGGCACTTCCGCTTCTGCTGTTCGCCTGCGTGGTTGGCGGAGCGAAGGTGCTGGGCGCCGAACCGGCGGCGGTGGAAGAAGAAGAGACCAGCGCAGTGGTTCGCGCGCCGCTGGCGCCCGTCCAGGCGGCCGAGCGCGAGAGCATCGACTTCATCGCGATGGATGCGCGGCTCCATCGGCTCATGGACGAGCATGGTCCGATGGTCGCGATGGCGGTGGGCGTGGTCGTCGATGGCGAGATCGCGTTCCTCAAGGGCTATGGCGAGACCGAAGTCGAGGAGGGCGATCCGGTCGATATCGACACCATTTTCCGCTGGGCGTCGGTGTCCAAGGGCGTGGCCGGAACGATGGCCGCCAAACTCGATGCGGAGGGCGAATTGTCGCTCGACGCGCCGATAGCGCAATATGCCGCCTCGCTGCGGCTCCCCGACAACAACCAGTTCACCGCGACGCTTCGCGATACGCTTTCGCATCGGCTCGGGCTATGGCGCAATGCCTATGACGATCGGCTCGAAGAGGGGCAGGACCCCCGCCAGATCCGCCAGCAGCTGGGCGAATTGTCGCAGGTCTGTCCCATCGGCACATGCTGGAGCTACCAGAATGTCGCCTTTGACGCCTCTTCCGAAGCGATCGAAAAGGTCACCGGCCAGACCTACGATACGGTGCTGAAGGAAAGACTTTTCGGTCCGCTCGGCATGACTCACGCCAGCGCGACCCGCGACGGGCTGGTCGAGGCGAAGCGCTGGGCCCACCCGTTCAATCGTGGCGGGCGCGAATATGAGGTCGACCAACACTATTATGGCGTGCCTGCGGCGGGTGGCATCAACAGCTCGATCCTCGATGCAGGGCTGTGGCTCAAGGCGCAGCTCGGCGGGATGCCTAACATCGTCTCCCCCGAGATGTTGGAGGAAGCCCACCGCCCGCTGATCGAGACCCCGGGCGAGATGCGGCGGATGCGCAATTATCGCGAACGCCTGTCGGATGCGCGCTATGGCCTGGGGTGGCGGACGTATGAGTATGCAGGCCATACGATTGTCGGCCATCGCGGGGGTGTCGACGGCTACCGTAGCTTCATTCTCATGGATCCGGCACGCAAGAGCGGGATCGTCGCCTTCTGGAACAGCGACACGGGGCAACCGCACGGTCTCCAGTTCGAGTTTCTCGACATGCTCTACGGGCTGGAAAAGCGCGACTGGCTCGAGCTTGGAGAAGCGGGGGCCTAGAGTCGCTTTCGGAGTCGTTTTCGCAGCGAATCGGTTGCAACCTGCGATTTATCGCGGAAATGGCGGTTTTTTGCCTTTTTGTTGTTTCTCTTCTACAACAGTCCCACTATCGCCCGATCGCTCCCCCTAGACTGGCACCACGCCGTCCCGCCGCTTACGGCCCCACGAGCGATTCCGATATTCTACCCGTCAGCACGCACCGTCCGGTGCGGGCGTCCGCCCAACCAACGCTGACGTTTCCGTTCCCCCGGGCGTCGCAACCGTGAAGCGTCGCCTCAATGCTAGGAGACCTTTTTTGGCCCACCAAACCGAATTCCTCATCGAACGGATGGAAGAAGAACGCGCCAAGGCCGAAGCCGCCACGCTGGCCAAGGTGAAGGAGCGTCACGAACGCGCCGCTGCGAGCTGGGAAAAGCTCGCCAACCGCGCCATCGCCGCCGACAAGCTGCGTGCGGCCGAAGAAATTCGCAAGGCCGAGATGCGCGCCGAGCAAGCGCAGATGCAGCAGCCGATGCCAGCCTGACGAGAGCGCTTCTTAATCGAAGATACGAAAACGGGCGTCCCGACGGGGCGCCCGTTTTTCGTTGAGGCGCGCGCGAGACGGCGGTGACCCTCCGGGCGCCCGAGCGGAAATCTTGCATCGGGGTCCTTCTTGCGCTTTCGTAGCAAACATGGAGGGGGCTATCGTCTTTGCGTCGCTGATCGTCGGCGTCGCGCTGACCGATCTGCTGACGAGCCTGCACCGGCTGCTGCGAGCGCGCGACCGGGTGCGCTGGGACGCGCTGCCGCTCGTCTTCGCAGCACTTGTGGTGCTGAGCGTGGTGATGACCTGGTGGGCGGTCGCGGGCGCGTCGGGCGCAATCACGATCGGCGGCTTCCTGCCGACGCTCGCGACGCTAGTCCTCATCTTCCTGCTGGCGAGTGCGAGCCTGCCCGACGCCGACGGCGAGGGTCCCGCGGCAGGGATTGACCTGACCGCCTTCTGGGCGCGGGAGTCGCGTTACCTTTGGGGGTTGCTGTTCGTGCTCATCGCGCTCGATTTTCTCGAGGACGTCATCATCTACACGGACAGCATTGGCGATGTGGCGATCTATTTCTGGCAGCGCGCGGTCGACACGCTGCTGCTCGGCGCGGTGCTGGCCGCAGCGGTGGCGCGGCGACGCTGGGTCGACTGGGTCGTGCTGGCACTGATGGCGATCGGCCCCATCACTTGGCTCGGCCGGAGCCTCGGCTAACGCCCCGAGCGATCAATCGCTCGCCTGACCGCGAGCGCCAGTCTCGGAAGATTGTACGGTTTGGGCAAAAGCGTGACGCCTTCGTCCAAGCGCTCGTTGTGGACGATGGCGTTGGGCGTGAAGCCGGTCGTAAACAGAACGGCGAGATCGGGGCGTGCCTCGAGCGCCGAGTCCGCGAGGCGGCGACCGTCCATCCGGGGCATGACGACATCGGTGAACAGCAGGTCGATGCGGGCATCACTGGCGACGATGGCGAGCGCGGCCTCGCCGTCGGCGGCCTCGAGTGTAGTATAGCCCAGCGACTGGAGCGCGCTCAGGCTGGTCTCGCGCACGGCGGGTTCGTCCTCGACGACGAGAACGGTTTCGCCCGCGACGGCGTGCGGCAGGTCGTCGCCGTCGACCTTGCTGGCGATCGTTCCGGTCTTCGCCGCACGCGCGGCGCGGGGAAGGTAGAGCTTGATCGTGGTGCCTTCCCCTTCCTCTGAATAAAGCGCGAAATGGCCGCCGGATTGCTTGAGGAAACCGAACACCTGGGACAGGCCGAGGCCGGTGCCCTTGCCGATCTCCTTGGTGGTGAAGAAGGGGTCGATGGCCTTTGCCTGGACCTCCTCGCTCATGCCGGTGCCGGTGTCCGTGACTGCGATAAGAACGAACTGCCCTTCGGGCGCGTCCTCATGTTCTTCGGCATAAGCGCGGTCGAGGTGGCAGTTGCTCGTCTCGATGGTGAGGCGGCCGCCGTCGGGCATGGCGTCGCGCGCGTTGACGGCGAGGTTGGCGATGGCATTCTCGAGCTGGCTGGGATCGACGGTGACGGGCCACAGGCCGCCCGCGAGCACGGTCTCGAGCTGAATCTGTTCGCCGAGCGTCCGGCGCAGAAGTTCGGACATTTCGGCGACCATGCGGTTGCAGTCGACCGTCTCGGGCAGCAGCGTCTGACGACGCGAGAAGGCGAGCAGGCGCTGGGTGAGTTCGGCGGCCTTGTTCGCGCCGAGCATGGCGCGCGAGAGAGCCTTGTCGCGCTTGCCGGCATCAGTGCTGCGCTGCGCCATGTCGACATTGCCGGTGATGATGGCGAGCATGTTATTGAAGTCGTGCGCGATGCCGCCTGACAATTGCCCGACCGCCTCCATCTTCTGCATGTGGCGAACCTGCGCCTCGGCCTCGGCCCTCGCTGCGGCCTCCGCGATCAATTGCTCGTTGGCGGCTTCTAGGTCCCGCGTTCGCGCGCGCACCTGCTGCTCCACCCGGAGGCGGCCGCGTTGTTGCTGCGAAATCAGCAGGGCGACGAGCGCCGTGAGGGCGAGGCCGGTCAGGAAAGTCATCGCCATGCCGGCGACCGGACTGGGAGAATAGTATGAGGGCGTCGGGCTGACGCGGATGAAGAGGCGGTTGCCACCGATGGTCAATTCACGCGTTGCGGGAAAGGGCAGGATCTCCGCGTCCAGATTCTCGAACAGCAATGTCTCGGTCGACGGCTCGCCGCTATACACGCCGACCTCGACATCCTCGTAAAGCGGCTCGTCGGTGATGGTGCTGAAGAGATCGGTTGCGCGCAGCGGCGAGTAGATCCATCCGATGAAGGTGTCCTGACCACCGATCGGTTGGGTAACGGGCATGTAGAGGAGCAGGCCCGCCTGCTTGTTTTCGTCGATTTCCTGCACCAACTCGATCTTGTCCGAGAGCGCGATCTCCCCCGTCTTGCGTGCGCGTTCCATCGCGGCTCGGCGTTTGGCCTCGCTCATCATATCGAAGGCGAGGGCAACACGGTTACGGTCGTTCTGGGGTTCGAGGAAGGTGATGATGGAGTAGCCGTCACGGCTGCCCTCGGGCCAGAGAAATCCGAATGGTTCACCTTGCCGATAGGCGGACGCGAGCCGATTGGCCTCGCCGATGCTGGGTGCATAGACGGCAAAGCCGACCCCGCCGATACCGGGATTGAACCGGGTGAGATTCTGCCTCTCGACATAACGGGAGAAGTCGCGTTCGGTCACGGCATTGGAAGCGCGGAAGAGGGCGGCTCCCCCACGCAGGACGGCGGACTGCAGCGCGAACTTGTTTTCCACCGAGAGTGCGGCGCGGTCTGCAAGACGTTCGAGCTGTTGCGCGTAGCGACGCTGGGAATCCGCGTGGGCGGCCATCGCGGCGATCGCACTCAGCACCAGGCCCGCGACAAAGACGAACAACGGCAGGCGGTAGCGACGCAACAAGGACATGAACGGCAGCGATCCCCGGAATCTCGATCGCTCTGTCAACCAGCCGACACAGAGGCGGTTCCCGCCGTGGAGAACGGCGGCACGCTTGGCGCTCCCCGTCGAGCAGGGTAGGTTGCAGCAATGGACAGCGGTATCGACGATCTAAGCGAAAAGGAGCGTGAGGCACTGCGGCTGCTGCTGGCCGGGCACGATGCCAAGTCGAGCGCGCGCGAATTGGGCATATCGCACCATGCGATCAACGACCGGCTACGGAGCGCACGGCGTAAGCTGGGGACTTCGAGCAGCCGCGAAGCCGCATTGGCGCTGGCCGAAACCGAGGGAGAGACCCCCGAACCGCTCGTGCACAAGCCGTTGGGGGATGATCGCGACTACCCGACGGACGATGACGGTGCCGACGCATCCCTGAAGCGGCGCCTCTCTCTGCGCTCGCCGATGCGCCGGAAAGGAATTATAGTCATGATGTCCATCGCGGATGACGTGTCGCGCGCCGATACGCATCCCGTGCAGTCGGTCACCCCGACGAGCGCGCAATCATCCGCGCCGGCGCTCGACTTCCTCACCAAGCTGGATGCGGGTGACGCAAAGGGTACCTATGCCGCTGCGGCGCCCAGCCTGCGCGAGAGCTACAATTTCGACATCTGGGAACTGGGCGTGCTGATGAATCGCATGAAAGGCGGCGCCGCGCAGCGGACCCTGACCAAGGTCGAGCGCATCGAGAAGCCCGCCAACCCCGATCACGAGCGTCTCGAGATCCTCACGTTCGATACCGCGCGGCTCGATGGCGAGCGACGCATCGAGAGGATCGTCATGGCACGCACGGGCGGTGCGTGGAAAGTCGCAAAGATCGACGTCGACAATCCCGACGCGCAGTAGGCGTATCGCCGTGCGCGGGGGTAGCGGCCCGCGCTTGCTCAGCCCTCGAGATTGACGAAGCTGTCGACGACCCGCTTGCGCCCGGCTTTCTCGAAGTCGATCTCGAGCTTGTTGCCTTCGATGAGTGCGATGGTGCCGTAGCCGAACTTGCCATGGAAAACGCGCTGGCCGAGTTCGAGGTCGTCGCGGCCCTTGTTGCCGAGGGAAACGGCGCTTGCCTTGCTGTCCAACGGTCCGCGGCTGCGGGCGATGAGCTCGCCGCGCGACAGGCGTTCGTCGCCCGCCGAGGAAACGGCGCGCTTGAAGCCGGGGCCACGCGAGGCGGGACGGGCGACATGGGCGAAGGGATCATCGTTGGCGCTGAACTGTGCCTGCCAGAGCGAGGCGCCGCCGGTCATCGTCTGCTCTTCCTCGGTATGATCCTCGGGGATCTCCTCGACGAAGCGCGAGGGAATGGAGCTGGTCCACTGGCCGTAGATGCGGCGATTGGCGGCGTGGAGGACGGTAGCGCGTTCGCGGGCGCGGGTAAGCGCCACATAGGCCAGGCGACGTTCTTCCTCGAGGCTGGCCTGTCCGCCTTCGTCGAGCGCGCGCTGTGAGGGGAACAGGCCCTCTTCCCAGCCGGCGCAGAAGACGACGGGGAATTCGAGTCCCTTGGCGGCGTGGATGGTCATGAGCGTGACGCGTTCGCCGTCGGCGCCGCGGTCGGTGTCCATGACGAGGCTGACATGTTCGAGGAAGCTCTCGAGCGTGTCATATTCCTCCATCGCGCGGGCGAGTTCGGCGAGGTTGTCGAGGCGGCCTTGCGCCTCGGCGGACTTGTCGGCCTGGAGCATGGCGACATAGCCCGATTCCTCCATGACCTGTTGCATGAGTTCGGAGGGTGTCAGTGCCTTGGTCCCGCTCTCCATCACCTGACGCTCGCCGCTATCGGTTGGCATCGGCGAGGTGCCGGCACCGAGCGTGCGCCAGCGGGCGATGTCGGCAACGAAACGCCCGAGGCTCCCACGCGCGCGTGCCTGCAGTTCGTCGCTGTCGAGCAACTGCGCGGCGGCGAGGAGGAGCGAGTCCCCCGTGCGACGGGCGAACTGGTGGATGGTCGCAACGGCTTTGTCGCCGAGACCGCGTTTCGGGGTGTTGACGATGCGGTCGAAGGCGAGGTCGTCCTGCGGCTGGTGGACGAGGCGCAGATAGGCGATGGCGTCGCGGATCTCGGCACGTTCGTAGAACCGGAAGCCGCCGATGATCTGATAGTCCATGCCGATGGCGATGAAGCGCTCTTCGAACTCGCGGGTCTGGTGCTGGGCGCGCACGAGGATCGCGACGTCGTTCAACGACCGGCCTTTGGAAACCTGGTTCTCGATCTCCTCGCCGACGCGGCGCGCTTCCTCGGGGCCGTCCCACACGCCGATGACGCGGACCTTGTCGCCCATGCCCGCTTCGGTCCAGAGCTGCTTGCCGAGACGCCCGGAATTGTGCGCGATGACCCCGCCCGCGGCTGCGAGGATATGGCCGGTCGAGCGGTAGTTCTGCTCGAGGCGGACGATCTTGGCGCCGGGGAAATCGCGCTCGAAGCGCAGGATGTTGGACACGTCGGCGCCGCGCCACGAATAGATCGACTGGTCGTCATCGCCGACACAGGCGATGTTGTTGTCGGGCGCGGCGAGCAGCCTCAGCCATTCGTACTGCGACGCGTTCGTATCCTGATATTCGTCGACGAGCAGATATTTGAAGCGCTTCCGCCATTCTTCGAGCACATCGGGATGCTTCTTGAAGATCGTGAGCATATGCAGCAGCAGGTCGCCGAAGTCGGCAGCGTTCACGGCCTTCAGCCGTTCCTGATATTGCGCATAGAGGTCGCCCGCCTTGCCATCCCCCCACGCCTGGGCGTCGGCGGGCTCGATATGGGCGGGGGTCAGGCCCTTGTTCTTCCACTGATCGATGAGCCCCGCCAGCGCGCGCGGCGGCCAGCGCTTGGGGTCGATCTGCGCAGCTTCGACGAGCTGCTTCAGCAGGCGTAGCTGGTCGTCGGTATCGATGATGGTGAAATTGCTCTGGAGGCCGACCAGTTCGGCGTGACGGCGGAGCATCCGCGCGCAGACGCTGTGGAAGGTGCCGAGCCAGGGCATATTGTCCACCGCACCGCCGGTGATCTCGGCGACGCGCTCCTTCATTTCGCGGGCGGCCTTGTTGGTGAAGGTGACGGCGAGGATCTGACTGGGCCAGGCGCGGCGCGTGGCGATGAGGTGGGCGAGGCGAGCGGTGAGCGTGGCGGTCTTGCCCGTGCCCGCACCCGCGAGGATGAGCACGGGGCCGTCCAACGCTTCGGCGGCCTCGCGCTGAGCGGGGTTGAGCCGCGCGAGATAGGCGGGCGGCGGCGTGTCGCCGGAAGGTTCGGGAGATACGGATTCGGTCACGCGTGACAGGTAGGGCGAGCGGAACATTTGGGCAACCCGGACGGATCACCCGTCCGACGCGTTCGCGTGGCCCTTGCGAATCGGCTTGGCGCGGGGTAGGGGGCCTGCAATTCTGCCGTCGTGCCCGCGAAATTCGCCACTTACGCACGATATCCCCGTTATCCACAGGCAGAAACATCCTTTAAGCGATTGGAAACCTTGCCGCTTCCGCCCATAAAGAATGGGTGATCGGGACGAAGCGCCCGGCCTTCTTCGGAAGGAAGGGATCGCAAGTTCCGATCTCCGCCGGCAGGCGATGAGATGCGGCGACCGGGGGAGCCCGGACGGTCTTCGGACCGAAAGGGTGTCGAACCCAGCTGCCACCATCTTGGACCAGCCGGTTTGAGAGGCGCCGGAAGAACCAGGGGTGCCTGACGCAGCTGCGCTGCTTTCGCCTTCGGGCGACGGGAGCGATGGGCGCGACAAGGTCCCTGGTCCAAGAAGGGCCGCCACGAGCCACTCGGAGGCGCATCGCTTGACGGTGCGGCTGTCGAAGACGCCGGAGCAGAAGTCATCGTGAGTGCAAGCTCGCAATGACGTCATGCAAAGGCTGCTACGGGAGAGCCCCTGTATGGGGGCAGACCGGATGGTAACGAGCGACGCCTGAGCAGGCGCGCGAGGATGGTCGAGGTGGCCGAAAGCCTTCGGGCGGACGGCAAACCGGACCAACACCGGCAAAGTTGCTCGGCGCATGTGGGGATCAGAAGCTCTGCTTCTGGTCCCCATTCTCGTTTGGGGCGGGTTCGACGATTATCGGAAGGCACGAGGTAGGGTGAAGTCCCGCATCGCGGTTGACTGCAGTTCGCGACGGCGGAGAGGGTTGCGGGGTATCGGAACTCTTCTAGGATGATGTCCTGGGCGGCCGCCCGTCAGTGAGGCGTCAGGATGCATTATGCAGATCTCCAAACACTCTCTAACAGTATGCACTCTTGTCATGGCGATGGCGTTTTCCGAGCCAGTTCTCGCGCAAGAGGTGATCGCCGTCCCGGCGCGTCCTATCCAACCCACGGCGATCATCGGGTCCGAAGATTATCCCGCCGAAGCGCTCCGTAATAAAGGAGTCGGATCAGTGCGCGTCCTGGTCGACGTGAACGCCAAGGGCGGCGTCAGTGATTGCACCGTGATGCAGTCGAGCGGCAGTCGCTCACTCGACCGGATGACCTGCGCGGAAACGCGTCGGAACGCTCGTTTCCATCCCGCGCTCGATTCTTCGGGAAGGGCGGTCACATCGACCTACCTCATGCCGACGATCACTTTCGCCATTCCCGGAAAAATACCCGAGCCAAAGAAGACGATCCTGAATGAAACGCTGTTTCCCGAACAACTCGAGCCGATGGAAATCTGGTTGGATGTGGCAGAGAGGGGCGGCGTAGAGCGATGCACAGCCGTGGTTGGGGGTTTGTTGCGCGAATGTGCTCCGTGGCAGCGCTGGGTCGAGGCCGTCGAGATCGAAGGCACCGCGAGCGAGATGGCGGATAAGGCATTGGTCATCACCTTCGCGATCGAGCGCAACACTACGCTGAACGCCTTTATGGAAACCGCGGAAGAACGCTGGTCCGCGCGCGGAAACGGTCTGACGCTTGCTTATATCGACAACGGGAGTTTCATGGGCTGCGCAGGTCGTGCGCCAACGTCGATTGACGGCAATTCAGTTGCGATGGGGATGGCGGCGGTGTCCTGTCCGCACACCGTCGAAGACGGCAAGCCCAACCTGCGCCTTCCGCCGCCCGGAGCCGAGCGAACAGTCATCTACCGCGTCGTGCACGACCGCCCGCTGTCGGAATGGCCGGGGACGGAAGGACAGGCCGTGCAGTGACCCTCCTCGCCGTTTTAGCGACGCTCGCAATCGCGCAGGAGACGCCGCCTCAGCCCACGGATCCGGGGCTTGCCGCGCTCCCGCGGGGAAACCTCTCCGGCATCTTCACGGTGAACGATTATCCCGCCGAGGCGCTGTCAAACGATTGGGAGGGGGTCGTGCATGCGCGTCTGACGGTCGATCCCGAAGGATCGGTTTCGGGCTGCGAGATCATTGAAAGCAGCGGGCATGCGCTGCTCGACGACACGACCTGCGCCATTCTGCAGGAACGCGCGCGCTTCGAACCCGCGCGCAATTCGCTCGGGGAAAAGGTCAGCGCCACCTTTGCCGCTCCTCCCATCGAATGGCGAAAAAAGCGTGAATCGCGCAGTATCATCCTTCCGGCGCTATCGTTCGCTCTTTCAGAAACGCTGGACGTGGATGCCTGCGCGCTGTGGTTCAGAGGCGACGGCGAGACGGTCGTCCGGCCCTGCTCGAGCGGACATCTGGGTTTCGCCGAGCAGGTCGCGGATGGTTTTTTCGACGATCAGGCCTTCGCGGAGGGGGTCTGGACGGCCCGGGCCATGTGGGGCGAAATTCCATTCTTCGAGATGTTCGACGCTTCATCGATGCCGGACGCCCAAATCGTCCGCGAGCAGCGTTACGACCTCGTTATGGAAGCGGCAGAAGTAACCTCATGCGCTCTTTCGTATCATTATCCGGCTAGCAATGATCTGAGCGTGTGTTCGTCGGACATCCGCCCCATTCCCTGTCGCATTCCCCAGCGCGCGCAGGCGGCATTCTGCGACGGGCCTATCGTCTACCGCATGGTGCTGGCGCGCGACCATTCGGATCTCGCCGGATCGGTGATCGAACGCGCGCGCGATGGGCGGTTCGATGGGTTGCCGAAGTATGTGGAGTGAAAGGCCGCAGCGGCATCGCTTCGTCGGCTAGATCGAGATGCGATCCGACCTGGCGCCGTCGGCCTGTTCGATGATGCGCCTCAGCTTCTTGATCGTTTCCTCGAGAAGGATCAGCGCTTCATCGACCACGAGATGCGCCATGGCGCTGATCTTGCGCCCATCGAGTTCGCGATTGATGATGACGGAAACCTTTTCGTCGCACTCGGCGAGGCGATCGAGCAAAGTGGCAAAGTCATCGTTGGCCGGAAGGTCAAAGGAGTCGAGCGAGCAGCAAGTCGCGCATTCGGCAATGCCGACCTCGCCACCGACCTCCTCGATTGCCTCTTCGAACCGGGCAACCAGACCGGCGCGATTCGACGCGCAGTGCGACAATAATTCGGACAGTTGGCGATTCTCGATTTGCGCGGCGACGTGACGATAGCGCTCTTCCGTCAGCGCGCCATAGAAGCGCACGACATCGAGCATATAACTGTCGTCCTTGTCGGGCACCGAAACTCCGTCATCAAGAATTGCACGCTGGAGCCTCACTGGTGCAGCAAAGCCCGCCCGCCTGACGACCTAACGTTAAGGTAAGGCCGAGGTTTCGAACAATTCAAAAAATTAATCGAAGTTACCTCTTTCTCAGTCGCGGCGTGCGATGGCCTTGACCTGATCGGAGTAGAGACGGCCAACGGGTTGTTCGGTCTCGTCCGCGAGCCGAGCGATCCATCGGCCCGACGCATTGCGGGAGAAGCCGTCGATAAAATCGCGGCGGACGATCGCCGAACGGTGGAGGCGGACGAATAGCGCGGGATCGAGCCCTTGCTCGAGCGAGGCCATGGAATGGTGGACAAGCCAACTGCGCTTGCCGACATGGAGCCGCATATAGTCGCGCTCGGCAGAAATACGGTCGATGTCGGTCGAGGCGATCCTGACCAGTCCCGACAGGTCGGATGCCCAGAACTCCTCGAGATAATCGCTCTCATCGGCTTCGGACGCTTGTTCTTCGGCTTCGGCCGTAAGCCGCGCGCGCGCGCGGTCCAGCGCTTCGCCGAGCCGCCCCGCCTCGACGGGCTTCATCACATAGTCGACGGCTGCGACCTCGAAGGCGGCGACCGCGAACTGATCGAAGGCCGTGACGAAGACGACCGCGGGGCGGGGGCGCTGCTTCGACAAGGCGCGCGCGACCTCTATGCCGTCGAGTCCCGGCATCGCGATGTCGAGCAGGACGATGTCGGGCTTGAGCGCTTCTGCCTTCTCGACTGCTTCCTCGCCGTCGGCGGCGGTGCCGGCGTGCGTGACGTCGTCGCGGCGCGCGAGGAGGGTTTCGAGGCGCTCGGCGGCGAGCGGCTCATCGTCCGCAATCAGCACCGTGAGTTTCTGGGTCATGACGAAATCTCCTCGCGAGGCATGATGAGATCCACGCGATATCCGCCCTCGACCGGACCGAAGCGGCAGTCGCCCCGGCTTCCGAAATGGGCGGCGAGACGCGCGGCGACGTTGGTGAGGCCGGTGCCGGTGCCCGCGTGCATGGGTCGGCGGTCGTCGGCGGCCTTGGGCAGGGTATTGAAGACGGAGATCCGGGCCCGACCGTCGTCGAGCGTGGTCGCGCCGATGGAGAGATGAACGGCGTCTTTGGCGCGGCTGACGCCATATTTGATGGCATTCTCGACGAGCGGCTGGAGGATGAGCGCGGGAACGGCCATTTCGGAAAGCGCGTCCGGAACGTCGATCTCGACCTCAAGGCGCTTGGGAAAGCGCTGCTGCTCGATCTGGAGGTAGAGGCGCTGAAGATCGATCTCGCGCGCGAGCGTCACGCTTTCGTTCGGATCGAGTGATAGCGAGTTGCGGAAGAAATTGGACAGCGCGATGAGCATGCTCTCGGCCTGCTCCTGTCGTCCCGTCATCACCAAGGAGGACAGGCTGTTCAACGTATTGAACAGAAAGTGCGGATTGACCTGATAGCGCAAGGCTCGGACCTGCGCGGCCTGGGCTTCGGCGCGCGCCGCGGCGAGCCGACGGCGGGTTTCGGCCACCTGTGTCGCCGACACGGCGGCGAGATAGACGGCGCTCCAGGCGGCGAAGAAGAATAGCCAGACGACCGCGGCGTCGGCAGCGGCACGCAGCTGGATGGTCTCGTTGAGTTCATCGATGCGCGGGAGGGTGAAGACCATCGGACCGTCGCCGACGTCGCCCTCGACAATGATTTCGTTGCCGCGCTGCGTGATGACCGCGCCCTCGTTGCTTTCGAAGCGCCATTCCTCCCCTTCGCCGCTGCGGGTCGGCGCCATGGCGATGATCAGGAACGCTTGCGCGATCGCCGCGAGGATCGAGGCGAGGCCCGCGATCGTGGCGCGCAGTTTCACGCTCGTGTCGTCGTCGACCGCCTGCATGACGAGGTAGATGCAGCCGGTGAGAACGATTCCCGTTCCCACCATCGGCAACCGCTGCGCGATCACGGATACGGGGTCGTCACTCAGCAGCGCGCGTCCGATGACCAACAGGCCATAGGCCAACCAGAAGGCAAGAATGCTCCCCGTCCCCAGTTTCCAATCGGAAAAGAGCGGTTTCACGGTTCCACGGTTGAGCGGCGCGTGCTGCATGGAAGGTGCGATAAGCACAAAGAGAGGAAGGTAAAAGCCTTGGCCGACGGCTTTTCGATGAATGGGCGTGTTGGCCCTGCGAGGAACGGTGCCACGAGGTGGCTCGTTGTCAAGCCAAGACATCAGCCCAGGAGACAGGATCATGCATCACGACAACGAAGCCGAACATGCTGCCAAGGACGAGCCGAGCAAGGAGATCGAGGAGGAAGTGCGCAAGCACCCGAACGATCAGGACGCCCAGGTGGATCTTGGCTCCGATGAGTCCATGGACGCCTCCGATCCGATTTCGGTAACCCGCGGCAAGGACGACAAGCCGCATCCCAATTCGGACGCGCCCAAAAAGTAGAAATGCCGCAGCTGTTGCGGTGGCGCAACGGAACGTTATCCACAGTGACCTTTTTCACGCACCCGCCGGATTAATCTCCGGCGGGTGTTTTGCTGCTTGCCTGTGCACGATCTCGCTGCCTCAATGCTTCAGGCGGGAGAGACGACGAGAACATGGTTAAGTTTTGATAAAGGACTACATGCTATCGTCGGTCTGAAGGCAAAAGGAGACTGATGACATGAGTGGGATCACGGGTGGGGGCCCGAACACGGGAACGGTTCTGATCGGGGAAATGAAGGAATTCGCTTCCTTCCCCAAGGCGACGCAGCGTTACATTCGCCGTTCGCTCGACACCGCCTTCGGGCGCAAGGACCCGGTCGATACATGGGCGCGCAGTGAGGAAGAAGCTCGCTCGATCCGCGAGCAGAAGCGCTTCTACGTCCAGCTCGACCATGTCCGCTCGGACATTCCCGACGATCATGCGATCGACATGCTCGAGCCGTTCGTCGGCATGCTGGCAACGATCAGCGCGTTCGATCTGGCCGAAGACCGGATCGACAGCTTTGCCGCCTATCGCTTTTTGTACGAGCGCCTGCTGGGCGCGGCGGTGCGCCCGTGGCTGCCCAGCGCGTTTTGCGCGGCGGCGGGACTGCCGACGCTGCACCCCGAGCGACGCCGCATTCTGCTCCAGTCGATCAGCGAGAGCGCTGCGACGGCAGCCGGATGGTCGACGCGTGAGCCGGTCTTCTGGCCCGAGTGGGTCGACAAGGTTGACCTGGAAGCGGCCTAGAGGTCGTAGATTTCGCCTAGCGCCTTGAGCGTTGTTGCGGGCGATGTGTGGAGGATGAAGCGGCCCTGGCCCTCGTTCTCCCATGTCGCCCGTTGCTTTTCCCGATCGTCGACGAGGACGTCGCCGGGCTCGGCATAGCGCCATTTATCGCGCGCCATGCAGGTGATGACCGCAAGGTCGGGAAAATGCTTTTTTGCCCAGGCGCGCTTTTGGGGTTCGGCCCATTTTCCCATCGGCAGTCCGGTGAGGATCGTCGGTTCTAGGTGCCGTACGGCATCCACCAGCTCCGCCGCGCCCGGCAACGGATCGAGATGCTCATAGAAGCCGTCGGCGCGCGCAAGCGTTTTCCAGAAGCCGCCGCGGCCTGCTTTTTTTGTGTAGGCGTCGGGATCGAGCCCCGTCAGATGACGCACGCCGCCGTCGAAATCGGCGAGGACGCCGTCGCAGTCGAGGAATAGCCGAGGCGTCATGCCACGAAACCCGGTGACGCTCCGAACGCGATCGGCGCGACGGAAGCGAAGCCGTGCTCGGCGATGAGCGTATTGCTGTCCTTCGGCGCTTTGCCACGCGCGCGGTCGAGGCTCCAGGTGCAGTGGAAAAGATTGCCGTCGGGTCGTTCCATCTCGCCGTCAACGGTCACCACAAGCGCTTCGATCCCGTCGCCCGCATCGGCATGGCCCACGACGGCAAAGCTCGCGGCTGCAGGCAGCGAGGCGCGCTTCCTGTGTCCCCACAAGGTGACATGGTGGGCGATGGTTTCCTCATAGCGAGGCGGAAAACGGCCGAGCAGGCGAGCGCGGTCGGCGGGGTCGAGGATCCAGCCGACGGGTCGCGCCATCAGGCGGCGCGCTCCCCAATCGCGGCGACGAGGTCGCGCGCATAGGCGATCAGGCTGTCGTCGCGTGCGCCCATGACGAGCACGATGTCCCCGGGGCGCGCGTCCTCGGTGATCCGCTGTGCGATGGTGTCGCGATCAGGGATGTGGTGCGCGATACTTCCAACCTGTTCGGCCAACCAGTCGCTCCCGCGTTTCCGGTCCACCGTGCCGCCGTGGTAGACGGGGTCGGGAAGATAGAGCCGGTCGGTTTCGCGCAGATGTTTGGCGAAAGTCGCTGCGAGTTCCTCGCCCATCTGCGAGAGCGGTCCATAACCGTGCGGCTGGAACATAACGAGCAGGCGACGATCGCGCGCGCGCATCGTCTTCAACGTGGCAGCCACCTTGTCGGGATTGTGGCCGAAATCATCGTAGACGGTGACGCCGCCGGCTTCGCCCACACGCTCGAGGCGGCGCTTCAATCCCGCAAAACGCGCCAGCGCCGCAGCGCCGTCGGCGAGGGATACGCCGACACGGTGGCAGGCGGCGAGCGCTGCAAGCGCATTCATCGCATTGTGGCGGCCGGGCATGGGCAGGTGAACGGCATGCGCATCGCCCTCGTTGAGGACCGTGAAGCGCACCTCCTCGTCGTGCAGTTCGAGATCGGTACCGCGATAGGCCGGGGCGTGCGCGATATCGAAGCCGAAGCCCGCTGCGTCCTCCGGCGCGATGGCGCGGCATTCTTCATCGTCGGCGTTGAAGAGCGGCTGGGCCCCCTCACGCAGGAAATCACCGAACAGGCGGCGGAGCTCCTCCATCGACTGATGGTCGAGGCTGATGTTGTTCACCAGCGCCACCGTCGGGCGGTAAAGCGCAATCGATCCGTCGCTCTCGTCGACTTCCGCGGCGAACAGATCGGGGTCGCCGACGAGGGCGCTGGCAAAGGGCGCATGAGGGCCTGCGAAATTCTTCATCACCGCGCCGTTCATGACGGTAGGGCGGCGGGCGGCTTCGTGGAGGATCCAGCCGACCATGCCGGTCACGGTGGACTTGCCGCTCGTGCCGCCAATGGCGATGCTGGTTGCGGCGGCGTTGAGCAATTCGGCGAGCAGTTCAGGGCGGGCCATGCGGGCGAGCCCCAGTTCCTTGGCGCGCACCACATCGGGCACGCTGGCCTCGACCGCCGCCGATGCGATCAGCGTCTGACCCTCGGCGAGGCCGGAGCCGTCCTGCTCGTGCAGGTCGATGCCTAGGTTGCGCAGATAATCGAACTTGGCGGCCATTCGCCCCGCGTCGAGCGAACGGTCGCTGCCCGAGACGTGCGCACCGCGCGATTTGACGATGGCGGCGAGGGGGAGCATGCCCGAACCGCCGATGCCGCAGAAAAAGTAGCTGTTGGTCATTGGCGTGTCGCTATGCCATCCGGAGGCGAACCGCAATCGGAGGACCCATGAGGATCGCCATCGTCGCGCCGAGCTGCCCGCTCGATAGGGCCGTCGTACCCATGTTGGAGGCGCGCGCTGCGGCGGCGGGCGCCGAGCTTGCGATCCACCCCCAATCGTTCATGACGCAGGGCCATTTCGCGGGGCCGGATGCGGCGCGGCTCGACGCACTGCGCCAAGTGCTGGGCGACGACAGCGTGGATGCGATATGGTGCGCGCGGGGCGGATACGGATCGAACCGGATCGCCGAGGCACTGACCAGCGATTTGCCGGAAGGCGCCCGCTCGAAGGTCGTCTTGGGTTATTCCGATTCCGGGTTTCTCCTCTCGGCGCTGCACCAGAAGGGTGTTGAGGTGGTGCACGGCCCGATGGCGCAGGACGGGCTTCGCACGGGCGGAGAAGCCGCGCTCGACCGGGCGCTCGCCTGGTTGGTCCGCCGTGATGCGGCAGCGCTGGAGCCCGACATCGCGAACGACCGGCCGACCTATGCGTTCAACCTCGAAGTCCTCGTGAGCATGCTTGGCACCCCGATCGCGCCCGATCTCGAAGGCTGCGAACTGTTGATCGAGGAAGTCGCCGAACATCTCTACGCGATCGACCGCGCGATGTTCGTGCTGACGGGTCAGGCGGTGCGTCCGGCGAGCCTGCGCCTCGGGCGCGTAAGCGCGGTACCCCATAACGAACCGGACTTCGGCGAGCAGCCCGAGGCGATCGTGCGCCACTGGTGCGCGCGGAGCGGAATAGAGTTTCGGGGGAGCGCCGATATCGGACATGATGCCGACAACCGGATCGTGCCCTTCGCGCAACGTTAGGTTTCCGAAATTCGCACAGAGAGGAAATGTTCGCATTCCCCTTGTGTGCGCTCTAAAAGCGCGCTCTATTGATCCTCTTAGTTTTTCAACAGGAGGGCCAATCAACATGGCAGAGAAGAAGAGCGGGACGGGGCGTAAAGCCGGTGGTGGACTTGCGCGGCCGGTGACCCCGTCGCCCGAACTGGCGGCGATCGTGGGACCGACCCCGCTTCCGCGCAGCGAAGTGGTTTCAAAGGTCTGGGCGCACATCAAGGCGAACGACCTGCAAAACCCTGAGAACAAGCGCGAAATCATCGCCGACGACAAGCTGCAGAAGGTCTTCGGCAAGGACCGCTGCACCATGTTCGAAATGAACAAGCACCTCTCGCGCCACCTCTCGTAGGCAAGGATGCGGCGGCTCCTCCTGGGGCCGCGGGATGAAGAGGCCGTGGAAGCAGGACGCTTCCGCGGCCTTTTTCATGCCATCCATGGACCGAAACGACTCAGCGGCAGGCGGTCCAGCCCGCGCTCCCTTCGCGCATGGCGAGGTGGAAATGGTCGGCGTGGGCAGCGTTGTAATCGGGTGAAAGCACCGAGGAGAAAAGGTCGCACGCCCCGTCGCGCACCTCTCGCAGGAAGGCCGCGTCCTCTGGCGCGCCTTGCCAATCGCCAAGAACGCTGACGCTGCGCCCGTCCACGAGCCGGAAGCCGGTGATGTCGACCGCGTCGGCCGTAGCGTGGCGCGACCAGGCCCCCTCGCTGCGCCCGTAAAGGCGTCGGCAGTTGTAACTGCCCGCGTGGCTGAAGGACGCAAGAGGGCTGGCCAGGTGGGTCTCGGCGGCGGGCGTGACGACGTCGCGTTGCCACAGGTAAAGCGCAGCGGCGGCCGGGCATGCCGTGATCAGGTCGGCGGGATTGGCATCAAGGGCGCCGACGGCGATACCATCCTCGTAGCCGCATTCGGGATTGTCGCTACGTCGCGGGGCGGCGAGGGCATCAGCGACGTCGACCTCGCGCAGGAGAGCGAGACAGGCTTGCGGATCCTCAGCGAGGTCGGCGAGCTTCTGCGCGGTGAAAGGGCCCACGGGGTCGTTCAGTGACAAGGGCGTGAAGGGAAACTTCTCGGGATGTTCGTCGACGTAGCGCTGCGCTTCCAGCCAGACGATGTAGGCGATGACCGCGGCGATCGCGAGGCCGACGAGGACCAGCAGCCCGCGCGCGCTTTGCAGTGCCCTATCGCTCGCCACGAAAGGCTTCGCGGGTGGGGACAGAGGTTACGGGGTAGCCGAGGCCTTCAGGAATGCGGATCATTTCCTCACCGTCGATCTCCTCGATCCAGGGGATGATCTTGGTCGGCGGATGCGCCGCCGCATCGGCGAAGATGGCGTCGGTACTGCCTGCCTGCGCAAGCCGTTCCAGCGTGCGCAGGGTAGGAAAGATGGCGTGGGCCTCGCCCGCGGCGATTTCGTCGAGCAGCG
Source organism: Sphingomicrobium aquimarinum (assembly GCF_039655735.1). Classification (NCBI taxonomy): domain Bacteria; kingdom Pseudomonadati; phylum Pseudomonadota; class Alphaproteobacteria; order Sphingomonadales; family Sphingomicrobiaceae; genus Sphingomicrobium; species Sphingomicrobium aquimarinum. Next base: position 716,732 of record NZ_JBBYXH010000001.1, on the reverse strand, counting down.
TCGCGGGTTCGACCCAGCGCGCCTCGGCGACTTCGCTCTCCTGTAGCGACAGATCGCTATCGCGGTCAGGCGCGTGCGCCAGGAGGAACCAGGTATCGAAGCGCCGTTTGAGGTCGAGTTCTGGCGCCCATCGCGCGAAGCGCCTCAGCGCGTTCGGCACGAACGCGAGGCGATGGCGGTCGAGAAGGTCGCGAAGCGACGCACCGGACAGCAGTTCGGCCTGCAGGCGATACGCGAGATCCTTGTCAGGCAGCGGATCGAGTCCGACGGCGAGCCCGACTTCCTCGAGCATTTCACGCACGCCCGCGACCGTGTCGGGCGGCGGCCCCTCGGGGAGCGTATCGGCAACATCGATCCGTCCTCCGGGCCAGACCCATGCATTGGCGGCAAAGGCCATCGTGCTCGTGCGCTTGACCATGAGGGTCTCCGCGCGCCCTCGGGCATTGTCGCGGACGAGGAGCAGGGTCGCAGCAGGGATTGCGGGCTTCATCCGCGTCACCATTGTCGGAGAGTGGCGTGGCGTCCAGCCTCTTTGATCGCAAGCATCTCGACACAGGACGTTCGATTGAAGTTCGCGCCGAGAATGTGTCTGCCACCACGACAAAAAAGGCCGGATGCGGCTAACGCATCCGGCCTCCTTCGTTGGTTCGATTACCGTGGAAGCCCTTAGAGGCCGACGACGTCGTCCGTTTCGGGGTCCTCGGCCATCACGTCCTCTTCACCGATTTCGGTGGAAGGCGCGGGGGCCGGCTCAACTACCGGCTGCTCGACTTCTTCGATGACACCATCGTCCATCGCTTCATCGAGGCTGGCGGCATTCTCGTCATAGCTTTCATCGACGATGGTCTCGTCGGCTTCTGCCGCTTCATCGGCCTCGTTCGCGCAAGCGGCGATGGCGAGGGTCGAAGCACCGAGAATTGCGAAGGCAATCTTTTTCATGTTTTTCTCTTTCAGAGCCTTACCGGTTGTCCGCCTCGGCGATGTCTGCAGCACGCTCAGCCTCTTCGATCTCGCGATCGAGATCGGCGGCCTGCTGCTCGAGGGCCTCGGCTTCCGCATCGGCGTCGATGGCAGGAGATGTCGCCACCTCGTCGCCAACGATTTCGACCGGATCCCCGTCCGGCGCTGCGACATCGCTGTCGACATCGTCGGACGGGTTGCAGGCGATGAGCGCAAGTGCCGAGGCACCCACAGTCGCGCGAGCGATGCGCTTCATCGTGCGGTTTTCCGGGTAAGAAACGTCGGGCGGTTCTTAGAGAACGTCGCCGTCGGCGTCTTCAGCAGCTTCTTCAGCGACTTCGCCCTGCTCTTCGACCTGTTCGGCCTGCATTTCGAGGTCTTCGGCGGCGGCTTCGTTGCCCATGTCTTCGGCCATGTCCGACTGCTCTTCGAGCGATTCGACTTCAGCGTCGGTCTGCTCTTCGACCATGTCTTCCTGGTCCTGTTCGGCGCTGCAAGCAGCGAGCGAAAGGGCGGCGGCGCCAGCGATGGCGAAAGCAATCTTCTTCATAATGATGTTCCTTGTAATGAATGGTCTCCACAGCGTCCGCCCGTTGGGGGCGTGACACCATTGAATCGCACAAACGACGATCCTCGCGCGATGGTTCCGCTTGCGGCACGAGATGTCAATGACTTGTTCTTCCGCTCGTCGCATCCTATCTGCGTATTTGCCGGTTCGCCGGCTATGTCGGTAGAGTATCGGACGGAATAAACGCATCGGACCCGGGGGGCAGTACCCCGGCGCCTCCACCACCACGGGTGAAGATTTCACCCATGCTGACGGGGGCGAAATAGGATCGACGAGCGTGGTAAAGGTCCGGTTGCCGATCGGTATGGATGCCACCGCAACGGCGCAATTTCACAAGTGCTAACGATAACGAAGCACTCGCTATTGCTGCGTAACCACACGGCTAACGCCTAAGGTTACAATGAAATAAGCGCGGTCGGACCCCACCGGGCAACAGAAGGGGATTCCAGCGGTTCGGGGGGTTTCCGGGCAACAGAAAACCCCCCATTTTTCGCTTCTTAGCCTTGCGGTCCCGCGACCGGCGATCCGGCGCCGACCCCGCGTTGCGCCTTCAATTCGTCACGGATTTCCTTGAGAAGGTCGATCTCGCTCGGACCTGCCGGTTCGGGCGCGGCCTCTTCCTCCACCTTTTGGGCTTCGATAACCTTCTTCACCCAGCGCACCATGAGGAAGATGATGAATCCCAGGATGAGAAAATTGAGGATGACGGTGAGGAACTGCCCCCAGCCGAGCACCGCGGCGCCGGCTTCCTTCAGCTCGGCATAATTCGTCATCGACCCGCTATATCCCTCGGGAACGGGTCCCAGCAGCGTGAAATAGTTCGAGAAATCGAGGCCGCCGAAGATTACGCCGACGATCGGCATGATGATGTCGTCGGTGAGCGCCTTGGTGATCAGCGCAAAGGCGCCGCCGATGATGACCGCCACCGCGAGATCGATGACGTTCCCCTTGGCGATGAACGCCTTGAAGTCCTTGAACATGATCCTGTCTCCCGTGAAGATTGTGTCCACCGCCACCTTATGTCATCGCCTCGACATTGAAAGAGGACTTTTGGCGTCCTACCTTGGTAACACACGAAGTCATACGGGGAGTTGAGCAGACATGAGCATCGTGAGGAAAACCGGCCTTCTGGTTCCGCTGGCAGCGCTCGGGCTGGCCGGTTGCGGCATCAACAGCGTGCCGACCGCCGAGGAGCAGGTGAACGCCGAATTCGGTAATCTGCAGGCTGAGTATCAACGGCGCAGCGATCTTATCGGCAATCTCGTCGAGACGGTTCAGGCTTCGGCCGACCGTGAGGAATCGACGCTCACGCAGATCACCGAGGCCCGCGCCCGCGCGACGTCGACCAGCCTGTCGCCCGAACAGCTCGACAATCCGGATGCGGTGCAGGCCTACGAGGAGGCGCAGGCGGGTCTGTCGGGAGCGCGAAGCCTCTTGGGCACGGTCATCATGGAGCGTTACCCCGAACTCCAGTCGCAGCAGCGCTACGCCGATCTGATGACGCAGCTAGAAGGGACCGAGAATTCGATCCTTGTCGCGCGCCGCGATTACAACGAGGCCGTGCGCAACTATAACACCACCATCCGCACCTTTCCCGACGCCATCGGCGCGAAAGTGATCCACGGCGCGGAGCCGAAGGTCCCCTTCGAGGCGGCAAGCGGCGCTGACGTCGCGCCGACGGTCGAGTTCGACCAGTAAGGGTGAGCGCCCGGTCCTTTTCCTCAATGCCAGCGCGAGCGAAGCAATACATCATCGCCTGGGTCGCCGCGTTACCGGCGTTCCTTGCGATGACACTTGCCTTCGCGAGCCCTGCCTCGGCGCAGGATATCGACTTCCCACCGCCGCCAGAAAACAGCTGGTTTCTCGATCAGGGCGAGTTCCTGACGGATGCGGAAGAATTGGCGCTCAACCGACGGTTGCAGGACAATTTCGAGGCGACGGGGCGAGCAATCTACGTCGTAACGTTGCAGGACCTCGATGGCTCGACGATCGAGAATTACGGCTACCAACTCGGCCGCACGTGGGGCGTGGGCGATGCGGAGGAAGACGACGGCGTCATCCTGCTGATCGCACGCGAGGAACGGCGGATGCGGATCGAGACGGGCTATGGCGCGCGCGTCTTCCTGCCCGACGTCGTCGCGGGGCGGATCATCCGCAACACGATCACCCCCGCCTTCAAGGCCGGCAATTTCGCAGGCGGAATCGGTGCCGGGCTGACGCAGATGTTCGAAAGCCTTGCCTTGTCGCCCGAGGAAGCGGCGGCGCGGGCCGATGAAATCGCGCAGGAGGAAGCGGCGCGTTCGGAGCGATCGGCCGGCCCGTCGGGCGCCTTCATTTTCATGGTCGCCGCCTTCATCGCGCTCAGCTTCCTGCGCGGCATGGGCCGTTCCGGTCGGCGCTATCGCGGTCGTGACGATGACGATCAGGATGATGACGGCAAGGGCGGCAAGCGCCGGCGCCGGCGTCGGCGGGGTGGAATGGACTCAGGCGATGTCGCGATCATGCTGTGGGGCCTCGACGCGATCTCGCGCGGGAGCCGCGGCGGCTGGGGCGGTGGCGGCGGCTTCGGTGGTGGCGGCGGTTTCGGCAGCGGCGGCGGTGGTTTTGGCGGTGGTTTCGGCGGCGGCGGCTTCGGCGGCGGCGGGGCCTCGGGAGGCTGGTAGATGATACGACTGACTCCTGAGGATCATGCGCGGGTCAGCGCCGCGATCGCCGAGGCGGAACTTAAATCTGACGGCGAGATCATTGCCGTGACCGCGCAGACGAGCGACAAGTATCACGACGCAGGGCTGCAATGGGCCATTCTCGGCACCTTCGTCCTGCTGGCACTGGCGGCGACGTTCCCGGACGCGCTGGAGGCGGTCGAGGTCGCGCTGTTCGGCGGCTGGGCGGAGCCCACGTTGCAGGCTTTGCTGACGATGCTGCTGTTCGGCGCGCTGCTGACGTTCGTCATCATCTGGCTGGCGCTGCGCTATATGCCCTTGCGGCTGCTGCTCGTGCCCGGCCCGACCAAGACGCGGCGCGTTCGGCGGCGCGCGATACAGATCTACAAGGCGGGCGCCGAGCGACGCACGATCGGGCGCACAGGCATCCTCATCTATCTGTCGATGGGCGAGCATCGCGCCGAGATCGTCCATGACGATGCGATCACCGAGGCTGTCGAACCCGAGGTGTGGGCCGAGGCCATGGCGGCCTTGCTCGTGCCGGTGAAGGAAGGCCGCGTCACCGACGGTATCTGCGCGGCGATCCACGAGATCGGGCTGGTTCTCGAGCAGCACTTCCCCAAGACAAGCGAGGATACCAACGAGATCCCCGACAAGCTGATCGAGCTTTGAACGACACGTCGGAAATCAAGTATGAGGGCGATTTCATCGTCGCGGTGAAGGAAGGGCGCTGGGAATATGTCCGCCGCGCGCGGGGGATCCGCGCGGTGGTGATCGAGGCGATCGTCGAGGGGCGGCTGCTGATCGTCGAGCAGCATCGCATCCCGATCGGGAAATCCTGTCTCGAATTGCCCGCCGGCCTTATCGGCGACGACGAGGGCGGCGAAGACGATACCGTCGAAAAAGCGGCGCGGCGCGAGCTTGAGGAGGAGACAGGCTATCAGGCTGGCAGTATCGAGATCGTCGGCGAATTCTTCTCCTCGCCGGGCCTCGTTTCGGAAAGTTTTACGGCCGTTCGCGCCCATGACTGCGTGAAGGTAGGCGAGGGCGGCGGTGTCGATAACGAGGACATCATCGTCCATGCGGTCCCGCTCGACGAGATCGAGAATTTCGTGGCGCGAAAACGCGCCGAGGGCGTCGGGGTCGACGTACGATTGATGGCGTTTCTGGCCGAAAGCCGCGCCTCTTACGCTTAGGTTCAGTTTCGCTATGCTACCCGTCAACGCAATCGATTTGCCGAAGGAAATGATACCGTATGACCAAGAAGATTTTGTTCGCGAGTGCCGCGAGCCTCGCGCTGACCGCCTGTGGCACCATGGGCGAGGATGACGCCATCGCCACGGCAGCCGCCATGGCCGCTGCTGCCGCCGACAACCAGGCCGCGCAGGCGGTGGTCTCGAACCCGCTCCTGCAGGAATGGGAAGGCCCTTACGGCGGCGTTCCCCAGTGGCAGGATTACGACGTCTCGATGTTCGACGAGGCCTATGAAGTCGCCATCGCCGACTATCTCGCCGAAGTCGAATCGATCGCCGACAATCCCGCCGCGCCGACTTTCGCCAATACGATCGACGCGCTGGAGCTGTCCGGCGAGAAGCTGGGCCGCGTCCAGTCGGTCTTCAGCGTCTATTCGAGCAATATCTCGACGCCCGAAGTCCAGTCGGTCGACAAGGAGTGGAGCCCGAAGCTGTCCGCTGCCTATGACAAGGTGACGCTCAACGACGCGCTCTTCCAGCGCATCAAGACGCTCCACGACAACCGCCAGAGCCTCGGGCTGACGAGCCAGCAGATGCGCGTGCTCGAGCGCCGTTATGAAAGCTACGTCCGTAACGGCGCCGAACTGGACGCCGCGGGCAAGGCGCAGCTTTCGGCTTACAATGCGCAGCTCGCCGAGCTGTTCAGCGACTTCTCCGCCAAGGTTCTGGCCGACGAGAATGTCGTGACCTACGCGAGCCTCGATGAGATGCAGGGCGTTCCCGCCGACGTGATGAGCGCTGCCGCGGCGGCCGCCGATGCGAGCGATGCGGCCTACGCGATCAAGAATACGCGCTCGATGGTCGATCCAGTCCTGAGCTACGCGAAGGACCGTGCGTTCCGCGAGAAGATCTGGCGCAAGTTCGTCGGGCGCGGCGACAATGGCGATGCCAACGACACCAACCAGGTGATCGCCGATATCGTGAAGGTCCGCGCCCAGCGCGCCGACCTGCTCGGCTATGAGAGCCACGCTCACTGGCGGATGCAGGACACGATGGCCGGCACGCCCGCCAACGCGATGGACCTGATGATGAAGGTCTGGCCCGCCGCAGTCGCGCGCGTCGATGAAGAAGTCGAGGACATGCTCGTCTTCGCGCGCAAGGACGGCGTGACCGAGATCGAGCCGTGGGACTACCGCTATTATCAGGAGATGGTCCGCAAGGATAAGTACGACCTCAGCGCCGACGAGCTGAAGCCCTATTTCGAATTGAACAACATGGTCGCCGGCATGATCTGGTCGGCCGAGCAGCTCTACGGCATCACCATGACCGAAAACACGGGCGCGGTGCCGGTCTATCATCCCGACATCCGCACCTTCGAGGTGAACAACAAGCGCACGGGCGAGAATATCGGGCTGTTCTACTTCGATACCTACGCGCGAGACGGCAAGCGTTCGGGCGCGTGGATGAACAGTTTCCGCATCGGCACCAAGCTGGAAGGCGACGAGCCGGGTCTGTTCTCCAACAACAACAATTTCAACAAGCCGCAGCCGGGCGAACCGGTGCTCATCAGCCTCGATGATGCGCAGACGCTCTGGCACGAATTCGGCCATGCGATCCATTACATGCTGGTCGACGTCGATTATCCGAGCCTTACGGGCAACCAGCGCGACTTCGTCGAATATCCTTCGCAGGTGAACGAGAATTGGCTGCTGACCGAGCCGGTGCTCACCCGCTTTGCGAAGCATTACGAGACCGGCGAGCCGATGCCGCAATCGTTGCTCGACAAGATCGAGGCGAGCGCGACCTTCAACGAAGGCTTCTCGACGGTGCAGTATCTGTCCTCGGCGCTCGTCGACATGAAGCTGCACATGGACCCCGATGGCGACGTCGATGTCGACGCATTCGAGCGGCAGGCACTGGCAGAAATCGGGATGCCCGACGCGACCGTGATGCGTCACCGTCTCCCGCAGTTCAATCACCTCTTCTCGTCCGACGCCTATTCGGCGGGCTATTACAGCTACCTGTGGTCGGAGACGATGGATGCGGACACGTGGGAGGCCTTTGCCGAAACGGGCAATCCGTACGACCCCGAGGTTGCCGAACGCTTCATGCGCAACATTCTCATGACCGGCAATGCGACCGATCGCGCCGAGGCCTATCGTGCCTTCCGTGGTCGCGACCCGGACGTCGATGCGCTGCTGCGCCGTCGCGGTTTTCCGGTCGGGGGATCGAACTAGAGACTTATAGCCGGGCCGCCTGGGCATTGCCCCAGGCGAGCTCTGCGAGCGGTTCGAGCGCCTTCGCGGTTTCCACCGCGTGGGCGCTCGATGCGTTTCCGCGCGCCACACGTCCCTTGATGCCGTGGACGATCGCGGCCAGCCGGAACATGTTGTAGACGATGAGATAGTCGAGATCGGCCAGTCCTTCGCGGCCGGTTCGTGCGCAGTAGGCGTCGACATAATCGGCTTCGCTAGGAATCCCGAGATCGTCGAGATCGCGCCCGAGCAGGCCGGTGAAGCTGCCCGCGCTCGGCATCCGGTACATCAGCAGATGATAGGCGAAGTCCGCGCCGGGATCGCCCAAGGTCGATAGCTCCCAGTCGAGCACGGCATCGACACGCGCAGCGTCGGGCGCGAAGATCATGTTGTCGCAGCGAAAGTCGCCGTGAATGACTCGGACGGGTTCGCCGGAGCGATCGGGCGCGTTGGATTGGAGCCAGTCGACGAGCCTGTCCATCGCATCGACACGGCCTGCCGCGGCGTCGCCGAGATACTGCTCGGACCAGCGCTTCAACTGCCGTGCGACGAAGGCCTCGCCCTTGCCGTAGCCGCCGAAACCGATCTCGGCGGGGTCGTAGGAATGGAGCTGCGCGATCGTCGCGTTCATCGCATCGAAGTGCGCCGCGCGATTTTCGATGCCCGGAAAATGCGCTTCCCACACGATCCGCCCCGGTACCATGTCCATGACGAAGAAGGGCGTTCCGATCACGTCCGCATCCTCCTCCAGCTCGTAGGTGCGCGGTGCGGGAAAGCCCTGCTCGCCAAGCGCACTCATGACCTTATATTCGCGCTCGACCGCATGCGCACCCGGCAGCAGTTTGCCCGGCGGTTTGCGGCGCAGCACATAGGCCGCTCGCGGCGTCGTCAGCTTATAGGTGGGATTGGATTGGCCACCCTTGAATTGTTCGACCCTCAGCGGTCCCTCGAAGCCTTCGACATGCGTGCCCATCCACTCGGCGAGGGCAGTCTCGTCAAAGGCGAGACGTTCGGAGACGGGAGCGGTGCCCGTGTTGGCGGTTGTGCGATCCATGACGCCTGCCTACCCAAAGGCTGAACAATCGCAAAGGCCGGAGCATTATCAGCGCATGCATCGCATCCTACACCTGTCCGACGTCCATTTCGGGATCCACGAGGAGCATCTGGTCGCGGCCTGCGAGCAATATATCGCCGACACGCACGCCGATTATCTGATCGTCGCGGGCGACCTGACACAGTGGAACGACCCCGAGGAATATCGCCTGGCGCGCCTTTGGCTCGAGAAGATCGAGGAGCGGGGACACAATCTCATCGTGGTGCCGGGCAATCACGACGTTCCGAGCTTCGACCTGGTGAAGCGCTTCACGCGGCCGGTCGCCGATTACGTCAAGCACATGGGCGAGTATGGCGAGGACTTGAATCCATGGATCGAGGACGAGGGAATCGCGATCCTCGGCCTCAACACTGCGCGCGGCCTCGTCATCAAGAACGGCAAGATTTCGAACAGCCAGATCGAATTGATGCGCGAGAAGTTCGGTGCGGCCTCGCCCAATGCCCTGCGCATCCTGACCTGCCATCACCCGCTGTGGAAACTGCCGCGCGGCGAGAAACTGGGCGATGCGGTCCAGAACCAGGTCGCCGCCGTCAGCGCGACCGACGATTGCGGCATCGATCTCATTCTGACCGGTCACAATCACACGAGTTCGGTGCATCGGACGCTGGACCTGCCCAAGGGCGACGGCAGTGCGCTTGCGATCCAGGCGGGCACGGCCTTCTCGACCCGTATCAAGATCGAGCCCGCCAGCTTCAATCTCATCGAGGCCGACCGCTTCAATTGCGTCATCACGGTGATCGGCTGGGACGGAGACAGTTTCGTCGAGCGCCGCCAGCATCATTACACGCGCGAGCATGACGAGGCGCATTGGCAGCCGACCAGCGCCAATGCGATGGGCCTCGTCGCCGAAGTCGCGCGCGCGGCGGAAGGAAAGACGAAGATATGAGCGATCCGTTGGACGGGTTCGACATCGACCGTTTCGTCGACCTGACGCTGCAGGAAGATCTGGGGGCAGGGGGCGATGTGACGTCGGCTTCCACATTGCCCGACGACGCCATGTTCGAGGCGGTCATGGACACGCGCGAGGAGATCGTCGTCGCGGGACTGGACGTTGCCGCCGCGTTTTTCCGCCATCTCGATCCCGAGGTCGAGATCGAGCTCTTGGTCGAAGACGGCGAGAAGGTCGAGGCGGGGCGCGATCTCATGACGCTCACCGGCAATGCGCGCGCGATGCTCGCCGCCGAACGCTCCGCCCTCAACACGCTGCAGGTCCTTTGCGGCATCGCCACCATGGCGCGGCGCTATGCCGATGCGATCGAGGGTACCGGTGCGGTCGTGCTCGACACGCGCAAGACCATTCCGGGCCTGCGCGCTCTGTCGAAATATGCCTCGCTCATGGGCGGTGCGTCCAACCACCGACTGCGGATGGATGACGGCTTGCTCATCAAGGACAATCATATCGCGGTGAACGAGGGCGATATTTCCGCGACCGTCAGCGGGGCCGCAAAGGCTGACCACGGGCTCGACGTGCAAGTCGAGGTCGATCGGATTGACCAGATCGAACCCGCGCTTGCAGCAGGCGCTAACCGCCTGTTGCTCGACAATATGCCGCCCGATGTGCTGCGCGAAGCCGTTGCGCTCGTGAACGGGCGCGTGCCGCTGGAAGCCTCGGGCGGGATCGACCTCACGACCATCCGCGCGGTGGCCGAGACGGGCGTTGACTTCATCTCCACGAGCAAGATCACCATGGGCGCGCCGGCGGTCGATATCGGGCTGGATTTTGCACTGACGGATTAAGGCGCCATTGTGGCAGCGCGAGCGGCTGCTATAGCGTCTCCAACTTCAGGAGACACAAGTGACGTTCAAGGGTCTTTCCAAGATTGAGTATAACGGCAAATCCGTCTGGCCGCTGATCGAAGGCGGCAAGGGGGTCAGCGCGACCAACCATGCCTCCTCGGGTGCATGGGCGGCAGCAGGCGGCATCGGAACGGTCAGCGCGGTCAACGCCGACAGCTACGATCCCGAAGGTCGCATCATCCCGCAGGTCTACGAGGAAATGACCCGCCGCGGGCGCCACGAAGAACTCGTCCAATACGCCATCGACGGCGCCACCGCGCAGGTCACGAAGGCTTACGAGATGGCCGACGGCAAGGGCGCGATCAACGTCAACGTCCTGTGGGAAATGGGCGGCGCCGAGCGCGTGCTCGAAGGCCTGCTCGATAATTGTGCGGAGATGGTCGACGGCGTCACCTGCGGCGCGGGGATGCCTTACCGCCTGTCCGAAATCGCGCGCGAGCACGGCGTCAAATATCTGCCCATCGTGTCTTCGGGGCGCGCGTTTCGTGCGCTGTGGAAACGCGCCTATTCCAAGCATCCCGAGGGATTGGGTGCGGTCGTCTACGAAGATCCTTGGCTTGCGGGCGGGCACAACGGCCTGTCCAATGCCGAGGATCCGAGAAAGCCGCAGGATCCTTATCCGCGGGTCGCCGAACTCAGGCAAATGATGCGCGATGCCGGCACGCCCGAAGTGCCGATCGTGATGGCAGGCGGCGTGTGGCGTCTCGACGAGTGGAACGACTGGATCGAGAATGACGAACTGGGGCCGATCGCCTTCCAGTTCGGTACGCGACCGCTGCTGACGCAGGAAAGTCCGATCCCGCCCGAATGGAAGGCGCGGCTGATGGAACTGGAAGAGGGCGACGTCCTTCTCCACAAATTCTCGCCGACGGGTTTCTATTCGAGCGCCGTGCGCAATCCCTTCCTGCGCAGTCTGGAAGCGCGCTCGGAGCGGCAGATCCCGTTTACCAAGGAGCAGGAAGGCGACCACCAGTTCGCGCTCGATGTCGGCATCAAGGGCCGCAAGCAATATTGGGTGACGAAGGCCGACCTTCAAAAGGCGCGCGAATGGCACGCGGCAGGTCACACCGAGGCGATGAAGACGCCCGCCGACACGCTTGTCTTTGCGAGCGAGGAAGAGCGTGACATGATCCGCAAGGATCAGGCCGACTGCATGGGCTGTCTGTCGCAGTGCAGCTTCTCGAGCTGGGCGGACAACGAGAAGAACACGACGGGGCGCCTCGCCGACCCGCGTTCCTTCTGCATCCAGAAGACGCTGCAGGACATCGCACATGGTGGGCCGGTCGACGAGAATTTGATGTTCGCCGGACACGCCGCCTACCGCTTCAAGCAGGATCCTTTCTACTCGAACGGCTTCGTGCCGACCGTCGGCCAGCTTGTTGACCGGATCCTGACCGGCGCATGATCCGCTTCTTCGCCCTGATCGCGGCGCTGTTGCTCGCCACCTCCGCCTCGGCGCAGGACGAACGAGAGGTGCCTTACTGGGCCTCGATCAGTTCGGGCGAGGCGATGATGCGGACGGGGCCGGGGCGCACTTATCCCGGCACTTGGCTCTACCAGCGCCGCGACCTGCCGGTGAAAATTGTCCAGCGCTACGACAATTGGCGCAAGATCGAGGATCCCGACGGGGAGACCGGCTGGATGTCGGTCGCGCTCCTCACCGAACGCCGGACCGCGATTGTAACGGGCGACGAACTCGTCGACGTGCGCGCGACGGTCAGCATCAAGAGTCCCGTGCGCTACCGGGCCGAGCCGGGCGCGGTCGGGAGGCTGGCGGAATGCAACGGCACCTCGTGCCGCATCTCCTTCGGCGAACGCGAAGGCTGGATCGCGCAATCCCGACTATGGGGGCTCGACGAGGGCGAAACGCTCGAATAGCGCTTCGCCCCCGATGCCTCAGGTCCCGGGCGCTTCCTTGGCGACCGGCGCATAGCGGACGCGCTTCATTTCCATGGTCATGCCGGTCTCGGAGTTGGTGACATAGCTCTGTCCGACAGCGATCGGCTGGGGCGGACCGTCCCAGCACTGGTCGTTATCGTTCTCCATCACGCTGTCGTAGCAGACCTGGCCATCCTTCCAGGACCAGGTTCCCTGGTCGCGCACCTCGCCACCGCCACTATCTTGATAGGAGCCGTCGCTTCGGAGCGAGGTGGTAATCGTCGTGCCGTCGTTACCGAGATATTCCCAAGCGGTGTCCGCATAGGGCGTTCCCGCGACGGCCGACGTCTCGTTGCCGAGTGCGACTTCGCCGTTCTCGGCGACCGTGATGTCGACATTCTCGCCTTCGGGCGCGTCGACGTCGTTGCCGCCGCAGGCGGCAAGCGCGAGCGCCAGCGGCGCGGCGAACAGGATCGATTTGTTCATAATGGTTTCCCCTTCGTGTCGCGCTTCAACGCGCCAGTGCGGGGTAGGTGCCAATACGGCCTGCGCGGCGCGCGGTCAGGTCTTGCGTTGCAGCCGCGCGCCAGGCGTCCGATCGTCTTTGATGATCCAGCCAGTGGCGTCGCGCGTGAAGCAGAGCTGGTCGTCGTTGCTTTCGGTGAGGCACAGCTTGCCCTCGATCATCGCGATCGTCCCAGTGCGCCGATGGCCGCCGACGTCGATCCCCGACCAGCGATTGCCCCGTTCGACGGTCAGTCTGGCACGCTGACCTCCCGGGGCCGTGAGTTCCCATTCGCCGGGTTCGAGGATGTCGGCGGCGTCATGGAGGGGTGAGGGCGCAGGGGTCGAAGCATCGGGCCATGTGACCGCTCCGTCACGCTCGACCGATGTCGTCGCCGCATCCGCCTCCTCGCTGGCGGAGCCACATGCCGCGAGCGCCATCGCACCCGCGGCAATCGAAACAAGCCGCATTCTTACGCCATCTCCACCGCGATGGCAGTCGCTTCCCCGCCGCCGATGCACAGGCTCGCGACGCCTTTCTTGAGGCCGCGATTTTTGAGCGCGGCGAGCAGGGTCACGAGGATGCGCGTACCGCTGGCGCCGATGGGATGACCCAGCGCGGTGCCGCCGCCGTTGACGTTGATCTTGTCGTGCGGGATGCCGAGGTCCTTCATCGCGAACATGGCGACGCAAGCGAAGGCTTCGTTCACTTCCCACAGGTCGACATCGTCGACGCTCCAGCCGGCCTTATCGAGGCACTTCTGGATGGCGCCGATGGGGGCGATGGTGAATTCCTCGGGTGCCTGCGCGTGGGCGGCGGTGGCGACGATATGCGCGACCGGCGTCTTCCCCGCGGCCGAAGCGGCCTCGGCGCTGGTGACGACGACCGCAGCGGCGCCGTCGGAAATGCTCGAGCTGGTGGCGGCGGTGATGGTGCCGTCCTTGGCGAAGGCGGGGCGCAGCTGCGGGATCTTGTCGGGATTGCCGCGGCTGGGTGCCTCGTCCTTGTCGACGACCGTCTCGCCCTTGCGGTCGGAAATCGTCACCGGCACCACCTCGTCGTCGAAATCGCCCTCGGCGATCGCACGCTGGGCGCGGGCGAGGCTTTCGATGGCGTAATCGTCCATATTTTCGCGCGTCAACTGATAGTCGTTGGCGGTGTCCTGCGCGAAGGCGCCCATCGCCTTGCCTTCCTCGTAGGCATCTTCCAGCCCGTCGAGGAACATATGGTCGTAGGCCGTGTCATGCCCGATGCGTGCGCCCGAGCGATGCTTCTTGAGGAGGTAGGGCGCGTTGGTCATGCTCTCCATGCCGCCCGCAATGATCGTGGTGGCATTACCCGCACGGATCGCCTCGTCGGCCTGAATGACCGTCTGCATGCCCGAGCCGCAGACCTTGTTGACGGTGGTCGCCTGAACGCTCTTGGGCAGACCCGCCTTCAAGGCCGCCTGCCGCGCCGGTGCCTGACCGAGCCCGGCGGGGAGCACGCATCCCATGTAGATGCGGTCGATGTCCTCGCCCGCAACGCCCGCGCGATCGACCGCCGCCTTGACCGCGGTGGCCCCCAATTCGGTCGCGGTTGCACCGGACAAGGCGCCCTGCATCGAACCCATCGGTGTGCGGGCATAGGATAGGATTACGGTCTGGCTCATTTGCGGCTCCTCGTGTATGACGGTTCGCGATCCACATAGGGTTACGAGCCAGCGCTATCAATCGTGCGTTAAGCTTGGTTCGTCAGGGTGGTGGCACGGCGCGACGATTGCAGCGTAGCGTAAGGGGACGAATGCGATGATCGAATTGCTTGCAGCAGCGGCTTTGGCGGCCGAACCTCCCATGGCCATCGCCTCGAGCGCGATGCTGAGTGGCGGACAGGCTGCGGTGCAGGCACGCGACCCCAAGGACGATGACGACGACAATGCCGAGGACCGACCCAAGAAGGCGGATCGCAAGCCCGATCGCCGCAAGGTCAACGACTGTCGCCGCAATATCGTGACGCAGCGCTGCTCGCTCGGTGGCGCGCCCACCCCCTTCCTCTAGGATGAAATTTCTCCCTATCACGGCGCTGGCGATCGCCGGCGCCTCCTTTGCCGTGGCCGCGTCTGCGCATCCCGAGCACAAGGAAATGATGGAGAATGCGGAGGTCCTCGACCCGCAGACGCCGCCCGCTGAGGTGATGGCGGTCATGAGCCACTTCACCGACGCCCTGGGCGTGCGCTGTTCGCATTGCCATGTCGGCGAGGAAGGTGCGCCATTGTCGACCTACGATTTCGCCAGCGATGCCAAGCCCGCCAAAAACCAGGCGCGCGCGATGATGCGGCTGACGATGATGATCAACGAGAGCGAGCATCTGCCTGGCGAGCCCTTCGCCTCGATGACCGACATGGACCGCAACCGCGTCAATTGCGCGACCTGCCATCGCGGTCAGCCGCGCCCGACGCTCGAGGCCGAACCCGGCTTGTAAGCCCGCTTCCTCTCCTGCTACGCGGCCAAGCGAACAGGAGAGACATGACCGTGAGCAACGAACCCGCCCTCGACTTCATGCTCGGCGAGATGGCCGACCAGATTCGCGAGACCACCCAGCGCTTCGCCCAGGACAAGATCGCGCCGCTGGCCGAAGAGATCGACCGCGAGGACCGCTTCCCCAGCGAGCTGTGGCCGCAGATGGGCGAATTGGGCCTGCACGGCATCACCGTTTCCGAAGACGATGGCGGCTTGGGGCTCGGCTATCTCGAACATGTCGTCGCACAAGAAGAGATCGCGCGCGCCTCGGCCAGCGTGGGCCTCTCCTATGGCGCGCACACGAACCTGTGCATCAACCAGATCGCCAAATGGGGGTCGGCTGCGCAAAAGGAAAAGTATCTCGCTCCCCTCATTTCGGGCGAGCATGTCGGCGCGCTCGCGATGAGCGAGGCCAATGCGGGCAGCGACGTGGTCAGCATGAAGCTGAAGGCCGAGAAGGTCGACGGGGGCTATAAGCTCAACGGCACCAAATTCTGGATCACCAACGGCGCTTACGCCGACACGCTCGTCGTCTACGCGAAAACGGGGGAGGGATCGCGCGGCATTACGACCTTCCTCATTGAAAAGGACGACGAGGGTTTCTCGATCGGCCAGAAGCTCGACAAGATGGGGATGCGCGGGTCGCCCACCGCCGAACTTGTCTTCAACGATTGCTTCGTCCCCGAAGATCGAATCATGGGCCCCGAGAACGGCGGGGTCGCGGTGCTGATGAGCGGGCTCGATTATGAGCGCACGGTGCTGGCGGGGATCCAGTTGGGGATCATGCAGGCCTGTCTCGACACGGTCCTGCCCTATGTGCGCGAGCGAAAGCAGTTCGGGACGCCCATCGGCTCGTTCCAGCTGATGCAGGCCAAGATCGCCGACATGTATGTCGCGCTCAATTCCGCGCGTGCCTACGTCTATACCGTCGCGCGCAACTGCGATGCCGACAAGACCACCCGCTTCGACGCGGCGGGCGCGATCCTGCTGGCGAGCGAAAGCGCCTTCAAGGTCGCGGGCGAGGCGGTGCAGGCGCTGGGCGGCGCGGGCTACACCAAGGACTGGCCGGTCGAACGCTACCTGCGCGACGCCAAATTGCTCGACATCGGCGCGGGGACGAACGAGATCCGCCGCATGCTGATCGGCCGCGAGCTGGTGGGGGCGGGGGCTTGAGCGCTCCTACCCTCAAAAGCCAGATCGACCTCGACGGCGAGGAAGCCAAAGGTCGCGCCGAGCATAACCGCGCGCTCGTCCAGCGCCTGCGCGACGATGTCGCCAAGGCCGCGCTCGGTGGTTCCGAAGGCTCGCGCGAGCGGCATGTGGGGCGCGGCAAGCTGCTTCCCCGTGAGCGGGTCCAACGCCTTCTCGATCCCGGCTCGCCCTTCCTCGAAATTGGCCAGCTCGCCGCGTACGACATGTACAAGGACGACATCCCGGGCGCGGGCATGATCGCGGGCATCGGGCAGGTCGACGGGCGGCAGGTGATGATCGCCTGCAACGATGCCACCGTGAAGGGCGGCACCTATTATCCGATGACGGTGAAGAAGCATCTGCGCGCGCAGGAAATCGCGCAGAAGTTGCGGCTTCCGTGCATCTATCTGGTGGACTCTGGCGGCGCGAACCTGCCGCACCAGGCCGAAGTCTTCCCTGACCGCGACCATTTCGGGCGCATCTTCTTCAACCAGGCGAACATGAGCGCGAAAGGCATCCCGCAGATTGCCTGCGTCATGGGCAGCTGCACCGCGGGCGGCGCTTATGTCCCCGCGATGAGCGATGAAAGCGTCATCGTGAAGGAGCAGGGCACCATCTTCCTCGCCGGACCGCCGCTGGTGAAGGCCGCGACGGGCGAAGAGATCAGCGCCGAGGATCTGGGCGGCGGCGGGCTGCACGCCAAGACGAGCGGGGTCGTCGATCATCTCGCCGAGAATGACGAGCATGCACTGACCATCGTGCGCGATATCGTTTCGACGTTGCCCCAGCCGGACGCGAACACCGATCTCAATTATCGCGAACCGCGCCCGCCCAAGTTCGACCCCGAAGAACTCTATTCGATCATCCCCGAAGACGTGCGCGCCCCTTACGACGTGCACGAAGTCATCGCGCGGATCGTCGATGCGAGCGAATTCCACGAGTTCAAGCCGCTCTACGGCAACACGCTCGTCTGCGGCTTCGCGCACATCCACGGAATGCCCGTCGCGATCCTCGCCAACAATGGCGTGATCTTCTCCGAGGCCGCCATGAAGGGCGCGCATTTCATCGAGCTGGCGGCCGAGCGCAAAGTGCCGCTCCTCTTCCTCCAGAACGTCTCGGGCTTCATGGTCGGCGGCAAATATGAGGCGGAGGGGATCGCAAAGCATGGTGCCAAGCTCGTTACCGCCGTCGCCACTGCCCAAGTTCCCAAGGTCACTGTGCTCATCGGCGGCAGCTTCGGGGCGGGCAATTACGGTATGGCGGGTCGCGCCTACTCGCCCGACTTCCTCTTCACCTGGCCCAACAGCCGCATCAGCGTGATGGGCGGCGAACAGGCGGCCAGTGTCCTCGGCACCGTCCACCGCGATGCCGACAACTGGAGCGAGGAAGAGGCAGAGGAGTTCAAGGCTCCCATCCGCCAGAAATACGAGGACGAGGGCAACCCCTGGTACGCCACCGCGCGGCTTTGGGACGACGGCATCATCGACCCCGCACAAACCCGCGACGTGCTTGGTCTGGCGTTCGAAGCCTGCCTCAACGCCCCCATCGACGACCAGCCGAAATTCGGCGTGTTCCGGATGTAGAAGGTGACCATGTTCGATACCCTCCTCATCGCCAACCGCGGCGAAATCGCCTGCCGGGTCATGCGCACCGCGCAGAAGATGGGCATTCGCTGCGTCGCGGTTTACTCCGAGGCCGATGCCAACGCGCTGCACGTGCGCATGGCGGACGAAGCCGTCTGCATCGGCCCCGCCGCCAGCGCGGAGAGCTATCTGAAGGGCGACAAAATCATCGCGGCGGCGCAGGAGACAGGCGCCGAGGCGATCCACCCCGGCTACGGCTTCCTGTCGGAAAATGCGGACTTCGCGCAGGCGGTGATCGACACCGGGCTGATATGGGTCGGCCCCAGGCCGCAGAGCATCCGCGACATGGGGCTGAAGGATGCCGCCAAGAAACTGATGGCCGACGCGGGCGTGCCCGTGACGCCCGGCTACCTCGGCGAGGATCAGTCGGCCGAGCGGCTCGCATCAGAAGCCGACGCCATTGGCTACCCTGTCCTCATCAAGGCCGTCGCGGGAGGCGGCGGCAAGGGCATGCGCAAGGTCGAGGACGCGAAGGACTTTGCCGACGCACTCGACAGCGTGAAGCGCGAAGCGACCGCGAGCTTCGGCAACGACGTCGTCATTCTTGAGAAATGGATCACCAACCCGCGCCACATCGAAGTGCAGCTGTTCGGCGACAGTCATGGTACGGTCGTCCACCTGTTCGAGCGCGACTGCTCGCTCCAGCGCCGGCACCAGAAAGTGATCGAGGAAGCTCCCGCACCGGGAATGAGCGAAGAGACCCGCGCAGAAGTCTGCGCCGCCGCCGTGCGCGCCGGACAAGCGGTCGACTACGAGGGCGCGGGAACGGTGGAATTCATCGCCGATGCCTCCGAGGGCCTTCGCGCCGACCGCATCTACTTTATGGAAATGAATACGCGCCTTCAGGTCGAACATCCGGTGACCGAAGAGATCACCGGCGTCGACCTGGTCGAATGGCAACTCCGGGTCGCCGCAGGCGAACCCATCCCGCTCGCGCAGGACGAACTCGTCATCAACGGTCACGCCATCGAAGCCCGCCTCTATGCCGAGGATCCAGCGACGGGGTTTTTGCCCTCGACCGGCCGCCTCGACCATTTTGATCTCGGTCGTAACCAGTGGCGCGGAAAACGCCGCAAGCGCATCGAGACGGGCGTCGAGGAGGGCGACAGGATCAGCCCGCACTACGACCCGATGATCGCCAAACTCGTCGCGCGCGGCGAGGATCGCGACGCCGCCATCGATACGCTCGCGGGCATGATCGCGCGGCTCGAGATCTGGCCCGTCAAATCGAACGCGGCCTTCCTGCTGCGCGCCCTCACGCACGATGATTTCATTGCCGCCAATCTCGATACCGGCTTCATCGCCGAGCACGAAGACGATCTGATCCCCGGATGCGGGCCTGTCGAGGCGGAATGGCGTACCGCCGCGATGATCGCGATGGCGGAAGAAGAACCCGATCCGCTGGCCGGTTTCCGCCTCAACGCCGACCCGCGCGCCGCGGTGGCGCTGGGCCATGACGGTGAGACGCGAACGATCGACCTCGCAGACGAGGGCATTACGCTCCCCGCTTCGGGTTTCCGCGATGACGAGCGGGTCGTGCTGTTCTCGGCGGGCAATGCGTTCGAATTCGCGCTGACGACACGCCCCGGCGCGGGTGCGGCAGCAGGCGACGGCGCCATCGTCGCGCCGATGCCGGGCAAGGTGACGAGCGTCGCGGTTGAAGAGGGCCAGTCCGTCGCGGCAGGCGACCGGCTTCTCACGCTCGAAGCGATGAAGATGGAACATGCACTGACCGCACCCTTTGATGGGACGGTCACCGAATTGAACGCAAGCGCAGGGCAGCAGGTCGCTGTCGACACGCTGCTCGCAACAGTGGAGAAAAGCGAATGAACGTCGATGGAGTAGCAGCAGTCGTTACAGGCGGCGCGTCGGGTCTCGGTGAAGCCACCGCCCGCAAATTGTCGTCGATGGGCGCGAAGGTCGCCATCTTCGACCGCAACGGCGATGCGGGCGAGAAGGTCGCGTCCGACATCGGCGGGACCTTCTGCGATGTGGACGTCACCAGCGACGACGCCGTGAAAGCCGGGTTCGAGAAAGCACGCGCCGCCAACGGTCAGGAGCGGATCCTCGTCAATTGCGCGGGCGTCGCCAACGCCGCCAAGACGGTCGGCAAGAACAAGGAAACCGAGGAGCGGACGCTCTATCCGATGATCCAGTTCGAGCTGGCCATCAACATCAACCTCATCGGCTCGTTCCGCTGCATCGCCCATTCGGCGCACGGCATGGTCGGCCTCGACCCGCTCGACGATGGCGAGCGCGGCTGCATCATCAATACTGCGTCCGTGGCCGCAGAAGACGGGCAGATCGGGCAGGCGGCGTATAGCGCTTCCAAGGGCGGCGTGCTCGCCATGGCGCTTCCCATCGCGCGCGACCTCATGGGCGACGGTATCCGCGTCAACACCATCCTTCCGGGCGTGTTCAAGACCCCGATGGTCGCGATGATGCCGGACAAGGTTCAGACCGCGCTGGCCGAACAGGTGCCGTTCCCCAAACGGCTCGGCACGGCGGAGGAATATGCCGAACTCGCCGCCTTCATCGCGCAGACGACATATTTGAACGCCGAAAGCATTCGCCTCGACGGCGGCATCCGCATGGCGCCGCGTTAAGCGACCCCATCTTCGTTCGTTCTGAGCGAAGTCGAAGGACCGCTCTCCCGTCGACTGCCAAACAGGGCGGTCGTTCGACAACCTCAGGACACACGGATTTGATCGCCAACGCCACTCTTGCCGACCAGCTTGCCGCCGCCGCTCGCGAGGCTGCTGATGCGATCCTGCGCGTGGTCCGCGAAGGGTTCGATGTCGAGCGCAAGGGCGACGACAGCCCCGTCACCCGCGCCGACCGCGCGGCCGAGGCCGTTATCCTCGACGCGCTGGGCCGACACGCACCGGGCGTTCCCGTCATTGCCGAGGAGCAGGCGGCAGCCGGCCACATTCCCGCGCATGGCGACACATTCTTTCTCGTCGATCCGCTCGACGGAACGAAGGAATTCGTGCGTGGCGGGGATGATTATACGGTCAACATCGGACTGATCGAGCAAGGCGTGCCGACCCTCGGTGTCATCCAGGTGCCCGCAACGGGACAATTGTTTGCCGGGCGTGTGGGGCAGGGGGCATGGCGCGAGACGGAAGGTGGCCGCGATGCCATGGCGGTGCGCGCATGGCCCGATTTGCCCGTCGCCGTGACGTCCAAATCGCATCTAAGCGCATCGACCCTCGCCTACCTCGAGGCGACAATGCGATCGGGCTTCCAGCGGACCGGGATCGGCTCGAGCCTCAAATTCTGCCTTCTCGCCGAGGGTCGCGCCGACATCTATCCCCGACTGTCGCCAACCTGCGAATGGGACACGGCGGCGGGCCATGCCATCCTGTCGGCTGCGGGCGGGCAGGTCGATGGCCCTGACGGACGGCCGCTCGCTTATGGGAAGCGCAAGTTTTTCAACCCCGGCTTTCTCGCGGCGACGCGCCCGGGCCAAGTGCCGATTGAAGCCTATTTCGACCCGCCTGGCTCCTGAGCGATCGTTTCTCGGACGTTTTCCGTCCAGTGCGCCAACTGGCGCGTGAGGGCCTGCTGTGTTGCGGGTTCGACCGGACGTGACGTCCCCAGGCCGCGTAGGCGGTCGACCTCACGCTGCGCCCGCTCGATCCGCTCGAGAAGCATGATGACCTTGTCGCCCCCCTCGGCACGCTGGAGCAACGTCCGACATTTGCCGAGAACGGCATCGAGGTCGGCGAGGCGGCGAGCGCGTTCCACGGCGCGCCGGGCGGTCTGTGGCTTCTGCGGCATGACCAGACTCTAGCCGAAAGAGGATTCACCAAGAGTTTCACACTAGTCCGATCCGGATCGATCGGGATTAGGACTGGCGATGCGTGCCCTGCGGCGCTAGCGTCTGCGTCGCTCGGAACCTTGTACGGTCCGGTCGGGCATGGCCCGCCGGCTGCCTAAGTAATGTGGGGGACGAGCGTTACCATGAACCGGCAATCCAGTTTCGCGGCGGGCACCGAGCCGCTGCTACCGCCCGCGATCGACCTCGTCGCCGACAGTGACGATCAACTCGCGCGGGTCGGCGCGTTCATCGAGCGCCTCGGGATCGAAGTCGTCGACCGGCATCGCTGGCAGGATATTACCGTCGACAAGCTTGGCCACCGTCCTGTCTGGATCGAGCTGGACGAGGATCCGGGCACGGCACTCGACCATTGGCTGATGGCCTTCGACGCCCGTTCCGACAGCGGTGAATTCGCAAGCACGATCGCCATGCCCGCCGCGCTGCTCGACCCCGTCAGTTCGGTCGTCGGCAATCACGTCGATCTCGTCGTCGCTCCTGACGAGGTCACGCGGGCGAGCGCGCTGTCGATGCTCGCCGCGCAGGGCGCCGAGGGTGCGCGTGCTGCGGAGGCAGGCGCGAATGATCCGGAAGCCTTGCGCCGCTTGTCCGATGAAGTCCAACGGATTGCCGCCGCGCTCGCGCGGATGAGCGACGGGGGGTACCAGGCCGGTCCCGCGCCGCAGGGACCGGTCACGCCCGCCGATCCCGATGCCGATCTCGATGTCGAGACTGTCCGCTCGCTGATCCGCGCGCGACGTCTTCGCGCCGACTATTTCGATGCCGATCTGTTTCACGATCCCGCATGGGACATGATGCTCGACCTTCTCGCTGCCGAGGTTGCGCAGCATCGCGTTCCGGTCAGTTCGCTCTGCATGGCGGCCGCCGTCCCGCCGACGACCGCGCTGCGCTGGATGAAGACCTTGACCGAC
The DNA here is from genome assembly GCF_039655735.1 of Sphingomicrobium aquimarinum. Taxonomy (NCBI): domain Bacteria; kingdom Pseudomonadati; phylum Pseudomonadota; class Alphaproteobacteria; order Sphingomonadales; family Sphingomicrobiaceae; genus Sphingomicrobium; species Sphingomicrobium aquimarinum. The sequence goes on along the minus strand of NZ_JBBYXH010000001.1, from coordinate 693,715 downwards.
AAGAAAATCTTCCTGCGCCGCTCCGATCCCCACGACGGCCGCCGTGTCTTTGTCGAATTTTCTCAGCAGGCCAGCAGTGCGCTACGCGCCTACTTCGCCAAACTCGCTCCGCGTCTCGCCATCTGAACGGGCCCCTTGCGCCGACTATGACGCAATGTCAGGATTGATCCATTGCAAGGGGGCAATCCATGTTTTCAATCTATATCAAGCCAATGATCGTGTTGTTCGGAGGGCTGCAGGGGCTTCTGTACGGTATTCACAACATATTGAACTTCGAGGCTGCGGCGGGATTCGTCGGGCTCGTTCTCGGCCAATCGCAAAACGCGATATATTCCCAGTCGCTAGTCCCGGCCGTCGAGTCCCCATGGCTGATAATTGTCGTTCTGATCGGGATCGTATTCCTCGAGATCGTCGGCGGAGCGATCGCGATCGGAGGCGCCGCGGGTATGCTGACGGCGCGAGACGAGCAGCCCGAACGGCGCGAGAAGATGCGCGATGTGGCAGCGAGCGGTCTTGGCCTGTTGGTTTTGTGCTGGTTCGGCCTCTTTCTTTGTCTCGCCAGTGCGGGCGCGCAGATGTGGCAGTATGAGGCGGGCGGCAACGCGATGAACGGCGCGTTCATCTACGGGGCGTCGAGTGCTCTCATCATTCTTCTTCTGATGGCGCCGGAACGTCGCAAGGCGACTTGATCGTGGGTGCTATCTGGGGCAGGAGCCTCGGCGCGTCTGGGCGGTTAGCTCAGTTGGTAGAGCATCTCGTTTACACCGAGAGGGTCGGCGGTTCGAGCCCGTCACCGCCCACCAGGCGCGCTGCGCATCCCAGATCTTAACGCTTCGGCGGTAGGCTTCTTGCCGGAAGGAGCAAGATGATGGTCATGAACGCAGCCGGCGCGATCGCTTATATCAAGAACCGTCTCGAAGCGCAGTTCACCCGCGAGGGCGACCGTCTGTTGTTCGTCAACGACCGCCTCGGCCCGCCGATCGCGGTCACCGCTGCGGACCGAAAGGACTATGTCGAGGAGAGCTTCAGGAAGGTGATGGCGACTGTCCTCATCTACGCACTGCTAGGAGGCTTTCCGTTGATCCCCGTGACGGCGGTGCTGAAGCTCTTCATCACGCCTGAATATGTTGGCTGGATTTCCGTCGGGCTTTTCTGCGCAGGCCTCTTCACGCTGCTCCAGATCCGCTTCGATCGCCTGCGCGATGAGGCGTATCGCGGCTGGAGCTATGGCGATGCCCATACCGACCGGCTCGGTCCGCTTGGCGAGGCGGGTCGGGCCCGTTTCACCCTCGACGAGTAAGGTGCCGTCGCCAGCGCCAAGCGATGAGCAGCAGCACTAGACCGAGCAGCGTGAGCCCCCACGAAAGCCACTCTACGCCAAGAGTGCGCCGTTCGATCGTGCAGTCGGCGGCGGGCAGTCGGATGAGTCCGCTGTCGTCCTTCACCGCCGGCGCGCGCCTGCCGTCGCAAACACTCTGCCAAATGGGAAACCAGTAACGCGGCGCCACCTGCGCATCGGCCTCGGCAAAGCGCCGCACCGCAACCGCATCGTAGCGCCCGTTTCCGCTCCAGCCGGGCTTGATTGTACCGGGGGGCAGCATCTCCACCACATCGGCATGGTTATCGATCACGAAGTCGCGCGGGAGCGTCTTTTCGCGCGTGTCAACCACCGCCAGCACGGGCAGCATGAAATGCCCGAGCGCGGCCGCTGCGACTAGCTTGGGTCCCGCCTTGTCGGCGACCGCGAGCGAGAAACACAGCCAGAGCGGCACGAAGCCCGCCGCGCGAAACGGAAATTGCACGCGGTCGAGCAGCGGCACGTCGAATAGCGGCACGATCCCGCTCGAGGCGATTGCCACGACGAGCGCCAACGCGCTCGTCCACGACCGTGTCATCCAGAACATCGCAAGTGCGCTGACGCCCGACAGGGTGATGATGCCGAGCAGCGGCGCGATGAACGGCCCTTTTTCGCGAAAAACGAGGTTCCAATAGGCCGGACTGAAGTACGTGCGCCCCCACAAGACCTGCGTGCTCCGCTCGCCCTCGAGCGCAATGGCGGGCACGACGAAGACCGCCGCGATCAACAGGCCGACGACGAACGGCGCGATCATGCGCATCACATCGCGCGGCGCACGGCTCAGCGACAACGCATAGGGGATGGCGAGAAACAGGATCGCCAGCATCGCGATCAGGAGGTGGCTGAACAGCAGTAAGGCCACCGCGACCGCGCCCGTCACGAGATCACCGTCTCGGTGCGTGCGCAAAATGCCGAGCCCCACGAGCGGTAGAACCGCATAAGCCAGCAATTCGGCCAATGCGCCGCGAAACAGGATGTCGAAGGCGAAGAAGGGGGCACTTGCATAAAGCAAAGCGGGAAGCAGCGCCCGCCGCCCTGCCGCACGGAACCAAGCATGAGCGCACAAGGCCGCGAGAAAGACAACCAGCGCATTGACACCGACGAGCGCCTGGTCGGTCGACAACCCCCCTGCCTTGAGTGGCAAGGCGAGGAAGAAGGCGAGGGGTGGATAATAATAGAAGCTCGGTGCGCCCAGCCCGCCATGGCTTTCATTGAGCCAGCGGGGATAAAGATCCCCCGCGAAAACCTGCCGCGCGAACTGGTCGAGCCAACTCCAGTTCACCCACCAGCTCTGGTGCCAATAGGGTTCCTCCAACGCCGGCCGCGCGACGAACGCAAGCGCGATCAGCGCCGCGCCGACGATAAGGATCGGGCGTTCGGACTTCTGCCCCTGTACCCCCTGCATCGTGTCTACAGCGTCCGCACGAGCGTTTCGGCGACGGCGACCCATGCCGGGTCCTTGACCACGCTCTGGCGGCTGCCGGGGCCGGGGGGGAGGATGAGGAGCTGGCCGTCCTGCCGGTCGATCAGTCGCCCGAACAGGTAGCGCCCGGCAGGTCGCGGGACGAGAACGTCGCGGTTCATCGCCGCGCCGATCGCGTCGGACTCCAGCCGTTTGCACCAGATGTCGTCGCCCGCCCGATAGTCACCCACGCCGGCGACCACGCGCACCACCACCGTGTCGTCACGCGGCTGCGGAGGCAGGGCGAGCGTGCGCCGAGTGGGTGCCTTGGCGGTTCCGTTGCCGTCGAGTAGCGCGTCGACGCCGGCGTCCTGCACGTCGGCATGCGCGACCAGTTCGCTGCTGTCGACGCCCAGCGCACTCGCGATGCGATTGACCCAGCCGAGCGACAGCGTGCGCGTTCCGGTTTCGAGGCGGCCGATCGTCTGCGCGGTCGTCGGCGGGTCGCAGCGCTCGGCGACTTCGGCCAAAGTCAGGCCCTTGGCGCGGCGGACATCGCGGATCCGTGACTGCATTCTTCCCTCCCTTGAACCATATCGGTTTTTCTCTGTCCTACAGCCGTGCCGACATGGCAAGAGCCTTTTTGGTTGATTCGGATCAGGTGAGGAGATGCAGATGGGTGAGTGTAGGGCAACACAGACGGAGAAGCGGGCGAAGTTGGCAGACCCCCGATTGCTCGAAGAGGTCGGTATCCACGGCGACACCGTAGGCGGCAAGCCTTCGCGGCGGAGCGTGACCGTCAACCGCCTCGAAAGTCCCCTCGGTTGGCTGCGGTCGCGCGGTCATATCGAGGAGCGGCACTATCTGGCGGGGGAGCGACTGCGCAACGATTACGAGCGCGCGCAACTGTCGCAGCGCACGACCATGGCGTGGGACGCCGCTCCCGTTTCCCGAAGCCGCGGCGGCGGTTCGTCCGCGCCCGATCTCACGGGCGCGCAGCTCGATGCCAAGGCGCGCTTCGAGGCAGCGATCGATCATGCGGGCCCGGGTCTGTCCGACATTCTCTGGCGCGTCGTCTGTGCGGGCGAGGGGATGCGGGAGGCCGAAACCGCGCTTGGCTGGCCCGCCCGCTCGGGCAAACTCGTCCTCACGCTGGCCCTCGACCGCGTCGCGGCTTATTACCGCATCGAGTAGCGCGCCATAGGAGCCCGACATGCCCAAGATCGATCTCGACGCCATCGAGGCGACCAATGCGACGGGCTATCCGCCGCCTTTCGACGCCGACGTTGAAGGGCGCTGGTACAAGCGCCTCGCGCCGGTGACCGGGCTGAAGAAGCTTGGCGCCAGTCATGTCCGGCTCGACCCCGGTGCCTATTCCTCGCAGCGTCATTGGCACGCGGTGCAGGACGAAATAGTCGTGTTTCTGGAAGGTTCGGCCGTGTTGATAGACGATGAGGGGGAGACGCCGGTCGGCCCGGGCGACGTGCTAGCCTTTCCCGCCGGCGTCCCGAACGGCCATCGCCTCCACAATCGATCGGACAGCCCCTGTTTCTTCGTTGCGATTAGTGCAGGCAGCCGCGAGGAAGATGCTGGGGAGTATTCCGATATCGACATGATCTTCGACGCAGAAGGTTATGCTCGTAAAGACGGTACGCGATACAGCAGCGAGCGAGTAAAATGAGCCAGATCACCATCTTCGGGGCGAGCATGTCGCCATTCGTGCGCAAGGTAATTGCCGGCGCGATCGAGAAAGGCGTCGACTTCAAGCTGAAGACAGTCGGCTTCCAGGACCCCGACCCTGATTTTCGACGTGCAAGCCCGCTCGGCAAGATGCCCGCGATCCTCGATGGTGACTATGGCCTCGCCGATTCCAGCGCGATCCTCCATTATCTCGACGCCCGATACGACGGCCCCGCCTTGCTCCCCGCCGACCCGCAGGCGCGCGGGCGTGCGGTATGGTGGGACGAATATGGCGATACCGAATTGTTCGCAGTCGGGCGCAAGCTGTTCTTCAACCGCATCGTCGCGCCGCTCTTCCTGAAGCGCGAGGGCGACGCGGCAATGGCCGACCGCGCCGAGGCCGAGGATCTGCCTCGCGTCTTGGACTTTCTCGAAGAGCGCGTGCCTGACGTCGACGGCTTTCTGATCGGTAACACGCTGACGATCGCCGATCTCGCCGTCGCCAGCCCCTTCGTCAATCTCGACCATGCCAATGCGGCGATCGACTGGACTGCCTATCCGCGTCTGGATGCGTGGACAAAGGCGATGGCTTCGCGTCCCTCCTTTGCCAACTCGATCGCGCACGAGCAGGGCTTCTTCGCCAAGATCGGTCACAAGGTCGCGGGACGGTTGGGCGCGGCATAAGAAAAGGGCGGCAACCGCAGTCCGGTCGCCGCCCCTTAATCGGGTCTTCAGAAGAGCCTATTCTTCTTCTTCAAGGTTCGCCTTGAGGCCCTTTTCGGGCTTGCCCTGTCCTTTTTCCTGATATTTCACAGGGTCGAAATTGTCGCTGTCCATCGCTTCGATGCGCGCCTTTTCCGAATAGCTTTCGGGCTTGGGGTCTTTCTCGAGCCGGCTGTTGTCCTTGGTATCGCTCATCAATTGTCTCCTTCTTGCCCTACCAACGGGAGGGGCGGGGGAGGCGTTCCAAGCCGATACGAAAAGAGCCGCCCGGTTTCCCGAGCGGCCCAATTCGATAAGCCATGAGAAAAGAGGGGCTTACTCTTCTTCGCTCTTGTCTTCGGCGGTGTCTTCCTCGCCCGTCGCTTCGGCGACTTCTTCCTCGGTAGGAAGCTCGTCGGCGGTGCCCTTGAGGGGATGTTCCTCGACACCCTCGGCGACTTCGATCTCGCCTTCCTCGTTGACGACTTCGCCCGGCTCGAGAACGGCTTCTTCGTCCACGCCAGCTTCGATCGCGGTCGAGCGCAGTTCTGCCTGCTCTTCCTCGTACATCTGCTGGATGATGTCGATGCCCTGGCTCTGCAGCTCGGCTTCTTCCGGGCTACGCGCGACATTCGCCTTCACGACCACAGTCACTTCGGGGTGCAGGACGATATTGACGTCATGCATGCCGATGGCCTTGATCGGGCGAACGAGCTGAACCTGGCTCTTCTCGACCTTGAAGCCCTTCTCGTCCATGCCGGAAACGACGTCGCGGGTGGCGACCGAGCCGTAGAGCTGGCCGGTGTTCGAAGCCTGACGGATCATCACCAGTTCGGTGCCGTCCATCTTCTTGCCTTCGTCCGCAGCGACATCGCGCTTCTCGGCATTTTCCTTTTCGATGCGCTCGCGGTTCGCCTCGAAGACGGCCTTGTTCGCGGCATTGGCGCGAAGGGCCTTCTTGTTGGGAAGCAGATAGTTGCGCGCATAACCGTTCTTGACGGTAACGACGTCGCCGATGGCGCCGAGCTTCTCGACGCGTTCAAGCAGGATCACGTCCATATCAGTTCTCCTTACTTAACGACGTACGGCATCAGGCCGATGTGACGCGCGCGCTTGATCGCCTTGGCGAGTTCGCGCTGCTTCTTGGCGCTGACGGCGGTGATACGGCTGGGGACGATCTTGCCGCGCTCGGACACGAAGCCCTGCAGCAGGCGGACGTCCTTGTAATCGATGACGGGCGCGTCGTTGCCCGAGAAGGGGCAGGACTTGCGGCGACGGAAAAACGGACGGGCCATTAGCTGCGCTCCTTCTTCTTGCGCTCGGAGCGTTCGTTCTTGCGCATCATCGCGGACGGGCCTTCTTCATGCTCGTCGACGCGGATGGTCATGTAGCGAACGACATCTTCGTTGATGCGGGTCTGGCGCTCGAGCTCGGCGATCGCGGCCGGCGGCGTGTCCAGGCGAAGCATCACGAAATGCGCCTTGCGGTTCTTCTGGATCTTGTAGGCGAGGGACTTGACGCCCCAGTTTTCCGTCTCGACCACCTTGCCGTCATTGTCGGTGATGATCTTGGACGCTTCCTCGGTCAGCGTGTCGACCTGCGCTTGCGCAAGGTCCTGACGCGCGAGGAAGATATGCTCGTAAAGAGCCATATCATTTTCTCACATGTTGGCCGATCGCTGATGGCCGCACCATGCGCACCACCCCTCCGGCTGTCGTCATACGTTATGGCCGGAAGCGGGCAGCCCCGTCCGGTCGAGGGCGCACTTGCCCGAAAAGGGAAGCGATGGCAAGGGCGAAGGCACTGGGGGGATACCGTTCGATGGCCGAAATTCCGGACGAGAGGCGCGAGGCCGCCGAAGCCTATGCAGGAAAGCTCAACGCATTGCCGCACGGCCTTTTCGGCGCATGGCTGGGCATTCTCATCCTTTTCTGGCTCCGCGCCTACGGAATGCGGTCGGCCGATGCGCCGCCGTTCGAGGCAAGCGTCACACCGCTGCTCGCGCTGGCGATCGCGATGGGCTTCGCGGTCGCATTGCTTCCGCGGGGCTGGTACGTGCCACGCTCGCTTTGTGTGGAACATCGGCTCTATCGGCTATTAGGGGCGGATCGGCTCCGCGCCATCATTACCGATGGGGATCGCATCAACCGCAAGGTCCGTGCGCGTTTTCCGGGCTATCGCGTCCATGTCGGCGCTGATGCGTTGGAGGCGGCGGCGCGGCGCAGCTTCACCTCCGAACGGGCGCATCACGGCTTCTGGTGGTTCGGTGTCGGTTCCAGCATCGCAGGCTGGATCGGAGGCTGGCCGGCGTGGGCGATCGGGCTCCTGGTGGGCAACGTCCTCGTGAACCTGCTTCCGATGCTTCTCCAGCGCGCCACGCGAGCACGGATCGTTCTGTTGCGCCCTGCGGCCGTCCACGCAGCATTCGAACGGTCTGCCTGATCAAATGCGAATCGCCGGAACGGCGTCGCGCGAAACTCCGTTGCGGATTGGAACCCACCAATCACGGAGAAAATTCATGAGCAATCGCTTCGAGGGCAAACGCATCCTCATCACCGGCGGCACCAACGGTATCGGTCTGGCGACCGCCAAGCGGATCGTCGAAGAGGGCGGCGAGGTCGCGGTTACCGGACATAGCCAGGACCATCTCGACCAGGCAGGGCGCGAACTTCCGTCGGGAAGCCTCGTGCTTCGCAACGACGCGTCGGACCCCGAGGCCGCCAAGGAACTCGCATCCAAGGTCAAGGACCAGATGGGCCAGGTTGACGGCCTCTATCTCAACGCGGGCTACGGCGGGCGCACGCCGGCGGGCGAAACCGAGCAGGAAACCTTCGACCGCATGATGAATACGAACGTGCGCGGTCCTGTACTGCAAATGGCGCAGCTTGCCGAGCATGTGAAGGACGGCGGGGCGGTGTTGCTCACGGGCAGCGTGGCCACCCATAGCGGGATGCCGGGCGGCGGCGTCTATGGCGCGACGAAGGCCAGCGTTTCGGCACTCGCGCGCAGCTGGGCGAAGGAACTGGGTGAGCGCAAGATCCGCGTGAACTCTGTGGCGCCCGGGCCGATCGACACGGGCTTCATGGCCAAGTTCGCCGAGGAATCGGGCGGCATGGACGAGGAAGACAAGAAGGAAATGGCCAAGCGCATCAAGCAGCAGGTCGCATTGGGTCGGTTCGGCAATCCCGAGGAAGTCGCGGCGGTGACGACCTTCTTGCTGTCGGACGACGCTTCCTACGTGAACGGTAGCGAATATGTCGTCGATGGCGGCATGATCCTTCGCTGATCGCCCCGACAGAAAACAAACAAAAAGGGGCCGGTGGCACTACGCCGCCGGCCCCTTTTTTCATGAAGCGAAGCGACCCGCCGGAGCGGGCCGCTCGCCAAGCCGCTTAGAACTTCAAGCCGAAGCCCGCGGTGGCTCGTACGGTGTCGAACTCGATCGTATCGACGCCCACGCGCAGGAAGCCCGGGCCGACGCCGATGTCGGCACCGACGCCGAGGAGATAACCACTGCCGATGTCGTCGCCGTCGAGATAGCTTTCCACGTCGCCAACGAAGAGGTCGCGATCGGCGCCGACGATGCCGAGATCATCGGCCGATTCCAGCGCGATGTCGGTGACGTCGAAATCGACCCACTGATACCCACCCTTGGCGAAGATCCGGCTGTTGGTGCCGATGTTGCTGCCGACGAGCGCGGCGACGCCATATTCGCGATCGATCGCATCGTCACCGAACATGTAGTTGCCCTCGACGCCGAACTGGATGCCGCTGTCGGAAGGAATGGTCACGCCACCGAAGGCGCCGTAGATGACGCTGTCGATGTCGGTCTGCGCGTCGATGCCGATCTCGTTGAAATCGATCTCGTCGATCTGGTGATAACCGACCTGGCCGCCGACGTAGATGTCGGGACCCGAGGCGGCGTCCTGCGCGAGAGCGGGGGTCGAAGCCATCGCGAGCGCAGCGCCGCAGCTGAGCAAAATCTTTTTCATCATAATAAGTTAGTCCTAAAATTCAGCCGACTGACGAAACCAAACTTCGGCTTCCGCGGCCATGGGGTCGCTGCTCAATCGACGCGACGGTTAAAGGTTCCATTCTGAAACTTATACTTTCGACGAACGGCCTGCCTTGCGTCGCGGGACGGCAGGATTTAGGCGACGGGCACGACAGGAGAGCATGTTTATGGACGCCTATATTTTTCCCGGTCAGGGGAGCCAGAAGGTCGGCATGGGGAGCGAACTCGCCGGTGCCAGCGCCGTCGCACGCGACACCTTCGAGGAAGTGAACGACGCTTTGGGGCAGGACCTCGCGAAGCTGATGCGCGAGGGCCCCGAGGACGAACTGACGCTGACCGCCAATGCGCAGCCTGCCATCATGGCGCATTCGATTGCGGTGCTGCGGACCTTGGGCGTGAATGTCGCCGACAAGGCGAGCTTCGTCGCAGGCCACAGCCTCGGCGAATATAGCGCAGTTTTTGCTGCGGGCGGTTTCGATCTCGCCACTACGGCGAAGCTCCTGCGCATTCGTGGCGATGCGATGCAGGCGGCGGTGCCGGTGGGCGAGGGGGCGATGGCGGCGCTCCTCGGCGTCGACGTGACGCGCGCGTCCGAAATTGCCGAAGCGGCTGCCGAGGAAGGCGAAGTCTGCACGGTCGCCAACGACAACGATCCGGGGCAAGTGGTCGTCTCGGGCCACAAGGCGGCGATCGAGCGGCTGGTCAGGCTGGCCAAGGACATGGGCGCCAAGCGCGCGATCCTGCTGCCCGTGTCGGCGCCCTTCCATTGCGCGCTGATGATGCCCGCGCAGGATCGGATGGCCGAAGCGTTCGCGGTGAACGGACCCTCGGATGCCAGCATCCCCGTCATGCAGAACGTCTCTGCCAGCGCGGCGCGCGATGCGGCGACGCTCGAGCGACATCTCGTCGAACAGATCACCGGCCGCGTCCGCTGGCGCGAGTGCGTGCTGGCGATGGGCGAGGCCGGCGTGACCCGCTTCGTCGAAGTTGGGGGGAAAGTCCTCTCGCCGATGGTCAAGAAGACGTTGGGCGACGTGGAAACCGTCAGCCTCGTCTCGATGGCCGACATCGAAGCATTTGCGAAGGAAGTCTGATGTTCTCACTCGAAGGCAAAACCGCTCTCGTCACTGGCGCCTCCGGCGGCCTCGGCAGCGAGATTTCAAAAGCGCTGGCCGCGCAGGGCGCGCGTCTGGCGCTGTCCGGCTCCAACCAGGAGAAGCTCGACGCCTTCGCGGCGGATCTCGGTGGTGATCACGTCACTCTGGTCGCCGACCTGTCGAACGGCGAGAGCGTGGACGGCCTCGTCCCCGCCGCGGTCGAGCAGCTCGGCAAGCTCGATATCCTCGTCAACAATGCCGGGATCACGCGCGACAATCTCGCGATGCGGATGAAGGACGAGGAGTGGGATGCGGTCATCAAGGTCAACCTCGAGGCCGCGTTCCGGCTGATGCGCGCGGCGGTCAAGCCGATGATGCGCGCGCGCGGCGGACGGATCGTGAATATCTCCTCGGTCGTCGGCGAGACAGGCAATCCGGGTCAGATGAATTATGTCGCAGCGAAAGCGGGTCTCGTCGGCATGTCGAAGGCGCTGGCGCAGGAAGTTGCGAGCCGGAACATCACCGTGAATTGCGTGGCGCCGGGCTTCATGGCCAGCGCCATGACGGATGCGCTCGACGACAAGCAGCGCGAGGCGATTCTTTCGCGGATCCCGATGGGCAGCATGGGTGCGGGTGCCGATATCGGCGCAGCGGTGGCCTATCTCGCCAGCGATGAGGCCAGTTACATCACCGGCCAGACGCTGCACGTGAACGGCGGGATGGCGATGCCCTAGGGCGCGCCTAGCGTTCGGCTGTTGGCGCGGCAATGCGTCCGGTAGCGCGTCGGCTCGACATGGAGCCACGAGCCCGGTCGACGAAGCGTCAATAGGAGACGAGCGTGCGGTTCCAACGCTTATCGCAAATGTGGCGATGCGTTGGTCCGGCCCCGATCGGCTGGAGCATCGTCACGTCCTTGGCATGGAGATGCCCATCGTCCTGCTCTTCGCGATCGAACGCCACGCGGCAGTGTCGTTTGAGGTCGGTCTGACCGATTTCCTTCAGATCGTTTCGGTCGACGATGACTTCGGCACCGTCGTCTTCGGCCTCGATCACACCAGCGTGATGGTCGTCATTATAAGCGATAAGCCTACCATACTCGGTCATGTGCCGTCTCCCTTTGGCTTGAAAGGCAGTCGGCTAGGCGGGTCATCAAATGTTGGTGGCACAGCGTCTAGCTGACCCTCCGGATTTATCACAAGTTAACCATTTTCGCAATTGCGGCCGAGGACCTCTCGATGGCGAGCGATCCTGGCCGCCGCCCTTGATGCCTCTTTTGGGCCACCTATATCGCCTGCCGAAGTTCAATTTCGGGGCCGCAGCCGTGCGGAGCCACGGGGGACCCGAGAAGAGAGGGAAGTATACATGGCCAAAGTTATCGGCATCGACCTTGGGACCACCAACAGCTGTGTCGCCGTCATGGAAGGCGGCAAGCCCAAGGTCATCGAGAATTCGGAAGGCGCGCGCACGACGCCGTCGATCGTCGCCTTCACCAAGGACGGCGAGCGCCTCGTCGGCCAGCCGGCCAAGCGCCAGGCGGTGACCAACCCCGACAACACCGTGTTCGCGGTCAAGCGCCTGATCGGCCGCCGGTTCGACGACCCCGTGACGAAGAAGGACACCGAGTTGGTGCCCTACGAGATCGTCAAGGGTTCGAACGGCGATGCCTGGGTGAAAGCGGGCGACAAGGATTTCTCGCCCTCGCAGATTTCAGCCTTCATCCTCCAAAAGATGAAGGAAACCGCCGAGGCGTATCTCGGCGAGACGGTCAGCCAGGCGGTGATCACCGTGCCGGCCTACTTCAACGACGCGCAGCGCCAGGCAACCAAGGACGCCGGCCAGATCGCGGGTCTCGAAGTGCTGCGCATCATCAACGAGCCGACCGCGGCGGCGTTGGGCTATGGTATCGACAAGCAGGAAGGCAACAGCACCATCGCGGTCTACGACCTTGGTGGCGGGACCTTCGATATTTCGGTGCTCGAGCTGGGCGACGGCGTGTTCGAAGTGAAATCGACCAATGGCGACACCTTCCTCGGTGGTGAGGATTTCGACGCCGCGATCGTCGAATATCTCGCCGACCAGTTCAACAAGAAGGAAGGCATCGACCTTCGCAAGGACCGCCTCGCGCTGCAGCGCCTCAAGGAAGCGGCCGAGAAGGCGAAGATCGAACTGTCGTCGACCTCGACGACCGAAGTGAACCAGCCCTTCATCACCGCGCGCATGGAAGGTGGCTCGTCCACCCCGCTCCACCTCGTGGAAACGATCACCCGTTCGGACCTCGAAAAGCTGGTGGGCGACCTCATCAAGCGCACGCTCGAGCCGTGCAAGAAGGCATTGAAGGATGCAGGCGTGTCGGCCAGCGAGATCGACGAAGTCGTGCTCGTCGGCGGCATGACCCGCATGCCCAAGGTGCGCGAGACGGTCGAGGAATTCTTCGGCAAGAAGCCGCACACGGGCGTCAACCCCGATGAAGTCGTCGCCATGGGCGCGGCGATCCAGGCGGGCGTGCTGCAGGGCGACGTCAAGGACGTGCTTCTCTTGGACGTGACGCCGCTGTCGCTCGGCATCGAGACGCTCGGCGGGGTCATGACCAAGATGATCGACCGCAACACGACGATCCCGACGAAGAAGTCTCAGACTTTCTCGACCGCGGACGACAACCAGAATGCGGTGACGATCCGGGTCTTCCAAGGCGAACGTGAGATGGCGAGCGACAACAAGATGCTCGGCCAGTTCGACCTCGTCGGCATTCCCGCGGCTCCCCGCGGCGTGCCGCAGATCGAGGTGACCTTCGACATCGACGCCAACGGCATCGTGAATGTGTCCGCCAAGGACAAGGGCACGGGCAAGGAGCAGCAGATCCGCATCCAGGCCTCGGGCGGTCTGTCGGACGACGACATCGAGAAGATGGTGCAGGAAGCCGAGCAGTTTGCCGACGAGGACAAGAAGCGCCGCGAGATGGCGGAAGTCCGCAACCAGGCCGACAGCCTCGTGCACCAGACCGAAAAGCAGCTCGAAGAGCATGGCGACAAGGTCGATGCCGAAACCAAATCGGCGATCGAGGACAAGCTGCGCGAGACAAAGGAAGCGCTGGAAGGCGATGACGCCGAACTGGTGAAGTCGAAGTCCGATGCGCTGGCGCAGGAAGCGATGAAGCTGGGTCAGGCGATCTACCAGGCCGAACAGGCCGCGGGTGCCGAAGCCCAGGCTGATACGGCCGACGGCGCTGCCGACACGAGCGCCGACGACGATGTCGTCGATGCCGAGTTCAGCGAAGTCGACGAAGACGAGAACGACAGCGAAAAAGCGGACTGATGTCCGCCGTTCGATCCAATGACACGGCGGGGGGCCCAGCGTCTCCCGCCGAATGTCATTACGGTTCGGGCGGACGTGGGGATTTCTCGTGAGCAACACCGACTATTACGATCTGCTCGGTATCGACCGTGGAGCCGATGCCGCCGAGATCAAGCGTGCCTACCGCAAGGCGGCGATGGAATCGCATCCGGACCGCCATCAGGGGTGTGCCGATCAGGAAGCGCGTTTCAAGGCGATCAGCGAGGCATATGAAGTCCTCAAGGATCCGCAGAAGCGTGCGGCCTATGATCGTTTCGGCAAGGCCGCGTTCGAGAATGGCGGCGGCGGTGCGGGCGGTCCCTTCGGGGGCGGTGGCGGCGCAGCCGACTTTTCCGACATCTTCTCTTCGATCTTCGGCGAGATGGCCGGCGGCGGTCGCGCCGGGCGGCGCCCTGCGCCCGGTCGCGGCTCCGATCTGCGCTACGATCTGGACCTGGGGCTCGAAGAGGCCTTCGCGGGAACCAAGAAGACGATCACCATCGAAGCGATGGCGGACTGCGAACCGTGCGAAGGCAATGGCTCTGCCGGGACGTCGAGGCCCGTTATCTGCGAAACTTGCGGCGGTGCGGGCAAGGTTCGTGCGCAGCAGGGCTTCTTCGTGGTCGAACGCGGCTGCCCAGGCTGCATGGGCACCGGGCAGGTCGTCGCCGACCCGTGCACGCACTGCAATGGCGAAGGCCGCGTCCTCAAGAAGCGCAAGCTATCGGTCAACATACCCGCAGGCGTCGACGAAGGGACCCGCATCCGCGTCGCGCGCGAGGGTGAGGCGGGGGTGCGCGGCGCTCCCGCTGGCGATCTCTACCTCTTCGTCCATATGAAACGGCACCCGCTCTTCATGCGCGAGGGCTCGACGCTCGTTGCCGACGTCCCAGTCAGCTTTACGACAGCGGCGCTCGGCGGCGATGTCGAAGTGCCCGGCGTCGATGGCGAGAAGGTTCAGTTCAAGATTTCCCCCGGCATCCAGTCGGGCGAGACGCTCCAGAAACGGGGGGCGGGCATGAGTCTCGTCAATTCCAAGGGTCGCGGCGACATGGTCGCGCGCATCCATGTCGAGACGCCCGTGAAGATGTCGAAGAAGCAGAAGGACCTTCTCCGTCAGTTCCGCGAAACCGAAACGGGCGACGAATGCCCCGCGACGAAGGGCTTTTTCGGTCGCATCAAGGAAATGTTCTAGCGCGCCGGAGGCGGCGTCCGCAGCGGACTATTTACCGAAATGCTCGCTCAGTCGGCGGGAGACATTGGCGATCGTATAGGGCTTTTGGAAGACCATCCGGTGACGATGCTCCTCGGGAATCGAGGCTTGCTCTCCGTATCCGGTCGCGAACACGAAATCTATTCCGTTGTCGGCAAGCACGTCGGCAATCGGGAAACTGTTCGAATCGCCCAGATTGATGTCGAGCATCGCAAAATCGAACTGGTTGAGATCGATCGCCCCGAGAGCTCCCTCGACACTCGCTTCGGTCACGACTTCTCGTGCTCCCAGCCGCTGTAAAATATCCTCGGCGTCGAGGGCGATGATGAGGCTGTCTTCCACGAGCAGAACCTTCTTGTCCTCGAGCAGACGCTCATTGGACATGGCATCCGTTTCGACTTCGACCTTCGACGACGGCTTCGCGTCGCGCGGCGTGACCGCATGCTTGCCTTCCTCGCCCGTATGACGGGTGAGGTGACGCGGCGGAATGAGGAACGTCGCCTCAAGACCGTCCGGCTTGTACTCCATCGTCGCCTTGCCCCCCAGATCGTAGGGGATCGACCGTTCGATGATCGTCGTGCCGAAGCCCTTGCGCGTGGGTGGCTTGACCGTCGGACCGCCTTGTTCGACCCAGCGGATCTGAAGATGACCTGCATCATCGATCCGCCAGCGGATATCGACCGATCCCGAATCCGAAAGGCTCCCATATTTTGCCGAATTCGTAACCAGTTCGTGGATGACGAGGGCCATTGTAGAATAGGCCTGCGGGTTGAGCAGGACCGCGGGCCCGTCGCTCCGCACGCGGTCGGCCTGATTGACCAGAAAGGCTGCGACTTCGGCGTCGATAAGCTGCTGGAAGCCGGCCGGACCCCAATGGTCTTCGGTAATCTGGTTGTGCGCGCGTGCGAGTGCGTGGATGCGCCCGTCGATCATTTGCACGAAATCCTCGATCGAGACGCTCTCGTCGGGCTTCGACTGGCGGATGAGGCCACGGATGAGCGACAGGATGTTCCGTACCCGGTGGTTAAGCTCGGCGATCAGCAGTTCCTGCCGATCCTGCGCGGCCTTGCGCTCGGCACTTGCCTCGTCGGAAAGGCGCAGCACCACCTCGATCAGCGTCGCGCGGAGCGTTTCGGCAATGCGCTGTTCGACCTGTACGAATGGCTTGGAACGACCCTCCACCGTCTCTTTCCATTCCTCGAAACTCTGGCGCGGGTGGAGGCGCATCCCGTTGGGACCGTAGCTCGCAGGTTTCTGCGGATTGCCCGCCCAGCGCACCGAACGGATCCGTTCCTCGCGAAACAGCACGACATAGTCGCGCGGTGTGCGGCTGATGGGAATGGCCAGAAGGCCTGCCGCCTTCGCGGAATATTGGTCGGCGTCATCGACGAGGCTGCCGATATGGTCGGTCGTGTACACCCGGCCAGAGGCGGTCCCGTTCAGCGCGCGGACGATCCGCGCAAACTGCTCGGTGTCGGGGGTCTGTCCGGAGAAGGCATAGTTTCCGTTGATCCACACGGCCACGCCGTCGGCCGGGATGACCTTCGTGATGATCTCGGCGAACCAGCTCGGGTCGCTCAGCAGCGATTCATCGGTCGCGATCGCGCCGAGCAACT
This sequence comes from Sphingomicrobium aquimarinum, assembly GCF_039655735.1. Classification (NCBI taxonomy): domain Bacteria; kingdom Pseudomonadati; phylum Pseudomonadota; class Alphaproteobacteria; order Sphingomonadales; family Sphingomicrobiaceae; genus Sphingomicrobium; species Sphingomicrobium aquimarinum. Next base: position 677,303 of record NZ_JBBYXH010000001.1, on the reverse strand, counting down.
GGTCGGACATGTCGCGCGCGCGCCGTTCCAGATGCATGACTTCCTGACGCTCGCGCGATTCGATACGCATGGAAAATAGCTGGGCAAACAGCTCGGCGACCGATCGACGTTCGAAGGACGGGCAGCGCGGCGAATAATGGTGGCAGGCGATCAACCCCCACAATTCGCCTTCGACGATGATGCTTATCGACATGCTCGCCGCGACGCCCATGTTCTTCAGATATTCGATATGGATCGGACTGACCGCGCGGAGCACCGACATCGACAGGTCGAGCGGTTGATCGTCGAGGTCGCGCTCGGGCACGATCGGGACCGGCGCGGAATTCACGTCGGTGATGACGCGAAGGAGCGAGCGTTTGTACAGTTCGCGCGCCTGTTTGGGGATGTCGGTGGCCGGATAGTTGAGGCCCATGAAACTGCCGATGGAGCCCTTGGCGGCTTCGGCGACGACTTCGCCCGAACCGCTTCGGTCGAAGCGATAGAGCATCACCCGGTCGAAGCCCGTCAAGGCGCGAACCTGGCGCACCCCTTCGTTGAAGAAGCGCGCCATCTCCTCGTGACCGTCGAGGCGGCCGACCATCGATCGCACCGTGCCGGTGGCGTCGCCATAGTCCTTTTCCTTCGCCGGCTCGGCCTCGAGAATCACCTGGTTGTCGATCATGTGGACGGCGACGTCGAACTTGGTATCGACCTTGTCGCTGAGCGTCATATTGAACACGCGTTCGATCGCGTCGGGACCGCGAAGGAGTGCCAGGCGGTTGCGTAGCGAATGGATCGCCTCGCCGGAGAAGAAATCCGCGACCCGCACGCCAAGAAGGTCGTCGGGGACATGGGGGAGAAACTCGCGGATATTCGCGGAATGACGCATGACCTGCCAGTCAAGCGACAAGGCCAGCAGAAAGCCGATCGGCTGAATCGCGCCCAACTGGTGGATCGGTTCGCGATCGCAGTTGGTAAGATCTACCGGGCCGTCAAACTCTTCGACCTTGTTCATTACGTCCCCAAATACTCACGCGCGGCCGTGGAAAATGCATCGAAGGTTTTCGTCGCTGCCTGCACCGCTACGGCACGATCAACGGGGCTGGCTAACCTTTGTTCAAGTAGCGCAACGAATTCCCGCCATGCAAGGGGTGACTCATGGGTGAGAAACGCCTTCGGCAACGTATCCGGCACTCGGCGCTCAAGCAATTTCCCGCCGAGCCGCGACCCTTCGAGAACATAGAGCGTGCCGAGGACGTCGGGCTCTCCCACGACGGATGAAACCGCCACCGGCTTGGGCAGCGGGATGTCGAGCGCATCGAGGTCGCCGAGCAGGCTTGCTGCGCGCCGGTGCGCCGGCCAGTCGGCGAGGGTCTGCGCAGCGCCGGCATGATCGAGCGCTGCTTCATAAGGAAGAAGAGCGGCCGCCTGGATGCGCAGGAAGCGTGCATAATCTGCCGCGTTCGACAGATCGAGCGAGCCCATCATCGCATCGAGGGTCTCGTGCGCTTCGGACGTCGCCTCCCTGAGAGTGAAGCGCGCGCTCAAGACCCGAAAACGCGGTCGAAAATGACGTCCACGCGCGCCAGATGATGGTCGAGATCGAACAGGGCTTCCAGTTCTTCATCGCTCATGCGGGCGCCCACCTCATCGTCGGCCTTGAGAAGCTCCAGCAGCTTGAGCTGTCCATCGCTGTCCCAAACCTTCATCGCGTTGCGCTGGACGATGGCGTAGCTTTCCTCGCGCGTGAGGCCTTTCTGGGTAAGCGCCAGCAGGACACGCTGCGAATGGATGAGACCCCCCATCTTGTCGAGGTTCGCCTGCATCCGATCGGGATAAATGACGAGCTTGTCCATCACCCCGGTCAGCCGCGCGAGGGCGAAATCGAGCGTAATGCAGGCATCGGGGCCGATGAATCGCTCGACCGACGAGTGCGAGATATCGCGCTCGTGCCACAGCGCCACATTCTCGAGCGCGGGAAGCGCATAGGCGCGCACCATGCGGGCAAGGCCGGTGAGATTTTCGGTCAGCACGGGATTGCGCTTGTGCGGCATCGCACTCGAGCCCTTCTGGCCGGGCGAGAAATACTCTTCCGCCTCGAGCACCTCGGTGCGCTGGAGGTGGCGGACCTCGACCGCGACCCGCTCGATGGACGAGGCAATGACGGCGAGTGTCGCGAAGAATTCGGCATGGCGATCGCGGGGGATGACCTGTGTCGAAATCGGCTCCGGACTCAGACCCAATTCCTTTGCAACGTGCTCCTCGATCCGCGGATCGATGTTGGCGAAGGTGCCGACCGCACCCGAAATCGCGCAGGTTGCGATTTCGTCACTTGCGGACTTCAGCCGCGCCAGACCGCGATCGAATTCGGCATAGGCACCGGCAAGCTTGAGGCCGAAGCTCGTCGGCTCTGCATGAATGCCGTGACTGCGCCCCATGGTGGGGGTCGCCTTATGCTCGTAGGCGCGGCGCTTGAGGACATCGAGAAGCGCCTCCATGCCCTCGATCAGCAAGTCCGCCGATTGCGTCATCTGCACGGCAAGGCTGGTGTCGAGTACGTCCGAACTCGTCATTCCCTGATGGAGGAAACGCCGTTCGGCCCCCAGCTTTTCGCCTGCCCAGGTCAGGAAGGCGATCACGTCATGCTTGGTAACCGCCTCGATCGCGTCGATCGCAGGGACGTCGATCTCGCCGAGAACGTCGTCGTCATATGCCTTGCGAATCTTGCGCGCATCCTCGTCGGGGATCATCCCGATCTCGCCCATCGCCTCGGCCGCGAAAACCTCGATCGCCCACCAGATGCGATAACGGTTTTCGGTCGACCAGATGGCGGTCATTTCCGGGCGGGCGTAACGGGGGACCATGAGAGGACTCCGGGCTGTGAGGGACAGCGCCGCCTAGCAGCCTCGTTTCACGCCTACAACCAGTGCCTTCTGCGGTGCCGTCCCCTGTTCACAGCAGGCCTTGTTGGCGGAAGCTCAGGGGCCGCGCGCCGCCCACGATGACGTGATCGTGGACCGCGATCCGCAGGACGCGTCCGGCTTCGACCAGGTCACGGGTGATCGCCTTGTCGGCGCGGCTGGGCGTGGGGTCGCCGGAGGGGTGATTGTGGACGAGGATCAGCGCGGCCGCCTTGAGCTGGAGCGCCCTTGCCATGACCTCGCGGACATGGACCGCACTTTCATCGACCGTCCCTTCCCACAAACGTTCGTTGGCGATCAGGCGATTCTTGGTGTCGAGGAAGAGCGCGCGCACTTCCTCGGTCCCGCGCCACGCCATCTTGGCATGGAGATAGTCGAGGAGCGCGTCCCAGCTCGAGAGAATATCGTCTTCGCGCGCCTTTTGCTCGAGCAACTTGCGCGCCGTCGCGGCGGCGATCTTGAGCGCACCGATCTGCGCATCGCTGACGCCTTCGGCCCGAAGCGTGCCGACATCGGCATCGAGCAGGGGGACGAAGCCGCCGAACTGGGTGAGCAGCCGCTTGGCCATCGACTTGGTGTCGGCGCGCGCATTGGTGACGGTCAGAAGATATTCGACCAACTCATGCTCGAGGAGGGCGTCTTCGCCTTCTTCGAGAAATCGCGTGCGCAGCCGCGCGCGGTGGCCGGAAGGAGAAGCGGGGTCGGTGTCGTTCATCGCTCGCTCGCTCAAGCCCGCAAGCGTCACCGCTTCCGGGGGAATGTCCGAGCGGGGATGAGGAATAGAGTCCTGAAGCGCGAACGCAAGCCTAGCCGGCGCTTTCGAAACTGCCCGCATATTCGGGTGCGAGCGCGGAGAAGATCACCGCGTCGACCGGAATTTCCATGCGATACTCGCCTTCCGCATAGGGACCGGCGACATAAGGGTCGGCGACGAGCGTGAACCGCTCGAACTTGCCGTTGCCGTCGCGGTCGGTCGGCACCACGCTGACTTCGCTCGCGAGGTCGGGGCACTCGCCGAACATTCCTTCGACCTTCACATTCCCGCGCTTCTCAGCCCGCATCTCCTCGAGTTGGGCGCAGAAGGGGGCCTTCAGCGCATCTTTCAGTTTCGCATTCCTCCCGAAAAGGAGGCGGATTGGAATCTCTTTACCGGCTTTGAGATCCCACAGCAGCGTGGCCGTGCCGCTATTGGGGTGCGCCCCGCCGGTGTAGCTCGAGACACTCGCGAGCAGGCTGAGGAGGCGGTCGGAGCGACCCGCGCTTTCCCACTCGGTCGAACCGAAGAGGCCGTTGAACTCGTCGCCCCGCTCGGCACGTGCCTTTCGTTCTTCGCCGGCAATACGGCGAAGGTCGGCTTCTGCCGCTCGCGCTTCCTCCCGGAACCGCTCGTCGATCGCGTCGACCGCGGTCGCTTCGGCAGGCCATGCGTAGGTAAAGTCGACGAGCGCATCCTGTTCGACGATCCGTACGGCGGTCGGCCTGGCCTCGGGCGCCGGCGGATCGCTGATCGAAACCGGCGGATCGGACGGCGCTGGTTGGGAGGGCGTGGCACTATCGCTGGCGTCCGCGTCCCCGCAGGCAGCAACGAGAAGAGCGAGCGAGGCAACGAGGGCGGTCCGCGATGCGGACGCGCGAGGGGTGAAGAAGCTCATGCAGGGCAAGCGCAAAAACCACCCGGTTGTTCCGCCCCTTGCGGTTGACACTGGAGGCCTCGGTTCATAAAGGGGCGCTGCCTTTCGGGCTTGTCTTTTCAAAGCCCCGGCTCCTGGTGCCAGCTTTCGCCCGAAACGCTGGCACTTGGTTTACGGGAGGAACGAGTGTCCAAGGACGAACCCGACAAGCAAGCGCCAAAGCTTCCCGAGGATGCGCGGATCGATTCGCTCGAAGAGCGACTGCGACGAGCACAGGATCGCGAAGCGGAGCGGACAGGAGCCAACCGCGCCCCGCCCGACAAGAACGAGGCGGCCGGATCGCGGGTTCTGTCCTATCTCCTCGGCGGTTTGTTTGGCGGCGGGCTGGTCGGCTGGATGGTCGATCGCTTCGCGGGCACGGGCAACATCGGTCTGGTGGTCGGCCTGATCCTCGGGATCGTGGGCGGCTTCTGGAGCATCATCAAGTTTTCGAGCACGCAGGGTAGCGGGTTCGGCAAAGACGGGAACGACTAGTGGCTGGCGAAGCAGAAGGCGGCAAGATCGATCCGATGTACCAGTTCGAGGTGCATCCCCTGTTCGGCGAGAACTGGGAAATCGCAGGCTACCAGATTCCCTTCACCAATTCGGCCGCATGGATGGCGGTTACCCTCGGCGTCCTGGCGATCTTCATGCTCGGCGGCTTGAAGCGCGATCTCATCCCGGGTCGCTGGCAGATGGCGGTCGAAGGTTTCACCGGCTTCATCACCGACATGATCGACACGAACATCGGCAAGAACGGTCGCGCCTTCGTGCCCTATGTCTTCTCGCTCTTCATGTTCATCCTGTTCGCCAACCTGCTCGGTCTTTTCCCGACGGCGCTGTTTGGCGTGCACGCCTTTACCGTGACGAGCCACCTGACGATTACCGGCGTTCTCGCCGTGGTCAGCTTCGCGCTAGTGCTGATCGTCGGCTTCGCCAAACACGGCCTGCATTTCTTCAGCCTGTTCGTGCCCCACGGCACGCCCAAGCTGATGATCCCGCTCATCTTCCTCATCGAGCTGTTCAGCTTCCTGTTCCGCCCGATCAGCCTCGGCCTGCGTCTCTTCGTGGCCATGACCGCAGGACACATCCTGCTCAAGGTTCTCGCGGGCTTCGTCATCAACGGTTCGGCGGGCGGCATCGCGACGCTCGCGGTCGTCAGCCTTCCCTCGATGCTTTTGATGATCGGCGTCTCGATGCTCGAGATCCTTGTCGCCGGCATCCAGGCCTATGTTTTCGCCCTGCTCACGTCGCTGTATCTCAACGACGCGATCAATCTTCACTAATCACTGACATTTCAACTGGGAGTTTTATCATGGACGCAGAAGCTGCAAAACTGATCGGTGCGGGTCTCGCCGCCATCGGCGCCGGCATGGCCGCCATCGGCGTGGGTAACGTCTTCGGCTCGTTCCTCGAGAGCGCGCTGCGCAACCCGGCCGCCGCCGACAGCCAGCAGGGCCGCCTGTTCATCGGCTTCGCCGCCGCCGAACTTCTCGGCCTGCTCGCGTTCGTCGTCGCGATCATCCTGCTCTTCGTCGCCTAAGCGTCGAAGCATTCAAGGTCCTTATTGAGGTCGGTTCATGCCGCAAATTGCGCAAATCGCGGAAATCTACGCGTCGCAGATCTTCTGGCTGACGGTATTCTTCGGCGCCATCCTGGTCTTCATCGGCTATGGGATGTTGCCCAAGATCCAGCAGACGGTCGACATGCGCGACGACAAGATCGCGGCCGACCTCAAGGAGGCCCAAGATGCGCAGGACGCGGCGGACAAGCTCGAGGAGGACTATCGCGCCTCCCTCGATGCCGCCCGTAGCGAGGCCGCGAAGGCCAATGCGGAGGCCAAGGCCGAAGCGGCGAAGAACACCGCCGCCAAGGTCAAGCGCGCCGACACCAATATCGACAAGAAGCTCGCCGCCGCCGCGGACGAGCTGATCACCCAGCGCCAGACCGCGCTCGCCGAACTGGAGGCAATTGCCGCCGAAGCGACGCAGGCGATGATTGCCAAGGTATCGGGCCTGACCGTCGACAAGCGTACCGCCAGCGCCGCGGTCAAGAAGGAACTGCAGCATGGCTAGCCAGAACCCTCCCGGCGAGCCCATTACCGAGCTGCCGATCACGACGCACGAGGAAGGCTATACGAGCTATTTCGCCGATGGCGCCGTGTGGGTCGCGATCGCCATGGCGCTCGTCATCCTTCTGATGGTCTGGAAGAAAGTGCCGTCCGCGATCGGCAAGAGCCTTGATGCCAAGATCGCGGCGATCCGCGAGCAGCTCGACGAAGCCAAACAGCTTCGCGAGGAAGCCGAGGCGCTGCGCACCGAATATGAGGGGAAGGCCAAGGCCGCCGAGAAGGACGCCGCCGCCATCCGCGCTCGTGCCGACGAGGAAGCTGCCGCGATCATCGCCAAGGCGGAAACCGACGCCAAGGACATGGTAGAGCGAAAGAAGGCCATGGCCGAAGCCAAAATCGCTTCCGAACAGCGCGCCGCCGTCGCCGACCTCAAGGCCAAGACTGCGATGGCTGCCAAAGCCGCTGCCGAACAGATCATCGCTGCCAAGGCCGACGAGTCGATGGATGCAAAACTCATCGACGAGGCGATCACGAGACTGAACTGATCGCAGTGATCGGAGAATAAAGAAGGGCCCGGAAGCGCACTGCCTCCGGGCCCTTTTTGCTAAGTGCTCGAGCAATCTAGCTCTGCTGGTGCAGACTACCCTTCTCGCTCACGCCTTCGAGCGCCATTTCATCATAGCTCTGTCCGGTTTCACGCGCGATGTCACCGAGGCTGATGACGCCAACCAGTTCCTGGTCCGCACCGATCACTGGTAGACGGCGTACCTGACATTCCTTCATCTTCTTCGCAGCCGTTTCGAGTGTGTCAGTCGCCGACACCCACTCGGGACTGTCGCTCATCAGTTCCGAAACGCTGCAATCGGCACCCTTGCCCGACGCGACGCCGCGCACGGCGATATCGCGATCGGTGATGGTCCCGACCAGCTTCTGCCCGTCGCAAACCGGCACGAAGCCCGTGTCTTCCGACAGCATGAAACTCGCCGCGTCCTTCGCGCTCGACGAAGGCGAAACGGTTTTGATATTCTTGGTCATGATCTGATCGATCTGCATATGACTAACTCCCTTTGTTTGGTGGACGCGCCGATGCGCGCCGCATTCACCAAATCAATGGACGAAAGGCGGTAGTCGATCCGCGATCAGGGCGTGTTTTCGGTCAACAGTGTGTAAGTCGCGACGGCTTCGTCTCTTTGGTTAAAGACCTCGACGGCCCACTTCACTACGCCCGTTTCTTCGGATTTGATGGACTTGGACTTGACGGTCAGCTCCACGCGCATCGTGTCGCCCGGGTAGAGCGGTGTGAGAAACTTCAGATCCTCCAGCCCCGTATTCGCCAGCACGGGACCCGGATCGGGATCGACGAACAGTCCTGCCGCAAAGCTCAGGATGAGATAGCCATGCGCCACGCGCCCCTCGAAGATGGGCGACGCCTTGGCGGCCTCCTCGTCCATGTGCGCGTAGAAGTTGTCGCCGGTGAACTCGGCAAAATGTTCGATGTCCGCGACGGTGACCTCGCGTGTGTCCGAAAAGAAGGTCTGCCCGAGGTCCAACTCGCTCATCGTCAGCCGGAAGGGGTGGACTTCGCTTTTGGTCTTGGGCGCGCCGGCAACATATTGCTCCGAAATCGCGGCGATCATCGCGGGCGTCGACTGGATCGCCGTGCGCTGCATGTAGTGGTGCAGCCCCCTGAGGCCACCCATCTCCTCCGAACCGCCCGCGCGTCCCGGTCCGCCGTGAACGAGGACGGGGAGGGGAGAGCCGTGCCCGGTCGACAGCTTCGCATTGTCGCGGTTGATGACGAGCATCCGCCCGTGAAAGGCTGCAGCGCCGCGCACGAACTGCCCCGCCGCTACCGGATCATGGCTGAACATCGATAGCGCAAGGCTACCCATTCCGCGGTTCGCCAGCGCAATCGCATCGTCGAGGTCGCGATAGGGCATGATCGTCGCCACCGGCCCGAACGCCTCGACATCGTGAACCGCATCGGCCGCCCATGGATCGTCCGCGCGCAGCAGGATGGGGTCGATAAACGCCCCTCCCGCAACGCCCCGTTCGGCGTCGGGATCGCCATGCACGATCCGCGCGCCGCCCGCGACCAGCTCACCGATCTTTTCGCGGACGTCCTCACGTTGGCTACACGAGACCAGCGCTCCCAGCGTCGTCTGCTTCTCGCGCGGATCGCCGATCGTCAGGCTCGACAGCTTTTCCTTGAGCGCGGCCTCGACTGCGTCCAACTGCGCTGCGGGAACGAGCGCGCGACGGATCGCGGTACATTTCTGCCCTGCCTTGACCGTCATCTCGCGGGCGACTTCGCTCACGAACAGGTCGAACTCGGCGCATTCCGGCCCCGCATCGGGCCCCAGCACGCTGGCATTCAATGAATCCTGTTCGGCCACGAAGGTCACGCTTTCGCGCAGCACCGTCGGATGGTTCTTGAGCTTGCCTGCGGTCGCCGCCGAGCCCGTGAAACTCACCACGTCCTGCCCGCCGAGATGCTCGAACAGGTCGCCGACCCCGCCGACGATCAACTGCACCGCGCCCTCGGGCAGCTTTCCCGTCTCGATCAGGATCCGGAACGCCGCTTCGGCCAGATAGCTCGTCGCGGTCGCGGGCTTCACGATGCAGGGCATCCCCGCCAGCAGCGTCGGCGCCATCTTCTCGAGCATCCCCCAGACGGGGAAATTGAAGGCGTTGATATGCACCGCCGCGCCCTGCTTGGGCGTCATGATGTGCTGGCCGACGAAGCCAGGCTCCTTCGCCAGCGCCTCCTGCTCGCCGTCGAGCCAGACATGTGCGTCGGGAAGCTTCTTTCGCCCCGTCGAGGAATAGCTGAGCATCGTCAGTGCGCCGCCGTCGATATCGATCCACCCATCCCCGCGCGTCGCGCCCGAATGCGGATTGAGCGCGTAGAGCTCCTCCTTCCGCTCCATGAGCGCGAGCCCCAGGTCCTTCAGAAGCCATGCCCGCTCGTGAAAGGTCATCGCCCGAAGCGCCGGCCCGCCGACATTCCGGGCATGATCGAGCATGGCCGCGAAATCGAGCCCGTCCGACCCCGTTCGGGCCACCTCGCTGCCGTCGATCGCGCTGGGAATGGTGCGCAGATCGCCCGCGCCTTCCTTCCAGCCGTCCATTGCATAATTGAGCAGGGCAGGGGTCTTCATGGGCATCACCTTCAGGACTGGGAATTGCGATCAGCGCGCCGATGCCTAGCCCAGCGTGCCACCCCCGCCAAGCGTCCGCCCGGCGAAGCGGTTCCCTCCGAAACGGACCCGCTTGTGCGCGCTAGGGCAGAGCATTTGGCGTACATAGTCGTCCATGGACATGCAGCACCGCTTCACTCCCGCCACACGACCGGCGGCGGATCTGCCCGACGACGAGCGCCCGTTCCCCCGCAGGGCGGAAGAGACGCGCTCGCTCGTTGCCATCGCACACGGCCGTGCCTTCGCGGCCAGCCGACCGCAATCGAGCCTGTCCGCGGACGAATGGCCCGTTCGGAAGGACGCGCGCGCCGCGATGATGACGCAGCGCCACGCCGACCGCCGCTTCGCCCGCTGGGAGGCAGGCAGAGAAGCAGCAATCGGATCCAGAATGGACGAACAGCAGGGGTCGGCCGGCAGCCGCATCGTGATCGCCCTGGCAGGGCTCCTGACCGGCGTCGGACTGGCGCAGGCGCTCGACACGGGCGTGACGGCGATCGGCGCCATGCTGGGCTTTTGATTGCCATCCGGCTGTCTTGCGCGCACCAGAGCGTGCCGGTGGGAGCGAAAGTCGGAAACAGTTCGTCGGCATCTCACGCGCGGCGCACGTCGGTTCGGTTGAAGCGCTCGCGCTTGGAGCATCATTCCTCGCAGAGGAGCGCCCCGGAGCCTTCATCCCGAAGCTTGCAACCAGCCGCCTTAGCGCAAGCGCGCAAACTTTATTCGCCTTTGAACGTCGGCTTTCGCTTCTCGAGAAACGCCGCGACGCCTTCGGCATAATCTTTGGTGAACCCCAGGCGGCGCATCTCGTCGCGCTGCAGGTCGAGTTCTTCGTCGAGCGTGCGTGACCCGCTGGTGCGGATCAGCTTCTTGATCGCGGCGAGACCAAGTGGGGGAAGAGCGGCAAGTTTTTGCGCGGTCCCCATGACCTCGTCCATCAACGCTTCGTCGGGCACGGCCTTCCAGATAAGGCCCCAGTCGGCCGCCTTTTCTGCCATGATCGGCTCGCCTGTCAGTGCCAGACCCAACGCCCGTTGCTGGCCCACCAGACGAGGCAAGTGCCAGCTTCCCCCGCTATCCGGGATCAGTCCCAGCGCGGAAAAGCTCTGGATGAACTTCGCGCTCGTCGCGGCAAAGGTCAGGTCGCAGGCGAGCGCGATATTTGCCCCCGCACCCGCTGCCACGCCATTGACCGCGCACAGCACCGGCTGCTCCATTTCTGCCAGCCGGCGGATCAGCGGATTCCAACTCGCCTCGACCGTCTCGCCCAGATCGACGCGTTCGCCCGGCGCGACCTTGCGGTCGTTGAGATCCTGCCCCGCGCAAAATCCGCGCCCCGCGCCCGTCAGCACGACCACCCGCGCATCCGCACATTTGTCGAGCGCCGCACGAAGCTCCTCGTGCATCGCCGCCGTAAAGCTGTTGAGCCGGTCGGGCCGGTTGAGCGTGATCGTTGCGACATGCGCGTCGCGAGTGAGAAGGATGGTGTCGGTCATAGCCTCATCCCTTGGCATAGCTCTCCAGATAGCCGCAACGGGTACAGCGCCATGTGCGAATGGGGATCAGGGCCTTCTTGTCATGTTTGATGCCGTACCATTTCTTGTCCGGCGCGCGCGGATGAAAGGCAGGCGCATGGATCGCGCCATAGCCATTGTCGGGGACATATCCCTCCTCGATCTGCATCGACTGGCACTTCGGGCATTCTCGCATCATCGCGTCAGATACTCCTACCGCCTTCGGAACGAATTGAACCGGCGCGCTCCTTCGCCTATTTAGGACGTATGTATACAACCGAACTCGACAAGCAAAACCGCCCGGACAAGGGCGCCAAGGTCACGCAGATCGGCGAGGCCGAGCCGCAGCATCTCATCGACGCCTTCGAGGCGCGGGTCGCGGCGGACGAGTTTATCGAGCCCAAGGACTGGATGCCCGAGGCGTATCGCAAGACGCTGGTGCGGCAGATTTCGCAGCATGCGCACAGCGAGATCGTCGGCATGCTTCCGGAGGGCAATTGGATCACCCGTGCGCCGAGCCTGCGCCGTAAGGCGATCCTGCTCGCCAAGGTGCAGGACGAGGCGGGGCACGGCCTCTATCTCTACTGCGCTGCCGAGACGTTGGGCACGAGCCGCGAGGAGATGATCGAAGCGCTGCACGATGGGAGCGCCAAATACAGCACTATTTTCAATTATCCCACGCTTACCTGGGCGGATATCGCCGCGATCGGCTGGCTGGTCGATGGTGCTGCGATCATGAATCAGGTGCCGCTTCAGCGCACGAGCTATGGCCCCTACGCCCGCGCCATGGTGCGCGTCTGCAAGGAAGAGAGCTTCCACCAGCGGCAGGGTTATGAAGCGATGATCGCGCTCGCCAACGGCACCGAGGAGCAGAAGCGCATGGCGCAGGACGCGCTCAATCGGTGGTGGTGGCCGAGCCTCATGATGTTCGGCCCGCCCGATGACAAGTCTCCTAACACCGAGCGTTCGATGCGCTGGCGGATCAAGCGAGAGACCAACGACGAACTTCGCCAGAAATTCGTCGACATCACCGTCCCGCAGGCGGAGTATCTCGGCCTGACAGTCCCGGACGCCGACCTTGAATGGAACGATGACAAGGGCGGCTACGACTTCGGCGCGATCGATTGGGAAGAATTCTATGCCGTCGTGCGCGGCGAAGGTCCCGTCGCCAAGGAGCGCATGAAGGCGCGGCGCGAGGCCTGGGAAAGCCAGGCGTGGGTGCGCGAGGCCGCAGACGCCTACCAGGCCAAGAAGGAGGCCAAGGCCGTCGCTTAAAGCCAGTCCGGCAAGTCGACGCGGCTCGCTTCGGCGAGATCGATCCGTTTGCGCACCACGGCCCAACGGTTGCCATCGACGAGCACCTCAGGTGCCAGCGCCCGGCTGTTGTATCCGTTCGACATGGCTGCGCCGTAGGCGCCGACGGTTCTGAACACGATGAGATCGCCCGGCGCGACATGGTCCATGCTGCGGCGACGCGCGAACGTATCGCCGCTTTCGCAAACCGGTCCCACGACATTGTAGCGCGTCGTTTCGCCTCCCGGTCGGACCGCTTCGATGTGGTGATAGGCGTCATAAAGCGTGGGACGCATGAGATCGTTCATCGCGGCATCGACGATCAGCCAGGGCGCATGTTCGCCAGGTTTGATGCGCACGACACGCGACAGGAGGACGCCGGCCTCGCCCGCGATCGAACGGCCGGGCTCGAACACGAGGCGCAGGTCCCAATCGCGGGTAGCGCGCTTCACCATGGCACCATATTCGGCGATCGATGGCGGTTCGGGTTGGTCGGGGCCATAGTCGACACCGAGGCCACCCCCAAGATCGGCGATCGACAGGTGAATACCGTCGTCGCGCAATGTCGCGATGATTTCCCCCAGCCGCGCGAATGCGCGTTCGAGCGGATCGAGGCTGGTCAGCTGACTGCCGATGTGAATCGTGATGCTCTTGAGGTCGATCCCCGGGAGCGACCTGCCGAGCCGGAAGGCTTCCAGCGCCTGTGCGGCCGGAATGCCGAATTTCGTATCTGCCGTCCCGGTCGTAATCTTTGCGTGCGTCCCCGCGGCGACGTCGGGATTGATGCGCAAACCTACTGGGGCTTGTTTGCCCACGGCCTCGGCCACCGCCGAGAGTTCGCGCAACTCCTCCATCGATTCCACATTGAACTGGAGAAGACCGCCCGCCAGCGCTTCTTCCATTTCCGGTCGGGTCTTGCCGACGCCTGAAAACAACAATTTGTCGATCGCCATCCCCGCGGTGCGAGCATGGCGATATTCGCCGATCGACACGATGTCCGCGCCCAGCCCTTCGTCGGCGAGCAGCTTGAGCACCGCGGGATTGGTGTTGGCCTTGACGGCATAGGCAATGACCGGATCGACGAGACCATCGAGCGCCCCCGTCATTTCGCGCGCCGCTCCCCGCAGGAGCGCCGCGGAATAGACGTACACGGGCGTCCCCACTTCCTCGGCAATGGTTTTTAGCGAAACCTCTTCGCAATGGAGATGTCCTTCGCGATTGACGAAGGCGGGGGGGAGCGAGCGGGGATTGGCCATGCCGGATGAAGGGACGGCGGCTTGCGTTGTTCCCCGACGCATCCCTATGCAGGCGCGAACGTTGGAAAGGGTATGACGATGTCGGATTGGCCGCTGTGGGAAGTGTTCGTGCGCGCGAAAGGCGGATTGAGCCATCGCCACGTCGGGAGCGTCCATGCGCCCGACAAGGACATGGCGCTCAACCACGCCCGCGATACATACACGCGCCGGATGGAAGGCATCTCGCTGTGGGTCGTGAAGTCCGACCATATCGTGGCGAGCGACCCCGACGAGAGCGGCCAGGTGTTCGAACCGGCCGAAGACAAGATTTACCGCCACCCGACCTTTTACGAAATTCCCGACGAGGTGAAACATATCTGATGCCGAGCCTGCCGACGATTTCCGAAAAGGACGAAGCCAAAGCGCAAGCAAAGGATGCGGGAAAGCCGCAGGGCGAATTCGACACGCCCACCGCCGGCGCACATGACGAAGCGACATCCGCTTATGTGACGATGCTCGGCGACGATGCACTGATCCTCGGACAGCGACTGTCCGAATGGGCAGGGCATGCAGCCTCGGTGGAAGTGGACCTCAGCCTTGCCAACATGGGGCTTGATCTCATCGGTCAGGCGACCAACTGGCTCGGCCTCGCCGCGCAGCATGGCGACGCCGCCGATGCCGACGCGCTCGCCTTCCATCGCGATGTGCTCGATTTTCGCAATTGCCTTCTGGTCGAGCAGCCGAACGGTGATTTCGCGCAGACGATGGCGCGCCAGTTCCTCTTCTCGACCTGGCAACACATGCTGCTCCAGCGCCTTGCCGGATCGTCGGACGAAGCGATTGCGGGCATCGCCGCCAAGAGCGTCAAGGAAGTTGCCTATCACCGAGATCTGTCGCGGGACTGGGTGATACGCCTCGGCGACGGGACTGAAGAAAGCCGCGAAAAGATGATCGCCGGCATAGACTGGAACTGGCGTTTCTTGCCCGAATTGTTCGAAGTGACGGACGACCTGGAAGATCTCGTCGAACGCGGGATTGCGGTCGATCCTCGCCACTTCGAGGATGAATTCCGCACCGCCATTGCCGAGACCTTTTCCGAAGCGACGCTCGAAGTCCCAGATGAGCACCGTCCTATTCTCGGCGGTCGCCGCGGTCACCATTCCGAACATCTCGGGCATCTGCTTGCCGTGATGCAATATCTTCCGCGCACCTATCCGGATGCGAAGTGGTAGCATGAGCAAGGACCACTTCATTCCTCTGAGGGTCGCGGAAATCGTCCGCGAAACGCAGGACGCCAATTCGATCCGGTTCGACGTGCCCGACGAGCACAAGCCGCTGTTCGCCTTCAAGGCCGGCCAGCACCTCACGCTCAAGGCCGACGTCGACGGCGAGGAATTGCGCCGAAACTATTCGCTCTGCGTCGCTCCGCACGAGGACCAGCTAAAGGTCACCGTCAAACGCATCCAGGGCGGACGCTTTTCGAACTGGGTCGGCGATCACTTGTCCATCGGCGACACGATGGAGGTGATGCCACCGCACGGCAGCTTCACCACCGCGTTCGATCCCGACGCCCCGGCCCGGCATTATGTCGGCTTCGCGGGCGGGTCCGGGATTACGCCGATCATGAGCCTGGTGCGCACCGCGCTGTCGGTCGAGCCCAAGTCGCACTTCACGCTCTTCTACGGCAATCGCGACAGTTCCAGCGTCATTTTCCTCGACGGCATTTCCGATTTGAAGGACCGCTACCTTTCAAGGTTCCAGCCGTTCCATTTTCTCTCCGACGAAGAAGGCGACGTCGACCTGTTCAACGGCATGCTCGACCGCGCCACGTGCGACGCGGTCATCGAGACATTGCTCGATGATCCCGAAGCGGTAGACGGCTATTTCATCTGCGGCCCGGGCCCGATGATGGACGCGGCCGAAGCTGCGTTGCTCGAAAGGAATGTCGAGAAGGACCGTATCCATATCGAACGCTTCACCGCGTCGGCTCCGTCAGCGGGTCAAGCGCAGAAGGTCGCCGCCGCCAAGCAGGAAGCGGCGGGCCACACCTTCTGGGTCACGCTCGACGGGCGCGCGCGAAAGGTCGAATTCGACGGCGACAACATCCTCGACAGCGCGCGTGCGGCCGGCCTTCCGGCTCCGTACGCCTGCAAGGCCGGCGTGTGCGCCACCTGCCGCGCGAAAGTCACGCAGGGCGATGTCGAGCAAGGGGCTCGCTACGGGCTGACCGACGACGAAATCGAAGCGGGTTACGTATTGACCTGCCAGTCCGTCCCGGTCGGCGACGATGTGCGCGTCGATTATGATGCCTGACGCCTTTACGCAAAGCCCGCCTTGGGTCTAAGCCCACCGCCATGCAGGGACTTTTCGACGCACTCGATCCGATCCAACCGGACGCATTGCTCCAACTCATGCTCAAGGCACGTGCCGACGAGCGTCCGAACAAGATCGACGCCGGGGTGGGCGTCTACAAGACCAGCGACGGCGACACGCCCGTCATGCGCGCGGTCAAGATCGCCGAGGCGCGATTGCATGACATGCAGGACAGCAAATCCTACCTCGGCATGCGCGGCGACCAGGCTTATGCCGAGGCCATCGGCAAGATGCTGTTCGGCGGCACCTGGGGCAGCGACCGGATGGTCGGGCTGCAGACGCCCGGCGGTTGCGGCGCATTGGCGCTGGGCTTTGCGCTGATCAAGGCGGCGCGTCCGGAGACCAAAGTGCTGGTGGGGACGCCGACATGGCCGAACCACGCGCCGATCATCGAGGGCGCGGGCCTCGCGATCGAGACGTACGACTATTACGAGAAGTCCCAGACATGCGTGCGTTTCGACGCCATGGTAGACGCGCTGGAGCAAGCCGCGCCCGGCGACGTCGCGCTGCTGCATGCCTGTTGTCACAATCCCACCGGCGCGGATCTCGACGCTGGCCAGTGGGCCAAGGTGCGCGCCATCGTCGCGGACCGCGGCATCATTCCGTTCGTCGATATTGCCTATCAGGGCCTGGGGGATGGCCTGGATGAAGATGCGGCGGGGATGCGCTCGGTCGTCGAAGCGGCGGACGAGGCCATCGTCGCGCAGAGCTGCGACAAGAATTTCGGCATGTATCGCGACCGCGTCGGCACCTTGTTCCTCAAGGGGCGCGATGCCGACGGCGCGGCGCATGCGCTCGACTGGGCGATGCAGATCGGACGCGAACTTTGGTCGATGCCGCCCGATCATGGCGCAGCTGTCGTGCGGATCGTGTTGGAAGACGGGGAATTGCGCGCCGACTGGCATGCCGAGCTCGAGACTATGCGTGGGCGCATCAACGCGCTGCGCAACCGGATCGCGGCCTGCGATCCGCGGCTCGATTATATCGGGCGGCAGAAGGGCATGTTCTCGATGCTCCCCATCGACCCTGCGCAGGTGGAGCGCCTGCGCGAGGAATATGCCATCTATGTCGCCGGCTCGGGGCGTTTCAATGTCTGCGGGATGGGTGACGACCAGGTCGACTATTTCTGCGAAAGCGTGAAGGCAGTGATGGATGGCTGAGGCCGACCCGCGCCGCGAAACCGAGAGAGGTTCGAGCGACGAGCCTGCCTTTAGCTGGGAGGAGGTCGCGCGCCTCGTCCTCACCAGCCGCGAGATGGACCGGCTCGAGGAAGAGGAACTCGTCCCGGCCCGCAAGGTGCTTTATCAATTCTCCGCGCGCGGGCATGACATGGCGCAGGTGCTGCTCGGGCTTCATCTGCGCGACGGCGATGCTGCCTGCGGCTACTATCGCTCGCGCCCGATGTTGCTCGCGCTGGGGGTCGATCTCGCCGACGCCCTGGGTTCGGGCATGGGGCGCGCGGGCGGCTATTCGGACGGCAAGGATATCGGCGTCGTCTTCAACTATCCCAACCGCGGCGGCTGCCACGCGCTGCCGATGTGCGGCGGCGTCGGCGCGCAATATACGCCCGCCGCTGGCTGGGCGCAGGCGATCACCTACAAGGCAAGCGTGCTGGGCGAAGAAGACGATGGCGCGATCGCGGTCGTGCTCGGCGGCGATGCCAGCTGCGCGACCGGCGGTTTCTGGTCGGCGCTTACCATCGCGA
The DNA here is from genome assembly GCF_039655735.1 of Sphingomicrobium aquimarinum. Taxonomy (NCBI): domain Bacteria; kingdom Pseudomonadati; phylum Pseudomonadota; class Alphaproteobacteria; order Sphingomonadales; family Sphingomicrobiaceae; genus Sphingomicrobium; species Sphingomicrobium aquimarinum. The sequence goes on along the minus strand of NZ_JBBYXH010000001.1, from coordinate 659,345 downwards.
CAACGCAGCAGCTGCCGATCCTCTTCTTCATCGAGGATAATGGCTACGGCATTTCGGTGCCCTCGACCTACCAGACGCCCGGTCAGAACATTGCGGCCAATCTCGCCAGTTTCGAGGGTCTCACCATCCTCGATGGCGACGGCACCGATCCCGAAGGCGCCGCGCGGCAGATATCGCGTGCGGTGGCGCATGTCCGGGGGCGCAAGGGGCCGGTACTCTGCCGTTTGACCGTGCCTCGGCTGGAAGGTCATTCGGCGCAGGATACGCAGACCTACAAGAGCGAAGAAGAGATTGCGGCGGAGTGGGCGCGCGACCCGCTGCCCAAGCTGAAGGCGCTCAATAACAATCTCGACTGGGAGATGATCGAGGCTTCGGTCGCGCAGGAAGTCGACAAGGCCCGCGAGCGCGCCGAAGCGCGACCCGTCGCCGATCCGGCGGGCGTTGCCTCGGGCGTCTATTTCGAGGGCGAGCATGCCAAGGTCGGCGGGCAGGCGGGGCTTAGCCTCGACGGCACGCACGAGGATCCGCGCCCCGATGGCCAGCGTATCAACATGGTCACCGCCATCCGCCGCGTGCTCGACCAGGAGCTCGAGGCCAATCCGAAGATGAGCGTGTTCGGCGAGGATGTCGGCCCCAAGGGCGGCGTCCATGCGGTGACGTTGGGGCTGCAGGACAAGTTCGGCCACGACCGCGTGTTCGACACGTCGCTCAATGAGGAAGGCATCGTCGGCCGGGCGGTCGGCATGGCGATGGCGGGGCTGCTCCCCGTGCCCGAAATCCAGTTTCGCAAATATGCCGAGCCGGCGACCGAGCAGATCAACGATTGCGGCACGATCCGCTGGCGCACCGACAACCGCTTCGCCGCGCCAATGGTGCTGCGCGTGCCGGGCGGCTTCTTCAAATGCGGCGACCCGTGGCACAGCCAGACCAACGAGGTGCAGTTCGTCCACAATCCCGGGTGGCGCGTCGCGGTGCCGTCGAATGCCGAAGATGCGGTCGGCCTTCTGCGCATGGCGCTACGGGGCAACGACCCGACCATCTTCTTCGAACATCGCGCGATGCTCGACGACAGCTGGGCGCGGCGGCCGTGGCCGGGCAAGGGCTACGTCCTCCCCTTCGGCCGCGCGAAAAAGACACGCGAGGGTGACCGGATCACGATCGTGACGTGGGGCGCGATGGTACCGCGCTGCGAGGAAGCGGCCAATGACGGCGAGGCCGACGTAATCGACCTGCGCACCCTGCAGCCGTGGGACCGCGAGATGGTGCTCGAGAGTGTCGCAAAGACGCATCGCTGCCTGATCGTACACGAGGATCTGCGCACTGGCGGTTTCGGCGCGGAAATCGCGGCGGTGGTGGCGGATGAGGCGTTCCTCGATCTCGACGCACCCGTCGAACGGGTGACGATGCCCGATATTCCGAGCCCACATCACCCCAAGCTATTGGAAGCGGCGGTGCCTGGCGTTGCCGACATCCGGGCGCGCATCGACGCGATGCTGGCGTTCTGATGGCGATGATCGACGTCCTCGTTCCTGATGAACAGGAAGGCACCAAGGCGGTCGTGCGCGGCTGGCTCGCGAAGATTGGCGACCGCGTGAGCGTCAACGATCCACTAGTCGAGCTGGAAACCGACAAGGTCACGCAGGAAGTCCCTGCGCCTGCCGATGGCGTGCTTGCCGAAATTCTCCTGGAAAGCGATGCCGAGGCGGAGCCCGGGGCGCTACTGGCGCGGATCGATCCGGTGGGCGAGGAATCCGCGGCCAGTTCTCCGGCGAAGGCCGGTATTCGGGGTGATGCCGCGACGGAACCTCGGCCTTCGCCGGGGAACGGCAGTGAAAAGACGCACAAAGCCAAGGTTTGCAAGGAGGTCCGCCTCTCCCCCGCGGTGAAGCGCGCGCTGATCCAGCACGACCTCGACCCCGCGAACATCGACGGGACCGGACGCGACGGGCGCGTGACCTTGGCGGATGTGGACGAGGCCGTGTCGTCGGCAACCACCACGCGCGCGGGCGCCCCCGCGACCGCGCAGCCGCGTGTCGCACAGGCGTTCGACAGCGCCGACATTCCTCACGACCGGATGCGCCGCGCCATTGCGGAAAACATGACCAAGGCCGTCACCGACGCGCCGCACGTTACCGCATTGTTCGAGGCCGACTTCTCCGCCATCGCCGCGCACAAGGCCGCGATGAAGGCGAGGGGGGTGAAGCTCAGCTACACCGCCTATATCGTTAAGGCCGCCGCCGAAGCGATGGCCACCGTCCCTGCGATCAACGGTCGCTGGGAAGAGGGTCGCATCGCGATTGCCGACAGCATCGATATCGGCGTCGGCACGGCACTGGGCGACAAGGGCCTCGTCGTACCCGTCGTGCGCGATTGCGGCAGCCGCTCGCTCGAGGAGATCGGCGAGGCGCTCGGCGACCTCACGACCCGTGCGCGCGAGAACAACTTGCAGCGCTCTGAAGTCACGGGCGGCAGCTTCACCATTTCCAATCACGGGGTGTCGGGCAGCCTGCTCGCCGCGCCGATCATCATTCACCAGGGGCAGGCAGCCATTCTCGGCGTCGGCAAACTGGAAAAGCGCGTCGTCGTGCGCGAACTCGATGGACAGGACGTCATGGTCATCCGCCCGATGGCGTACGTCACGCTGACGATCGACCACCGCGTCGTCGATGGTCACCAGACCAATGCGTGGTTGAGCGATTTCGTCAGCCGCCTGGAAAACTGGCCTGCCGCTTAGGCGGATCGCTACCGCAAAACGTGACAAGGCTGGCGCGCGGCCTGTGCGCTAGCGCGGCGACCGTGCGCCTCTAACAAGCAGCACTGTAGAACAAACAAAAAGGGCGGAGCCCGGAGGCCCCGCCCTGATTGTTCGTTATCGTGCGAGCGTCGGCTTAGTAGCCGAGGATTAGCGAGACGCTGGCCGCACGCGGCGCACCGACGTTGATGAACGACGGTCCACTGTCGAGACCCGCGCTGACGTAGCCGAAATAGGCCTTGTCGAACAGGTTGGTGACGTTGAACTGCAGCGCCGCATTGTTGCGATCGCCGATCGGGCCGAGATCGAAGCGCGCGTCGAGATCGACGATGCTGTAACCACCGACTTCGACGGTGTTCACGTCGTTGCCGAAGCGCTTGCCGGTGTGCTTGAACTGCGCACCGAGCTCGACGGGGCCGAGGCGCTGCTGGATGCGGCCACCAAGGCTCCACAGCGGAGCGCCGGCTTCGTTCTTGCCCGCGGTGGCGAGGAAGAGTTCGCCGCCAACGCCGCCCTCACAGAAGACCGCCGCATCGTTCAGATCCGCGGCAACGCAGATGTCGCCAGTTTCGACATTCTCCTGGATCTCGGATTCGTTAATCGATCCGAAGACATAGAAGAGCGTGTCGGGCGTGACGCTGATGGCGACCGACGCATCGACGCCATACTTCTTCACCGGGCCGAGGTTGCGCGTGACCGATTCGTCGAGAATCGGGTCGTAGCTGACCGCGAGACGGTTGTTGTACGTCGTGTAGTAGCCGCCGACCTGCGCCTGGATGACGCGGTTCTGCCAGCGCAGGCCCGCATCGAAGCTGTCGGTGGTTTCCGGCGTCGGCTCGGCGCGCTCGGTGCCCTTAGGGAAGTACAGAGCGGTATAGAGCGTGTCGGTGCTGGGCACCGAAAGGCCACGCGCATAGTTGCCGAAGACCGAGGCATCGCCGAAGGCGTAGGTGAAACCGACGTTGGGCAGCGGCTCGTTATAGTCGAGCGTGCGCTTTGCCGGCGGGGCAAAACCGCTGACTTCGCCCGTCACCGGATCGACGACATACGGGTTGGCCGCTTCGTAATCCTCGACCTGGTCGCCGATGCAATCGACGAAGCCGCGGCCGGCGTCGGCCGTGGTCGTGTAGCAGCGCTGGTCGAGCTTGCGGGTGAAGAACGGCATACGCAGGCCCGCAACGAGCGTCAGGTCGTCCTCGAGGAACTGACCGCGATACTCACCCGAGATCTGGTTGAGGATCGCATAGGACTTGCGATTACGCTTGTTGATTTCCAGGCCGTCGACCGAGATCAGCGCTTCGTTCACCGAGAAGACATCGATCGGTTCGCCGTTCGACTGCATCAGCGACACCTGGCCGGTCTGGCGGTGGTTCGCATAGTCGAGCGTATAGGCGACGCGGACGCGGTGATCGTCGTTGATGTCATAGGCAAGACCCGAGATCAGGGCGTAGCGATAGGTCCGCGTCTGGCTCGGGTCGTTACCCGCCACCGTGTCGAGGATGTCGCCGTCGCCGTTGAGATCGCGACCGAGGTAATAGCGGCCGCCGATCACGCCGGTGATGGCATCGTTGCCGTTGTCGGTAGTGCTGCAGTACGGGAAACGACCGTCGGCGCGCACGTAGCAAGGCGCTTCGGTAAGGCCTTCCGGACCACCGCCGTTGGCCTTGACGTACTGGAAGCTCGGATCGAGCGTCAGCGTCAGCTGGTCGGTGAGGTTGAACAGCGCGGCACCACGGATGTTGCCGGTGTTCGACGGATTGTAGCGGCGACCGAACTCAGAGCCGCAGCCCGTGCCGTCGTTATAGAAATCGACCGCGCCGGCGACAGGCGCCGGGATGGTGCAGGGGTAGTCGATTTCCTCGAGCGTGAAGCGCGCTTCCTTGTTGCCCGCGTCGAACGCCGCCTGCAGATCGTCGAAGTCGACCGAACCCGCGAAGTTGTTGCGGTTTTGGTTGTAGTGGCCCGACAGGCTGATGAAGTCACCGCCGCCAAGGTCCTGGACGATGCGCGCATTGTACTGCTGCTTCTTGACCTTGCCGTAGTCGTTCCAGGGAACGTCGTACTGCGCATAGCTGGCCGAGGCGAAGGCCGTCGTATCGCGGCCCGTGATGTCGCCGAAATCGTACATGCCGAAGATGCGATAGAAGGGGCTCTCGAACGAATTGCCGTCGGCAACGATGTTGCCGTAGCTCGCCGTCGCGGTGATGCCGGGCTGACGCGCGGGCAAACGGGTGCGGATGTTGATCGTGCCGCCGACGGCCGAAGCGGTCGGGCTGTCGACGTCGGTGACGCCGAGGTTGACGTTCACTTCCTCGAGAACTTCGCTGTCAACCTGCTGGTTGGTGTAGAGCGCGTAGTTGCCCGAATCGTTGAGCGGCAGGCCGTCGAGGGTCTGCGAGATGCGGTCGGCGGTAAAGCCGCGGATGGTGAAGCCACCGCCCGAGGAACCCCAGGGATCGTTGTTCTGGAAGCTGACGCCCGGGACGAGATTGACGATGTCGTTGACCGTCTGGCCGGGGCGCTGGCGACGGATGATTTCCTCGTCGAGGACCTGCTTGGCCTTGGGCGTATCGGGAATTTCCACGCCGCCGACATCGGTGTCGGCAGTACCGGTGATGACAATCGCTTCATCGTCTTCGAAGTCGATCGAGCCGGTCGACTGCGCGTGCGCGACGCCCGGAATGATGGCACAAGCTGCAAGCACGCTGGTGCTGAGAAGAAGTTTCTTCATGGCTTCCTATTTCCCCCCACGGGTGGTTTGAAATGACTGGGTGGCAGATGTCGTCCTGCCGAACGCATGCGCGCTTAAGACGACAAATGTTTCAACAACAAGACGGAATCTGGATTTCCTTCGCACCTGCAGCAAAAAAGCGACGGCGGCCCGAGAGCATTTGGTTCCGACTGTGCAGCAAGAATGGCGGTTTCTGGTCGAGTGGTGCGCTTTTGCCACGCGCGCGCGCGATATGAAGCGCATCGAGTCGTCACCTGTTACGACTGGCGGACTCTTCAACATATCCAGACTGCGTCGGACTTCGAAGGCAGGCGATCAGTCGCTTTCCTTCGGCTCGGCCGCCGTCTCGTCGGCGCCAGGTTGCGCCTCGCTCTGTTCGATCTCCTCGTCGAGTTCTTCCGCCTTGGAGAGCAGTTCTTCGCGCGTCTCGTCGAAGCGCTCGTCGAATGTCGGCTCCTTCTGACAACCCGCGAGCAGGACGATGAGGATGACAGCCGCGATCGATCGCATCAGTAATTCTTCCGATACCGCACTTCGACGTTGGTCGCGCCCGAACCGCCGGCCTGGCTGAGCAGCGACAGGGCAGGGGTCAGTGCGACTTCGAGCTGGGTGGCGGTGAAACCGCGCGCGTCGGTGATGAACTCGATGTAGATATCGTCGGTAATGTACTGGCCGGCGGCGAGCGCTGTGCCGCGGCCCGTCGTTTCATCGCCGCCCAGAATGCGCAGCCGGTCGATCCCGGTCGCCGAACGCAGTTTTCCGAGCGGGTTGAGACCGCCGCCCGATCCACGCAGCGAATTGAGCGAGGCCGCGAGCTGGACGGACTGGATTGCCGACAGATTGCCGACCGAATTGCCGAACAGGATGCGCGAGAGAATCTCGTCCTGCGGCAGGCCCGGCGTACTCGCGAAGCTGATCTGCGGATTGGTGGCGCGACCCGAGACATTCACGTTGACGGTGACATCGTCGATTTCCTCGCTTGCGACGAGATCGATAGTCGGATCGATGGAGCGGCCACCGGTGAAGCCGACGCGGCCTTCGGCGAGTTCGAACGAGCGTCCCGCGAAGCCCAGCGTACCGCGGACAAGCTCGACCTGGCCCGCCACGACCGGTGCAGCGCTCGTCCCGGAGAGGTTGAGATCGGCAGTCCATTCGCTCTCCAGCCCCATCCCCGACACGTACAGTTGTTCGGGCGCCGACAGGTCGATGTCGAGACGCACCTGTTCGAACAGGCCGGGTTGCGCGTCGACGGGTTCGTCACCGGTGATGCGCACGGGGCCGCGCGGCGGCTTGAAGCGCACGCCGGTCAGCGCGGGGACCTGGGCGGCGCCTTGCCGCACGATCTGATAGCGGGTCTCGGGCAGGACGATATCTCCCGAGAGCACCGCATAGTCGCCCGCGGCCTTGGTGAGCCGAAGCTGGCCGGTCGCGCTCGCGGAAAGGGCGTCGCTCCTTGCCAGACGCGCATTATCCAGCGTCGCGCGCACGTCCATCGGGTAGCCATTGGCCTCCGCGAGGCTGACGAACCCTTGCGCTTCCAGCGTCCCGTCTCCCGCGACGGCGGTCAGCCGCTCGATCTCGAGCCGATCGCCCGAGAAGCGAGCCGCGATCGCCATGTCGGAAAGGCGCGTGCCGTAGGTCTGGTTCTCGTAGACAAGCCGGTTTGCGCGGATGATCCCGGCGAGCTGCGGCCGTGCGACCCGACCCGAGAAGTCGGCTGCGACACCGATCGGACCCGAAAGCCGCTGATCGGCCGTCCCTGCGAAAGAGAAGAGCGTGTCGGCGGGTCCGTTGTAGCGGATTCCTCCCGATAAGGGCGCCTGCAGCATGCGCGTCGTCCACGATCCGGATCCGGGTGGTAGCGGGCGCAGCGAGGCGACAATGCGACCGATGACGCTCCCTCGCCGCCGCATGACTGCGCGCGCTTCGCCGCCATCGGCAAGCAACTTGCCGACGAAGTTGATGTTCACGGGCTGGCTGGTCGAGACGGCAGTGGTGCGCTGGAAGTCGCGGATCGTCAGGCGTGCGTCTGCACGGGGGAAGGCACTCGGGTTCGATTGCGCGAAATCGAGGCTTCCGGTGGCCGACCCGTTGATGCCGAGGCCTGGCGCGAATGCGTTGAGGATCGCCATGTCGAGACGGTCGAGGCGGCTCTGGATCTTGATGCCGTTGCCATAAGTGCCCGCCAGCCGCACGTTGCCGCTTCCAAAGTCGATCCGGGTAGGGAGCAGCTCGTAAGAGCCACCCCGCGGCACGATGCGCGCGGGGCTGGCGGTCCGGAAATCCACGCCGCGCACGCGTCCCTTGATCGCCGCTCTCCACAGATCGGGCGTCAGGTCCGCATTGGCGCCGATGCGGAAGGGGACGCCGTTCGTTCCCTCGGCGAGCAGGCGCGCGTTGCCACGGCCGCCGCGATAATCCACTTCGACGCGCGCGGCGTTGATGAAGGTCTCGCCATAGCGCGTGTTCTGGAACTGCGCGTCGGCGACCACATAGGGCTGGTCGTAGAGGATGACGCGCGCATCGACGACGGCCGAGCCGATCGACAATGCCGCCGGGCCGGGCAGGACGGTATTGCGCGCCCGCGCGTTGACGATCGCTTCCTGCACCCCGCCGTTGGCGCTCAATCGGACGACCCCGCCGAAGCCGAGGCCCTTGGCGTCCAGCCGTCCCGCGAAGGGTCCTGCCGGTGTCTGGCGCAGCGAGCCTGCGAAATCGATCCCGGCGAGGTTGGCGTTGTTGATGTCGAGCGTGAGCTGGGGGCCGGTGCCGAGGACCACATCGGCACTGAGCGCTCCATAATCGGTGTCGCCGTCGGCGACGAGGCGATATCCTCCTCGTGCAGCGGTGACCCTGGCGGTCAGATTGGCAAGACCGATGCCAAGACCCGGCCGTTCGGCGGTGACGGTCGCGCGTGGGTCGCTGATCGTGCCCGTCAGCCGGATGCCGACCGCGCCATAGGCATCGGTAAATCCGTCGGCGTTGAAGACGATTTGCCCATTGGGATTGTACGAACCGCTGCCGTTGGTGATCCGCGCGGCGGGCGCGCTTAGCGTGAGATTGGAGAAGCGGACGATCCCGTCGGGCCCGTAGCGCACGTCGCTCGCCGCCACCGCATTGCCGCCGAGGAAATTGCGCGCGCTCTCGTTGAACAACTGCGAGGAGCGGGCGCGGACCCGCCCCGCCAGCGCGAAACCGCCGCTCCCCGCGGACTCGAGGTCGACGTCGGTAGCAATGTCGAAGATGCCGACGCTTTCGACGCGGTAATCGTCGATCCGCCCGTCGATCGCGGCGGTGTAGAGCCCCGTCGACATGTCGGCGAGCAGGATGAGGCGGCTGTCGATGCGGTCGGACCGCAGCCGCAAATTGTCGGACAGAATTCGCGCACCGTCGATGGCGATGTCGCCGTTGAGCCGCACATCGGCGAGCCGTCCGCCTGCGACCGTATCGAGGCCGGTAATGCGCGCGATCCGGGCGGAGACGGGAATCAGGATCTTGTCCGCATCGACGCGGGCCTCGCCGGTCGCGGAGAATTGCTGGAGCGACAGATCGTTGATCGCGATTTCGGCTGCCTCGATAGCGTAATTGACGCTCGGGGTGGCGAAGGCACCATCGAGGAGGAGCTTGGCCAGCACGCCGCGTCCGCGCAGATTCTCGGCGAGGACCGAGGGCTGGAGCAGTACCGCGTTGACGGCGAAGTCTTGGAACGCGTTCCCGCCGAGGTCGACGAGCCCGTCGAGGTCGATACGCACCGCATCGCTGCCGATGGCGCCGACGATATCGGCACGCCGTTCCTCAAGGTCGGCGGTCAGGTCGATCGTGGTGACCTCGCCGAGGAAGGCGGCGGCCTGCCCTTCGAACAACCGCGAGGCGCGCGCCGTGCCTTCGAGCGTGAAGGTGCCGTTCCGCGCGCCGATGCCGAGACGCGCGAACTCCGTGCCGGCGAGATTGGCGGCGAGACGTCCGTCCCACCGCTCCCAATCTCCCTGGCCCTTCAGCTGCACGCGGATCGGGTCGTTGACGCCCGCGAGCGCTGCGAAGACGCCGTCGGCGGGCGCATCGAGGTCGAGGTCGATGGCGAAGCGATTGTCCTCGGGCACCGCATCGATCATCAGCGCCAGCCTGTCCCCGCCCGCCGCGCCGTTTACGCCGATCGTCTCGACGTCGAGGTCCGCAATCGCGCGGCGGTCGGCAATGTCGACCTTGCCTGCCAGCGAAAGCACCCGCCGTTCGCCCGTTACGGGCGCTTCGGCCACGAACCGATCGATGGACAGGCGACCGACATCGATATCGAGGTCGGGAAGGAGTGGGCCTTCGCGCGTGGTCGGCTTGAATCGCGGCAGGCGGCGCAGGACGACGAGCTCGCTGGTCAACGAGCGGATATCGACATGATCGTTGAGAAAGGCGAACGGCCGCCAGTCGATTGCGATTGCGGGCGACACGAGAAACACGCCCTCCGCATCGCTGACTTCGAGATCACGGAGGATCATGTCTCCATAGATCGACCCGTCGATCTCGCCGATGTCGATCTCCATTCCGGTCTCGAACTCGAGCCCTTCGATCTGACGGGTGATGAAGCGATGGCCCGCGGACGTATCGAGCCACCAGTAGGCCGCGCCCAGCAGCACGGCGATCGCGGCCAGCGCGATGACCGCTCCCTTGAGGATGCGCTTCGGCCACGGATTACGGCGAGCGGGCGCCTCTTCGATCGCTGCGTCGGCGGCCATCAGAAGGCCTGTCCGATCGAGACATAGATGTTGATGAGGCTTTCCCCATCGCGCCGCCCGATCGGCGTCGCGATATCGAAGCGAAGCGGGCCGAAATTGGTGTAATAGCGGCCGCCGACACCGATGCCGTAGCGAATGTCGCTGAAGGTCGGAAATTCCTTTTCGTAGACCTGCCCCGCATCGAGGAAGCCGACGACGCCGAAGTTGCCGAACCGATAACGCGCCTCGACGGCGCCTTCGATCACGCTGCGTCCGCCGATCGGGCGGGTGATGAAGGGATCGGATTCGTCTTCGGGATCCTCGGGGTCGAACCGGGGATTGGGCTCGAGGACCTTCGGCCCCAATTGCTGGTAGCTGTAGCCGCGCACCGAACCGCCGCCGCCTGCGTAAAGCCGCCGCGAGGGGGCCAGTTCGAAGCGCTCGATGCCCTGGATGGTGCCGAACCTGGCGCGCGCCGCCAGCACGAGCGCGTCACCGGTCGGGAAATAGCCCGAGGCGTCGACGATCGAGCGCAGGTATGGCGTGAATTCGCTTTCGAGCGAGGCCTCGGGCTCGACGAGGGCGGTAACGCGGAAACCCTGGGTCGGGTTGAGAAGGTCGTCGCTGAGATCGAGCCCAACCTGCCCGGTAAGGCCGCCGATATAGTAGGTGCTGGCAACCCGCTCGCCGAGAGCGATGTCGAAGTCTTCCTCGTTGGTCGCGAGGAGTTGGGCACCGTAGGCGTAGGTCAGCGTCTTCTGCCAGATCGGCGTCGACACATAGGTTACGAGGCCCGAGAGGCGACCGGTAAAGGCCTCGAACGCATCATAGTCGGAGTGGAGCGCCTCGAGCGTGAACTGGAGGCTGCGATCGCGCTGCTTCCAGTTGGAACGGCGCAGGGTGACGCCGGCGCCCTGCTCCTGCGTGCCGATGACACCGCTGGCGATCAGCGCGCCCTCGGGCGGAAACAGGTTGCGATGCGTCCAGCTGCCCGCAATGCGGATGCCTTGCCCGGTGTTGTAACCCGCGCTGCCGGCGAGCGTGCGCGCGGGTCCGGCATCCTGTTCGACAAGGATGGTGGCATATTCGGTGCCGTCGGGCGCCAGTTCGCCGCTGCGTTCGGGCACGACCGACACGGTATTGAACAACCCGGTCGCGACCAGCGCCTGGCGCAGGTCGTCGACGTCGCGGCTATCGTACAATTCCCCGCGCTCGAAGCGGCTCAGCACTTCGACATGATCGGCGTCGAAGGCGAGATTGCCCGTCGTTCGGATCCCCCCGAAACTCGAGCGCGGGCCGATTGTGACGGGCAGGGTGTAGACGCCATCGCCGGTATCCTGATCGAGCAGGATGTCGCGCTGGCCCACTTCGGCGAAGGGATAGCCCTGCTCCGGCAACGCGATGGCGACCTGCGCTTCCGCTCCCTGGACGCGGGTGGCAACGATCGGTTCGCCCGGCTGAATGGCGAGATTTTCGGCGATCAGGTCCGCGGGTTCGGTCGGATCGGCATCGATGACGACGTCGGCGAACGTGTAGCGGGGTCCCGGAACGACGGTGATGACTGCGGTCAGCGGTTGGCCGTTGGCGGCTTCGGACCGGTCGATACGCGTCTCGGCGCTCGCACTGTACCAGCCCTCCGCCGCGAGGATGCGCTGGATCAGCAAACTGTCCTCGGTCAGCCGCGCGGAAACCTGCGCGACATTGTCCGCTTCGCCATCGCCGTCATAAAGCGCCGAGAGCTCTTCGAACTGGTCGGTCAGCGCGATGTCGGTCTCGGCATCGACCGCTTCCAGCCCGTCGACGCGCACGGCATAGGCAACCTGGACGATCTCCTCGTCGCCCGGCTCTTGCGCGAATTCGACGGGCTCGACCTCGAAGGTCTCGAGCGGCGGGAGCGGGGCGGCGAGTTCGGGATCGGTGACGGGCGCATCCCCGATTTCCTCAACGCGGTCGCCGTCGGCGAGGGCGGGATCGCCGAGTGGGGGCTCGGCCCCTTCGGTCGGTTCCGCATCGGCCTGCTCGGCGGCCAGCCGGCGCTCGAATTCCGCGATGCTTTCGAGCGGAAGGTCCAGCGCCGGATCGTCGTCGGCCAGCTCGGGAATCTCGTCGGCGAATTCCTCGTCGCTGATGATCGGATCTTCCGTCTCGGGAAGATCGGCGTCGGGGGGCGGCGGCGGAATGAGCGAGTCGATCTCGCCGACGTCCTGATCCTCGTCGGGCGCGACCTGCTGCGCGAAGGCGGGCTCCGCCAGCAACAGCGCGATGACGAGAAGGCTTGCCTGCACGCAGCGTGCACCGAGCTGTCGCTCGACGGTTTTCGCGGACAGGGACGCTTTCACGGGCAAGAACGGGGTAGGCTGCATTGACGGACGATCGACCTCGATACTTCAGCTCGGCTGCGGATCGCCTCGACGCGGCCTGCAACGGCGCGCCCGATGTCGAGCCCTCCCCGAAGTGCCAGAGTTGCCGACAACGACACCCGGCGCAACCGCAAAATCGCCATCCGGCTCTTTCCGATGCGCCTTGGATGCCCATCGCGAAGCGGATTTTCGATACTGGTGCACGAAGGCCGGCGCGCATTCTCGCGGCATTCCCCGCGGTCCGCGGCTGGCATCGAGCAAGGAAGCGATCGCGCTTTGGCGGGGCGTTCGCGCGGCTGGCGCGCCCGATGTGAAAATGGTGGGCACTCTGATCATTGGATAATTTCGATCGGAAGGCCAACTTGATGTCCGTTTCGCGCCCTATTATTGGACATTCGAGCGCTTCGCGAAACTGCCCGAAAGCTGCCGTGTGAAGGCCCGTCGGCGCACGCTCACCCCTAAGCGAGGCCGAGGCCTGCTAAAAGTCGGAAGGCATACCTCTGATTCCTTCGCTATGCATCAGTACTCGGCCACCGCGGCTTCCCGCGGCCGATACGCTGGACATCTACCAGTCTAGTGTTTTCGGGAAGCCGTCCAGAAAACAGGCTTGGCTTGGGGTCCACCGCCGGCTTCTTGAACGGGGCGACCTGTTGGTAGTCAGGAGTCGTGAGCCATGTCCGTCCGTCTCCTTCGTCGGTGATTATTGGATACAGGCCTGCGTGCGACGTCGCCTCTATGTCCAACAGGCGCTCGTAGCGTTCGACGGACCACTTCTGGATGCCGCCGCTAAGGGCTTCGGTGCGGAAGCGAGCCCAAAGTGCGGCGGTCTCCGGCGTGGGCCAGTCACCGGCATCAGTGTAGGCGGTGATCTCGTCGGACTCGAGCCAAGCCCGCATCTCTGCCGGTGTGACGAAAATCGGTTCGGCGTCGGTAATGGCGGCAATGGCCGCACGCCGCGATGGAAGGCCTGCCCGGATCAGCATTGCCATCATAAATTGCGGGACACCAGTCTCGACAGCGGCCGCCGCGCCGCCAGCCACGATGTCCGGACTCCAGCCAAGGGAAACTCGGCGGGTACGAACGGCTTCCAGCGCCCAAACCAACCGATAGGTGAACGCCTCCTCGACCACCCGCATGTTCTGCGGTCCGATCGCCGAGACCTCTTCACCAGAGACCCAGGCGTTCAGGATTGCCTTCCAATTGGCGGGAAGGGCGTTCTTCTTTTCGGGAATAAAGGGACGCATGAATAGCAGGCGTTCACCCAGGCCGCCGAGAGCTGCGGCGAGTTCGTCGACATCGCCGCTAAGCGCCGCCGCATCGGCGCGGTCGAGCAGGTCGCCCAAGACATCGGCCATCGCATCGATTGATAGGCCTGCCTCGAGTCCTACCCCCATCGCGAAATGTCCGCGCCGCGATTGCTCGGTGGTAGTCTTCCAAATGAGGTCTGCACGCGCCTCGAACACGTTCTTGTGCAGCGGCGCTACATCCTCTTCCTCGCGAGCAATCTGGCGAGCCCAAAGCGATCCCTTGAGCGCCTCATCCAGCAGTCTCGGGAGGTCGGCGCGATCAGCATCCAGCGCTTCGATCAGGCCGAACACGGTTGCATCGAGGCGCTCCACAAGCTGCGATAGCGGTTCTTCGTCGATCGTTTCCTCTTCATTTTCGTCATCGTCCTCGTCATCGTACTCGACGGCGGCGGCCAGACGATCGGCCAACTCCGCCTCTTCACCCGGCGATGTCCAGGCCTCCCGGGAGTTGGCGAGATATTCCCAAGCGTCGGCGCGATCGAGAACGCCTTCCCGCGACAGGCGCTCAAGGATTTCGGCAACGATCTGGATGAGGCCGCTCTTGAGCGTTCGAGCCTTCGCGGAGTTGACTAGCTTCTTCCATTCCCTCTTTCGCCAGTCGGTTTTGTCGAACATGACGTGTACGATCAGGCCCTCGACATCCACGAAAGCGCGCCCGGCGCGACCGGCCACGTTAGCGAATTCCTCGCCCTTGATTTTTTCACCCGCCCGATAGAGCGCCGGGACGAGCAGGACAGCAGCGTTGAGATTGAGCCCCTGTGCGAGGGTGGGCGAGGCAACAATGACCCTCAAGACGCCCTCGGAGAGAAGGACTTCCAGCTCGCGCAGGAACGGACTCGGCAGACGCCCGTGATGGATGGCGACGCCTGCCTTGAGGCTACCGACCGCCGGATGGTCCTCGCCCAGCCATTCCTTACCGACTTCCAGTGCCCGCGCGATCGCGTCTTCATCCTCCACTAGAGATTTGAGATAACCGCGCTTGCACAGATCAACGACCTGCTTCCCGTAACTCTCGACCCAATTTGCTTGCGTGGAGAAAATGAGGGTGCGCTTGCCCTGACCTGCAAATTCCCACGCCGCGAACAGTGCGAGGTGCGAGTTCTTGCGCGGGTAGGGTATCTTCTCCCTGCCGCGGGCCGGCTTCTCCTCGACAAATTTGTCGAGGAAGGGCCCACCGTCGTCGAGGTCAAGCCGCAGCAGCGCGTCCTTGCTGCGCCAAGTCAACGCGGCGCAGCCGCAGCATCTCCATCCCTGTTCAAGCGCCGCTGACGGATCCGCTTGACCCTGACATGATGTCAGACACCATAAGGTCGCGCATACCGATTCGTTTTGAAGGAGCCGGACATGCACGAGAACCATAACCACCACGACTGCACGCATGGTTCGCGCGCGGCTCCGCAAGGCGAACACGAACACGGGATGACGACTGACCCGGTCTGCGGCATGACGGTAGATAGCCGAACCAGCCCTCATCGGTTCGAGCTGGACGCAAAGCCCTACTGGTTCTGCAGCGCGAGTTGTCTGGCAAAGTTCCGCGCCGATCCGGAGCGCTTCCTTTCAGGAGCGACGAAGGCCGATCCGACGGACGTGCCCGCCGGCACGATCTGGACTTGCCCCATGCATCTCCAAATCCGCCAGGACGGCCCCGGCACCTGCCCCATCTGCGGCATGGCATTGGAGCCCCTCGAGCCGACGCTGGAGGAAGGCCCGAACCCCGAACTCATAGACATGACGCGGCGCTTCTGGGTGAGCGCCGCTTTCAGCATCCCGCTTGTCGTACTGGTCTTCCTTATGGAGATTGTCGGCTGGGAAGTGATGCCCATGCGCACGTCCCAATGGGTGCAGCTTGTGCTCGCGGCGCCGGTCGTCCTGTGGGGCGGCTGGCCGTTCTTCGAGCGATTCTGGCAGTCGCTGCGAACACGCAACCTCAACATGTTCACACTGATCGGGCTCGGGGTAGGGGTCGCCTTCGGCTACAGCCTGGTCGCGACCGTCGCGCCGCAGATATTTCCTCCCGCGCTCCGGACGATGGGCGGCATGGTGCCAGTCTATTTCGAGGCTGCTGCCGTCATCACCACGCTCGTGCTGCTGGGCCAGGTTCTCGAGTTGCGCGCCCGCTCCGCAACGGGAAAGGCGATCCGCGCACTGCTCGGCCTGGCTCCCAAGACGGCGCGCAAGGTCAACGCAGACGGCACCGACGAAGACGTTGCTCTGGACCTTGTGCAGGTCGGCGATCTTCTTCGCATTCGGCCTGGCGAGAAGGTGCCGGTCGACGGTGTCGTGGTCGAGGGCAGGAGCTCGATCGATGAGTCGATGATCAGCGGCGAGCCCGTTCCGGTCGCAAAGAGCGAAGGCGACCGCGTCACCGGCGCCACGGTCAACGGAACCGGCGGGCTGGTCATGCGGGCAGACCGCGTCGGCCGCGACACCATGCTTTCGCAGATCGTTCGGATGGTTGCCGATGCACAGCGTTCGCGTGCACCGATCCAGGCTCTCGCGGATAAGGTTTCCGGCTGGTTCGTCCCCGGTGTGGTCCTGATCGCCATTGCCACCTTCATCGTCTGGAACTTCGTCGGACCCGAGCCGCGCGCCGCGCACGCCCTGGTCAATGCGGTGGCGGTTCTCATCATCGCGTGTCCTTGTGCGCTGGGTCTCGCCACGCCGATGTCGATCATGGTTGGGACCGGCCGTGGGGCGACATCCGGAGTGCTGGTCAAGAACGCCGAAGCGCTCGAACTTACCGAAAGGATCGATACGCTGGTCGTCGACAAGACTGGCACTCTGACGGTCGGCAAGCCGAAGCTGGTCAAAGTCCAGTCGGCAGATGGTTTCGATGAGATCGAGGTCCTCCGCCTCTCCGCTGCGCTCGAGCGCGGCAGCGAGCACCCGCTGGCTGCCGCGATCGTCGAAGGGGCGCAGGACCGGGGGATCGTATTGCCGGAGAGCGCCGATTTTGCCTCGGTAACGGGCAAGGGCGTAACCGGGCAGGTGGGCGGCCGCCGGGTGGCATTGGGCAACGCTGCTCTCCTTGAAACGGTCGGAGCGGACAGCAGCCCGCTCGAAAGCCAGGCCGACCAGCATCGTTCGGAAGGCGAGGGCGTCATGTTCGTCGCTATCGACGGGAAGTTGGCCGGCATCGTGGTGGTTGCCGATCCGATCAAGGAGAGCGCTGCCGAGGCCGTCGCGGAACTCCGCCAGAGCGGCATCCACGTCGTGATGATTACCGGCGACAATCGCCGGACGGCCGAGGCGGTTGCCCGCCGGGTCGGGATCGACGAGGTGATGGCTGATGTCCTTCCGCAGCAGAAGCAGGCGAAGGTGGAGGAGCTTCGTCGGGCAGGGCGGCGCGTGGCGATGGCGGGGGATGGCATCAATGATGCCCCGGCTCTCGCAGCCGCCGATGTCGGCATTGCGATGGGCACCGGCACTGACGTGGCGATGGAAAGTGCTGCGATCACCCTGGTCCAGGGCGATCTGCGGGGAATCGTCCGTGCGCGCAAACTCAGCCGCGCGACCATGGCGAACATCCGGCAGAACCTGTTCTTCTCGTTTGTGTTCAACGCCGCCGGGGTGCCAATCGCGGCCGGGGTTCTGTACCCGTGGTTCGGTTTGCTGCTGAGCCCGATCATCGCTGGCGCGGCGATGGCGTTCAGTTCGGTGGCGGTCATCGGCAACTCGCTGCGCTTGCGGAGCGTCCGTCTGTGAAGATCGGCCAAGCCTCGAGCGCGTCCGGCGTCAGCCAGCGGATGATCCGGCATTACGAAAAGGTGGGTCTGATCCCCGCTGCGGCGCGGCGGGATTCCGGGTACCGGGACTACGATGCGACAGACGTTCACACGCTCGCATTCATCGGAAGGGCTCGCGACCTCGGCTTCGGGATCGAGGAAATCCGGCAGCTGCTAGGGCTCTGGCAGGATCGCGGCCGCGCGAGCGCCGAAGTGAAGGCGCTCGCGCTGGCCCGGGCCGCGGAATTGAAGGCCAAGGCACGGCAACTCGACTCGATGCGCCGATCGCTCGAGCGCCTGGCCGCCGAGTGCCACGGCGATCAGAAGTCCGATTGTCCCATCCTCGATGATCTCGAGGCCGTCGGGTGATGTCGGAGACTAGACAAGCGGATAGCCGCCCCGAGCGGTTGACCGGCATTAGAAAATTGACCCCCGTTCCGTCCGAGTCTAGGACGAATTCCTGATGCTTCGCCGACTCCATCTCTTCCTGGCAGCGCTCGTCATGCTGGTTGCACCGCTGGCGATGCAGTCGGGCGTGGCCATGGCGGCGATGCCGATGGACCATGGCGAGATGGCCCAAACAGGGCATTGCGGCGACGAGGACTCCGGCAGCGACGACGAACCTGGCGCGATGACCCAGTGCTGTGTGGCGATGTGTTCCGCCGTGGCCCCGCTCGGAGCGGCCGCGATCGACGCGGTCCGCTATCATGCACCCATTTTCGCCGGCTTCCGTTCGACCGAACACCGTGCGTTCCTGGCGAAGCTTCCCACGCCTCCTCCCAGACTTGCGTGAAATCGCTCTTTTCTCGATTTCACGGAGTTTAGGATCATGAACAAGTTGATGACTGCGGTCGCGCTGGCGATCGCTCTTCCGGGTGCCGCGCACGCCCAGGCGGCTCCCGCGGAGAAGCCGAAGATGGCATGCTGCGAAAAGATGAAGGACAAGTGCGCGTGCTGCGACAAGATGGCGGGCAAGCCCGCCGGCGGCACGGACGCGCCTTCGTCGGACCCGCACGCAGGCCATGACATGACCCCCGCGGCCCCGGCCGACGGGCACGCGCACCACTAAGCGTCTCTGGACTTCCGGCGGGGCCTTGCCCCGTCGGGAGACCGGTCACCGCTGTCAGTGAGCCAAGGAATCCATCGATGAATGAACTCGTCCTCGGACGGCGTGCGCTGCTGCGCGCCGCCGCTATATCCGGCGCAGGCTTCGGCTTGGCGCAGGCTCTGCCCGCCTGGGCTCAGCCCCTCTCGAAAGGCCTGATACGGCCGCTGCCCACAGTCAGCGGCAACGACATTGCCCTGACCATCGGACAGGTCAGGGTCGAGGTCGACGGCAAGGTTAGCCGTGCGGTCGGCATCAACGGCACCGTGCCAGGGCCGCTGATCCGCCTCAAGGAAGGCCAGCGGGTACGCTTGCGCGTCCAGAACACGCTCGATGAGGACAGCTCGATCCACTGGCACGGGCTTCTCGTGCCGTTTGAGATGGATGGCGTCCCCGGCGTCAGCTTCCCCGGCATCATGCCGCGCTCGACCTTCGACTACGAGTTCGATCTCAGCCATGCCGGAACCTACTGGTATCACAGCCACAGCGCTTACCAGGAGGAGGATGGCGTCTACGGCCCGATCGTGATCGATCCGGTCGGGCCCGATCCGGTCGCCTACGACCGCGAGCATGTGCTGGTGCTCTCGGACCACAGCCCCCTCGCTGGGGCGACCATTTACCGCAAGCTGAAGCAGATGGGCGGCCCCTACTTCAACCGCCAGCGCATGACGCTGTCGGGTTTGCTCGCGGGGCGCGACCTCACTGCGAAGGAGCGGTGGGAGTGGGCGCAGATGCGCATGGACGCGGCGGACATCGCCGACGTTACCGGTTCGACCTATGCTTTCACCATCAACGGCTTCGGTCCGTTCGACAACTGGACCGGGCTGTTCACGCCCGGCGAACGCGTGCGGCTGCGCATCATCAACGCCTCGGCGCAGACGACCTTTAACATCCGCATACCGGGCCTACCGATGAGCGTGGTGCAGGCCGATGGCCTTAACGTGCGGCCGGTCACCGTGGACGAGTTCCAGATTGGTACCGCCGAGACCTACGATGTCGTCGTGACGCCGCAGGACCGCGCCTACAGCTTCGTCAGCGAGGCAAGCGACCGCTCGGGCCTGGGGCGCGCCACGCTTGCGCCGCGCGAGGGCATGAGCGCGCCGGTTCCCCCGCTGCGCCCGCGGCCGCTCTTGACCATGAAAGACATGGGCATGGGCGGCATGGACCATTCCGGGATGGATCATGGCGCGATGGGCAGTGGATCATCGAACCCGGCGAAGGTGCGCGGCGTCGATCCGACTGCCCAACAGAACGCCTCCGGCGAGTTGTGGAAGCTGACCGGCTGGAAAGAGACAGGCGCCGCAGTTGCAACGGCAGCGGCGGCTGGCATGGCGGGTTTGGATCACGCGGCGATGGGGCATGGCTCCGTTGCGGCATCTCCGGCGGCAGCACCCATGGACCACGCCGCGATGGGACACACGGCCCCGGCGGCCGCCGGCCAGGCAGCGGCGCCAATGGACCACGGCTCGATGGGCATGCGCGACTTCGCAAACGCGCCAGAGGTCGACAAGAACCCGGGCGTGCAGACGATCTCGCCGATGCCGGTCGACCGCATGGGCGATCCAGGAACGGGTCTGGAAGACGTCGGCCACCGCGTGCTGAATTACCGCGATCTCATGGCGCTCGAGCGCAATCCCGACGTGCGCGCGCCATCCCGTCAGCTCGACATCCACCTGACCGGCAACATGGAACGCTACATGTGGTCGTTCGACGGGGTGAAGCTGAGCGAACCGGCCGAGCCGATCCCCTTCCGCCACAACGAGCGCGTGCGCGTGCGGCTCGTCAACGACACGATGATGCAGCACCCGATCCATCTGCACGGCCACTTCTTTGAGCTGGTGACCGGGCATGGCGCCTGGTCGCCGCGCAAGCACACGGTGAACGTGCAGCCGGGCGGGACGGCGACCTTCGACGTCACCCTCGATGCGCAGGGCGACTGGGCGTTTCACTGTCACAACCTCTACCACATGACCGCCGGGATGATGCGTGTCGTCACCGTGCGTCCCGACAAGGGAGACGCGTAAGATGATCTGGCTTCACAGACTTCCCCTGCTTGCGGTGGCGGCTTTCGCCAGCGTGCCAGCAGTCGCGCAAGAACAGGCTTCGCCGGACCAGACATCGGTCCCGACCGCAGCCACGAGTTGCACTCCCGAGCATGCTGCCATGGGGCATTGCACGCTGCCGGCAAATCGATCGGCGGTCGCTCAGCCGCAGCCCGGGCCCAAAGCGCCGCCGACCTGCCTGCCTGAGCACGCCGCGATGGGACATTGTACGCCACCGGAAAACCAACCGGCTGCCGCTCAGCCACTTCCGGTACCTCAAGCGCCCAGCACTTGCCTGCCCGAACATGCTGCAATGGGCCATTGCACGCGTCCCGCTGCCTCTCCCACAGCGACGCCACAGACCGCGTCCCCGGCCCAAACCACTTGCTCGCCGGAGCATGCGGCGATGGGGCATTGCACACTCCCCGCAGCGCAACCTGCGGCTCAGGTGACGTGCGCGCCGGAACACGCGGCGATGGGACATTGCACCCCGGCCAAAACGATCACGGCCGAGGGGACGAACCTCCCTGCCGGCTCGGGCACGGCTCCGCCCGTGCCCACGGACTACGCCGCGGACGCGATCTATGGCCCGTCCGCGATGGCCATGGGGCGTCACCATCTGTCGCTGCATCACGGCGGCCAGAACTTTTCGATGGTTATGCTCAACATCGCCGAGGTGAAGATCAAGAGCGGACGGGACTCTTACGAATGGGGCGGCGAGGCCTGGTATGGCGGGGACATCAATCGGCTGGTCGTCAAAACCGAAGGTGAAGGCGAGTTCGGCGGCGGGGTGGAATCCGCCGAGGTCCAGGCGCTCTATAGCCGCGCCATTGGCCCCTACTTCGATCTTCAGGCCGGTGTCCGGTACGATTTCGAGCCAGACCCATCGCGCGTCTACGCCACGGTCGGATTCGAGGGGCTGGCACCGGGTTTCCTCGACGTCGAGGGCGCGCTGTTCCTGTCGGAGCGGGGCGAGCTGTTGGGCCGGCTCGAAGGCTACTACGACCAGCGCATCACCCAGAAGCTGATCCTGCAGCCGCGTGCCGAGCTCAATTTCGCGGCTCAGAGCAGCGAGGACATTGGTGTCGGCGCGGGTCTGACCGATGCAGAGATCGGCGTCCGGCTGCGCTACGACATCGCCCGCGAATTCGCTCCTTACGTGGGCGTCCAATACGAGCGCGCTTTCGGCAGGACCCGCGATTTCCTTCGCGACGAAGGCGAAGCGACCGGCGGCTGGAGCTTCCTGGCCGGAGTCCGCTTCTGGTTCTGAGGGGAGAAGAAGAATGTTGATGACCACCATGATCGCCGCTGCACTGGCGGCTCAAGCGGCACCGGATACGCATGCCTCGGCCGCCGCCCCGCTAGCTGCCCAGCCCGCTTCGGCGAGCGAGAATGAGAGCGCCGTTCGCGCCGTGCTGGCGCGCTACAAGTCCGCGATCGAACGGTTGGACGCGAGCGGCACCGAAGCACTCTTCACCGAGGATTCCGCGGTGTTCGAAACCGGCGGTGTCGAAGGCACCTACAAGGAGTATCTCGCACACCATTTGGGGCCCGAGCTCGCGGCTTTCCGCGCGTTCGCCTTCTCCGACTACGCGGTCGCGGTGCGCATCAAAGGCGATCTCGCGCTCGCGACCGAGACCTACAACTACCGGATCGAGACGAAGACCGGGGAGATCGCGATGCGCAGGGGCGTCGCCACGAGCGTGCTCACGAGAACGGCGGATGGCTGGAAGATCCTGGTCATGCACAATTCGGCGCGCAAGCCAAAGGGGACCTGAGATGAGCATGTTCATCCGACGATCGCATCGCTTGCTGGCGCGGTCGGTGCTGGCGATGTTTGCAGCCATCGCTGTCCTGTCGATGCCAGCGGCACCTGTATCGGCGCACAAGGATCACAAGGCGAAGCAAGAGGCGGCGCAGCTCGAAGCGCAGCGCGCGGCTGCTGGTGGATCGGCGCAGACTGCTCCCATGGCCCACGATATGGCGATGCCGGGCCATGCCGCGGCCATGCCCGGAAAGGAGAAGGCAGACGATCCACCGCAGAGCTTCGCCGCGCGCCTGCTCGACTGGCTCGGCCGCTTCCATCCGATGCTGGTGCATTTTCCGATCGCCTTCATCCCTGCCGCGCTCTTCACCGCCATCGTCGGACGCAGGCGGCCGGGCTTCGCCAAGCCCGTCCAGTTCCTGGTGGTGACCGCGGGCGTCACCGCGCCGTTTGCCATGCTGTCGGGGTGGCTGAGCGGCGGGTTCGAACTCGGCCTCGACGACTGGGTGATGCAGAGCCACCGCTGGCTCGGGACCGGCATAGGTGTCGGCGCGTTCGCCTTGGGTGTGTTCGCGCTCAAGCGCCCGGAACAGGACCGCGGCTCGGGCATGATCGTGGGGCTGTCGATCCTGACCGCCGCGATCCTAGTGCAGGGGTGGTTCGGCGGTGCTCTCGTGCACGGCATCGACCACCTGAACTGGTAAGGTGAACGACCGATGGAAAATCATGCGAAGTCCGCGCATCACGAGGGCGGTTCCAAGGCCTACGTGATGCTGGCCATCAATCTCGGGCTGAGCCTGCTGGTGATGTATCTCGCCATGTTCGCCATGATCTGGAGCTGGGGCGAGTTCATCCAGAACGTGAATTTCTTCTACATGGCGCTGGTCATGTGGGCGCCGATGGGCGCGATCATGCTGGCGACGATGGGCGGCATGTACCGCAACCGGAAGCTGAACGCCGCCCTTTACCTGGCCTTCGCCGCGATCTTTGCCTTGTCGCTGCTCGGCATTCGCCAGCAGAGCCTGGTCGGGGACCACCAGTTCCTGCGTTCGATGATCCCGCACCACTCGGGCGCGATCCTGATGTGTGAGGAAGCCAAGCTCACCGATCCGGAGATCCGCCAGCTCTGCGGCGAGATCATCCAGGCCCAGAAAGAAGAAATCGCGCAGATGAAGCGCATCATGGACCGCTTGTGACGGCAACTGCCCTGAAACCACGGAGATACAAAATGATGAAACTCACCGGAATTGGCGCGCTAGCGCTCCTCGCTTCGCTCGGCGCCTGCGGAAGCCCTGAACAGCCTGCCGAAGACACCGCGCCCGCCGCCGGGATGACCATGGACGGTCCCTATGCCGAATCCGAGATGGCGATGGACAAGGCGATGAAGGCCGCCGTTGGCGTCGATGCCGCCGACAGCTGGGTCAAGAAGATGATCGCGCACCATGAAGGCGCGATCGACATGTCGCGAATCGTGCTCGGACTAGAGCCCACCGCCGATGTCGCGAAGATGGCGCAGATGACGATCGAGAACCAGGGCGCCGAGATCGAAGTGCTCAAGGCGCTGGCCCGCAACGGTGCGGCCGATCCCGAAAGCGCCAGACTTTACGAAGCCCCGATGACCGAGATGCACAGCGAGATGATGGCCGCATCGGGCGCGACTCCTTCGGAAACCTACCTCGCCAAGATGCTGGCACACCATCGCGGCGCCGTCGCCATGTCGGACATCGCGCTTGCGAACGGGACGACTGGGGCCGTGCGCGCGCAGATCGAGGAGACGCGGGCCGAGCAGCTGAAAGAAGTCGCGATGGTCGAAGCGATGCTGCGCGGCGAGCCGATGGCCATGCAGGCGCAAGCCACGAGCGATACCGCCGCGCCGGCGGCTACCGCGAAACCGGCTGCTCCGAAGGCTGCCGCTGCAAAGCCGGCCCCGGCCAAGGCGGCTGCGCCCAAGCCCTCGCCGGAGCCTGCAGCGGAGCCCGACGCGTCGCCTACCTGCGCTCCCGAACATCGGGAAGCGGGCCACTGCTGATCGCCATTTGATGGCCCCGGGATCTATGTCACCGGGGCCATTCTCCATCCAGGATCGGGAGCCTTCGCCCGCAGATGCGAACCCATGTAATTGCCCGCAAAACGCACAAATGGCTCGGGCTGTTCATCGGCTTGCAAGTCGTCGTCTGGTCGCTGAGCGGCGTCTACATGACCGTCGTTCACATCGACACGATCCACGGTGACCATCTCGTTCGCGAGGCGTCCAGTCTGGGCATCCAGGCGAGCGCCTTGCAGGATCCGCTATCGCTTGCCGCCCAGGAGAAAGCCTCCGGCATCAGGCTGGCCTGGGTCGATGAGCGCCCGATCTATGTCACCGAAGGGCCCTCGGGCGAGCGCGCATTCGCGGCAACCTCGGCTGTGCCGATGGACCCGCCGAACGAGCAGGCAATCAGAGCACTGGCTTCGTCCTACTACACCGGGTCCGAGCCGATCGCATCGGTCGAACTCATCGCGGATGTGCCCGCGGAAATCCGCGGACGAACGCCTCCGTTGTGGCGGGTGGAGTTCGATCACTGGAACCGCCCGACCTTCTATCTTTCACCGGTCACCGGCGAACTGCTTTCGCGACGCCACGAGCTGTGGCGTGTGTTCGACTTCGTGTGGATGCTACACATCATGGACTACGACGAGCGCGAGAACGTCAACAATCCGCTGCTTCGCGCCTCTACCTGAGGCGCAGTGCTGATGGCGCTCTCGGGCATCTGGTTGCTGTTCTACTGACCGGCCCCCACCGAGTGGTCCGGGTTGATTGTTAGTGCATTGTGGCCTCCGTTGCCATTGCCGGCTGGAGGTGGAGCGAAGCGGAACCGGAAGTCGGCAATGGCGTCATTGCCGTTTCCGGGGCAGGCGGTCGGTAGCCAAGACTGCTGTGCGGACGCACGGTGTTGTAGTGGCGGCGCCAGGCTTCGATCAGCACCTTGGCCTCGGTGAGGCTGTAGAAGATCTCTCCATTGAGCAGCTCGTCACGCAGTGAGCCGTTAAAGCTCTCGTTGTAACCATTCTCCCAAGGGGATCCTGGCGCGATATAGAGCGTCTTCACGCCTATTCTGCCGAGCCACTCCTGCACGGCCTTAGCGATAAACTCCGGACCATTGTCAGACCGGATGTGAGCTGGCGGACCGCGAGAGACGAACAGCTCTGCCAGCGCCGCCAGCACATCCTGATGCTTGAGCTGACGCGCCACGACCAGCGCCAGGCATTCCCTGCTGGCCTCGTCGATGATCGTGAGGATCCGGAACTTGCGACCATCGTGGGTGCGTCCCTCGACGAAGTCATACGCCCACACATGCCCCGGATACTCCGGCCGCAGGCGGATGCACGAGCCATCGTTCAGCCATAGCCGTCCTCGCTTCGGCTGCTTCTGAGGCACCTTCAGCCCTTCCTTGCGCCAGATCCGCTCCACCCGCTTGCGGTTCACGTGCCAGCCTGCCTCACGCAGCAACGCTGTCACTCGGCGGTAGCCGTAGCGACCGTACTGCTTTGCCAAGGCAATGATGTCTTCGGTGAGCGCTTGCTCATCATCGGCCCCGCACGGCACCTTACGCTGCGTCGATCGGTGTTGCCCCAGCACGCGACAAACCCGGCGCTCGGACACTGGCATCATGCCTCTGATGTGATCGATGCAGCGCCGCCGCCGTGCAGGGCTCAGAAGTTTCCCCGCGCAGCTTCCTGCAGGATCAACTTGTCCAGCGTCAGATCCGGCACCGCGCGCCGTAGCCGGGTGTTTTCCTTCTCCAGCTCCTTCATCCGCCGAGCCTGGTCGACCTTCAGGCCACCATACTCCTTGCGCCAGCGATAGTAGGTCTGCTCCGTGACCCCGATCCGCCGGCACGCCTCAGGCGTGGTTCCGCCCTGCGCCAGCACGATCTCCGCCTCACGCAGCTTCCCAATGATCTCTTCCGGCTTGTGCTTCTTCGATGGCATTCTGCTTCTCCTTCATGGCCCAGACTAAAATAGTCGATGGACCACTCAGAAGGGGGCAGCTCAATTGCCCAAGCAATCCAGTGCTCGCCTCTCGGCGCGATACGCATATCCGAATTGCACATCGGACCTGTCAGCAAAGGAAAAAGCTTTACGGATCGGCGAAATGTGAGACTTCGTGGTGATGGGCGACATCACGCAATTCAAATCGGTCGGTTGGGATTTCGATTTTACGATCTACCAGAACTCAAGGTCAGCGCTGATCTGGGACTACATCGAGCGCAACGAACACAACCAGCGCCACTATATTATCACCTTCCGCACCGGTCGCTTGTTCGACCGGCTCTGGTATGATCTCGAAATGGCCGGGTGTCGATTGCTTCCATTCCATTTCAGGGGCGTCGAGGGCATTCCCGAGAAGATTTTTCACGCTTTCGAGAATGGGAAACCGAGTGGCATGGAATTGCTCTATTGGAAGGGCAAGATGTGCAAAAATCTCGGCTGTGAAGTGCTGGTAGATGATGCCGAAATCCATGTCTGGCCGGGATGTGCGCGGCATAACATTGAATGGCTCCATCCCGACATGGTAGCGCTGTGACGCGGACGGCTAAGGACATACGCGATGGAAAAATTCACTGACGACGATGCAGGATACCTTTGGTGGATCAGTAACCATCCCGATGGCTTCGTGGTGAACATCGAGCGCGGTGAGCGTCCCGACTACGCTGTGCTCCACCGGGCGACCTGTTCTTCGATTTCGCGTGATCGGGATGACGGGGCATATACCAAGCGAGGCTATTGCAAAGTGGTGTCGGACAACCTCCACGCCCTTCGTGCATATGCGAAATCTATCGGAAGAGCGGACGGATCGTTCTCAAAGCAATGCGGGCTATGCCAACCGACATAGAACCGAACTAGCCAAGACAGGGATTCGCTCGATCGGCCTGCAAAGCTACGAGGCAAAAAGCGGTCACCCAGCCAGCTTGTCGCCACGCATAATCGCAAATCCCGACACAGATTTTGCAGGACCAGCGGCCAATCCGGTCTGCAATGCACAAGAGCAGGGAGCAGATCGCTCGACTGGCTTTGTATTTTCAGAGGCGACTGTTACCAAGTCGGCATTGCGCCCTCAGAGACACTGTAAATGCCTCGTATTTTTGACAATATCGACAATTCCCTCCTGCCCGAACTGAAAAATGTTCTGGCCGTATCCGAGCGTGCTGATTTTTGTGTCGGATACTTCAACCTCCGGGGCTGGCGGCAGATCGATGAGCAAATTGAATCATGGACGGGCGAAGGTGGAAATGCATGTCGGCTCTTGGTCGGAATGCACCAGTCGCCCGAAAGAGGTCTGAGGGAACGGCTAGCATCTGCTTTTCGCGATGAGGGGATCGATAACGCTCGTGCGCTCGAACTAAAAAAGGCACTCGCGGAGGAATTCCGTGAGCAACTTTCCATTGGCACGCCGTCCAATGCCGACGAAGCTGGCCTTCGTCGATTGGCGAGGCAAATTCGCTTTGGCAAGGTCGTCGTCAAACTGTTCCTGCGTCACCCCCTACACGCGAAACTCTACCTTCTCCACAGACCGGACCCGGTTAATCCAAAGGTTGGCTTCGTTGGAAGCAGCAACCTCACTTTCGCAGGATTATCATTTCAGGGTGAACTCAATGTCGATGTGATGGATCATGACGCCTGCGACAAGCTCGCCGCATGGTTTGAGGCGCGATGGTCGGATCGCTGGTGCATCGACATTTCTGATGAGTTGGCGACGATCATCGAGGAGAGTTGGGCCGGTGAATCGTTGGTCCAGCCATACCATGTCTATCTCAAGATTGCTTATCACTTGGCCCAAGAGGCGAGGCTTGGCCAATCCGAATTCCGCATTCCATCGGTCTTTGGCGATAAGCTTTTTGATTTCCAGACTAGCGCGGTGAAAGTCGCCGCCCACCACCTTAACAAGCGGGGTGGAGTGGTGATCGGTGATGTCGTCGGATTGGGGAAGTCGATCATGGCTTCCGCTCTCCTAAAGATTCTCGAGGAGAGCGATGGGCGAAGCCTCATTATCTGCCCGAAAAACCTCGTTGAGATGTGGGAGGATTATGTCGAAACCTATAATCTCTCCGCAAAGATCGTCTCCCTCTCCCGAGTCGAAAGCGAGCTTCCTGAACTGCGTCGCTATCGAACGGTGTTGATCGATGAGAGCCACAACCTCCGCAACCGCGAGGGTAAGAGATACAAGGTTATCGAGGACTACATCCGGTCAAACGACAGCCAGTGCATCCTTTTGTCCGCGACGCCATATAACAAGTCCTTCATCGATCTATCGTCCCAGCTTCGCCTCTTCATCGAGGACGATCAGGACATCGGTTTGAGACCCGAGGCCATGATCAGGGCGATCGGGGGAGAGACTGAGTTCGTCCGGAAGCACCAGTGCAATGTCCGGTCAGTTCCGGCGTTCGAGAAAAGTGACCAAGCGGATGACTGGCGGGAATTGATGCGCCTTTACATGATCCGCCGAACACGCGGATTTATCATTCAGAATTATGCGCAAACCGACAATGCGACAGGCAGGAAATATATCACCTTCTCAGATGGAACTCGTTCCTACTTTCCTGTCCGAGAACCGAAGTCGGTCAAGTTCCAGATCAACGACGATGATCCGTTTGACCCCTATGCAAAGGCATATTCGAACAAGGTGGTGTCAGCGATCGATAGCCTCACGCTGCCGCGCTATGGTCTTGCCAACTACCTAAATCCCGACCCGAAGAATCCTCCTACGCCCATGGAGGATACCATCATGGATGGATTGGGTCGTGCCGGAATCCGGCTGATGGGCTTCTGTAAGACAAACCTGTTCAAGCGCCTCGAGAGCGGTGGGCCTGCATTTATCCAGTCGCTTGAACGACACATCATGCGCAATCTCGTCTACCTCCATGCGCTCGAGAATGACCTTGCGGTTCCGATTGGCACGCAAGACGCTGAGCTTCTCGACATGTCTGATGAAGACGCTGACTCGGATGCAGTTGGATCACTCTTCGAGAGCGGCGAGTATGAGGGTCAGGAAACCGAACAAGACCTTGCGTCGGCGCAACTTGAACGGCTGCGCGAGCAGGCAGCCTTCATTTACGGCGTCTATGCAAACACCAAGAAGCGTCGGTTCAAGTGGCTCAAAGCAAACCTGTTCAAGCGCAAACTCGCGAATGATCTCAACAAGGATGTGAGTGTTCTGCGCGAGGTATTGGATTTCTGCGGCGAATGGGATGAGGCTCGTGACACGAAGCTCAAAGCCCTCATCGAACTTGCTCGGGTGAATCACCCCACCGACAAAATTCTCGTCTTCACCCAATTCGCGGATACGGCCCGATACCTTGAACAAGCTTTGCAGAAGGCCGGTGTCAGTTCAGTCGCTGCGGTGACAGGCGCATCGGAGAACCCGACCCGGCTTGCGTGGAGGTTCAGCCCGAAGTCAAATCACAAGGAGAAGGTGGCGCAGGCCGAGGGTGAGCTACGCGTCCTCATCGCTACGGATGTCCTCTCCGAAGGCCAGAACCTCCAAGATTGCGCAATCATCGTGAACTTCGACCTGCCATGGGCAATCATCCGGCTCATTCAAAGAGCAGGTCGCGTTGATCGCATTGGCCAACAGGCAGACACCATCCATTGCTATTCTTTCTTGCCCGCCGATGGCGTTGAGCGGATCATACGGCTTCGTTCTCGCGTGCGCGCGCGACTGAAAGAAAACCAAGAGGTCGTGGGCTCGGATGAGGCGTTCTTTGAGGACGACGACGGTGATAATCCCATCCAAGACCTCTATAGCGAGAAAGCTGGAATCCTTGACGGCGATGATGACGGCGAGGTCGATCTCGCGTCCCACGCCTTTCAAATCTGGCAGAACGCAATCGCTGCGGACCCCAAGCTCAAGAAGCTCGTCGAGGATTTGCCGGATGTTGTTTACGCGACGAAGGCGGTGCCCCCAGTTCCCGAAGCGAAAGAAGGCGCGCTCGTCTATATCCGGACGCCCGATGACAACGACGCCTTGGCATGGGTGGGCCGAGACCGCGAGATTCTCACCCAGTCACCACTGGCCATACTTCGCGCCGCTGAGTGTTCGCCCGACGAACCGGCGTTAGAGCGGACGGAATTCCATCACGAGATTGTCCGCGCCGGGGTGGAACATCTCGTGCAGGAAGAGCGGACCACGCACGGTGCACTTGGGAGGCCGTCAGGCGCGCGCTTCAAGACTTACGATCGGCTCAAACGCTTCCTCAAGAATCAAGGAAACGAGCGGTCACTCTTCATAACGGATCACTTCGTGCGCGATGTCGAGAAGGCGATGGCAGACATCTACGAGCATCCGATGTTCCAATCGACAATCGATACGCTGAATCGTCATCTCAAGATCGGCATCAACGACCAGAAGCTCGCCGAAATGGTGATCGCGTTTCGAGAGGACGGACGCCTGTGCATGAAGCAGGACGAGGATGAGGCAAGGGACGATATGCGGGTCATCTGTTCAATGGGGCTGAGGGACTAAGGATGGCGATCGATAAGCCTCGCGCAACTGTGCACCTCAAGGCGTTCGATTTCTCGACGCTCTTCATCGAGGAACTAGGCTGGGATCGCCCAGCATCGCGGCAGACCGAAACGGTCGAAGTGGGCGGCCAACAATTCACGCTCAGGCCGGTCGCAGACAAGCGTGGCGTGCGGATATTCCAATGTCCGGAAATTCCAGACCGCGCGACCAGACAGCGGATCGAGCGTGAGATCACCAAGCTGGTCTACGAACATCTGATCATCTTCACCGACAGCGGTCAGACCAAGCAAATCTGGCAGTGGGTCGCTCGTGAGAAAGGCAAGCCCGCAGCATTTCGCGAGCATCTCTGGCTCGCTTCGACTGCACCCGATGCCCTGCTACAAAAGCTAGACCACATCTCCTTCACGCTGAGCGAGGAAGAGGGCCTTACCCTAACCGGCACCACCCTGCGCTTGCGGGACGCGTTCGACCGGGAGCAGATCACCAAGCGGTTCTACGAAGACTTCAAGAAGCAGCATGACCGCTTCCTAAAGTTCATCGAGGGGCTCGCCAGCGTATCCGATCGGCAATGGTATGCCTCGTTGATGCTCAACCGGCTGATGTTCGTATACTTCATCCAGAAGAAGCGGTTCCTCAACGACGACATCGACTATCTGAAAAACAAGCTTGCGGAGGTTCGCGAGCGTAAGGGAACGGATCAGTTCCACACCTTCTACCGGGCGTTCCTGCTCAAGCTTTTCCATGGAGGATTGGCCAAGGCGGCAGATGCTCGTGACCCAGAGACGGTCACCCTCCTTGGTCGCATCCCATACCTGAACGGGGGCCTTTTCGAGCCCCACGCGCTGGAAGCAGAAGGCCACACGATCCAGATCGCGGACGCCGCTTTCGAAGGCGTCTTCGCATTTTTCGATCAATACGAGTGGACGCTCGACACGCGCCCGATCGAGGAAGCGGACGGCAAAGAGATCAACCCCGATGTGCTCGGACATATCTTCGAGAAATATATCAACCAGAAGCAGATGGGAGCCTACTACACCAAGGAGGACATCACCGATTACATCACCAAGAATACGGTCGTCCCGTGGCTGTTTCAGAATGCCATTGGCCATGACAAGGTAGCGTTCGAACCCGGTGGGTTCGTCTGGCGATTGCTGTCCGAAAACCCGGACAATTACATTTATCCGTCTGTCCGCCATGGCATGGACAGCCCGCTTCCAGACGAGATCGCAGCGGGTATCGCGGATGTTTCTCAGCGGGGTGACTGGAACAAGACGGCACCGCGCGAATTCGGCCTACCTACCGAAGTCTGGCGCGAAGTGATTGCTCGCCGAGACTGCTATGAAGCGACACGATCAAAGGCGGCAAGCGGTGAGATCACGAGTATTGAGGATTTCATCACCTATAATCTCGACATCCGGCAGTTCGCTCGCGATGTGATCCAGTATGCCGAAAGCCCGGATGTTGTGCGGGCCTTCTGGAAAGGAATATCCTCAATAAAGATACTCGACCCCGCTTGCGGGTCAGGCGCGTTCCTCTTCGCCGCCCTCAACATAATGTATGACCTTTACGATGCATGCCTTGAGCGCATGGAGCAATTCGTGGCCTCTGCACCGCATAGCGGTAGCGGACGCAGGCAGCTTTACTCGGATTTCCATGCGGTGCTCGACCAGATCGCACAGCATCCGAACCGAGATTACTTCATCTACAAATCGATCATCATCGCCAATCTTTACGGCGTCGATATTATGGATGAGGCCGTCGAGATTTGTAAGCTGCGGCTGTTCCTAAAATTGGCCGCGCAACTCGAGAATCCCAACCAAATCGAACCGCTGCCTGATATTGATTTTAATATCAGGTCAGGCAACTCAGTGATTGGCTTTCGATCTATTGAAGATGCGCAGGAGAAGGCTCAACGAGTGGGATTGCCGTTTGATGACCTCCTCTCAGATATTCAACGAACTTCAGATGACATTGACAATGCTCTGAAATTGTTCCGAAATCAGCAGGTTAGTCCCGGCGGCCACATCTCTCATGGTGTGAAACAGACAATCCGCGATCGTTTGACAGCCAATGAGGATAGACTGAACGACTTCCTAGTGCGGTTGTATGCCCCTTCTTCGGAGGTGAGCACGGATGCTGGGAAGGCGCTTTGGCTTCAAAAGCAGAAGCCATTTCATTGGCTCATCGATTTCCATGACATTGTTTCTCAAGGAGGATTTTCCGCAATTGTCGGAAATCCGCCGTATGTTGAAATCGATAGGTTGAACTCACGCAAGGCGTTGCTTGCTGAGTTTGAAACCTGCTTGGAAAAATGGAGCCGAGACGAAGACCTATACACACTGTTTGTTGAGAGGTCTCTCTCTTTGATCGATCCCAAGAAAGGTTCGATCGGTCTTATCTTGCCCCTTTCTGTTGCCTTCTCCACGAAGCGTCCATTCACCGCATTGAGAACCAAAATTGCGTCGTGCGATGGTAGTTGGCGATGGTCTCACTTCGATCGCATCCCAAGCAGCTTATTCGGAAACGATGTGCGCACGCGATGCTCCATAGGCATCTATCACACCCAGCGATCTGACCACGCTAGCGCCTTGTGGACCACATCATTGAAGCGTTGGAGCGTCGAAGAGCGAGATAGTCTTTTCGATCTGCTGAAATACGCAAAGTTCGAAGGGGACATTAAGGAGCGAATCCCGAAGCTCGCGGACAGCTTGCAGGCGCGAGGGCTGACCTATTTCGAGTCTCTGCGAAGGCCACTCGCACTTCAACTCGGACGAGCAGTTTCAGCAAATGCACTTATTGATCTAGCGCCATCATTCCCAGAGAAGTCGGTTTTTGTCGCTGGAACCGCGTATAACTGGTTTCCCGCATGGCGATCGATCCCAACCACCTCAGATCAACATGGGCGTCCGTCGGTGCCTGCAAGAGCGGTAGGGTTCTCCTATGAGAATGAAGATCAGGCCAATATTGTTTTCGCCCTGTTGTGCAGTTCACTCGGATACTGGTGGTGGGCAGTTGCTTCGGACGGCTTCAACTTGAAGAAATGGCTGATTGAATCGTTTCCCCTTGCGCCAAGTGCGTTCAGCACTGAGTATCAAAAAAAGCTCGCGCAACTCGGTGCAGACCTCAAATGCGAGCTTGAAAAGAATTATGTTTATAAGGACAATCAAGGTCGGAAGGGTAATTTTTTCCTACCCGCTTGCGAAAAGATAACCCGCCAGATTGATGAGGTCATTGACGAAGCATTGGACGGAATAGACAAGGATTTTATCCAGAGTGTCCAATCCTTTAATGCTTCTTTTTCGAGGGTGGCCAGCGATGCGGATGAAGCGGGGTAGTTGAGGAAGCTGCGAATCTAAGGGTGATTCAGAATGACGCCCGCCTTCTTTTGCTCGAACGCATGTCCAGCAGAAGTGATACTCAAAGTCCAAGATTGGGCCAATTCTAGGACGCTCGAAAGCGAGGTCGTCATCGGTGGCTTCCACACGCCAGTGGAGCGAGATGCGATGCGCATCATGCTGAGGTCACGAGCCCCCCTAATCTATGTGCTGGGTAGAGCTTTGGTAGGCTCACGCATTTCGGCGTCTCTCAAGGAGGCAGCTTTGCTGGGCCACGCAAAGCTCCTTTCCCCTTTTGACGATGCGGTCGGAAGAACGACTGCGCGAACCGCAGAAATGCGGAATTCCTATATTCTTACCCTGTGTGATCGAGTCCTCTTTGCTCACGCGTCACCGAGGAGCAAGACCGAAGCATTAGCGCTCGAAGCAAAGACAATGGGATTGCCAATCTTCACCTTGCCATCTCCTGCTAATTCGAATCTATTGGATTTAGGGGCAGAAATCCTTCCTGAACAATAGGCTGTAACTTGGGGGCGATGTGGCCAAGGCAGAAGCAACGGTCGAAGAACTGGTCGGCATGGTCGAGCGAGGCGAGCTTCGCCTACCCGAGATGCAGCGCCAGTATGTCTGGCAATCACCTCGCGTCCGCGACCTCATGGATTCGCTCTATCGAGGGTATCCGTCAGGGGCGATCCTGCTCTGGGAGACCGATGAGGCCGTGCCGTTGCAGGATATGGCCGTCAGCCAGTCCGCGAACCCCTACACTTCGACCCGGCTACTACTGGATGGCCAGCAACGCCTGACTTCGTTGTCGGCTGTGATCCGTGGTGAGCCCGTGCAGGTTCGTGGTCGGGTCAAGCCGATCGAATTACTGTTCAATCTCGAGCACCCCGAGCGGCAGGAGATCGTCACCGAGGTCGATGAGGACGCGGATGAGGATGCCACCGAATCCGACGAAGCAGATTCGACCGAAGACGAGCTTCAAAAGCGCTTTGAGCGGATGACCTTCGTCGTCGCGACTAACAAGCTCGCTGCATTGCCTCAGTGGGTAAAGGTGTCCGATGTCTTCAAGAGCGACAGCGACACGGCGTTCCTCAAGAGCGCCGGTGTCACCGGGTTCGATGATCCGCGCTACGAGAAATACAGCAAGCGCCTCGCGCAGCTTCGGCGCATCCGCAAGTATGTCTACCGCATGGATGTTCTCGAGCGGACACTCACCTACGAAGAAGTGACGGAAATCTTCGTCCGGGTGAATTCGCTTGGGGCCAAGCTGCGCAGTTCCGATCTGGCATTGGCTCAAATCACAGCGCGCTGGCGGCACAGCCTCGAAATCTTCCAGAAGTTCCAGACCGAATGCGCCAAGTTGGGTTTCGATCTGGACCTCGGCATCCACCTCAAGAACCTGATCGCTTTCGCTACCGGGCAGTCGCGGTTCCTCACCGCTGGCCGCTTACCGCTCGATGTCCTTCAAACGGGTTGGAAGGAAGCGACCGAAGGCATGCGGTTCGCGATCAACTTCCTCAAGAGCAATGCAGGAATCGACAGCCCAGCATTGCTTTCATCGCCCTTCCTCATGATCGTCGTTGCCTATTTCGGACATCAGAAGGGCTACGCACTTTCGGCTGAGGAATCGGATCGGCTGCGTCAATGGGCGCTGCTCGCCAATGCGAAGGGCCGCTTCTCTCGCGGGTCTAGTGAGACGATCCTCGATCAGGATTTGAACATCATATCGAAGGGCGGCTCAGCCAGCGCGCTGATCGACAGGGTTCGGCTGCAATTCGGTCGGCTCGAGGTTACACCGGAAGACCTTGAGGGCAGGAACCAGCGCAGTTCGCTGTTCAAGACGATGTTCCTGACCTTCCGCGCCAAGGGTGCGAAGGACTGGACTTCGAACCTACAAATTTCGCTCGATCACTCGGGCGCGCAGCACAAGCTGCAATTCCATCACTTCTTCCCGAAAGCCCTCCTGACCAAGAATGGCTACACATCTCGCGATGCGGACGATGTGGCCAATCTCACCTTCATCAGCGGACGCACAAACCGCAAGATCAGCGACAAACCGCCCTCAGTCTATCTTGCAGACTTCCTAGCCAAGCAGGGTCCGGAGCTACTCGCTGTTCAAGGCATCCCATCGGATTCGGAATTGCTCGATGTCGAGAGCTACCGAGACTTCCTCGATGCCCGAAGGATCATGCTTGCAGAGGCCATCAACGAGTTCTTGGGCGTCAGCGAAGAGTAGGTTGTCCGTTGCCCAAGCGATCGATTAGTGATGAGGAAATCGGATTGATCAAAGCCATGCTGCGCATGGGGATGAAGAACAAGGACATCCAGTTCTATTTCAATCGGCAGGATCGTGCGGTCAATTCCGGTCGGATCACTGGCATCCGCAATCGCAGCTATGGGCCAGAAGTGGCCAGAGCCACCGAGGAAGAAGCTCGGGCGTTCATGGCGCAATTCAAGCCATCAGAGATCGTCTCCCCCCTTGCTGCACAAACTGCTCCGGAGACTGTCGATCCGGTAGCCGAAAAGACCCTCCGCTCGTTCTTCTCCACGGGTGCCGATGGCGTTTGGCGATGCACAGTAGGCGAGTCCGATGAATTTGAGTGCAAGGAGAACTTCAATCTGAGGGGCTTCGGCAAGCCGCTGAAAACGATCGCTGGCTTTGCAAATCACAGAGGCGGATACCTCTTCTTCGGGGTTAAGGATAAGCCTGATGGGTTCGCTGTATGCGGGCTTAGCGACGATAGGTTCACCGAAACCGATCAGAACAAATTCAGCCAAACCATTCGCTCAGCACTCGAGCCGACACCGCGCTTCCAAGTGGCGACGCTGACTCTCGAATCCCTGACTGTCGGCATCATCCATGTTGAGCCACATCGTTCGAAGCCGGTCATCGCTGGCAAAACCGAAGGGGAACTGGTCGAGGGCTTTATCTACTACCGCTACCCCGGCGAAACTCGACCCATATGCTACGCTGACTTGCGCGCGATACTCGATGAGCGAGACCGTCAGAGCCGCGAATCGATCATGCCCATGGTGCAGCGCCTGCTCGAACTTGGCCCTTCGGACGCGATGGTCGCGAACTTGG
The DNA here is from genome assembly GCF_039655735.1 of Sphingomicrobium aquimarinum. Classification (NCBI taxonomy): domain Bacteria; kingdom Pseudomonadati; phylum Pseudomonadota; class Alphaproteobacteria; order Sphingomonadales; family Sphingomicrobiaceae; genus Sphingomicrobium; species Sphingomicrobium aquimarinum. Next base: position 621,926 of record NZ_JBBYXH010000001.1, on the reverse strand, counting down.
CTGAGGGTAAGCTCGAGGGCGGACAGCGTCCAATCTTGATCGACCCTCAATCTCTGGCTCAGATCAAATTCATTCGTGAAGGCGAGTTCGATGAGGTCAGTGGCGAGCCCACCCTGCGTGTAATCGGGGACGCGCAAACCGTCCCCGTCGATGCGCTAGTGACGACGAAGACCGTCCGAGAGGAGGTCACCGTGGATGCCATCCTGCGGAACTTTATCGAGCGAACGCCGGTCGAGCAGCCGCTTTCGTATTTCAAGCAGGTGAGCCACGAGCAAGGCTTCACCCTGCCAATCTTTTACTACCTTCACCTTGCCGGTCAGACACGAACAGAGGCGATTGCTACCCTAAAGGCTTACAAGAATGCGCGCACCGACTCGAGAGCAGGCCTGATAAACTTGCTTGCGGGTGAGAGAACTCTCCACTCCAAGCTCGGTGGCCATCGTGGCGCGACATTCAATCGTATTCGGAATGCGAGCAAGGTGACAATCTCCTCTCCGCGAGAAGCAAAGGAAATTTGCTCGGCATTGACCGGAATGTGGGACGCCGATGCTGCTCATTTCGATCACTTCCGCGACCTGCTTCGGGCGAGCTTGGCGATATGGGATGAGCGCGAGAATGATCGAAACCTGCTCGGGTACATTCGCCGAGCCGCCGCTCGGCTTGATGAGGTGGAATTTGGCCCGCTCGTTCCAGCCACCTGAGGCTTTGAGAGCCCTCTGACAATGCGAAAAGGAAGGCTGTAGTTGGCTCTGACCCGCGAGAGAATTGTTGAAGCCCTCGGAGAAGAACGATCCCTCAATCTCAAGGGAGCGATCTTTGAGGTGCTTGGTGCTGGGTGGGACGATTCGTTCATCGTAATGTCGGTGAAACCCGGCAAAACTCGACACAAATTGCCGCTCGACGACAGCCTCGAAGGTGCGCGTGTTAGGTGGGGTTCGGACTTAGAGCACGGCGGCCTCATTAAGTTTGTCGATGCGGATAATGACCGAATAGTTGTGCAGCCGATCGAAGGCGGCCCTCCTGCGCCGGGGGAATCGATCTGGGTATATTTGAACGATTTCCTCGGGCCGCTCATCGACATGTGGAATGGGCCGATAGCTGCTCGCGCTGCCAAACGGCTGAGGCAATCGAAGGAAGAACTCAATCCTCTCAACCCGATTGAGCCATTGCCTTCCATGCTGTCAGACTTGCGCGAAAGGCAGGCTCACGCGGTCCAGAACACTGCGTTTAGATGCTCGATCGTCGTCGGTCCGCCCGGAACTGGCAAGAGCTTCACCATCGGCGCGATGGTGGCCCACTTGCTCACCCGGTATTCCAAAGCTCGCGTCCTTGTTGTCGGACCGACGAATGTAGCGGTGGATACCGCGATCCTATCGATAGATGATTGGCTGCACCGCATCGATCGTCCCGATCTCGCCCGTAGAACCAAAAGGATCGGTGCTCACTTCGATCCCCGGAAGTATGTCGATCGGCCTCATCTGCTCGCACCTGAGGTGGCGGATCGCGTCAATGCATACCTACTGCTCGAAGCCTCGGAACCACCAAAGACCAAGATTGCCGACTACGCAAAGTGGAAGGACCAGATGACAGCGGCTCGTGCGAGTCTGGGGGCTGAGATCGGCAGCACCGCCGCCTCAGCAAGGGTTGTCGGAGTTACTGTCGCCACCGCCGTTCGTTGGCATGAAGAATTGCGAAGCCAACCCTTCCCGTTCGTGCTTTGCGATGAGGCATCTCAAGTCCTCGGCCCCGCTGCGATGATGATGACGGCGATGGGAGATCGCACGATATTTGCGGGCGATCCTCAGCAGCTTTCACCGATCGCTCGCACCGACAGCAAGTCTACGCGAGCAGTCCTTGCACGCACAGCGTTCGATGTGTTTGCACATGTGAAGACGGCGCACCTCAACGAGCAATCGCGAATGACGCAGGCGATATGCGGCGCGGTTGGTGATACTTTTTATGGCGGCGAATTGCTCGTCTGCAAGAAGGCTGTGCGCGATGAGAATTGGCGTGAAGCCCGCTCACCCTTTTTCGTGAATGGACGGGAAGTTCCTCGTCTTTGCTTCGATGAGGTCGATGAGCCTGCGCAGTATTCAACAAAGTATGGTGGCTTCATCCGCTTCAAGTCTGCTCACCTCATTACCAAAGTATTGGACGAACTGGCGGGATCATATGTCGAACCGAACGAAGTAGTTGTTCTCACCCCATACAGGGCGCAAGTCGCCCTCATCAGATCAATGATCAGACGCAGCCATCCCGAGGTAAGCGTCAGCACAGTTCATCGCGCGCAGGGAAGTGAACGCACCTTGGTGGTCTTCGATCCAGTCGATGCGTCGAGCAGCTTTTTCGCAGGTCGCGAGGGGGATCGACTGGTCAATGTCGCCATCTCACGCGCTAAGGCCCATGTGGTAATTCCCTTTCATCAGAACGACCTTAAAAAGCGTGCCTTGAAGAAAATTCACGGGCAAGCGACGAAGCTCTGGCAAACGGCAGGCCGATATTCGAAACCGTTCAGCTTTCAATGAGAAATTTCAGGTTTCGGTTTCCTCGCAGGATGAGCCTCAAATCAGAATCCGCAGTATTCAAAATTCCCAGCCCGCAGGATTGCGAAGACAAAGTCCATGCCGCGAAAGATCAATGGTGCCGCACAACAGATTTCGATCCATTCGCGAGCAGCGAGCCGCTCGAATAAGTATGCTTTCATTCGCTAATTGTTTGTTGAATCGGGATCAAGAGGTAATCTTAACAACTCTTTGTTCGCTTAATATTCATTTTTATTGATTAGAAATCTGAAAAATCAGTATTTAAATAATGTCAATATCAGCCATCATGTATAGTGTGGAGCCTTATCTTATCGAAAGAGGTATAAGTCCACATGAATAATCATAGTAATACTATTTATGAACCAATCTATGTTACAGTTATTGGAAAGCGCATTTCCGCCTTTAGGAGTCATCGTGAGGCTCTCGATGACCTAATAGACTATTATAACTACGATATAGAAAATGAGGATGACCTGCTGCCTGAAGACGCGACTGAAGAAGAAGCGCTCGACGCCTTTGAGAGTATAGGAAGGTCGGTCGCGTTTCACGAATGCTAACTGCCAATCAGTGAGTTATTTGAAGGATACCATGAATGAAGCAGCAATTTTCTCGTTCGCAACTTGAGGCTGACGGTTTTGTGCGATGGATGACCTTCGATTACCTTTCGGCTGCCGATCCGTGCCCGACTTCCGGCGGGGTATATGTCGTCATCCGAATAGATCTGAACCCGCCCTGTTTTCTGGATCAGAGTTGCGGAGGCTGGTTCAAGGACCGCGATCCCACCGTTCCGCACGGAACCCTTGTCGCGAACTGGGTCGAAGATGCCGAGGTGGTCTACATCGGAAAGGCGAATAGCCTGCGCCGACGCTTGAGCGAGTTCGCCAAGTTCGGTGCCGGGAAAAAGATCGGACACTGGGGCGGCAGATTAATTTGGCAATTGGAGGAGTCATCCACTCTATTGGTGGCTTGGAAGGAAACTCCGGGGCTCGATCCAGCGGAAGTCGAGGCCAAGATGATTGCCGATTTCCGCGCCGCCTACGGTCAGCCTCCATTTGCTAATGACCCTCACCGAATGGGAGCTTGATCCGTTCGGCGTTTTCAAGAAAATTGAACTAAAAGAACTACTTGACGGATTTTCGAACTGATGAGAGCCTTTCCAATCGCAGGGAAAGGCGGCACCAATGTCATACAAAGTTCAATACATGGCTCGCGGTTCATCGATCTGGCAGAACGCGTCGAGTGGGTTCGGATCGGAAGTTCAGGCGATCTTCGACGCAAAGGCAGTCGCCAAGCGCCCAAACTATGAGCAGGTGCGAGTCGTCGATCGGAACGGGTCTGCGGTGTGGCTCGGGTGAGATCAGGACAGGATAGCGTTGTAGCACGGTGGCCTTGAACCATTGTCATCCAAGCTAGGTTCTGTCGTCAATGCCGCTGAGCTAAATACCGGATGACGAACACACATCCACTCGCCCACCTTTGCAGGCGAATCCGTCCCGCCCCTCAGCCCCCCTTTAAGGCTTCGACCACGATCGTGAAGCCGCTCCATCCTCACGAATGTCCGGAAGAAAAGGCAGATAAACTACGCCGTTGGTGTGCCGAGAATTGTGTCGGGCGCTGGCGTCCGCTTGAACGCTGGAAGAAGGGTGCGGTGAGGATCGAGTTTGAAGACCCCACCGACGCCCGTCTGTTTCGGCTCTCTAATTAGGCGGCCTTTTCCAACGCCCTTTTTCTTAATTCTGATGCGCGTTTGCGCGGCGGTTTTTGGTGTTCTGAAACCTGATTAAAATGCAAATGAGGCCGAAAACGAATCTGTCAAGTAGTTACCTGACACTTTCTGAGGCCGTTCAATGACCTGACACTATTGAGGTGTTCGCCCTGTTTTAGAACGGCCTTTTGGCGGCGCGCTACCTGACAGTTCGGGCTTTTGACCGCACCGCCAATATGCATATGATGAATAGCCATCGAAAAGGGAGATTACCCGATGGATGGCATTATCCGCAGCGAGCATTTTGAGTATCGCTTCCAGCAACGCGGCCTCACCGAACTCGTTGTTGAGACGCTTCTACAATACGGTTCGTCCCGACGAACTCGCGACGGAGCCCGGAGCCTTACCTTCACTAAGGATGTCTTGGCCGAGATCAGGGCCGACCTTGGCGATAGGGCCTTCAAGGCATGCGATCGCTTGAAGAATGCGTATATCGTCTTGTCCGACGAAGGCACGGCAATCACCGTGGCGCGCAGCTATCGCAAGGTCACCCACCGAGACAGAATGAGGTGATGTCGTATTTTGTGGTGCGAATCCAAACTCTCATGCGAGAAGGAGAGCTTCACGGTTTAGGGGGTAGAGATGAGGCGTCCGAATATCGATGGAATAAAGGAAAGCGTGAAGTCAGGGACATCCTATGTTCGCGCGCATGGTGAGCCCATCGCAAAGCAAGCGGTCGAAACTGGGCAGGCTGCTCTCAAGACGAAGCTAGGAAAGCGGATCGCAACTGGGGCTCTGGCTGGCGGAGCCATCGCCTATGCTTTGCCGTTTGCGGCAGTTACGACAGGCGCAATCCTTGGGGCTGGTGCACTGGTTCTGTTCAAGAGCGTTACCGATAAGGACGACTAAGCTTATGGGAAAAAATGATCGCCACGGCAACGATCGAACCAAGGGCGGCCCGAAGGTGAAGTCTGGGCCGAACGCGGGCCTTACCCGAGCAAAGGCCAAAGAGGGGCGTTGGCTTCCGAAGCGCTCTGATGCGGGGAAACCACGGAAGTAAGCTCTGGCAAGACCTCTTATGCCCCAGATAGGTAACCATGGGCGGGACAGATTTGAGACGCTGATTGCGTCTCGCATGGGTTCTTTTTCTTGCCAAAAGACAGTTCTGTGAGAGGGTCTTAAATCCATACGAGACACTTGGAGGCTGGATGGGCAAGACGCTGGGTTACGCAAGAATCAGCACCAACGAGGGGCAGGACATCCAGAGCCAGAAGGATCGGCTCGAAGAGCTTTGTGCAGTGGTGGTGTTCTGCGAGACTGGGAACGGATCATCCCTCAACGGTCGTGACCAGCTTGAAGCAGCCCTGCGGCTCCTCGAACCCGGCGACGAACTTCTCGCCCTTCATCCTGACAGGCTGGCCCGTGATACCGGCGATCTCCTGACTATCGGCAAGCGGGTTATTGAACGCGGCGCGATCCTTCGCATCCATGACCCGGCGATCCGCTTCGACGGCACCGACTGTCTCCCGTCAGCACCTATGGCACAGATTTGCGGTTGTGATTTAAGGAGGATTTGGGCTTCGTCGTAGTGACGAAGGAACGAAGATGAAGCCCAAATCCTCAAGGTCCAAATTGCCTGCCGTGCAGGTGGTGAAGGACATCCGCCGCAAGACCCGTCGGCATTTCTCTGCTGAAGACAAGATCGGCATCGTGCTCGATGGCCTACGCGGCGATGACTCCATTGCCGAGCTGTGCCGCCGTGAAGGGATCGCACAGAGCCTGTATTACACCTGGTCCAAGGAGTTCATGGAGGCCGGCAAGCGCAGGCTTGCTGGCGATACAGCCCGTGCTGCTACCACCGATGAGGTAAAGGATCTGCGCCGTGAAGCGCGCGATCTGAAGGAATGCGTGGCCGACCTGACGCTCGAAAACCGTCTGCTCAAAAAAAGCATGATCGCGGATGGGGGCGACGACGAATGAGATATCCCGCATCCGACAAGCTCGAGATCATCCGGATCGTCGAGCAGTCGCATTTGCCGGCGAAGCTCACCCTCGACAAGCTGGGGATCGCACGCCGAACGTTCTACCGCTGGTACGACCGGTTCCTCGAAGGCGGACCGGAGGCGTTGGAAGATCGGCCATCGGCACCGGGCCGCGTGTGGAACCGGATCCCGTCTGACATCCATGATCAGATCATCGAACTGGCGCTGGAGCAGTCCGAGCTGAGCCCACGGGAGCTGGCGGTGCGCTTTACCGACGAAAGGCGTTACTTCGTGTCGGAAGCCACGGTTTACCGCCTTCTGAAGGCCCATGACCTGATCACCAGCCCGGCCTATGTGGTGATCAAGGCCGCCGATCAGTTCCACACCAAGACCACCCGGCCGAACGAGATGTGGCAGACCGACTTCACCTACTTCAAGATTATCGGGTGGGGCTGGATGTATCTATCGACCGTGCTCGACGATTACTCGCGCTATATCATCGCTTGGCGGCTTGGCTCCACCATGTGCGCCAGCGATGTCACCGACACGCTGGACATGGCACTGGAAGCCTCAGGTTGCGACCATGCCAATGTCCTGCACAGGCCGTGCCTGCTCAGCGATAATGGCCCAAGCTACATCGCCGGAGAACTGGCTGACTACCTCGATGGCAAGGCCATGGACCATGTGCGCGGCGCGCCCTTCCATCCGCAGACCCAGGGCAAGATCGAGCGCTGGCACCAGACGCTCAAGAACCGCGTGCTGCTTGAAAACTACTTCCTCCCCGGCGATCTCGAACAGCAGATCGAGGCCTTCGTCGAGCACTACAACCATTAGCGCTACCACGAGAGCCTCGACAACGTAACGCCTGCCGCTGCCTACTTCGGCAGGGCGCCTGCCATCATCAAACGAAGAGAAAGGATCAAGCGACAGACACTCGAATATCGGCGCTTGCAACACCGCAAGCTCGCCGCCTAAAAATCAAACCAAGACGACGCCCACTCTCCGCTGATCTACGCCGCGAGTTGTGCCAAATGTTCTGACGACGGACAGATGTCATCTGGCCTACTTTTTCCGCCAGACTGAACGCAGCAGAAGTGGGGAGGATTTTTCACGAAGTGCCTCAATTGCAACTAGTGGCTCGGCTGCTGCAGTCTTCGGTCCGGTAAGACATCAATCATCAATATCTCGTCACGATCAAACCTTTTGAACTTTGCATCCGTTTTCTCGCACACGCGAATATTCTTGATCGCTACCTTAAACTCCTCGTACGATTTCTTGATGGGCTCATCCCCACTTTCGTTAATATCTTCAAGCAGAACCCGTCGCACTTCCCATAAGAGTGCCGTAAAACGATCTTTCAGAGATGACCCAGCGCGATTTCCTTTCTGAGAGAATTTCTCACCGTCTGAAAATCGCCCCATCGGCGCAAATATAGGCGTGCCTTCCTTTCGAGCTGCTTCAACTGCCGAATCGATCATGCCCGCACCTTCGACCTCGAATTGCAGAAGTCGCATCACGCATAGTGCGGTTGCTTTCAGGTTCGTGAAACCGAAAAACTTTTTGTGAAAGGTCGTAGTTAAGGAATCGGGATCAGTCTGGCCGCTCAGAATCTTCATAAGCTCCGATGTCGGGTTATCGACGCGGGAAGCGATTTCGCGTTCAATCTCTTCGAGCCTGACAAAAACCGCAGGGTCATCGGCTAACGACGTCGATGCAACGCTCGTCTCCAGCGAAGATTTGAGGTCTTTGAGCTTGGACTTTTCCAAATCGTCGAGAAACTTTTCTTCCGCGGCCTTTCTTTCTGAACCCTCAAAATTCTGAATGGCGCAGAACCTTTCGAGCTGCGAAAAAGCCTCTTTGAAGGTGTCAAAATAGGTCTTCACACGCAAGACCTCTTTGTCGTGTTCGACCACACCTTCCACTAGGAATTTCTCGTAGAATCGGTTCCGAGCAACCACCAGCTGGACATCGTGCGCGCACCAGAGGTGACCTTGGCGAAACAATATACGCTTGATTGCTTCTGGAGATAATGCCTGGGGGATTTTGTCGTGCGCCAAGGCTTCCACGACCTCCCAATGCCGCCCGGAAACGATCGACAAATACAGTCGTCGATCTACACGCAAAATGTCGATCAATTGATCGACATGGTTCTCCATCTCAGTTTCAGTCCATAATTTTCCGCCCCAGCCCTCGATAGTCCTTTCGATCAGGCCCTCGTCTCGATCGCGCGTGATCATTCGTTCGCATAAAATCCGGAGGTCCGTTTCGAGATCTCCTTGCTGCGGAATAAGCTCGTCCGGGATCGTGTCGAGCCGATGAGTCAGCAATCCAAAAGCAAGAACATGAACGCTCTTGATCGAAGGGTCGAACAGTCGCATCGCATACTCACCCGGTGGCGTGTCCGCGTATAGGATTTGATGAAGCTTCCATTGGTAAAAAGCTGCCGCGTCGAAGTTCCGACCATTCCTCTCAAGACCGGACACCAATGGGTCGATCAGAGAATCAAAGCTTGCGTCGCGGAATCCTCTTTTCTTATTAGCCTCTTTATGGAGTTTTCTGGTCTCTTGGTCGCGAAGGGTACGCTTTTGCTTCTTCTTCTCCTTCTTGTTCCCGTACACCGCCTTTCCCTTCACAACGCTTTCCTCGCTTCATCGATCATGAGCGTTAATGTCATCCCGATCGAGTTAAGTTCGCGTGAAAGCGCCTGAGCGTCGATGATGGCCTGCAGACCGGTTCGACCTTCAGCCTGCTCTTTCTCTGCCTCCTGTAATTTCTCTTCCAACTGCCGTTCGACTTTTTCGAAGCGCACAAAAGTATCATCTATCGTGGGTCCCTGGGTCATTGCTCGGCCCCCCCAACATCGGGAATGGGTGGCTCGCGCCAATAAGTCGGATTGCCGCCGTACTTATAGATCCAGTCGAAAGCTTCGCCTCTCGTCTTGAGTTGAGGGTCGTCGATCTCGAGTAAATCTGCTAGCGTATCCATAAGGGCCTGTTGTTCGATCTTAATGTCGCGGCTTCGCCATGCCTCATCTGGACCGGTTCGGCCGCTTTCCAAGAACGAGGACACGGTCGCGTCGTAGAGCGGCTTTCGGTACCGCCACTCGAGGATCCGGCCCCACTGCTTGAGGAATGCGGCCCTGCCGGGCTGCGACAGAAGCCGTGCCACCAGCACGACGACCGGAGCGCTCTCGTCGCGTATCAGTTCCTGACCGAGCCATCTCAACAGCAGTGCGGGATGCGCGAGCAAGCCGGTCAGGGTCTGCGCGTCGAGGTCGCCGAGACCGTGCAACCAGAGCACCGAACCAAGCTCGTATTTCTTCGCATCGCGCGATCCTGCTCCGCCTCGGCGATGGGACGCGGCTTGCGATAGCCGGCGTAGCTCGGAGATGCCCTCGCGTACTATCTCGATGTCTCCTTCCATCAGTCTTTGCGATTCACCAAGTCGCTTCAGCACGTCGGCGACCGGGTTCAGCTCGTTCGATTCGTTTGTCATGAGGGAATGGATAATCCATCTTCCCCGGTCCCTATTCCAACCTATCCCCCAAGCCACGAATCCCCTCGGTTCAGGGGATAGGTTGGAAGTCGCAAGTTCGAGGGGCGGGTAGGGATAGGTCGGAAGTGAGAGGGGGGTGGTGCGCGATAAAGTGTTTCTCGTTTGCGAAGCGACCCGAGCAACACCAACCCACCCCCCTCGAGAAGCAGAATAGGTCGAAGATGCAGCTCGAATCACAGTCGTTGAAATCACGAAATGCGGCTTTGGCAGACGCGCTCAAGGCTGCCCGATCGGCTCGCTACCGCGATACGATGGCGAGTCGGGGTGCCGCCCGGGACGACGCTACACGGGATCGGCTCCATCGACGTCGCATCCGTCAGGATGAGCAGGAACTGGAACGGCTTCGCCGACATGGCATCAGAATCAAGGTACTTGAAGACCATCGACCTAGGCTCGGACATCGGACGGCGAAGAAGCTGTATCATCGTACGAAAGGGATCCTCGACGGATCAGTCGGAACCAGTATCGCTCGCGGCCCTGATGGAAAGTTCTCGCTGCATTTCAGCTTTGTCGCCAGAGGCCTCGGCGCACGCGGCAAACGAATTTGGCGTTCGGGAGAGGCCGTCCGTGCGGCCCGCTACATCACGCGCGAAGATGCATTGGAAGAAGAAGAGCGCGGCTGGTGGTCGAATATCGCCGACGACCGCAGCGAATTGGTCGCCTTTCTCCGTACGCTGGAGGATGTCGAGCGTCACGATCGCAGGAATGCGAACGTCTACTGTACGGAAATCATCTCGCTTCCCTACGAGATGACCGCGCAGCAGCGGCGCGAAACGGTCGATGCAATCTGCGGCTTCTTTCGCGAGCGCGGGCTTCCATTCGTTGCCGCGCTACATACGCCCGATCGTGGAGGCGATCAGCGGAACTATCATTGCCACCTCATCTACTCATTGCGACCGGCGAAGCGCCTCGAACCGTTCGAATGGTCGTTCGGCCTCGCCAAGCACACCAAAATCAATTGCCCCGACGGCATTCGCAGTCGACGCGAGGCGGTGGTGGCAACGATCAACGAGCATCTGCGCCGCGCTCGGATCGCGAAGACCTACACGCCGCTCAGCAATCGCGCCCGAGGGATGCCGCTCCCGCCGCCAAAAATTGGCCAGATCAAAACCTGGGCGATGCGTCGCCTCAAAGCCAATGAAACCCGATTGGCGCGTTTGAACCGGTTCCGATCACTTGCAGCGGACATGCGGGCTAGCCTGCAGAGACACCCACCGCGCATCGAAGCAATATCGCGAACATTGCAAGATCGCTTGGCGCTCATAGCCACAACGGAAGAGCGAGCAACCAGCGCGGCACATGTCCGATTGAACTCGTGCCACGAGCATCTTTCGAGAAAAATGAAGGGAATGGAGCGGTCGATCCGTTCATCGGAGCTCGCCCGACGTAATAGCGTAGTTTCGGCTAGGACGCTCTCCTGCCTCTCGAAAATGAAGGACGAGATTCGATCGGAGAATGCGCAGCCCTTCGGTCCTGAGGGTCGCCTGACGACACGCCGAATTAGGATCGAAGCCCTCCGCGGACACCTTTCAGCACGATTGACGTCTTTCGAAGATCGAATGCGAACTGCTGCATCGGCGCCACCTCCGCGCAGCGGAGACCAGGGTACCCCCGTAGACACCGCGAATTCAAAGCTGGAGGTGCGTCTCGATGCGATTCAAGAACGAGTGAGATCCGCAATAGCAGAGGTCATTCGACGGCTGGACGTTGCCCGATCGCGCAGTCGCGAGGTTCTAGACCTCTATTCCTCTTCAGTCGCAGCAAGCCGCCGGAGGCCGGTCCGATCGACGGTTACCGCCAAGATGCTCGACGAGGTCCAGAACCTTCCATCGACGTTGTCGGAGAATCTTGCCTCGCCAGAGCCCACTCCGACGATAGAACCGGCCGGAGCTGCTCAGCCCGCCGACCTCGACATGCGAGATCGACAACAGCGCCTTCGCGCACATGTGCGGGCCAGGTTCGCTGGCTCGTCGGATTCGGATGCGACCGCAACGGCTGCACCTGGCGAGAGCCAAGCGAAGAGGGCACGTCCGAGACCGACGGGCGGTGTCGACGTGCGATCAAATCAAATGGGAGAGGCTGATCGCCCCGCGTCAGCCACCAAGCAGGTGGAACGTGCAAATCCGAGATCGAAAGAGCAGTCTGAAAAATCGCCAACGACGCCATCGCAGCCTGATGCTGAGCTGAAAAATACTGGGCCGGCGACTGGCGAGGCTGATCTTGGCCAAGAATTCGCGAGAGAACCCGAACGTCGTCAGACCGAAGTATCTGAGGAGACCGACGAAACGCCAGCGATTGCGCCGTCGAGCGAACCATCCTCGTCGGCTGACGAGGATTTTGAGAGGCTGCGCTGGCTACAGGAGATGATGAACCAGCAAAGAGGAAGGTGAAGGGAGCGCGCCGCTGGCGCAGAAATGGAATGGACGGGAGGGAGTAAGCTTCCTTCGGAATGAAAAACAGAGGGAAGCGATTAACGAAAACGGAGCTTCCCGATGAACAATAATCCTCTTTTCGAACCGTCAATCGTCAGCGAGCGCATGCGTTCACTGATGCTCTGCCTGACCGAGCAGGCTCGAGGCTACAAGATCGGGCACGGCCTTCCCGCGGGAGCCCTCTATCTTCCCGACATTCACTTGGTGATTGCGACGACGCCGTGTCTTCCGCCGGCATTTGATCGAGCCATGCAATTTGTTGGGTCCAAAGGCGGCGTCGACGTCCTTCTCGCACATCACGGCTTCTTCCCTGAGGTGCTCGATGACGTCATCTTCAGCTTCTTCTCGAAGGACAACGAGGCAACTACGCGCCACCGGCTCTTCATCGATCAAAAGCATCGCACCTGGCTTGTGGGTCCCCATCCGGGCCGTCATTTTCTCCTGAGCCGCACCGGCCTGCAATTCTCGGACATTCCGCCGTTCGCGTCGAACGACGAGCGGAGCGATGGCCTTTGCCGTGCAGCGAAGCTGATCGCCAATCTGACCTGCGGGCGAGAGGTCGCCTGATGGCTCGTAAGATCAAGGCACCGCCGGGCCTCGACTACGATCCCGTAGTGGGCGCGCACCCCAATCTGTCGTTCGGAGTCGCAAGGGTCGAAGGCGCGAATGCTCTCAACGCTACGAGGTTTGTCGCGAAGCGGCTCTTCCCGGTGTCGGCACCGAAAGACTGGTCAACACCGTGGCCCTTGCCCACATGCTATCGGCACGACGTCCTGCTGCCGGTTGGGGCGAGTGACGATCTTGTGACGCCGCGGCGCCTCGTCGAAGCCTACGACGATCAGAGTTTCGGGGACGTCAAGGATCTCGCCATCATCGTGACCTTACGGTTCCCGCAAGTCGACGAGCCAGGCGACCCCATCCAACTTCATAGTGCATGGGAGACAGGGCGCGCATTCGGAACGACACTCGTGAGAACATATGGCGCACCGACGATTGCCGTCATGCACGTGCCATCTCGGGCCTCGCGCCCGGGGGTCCCTCATGTTCACCTCATGCTGCTCGCACGGCAGCTCCTGCCGTCAGGCTTCGGGAAGTTCCTTCGACCTCTCCTTGCCGATGAAGGAAGGGACTTGGTCGATAGCCATTGGTCGGAACACCTGAACCAATCGACTTGACGAAGCTATCACGTCTAGGTCCTGGCGTAACGCGCGAAATTCGCACCATTCCAAGAGGTTGAAGCCTTTCGGGGATAGGTTGGAATTTGGTCTCCCCGAATCGTGCGACAAAGTCAGCATGAACAATCGGGACGGAGAAACGAAAGGAGATTGTGGCGGCCGGTGCGTGGTCGACCTGCTTCCCGAAGGCTTTGCCTGCAGCGACGCTGAATTAGAGCTCGTCGACAAACTTCTGGGGGGAGAATTGCATGAACTGTTCGAGAGGAAAAGAGAATGAGTGGTGATGCCCGGCCGAAAGTCTGCGCCTACGCGCGCGTATCGACGGGACGACAGGCCACGAATGACCTGTCGATCCCGGATCAGATCGCGCGCGCGGAAAAGTGGTGTGAGGCGAACAATGCCGAACTCGTGGCAACGAGGATCGATGCGGGTGCATCGGCGACCGACGACAATCGTCCGGAATTCCAGCGGATGGTCGAGGCGGCGACTTCCGACGACAAGCCCTACGATATCATTGTCGCGTATTCGCTGTCGCGGATGTTTCGCAACGCCGTTCACTTCATGCAGTATCGAGCTGCGCTTCGCCGCGCTCAGGTGCGGATCGTATCGATCACGCAGGAATTCGGCGACGACGAAGCATCGGACCTCGCGATGGGAATGCTCGCCCTGTTTGACGAATACCAGTCTCTCGAGACGGCCAAGCATACGCAACGAGCGATGCTGAAGAATGCCGAATTGGGCTTCTGGAACGGTCAAACGCCGCCGCTTGGATATCGAACCTACGAGGCGGAAAAGCGCGGCAGCAAGATCAAGAAGAAGCTGGAAGTGTTCGAAGACGAAGCATTCGTCGTGCGGAAGATCTTCAGCCTTTATCTCGACGGACCACCCGGCGAATTACCACTGGGCATCACACGTCTCGCTGCCTGGCTCAACGAGAATGGCTACAAGCATCGCGGAAAGAAATTTCACGTTTCGAACGTGCAGAAAATACTGCGGAATACGGCCTATATCGGCGTCGCATTCTACAACAAGCGCGACTCCAAACTGGGCGTGACGCGACCGGAGGAAGAATGGATTCCGATCCCTGTTCCAACGATCGTATCGGAAGAGAACTTCCAGACGGTTCAAGCGCGCCTCGTCCAAAAACAACCGGCAATGACCCCGGCGCGGGTCACAACGACCAGTAATCTTCTGATTGGGCTGGCGAAGTGCGGGTGTGATGGCGACGGCTGTGGCGGTGGCATGACCTTATCGACCGGTAAAGGCGGTCGGTATCGATATTACGCCTGTTCGAACAGAGCCCGCGCTGGCGAAACGGCGTGCAAGGGTAACCGCATATCGATGCCCAAACTGGATGAGGCGGTTCTCGACGCCATCGAGGCTCGACTTCTCCATCCAGAACGCTTGCAGGCCCTTCTGGCAGGATGGCTCGATCACTCCGATCAAGCCATCTCCGAACGTCGTGAAACTTTAAAGTCGCTGCGCGGTCGCAAAACCCACCTCGAAGCTGGCCTCGAGCGGTTGCTCGATCTTGTAGCCGACGGTCGTTTTTCATCGAGCGACGCCATCTTCGCGAAAAAGCATGGCGATCTCTCGTCCCAACTCGCTCAAGTGAAGACAGACATCGTGCTGCTGGAACGGCAACTGGCCAGTTCGGACCGAAGAGTCACTCGTGAACGGATTGAGCAATTCGCCGAGCTGCTTCGGGACAAGCTGCGGGGTGACGACCCTGCCATGCGACAAGCCTATGCACGAATGATCGTCGAACGCGTCGAAGTGGGCTCGAACATTATAAGGATTAAAGGAGGCACGAACGATATCGCCCGTGGCGTCGGTCGGGTGGGCACCATGCAAAAAGGCACAGTGCCCACCTTCGAACGTAAATGGCGCACCCGACAGGATTCGAACCTGTGACCTCTGCCTTCGGAGGGCAGCGCTCTATCCAGCTGAGCTACGGGTGCCGATCCGGCATCCAAAGCGCCTAGCCTGTCGCCGCGCGCCGTTCAAGACGCCTTGCACGGCCACGCTGTTCGTTTGTTGCGGGCGCGAAGGGGGGCGTGTAGGGCGGGATTGGAACAATCGGGAGCCAACATGTCCAAGGTCGTCATCAAGAAGTACGCCAATCGTCGGCTCTACGACACCGATCGCTCGAGCTATATCACTTTGGACGACCTGTCCGAACTGATCCGCGCCGGACGCGAGGTCGAAGTCGTCGACGCCAAATCGGGCGAAGACATCACCCATCAGGTGCTCACCCAGATCATCGTCGATGAAGAGGCCGAAGGCGGGGGGATGCTGCCGGTGCCGTTCCTTCGCGAGCTCATCAGCCTCTACGGTGGCGGAATGCAGTCGGCCGTGCCCGCTTATCTCGAGGCCGCGATGGACGCCTTCAAGAAGCAGTCGGCGGCGATGGGCGGAGCCTTCGACGGCTCGATGCTCACCGACATGGCCAAGCGCAACATGGAGATGTTCCAGCAGGCGGCGACGGCCTTCACGCCGGGCGCGGCCAAGAGCGAGACCCGCAAGGATGCGGAGATCGATGCGCTCCGGGCCGAACTGGCGGCCTTGAAGGACAAGGTCGACAAGCTCTAGGAACGTTTCGGCTCCCCAACCGTCTTGTCGAAGAGACGAAAACGGAGGGTGCCCCATGGCTGACGACAAGCAAAGGAAGAGCGCGAAGGACTTCGGCAAGATCGCCATGAGTCCCGAGGTGATTGCTGCGGGTCTCGCCGCGGCTGCCGCCGCGCTCGCCGCCAGCCCCAAGGCGCGCAAGAAGATCCAGGAAGCCACGCTCGAGGCTGCCGACAAGGCCAACAAGGCGGCGACCGAAGCGATGACGACAACGACGCGGATGGGCGCGATGATCATCGACGCGGTCGCGGATGCGGCACAGCGGATGATGTCGGGCGATTGGGATGCGGACGACGATCCCGTCGCGCCGCCTGCCGCGCCCAAGGCCAAGCCCGCGAAGAAGAAGCCTGCGCCTGCCACGGCCAAATCGGCTGCGCCAGCGAAGAAAGCGGCGACCAGCAAGGGTGCCGTTTCCAAATCCGACGTCACCAAGAAGAAGGCGGCGCAAAAGCCTGCGTCCAAGGCCAAGGCGAAGCCGGCTGCGAAGAAGGCGCCGGCCAAAAAGGCGTCGTCACGCAAGTCCGGATCGGCGAGCTGATCGTACTGGCGTTCACATCCACCCCGTGCCATCGCCCGACGCCATGACCAAGCCAGCCATCGTGATCCTTGCCGCGGGCAAGGGTACCCGCATGAAATCGCGTCTCCACAAGGTTCTGCATCCGATCGCCGGACGTCCGATGATCGAGCATCTGCTCGACAGCGCGGGCGAATTGTCGGTGTCGAGGACGGTTGTCGTCGTCGGTCAGTGGAAAGAGCAGCTCGAGGAACGGCTTGCGGGCCGCGATATCGTCTTTGCGGAGCAGCGCGAACAGCTGGGCACCGGACATGCGGTACAGCAGTGCCGGGAAGCGCTCGCCGGTCACGAGGGTCCCGTCATCCTGCTGTTCGGCGATGTACCGATGGTTCGACCGAGCACACTGCGCTCGATGACCGAGCGGCTGCGTGGAGACGACAAGCCCGGCATCGTCGTCCTGGGCTTCGAGCCCGCCGATACCAAGGCCTATGGCCGCATCCTTACCATGGGCAACGACACGATCGACAAGATGGTCGAGCACAAGGACGCGAGCGAGGAAGAGCGCCGCTGTCGCCTTTGCAATTCGGGCATGATGGCGGTCGAGGGCGCGCATCTCTTCGATTGGCTCGACAAGGTTACCAATGATAATGCGGCAGGCGAATATTACCTTCCCGATATCGTCAACATCGCCAAGCGCGAGGGCCGCCGACCGGTGGTGGTCAAGGCCGACGAAGCCGAGGTCACGGGCATCAACAGCCGCGCCGAACTGGCCGATGCCGAAGCCCAGTGGCAGGCGTTCAAGCGCGAGGAAATGATGGAGGGGGGTGTCACGCTGCGACAGCCCGGGAGCGTATTTTTCAGCTGGGACACGGACATCGCCGAGGATGTGGAGATCGACCCCAATGTCGTTTTTGGCCCGGGGGTGACCGTAGCAAGCGGGGCGCGGATCCGCTCTTTCTCGCACCTTGAGGGCGCTCGCGTGGGCGAGAATTGCGAGGTCGGACCCTACGCACGGCTGCGACCCGGCGCGGATATGCGTACGGGGTCCAAGGTCGGCAACTTCGTCGAGATGAAGAAGACCGTTCTGGGTGAGGGGGCCAAGGCCAATCATCTGACCTATCTCGGCGATGCGAACGTCGGCGCGAATGCCAATATCGGCGCCGGGACGATCACCTGCAATTACGACGGCTTCAACAAGGCGGTCACGAATATCGGCGCCGAGGCGTTCATCGGATCGAACAGCGCGCTGGTCGCGCCGGTTTCGATCGGCGGCGGCGCGATTGTCGGTGCGGGCAGCGTGGTGACGCGCGACGTTGCAGAAGGTGCCATCGCGGTGGCGCGGGGCGAGCAGAAGCAGATCGATGGAGCGGCAGCGCGGTTTCGCGAGCGCGCGCAGGCGAAGAAGGGCAAGAAGTAAATGTGTGGGATCGTCGCCATCGTCGGCAAGAAGCCGGTCGCCGAGCGCCTCTACGACGGGCTCAAGCGCCTCGAATATCGCGGCTACGACAGCGCCGGCATCTGCACGCTCATCGACGAGGATTTCCAGCGTCGACGTGCGGAGGGCAAGCTCGAGAATCTGCGTGCGTTACTCGACGCGCAGCCGCTCGATGGCCGGATCGGCATCGCGCACACCCGCTGGGCCACCCATGGCGCTCCCAACGAGAAGAACGCGCACCCGCACATCGCGGGGCCGGTCGCGATCATCCACAACGGGATCATCGAGAATTTCAAACCCTTGCGTGCGGAACTCGCCGCCGAGGGTGTCGAGATGCAATCGGACACCGACAGCGAGGTCGTTGCCCATCTCGTGGCGCGCGAACTGAAGGGCGGTGCGAGCCCGAAGGATGCCGTCGGCGCGGTTCTCTCGCGGCTGCAGGGCGCCTTCGCGATGGCCTTCCTGTTCCGCGAGCATGACGATCTCGTCATCGGCGCGCGGCGCGGTAGCCCGCTCACCATCGGCTATGGCGAGGGAGAGAACTACCTCGGCTCCGATGCCATCGCCCTCGCGCCATGGACGCAGCAGATCGCGTATCTGGAAGAAGGCGACTGGGCGGTCCTCACCCGCGACCATGTGCAGATCTACGACGCCGACAACGAAGCGGTGGACCGCGAGATCGTCACCTCGGGCGCCAACGCCAGTGCGGTCGAAAAGGGCAACTACCGTCACTTCATGCAGAAGGAGATGTTCGAGCAGCCGATCGTGGTCGCGCAGACTCTGCAGAGCTACGTTCGCCCCTACGACGGCGAAATCTCGCTGCCCGACAACAGTCTCGAGCTTTCGACCATCAACCGCGTCACCATCGTTGCGTGCGGCACCAGCTTCTACGCGGGAATGGTCGCCAAATACTGGATCGAACGGTTCGCGCGGGTGCCGGTGGACATCGATGTGGCGAGCGAATTCCGCTATCGCGACCCCATCCTCGTGAAGGGCGAACTGTCGCTGTTCATCAGCCAATCGGGCGAAACCGCCGACACGCTCGCCGCGCTGCGCCATGCCAAGGAATGCGGGCAGGTCATCGCGGCGGTGATCAACGTGCCGACCAGCACGATGGCGCGCGAGGCGGACCTGCTGCTCCCGACCCATGCGGGCCCCGAGATCGGCGTTGCTTCGACCAAGGCGTTTACCTGCCAGCTCGCCGTGCTCGCCGCTTTCTCGGCGCGGCTTGCGCGCGCCAAGGGAATGATGGACGCGGCACAAGAAGCCGAAATCGTCGAGCATCTGCAGGAGGCGCCCGAAGCGATGCAGCGTGCGCTCGACCATGACGACGACATCGCCTCGATGGCGCATCTCGTCAGCCCTGCGCGCGACGTGCTCTATCTTGGCCGCGGTCCCGACTATCCGCTGGCACTGGAAGGTGCGCTCAAGCTCAAGGAAATCAGCTATATCCACGCCGAGGGCTATGCGGCGGGCGAGATGAAGCACGGGCCGATTGCGCTCATCGACGACAAGGTCCCCGTTATCGTTCTCGCGCCCTCCGGCCCTTATTTCGAGAAGACCGTCTCCAACATGGAGGAGGTGCGGGCGCGCGGCGGCAAGATCATCTTCATCTCGGATGCCGACGGAATCGAGGCGGCAGGCGAGGGGTGCGTGGCGACCATCGAGATGCCGAAGGTCCATCCGCTTATCCAGCCGCTCGTCTATGCGGTGCCCGTGCAGCTGCTCGCCTATCATGTCGCGGTCGAGAAGGGCACCGATGTCGACCAGCCGCGCAATCTCGCCAAGAGCGTGACGGTCGAATAGGCTAGCGCGTCCGCCGCCAAGGAGGCTCGATGCAGACGACCGAAACCTTTCGCTTTCCCGGCGCCGACGGGCATATGCTCGACGGGCGGCTGGAGACGCCCCGTTACGGCGAACCGCGCGCGGTCGCGATCTTCGCGCACTGCTTCACTTGCGGAAAAGACAGCCGCGCGGCGACCTTCATCACCCGGGCGCTCGCGGCGCGGGGTATCGCCGTCCTGCGCTTCGACTTTGCGGGGCTGGGCGGTTCGGAGGGCGATTTCTCGAGCTTCGCGACGCAGGTGGCTGACCTCAAGGCCGCCGCCGATGCGCTGGCCGAGGCGGGCCACCCCGCAACGATTGTCATCGGCCATAGCCTCGGCGGCGCGGCGGTTATCGCCGCAGCGCCGGAGATTGCCAGCGTCAAGGCTGTCGTGACGATTGCAGCCCCCTCGGACACCGATCATGTCCTCCATCATCTCGGCGAAAAGCGCGAAGAGATCGAGGTCCACGGCGAGGCGACCGTCCGCATCGGCGGTCGCGATTTCTGCGTGAAGAAGCGGTTCATCGAGGAAACGGCAGGCCAGTTGCAGTCCGAGCGGCTGCACGCGCTGTCGATCCCCATTCTCGTCATGCATTCGCCGACCGACGAACTGGTTGGGGTCGAGCATGCGCGCGCCATCTTCGAGGCGGCCAAACACCCCAAGAGCTATATCAGCCTCGACGATGCCGACCACCTCCTCACTCGCGACAGCGACGGTGATTATGCGGCCGGAATCATCGCGGCATGGGTCGAGCGCTACGCCGTACCGGTGGAGGAGATGGCGCACACGCCCGCCATGCCCGGCACCGTTCGTGTCGAGACCGCGGGCGGCAAGTTCGCGCAATGGGTTGTGACCGGGTCGCACCGCTTCATCGCCGACGAGCCCAAGAGCTACGGTGGCGAGGACGACGGGCCGACACCCTACGATCTGCTGCTCGCCGCGCTTGGTACCTGCACCTCGATGACGATGAAGATGTACGCCGAACGCAAGAAACTGCCGCTCGACAAGGTCACGATCGAACTCGAGCACAGCCGCGACCATCACCAGGATTGCATCGATTGCGACAAGGACGGGGCGAAGATCGAAGCGATCGACCGGCATATCCGGATGGAAGGGGACCTGACGGCGGAGCAGCGCGAACGGCTGATCGAAATCGCCGACCGATGCCCCGTGCATCGGACGCTCGAAGGCGACCTGCACATCCATACGACGAGCGAAAAATGACCCACCGGCCCCTCCGGCTACGGATCGACGGCGGGGCGCTGCGCCACAACTGGCGTGCGCTCCGCGACGCGGCGGGAGGCGTGGCGACGGGTGCTGCCATCAAGGCGGATGGTTACGGACTGGGTGCGCCTGAGGTGATGGAGCGGCTGGCAGGTGAGGGCGCGCGGGACTTTTTCGTCGCCACCTGGATGGAAGCGGACGACCTCGGGGAACTACCAGACGGCGCGCGCCTCGCCGTGCTGCACGGTCTGGGCCCCGACGACGGTGCGGCGATTGCGGCCTCGGCCGCGCGACCTGTCCTCAACAGCGTCGATCAGGTCAGGCGCTGGCGGGTCCTCGGGTTCGACCGACCGTGCGACGTCATGGTCGATACCGGCATGAACCGACTGGGCCTCGGGCTTCATGAACTCGATGCGCTCGACGGACTGGAGATCGACACGCTCCACAGTCATCTCGCCTGCGCAGACGAGCCCGACCATCGATTGAACCGCATCCAGCTAGACCATTTCCGGAGCGTCCGCGAACGGGTCGATGCGAAGCAGTACAGCCTCGCCAATTCGGCCGGCATCCTCCTTGGCGAGGAATGGCGGTTCGACCTGGTCCGACCCGGCATCGCGCTCTACGGCGGACTGCCGACAGGCGCGTTCGCCGACGTGATCGAGCCGGTCGTGGGTATCGAGGCGCAGGTGCTGCAGCGACGCGCGGTCAAGGCGGGCGAGAGTGTGGGCTACAATGCGACCTATGTCGCCGACCACGACCTTTCGATCGCGATCCTCAATCTCGGCTATGCCGACGGCTTCCCGCGCAACATGAGCGGCAAGGCGATGGCGCGGATCGACGGGAAGGAACTGCCGCTATTGGGCCGGGTGTCGATGGATCTTGTCGCGATCGACGCGAGCGACGTGCCGGGACTGGGGGAGGGAGACTGGGTGGCGGTCGACTACGACCTGCCGACGGTCGCCAAGGCAGCGGACATCAGTCAATATGAGGCGCTGACCGGTCTCGGTCGGCGGTTCGAGCGCGCCTGGACAGACTAGCGCTCGGCGGACGCCATGTAGGCCGGGCTTTCTCCCATCCGCGCAAGCAGCACGTCGGCGACCCGGTGGCTCGAGAGGATTTCGCCCTCCGCACCCTCGAGCGCGATATCGTCATTGTCCTTGACCGAGCGGAGGAGGATCAGCGCCTCGCGCTCCTTGCCTTTCATGGCGAACACCTGGGCAAGATTGATCCGCGCCCCGACGTCGGTGCGTGCGGACTGGAGCAGCTTGCGCTCTGCGGCGTCATAATTACCGGCCATCATTTCTTCGAAGGCGATATCGGGACCGCCGAACCCTTTGTCCTGCGCCGCTGCCGGCGCGGCGAAGGCTGCTGCGGCAGCCGTAAGGGCGAGGATGCGTTTCATGGCCAGTCTCCCGATCGTTCGGGTCCCTGATAACCAATATGACACCAATGTGTCAATCAATTCGCATAAAACTGTAACATTCTCGGCGGCTCAGGTTTTTGCGGGATCGGGCGTCTTCTTCCGGAACCGGCAGAGGTCCTCGAC
This sequence comes from Sphingomicrobium aquimarinum, assembly GCF_039655735.1. Lineage (NCBI taxonomy): Bacteria > Pseudomonadati > Pseudomonadota > Alphaproteobacteria > Sphingomonadales > Sphingomicrobiaceae > Sphingomicrobium > Sphingomicrobium aquimarinum. Next base: position 599,358 of record NZ_JBBYXH010000001.1, on the reverse strand, counting down.
CACGCATTTCCAGCACTCCGGCTTTCGCGCCTTGCAGGTGTAGCGTCCGTGCAGGATCAGCCAGTGGTGCGCGCCGCGGCGAAAGGGGGCGGGTGTCTGCTTGTCGAGTTTATTCTCGACCGCGAGCGGCGTCTTTCCCGGCGCCAGGCCGGTCCGGTTGCCGACCCGGAAAATGTGGGTGTCGACTGCGAAGGTCTCTTGTCCGAACGCCTCGTTGAGCACGACATTCGCGGTCTTGCGCCCGACGCCGGGGAGCGTCTCGAGGGCAGCGCGGTCCTTCGGCACCTCGCCGCCATGGTCCTCGACGAGGATGCGGGCGGCGGCGATGACGTTCTTCGCCTTCTGGTTGAACAGGCCGAGGGTCCTGATGTGGCTCTTCAGCGCGTCCTCGCCAAGATCCAGCATCTGCTGGGGCGTTTCGACCTTGTCGAATAGCGCGCGCGTCGCCTTGTTGACGCCGACGTCGGTCGATTGCGCCGATAACGCCACCGCCACGACGAGCTGGTAGGGATTGCCGTAGGCGAGTTCGGTTTCGGGATCGGGGTTCGCTTCGGCAAGCCGCGCATAGAAGTCGAAGATTTCGGCCTTCTTCATGCCGCGTCGATGACGTCGGCCATGCTGTAGAGACCCGGGCTCCGCCCTTGAAGGAATCGTGCCGCCGCAATCGCACCGCGGGCGAAGATCGCGCGGTCCTCGGCGCGGTGCGACAGGATCAGCCTTTCCTGCGGACCGAGGAACAGGACGTCATGATCGCCCGCCACGCTGCCGCCGCGAAGGGCCGCATAGCCGATGGCGCCCTGTGTGCGCTCGAGGCCCGTTCCGTCCCGGCCCCGTTCGTCGATGGTATTTCCGCCGCGCCCCCGCGCCGCCGCGCCGCCGAGGTGCAAGGCAGTACCGGAGGGTGCGTCCGCCTTGTGACGGTGATGCGTTTCGCTGATTTCCACGTCCCAATCTTCAGGCCTCAGAACGCGCGCCGCGCGCTCGACCAGATCGGCGAGCAGCGCCACGCCGATCGAGGTGTTCGGCGCCTTGAGGACGGCGATCGCCTTGCTCGCTTCGGTCAGCATGGCGTCATGCTCGTCGCCCAGGCCCGTGGTGCCAACCAGAAGGGCGCAACCGGCTCCTCTGGCATCTTCGACCGACCGTTCGAGCGCATCGGGAGCGGAAAAGTCGATGAGGACATCTGCGCCGTCCTCGACAAGCGCGACATCGGTCAGGTTTTCGGTGGCGGCGGCGATGGCGCGGCCCATGCGCCCGTCCGGAGCGAACAGCTTGATCTTCATGAGCGCTGTTGTGACGGCGCGCTCGCCGTCGCGCAAGCTAGTCGCCGACGAAACGGCTGACGATCTCGTCCTCGAGGCGTGCCGGACGCTGGCTCGCCGCGTCGAGACAGCACCACACGCTCTTGACCTCGGCCACCACATCCTCGCCGCGCTTGATCACGGTGGTGAAAAAAGCGCGTGCGCCGCGCATCTTTTCCGCCACGACATTGGCAACGATATTGTCATCGAGAAAGGTCGGGCGGCGATAGTCGATTTCATGCTTGAGCGCGACCCACAGATGGCGGGCGACGGCGTCGGGCGGGGCGATGGTCGACCAGTAATCGACGACCGCTTCCTGAACCCACCTGAGATAGACCGAATTGTTGACATGACCCATGTGGTCGATGTCGCCGGGTTCGATCCCGATGGGGTGCTGATACGTACGCTCGACCATGGCCACAATCTCGCCTTTATTGACATTCGTGTCAATGACTGAATGGCTGGCAAAGGTTGCAGTTTCATTGAGAACAGAACATTTTAGCAGCGATGCAACCGCGCAACATCGTCATCCTCACCGGAGCCGGCATCTCCGCCGAAAGCGGCGTCGCCACCTTTCGCGGGCCCGAGGGCCTGTGGGAAGGGCATCGGGTCGAGGACGTCGCCACTCCCGAAGCGTTCGAGCGTGACCCTCAACTGGTCCAACGCTTCTACGATGCGCGGCGGGCCGCGCTGCAGGCGGTATCGCCAAACGCGGCGCACGAGGCACTGGCGCGGCTCGATGCGGAGTGGGACGGCGACCTGCTGATCGTTACCCAGAATGTCGACGATCTTCACGAGCGGGCGGGGGCCGAGCGCCTCCTGCACATGCATGGCGAGCTTCGCAGCGCGCTATGCACCGCGTGCGGCGAGCGCTCGAACAGTCCCGCCACGCTGATCGACGAACCGCCCTGTCCCCATTGCGAGCGGCCCTCGCTGCGACCGGACATCGTTTGGTTCGGCGAAATCCCCTATGGGATGGACCGGATCGAGGACGCATTGATGCTCGCCGACCTGTTCATCTCGATCGGGACGTCGGGGGCCGTCTATCCCGCCGCGGGCTTCGTTCAGAGCGCACGGTATCGCGGCGCGCGCTGTATCGAGCTCAATCTCGACCCGAGCCAGGGGAGCATCTTCTTCGACGAGAGCCGGATGGGGCGCGCGGGCGAACTGGTCCCCGCGTTTGTCGATGATTTGCTGGTGGGGGCTTAGGCAAGCACGCGCAGCGTCTAGAAGAAAAAGGTGATCGCCGAACAGGTGCCGATTCCGACGGCGACATTCATCGGCAGGCCGATGCGAAGAAAATCGGCGAAGCGATAATTGCCCGCGCCGTAGACGAGCGTGTTCGTCTGGTAGCCGATCGGGGTTGCGAAACTGGCGCTGGCGCCGAACATGACCGCGACGATCAGCGGGCGCGGATCCGTTCCCAGCTGGGTCGCGAGCGCGATGACCAGCGGGGCCATGACCACGGCGACGGCATTGTTGGTGACGGTCTCGGTCAGAAGGCTGGTGACGGCGTAGATGCCGACAAGCAACAAGAGCGGCGAGGCGGCGGCGAGGGCGGGGGCGAGGGTGTCGACGATGAGTTCGACCGTTCCGGCGTTCTGCAAGCCTGCGCCGAACGCGAGCATCCCGAAGATCAGCACGAGCGTGTTGCCGTCGAGCGCTGCCCAGGCATCCTCGGGCTCGATACAGCGCGTGAGAAGCACGAACGCGACACCGCCCAACGCGAGCGCCTCGATCGGCAACCCAAATAGCGCGGCAAGGAGAACGACACCCGCCAGCGCGGCGACGGCGAGTGGAGCCTTGCGGCGGAGGAAGGGACGGACCTGCGCCTCGCCGACGTCGGCAAGCCCGATATTGGCTTCCAGCGCCTGCTGCGCATCGGCCCCGGCGGCGAGGAGCAGGCGGTCGCCGGCGCGCACGCGCACGCTGTTGAGGTCGGGCCCTGCGAGATGGCGCGGCCGGGCGAGCCCGAGGACGCGGACATGGAGCCGCGAAAGCAGCGGGATTTCTTCCAGTTGGCGACCCACGATGGGATGCGAGGAGGTGATCATCGCCTCGACGAGCTTGAGGTCGCGCGGGCGCTCCGTACCGTGCATCCGGACGCCTTCGCCAAGCCCGGTGAGCCCGACGCCCCATTCGCGCCCTTCACCGAGCGAGGCGAGTTCCACGGGAGAGGCGGCGACGATCAGCGTGTCGCTGGCACGCAGCGTCAGCGTTTCGGCGTGTGCGCGGACGATGTCGCCGCCGCGCTTGATGCCGACGAGACGCACCCCCTGCCGCTTGGCGAGCGGCGTGCCCTCGAAGGTCTGCCCGATGAAACGACTGTCGGAGCGCAGCTGCAGTTGGGAGAGATAGCGTTGATTGTCCTCGCCCCCGCCGAACGCCTGTTCCGGACGATCCGGGAGCAGCGACTTTCCGAACAGGCCAAGAAACAGCAGGCCGGTCGCGGCGGTGACCATTCCGACCATGCTGATCTCGAAGATGCCGAAGGCGGGCTGGCCTTCGCCCTGCGCCACCCCGTCGACGAGCAGGTTCGTGGAGGTGCCGATGAGCGTCATCGTGCCACCAAGGATCGAGATGTACGACAGGGGGATGAGGAGCCGCGTGGCGTTGACCCCGATCGCCTTGGCCAGCCGTTTGACGAGCGGGACCATGACGATGACGACGGGCGTGTTGTTCATGAAGGCCGAGGCGAGGAGCGTGCCGCCACCGACTTCCGCGGTAGCGAGGCGCGGGCGGCGCGCGGTGCGGCGGATGACGTAGCCCGTGACTTCCTCGAGCGCGCCGGTGCGCAGCAGGGCGCCGGAGAGGATGAACATCGCTGCGATCGTAATGGGGGCGGGATTGGAAAAGACGCCGAGCATATCGTCGACGGGCAAATAGCCCAGCAGCATCAGCACGATCGCGCCGCCGATGGCGATCACCGCGGGCGGGCGCCGCTCGGTGAGAAAGGCGAGGAACAGAAGGACCAGCAGCGCAAGCCCGATGGGCGCGCTATACGTATCGAGAAAAGCAAAAGGCGCGCGGCTCATCGAGGATGAACCGCATACGGAGCGCCTGGTTGCGCGCCCAGGGTCGTCAGACTTTCCAGTCGAGCCCGACTTCGTCGTAGACCTCGCGGTCCTCGTCCCACTTGGGATCGACTTTGACGTGAAGGAAAAGGTGGACCGGGCGACCCAGATGCTCGGCGATCTCGCCGCGCGCCGCTTCGCCGATGGCTTTGAGGCGCGATCCGCCCTTGCCGAGTACGATGCCCTTCTGGCTGTCGCGCGCGATGCGGATCTGCTGGTGGATCGCGGTCGACCCGTCGTCGCGATCGTCCCATTGCTCGGTGACGACGGTGGAGGCGTAGGGCAGTTCCTGGTGGAGCTGGCGGTAGATCTGCTCGCGGGTCAGCTCGGCGGCAATCATGCGGTCGGTGGCGTCGGAAAGCTGGTCCTCGGGGAAATGCCAAGGGCTTGTCGGCATTGCGTCGGCGAGATGTTGCTTCAAGTCGGCGACGCCTTCGCCATCCAGCGCACTGGTGAAGAAGACGGCCTCGGGCGACAAACGGTCAGAGAGCGTCTGCGCCAAGTCGAGAAGCTTGTGCTTCTTGGTGATATCGACCTTGTTGAGGACGATGATCTTGGGTTCGGGCCGGGTTTCGACGCCCTCCAGCAGCATCTCGTCGCGCTTGCCGATACCCGTCGAGGCGTCGATCATGATGACGAGCCGGTCGGCGTCTTCCGCACCGTCCCACGCCGCCTTGACCATCGCGCGGTCGAGGCGGCGGCCGGGGGCAAAGATGCCGGGCGTGTCGAGGAGCAGGATCTGCGCCTCGTCATGGATGGCGATGCCCATGAGGCGCGTGCGCGTGGTCTGCGCCTTGGGGCTGACGATCGCGACCTTCTGGCCGACGAGCGCATTGACGAGCGTGGACTTGCCCGCATTGGGCGCGCCGAGAATGGCGACGAGGCCGCAGGTGGTGGTCATGATTCGAGGACTTTCAATAGGGCCGCCGCAGCTGCGGTTTCCGCTTCCTGCTTGCTCGCGCCATCGGCCTCGGCGCTTTGGCCGCCGCGCATGAAGGCACGGATGGTGAAGCGGGGGCTGTGGGGAGGGCCCTTGGTGGCGGTCAATTCGTACGTCGGCGTTCCGAGCTGGCGGGCGGCGGCAAGTTCCTGCAGCGCGGACTTGGGGTGGACGGGGGCCTTGCGCTGGCCGTCGAGCCAGGGCTTCCAGTGGTGGCGCACAAAAGCGTCGCAGGCATCGAGACCCGCCTCGAGATATAGCGCGCCCAGCATGGCTTCGACCACATCCCCGATGATATTGTCGCTGAATTGCGCCTTGTCGTCCCGCGCTTGGCGCCCCAGGCGAACATAGTCGGGAATGCCGAGCGCGCGACCGACTTCGGCGCAGGTCTCGCGCGCGACGAGGGCATTGAAGCGGCGGGCGATCTTGCCTTCCGCCTCGCCGGGGAAGCGTTCGTAGAGCCAGCCCGCGACGGTGAGGCCAAGCACGCGATCGCCGAGAAACTCGAGGCGCTCGTAACTGTCGGCGCCTTTCTGCGTCGACTGGTGGCTGCCGTGCGTGAGTGCGGCGAGGAACAGGTCGGGATCGCGCGGGGCGTGGTTCAAGGTTTCGCGGACGAAGGCGGCGACGGGATCGCTATCCGCCATAACCCATTCCGATCCGTTCCCAGCGCGCGGCGGAGAACCAGGTCCAGGGCAGAAACCAGTTGGCGCTGCCATCGCTCGACCAGTAGTTGAACTCGGCGCGGCCGACGATATTCTCGTAGGGAACCAGCCCCATGCCGCCGATGGCGGGCTGGAAACGGCTGTCGAGGCTGTCGTCGCGGTTGTCGCCCATCACGAAATAGGCACCTTCGGGCACCGTCACCGGCGCGCGATCGTCGCCGGGGCTGCCGGTGCGCTGGTCGAGCACCCTGTAGGTGTGGCCGCCAGGCAGTGTTTCGAGAAACGCCGGGTAGAGGCACAATTGCTCGCCGTTGGCGCCCGGTTGCTCGAACTTGCTTCCGCCCGGCACGACGCGGCAGGGGCTGTTAGGACTGATCGTCATCGCGAAATCGCGTTCGAGACGCTCGCGGGGAAGAAGTTCGCCGTTGAGAATGACGCGGCCGCCGCGCACTTCGATGCGGTCGCCCGGCACCCCGATGACGCGCTTGACGACATCGACGCTCGTATCGCCCGGACTGCGGAAGACCACCACGTCGCCCCGTTCGGGTTCGCCCGCGAGAATCCGCCCTTCGAAACTCGGGATGCCCAGGGGGAAGCTGTATTTCGAATAGCCGTAGGGCCACTTCGATACGAACAGGTGATCGCCGATCAGCATCGAGGGCAGCATCGAGCCCGAGGGGATCGAGAAAGGCGCGACGATGAAGCTGCGCAGCACCCAGGCGAACAGGGCCAGGCCGATGACGAAGCGCAGGATCGAGCCGAGGCTCTCTTCCTTCTTTTCCTTCTTCTCCTTCTTCGGAGCAGGCGTGGTCGTGTCGGCGTCGGTCATGGCCGTCCTTTTCCCGTCATGATCGGCGGCGTCAAGCGGGGATGGCTTTTGATGGCTGCACCGTTAGTAGGGGAGCCGATGACCGACACCTCTCCCCGCACCGCCGCGCTCGACGCCATCGCCAATTATGAAGGGCCGCCGCTGGGCGCGCTGTTCGACGCCGAACCCGACCGCTTGAAGCGGATGGTGATCGAGGACCAAGGGCTGACATTCGACTTTTCCAAGACACATCTCGATGCCGATCTGGTGGAATTGTTCGAGGAAGCGGCGCGGGCGGCGGATCTGGAAGGCGCGCGCAAGGCGCTGTTCGCGGGTGAGGCGGTCAACTTCACCGAGGGGCGCAGCGCCACGCATGTCGCCGAACGCGGCGAAGGAGCGAGCGAGGACAACGAGGTCGCCGCCAAGCTGCGCCAGCGGATGCGCAGCCTGATCGACGCGATCGAGGGCGAGGCATTCGGCGAGATCGACGCCATCGTCCACATCGGGATCGGCGGCTCGGTGCTGGGGCCAGCGCTCGTGGTCGATGCGCTGGGGCGCGACGGGGCCAATATCGACTTGCGCTTCGTGGCCAATGTCGACGGCGAGGCGATGGACGAAGCGTTGATCGGGCTCGATCCGGAAACGACGCTGGTGGTGGCGGTGTCGAAGAGCTTCACGACCATCGAGACGCTGACCAACATGGGCGCGGCGATCGACTGGCTCGAAGGCGCCGGCGTCGAAGACCCTTACGGGCGCGTCATCGCGGTCACGGCGAATCCCGAAAAGGCGATCGAGCATGGCGTGGACGAGACCCGCATCCTGCCGTTCGCCGACAGCGTGGGAGGACGCTATTCGCTGTGGAGCGCAGTGGGCGTGTCGATCGCCGTCGCGCTGGGGTTCGACAAGTTCGAGGAACTGCTCGAAGGGGCGGCGGCGATGGACCGGCATTTCAAGCTGAAGCCATTGGCGCAGAATGCTCCCGTCATGGCCGCATTCGTCGACCTCTACTACACCCAGAACCGGCGCGCCGAAACGCGCGCCACCTTCGCCTATGACGAGCGGTTGCGGTTGCTGCCCCTCTACCTCCAGCAGCTGGTGATGGAGAGCAACGGCAAGAGCGTCGGCGTGGACGGCGCCCTGATTGACCATCCTACCTCGGCGATCTTGTGGGGCGGGGTGGGGACCGACGCCCAGCACGCGGTCTTCCAACTGTTGCACCAAGGCAGCCATCTGGTGCCGGTCGAGTTTCTCGCGGTGATCGAGAACGAGGATAGCCAGGATCCGCGCCAGCATCGGCAGCTCCTGCTCAACGCCTTTGCACAGGGCGCGGCGCTGATGGCCGGACGCGATGCCGAAGAGGCGGCAAGAAGCTATCCCGGCGATCGTCCCTCCACGACGATCCTGATCGACAAGCTCGCGCCCGAGCGACTGGGGGCGCTCATCGCGTTCTACGAACATCGCACCTTCGTCGAGGCAACATTGCTCGGGCTCAATCCGTACGACCAGTTCGGGGTGGAACTGGGCAAGGACATGGCACGCGCGGTCGACGATCCCGAGACGCGGGGCGACATGGATGCTTCCACCAAGATGCTGATCGAAAAGGCCGGACTATGAGTGACGCGTACGACTATGACCTGTTCGTGATTGGTGCGGGATCGGGCGGGGTGCGCGCCTCGCGCATCGCCGCCGCGCACGGCGCCAAGGTGGCCATCGCCGAGGAATATCGTGTCGGTGGCACCTGCGTCATTCGTGGCTGCGTGCCCAAGAAGCTTCTCGTCTACGGCGCCCAGTTCGCGGAGGATCTCGAAGACTGCCAGCGGTTCGGCTGGAACATCGACGAGCCCGAATTCAGTTGGGAGAAGCTGCGCGACAATGTGGCGAGCGAGGTCGATCGGCTGGAGGGGCTGTACCGCGATACGCTCGATGGCAACGACGTCGAGATCTTCGATTGCCGCGCGCGGCTGAAGGGCGGCCACGAAATCGAGGTCGACGGCAAGACCGTGACCGCCAAATACATCCTCATCGCCGTCGGCGCGCGCCCGCGGATGCCCGAGATCGAAGGCTGCAAGGAGCATGCGATCGTCTCGAACGACGTCTTCAAGCTGGAAAAGCTTCCCGAGCGGATCGCCATCGCGGGGGGCGGCTATATCGCTAATGAATTCGCGGGCATCTTCCACGAGTTCGGCTCCAAGGTGACGATCATCAATCGCGGCGACACCATCCTGCGCGGCTATGACGAGCAACTGCGCGACCGATTGCTGCAGATTTCGATCACCAAGGGCATCCATTTCGAATTCAACACGCGCCCCACCAAGATCGAGAAACAGGAGGACGGCTGCATCAAGCTGCATATGTCGGACTGCGAGGATATCGTGGTCGACCAGGTGCTCTTCGCCGTTGGACGCGTGCCCAATACGGAAGACTTGGGACTGGACGCGGCGGGGGTCGACCTCGACGACGACGGCGCGATCAAGGTCGATGATCATTCGAAGACCAGTGTCGACCATATCTATGCCGTCGGCGACGTCACCGACCGGATGCAGCTTACGCCGATCGCCATCCGCGAAGGCCATTGCGTCGCCGACAATCTGTTCGACGGGCAGGATCGAACGGTCGATTACGGCTGCGTGCCGAGCGCGGTCTACTCGCATCCGCCGATCGCGGCGGTCGGCATGACGGAAAGTCAGGCGCGCGACAAATTGGGCGGCGCCTACAAGACGTACACCAGCGATTTTCGCGCGATGAAGAACGTGCTCGCCAATCGCAACGAGCGCTCGCTCTACAAGATCATTACCGATGCCAACACCGACCGGATCGTCGGCATCCACATGATCGGCCCCGAGAGTCCCGAGATCCTCCAGGCCGCGGCGGTGGCGGTGAAGGCGGGACTGACCAAGGCGCAGTTCGACGAGACGGTCGCGTTGCACCCGACAATGGCGGAAGAACTGGTTCTGATGCGCTGATGCACGACGCCGTCATCATCGGGGCCGGGCATAACGGCCTCGTCTGTGCCTATTACCTTGCCCGGAAGGGCCTCGACGTCGTGCTGCTGGAATCGGCGGACAAGGTCGGCGGGGCGGCGGTGACCGACGAATTTCATCCCGGATACCGCAACAGCGCGGCGAGCTATACGGTCAGCCTGCTCCAGCCCAAGGTCATTCGCGACATGGAGCTGGAACGGCACGGATTGAGGGTCGTGCTACGCAAGACCGACAATTTCCTGCCGACGCGGGGCAGTGCCTATCTTCTCGCCGGGCGTGACGGGCTGACGCGCAGCGAACTGGCGCGGCATCACAAGGCGGACGGGCCGGCCTATGACGCCTACGAGGGGGAACTGCGCGGGCTGGTGGCACTGGTGCGACGCTGGATGCTGAAGGCGCCGCCGCAAGCGAGGAAGCAGGTGTCCGGTCTCACCGAATGGCTCCGGCTGGCGCGCGACGTGGCGGGGATGGATCCGGAAGAGGTACGTGCCCTGGCGACCTTCTTCACCAAAAGCGCCGGTGACATTCTCGATGCGCGGTTCGAGGGAGAATTGGCCAAAGCGCTGTTCGGATTCGACGGGATCGTCGGCCATTTCGCTTCGCCCTACGAGCCGGGGACGGCGTATGTCCTGCTCCACCACCTTCTCGGCGAGGCGAACGGGGTCGAGGGAGCGTGGGGACATGCGATCGGCGGAATGGGGGCGATTACGCAGGCAATGGCTGCGGCGGTGCGCGAAGCTGGCGGCGATATCCGTCTCTCCACCACGGTACAGGAGGTTCTGGTCGAGAAGGATCGCGCGGTAGGTGTGGTCGCCGGCGGCAAGACGATCCGTGCGCGCACCGTCGTCTCCAACGCCAATCCGCGGCTGCTGACCGAGCATCTGCTGCCCGACGGCGCTTTGCCCAAGCCCGCCGCCAGACATTTTGCCCATTGGGCCTGCGAAAGCGCGACGTTCCGCATGAACGTGGCACTCAGCCGACTGCCCAGCTTCACCAGCCTGCCGGGGCGCGGCAATCAGCTGACGGCGGGGATCATCATGGCACCCAGCCTCGAGCATATGGCCCGCGCCCACGCCTCGGCCGTGCTCGATGGCTGGTCGAACGACCCGGTAATCGAGATGCTGGTGCCCTCCACGCTCGATCCCGGCCTGGCACCGAAGCACGGCCATGTCGCGAGCCTGTTCTGCCAGCATTTCCGCTATACGCTTCCCGGCAAGCGTTCCTGGAACGACGAGCGCGAGAAGGCTGCGGATCACATCATCGCCTGCGTCGACAGCTATGCGCCGGGGTTTGCGCAAAGCGTCATCGGGAGGCAGATTCATTCGCCCACCGACCTCGAGGCGCGGTTCGGACTGATCGGTGGCGATATCTTTCACGGAAAGATGACGCTCGACCAGATTTTCTCCGCCCGCCCGCGACTGGGCGATCCGGCATACCGGATGCCGCTGGACGGGCTTTACCTATGCGGCTCGGGCGCGCATCCGGGCGGCGGCGTGACGGGCGCGCCCGGGCATAATGCGGCGCGTGCGGTATGGCGCGACCGGAAACGATGGAGGAAGGCGGCATGAGCATGCAGCCGCTCAAGGGCATCAAGATACTCGACCTCAGCCGCGTGCTTGCGGGCCCGTGGTGCACCCAGTTGCTCGCCGATCTGGGGGCCGAAGTCCTCAAGGTCGAGAAGCCGGGCGCGGGCGACGATACCCGTCACTGGGGGCCGCCGTGGCACGATGCGGGGAGCGAGCGGGTCGCGGCCTATTTCCTCGCCGCCAACCGCGGCAAGAAGAGCCTCGCGCTCGATTTTTCGCAATCCGAGGGCGCCGCGCTGCTGCGCCGGATGGCGGGCGAGGCGGATGTGCTGGTCGAGAATTATCGGGTCGGGGGATTGAAGAAATACGGACTCGATGCGCCGAGCCTGCGCAAGGCCAACCCCGGGCTCGTCTATTGTTCGATCACCGGCTTCGGGCAGGACGGCCCCTACGCCGAGCGGGCGGGCTACGATTATATCATCCAGGCGATGGGCGGGATGATGAGCCTGACGGGATTGCCCGACGACGCCGAAAATGGCGGTCCGCTACGCGTCGGCGTCGCCATCGCGGACCTGTTCACCGGATTGTACGCCGCCAATGCGATCCAGGCGGCGCTGCTGGCGCGTGCGGAGACGGGCGAGGGGGCGCATCTCGACCTGAGCCTGTTCGATACGCAGCTTGCGGTGCTGGCGAACCAGGCGTCGAACGCGATGGTGTCGGGCGTGGACCCCGTCCGGCAGGGCAACAGCCATCCCAATATCGTTCCCTACCAACCCTTCCAGGCGGCGGATCAGCCGCTGGTGATCGCGGTCGGCAACGATCGCCAGTTCAAGCGGCTGGCGACGATCTGCGGGCATTCAGAATGGGCCGAGGACGAACGATTTGCGACCAATGCGGCGCGTGTGGCGCATCGCGAGGCGATCGTCGCCAAGGTCGGTGCCGTGATCGCGGACCGCCCTGCGAGCGAATGGATGGACAGGCTCCTTGAAGCCGGCATTCCGGCGGGGCCGATCAATTCGGTGTCCGAGGCGCTCGCCGACCCGCAGGCCGTGTATCGCGGCGCGCGCCAGGAGCGCGGGTCGGGTTCACTTGGGGCCGTACCGATGGTGGGCTCGCCCGTGCGGATCGACGGGGTGCGGGAAGATGCGGTCGCGCCGCCCCCGGGGCTGGGCGAGCATACGGATGCGGTACTGGCTCCATGGCTCGACGAGGAAGCGATCGCGGCGCTGCGTGCGAAGGGCGTTGTCGGCTGAGCCTCAGTCGACGGCCGCGAATTTCTCGACGAGGTCGATTCGGCCCGCCACCACAACCAGGTCGCCATTCTCGATCACCGTTTCAGGACGTGCGTACGTAAAGTCCTGTCGAGGACGTTTGATGCCAACGATGGTCACGCCGTGGCGGGTGCGCACGGCCGAGGCATCGAGCGTCATCCCGGCGCAGGAGGCGGGCGCGCGGGTGTAGGCAATCGCGAACTCGTCGTCGAATTCGATATAGTCGACCATCTTGCCGCCGACCATATGCGCGACCCGCTCGCCCATGCGCGCTTCGGGATAGACGACGTGGTGCGCGCCGACGCTTTCGAGGATGCGCCCGTGCCGCTCGCTCGTGGCTTTCGCCCAGATGTTGGGAACCTTGAGGTCGGACAGCGCCATGGTCGCGAGAAGGCTCGCCTCCATGTCGGTGCCGATCCCGACCACCGCCGACCCGCAGTCGCCCGCGCCGAGACGCTTCAGGGTGGCGTGGTCGGTAGCGTCGGCCTCGACGACATGGGTGAAGAGCGAAGCGCTCTCCTGCACCAGCACCGGCGACAGGTCGATGCCGAGCACCTCGTGACCCATGCGCATCAACGAGCGCCCGACCGAAGCGCCGAAGCGTCCCAAGCCGATGACGATGATGGGTTTGGAATTCCTAGCCAATGATCGGCTCCTCTTCGGGATAGCGGTAAGGGACACGCCCGGCACCCAGCGCAAGCGCGGTTGCGATCGTGATGGTTCCGACGCGTCCGACGAACATCAGGACGATGAGGATCAGGAGCGCGAGCGGCGGCAGGTCCGCGGTGATGCCGGTCGAAAGCCCGACCGTCGCGAACGCCGACACGGTTTCGAAGAGCACTTCGTGAAGCTGTAGTCGCGTCATGCCCAGGATCGCGATCGTCGCGATCCCGATCAGGGCGAGCGCGAGGAGGACGAGTGCCAGCGCCTGGCGTTCGATATGCTGCCCCACGCGCCGTCCGAAGATGGTCGCGTCGCGCTGTCCGCGGATCTCGGACCATGTGATGATGCCCAAGAGGAAGAAGGTGGTGATCTTGATCCCTCCCGCCGTCCCCGCGCTGCCCCCGCCGATGAACATCAGCAGCGAAGTGACGGCCAGCGCTTCCATGTTCATCGCTCCCACATCGATGCTGTTGAAGCCCGCGGTGCGCGGCGTCACCGAATGGAAGGCCGCGTTGAGCAGTTTGGCGCCGACATCCATCGACCCGAGCGTGGCCGGATTGTTCCATTCCGCGATCGCCATGTTCGCAAAGCCCACGATGAGCAGCAGGATGGTTCCCGAGATGGTGATCTTGCTGTGGAGCGAATAGCGGTCCCACCGTCCGCCGAACTCGCGAACATCCTGGAAAACGGGAAAGCCGAGCGCCGAGACGACGATGGCGAGCATGATGGGGACGAGAAACAGGGCATCGCTGTTGAGGCCCATGAGACTGTCGGAATAGGTCGAGAAGCCCGCATTGTTGAACGCGCTGACGGCGTGGAAGAGACCGTTCCACGCTGCTTGGCCAAGGGGTTCGCCATGCTCCGTGTGGAGGCGGATGGCGAGCCAGGCGGCGAGCAGCAGCTCGACGATCAGGGTGATGACGAGGACCAGTTTGAGGACACTTGCGACATCGCCGCGCTCAATGCGACTGCGCTCGGTCGACGTGAGCAGACGTTGGCGCAGCCGGATCCCGCGCCCCGCGACGAGGCCAAGGAGCGTCGCTGCCGTCATCACGCCGAACCCGCCGATCTGGAACAGGCAGAGGATCACGGCCTGCCCGAAACCCGTCCAGTAGGTCGGCGTGTCGACGGTGATGAGCCCGGTGACCGCGACCGCTGAGGTAGACGTGAACAGCGCCGTGATGAGCGGGGCACCGCCGGCGCCCACGCGGGCGACAGGCAGGCTCAGGAGGAGAGTGCCGATCACGATGGTCGCGAAGAACGCGAGCGGGACGAGCCGCGTCGGGTGCCGCCAGTCGAATCGCAAATCGAGATGTCCCGCAGCCTCTAGTCGAGCGCGTTGTTAGACCCGTATCGGTTCTTGAGGAAGCGGCCTTGCGTTTCGAGCGCATCGACATGCTTCTTCGACAGGCTCTCGCCGATTTCGTCGAGGGCGCGGCGGCCCGAGCGCAGGCCGTCGACGAGCCTTTGCTCGACCGTCAGCCCTTCGTTGTCGCGCGTGTCGCGAAAGTCGCGGGGGACTTGCTCGTAATGCTCGATGAGGAGCGGCAGATGTTTCGACATCAAACGCCGCGCGTCGGCGGCCTCGGGTTCGCCTTCCGAGCGCTCCAGCAGATCGCCCATGCCCTTCACCTGCTGCCGCAGCGCGTCGAGTTCGGCGCGCGCGGCATTCGGCAGATCGCGACGCGCCCGCATCAGGAACTGGTCGAAGCGCTTGACGAGCTGAAGGCCGCCGATCTTTTCCGAGATCTCCCCCATCGCCGCACCAGTCTCACGCGGGAAGAAGACCGCGAGCGCGGCGAGTCCGATGGCGATGCCGACGGCGGCAAGAAAACCGAAGAGCCCGATCGGCATGAACAGGCCGATGCCGATGGTGACGAGGCTCACCACACCAATCGCAAGCCCAGCGCGCAGCATCGCATCGGCGAACGTGCGCCCCATGGCTTCGAGGTCGCGGGAGCGCGTCGGGCCGAGAGTGCCCATGACGCGGTCCGCGCGATCGATCGCACGATCGGTGCGCGCGCGGATTTGCGGCACCCGCTCGAGTTCGCGAACCCGCCGCTCGACAGCGGCAATTTCGGTTTCGACCGTCATTCGATCGCTTCGAAGGGCGAGGGCTGCCTGGCGATCTTGGCCTGTTCGACCCCTTCGGCCCTTGCGATATAGCCCTTCGATTTGTCGACCTCGTTCTCCAGCACGTCGACCGTCTGCTTCATGTTGCCCAGCGCCTGCAGCTTGAACTGGTCGATCTGGTCCATCGTGTCATAGATATTCTGGAAGGCGCGCTGCAGCGTTTCCAGCGGGATGGTGCTGTTGGCGGCCTGTTCGTGGATCTGCGCGGTGTTGGCCTTCAGGAGTTCGCCCGTGCTGTCGATCATGCCGGCCGTGGTGGTGTTCAACGCCGTGATCTGCTGCAGAACGAGCTTCTGGTTGCTCATCGCCTGCGCGACGGTGACGGCCGTTCGGAGCGCCGCGACGGTGGTGGTCGAAGCGCGATCGACGCCCTTCACCAGCTCGACATTGTTCTTCTTGACGAGATCGAGCGCGAGATAGCCCTGCACGGTGACCGCCATCTGCGTGAGCAGATCCTGCGTGCGTTGGCGGGTGTAGAAGAGCGCGCTCTCGCGGATCGCCTTGGCCTTGGCGGGATCGGTCGCGTCGAGATCGTTCGCCTTGTCCTCCAGCTCCTTGTCGAGCTGTTTCGAAATGTGGATCATCTGCTCGAGCTTGTGCATCGTCTTCCACAGGTTCGCGCGCTCGGTGTCGATGGCGGCATTGTCCATCAACAGTTCGTCCTTGCCGTTGCCGAGCCGCTCGAGGATCGCGCTGATATGGCTCTGGGCGGAGCGATACTTGTCGAAATAGCGGTTCACGCGCTTGCCGAAGGGAATGATGCCCAACAGCTTGCGACCGGTGAACATCTTGCTGTTCTCGCTCGGGTCCAGCTCCTCGACGGTCTGGCGGAGCTTGGTGAGGTCCGCGCCAATGCCCGTGTCGGCGTCGATCGCCTTGGTCGGGCGGTCGAGAAAGCGGTTGGAGGCACCGGCGGCTTCCTGGATTTCCTTGCGTCCCATCGCGGTTAGCTGGTCGACCTTTGCGCCGAATTCGGGGCTGTTGGCATCGAGCGCCGCAAGCTCTTCGACGAAGGTCGTGACCTTGGTCTGCAGCTGGGTCTTTTCCTCCTGCTTCAGCGGGACGAGGCCTGCCGCCTGCTCGACCGCGATCGGCTGCAGCGCATCGGGCGGGTCGAGCTTGATCTTTGTGGTGGTTTCGGCGGTGTCGGTAGCCATCCTGTCCTCTTTCCTCAATCGCGTGCCCCTGCTGCGGCGCGCCGACGAGGGTGAACCACCCGCACGCACCGACGCAAGAGCGAACTTGTGTGTTAGAAATGTAAGACGGATACGACGGCGCTTCAAGCGGGGCGGAATGTAACGAACCGTTAACCACGCCCCTGAACGGTTCGCACACCATCATGTGGCTACATCGCTGTCAAATGGGCAAATGCCGGGAGACAGGTTGCATGCGCAAGATGTGGGACAAGGTCTGGAACGACGACCGCGGGAACGTGCTGGTCATCATGGCGGCGACGATGCCGCTGCTGATCGGTACGGCGGGTCTCGCGACCGACACGGTGCAGTGGACGCTGTGGAAACGCCAGTTGCAGCGCGCGGCGGACTCGGCGGCGATCGCAGGGGTATACGAGCGCGTCCAGGTTGGTGCCAACCAGACCAAGGTCGAGGCGGCGGTGACCGAAGATCTTTCGCTCAACAACAATACCGGGATCGCTCTCTCAACGGGCTATCCCAAGGTCACGATGCCCGCGGCGACAGGCGACCAGTCGATTCCCGTGCGCGTGGAACTCGCCATCGAGCGCAGGCTGTCGTTCAGCGGCATGTTCATGCGGAACCCGCCCTTGATCGAGGCAGGCGCCACCGCTGCGAGTACGCCCGGAACCGACGAATATTGCGTCGTCAGTCTTGAATCACAGCCGATCACCGGGATCACCGGATCGGGCAACGCGGGCGTCGAGATGGACTGCGGGATGATCACCAATTCGGTGGCGTCCAACTCCGCGATCGCCAAAGGCAACGTCAAGATGAAGGCAACCGTGATTGCCTCTGTCGGGGGCATCAAGGAATCGGACAACTGGCAGGTCGAGAAATACGATCCCTACGTCCGCCAGCAGAAGGATCCTTACGCCGGCGTCTCCCCGAGCGCGTCCGACATGGACTGCTCCACGTCCAAGGTCGTCGTCCGCGGCGGTCAGAATACGACGATCTCGACCGCGCCCGCGCTCGACGAGACCTACGACTTCAGCGCGTCGGACACCGCCAATGGCGGCAAGAAGACGACCTGCTTCTCCTCGCTCAGCGTAGGGTCGGGCAAGACGCTCAACCTTCCGGCGGGTACCTATTACATCAATGGCGGCGATGCGAACATCCAGGGCACGCTCACCGGCACCAACGTCACGATCGTGCTGACCAATTCGAGCACTGCCGCCAACGCGACCATCGGGAAATTCACGATGAATGCCAGCGGGCTGCTCGATCTCAAGGCACCCGAAAGCGGCACTTTCAAGGACATTGCCATCTATCAGGATCGGCGTGCGGTGAACATCAACAGCCAGACGCCCAACAAGATCAACGGCAACTCCACGAGCAAGGTGCACGGCGCCCTCTATTTCCCGAACCAGGGGCTGGAATATAACGGCAACGGGACGTCCACGGCGATCTGCACCCTGTTCGTCGCGCGGCGGATCACCTTCTCGGGCAACAACACGACCAGCAACAAGTTCACCTCCGACGCCTCGGTATGCGGTTCGAACGGGCCCAAGGGCTTCCAGGGCGGCCAGATCATCCGGCTGGTGGCCTGATCGATGCGGCTTCCGTTTCTCCCCAGGCTGCGCCGGATCGACGGCGACGAGCGTGGATCGGCGACGATCGAGCTGGCGATCATTGCTCCCATGCTTGCCGTAATGATCACCGGCGTGATCGATTTGTCGATGGCCTATGCGCGCAAGCTCGTCATCGAGCAGGCGGCGCAGCGAGCGCTCGAGAAGGTGCGCCTCACCACGACCGTCCTTCCGGTCGACGCAAACCTCAAGCAGGAGGCCGCGCTGGCCGCCAATGTGTCCCAAGACAATGTCACGGTGACCTATCTGCTCAAGTGCGATGGGGTCACGCAGACCGATTACGATACCGATTGCGCGGCGACCGCCGTCGAGACCCGCTATCTCAACATCGAGATCACCGAGCTTTACGAACCCGTCATCAATCCCGGCTATGTCGGTATTCCCAATACGGACGGCAAACTGCCGATGACGATCGAAGTGGGGATGAGGACTTTCTGATATGATCAAGCGCGTCTTCACGAAGGGGTTCACGAAGGACGATCGCGGTGCGGCGGCGATCGAGATGGCATTCGTCCTGCCGATCTTCCTCGTCATGCTGTGGACGGTCGTTCAGATGGGCCTGGTGATGCGTGCGGTCGCGGGGATGCAGCATGCGCTGGGCGAGGGTGCGCGCCTCGCCGTCATCTATCCCACCCCGACGCACAACGACATCGTCAATCGTATCAACGAAAAGGTCTACGGCATCGGACCCGGCAACTTCACCGTGGCAACCCCGGTTGCGGATACGACCAACGGGTGGATCGACCTGTCGGTGACCTACAATCAGCAGACCGACCTGCTGTTTCTGCCGGGCCCCAATATCGCGCTCACGCGCGACAAGCGCGTCTACGTCGACTAGGATCGTCTAGCGAAAAAAGCGGTGATCGCCGTTTTGAGCTCGTCCGAGGTCAGTCGCTCGGCGAAGTGACCATTTTCCAGTTCCATCCGTTCGAGGATCGCCTCGCGGTCGGTCTTGCGTAGCAGGCTCTGCGTGAGACGCATTGCCTGCGCCGGGCGCGACAAAAAGGTCTTCACCAAAGCGTCGAATGCGCCGTCGAGCTCGGCCGCGGGCACGACGTGGCTTGCGAGGCCGATCGCCTTGGCCTCGGCGGCATCGAACGCATCGCCGATCAGCAGGTAGCGTGCGGCGGCGCGGCGTCCGGCCAGATCGGGCAGGATCAGGCTCGAAGCCGCTTCGGGCACGAGCCCCAGTTCGGTGAAGGGCATCTTGAAACGCGCGGCGTCGGACGCGACGACTAGGTCGCAATGGAACAGCATCGTCGTACCGATGCCGACCGCATTGCCCTGCACCTTGGCGATGACCGGCACGTCGTTCGTCGCCATCGCGCGAAGGAAGCGCCAAACGGGGATGTCGGCATCTTCGCCCGGCTGCGGCATGGCCTGCATGAAGTCCATGAGGTCGTTGCCGGCGGTAAAGTCCTCGCCCGCGCCCGCAATGGTGATCAGGTCGATGCTCTCATCCGCGCCCGCGCGTTCGACCGCATCGGCCATTGCGGCATACATGGCGACGGTGATGGCGTTGCGCTGGGCGGGGCGGTCGAGCTGGATGTGGAGGCGGCGTCCGTCCTGCTTGACGCTGACATGATCGCTCATCTTCTTCTCCTCCTCGTCGGGCCGCAGAATCGGGTGACGCGGCGCGCCTCACTGGCTAGAGGTTGCATCGACCGAGCGCCAGATCAGGGGACCCATGACATGAAATTCTTCGCCGACACCGCCGATATCGATGCCATCCGCGAGCTTGCCGACACGGGTTTGCTCGACGGGGTGACGACCAATCCCTCGCTGATCAAGAAATCCGGCCGCGACATTCTCGAAGTGACGAAGGAAATCTGCTCGATCACCGACGGGCCGGTGAGCGCCGAAGTCGTCGCGACCGAGCATGACGAGATGATGCGCGAGGCCGAAATCCTGCGGAAGATTGCCGACAATATTGCAGTGAAAGTGCCGCTGACCCCTGCGGGGCTCAAGACGTGCAAGGCGCTGACCGGCGATGGTACGATGGTGAACGTCACGCTCTGCTTCTCGGCGTTGCAGGCGCTGCTCGCGGCCAAGGCCGGTGCGACCTTCATCTCGCCTTTCGTCGGGCGGCACGACGATGTCGGCTATCCCGGCATCGAGGTGATCGCCGATATCCGCCTCATCTACGACAATTACGACGATATCGACACGCAGATCCTCGTCGCGTCGGTGCGCAATCCCATTCACATCCACGACAGTGCCAAGCTGGGCGCCGACGTGATGACCGCGCCGCCCGAGGTGATCTGGAAGCTGTTCAACCATCCGCTCACCGACAAGGGACTGGCCGCCTTCCTTAAGGATTGGGAAGCGACCGGGCAGAAGATCGGATAGGAACGCGTTAACTCTGTTTCGCTAGAGGTCGGTTGCATGGCTGAAGTGATTCGTTTCGAAGACCGGGCGTTGAAGTCCCTGCGCGACCGCCTCGGTGCGGCCGAGGAAGCGCGTGACGAACTGCTGGCGTTCGCACGCGGACATGCGGGGGCGACGGCCTCGATCCATCATGCCGTGCTTGCGCTGATGGCGTGCGAAAGCGTCGAGCAACTGTTCGACACGGTCGTGAAGGATTGGCCCGCGCTGCTTGCGGTCGATCATGCCGCGATCGCGCTCAAAGCGGGTGATGTGGCCTTCCGGATCGACGCGGCGGGGCGTCACCGACTCGAGCCTGCGTGGATCACGCGAGCGATGGGCCTGGGGCAGGTGCAGATGCGCGCCACCAATCACGGCGACCCGCTATTCGGGCCGATCGCTCCGACGATCCGCACCGAAGCGCTCATTCCCTTCAGCAACGGTCGGCTCTCAGGTCTGGTGCTGCTGGGGCAGGAAGACAGCCTCCCGCTGGACGGTGCACACGGACGAACGCTGATCGGCTTCCTCGGAGAGACGCTGGGCGCTATGCTCGTGCGGTGCAGCCGGAACTGAACCGACACCCCGCGGCCGCGAGCGTCGCCCGATGGTCCACGCATCTTGAACATGATCGGCGCCTGAGCGCGCATACGGTGCGCGCCTACACGGCGACCGGACATCGCTTCATCCGCTTTCTCGGCACCTATCGCGGCGAGGAAATCGCGCTCGATGCGCTGCTGGATCTCCCGGCGACCGACCTTCGTGCCTTTCTGGCAGAGCGACGCGCCGAGGGGCTGGGAGCCGCCTCTGCCGGACGTGAGCTTTCGGCCGTCAAATCTCTGCTGACGTTCGTTGCCAAGGCTGCGATGCGTGAGCCCAACCTGCCGCGCACGCGCGCTCCCAAACGCCCGAAGACGCTGCCGCGTCCGGTCGCTCCTGCCGACGTAACGGCCCTTGCCGAGACCGCGCGTGACCATCGCGAGGTCGACTGGATCGGCAAGCGCGATCTTGCGATCCTGCTCCTGCTCTACGGTTCGGGCCTGCGGATCGCCGAGGCCATGGCGCTGAGGGCGCGGGTGCTACCGATCGGCGACACGGTGCGCGTGACCGGCAAGGGCGGCAAGGAACGCGTCGTCCCGATCGTGCCTGCGGTCGCGCAGGCCATCGAGGCGTATGCCGAGCTTTGCCCCTGGCCGCTCGACAAGGACGGGCCTCTGTTTCGGGGTGCGCGGGGCGGGCCTCTATCGGCCGATCTCGTCCGCCGCGCCGTGCGTAATGCGCGCCGCGAACTCGGGCTGCCCGAAAGCCTGACGCCGCATGCGCTCAGGCACAGCTTCGCCAGCCACCTGCTGGCGGCGGGGGCGGACCTTCGCTCGCTTCAGGAACTGCTCGGCCATGCGAGCCTTTCTTCGACGCAGATCTACACCAAGGTCGATGCGGCGCGGCTGCTCGACGTCTACCGGAACGCGCATCCGCGGGGCTGATCAGTCCGCGTTCTTGCCGACGTTCCGGTGCGTCCACAGGCGCCACACGTAGCCCATGAGCAGGACGACGATGATCGCGGTGCTGATAGGGCCCATGTAGTTTTCAATCTCGTCGACATTGGACCCGAGCTCGTAGCCGACCATCGCCAGCATGGTCGTCCAGCCCGCCGTGCCGATGGTGGAAGCAATGAGAAAACCACGCCAGCGCATCTTGAGGAGGCCCGCGGGAATGGAAACGAGGCTGCGCACGGTCGGCAACATCCGACCGAAGCCGACGAAGGCGCGGCCATGGGTTCCGAACCAGCCTTGCGCCCGCTCGATCTCGGGCCAGGTGAAGGTCACCCAGCGCCCGTAGCGGATGATGAACGGCTTGAAGCGATCGATGCCCAGCGCGCGGGCGAAGGCATACCAGAAGATGTTGCCGAGCATCGCGCCGATGGTGCCCGCGACGATGATGCCGGGAAGCGACATCTCGCCTTGCCCCGCGCGGATCCCCGCGAGGCTCATGATGAGTTCGGACGGAATCGGCGGAAAGACCGTTTCAAGAAACATCAGCAAGCCGACCGCCACGACGCCGCCTGCGTCAATGAGATCGACGACCCAGTCCGTCATGCGGCCAGCTTGCGCTCGATGGCGTCCCAGACGAGGCCCGCCGAATTGATGTCGTCGAAGCGGTCGAGCGCGACGAGGCCCGTGGGAGAGGTGACGTTGATCTCGGTCATCAGCCCGCCGATGACGTCGATGCCCACGAACAGCAGGCCCCGCCGTTTGAGTTCGGGCCCGATGGCGGCGCAGATTTCGCGGTCGCGGTCACTTAGTTCGGTTGCCACGGCGCTGCCCCCGACAACCATGTTGGAGCGGAATTCACCCTTGGCGGGAACGCGGTTGATGGCGCCGATCGGTTCGCCGTCGACGAGAATGACGCGCTTGTCGCCTTCGCTGACGGCGGGGAGGAATGCCTGCGCGATGAAGGGCTCCTTCAGCTCCTGCCGGAAGAGTTGGACGAGGCTCGAAAGGTTTTGCGCGTCGGCGCCGATGCGAAACACGCCTTCGCCGCCCTTGCCGTGCAGCGGCTTGACAACGATCTCGCCATGTTCGCGGAGAAATTCTCGGATTTCCGCTTCCGAGCGCGTGATGAGCGTGGGCGGCATGAGGTCGGCGAAGTCGAGGACGAAAAGTTTCTCGGGCGCGCCGCGGATCGCTTCGGGATCGTTGACGACCATCGTCTGGCCCTGAGCCCGCTCGAGCAGGTGACAGGCGGTGATATAGGCGATGTCGAAGGGAGGATCCTGCCGCACCCAGACGACGTCGGTATCCGCGCCGAGATCGATCAGACGGCGTTCGCCAGCCTGGAAATGATCGCCTTTCTCGCGCCGGACCGTGACAGGGCGGGCATCGGCACGGACCCGGCCGTCGAGATAGGACAGATGTCCCGGCTGATACTCGTAGAGCGCGTAGCCGCGCGCCTGCGCTTCGAGCATCAGCGCGAAGCTGCTGTCGCCCTCGATCTTGACGGTTTCGAGCGGATCCATCTGGAAGGCGACGGTGCGGGTCATGGGAGTGTCGCTAGAGCGATATGACGGGGCTGTCACCAACCGACCCAGATATTTTCGAGGTGTCGGACGCGCGGGCCGGGCGCGACGAGGAGCGCGTCGATGCGCGTGTCGTGGCCTTGGGCCGTATAGTCGGGGGCAAGGGCCACGGCGGCTGCGACGATCCTTTGCATCGCACGCGGTTCGAGGAAAGCTTGGGCCTCGTCGAGACTAGGGCGCGCCTTCACTTCGACGAAGGCGATGAGATTGCCGCGACGGGCGACCAGGTCGATCTCGCCGACAGGAGTACGGACGCGCCTGTCGAGGATGCGCCAACCCTTGAGGCGGAGCCACCATGCGGCGATGCGCTCGGCCTGTCGTCCGCGCCGCTCGGCTTCCTGTCGCTTCATTGCTTTGTGCGGGCCTGGATGCGGGCGTAAGCGTCGTTCTTCTTCATGCCGAAGCGGTCGGCAATGACGCGCGCGGCGCGGCTGGGGGTTTCGGTTTGGAGCGCCTCGTCGATCGCGGCGTCGATGTCGGTATCGCTGGCGGGGCCGGTTGCGAGCGGCGGACCGATGACGAGGACGATTTCCCCCTTCGGGGGTGCCTCGGCGTAGCGGTCGGTGAGATCGGCGAGGGTGCCGGTGGCGACTTCCTCGTAAAGTTTGGTCAGTTCGCGCGCGACGGCGGCGGGGCGCTCGCCGAGGACCTCGGTTGCGGCGGCCAGGCTTTTGCCGAGGCGCGGACCCGTCTCATAGAAGACAAGGGTAAGATCGAGCGCGGCGACCTTTTCCAGCGCATCGCGGCGCGCTTTCTCCTTGCTCGGCAAGAAGCCTGCGAACAGGAAGCGGTCGGTCGGGAGGCCTGAAAGCGTCAGCGCCATGATGGCGGCGCTCGGACCGGGCGCGGCGGAGACATGGTGTCCCGCGCTCCGCGCCGCCGCCACCAGTTTGTAGCCGGGATCCGCGATCAGCGGCGTTCCCGCGTCGCTCACCAGCACCACGACCTCATGCGCGAGCCGCGCCACCACCGCGTCGCGATCGGCGAGCGTCGAATGGTCGTGATAGGGCCGCATCCGCTTCTTCAGCCCCAGATGATGCAGGAGCTTGCCCGTCACGCGACTGTCTTCAACGAGGATTAGATCGGCTGCCTCCAGCATTTCTTTCGCACGGCCCGAAAGGTCGGAAAGATTGCCGATCGGGGTCGAAACAATATAGAGGCCGGGTTCGGGACAGTTCTGCATGAGGGAAATCCAAGCCATGAAATTCAAGGCGCCGCAAGCACTTCGCCACTGGGCAAAAGCGACAATAGCGGCAGGCTTGCTCACGCTGGCGGCCTGTTCCAGCGGGCCGAACGACACGCCCGCTCCGGCGACGCCCTCGAGCGAGCCGGTAGCGGTCGACCCCGATCCTCAGCCTGTCACCCCGACCGGCGAAGAGAAGAATCGCGTCGCCATCCTTGTGCCGCTGTCGGGCGACAATGCCGCCATCGGTCGCTCCATTGCCAATGCCGCGCAGATGGCCCTGATCGATACTGAGGAAAGCTCGATCCGCCTGACGCTTTACGATACCGCCGCGAGCGGCGGCGCCGAAGCCGCGGCGAACCAGGCGCTTGCGGATGGCAACCGGCTTTTTCTCGGCCCGCTCCGCGGCGAGAATGTCGGGATCGTCGGACCGATCGCCGACAGGGCCGACGTGCCCGTCATCGCTTATTCGAACGACGAGAGCGTCGCTGGTGACAATGTCTACATCATGGGCTTCATGCCCACCCAATCGATCGACCGCGTTGTCGATTATGCCGACAGCCAGGGTGCCGACGTGTTCGCCGGGATCGCGCCCAATGGCCTCTATGGTCAGCGCACAACGCAGGCGTTCCTGCGCGCGGTAGAGCGCGAGGGGGGCCGTGTCGCGCGGCTCGAGACCTATGATCGCAGCCCTGACTCGGTCACGGCAGCCGCGCGGCGCATCGCGGCGGTCGAGGACGTCGACATGATCCTGGTCGCCGATTCGGGCCGGATCGCGCAGATCGCGGCGCCGTCGCTGCAACTGTCGGGCGATCTTATCGGCACGGAGCTATGGGCGTCGGACAGCGATCTGGGCCGCGTCGCGGGAATGCGCGGGTCGGTCTTTGCTGCCGTTCCCGAGCGGATGTTCGGCCAGTTTGCCGGTCGCTATCGCAGCCGTTTCGACACTTCGCCCTATCGCCTTGCGAGCCTTGGTTATGACTCCATGCTGCTCGCGGTGCGTCTGGCGCGGCAATGGGATGTCGGAGACACGTTTCCCGAAGGTGCGCTGACCGATCCGGGAGGCTTCCAGGGTGTCGACGGCATTTTCCGTTTCGGGCGCGATGGCATCGCGGAGCGCTCGCTCGAAGTCCGGCGGGTGACGGCAAGCGGTACCGAAGTCGTCAGCCCCGCCTCGACATCGTTCGGCGACTAAAGCGCGATTTCCGCAAGGATCGCGTCGTTGAGGAGGCGACCGGCAGGCGTGAGCTTCAGCCGGTGGCCGTCGCTTGTCAGCAGCCCCTGGCCTTCCATTCGCCCAACCGCCGAGGGGTCGACGGCAGACAGGGCGAAGCGGTTTTCTAGCGCCGCCAGGTCGATGCCTTCGGTGAGACGCAGGCCCATGACAAGCGCTTCTCGGACCGCTTCGCGCGGCTCGAGCCGTTCTTCCTCGCGCAGGCCATGTCCGTTGCGGGCGACGGCGGAGAGGAAGTTCTCCGGCTTCCGGTGACGCGTCGTTCGCTGCCCGTTGCGTCGACCGTGCGCGCCGGGTCCGACGCCCGCATAATCGCGGTAGCGCCAGTAGGCGAGATTGTGGCGGCTTTCCTCGCCGGGGCGGGCATGGTTCGAGATCTCGTATGGCGGCAGGCCCGCCGCGCTCATGCGCTGCGTGGTGAGTTCGAACAGGTCGGCGCCAAGGTCCTCGTCGATCGGCGTGAAGTCACCCTTGCGCACCATGGTCTCGAAGCGCGTGCCGGGTTCGATGGTCAGCTGGTAGAGCGAGATGTGACCCGTGCCGAGCCCGATTGCCTGGTCGAGGACCGCGTCGAAACTCTCCACCGTATCGCCGGGTAGTGCGGTAATCAGATCGAACGAGACCCGATTCACCGCGCCCTGCGCCGTCTCGAGCGCGCGAAGACCTTCGTCGGCGTCGTGCAGGCGGCCGAGAAACGCAAGACTTTCATCGTCGAACCGCTGGAGGCCGAGGCTCAGGCGATTGACGCCCGCTGCGGCGAGGTCGGCGAACTTCTCCGCTTCGACGCTTTGCGGATTGGCTTCGAGCGTGATTTCGAGTGTGTCGGCGGGTAACCAGTGGCGTGTTGCGGCCTCGATGATTGCGGCGGTCGTGGCGGGGGGCATCAGGCTGGGTGTGCCCCCTCCGAAGAAGATGCTGTTCAACCGCCGTCCCGGGAGCAGCGCCGCCTCGTGCGCGAGGTCGGCGAGCAGTGCGGCCCGCCATGAGTCTTGGTCCACCGCCTCGCGAACGTGGCTGTTGAAGTCGCAATACGGACATTTTTTCGCGCAGAACGGCCAATGCACGTAAAGCGCGAGATCGTTCATCCTATCGGAAGCTTGAGGGGCTAGGGTGGCGCGCATGATCTATATCGTCCTTAAGACAGGCGCGTTGGCCGCGCCACTGCTGCTCGCCGCCTGCGCCGCACCTGGGGGAAGTGGGTGGGGTCCATATCCGGCACCGCAAACCTATCCCCCGCGTTCGTCCGCGCCGCCACTGTCACGCGCCGCGCCGCAGGCAAGTTTCGAACAGGCGATGATCGACGAGCATCAGCGCGCCCGCCGCGACTTCGGGGTGGTGCCCCTTCGCTGGGATCCTGCGCTGGCCGCCGATGCGGGGCGCTGGGCCGCCGAGATGGCGCGAACGGGCCGCTATGCGCATTCGCCGCGGGACGTTCGCGCCTCCCGGCAGGGCGAGAATATCTGGCGGGGGACACGCGGCGCTTTTTCCTACGCGGTGATGGCGGGGACGTTTACCGCCGAGCGTCGCTATTTCCGCGCGGGCGTCTTCCCGAATAATTCGACCACGGGCAATTGGCGCGACGTGGGGCATTATACCGCGATCGTGTGGCCGACCACGACGCATTTCGGCTGTGCGATCGCGAACAACCGAGATTTCGACTATCTCGTCTGCCGGTACAGCCCGCCGGGCAACCGCGACGGGGTGCGCCTCGCGCCGCGTTAGGCCTCGAGCCAGTCCTTGAGCTGGCGGAAGGCGTCGGCGCGATGGCTCATGGCGTGCTTCTTCGCCGGCTCCATCTCGCCGAAGGTCGCGCCATGCCCGTTGGGAACGAACACGGGGTCGTAACCGAAGCCATTCTCGCCGCGCGGTGGCCAGACAAGCTGACCATTGACCTTGCCCTCGAACGTCTCGACGCGCCCGTCGGGCCAGGCGAGGGTGAGGGCGCAGACGAAATGCGCATCGCGCGGC
This sequence comes from Sphingomicrobium aquimarinum, assembly GCF_039655735.1. Lineage (NCBI taxonomy): Bacteria > Pseudomonadati > Pseudomonadota > Alphaproteobacteria > Sphingomonadales > Sphingomicrobiaceae > Sphingomicrobium > Sphingomicrobium aquimarinum. Next base: position 571,395 of record NZ_JBBYXH010000001.1, on the reverse strand, counting down.
GCTTCGGGACCGGCCGCCTCCAACGCAGCCTCGACCTTTTCCATCGCGCGCAAGAAGTCTCGGTTGCCGTCCTCGTCTTCGGCCCAGCGCGCCGAGCGCACTCCGGGATCGCCGCCCAGCGCATCGACGCACAGGCCGCTGTCGTCGGCGAGCGCGGGGAGGCCGGACAGGTCGGCAGCCTGCCGCGCCTTCAGTTCGGCATTGTCGACGAAGGTGACGCCGGTTTCCTCGGGCTCGGGCAGCCCGGCGTCTTCGGCACCGACAACAGTGATGCCGAAGGGCTCGACCAGTTCGGCGATCTCGCGGAGCTTGCCCTTGTTGTGGGTCGCGAGGACGAGCTTTTCGCCAAGCTTCCTCACCGCCCCGTCGCTTTCAGCTGCGCCGCGAAGATCTCCTTGCAGCCGATTTCGGCCAGACGCATCAGCCGGAGCAGCGCTTCCTGGTCGAATGCCTCGCCCTCGGCGGACACCTGCGCCTCGACGATATTGCCGCTCGCGGTCAGCACGAAATTGCCGTCCGAGCCGGCGTTGGAATCCTCGGGGTAATCCAGATCGAGCACCGGCGTCCCGTCGTAAATGCCGCAGCTGACCGCCGCGACCTGATCGGTGATCGGATCATGTTCGAGTTCGCCGCGCTCGAGCAATCCGTCGATCGCGAGCCGAAGCGCGACCCAGGCACCCGAGATGCTCGTGGTCCGCGTTCCGCCGTCGGCCTGGATGACGTCACAGTCGAGTGTCACTTGCCGCTCGCCGAGCTTCTTCAGGTCGACGCAGGCGCGCAAGGAGCGACCGATCAGCCGCTGGATTTCCTGCGTGCGGCCCGACTGCTTGCCTTTGGCTGCCTCGCGGATGCCGCGGGTGTGGGTCGAACGGGGAAGCATGCCATATTCGCCCGTGACCCAGCCCTTGCCCTTGCCGCGCAGCCACGGCGGCAGCTGGGTCTCGATGCTTGCGGTGACGAGGACCTTGGTCTCGCCGAAGCTGGCCAGCACGCTGCCTTCGGCATGTCTGGTGAAGCCAGCCTCGAAGGAGAGGGGGCGCAGTTCGTCGGGGGCTCGTCCGGATGGGCGCATGATAATAGATGTCCTTCGTCGAATGATCGTTGCGCCTCGCCCTAGCGATCCTAGCGTGAAGGCGAAAGTCAAAGGGGGAACGAGAATGGCAAGAAATCGCAATCCGGGCGCCGTCTTCGCAGCGGTCGCTCTGCTTCCAGTCGTCGCGGCGGTGGGCGCGTTGATCGCGATGGTGCTGGGCGCGGCGGCAGGATGGATCGGCGGACTGATCTTCCCGCAAGTGTTCGATCGTTTGTCGACGCTCCTGTTCGGCGAGGTCGCGCCCGCCTGGCAGATCGGCGCCATGTTCGGCTTCATCGCCGGTTTCCTGCGCGCCTCGGCGCCGCGTCGTCGCTGACGGCCTTTGATCGCGCGCCCGTGTCTCCTACATAAGAGCCATGAGCGAACGACTGGGCGATCTGACCGACCGCATGCGCGCGATCTTCGGGGAGGTGGTGACGGCCTACCTCGAACAGGGCGCGCCCGTGGGGTCCAAAGCGTTGACGGGGCGTGTGGCACTCTCGCCTGCCTCGATCCGCGGCGTGATGGCCGAACTGGAAGCGCGTGGGCTGCTCACGGCGCCGCACACCAGTGCAGGGCGGATGCCGACGGAAACCGGCCTCCGTCTGTTCGTCGACGGCATGATGCAGGCGCGCGTCGCGCCCAAGCGATTGCGTGAGGCGATCGAGAAGGAATTCGAGGACAAGCCGGTCGACCAGGCGGTGGCGGGCGTCACGCAGCGCCTTTCGGGGCTTTCCGAATGCGCCGGAATTGTCACCGCGCCCAAGCGCGAGGCGCGGCTGAAGCAGCTCGCCTTCATGCCGCTCGACGAGGGGCAGGCGCTGGCGGTGATGGTCGGCCAGGATGGAAGCGTGGAAAACCGGGTCGTGCCGCTGCCGACCGGCACCAGCGCCATCGCGCTCAACGAGGTCGCCAATTTCGTGTCGGCGCGGCTCGCTGGACTAACGATCTCCGAAGCCGAAGCGCGGCTGCGCGCCGAACTGGCCGAGCGACGCGAGCAACTGGACGATCAGGCCGCCGATCTCGTCGCCGCGGGCCTTGCCGACTGGGGCCGCGACCAGCGGGATCGCGAAGTATTGATCGTGCGCGGCCGTGCCAACCTGCTCGACGAGAAAAGCGCGGAAAATCTCGAACAGGTCAAACAGCTTTTCGAGGAACTGGAGAGCCGCCGCGACATCATGCGGCTTCTCGAGAATGTTCGCGAAGGCGAGGGGGTGCGCATCTTCATCGGATCGGAGAACCGCATGTTCGCGTTGAGTGGGTCGAGCGTCATCGCCGCACCCTATCGCGACAAGGACGAAAAGGTCGTCGGCGTCATCGGCGTCATCGGCCCCACGAGATTGAACTATGCGCGGGTCGTTCCCATGGTGGACTTCACCGCCGAAGCCCTTACGAGACGGATGATATGAACGAAGAAGATTATACGGACGAAGCCGACGAGCTTCGCGAAGAGACCGCCGAAGACAGCCCCAAGCTCGCCGAGCACGATCGGCTGTCCCAACTCGAGGCCCAACTCGAGGACCAACGCCAAAAGGCGCTCTACGCCGCTGCGGAGGTGCAGAACGTGCGCCGCCGCCTCGAACAGGAGAAGGCCGACGCGACCAAATTCGCGGTCACCGGTTTCGCGCGCGACGTGCTGGCGGTGAAGGACAATCTCGAACGTGCGCTCGATCATGTGCCCGACGAGGCGCGCGACGGACGCGCGGCGAAATTCATCGAGGGAATCGAGGCAACCCTTCGCGAACTCGAGTCGATCTTCAACCGCCAGGGGATCGAACGGGTCCCCGCGCAGGGGCTGGAGCTAGATCCCAACGTCCACCAGGCGATGATCGAAGTGCCGAGCGAAGATGTCGAGCCGGGCACGATCGTGCAGGAAATGCAGGCGGGTTACACGATCAAGGGACGCCTGCTGCGGCCCGCGATGGTCGGGGTCGCGCGCCGCCCTTGAGGCGTGGCGACTGCAACGCTTGCAACTAGCGGCTGGCAGGCCGGTCGGGTTTGCGGTCCTTCAGGATATAGGCAAGGCCGAGGCCCGCACCGATCCCGCCGGCGACGCCCTTGATCGCGACGTCCTTGGAGGTGAGGACGGGGACGAACGGCTCCTCGACGCACTTATCGAACCTGTCGTCGTCGCTACGGATGTAGACGACCGAAACCGCCTCGCGCGATTCTTTTACGATCGTCGAGATCCGGCAAAGGTCCTCGTTGATGAGCCGATATTCCTGATAGGTCGCGACCGACGCGGTCTTGGAAGCTGTGCGCGCGGTCGTATCGGTCGACGGCTTGCCGGAGGGGTCGGGGCCGAGCATCAATGCGGCGATCGTTGCGGTGAGGAACATCGTCAGTCTCTCTCAGACAAATTTCCGCGAAACTTTAACCGATCGCACGATCGGTCACAAGCCGCGGGGAAGGGCTCGCCCGTCATTCTAGTGGCGATTGGTTACCCGTTCGTTTCTCCCATTCATTCAGCGCCAGAAGGCGCGCCCGTTCGCTCTTGCCGCCCGTGCGCCGGGCAAAACCGACGATCCGGCCCGCGGCAAGCGACAACCAATGCGCCAGCAGTGCGCGCACATGATCGACCGGCCCACCGATCTCGCCCCACTGCGCCGCGAGCCGCGAGCGTTCGGGCCACAGACGCCGGCGTAATTGCGCGGCAGGGGCGGCACCGATGGAATGGCGGATCTTCGAGGCGCGGACGCGGTCGGGATCGCTCACCATGAGGCTCCATGCCAATGCAATCCCTGGCGCGAGCGTGTCATCAGCCACAATCCCGTCGAAAGCCTGCCGCGAAAGCGCGTCGAGCAGCGCAATGTCGCGTCCGGCGCCATAGCGATCGACGAGAGTTGAAAGGCGGTTCGGGTCGGGCGCACCCTGGCGGTTCAGATAGGCAAAATCGCTGACGGTGAGCGGGCCGTTGTCGAAGCGGTTGCTGCGCGCAGCGTGTAGCGCGAGGTGAAGTCGCTGGTCGGCGAGCGAGGGAACGGGCACCCGGATATCGAGAAGCGCGACCGAACGGACGCCTTCCCAGAAGTGCGGATCGTGCGACGGATCGCGCCCGTCGGCGTGCAGCATGCGCTGATGCAGTTCGACGGCCTGCGTGCCGTCGGGCGAGAGAAGCAGCGGAAGCTGGTGACTGTGCGCCAGCATCGCGAACGGATCGCCGACATTGTCATGATAGGGGGTAAAGCCGCGCTCGATTAGCATCGCGTAGGCGCGTTTGATCGCGGATGTGCCGCGCACAAGTATGTCCATGTCGCGCATCGGCCGCAGGCCGATCTCGGGATAGGCACTGAACGCGAGATCGACGCCCTTGAGCGCGCAATGCTCGATGTCCGCCGACGCGAACGCCCTCGACAGGTCGGCGAGCAATTGCATCTTTCCCATCGCATCGAGGGTCGCGGCACGATGGGCTTCCACGGCTTCCTCCAGCAAATCGGCCGGAGCACCCTCGGCGATTTCCGGAGAGCGGCGGAGCAGGTGCGCCGCCATCGGGAGCAGCCGATGTTTGCGCAGACGGTCGGCAATGACGTCCCAGTCGGTGGGGGCGAGCGGAGCCGAAGGTTGCGCGGCGGGATCGCCGGGAGACATCATCCCGCGGATCCACGCTTCGGCAGGCGTCAGACGGACGGCATCGCTCGGCATGTCTGATCGATAGAAGGCGCACGGATGCTTGGAAAGGGATCGGTCAGCGGCTACGCCTCGAAGAACAGGGGTTTGTTGGGCAAAGGGCTTTTTCATGCGCGTGCTGCTGACCGGCGGGACCGGCTTCATCGGATCGCATACCGCGCTCGCGCTGGCCGAGGCCGGTCACGAGCCGGTCCTGTTCGACAATTTCGCCAATAGCGAGCGATCCATTCCCGATCGCCTCGCACGGATTGCCGGTCGTCAATTCGACATGATCGAGGGCGACGTTCGTGACGAGGCGGCGCTCGCGTCTGCCTTGGAGGGCGCCGACGCCGTCGTCCATTTCGCCGCCCTCAAGTCGGTGGCGGAGTCGGTTCGGTCGCCACTCCACTATCACGACAACAATGTCGGAGGGCTTCTCTCGCTCTTGCGGGCGATGGACGGTGCAGAGGTGCGCCGGATCGTCTTTTCATCGAGCGCGACCGTCTATGGCGATACGCAGTCCCCGCCAATCAAGGAGGATTGTCCGCTCCGCGCCATCAATCCCTATGGAAATACCAAGGTGATGGGCGAAACGCTTCTCGGCGACTTGGTGGCCGCACCCGGAAGCGACTGGGAGATCGCGATCCTGCGTTATTTCAACCCGGTCGGCGCGCATCCGTCGGGCCTTGTCGGCGAGGCACCGACAGCGCGGCCGTCCAATCTCATGCCGCTTCTCGTTCGGGCGGCCATGGGGCGCGGTCAGCTCGATGTTTTCGGAACCGATTATCCGACGCGCGATGGAAGTGCGGTGCGCGACTATCTCCACGTCATGGATCTCGCCGAGGGGCATGTCGCGGCGCTGGACGCGCTCGGCGCAAATCACGCCTTTACGGTGAACCTCGGAACCGGAGCGGGCACGAGCGTCTTCGAGATGATTGCCGCGTTCGAAGAGGCAACAGGCGCTGCCGTACCCTTCCGCACGGCGCCGCGTCGCGAGGGCGATGCTGCGCAAGTCTACGCCAGCGCGGCGAAAGCACGCGATCTTCTTGGCTGGGAAACACGCCGATCCCTTGCGGACATGTGTGTCGATGCCTGGCGCTTTGCGAGGATGGCATGAGCGAGATCCTAAGGCTCGATCCCGAGGTGAACGGGCATCGCGCAAGGCTCCGTCTCGGGCCTCACGACCTCTTTTGGGAAAGCGATGCACCGTTCCAGCCGCAGAACGGCGATTGGACGCTCTTCGCTGCGCTTCCCTATGCGATGCTGCGCGGAGCGAGGCTTCAAATCGATATGCCCGTCTCGCGCGAGGCCGCCTCAAACGCGACTCGCTTTTCCGAATATTTCGCGCAGCGTTTCCCCGGGCATCGCGAGGTATCCATCGAAGCGCGTGCCTTCACCGATCCGCCACCGATCTCGAACGAAGTGGGGATGTGTTACAGCGGAGGCGTGGACGCCTCGTTCGCCCTGCTGGAAGCGCAGCGCCAGCCGATGCTGCGCGAGCCGGATTGGCTCCTGTTTCTCCAGGGCTATGATTACGCGCTTGATGACCGCAATTACCAGGCGGTGCTGGCGCACCTCCGTGTGACGACGGCTCTCCCTGTGCGCTCGGTCCGGACCAACTGGAAACAGTCGGTCGATGCGGAACGGTTCGGTCTTTATCACACGCAGGGTCTTGCCGCGGTTTTGCACCTCTTCGCACCGCAGTTGGCGCAAATCGCTGCCGATTTCACCTTCGAGGAAGACGCGAATGAACTGGCGTACGGGTCGAACGGCACCCTCAATCGCCTGCTTTCGGGGAGTGCGACGAGGATCGAGCCGGTCGGTGAACGCGCCACGAGGGTCGAGAAGGTCGAAGCGCTGGTTCGCAACGGTCGCAGCAAGGACCTGTTCGTCTGCTACCACGTCCGCGAAGGGGCGACCAATTGCGGCCGCTGCAACAAGTGCAAGCGAACGCAGCTCCAGATCGAAGCCGTGGGCGGCGGAGCGTCCGATTATATCCGGGCGCGCTTGAGCGCCGGCGACCTGTGGTCGATCCGCATCGGTGGATTTCTGGAACGACATTTCCTCAAGCAGACGCTGCGACGTACCCCTTGGGATGCGAGGTCGTTGCCGGTGCGCGTCAAGCTCGCAGCGATGAGTGCCTATGCGGCGCTTCGTCGACCCTTCCGGCCGCTCAAGGCGTGGTTGCGGAAATGAACAGCGGGGAAGTCGCCCCTCAACGACCGGCCGCCGCGCCCGCTTTCTCGCTGGCGCATCTCTTCGTCGGCAGCGGAGCGCAGATCGTTGCGCAGGGAATCGCGCTGTTAAGCATGACCGTCGTGGCGAGGCTCTATTCGCCCGCCGAACTCGGTCTTTTCACTTTGTTCAGCACCTTGATGATGTTCCTCGCGCCGCTGGGATCGCTCACGCTGAGCAACGCAATTCTCTTCGCGACCCGGCGCGGCGAGATGTTCTCGCTCGGTCAGGCCTCGTTGCTCGGGACGCTGGCGGTCTCGCTCCTCGTCGTCGTCCTCGGTTCGGTCCTCTCCGCAACGGTGTCGGCGGAGCTGCTCTGGTGGATGCCGCTTTTGCTCGCGTTCGCGCTCATTACCAAGGCACTCAGCTTCTGGGCCAGCCAGAGTGCCATCTGGTTTGCGAGGATCCCCCTGGAGGCGCGCGCCGCGATCCTCGCTGCGGTCGCGACCGCAATGATCAGGATTCTCGGCGGCGCCATCGAGGCGGACGCCTTCTGGCTGATGCTGGCGGCCGGCGTCGGGCCTGCGTTGCTTGCGCTTGTCGTCTGGCAAAATGCCTTTGGCGGCCTGTCGCTTCGACGCGTCTTTCGGTTCGACCGAAACAGGCTGTTGGCGGCGACGTCGCAGCACGCGGATTTTCCGCGATACACCATGCCGGCGATCGCTATCCGCTACGGCGCCCTCGCCCTGGCTCCCTGGTTTCTGTCCGAGCGTTTCGGGCTCGCAGTTTCGGGGCAGTACGGCCTCGCCTTCACCATCATGATGATGCCGCTGGCCCTGCTGACAATCGCTGTCTCGAGAATCATGACTCGTCCTATCGTCAGCGTCTTCGACGCTAATAGGAGCGACGGCGTGCGCATGGTGCTCCGCGCCTCAGGGGGTTTCGGAATCGTTTCGACGCTCGCGGCCGCAGTCCTTTTCTTCACCGTAAACCACATTATACCCATTATTTTCGGGTCTGGGTGGGATCAGGCGGGGCGCTTCGTGATATGTCTGTTGCCCTGGATGATAATGATGTTCATCGAATTGCCGATGCTAATCCTCGTGCCGCGACTGAAACTGCAATCACACGCCGCTCGCCTCGAAATGACTTTCGCGCTTATTCGAATACTCGTCCTATTAGCTGGCGCGAGATTCGCTGGTCCGATAGGAGCGGTCTTGGGCTTCGCGCTAGCCGGTGCAATACAATCATTCATCATGACGACTATCACGGTTCATCGGGCACGATCCAATCGTGCTTCCTCCGCATGAAGCGACTTTCTTTCTGGGCTGGCGGTATAGTCTCTATCTATTGGGCCACCGCCGCAGCGTCGCGCCAATTGAAGTATTGCTCGACTTCATCCTCTTCGTCGCCGACCTCGGCAATCTCAGCAACCTCGGCAACGTGGCGGTCATCCTTGCGCAATACGACTTCCCCCGCGTGGCGCTTCCCGATTATCGCGCTGTCCCGATGATGATCGGGGACACGTTGAAGGACCTCGACAGCATCGCCGCGCAAATGCGTAAGGGAGATGTGGCGACCCTGATCGGCGGAGGCAACATGGGGACGCGCTACCCCAATATCGAACTGTTGCGACGCGCGGTCATCGACACGCTGCACCGATGGCCGCTCATCTGCTTTCCGCAGTCGATCGACCTGGGCGAAGACGCCGATAGCGAAAGCCTCGCCAGGTTCCTCGAACCTTATTGGAAGCATCCCCGACTGGTGCTTTCGCTTCGCGAGCGCTTGTCTTTCGAAAAAGTGGCGCGCCTCTGGCCTCATCACCAACGGTTGATCCATGTCCCCGATATCGTCCTCGGCTGGCCATGCGGCGAGGCCGGGGGTCGGCGCTCGAATGCGGTGGTCAGTTGGCGCGGCGACAGCGAGCGAACCACGCCGGACGCGCTCCGGCAGAGCATCCAGGACGTCCTCCGGTCGAAATTCGGCGCCGTCACCGAGCGCGACACCGAAACGCACCGTCAGCATGACGGCCTGAACGAGGCGGAGAATGCTCTGCGAGAACTTCTCGATCTCTATCGTGGCGCCCGGATCGTTGCCACCGACCGCTTGCATGGCCTGATCCTCGCCTATCGCTGCGGCACGCCGGTCCTCGCGCTCGACAACGTTAATCGTAAGATCAGCGCGAGTGTCGACGATTGGCTTGAAGGGACCGACCGGGTGGCATTGCTCGATGAGGGCGAGTCCATCGACGAGCGGATCGAGGCGCTGATGGACGGTAAAGCCCGTACCCTATTGATGCACGCCGATCCCATCTACGATCCCCTCCGTAAGGCCTTGGAGGCGGGAGCGTCGTGAAAGTCTCGATCATCGTTCCCGTGTATAACGTGGAGGCGTTTCTCGACGCTTGCCTAGCGAGCCTCGAGCAGCAGACCCATCGCGATCTCGAGATCATTCTCGTCGATGACGCGTCGACCGATGGCTCGGCGGCGATCGCGGAGGGCTTCGCGACCCGTTGCCCTCACGGCCGGCTGGTGCAGCACGCGCGCAATCGCGGCCTGTCGGCGGCGCGCAACACCGGAATCGATCATGCGTCGGGCGAACTGGTCGCCTTCGTCGATTCCGACGATGTCGTCGCGCCGCACTTCGCCGAAACGATGGTTGCGCTGCGCGAGATCTCACGCGCGCCCATCATCTCGGTCGACAAGGTCACGTTCGAGGACGGAGAGACGCCGCACTTCGCCGCGCGGTCCCTGCTTCCGCGACACCGAATGCTCCAGCCCGGAGACCCGGAGCGGTTCCGACCGCCTTATTTTGCCTGGCTCAAGGCGATCGACCGTGACTTCCTCGAACAATCGGGCATCCGTTTTCGAGAGGGCGAGCTTTACGAGGATCATCGGTTTCACTGGTTGCTGGCGGCAAGCGAGGCACCGATGGCCTCCGTGGACCGAGCACTTTACGGCTATCGCCTTCGCGAAGGATCGATCACCGCCGATGCAGCGCGGGGGAGGGCGCGGCTCGCCATCTTGCGCGAGTTGGCAGAAACGATCGGCGCCGAGCAGGGCAGGGCCGTCGTCGAGATCGGGGAAGAGGGAATTATCGACGGCCTGGCCTATCTGATGGCCATTACGAAGGCGGCGGACCGAAGCGACTTCCTCGCCTTTGCCGACGGCGAGATCGCAGCGATCGCCGCGCGCAGCCCGGCTTTCCGTCCGCGCACACGACGACAGAAGCTCGTCTGGCACGGCCTGCGATCGGGCATTGCCGGACACTCGGCATTGCGGCTCGCGCTCGCCCTTCGCGATCGGCTCGGAAAGGCAGGCGCGCGATGAGCAAGCCCGTCCGCATCCTCCAACTCAGCGGTCGCATGAAACGCGCCGGCGCCGAGACCTTCCTGATGAACGTCTATCGCGGGATCGACCGATCGCGTTTCCAGTTCGATTTCGTCGGTTTCGAAGAGGGCGATGGCGACTTTGACGCGGAGATACGATCGCTCGGCGGTCGGATCATTCGACTGCCCGCCGACGGGTTCGCGCGGCGCCTGGCGATGCTCGATCGCTTTCTCGCCACTTCGCCAGCCTATGCGATCGCGCATGCCCATCTGGGTCTCAGCAGCGCATGGCTGCTCGCGGTGTGCGCTCGGCACGGGGTCGATCATCGCTGGATGCACAGTCACAGCCAGTCCTTCGGACCCACGATCGCGCGCACGCCCTATCGGATGCTCTCGCGCGCAGTCGCCCGCAAGGTCATCACGCGTCGGCTGGCGTGTACGCAAGGCGCCGCGCGAGCGATGTTCGCCACGGCAGCGGGGGCCGAGATTCTGCCCAATGCGGTGGATCTCCAGCGCTTCAGGCCCGCGTCGAGGATCCGCAAACGCATCCGGCGCGACTTCCAGATTGCCGGCAGCGACATTCTGGTGCTGCATGTCGGGCGGCTCGAAACGGTCAAGAACCACGAGTTCACGCTCGCGCTCGGCGCTGCCGTCGAAGCCGGGGAACGGATCAGGATCATGACCGTCGGTACCGGCCCGCGCGAGGGCTGGCTGGTCGGCGAGATCGCAGCGCGGGGGCTTGGCGGCACGATCGTACATGCAGGCGCCCGCGACGATGTCGCCGATCTCATGCGGGCCGCCGACGCCATGATATTGCCTTCACACCATGAGGGCTTTCCGCTCGTTCTCGTCGAAGCACAGGCGGCGGGCCTGCCGACGATCGTCTCCGAGGCGGTCGATCCCGAGGTCAATCTCGGTCTCGGTCTCGTCGACAGAATGGCCCCGCGCGATCCCGAGCGATGGCTGGAGGCGATCCGGGGCGTCGGCACGCGCCCCGTGCCCGATTTCGCCGCGCGCGTCGCGAGGTTGGAGGCGCTCGGTTTCGACGCGAAAGGCGCGGCGCGCCGCTACGAGGCCCTGATCGAACAAGAGATTGGCGGGATAGGGCGCTGATGGAAACCTTCTACATCACCTACGATGGGATCATCTGGGGCGGGTTGGTGGTCGCGCTCCTCGCAGCGACGGTCAACGCGCTCGCCGCCGACGATCCGCACACCGGGATCGCACCTGCCACCGGGGGTTTCTTTCTCGTCAGTGTACTCACGCTTCTTTATGGCCTTCGGCCTGTTCACGCCCACTATATCGACATGCTCACCTACGAGCGGGCCTTCCGCCGTTACGCGCGAGGCGGCAACGAGAGCAGCTTCACCGACCCGCTCTTCGACCGGATGTACCATTTCGCGGCGAGCATCATTTCGGTCGAACTGTTCTTCTTCCTCGTCGCCATCGTCTACATCGTCGGGCGGGCCATCGGGGCGAAGATGCTGGTCGGGCCGCGCTGGCCGCTTCTCCTAGCGACGATGGCATCTTCGTTCCATTTCTACGCGCACGGCACCAATGTCATCCGTGCCGGGATGGCGGGCTCGTTCGCGCTGATCGCGATCGCATCGTCGAAATGGTGGAAGAAAATCCTGCTGTTCCTGGTCGCGGCCGGAATCCATCTGTCGATGCTTCTTCCGATGGCGGCCCATCTTGCCGCGACCCGAATCCGCGACCTCAGGATCCCGCTCGCCTTCTGGTTCCTCTGCATTCCCGCGTCGCTCTTTCTGCCGACAGAAGCGCTTTCCGGGTTTGCAGAACGGTTCGGAGAGACGCGCGGCGAATATTTCCTCGAGGATGGCGAGTTTCAGCGCCGTTACCGTTTCGACTTCATTCTCTACAGTAGCGCCGCGGTTGCGGCGATCTGCGGATGGAAGTGGATCGCGAAGTATGAGGACGAGCGCTACGAACTGATCGCGAAAACCTACCTCCTCGCGAACGGTGCCTGGATCCTCGTCAACGACGTCGCTTTCTCCGACCGTTTTGCCTATCTGTCGTGGTTCCTGATCGAAATCGTCTTTCTCTATCCGCTGCTGACCAGGCCGCGACTGGCGCGAACCTATGCCTGGCCGGCGGCGCTCGCGATCATCGTCGCCAACGTGGCCCTCGGGATCGTGGCCTTGGGCCCGGTGTCGCCATGAGCAATGCGCGCCTCGTCACGATCGGCTTGCCCTTCATGGATCCGGGCGACTGTCTTGCCGAGGCGGTGCGGTCGGTGTTCGCGCAGACGCATGCCGACTGGGAACTGATCCTCATCGACGACGGCTCCACCGACCAAAGTCTCGAGCGCGTCCGATCGATCGACGATCCGCGCGTGCAGGTGATTTCTGACGGTGCGAACAAGGGCCTTGCGGCGCGCCTCAACCAGATTGCCGATCTGGCGCGGGGCGAGATTATTTGCCGGATGGATGCCGACGACCTCATGATGCCCGATCGCCTTGCCCGGCAATTGGCGGTGCTCGACGGCTTGCCCGAGGTCGATGTCCTCGCGACCGGCAATTTTTCGATCGACGACGAAGGCGCCTTGGTCGGCCTTCGGGACCGGCTCCATGTTGAATTCGATGTCCTCGGGCTGCTGTCGGGAAGCCAGGGCCTATTACACCCCACCTGCATGTTTCGCCGCGACTGGGCGCTGCGGCACCGATACGATCCCGCAAGGCGACGCGCACAGGATCTCGACCTCTGGGTGCGGGCGGTATCCGCGGGAGACTTTCGCGCCCGAGTGATACCCGACCTGCTCTACATCTATCGTGATGATCGCAGCATCTCGGGCGCAAAACTCCGGGCGGCGTACCGGGTCCAACAGCGGTTGGTTTCCAGACACGCGCCCGCGCGCGAACGCGCAGGCCTGCTCGCGCGGCTGGCTGTGAAGACCGCCCTGAGCCCGTTGACAGCATTCGCCTCCTACCGACGTTTCCTTCGCGACCGGCGCAAGACCCGCCTGCCGACCCCGGCCGAGCGAGCCACCTTCATGAAAGCGATGCGAACGATCGAGCGCACGTCGGTGCCGGGGTGGGACCGATGAAGGGACTGCCGCGCATCGCCGTCATCGCAACCGCACCATTCGTCGTGCGGGCGCACCTCGTCCCGCACCTGCGCGCGTTGACGTCGCTCGGGCAGGTCACGCTCTTCTGCAACACCGTACCTGGCGAACTGGACGACGTGCTTCCAGACGGCGTTCAGACCGTGCCGGTGGCGCTCCGCCGCCCGATCGCGCCCCTCGCCGACGTACGTGCGTTGCGGGAGCTGACGCGAAAGCTGCGACAGGGCGGGTACGACGTCGTCCAGACCTTCCTTCCCAAGAGCGGCCTCCTCGGACAGGTCGCGGCCCGAAGGTCCGGGGTTCCGGTGCGGCTGCACCACTTCGGGGGGCAGGTATGGTTCACCCGGTCGGGCGCGATGCGCCGACTTCTCAAAACAATGGACAAGCTGATGGCGCGCAACGCCACGGCGGTAAGCTGCGATGGTCCGTCGCAACGGGCGTTCATCGCCGCCCAGGGCATCCATCCAGACGCCCGCTATTTCGGGCCGAAGGGCTCGCTCAGAGGCGTCGATACCGGGCGCTTCGCACCGGACGCCGCTGCGCGTGCGGATATCCGGGCGCGCCTGTCTCTTGAAGAGGACGCGATGGTCATCGGTTATTGCGGTCGCCTCAATGCCGACAAGGGCGTTCCCGAACTGCTGCGGGCTTTTGCGACCCTGGCGAAGGACCGCGACCATCTACACCTCTTGCTCGTCGGTCCGGATGAAGACGAGATTTCTGGCGACGTCGCGGCGCTCGATCCGGCGATCCGCAGGCGCGTGCATCTGTCCGGACTGGTGATCGATCCGGCCCGCTGGATGGCGGCGTTCGATATCGCGGCGCATCCTTCGCACCGCGAGGGCTTCGGGTTGGTAGCGATCGAGGCAAATGCCTGCGGGGTTCCCGTGGTCGCTTCGCGGATCGTCGGTCTCGAAGATGCCATCGAGGGAGGCGAGGGCGGCGCGTTCCACGAGGCCGGCGATGTCGAAGGGCTCGTCGATGCGCTCGCCCCTTTCATCGATGATGACGTCTACCGCAAAGAACAGGGCGAGCGCGGTCGGGCACGCGCGAAGCGTCTATTCGACGAGGCGCTCATCGTCGGAGACTATTGCGCGTTCCTCACGCAAGCGGCAGCTTCCCGAGGCGTCAGGCTTGGCGATTGACGTCGGAAACCTCGGTTTCCGCGCGCGTCCGGTCGCCCGCGCCGCTGCCGCGCACGGTGGCCAGTAGCAACTTCACGTCTAAAGCCAGGCCGCGGAGCGCGAGATAGCGCCGTTCCCAATCGACGAGGCGCTCGGGGTCGCTCATGTCGATGTGATGGACCTGCGCATAGCCGGTGATGCCGGGCTTGATCGCGAAGACGCCCGCTGCACGGCGACGGCTTACCAGTTCATCCTGTGTCGGCAGGCACGGGCGGGGGCCGACGAGCGCGATTTGGCCGAGCAGCAGGTTCCATGCCTGCGGCAGCTCGTCGAGCTTGGTGCGACGCAGAAAATGGCCAAGCCGGGTCACGGCACTGCGACCCACTTCATGACTCGGAAGATCGCCGACGGCCGTCCGCATCGTGCGCAGCTTCAGGAGCGTGAACGGGCGCTCGTGCTGCCCGACGCGCTTCTGCAAAAAGAAGGGATTGCCGCGGCTATCGAAGCGGACGGCAAGCGCGAGCAGGAGGATGACCCAGCCAAGGAGAAGCAGGATCGCGGCCCCCGCTGCGCGATCGGCGACGGCGGAGAGCGTTCGATAGGCAAGTGGTGCCGTCCGGGCGCAAACGGGCATGACCGCATCGCTGGCGGTGCTGTCCGAATCGATCGCATCGTGGACGAGATCGACGACGTCATCGACGAAGACGACCGGTTTGAGCGAAGCCGCAAGCGTCCATGCGCGGCCTGCGAGGGAGGACGGGCTTTCGAAGACGATTTTGGGGAGGGTGATGACCCGAAGAGCGCTGGAAGGGTGACGAGACAGAGCGTCGACGGCGCGTCGTTTGGTCTCGGCATAGGCGCTATGATCGGTAAGATCGAGCGCGTGGGTCGACGACAGTTGGACGGAGATCATGCCCGACGCGGCGGCTGCGTCGGCCAGTCTGACCGCGAGGCGATGGTTGACCGCGTCGAACGCTTCGGCGTGGGCCTCGACGTCCGTGTTGACGACGGCGAGGTTGACGAGCGCCCGTGCCGGCCCAAGACCGTCGAGCGCATCATAGGTCACGGCCTCATGTCCGGGAAAAAGCCGTGCGAGCCTTTCCACGTCGCGGCCGAGCACGACAACCTCATATCCACGGTTGCGCAGCGCGGGTACCAACGCGCGGCCCAGCCGCCCGCTGGCCCCCGCGACGATCACGCGGCGTTCGATGTCAGGCGACATCTCTAGGGCGCACGCGCTCGCCATAACCAGGCACGAGGTCCGACAGGATCGCGAGGACGGCCCCATCGTCGTTTCGCGCGAAAGCATCTTCGAGCCCGGCCAGCGCCTTTTCCATCTTGGGCCAGTCGAGCCCGCGTTCGCGCGCCTTGACGATCCGGTCGTGCCGCGTCGGTTCCGCCGAAGCGTCGATGAGCAGTTCCTCGAACAGCTTTTCACCGGGCCGCAGCCCTGTCTCGATGATCTCGATATCGCCCTCGGGGTGGGCGGCGTTGCGGACCGATCGGCCTGCCAGTTCGATCATCGTATGGGCGAGGTCGCCGATGCGCACCGGGTCGCCCATGTCGAGTAGATAGATCTCGCCGTTCGTCCCCATCGAACCGGCCTGCACGACCAGCGAGGCGGCCTCGGGGATGGTCATGAAGTAACGGGTGACGTCCGCATGGGTCAGCGTGACGGGGCCTCCTTGGGCGATCTGCCGTTCGAATTTCGGTACGACCGAACCGGACGAACCGAGGACGTTGCCGAACCGTACGGCGTTGAGTTTGACGGCGCTGCCGGCGGCCGCGCGCGACTGGAGAATGAGTTCGCAAACCCGCTTGGAGGCGCCCATCACGTTAGTCGGGCGCACCGCCTTGTCGGTGCTTACAAGCGTCATTGCGCCGACACCGTGATCTTCGCACGCCGCCAGCACGTTTCGCGTCGAGCGAATGTTGTTGGCGGTGCCCGCAACGACATTATGTTCGACGAGCGGGACATGTTTGTAGGCGGCGGCATGGAAGACACGGTCGGGCGCGGTTTCGACGAAGAGTCGATCGGTCGATTTGGGATCGGTCAGGTCGAGCAGGCGGGTTTCGATGCTGACGCCATAGCCATGAGTCGCCTCGGTCTCGCGCAATTCCTGGTCGATCCGGTAGAGATTATATTCGCCATTGTCGGCAAGGATCAGGACCGCGGGCCGTTCGGTGAGGATCAGGCGGCAAAGTTCGCTGCCGATCGATCCTCCCGCGCCCGTCACGAGGACGCGGCTGTCGTGGATGGGCGCGAGCAGTTCGGGGAGCGGCTCGACCGGATCGCGTCCGAGCAGATCCTCGATCGCGATCGGCTTGAGGTCCGAGAGCTCGATCTCGCCCGAAACGATGTCGCTGACAACGGGGAGTTCCTTGATCGTCAGCGAAGCGTCGATCTTCGCGATCCGCTCGACGAGGCGGAGGCGCCTCGGCCGTTGCATCGATCGCGCGGCGAGAAAAAGGTTTTCGATCGGTTGCTCGACGAGCAGGCGCTCGAGCTCGGAATCGTTGAAGATCGGGATCGTGCCGATGTGCCGTCCGCCATGCTTGTCGTCCGGATCGACGACACCGACGAGGATGAACCCCGGTTCTCGGCGGATGGCCTCGGCAAGCTGCATCGCCGTCTGGCCGGTGCCGTACACGAGCACCTCCCGGCGCTCGAAGCCGGCGTGGGGATTGCCCGAGATCGAACGCAACAAAAGAAAGCTCACGACGACCCGATTCACGATCAGGAAGATCATGAAGACCATGGGCTGGATCACTGCCAGCGTTCGGGGGATGCCGACGAACTGCGCGGACAGGAGAACGAACGTCATCACCGCCGAGGTCAGGAGAATGGCGAAGCCGATACGCTCCATCCCGTCCCAGCCGAAATAGCGCAGCATGATCTTGTAGACGTCCTGCAGCCAGGCGAAGGCGAACCAGCAGGTAAGTGCGAGCGCGACGAGGATCGCGAAGGCGGAGACTTCGAGATAGGGATCGCCGATACGCAGATAGAAAGCGACGAACGTCGAGAGGATGCAGGCCAGGACATCGGCCGTGATGATCATCGCGAGCCGGACGTTGCCCGGGAGCGCGATCAGCCTAGCGGGAAACTTGCGAACGGATTCAGGAACGAGCGAGGGAACGGTACGGCGATTTCCCATCATCCTCGACCATAGCCATATTGCTCGCCGTAGCCATAGCCATAGCCGTAACCATAGCCATCACGCCGCGCGTCGAACTTGGTGATGAGCGCGCCCACGATGCGCGCATCGACAGCGACAAGACGCTTGATCGCGCTTCGTGCGGTCCGCGCAGGAGTTCTGTTGGATTCGATGACGAATACCGTGCCTTGGACCACGCGCGCGAGGAGCGGCGCATCGGCGAGGCCGAGAACCGGCGGCCCGTCTACGATCACATAGTCGAACAGGCCGAGCATCTCGTCGATCACTTCACCAAACCGGCCTGAAGACAAGAGCTGCGCGGGATTGGGGGGCGGGGTGCCGGTAAACATCAAGGTCAGGTTATCTGCCTCGGCTGCGTGCAGGACGTCTTTCGCGGCAACCCGGCCGCGCAGCAAGTCGGACAGCCCGCGATCGAGCGGGTAGCCGAAATGGCTGTGAATCGAGGGTGACCGTAGATCGGCATCGACGAGCAGGACGCGGGCTCCGGTGGACGCGAGATCGCGCGCCAGTGAGAGCGATGTCGTCGTCTTGCCTTCGTACTGGCGGCTCGATGTCACCAGCGTGGAGCGCGGCATTCCGTGCTCGGTCTGGAACTTGAGCGCCGTCAGCGCGGAAAAATAGGATTCGGACAAAGCGAGCCGCTGGACCGCGGGAACGCTCTTGCGCGAGCGATCCTCGATCTTGGGCGTCTGCCCGATCAGCGGCAGCCCGAGCTTGGCACCGATGTCGTCGGGGGTGAGCCGCGATCGACGAACCTGGTCGAGCAGGAAGACGAGGCCTGCGGCGATGGCCATGCCAAGCGCCAAAGACACCGTCAGGATCAGTGACAGACCTGCGCCCGACGGGCCGCCCGGCGGCATCGCCCGGTCGACGATGGAGACGCGGTTGGCGCTCGAAGCCCCGGCGACGCCCACCGCCTTGAAGCGCTCGAGAAGCCCGTCGTAGAGCTGGCGCTGCGTGTCGATATCGCGCTGGATGATGTTGAGGCCGATTTCCTCGCTCTGTTCGCCCAAGAGGTCCGACTTGGCGGCGGCAACCTGCGCGCGCAGCGAGGATTCGGCGCGCTGTGCCTCGCGATAGGAATCGCGCATCCTGCTGCTGACGCCGCTGTTCACGAAGGCCTGCTCGCGCGCGATGGAATTATCGAGATCGCTGATTTGCGCACGCAGCGCCGCGACGGCGGGGTATTCGGGTCCGAAATCCGATTCCAGCTTGCCGAGTTCGGCGGCGAGCAGCGCCCGATCTTTGCGCAACGTGCCGATCGCACCGTTCTGTAGCGAAACGCTCGCGGCCTCGCCTCCGCCATTCGCGCGGAGCTGCGCTTCGGCAGCGATGCGCCGTGCGGTGGCCTCTGCGAGCGCGGTGTTGAGGCTGGTCAGCGTGTCGGCGCGAACCGAGCCCGAGCGGCCGACCGCACTCTGAACGGTCGAGACGAGTCCGCGTTCGCGTGCGTAGGTCGCCGCCTCGCGCTCCGACTCTTCCAGTTTGACTCGCGCCTCTTCGAGCCGCTCCGACAAGAAGGCACGGATCGACTGCGTTGCCTCGAAGCGCTGCTCGAGATCCATATCGACATATTGCTCGGCCAGCGCGTTGGCGATCCGCGCGGCGCGCTCGGGGTCCATCGCGGCATATTGCAGGTCGACGATGCGAGAGTCCGCGACGGGCGAAACGGATGTTCCGCCGCGGACACGTTCGACGGCGGCATTGTAGCGCTGTTCTCCAGTCCAGGTGGAGAGTGTCGCGCGCGCCTCTTCGTCATCGCCGACAAGGAAATCCGTATCTTCATCGAGCGCCAAGGCATCGACCACCTTCTCCGCGAGGCGCCGGCTCTTGAGGAGCTCATACTGCGTTTCGAAGAATTCATAATCGAAAACGGTGTCGGCGGTCGTCCCGGTATCGATCGTCACATCACCCACCGGCGCGCGGTCGATCTGGATACGGGCGGTGGCGACATAGGGCCGCACCATCGTCTTCGAATAATAAAAGCCCAGCAACAACGCGCCTGCCATGATGGCGAGGATCAGCCAACGGTGCCGCCACACCATGCTCCACAGGTCGAGCAACGGGGAGGACAGCGCAGCGTCTCCGCCGGGCGGTGCATCGATCCGCAGGGGAAGCGTCGGTCCGACGCCGCGGCCCGATCCGCCGGGCCGCAATGGGGTGGGGAGAGTGTTCACGCGCCGCTGTCCCTTTCTACAGAATCGGGATGAACTGGCCGAGCGACGGGAGCTGGCGCGCGTCGCGAAGGAAGCGCCGCATCCCGCTCTCGCCGACGACGATGATGTCGTTTCCGAAGACGGTGGGGTCGGGAGTTCGTCCCGCGCGGATCTCGTTGAGATCGAACATGGCCGCCATTTTCTGTCCGCCGACCGTTCGGAAGATCACGACCTTGTCGGGATCGGCGAGGTCCGTAACCCCTGAAGCGGTCGCGATGGCGCGCTGCAGCGTCATGCGTCCGACGACGGGATAGTTTCCGGGACGCTGGACCGCGCCGTCGATCGTGACGATCCGCGCGCGCGCCTCGGTGATATTCACCGAAACCTGCGGGTTCTTGACGTACCGTCCGCGAAGCTTGTCAGCGATGGCGGCGGCCATTTCGTCGGTTGTCATCCCCGCGGCGGCGACATTGCCGATCAGCGGCATCAGGAAATTGCCGGCCTGGTCGACCTGTCCGGAGGCCGCCAGTTCGTCGGCGTTGAAGACGGTGACCGCAAGCTCGTCCGAGGGGCCGATGCGGTAGTCGATCAGTTCGACGGTCTGTTCCTCGAGCGTCGGGTCCGGCAGCGCCTCCTGCACCGACACGGCTTGCGCATTGCGGTCGAGCGAAGGCGTCGATGCACAGGCCGAGAGCAACGACATGGCGAGCATAAGCGGTACGATCCGCATCATCCGAGCAACCCCATCCCCAAAATCCCATTCGTTAGCGTGAGCTAGCACGGGATGGTTAACGATTCCTAACCCTGAATTCGCATCGCGGATCGGTTTTCCAGGCATGGTTAACGGAGGCGCGCCTCGATTTCCCATCGGCGCGGCACGTCGTTCGCGGAGAAGCGGATTTGCAGCGACTGGCTGAGGCAGGAACGCGCCCCTTCCGGGATCTTCAGACGCAATGTCCGGCTTCCGTTAGCGGGGACCGTGTCGGTAGCCTCGATGCGCTGCTCCCCGCATCCGACCGAGACCGAAACCTCGCCGCCGCCTCGGCTCGACGTGAACCCGAGTTCGACCACATCGAAAGGTGTCAGGCGGGGTACGAAACGACCGATCGAAACGGGTTCGTCGTTGGGTGAAATCGCGACGAAGAGTCGCGTCTCCGATTGCATCGAGGGTCGCAGCTTCACGAGGTCGGCATCGCTCGCGGTCCAGTCGAAGGGCGTGGCGCCGATCGCGTCGATACCGCCGGGATAGGGCGACAGATCGAACGGCGCGCGCTCCGGATAGACACTCGTATATGTAACGGCGGCATCGTCGAATAATTGCTGGCGGTGGAGCTGGTGAAGGAAGGGAGCGACGATCCGAGGTGGGACGTCACCGCCCTCCGCGAGAATGGAAAGGAGGCGCGCAAATCCGAGCACTTCGAAGTCGCGCAAGGGATTGGGGACGGGGAGCGAACTCACGAGCAGTCGATCGCGCGGAGTCTCGTTGACAAGGCGTCGCATGAACGTCGGATCGTTGGCTTGGAGGGCGAGCGCGGCGGCGACCGCTTCCGCGCGCTCATCCCGCAGGCGGAAAAGCGCGGAGAGCGCGCGCGCACCTTCGTCCGACCGACGCGAATCGACCGCGCGGAGGGCGCGCTCGAGAAGACTTGCCCGCTCGCGAAGGCCGAGCCGCGCGAGCGTTTCCCATTGCGCCTCGGTCGTTCCCGGACCGATCGTTTCGAGCGCGAGGTAGAAGGCCGGCGGGTGCAGCGGCGCGGCCGCGACCGCCCGGCGCGCGGTCGGCAAGGCCTCCTGACGCGTCAGCATGATCTCGGGGCCGGATCGGATTTTTTCCGCTGCGCGTTGCACCAGCGCGCGTGAATGATGGGGATCGAGACGGAGGGCCTCGTTGAGATCGCCGCGCTGGTAGGCCGCTTCCGCACCAAGCGCACGATGGGCAAGGCTCGCCGTCCAGCAGCACAGCAGAATCAGGGGAATCCCGATCCACGCATTCGGTCTGCCGCCGGGTCGGTCCGGACGGACGAGCGCGAAGGCGAGCGCAACGGCGGCGATGGCTGCGATCGACAGGGTACGAACGGGATAATCGAGCAGCGAATGCGCCGCGACGACCGCAAGCATCAGCGTGACGAGTGAAAGCGGCACACGCGCGTCCGCTCTTTGCCGGAGCAGACGACGCGCGATCGCCCATGCCGCGGTCGCCAGCCAAAGCGTGAGGCACAGAAGCCCCAGCCATCCGCTTTCCACGAGAATCTGCAGCGGTTCGTTGTGCGCGTGATTGAGGTAGACGTCGTCGACGAGATCCAATGGCAGCTGCACCGCCGCGGCATCGGCGAACGTACCGAGCCCCGAGCCCAGCCCCCCGACACCCGGCGCCCAGCGGATGATTTCGCCATAAGCTGCAAGACGTCCACCGGCGATCGGCGAACCGGGCGCGGAGCCTGCACCCCATATCACTGCCGCGACGACACCGAATGCGAGAAGAGCGGCCGGGACGGCATAGAGCGCGACCCGCCGATTTCGACCGATCAAACCGCGTCGCGAAGCGCCTTCGAACCGTGGCTTGGGCATCAACCACAGGGCTGCGGCGAGGGAAATGATGTAGAAGAGAGCACCGGCCAGCGAGCCTGCGCGCACGCATCCGACACCGGTGACGATGGCAATCGCTCCCAGCACTGCCCACTTTTTCGGCTCTGTCGGTGAACGCCGCCGCGACACCCAGCCGGCACCCGCGAGAAGGCCCAAAGCCATGAGCAAACCTTGGTGATTGGGATTGGCGAGCAGCCCGCCGCGCGGATCGCCTGCGGGCCCGAGCGCTGACAGACCGGCCAGCGCTGCGATCGCCGATGCGCAAGCGGCCAGCGCGACCGCGAGCAAGGCGAATCGCCGCTCGCGAACCGAGCAGCCGAGCGCACCCAGAAGGACCGCCAGCGGCATTCCGATGCTCGAGAGGACGCGGGCGGTCGACGATGCGTCAAGGCTCGCGGTGGGGTGGGGCGCCGGCAATCCGATCGATTGCCGGACATCGTTTGCCAGTCGATGCCAGTCGCTGGCCCAGATCGATGGCGTGAGCAGCTGCAATGCGGCGAGAAGCAGGATCAGTGCAAAGGGCGCCATCGCGAGCCAGCCGCCCCTTGCCATCCTTCGCCGGTCGACCAGATGCAGTCCGATGAACAGGGCGCAAAAGCACCAGCCCGCGACCGCCAGCACCATATTGGCGCGGCCGGTCCCCACGCTGGCTCCGCCGAGACAGATCACGACGAAGAGAAGGGCGGGGAACCACCGTTCCTCCAGCAATGTCCGCCAACGGATCATGCGCCACCTATGCCGCGATGGTCATCCCGCGCAAAGGGTCAATGCGAAGCCTTTGCGCGGCTTGCAGCGAAAGTCGTCATTGCAAATAAGGAAAAGTGGTGGACGCACTAGGGCTCGAACCTAGGACCCGCTGATTAAGAGTTGCGCAGAAGTGGGTCGTCCGCGGGTGACGGAGGGCAACCTGCCACTGCATGTCGCGCCGGGCGGTCAACTTGGGGGGATGGAGGTTGCCCGCCGGTAGCGATTTTCCGGTGCTTGCGTCGGTGCTTCCCTACTTCCAGAAATCATGTTCTCGTACCTACCTCAAAGTCGCCGATCTTTCCGAGCATCTCGCGGGAAAACGATCCTGGAAGATCTCCTGCGGCGGCGGCCGGTCCAAATCGGGGGAACAGAGTGATGCCACCTTGGCGTTCGATTTTCGCAATGGTGACTAGACCACCCACCTCAGAAAAACCTTCTTCTTTAATAACTGCTCGTAGAGCCTTTGTGGGATTGTAGTCGACACTCAGCGCAAAACCTTTTCGGCACATTTCGCGCAATTCGGCCTTCCTGTTGCCCAGCAAGAACATGCGCTTCTCTGCGCTGAATTCGCACTTGTGATACTGGCCCTGCTTTTGGCTCCAAAGGAGTAGATGCCAAACTTGGGCACCCCCGTGAGGATCTTGTGGACAGGTGCCTGTTAAAAACGCCTCGAAGGATGCTTGGGCCTCTCTGGCGAAATGACTTCCGATGAGAGTTACGAATTTTACAAAATCTTCCATCGTTGGATATTCTGAATAGAATTCTCCAGTCGATCCAGCCAACGCTGACATGATCAAGCCGTAGGTCATGTTTGCGGGGAGCGTGTTTCCCGCATACGCAAAACCCAATTCGCCGTTGTAGACGGGTACCGACCCCGGCCCATCTTCATGTCTCCGGTACAGGGTATAGGGGACTGGCAAGATTTTTGGAGCAACGTCCGTCAAAATTTGTCGCCCGTTTTGGAATTTATCGGAAGGAGAACTGATCCGGCTATCAGCCGCGATCCAGAGGCCCCCATTAAAATATCTTTGGCTGCCTGAGACGAGGTCATCCTTTTCGAGGTCTAGCCAAACAATTACGCTCGTCATTCTCTAGAGCTCCGAAAAGGCTTCACTTGACCCAGATGGATCACGCCCAGAAGCACATTTTCATGGTCCGCGACCACTAAATTTTGCGACAAGTAGATGCCCCTGAGCCGCGCCGGTGTGCGGCAATTCAGGGAGAAAACAAATGCCGACACTCAATCTTACCGAAGCCCGCATCCGCAATTTGGAGCTGGGTTCGGGTATCCACCGCGACGAGCAGGTCAGAGGCCTAATGGTCATCTGCCACAAGTCGACGAAGAGCTACGCCGTTCAGGGCGATGTTCGGCGCAACGGGCGCCACGTCCGCACCGTTCGTAAGAAGATCGACCGGGTCGACCGGATCGGGCTTCGCGAGGCTCGCAACAAAGCGCGGTCGCTGATGAGCCAGATACAGTCTGGCATCGATCCGACCGCCGGACCCGACGAGAGCGGCATCACGCTCGCCGACGCGCTCAAGGTCCACATTGGCGAGAAGGAGTTCAGCCCGCGCACGGTCGAGGGCTACGAGTACCATCTCGACAAGTATCTGACCCGCTTCCGCAACCGGGCGGTGGCCGACATCTCGCGTCAGGAGGTCCGTGAGCTATTCGACGGGCTTAAGGCGAGGAACGGCGAGACGACGGCCGCCGCGGTGATGAGGACGCTCCGTGCGGCCATCAACACGGCGATGCGCGTCGACGAAACGATCCCCGGCAACCCGGTGGCCGCGCTGCGCGTCCCGACGACCAAGAAGCGACAAGTCCCGCCGCTCGACCTCGGCGCGTGGTGGGGCGAGGTGAACGAGCTTGCGCCGATCCGCCGCGACCTCCACATGGCGACGCTGCTGACAGGCGCCCGCCGGTCGACGATCGCGCAGATCAGGCGCGCTGACGTCGACGTCGAGCGCCGGATCGTGCGCTTCCGCCACATGAAGACGGGCGGCGAGATGCTGTTCCCGGTCGGCCACCGGCTGGCCCTGGCGCTCGACATGAGGATGATCGCCGACGAGCCGCTCGGCAGCCGCTGGCTGTGGCCGTCGTCGCACAGCAAGGTCGGCCACGTCGTCGAGCCGAGGGCGCCGGGCCTGCCGAGCCCGCACGCCTACCGCCACCACGCCAGGACGCTGATGATCGCGAGCGGCGTGCCCTACGCCGAGAGCGCGCTACTGCTAGGCCAGAAGCTGCCGGGCGCATCGGGCGGGTACGTCCATGCCGAGCACCTGGTCGAGCACCTGCGAAAGCACGCCCAAGCGTTCGAGGACCATGTCTTCGCTACCATCGGCGAATCCGTGGCGACCGACTAGGGAGCTGTCGAGGGGAGGGCGGGCGTCAGCGCCCGCACTCCCTCGCCGTCAGCCCGCCGTTGTCCCATCGGCCGACGTAGACGGCTTGGCGGCGGTCGAGCTGCCAACAGGCGAGATTCGTCCGGCCGGCGTAGGCCACGACGATCTTGCGGCCGTACCGGTCGACGCTGACGACTCGGTAGGTGAACCTGCCGACGCGCATTCCCTGTTGTAGCGACCGCTTCGACGCCTCGGGGTCGCCGGGAGCGCAGACCCGCCACTTCGGACACCGATATTCGGGCGCGTCGATGCCGAGCTGGCGCAGCTTCTCCTCGCCGCAGTTGACGCTGTCGCCGTCGACGACATACGGGGCAGGGCAGTCCGCGATCATGCGTCGACGCCTATCACAGCTGCTCCCAAGGCTCATCGTTCGAATTTCGCGAAACGTTGATACCTCCGGGGGTCGCTGGGGGATAATCCAAGTCGCAGAGAAAGATGTGACAGCGAGGGCGCCTACCGATTTTGTCGGGGGCTTCACTAGCGGCGACTGACGCGCTCCCTCCAAGGCCAGAAGCCTGGTCAGTCATCCACCTGAACCCACCCGCGGGTCACAAGTCTGCGGGCGATGAGGAGTCATGTGCATGACGTACGATCTTTCGCTGATGGTCGAGGACGCGGTAAAGCGCGCGCTCGACACCCATAAGCCCACGCCCTGGTACAACAATCAGGCGGCGGCAGAGTATCTGAAATGTACCCCCGGCACCCTGAAGACCTGGCGGTCGAGGGGCGAGGGACCCCGCTACCAAGTTATCCAGAACCGTCTCGTCCGCTATCACGTGGACGACCTCGACGCGTTTGTGCGCGGGGAGGCGAACCGATGACCGACAAAATGGAAGGAGGCGGGCGCGCCGTCTTGGCCGGCGCGCCCGCAGGAGAAGCGAAGCGACTGGTAAGCTCCGTTAAAAAACTGGATGCGCCGGTCACCGCCGGAAGGGCACCCATGTTCGAAACCTCCTCGCTCGAAGCCTACCGCGCGAGCGGTATGGAGCTGATCGCGCTGCACGGTCACGAAGCAATCGGTCCGAAGGGCCAGCGGCTCGGCAAGGTACCCCGCAAGGGGTGGCGGACGTCGGCGGCGCTGACCGTCGACGAGGCGGTCGAGGCGATGGAAGCGGGTACGAACGTCGGAATGCGGCTGCGTCCGACCGACTTGGTCGTCGATGTCGACCCGCGCAACTTCGCTGAGGGCGATAACCCGCTGCCCCGTCTGGCTCACGCAATCGAGATCGACCTGGACAACTACCCGCGTGTAGTGACCGGATCGGGCGGCTTGCACATCTACATGGCGCTGCCCGAAGGGTTTAGCGGCGTGGAGACGGTCGAGGGCTTCGACGGGATCGAGTTTAAGCAGCACGGCCGCCAGGTGGTCGCTGCCGGTTCGATCCATCCCGAGACTGGCAGGCCCTACGCATGGTGGGACGATCCCTTGGGGGTCGAGATCGGCGACGGTGCCCCCATGGCGCCGGGCAAGCTCCTGACGCTCCTGGAGCGTAAGCAGGCGAGCAAGTCGGTCGAGGCTGGCGACGTGACGCCCGAGCAGCTGGACGAGATGCTGGAGGCGCTCGACCCGACCGCCTTCAAGGATCACACCAAGTGGCTCGAACTCATGATGGCCTGCCATCACGCCACCGGCGGCAACGGGCGCGACGAGTTCGTCGCCTGGTCAACCGCGGACCCCGAGTACGCCGACGACGCGTGGGTCATCGGTCGTCGGTGGGACAGCCTCCACGCCGACGGCGAGGGGCGGCGCGTAACGCAAGCCACACTGTTCAAGGAGCTGGTGAGGGCCGACCGCCACGACCTGCTGCCGAGGAACAGCGCCGCCGACGACTTCGAGGGTGTGGAGGTCGAGGACAAATCAGCCATGGCCGAGAAGTCTGATCGACCGTGGTGGGAAGAATGGGTGTGGATCGCGACCATCGAGCGCTTCGTGCGCCGCAGCGACCTCGCCAAGTTCAACGAGAAGCAGTTCAAGTCGCTCCACCAGCATTTGTGGCCGGACGGGGACATCTGCGCGGCGGTGTGGAAGGGCAAGTTACCCGTCGAGCGCTTCGAGAGCTTGGCATACATCCCGAGCGAGGCCGAGGTGATCGCGAAGGGGCCGTGGGCGGGTTGCTACAACCTGTGGCGGCCGAGCGGCGTCGCGCCCAAGCCGGGCGACGTCAGCGCGTTCGTCGAGCACATGGCCTACCTGTTCCCGAACGAGAGGGAGCGTGAGCATGTCCTCGACTATCTTTCGATGCTCGTCAGTGACCAGTTCGTGAAGATCCACTTCGCGCTTCTGATCCAAGGCAAGCCGGGTACGGGCAAGAGCTTCTTGGCAAAGCTTGTACGGGCGATGATCGGCGAGGCCAACGTCGCGACGCCCCAGAGTTGCGAGGTGGTCGAGAAGTACACCGGCTGGCAGGAGGGGGTGCAGCTCGCAGTCCTCGAGGAGTTGATGGCCTTGGGGCGCAAGGAAGTGTCCAACACGCTCAAGCCGGTCATCACCGACGACTTCCTACGCATCAGGCTGATGCACACGAACGTCTACAGCACGCCGAACTTCCTGAATCTGCTCTGCATCACCAACCACCGTGACGCGCTGCCGATCGAGGCGGGCGACCGCCGGTGGCTGGTCGTCTTCTCGGACAGCGAGCCGAGGGACGAGGCGTACTACGACCGGCTGTTCGGCCTCCTCAAGGGCGACGGCCCCGCAGCGATCAAGCACTTCCTCCAGAGCCGGAAGGTCGGGCTGAACCCGAAGGGCGTGGCACCCGTCACGCGCGGTAAGGCGGAGATGCAGAAGCTTTCGCTGTCAGAGCCAGAGCAGTATCTTTCCGACCTCCTAAACGACGGGGCCGGGCCGTTCGAGTTTGACCTGGTGCGCACCTCTGACCTGGTCGAAGCACTCCCAAAGCGGCTCCAGTCGTACCGTGGGCTCCAGAACAAGCTGGGTTCCTGGCTTCGCGACGTCGTGGGGGCCGTCGACCACTCGCGCTACAAGAAGACGGATGGCAGCGGTCGCAAGGCGTGGAGGTTGTGGTCGATCCGCAACCATGAGGCGTGGGAAGAGGCCGGTCCGGCTGCACGCTTCGACGCCTATGTGGAGGCCGTGGTGTCCGCCTAGTGCGGGCATAGGGACAGGGGTAGACCGCCGGTAGACCACCGTCGGCGGTCTACCTGTCGTCCTTAGATTTCTAATGTTTTTCTGGCAGGTAGACCGCCGTAGACTTACCCTTTTGATATTATGGGATGAACGGAGTGAAGGGGATCAACCCTTGGTCACGACGAGCGGAAAACGCTCAGGAAGATGACAAAGAGGCGGTCTACCGTGTCTGCCCTCCACCATCCTCGGGAAACCAAGGAAAATCGGTAGACCGCTCCGATGTCTACCGGCGGTCTACGGCGGTCTACCCCGACCGCTCCATCCCAACGCAGGCTCACAAACCCGCGATACCCGCGACACAAAACACGCGCGCGCGGGCGTTCGGGTCTGCCCTTCTGACCGAAGATCAGGGGACTGACACGCCCGAAGCCTTAGTTTCCCAAGGATTTTTGAGATGAGTGATAACGACAAGAACCGTGCCGAGTACCGCACCGAACCCCAAAAGCGTGGCGTCGGCCATCCGAAGTACGTCATCCCCGAGGTGGAGGTGAACCGGGTCATCAGGGCGATCCGGAAGGGCAAGAGCGAGGTGTCGATCGCCCGCGCCCTCCGCATCAACTACCGCACCTGGATGCGGGTCAGGGACGAAGATGAGCGTATCGCCTCCGCCCTTTCCGAGACACGGCGCCTTGAGGAAGACGAATTGGTCGGGCTGCTGATGGACAAGGCTCGCGCCGGCGACACAACCTCGATCATCTTCGCCCTCAAGGGCCGCCACGGCTACCGCGACAACGGGACACCCAAGGATGGTGACGACCGGGTCAATGTGACGATTAACCTGCCGGGCGCTAACGACATGGACAGCTACATGAAGTCGGTGGGCAAGGATGGCTGAGGCGCTCGAGGCCACGCCCTATCAGGGCCGGGTGCTGTCGGTGCCAGAAGACGTCGACCTGTTCCTTGGCGGCGGGCGAGGGGGCGGCAAGTCCTACTGTAAGGCGCTGCTGATCCTCCGCCACGTCGAACAGTACAAGGAACAGGCGCGGGTGCTGTACGTGCGCAAGACGTACAAGGGCCTCGCCGACTTCGAGCTGGTGCTGCGCTCGCTTTTCTCGGCGGCCTACGGCTCGAAGGCGTCGTACAACGCGACCGAGCACGTCTTCAGGCTTCCTTATGGATACGTCGAGCTCGCGCAGGTCGACGGACCCAACGCCTACGACAAGGTCCAGGGGCGCAGCTTCACTATGATCATGGTGGACGAGCTGACGCAGTGGGCCGACCCCTTCGTGGTCGACATGCTCCGCTCCAACCTGCGTGGCCCCAACGGCATCCCGCTGCGCACCGTCTATGCGGGCAACCCCGGTGGCGTCGGCCATCAGTGGGTCGCCTCACGCTACGTCCTCTCGGCTCGCCCGTGGGTGCCATTCCCCAGCCACGCCGAGCGTCCATGCGTCCACGCGCCGAGCACTTACCTGGACAACCCGCACCTCGACGGCGACGACTACCGCCGCCAGCTACAGGCGGCGTGCGCGGGCGACGCCGAACTGTTCAGGGCTTGGACCGAGGGCGACTGGTCGGTTGCGCGTGGTGCCTTCTTCGCGGGCTGCCTCTCGCCTGAGCGCAACGCTGTCGATCCTTGGGATGCCGTACCGCCAGGATGGGAGGCGTTCCTCGCCCACGACTTCGGCACCGCGTCGCCATCGGCGACGTACGTCATTGCCCGATCACCAGGCGCACTGGGTCCAGACGACCAGTTCTACCCGCGCGGCTCGATTGTCGTGCTCGACGAGCTGGCAACCGTCCGACCGAACCGCCCGAGCGAAGGGCTGGGCTGGACGGTGCCGCGCCTGTCGGACGCTATCAAGGAGATGGCCGCCAAGTGGAACATGCAGCCACAGGGAGCCGCCGACGACGCGATCTTTGCCCGTGCCAGAGGTTACGGTGCCGCGACCATCGCCGACGAATTTTCGCAGCAGGGCGTCATGTTTCAGCCGGCAGGCAAGGGCGGCCGCAAGGCGGGTTGGGAGCGGATGCGGACGATGCTGTCGCAAGCCGGGATGCCCGACAAGCCGGGGCTCTACATCGCCCGCAACTGCGAGTACGCCTGGGACACGCTGCCCGTCATCCCGCGCGATCTTCGCGACCCCGAAGAACTGGACAGCGACAGCCCGGACCACGCCGCTGACGCGATCCGCTACGGATGCATCTGGCAGAAGCCGAACTGGAGGGTGCGAAGCTTCTAGCAAATAAATTTGTTGACAAAACTAAACCATTGAGCGCGCGGCAAATCTATTTTTCTTGATCATGGCCGCTTTTGTTATCGCGTAGTCAATTCTGATCATGGTCGAACAAATAGTTTGCTTCCTCGTCCTATCAAAACGCCATAAATGGATGCCCTTCGAAACACATGGAAGGGAAAAACAATGCACGTTTACATGCCGGTACGAGTTCTCGATGAGGCTGCCGAAGCGATCCTCAAGCGGGATGACACAGTGAAAGTTGTTGTCGAGGTCCCGAAGGAGGATTTCGAGCGCGCTTGGAACGAACTCGGGCGCTACCTTGACCCTGAGTTCGCCGATATGCAGGGCTGGGATAACGAAGACGACGTGAAGGTCGCAGTAGCAGCCTTTGTGGCAGCATCTGATCACCTCCCCGCCTTCACCTCAGACTTAGCCAAGTGGCTTTTGCGCAACGATGACAATGGCGACGTTCGTCTTACCTTCGAAGAACATCGCGCCGCCGAAAGCTAAGCGGGCGCTCAATCGCCGCTGCTCAACGTTGGTCCGAATTTTTTGGCAACGCGCGCATCTACATCCGGTGCGGTCGACGGATTGCGTCGGCCCACCGCGATGGCGGTGAAACGATAGCGGCTGTGCCGCGCCGTGATCGGCTTCATCGGCAACGCGAGATGCAACCCCCGAAGGAGAATATGATGGCACAACCCAAAGCCATGCTGGGCGCCAAGTGGATGTCGGAAGCCGATATCACTGCGGTCCTGGCCAAGGCGCGGAGCAATCGGGAAGCGCAAAAGCGTCTTCTCGGTTCGCTCGGCAACAAGATCGAAATAAGACGTGCCGAGATCGAGCGATCGCTCGATCGTGTTTCCCCGGCGAAGCGGGCGGGTACCGTCAACGAGGTCGTCGGCGGCTACTGTGCCGAACTCAAGCGCAACACGGTCGACAAGCGTCTTGCTTACACGCGCGAAGCGCAGCGGATCGCTGAACGTGTCGCGAGCGTCGCACCGCACTACAAGTCATCGGTCCAGATGCTCGCGCGCGAAAACATCGGCAGCGAACGGCGCTCGCGGATCATGGAGCAGATCAAGTCATCCGGCCCTGCCGAACTGGCGTCGCTGGCAGAATATGCTGCGGCAAAGATGGACCTCGAATTGGGTGCGGCGCTGAACGCGCGCATCGTTGACTTACCGAGGGACGAACGCCCGTTTTCGGCAGGCGAATTGGCCGACGCTCTTGTCGGCATGAAGTTCAAGACGATTGCAGGCGCATTGGCCGAAATTGAGCGTAGCGTCCTCGAGGCTCTCCAGGACGATAGCGCTTTCGAAAAAGGTCAGGCCGACCCGACCCGCAAGGTTCAGATCGCAATGATGAAACGACGCGAACAGCCTGCTCGTGAGTATGAGGAGTAGCACCATGGGGATTTACGTCTTCTACGCCGACGGTCAGGCCGAGCGCCGCGCCGACTGTCGCAATACGGTTGTCGCGTCAGGTGCCGACGAAGCTGAGGCCCGCGCCGCCGCCGAGACGCTGACTGGCGGGGAGGGGAGCTTGCGTTCGTTCACGGCGGTCGAACTGACCGAAGCACTTCCGCCGTTCACGGTCGAAGGTCACAAGCCGGTGGGGCGGGCTAACCAATCGACGTGGCCGACCATAACACGCGGGGGCAATCGAATTGGCGCTTTTTGATTTGCTGATTGACGCAATCATCCCGAGGCGATCTGAACTCTTGAAATAGTAAAAATATCCTCCATAGTCCCTCATAACTTAGTGAGGGGGTAGCGTGAGTAAAGAAGTAGGTTTTAGAGGTCAGCCACCGCATGAGATCTTTCACGAATACATGAGCGAAATCGTGGAAAATGCGGCTTTTGAAGGCATGCCTGACGCCCGATATGACGACGGCAAGATTCAATGGGAAGCACCTTCGAACCGAAAAGGGGGTAAATTTAAGGACACGCATCAAAAACGCCGGGAATGGTGGGCTCGCAAGGCGGAGAGTGTCGGAATTGATACGCGTGAGGATCAGTGGATTTCGAAAACCGCGAAGGCAATCCACCCCACTAAGAAAAAGCCATGCAAGAAGTGCGGCCACCTTATGGATATACGATATGTGTATCCTGGCGCTAATTTGATAAAGAAAATCAACGCCCTCGAATTTGTTGAGGAGGAACATGAAGCGGAGCAGACCGAAGATATCTTCTCGCTGCTAACGCGCCTCCACGACCATTACGGTGAGGAATTGGTCGCAGTATTGCCCTCGATTTTCCGGCAAAGTGGGGCGCCCGCATCCTCCAATGACTTCACCATATGGTTAGATTGGATCAAGGCCGGCCTTGTGCCCTCTGAGCCTCGAGGCGTCCTGAGCCCGGGGGCGATGTCTAACGCTCCTGATCGCCTGGATGGTTTTCACAGTTTCAATCTCTGCTGTCGCAAGACCGCAGATAGCGGCAGAACTAAGGAGAATCTTCGGTCCTACAATACTGATCGGCGCGTATTCGAATATTGGGCTTCTGGCAATTGGATTGCCGCGGATCGATTGATGGGGATCATCAGACGCGATTTCCGAAAAGAAAAATGCCTGAATGGCCACCCTGGGCCATGCCAAGCGGATCACATCGGCCCGATTTCGCTAGGCTTCAATCATAATCCATACTTCCGCTTGCTCTGCGGCCCGTGCAACAGCGCAAAGAACAATCGTATGTCCTTCGCGGATGTGGATTGGTTAAGACAACAAGAGAAGACTGGTGTGTCGGTAATCTCATGGCATTCCCAAGAACTTTGGGATGAATGCAAAGAGCAGGTGGCAACTGATGAGCACGCCTTGCGCTTAAGCAAGATTCTGCGTGATAATCGCCATTCGCTGATGTCGGCATTGTCGAAGATAGCGAGCGCTGGTCACTTCTCGTTTTTGGCAAGTCTCTTAGAACTCCATCATGCCGATTATGATGTGAGCTTTCGCAATTTAAGGGTTGAGGGTCACGTGACCCAATGGGACTCGCTCGAAAGAACTGAGCGCGCCACGAATTATGCAATTGAGCAAAAAGCACGGCGCTCCAGAGTCGCGTTTGGAGAGTTGCTTGCATACTTCGAGAAAGCGAACAGAAACGCTTTTGTGGTTAGTAATGACGTTAGCGATGCGCACTTGCATGACGCACTCTCGTCTCTAAATGAGACGCGCGATGTTAGCGCACAATACAACCAAGCGATTTTGGAAGCTCTTAGTGCCGACCCCGAGCATGCTGATGGATTGTACCGAGCTGTCCAATTAGATTTCGGATCCTTCGACTTTTCGCTGTTTAACGATGCTCAGGTCCGTCTTCAGTCCCACATGAATGAGTTGGGTGTCCAGTTGGCAGGTATGTGGGATGAAGATAGATACAGTCGCGAAATTGGCGATTGATCTAGCTAGGCGAGACTCCGCCCTCGGCGAGTGAGCGAAGACGCCGATCCAAAATCTGTCGTCTCCTCGATTTCCAGCCCTTTTCTGCGATGGATACGAGCAAGAAATTCGGCAGGGCGGATCTGCCCCCTCATGAGCTCTTGATAGTCAGTCATCGGAGGGCCAACATAGTCGAGCAAACTACCGTCTTCGCCTGCAGCTAACTTCGGCAAATCATTGAGCGCCTCTAGTACAGAGATGGGGCGGACACCTATAAGCCCCCCGCTTAGTGGCGGTGCGCCCAAAGAGAATGGCGGTAAACGGCGAAAACCTACGATAATTACGCGTTTGCGGCGTTGTGGTACGCCAAATTCGTCGGCAGATACCTGCCACCATCGAATTTCCTTGGCTACCTTGCCAAGTGCGGCGATTACCTCCTGAAAAACCGCTCCTTTTTCCATGTTTAAGAGCCCTGTTACATTCTCAAACAAGAATGCATCTGGGTCAATTTCTTCTACTAGTCGGCAATAGTCCTTGAACAAATGATTACGCGCGTCGGCTCGTGACCGGGCTTTTCCAGCAGTTGAAAAGCCTTGGCATGGTGGTCCGCCCACAACGATTAACGGCTTGTTAGATCGACGTCGTTGCGAAACAGCTGCCACGATATCAGCACGAGTCTTTGACTCAGATATGTTGCCCTCGACTACATTGGGCGTGATGTTTTTTGCAAAGGTGTCCAGAGCGTAGTGATCGATATCTGAGCCGACCACGCTTTTCCAACCTGCCCATTCGAATCCGAGCGCGAGTCCACCGCATCCAGAAAAAAGATCGACTACGTCACCAGCGGCGCCGAATTGATTTGCAAGTTGAAACGCCAGCAATGGAGGCACTGCATTCCCAATTTGATTAGCGTGCGCGGTTCGTGATCCAACAAATTCAAAGCTGTCTGGAAAGCTTTGAAGCCGGGCAGCTTCTCGATAGGAAATTGTTCTCAGTTGATTTACATCGTAGTGGAGATGGCAACCGTTCCCGGGTCGAGTGAAATAAGTGCTGATCGTGTAAGAGGGAGCGGTCGGTTCTAACCTTCCGTAATAGGTAGAACGGCTTCCCTCGCCTCTTGCATAGCTTTGGCGAATTGTCTCAAGCCTCTTTGAAGGCACGGATTCTGGGACATCTTTCCAATTGCCTCCTGGCGGAACGGATCTAGCTACCATTAAATCAAGCTCCGAGAGCTTCGGCGCAAGATGCTGCGGAATCATGACCAAATTTCCTTTTTGAGATAAGCGCATTTCTCCTCTTCGGAGAACTTGTTGAAGGCGGTTAGAATGGCCTCAAAATCGGCTCGTCCCAAGCCGTAACCTTTCGCAACTGCAACTTCCATGGCAATGCATTGATCGATGCTCGGCTGCTTCGCGAGCCCAGCGATTTTGGATCTAAGAGCTTCGTCCTCGAATAGTTTATAAGGGACTGCGCACTTCCGAATGGCTCCCTGAGAGACGTGATTGGTGGACAGAATAGCTCTTATTTGTATCTCAAATACGAGGCTGTTGAGGATTGCCATCCAAGTGTCAGGCAGGTTTGAACTCTGGGAAGCAAAGCGTGCAATACCCAAGGAATTGCCAGCCACGTAATTTGGAGGGATAATACACGAATGAACTCGTCGCTTTTGTGATGGACGGCTGACGTCTCTCCACACCACACGCCTTTCGAAAACCGACCCCGGGATTTTTTTCTTTTTGGGATCAAGCTTGGGTAGGTCCTCCAGATTGGCCGTGAAACGCTGAATGTTTCGTCCCTTTACAAATGGGATGCCGTTGGGACTGTCCGTGAAACATTCGGATATCCTAGTCTCGTCCACTTCTCGTCCTAAGCGAAGCCCAAAGCGCAAATCGCTTTCAAGCCAGCTCGTAGACGGATGCATTCCTCGAATGAAATTAACAATTTCAGATTGTAGGCCTGTGACCGCGAGGGGCAACGGCTCTTTCGCGTCAGCAATGGCATGAATTCGTTCATCGGATAGCTGTAAATCAGGACCATGTCGTCTCAACGAGAATTCTCTTGTTGGGCCTCCCCTTCTACCGACTAAGGTTACTATCGACTGGTCGACTTTCTTGAACAGACGAGCTTCCGCTGGATAAAAATCCAGTCTTTCCACTAACAATTTCTGAAAGAAGTTCTCTCGAAAGCGCGTTGAAACTTGATCTCCAAAAATTGTGGATGGGAGAATGATTTGCAGCAGCCCCCCCTCTTTGACCAAAGACGCTGCGAGCAAGGCTCCAGCCCTCGCAAGATTGACCGTATAGCCGCCAACACTTCTCCTCTGAGCGCTTCCGGAGCCTTCAAATTTCTTAGCTAATCCTTCGGAATAAGCTCGGATTTCACTCCGATATGTTTCAGATTCGGAGACGAGGTCCCTGCTATCTGGCTTCAATTGTTCCCAAGGAGGATTTGTAATAACAACATCACAAGTCGCGAGTTCTGAAGCGTCGAATGCATCGACAGCATCCGCAAAGATCTGAACTGAATGAGCCTCATTCTCCGCCAAGACGCCCTTTACCGCTTTAGCGGCTTCATCCACGGCTTCGCGGTCTAAATCGACGAGGTGCACTCGATTGAGATTCCGCAGCGTACCGCGTTCATTCAGATGTCGAATCCAAGCGACGATTAGTCGACCGTCGCCACAAAATGGGTCGCAAATAGACTGAGGTGCAAATTCGTCAGGGGCTGAGCTCACCAACGTTCTTGCAAGAACCTCAGGAGTATAAAATTTGCCGGTAAGGCGATCTTGGAGATCGGGACGGGAACTCGATTCCACGGCGGCTTTGAGATGCAGCAATTTTCAATTCTTTCGGCTAGTCCCTGCATGGGTAGCGCGTTCGTCGTCTGTTCTAAACCGAAAACTTTTGCGGAGAGAGTCGGTGCTTTCTCGGTGTTCGTGGTGGCGCAATCGAGCGCTGAGCGCCGAAGTGTTCTATAAGCCTATGAAGCGTAAGGGAAAAATGGTGGACGCACTAGGGCTCGAACCTAGGACCCGCTGATTAAGAGTCAGCTGCTCTACCAACTGAGCTATGCGTCCACACTTTTGCAAATGCTGCGGCGCCCGAAGGGTTCCGCTCGCGGAAGAGGCGCCTCTAGCGGGGGGCGTTTCGGCTTGCAACCCATTTTTCGCAAGGCCCGGGCATCAGGCAGAACTCAGCCCCGATTTGCGACGGATCTCGGCCGTCTTGGTCTGCCGGTCGAACGCGACCAGAATGCCGATCATCAGCATCGTCGTCATCACCACCGACCCCCCGTTGGAAACCAGCGGCAGGGGGATGCCGACGACAGGGGCGAGCCCCATCACCATCATGAGGTTGATCGCGACATAGAAGAACAGGGTCATCGTCAGCCCGGCTGCGGCGAGTTGGGCGAAACGGGTCCTGGCACGACGCGACACGCGCAGGCCCCAGGCGAGCACGCCGCCGAAGGCGAGGATGAGAATGACGCCGCCGAACAGGCCCCATTCCTCGACGATCGCGGAAAATGCGAAATCGGTATGACCCTCGGGCAGATATTCGAGGTGGCTTTGCGAGCCTTGCATATAGCCCTTGCCCCACATGCCGCCCGAACCAATCGCGATTTTCGACTGCGTGAGATTGTATCCGGCGCCCAGCGGATCGGCTTCGGGGTCGAGGAAGATGAGGATACGGCGTTGCTGGTAGGGTTCGAGAAACTGGATCGCAATGGGGATGACCGCCGCCGCCGCCGCCGCGCCGCCCGCAAAATACCACCAGGGAAGCCCCGCGAGGAACATCACGACGATCCCGCCGAGGATCAGGACGAGCGCCGTACCGAGGTCGGGCTGGATCAGGGTGAGCGCGGCGGGAATGCCCGTCAGCAACGCCGCGGGCCAGATGGCGCGAAACTTGTTGAGATCGCCCGTCGGGAGCAGCTCGTAGAAGCGGGCGAGAATGAGCACGAGAACCGGTTTCATGAATTCGGATGGCTGGAGCTTCATAAATCCAAGGTCGATCCAGCGCTGCGCGCCCATTCCGACAAAGCCGACGAATTCGACCGCCAGCAGCATCGCGAGAATGACGACATAGGCGATCGGGGTGAGCCCCTTGATCCAGCTCTCGGGAACATAGCTCACACCGAGCGCGATGACGAACATGAAGAGGAAGATAGCCCCTTGGCGAAGGGCCCATGGCTGGAGCGACCCGCCGGCAGCGGAATAGAGGTGCGCCACGCCGAAACTTCCGATGAGGAAGACCAGCGCAATGAGCGTCCAGGGCAAGCGCGCCAGCGGTTGGGGAATGATCGAGGACAGCATCAGGTCACGCCTTCACCGGGCGTCGGCTCCTCGCGTCCGGCGGCACGCGCCTCGGCGATCTCCAGGACACGGCGTTGGAACGCGGCGGTCCGCTCGGCGAGGCTTCCACCCCACTGTTCCTCGAGACTGGTCAGTTGCGCCATCGCCTTGTCGCGGTCGAACAGGAAGGTAAGAACGTCGCGCGCGATCGGCGTGGCCGCGCCCGAGGTGCCCCCATGTTCCACCGAGAAGCAGCAGGCATATTTGGGTTTGTCGAACGGCGCGTAACAGACGAAATGGCCGTGATCGCGATATTTCCACGGCACGTTCTTGCCATCGCCGAGCGCGAGGCGGACGACCTGGCTCGTGCCGGTCTTTCCCGCGACCTCGACACCCTCAACCGGCACGCGGCTGACGCCCGCGGTGCCGGCTGAGTTGACAACTTGCCACATGCCCTGGCGCGTAACATCGAGATGCTCCTGCGGAATGTCGAGCATGGGCGCGGGATCCTTATGGGCGCCGAGCAGGCGCGGCAGGATGGCACGACCGCTGGCAATGCGTGCGGTGTGAACGGCAAGCTGGAGCGGATTGAGAATGATATATCCTTGGCCGATCGACGCGTTGAGCGTATCGGCGCCCGTCCATTTCTGGTCGTATTTGCGCAACTTCCATTCGGGGTCGGGCACGGTGCCGTAACTCTGGCTGACCAGCGGAAGGTCGTATTTCATCCCGAGCGTGAGCGTGCGCGCCATCTCCGCGATGACATCGTAGCCGACCCGGTGCGCCATCGAATAGAAATAGGTGTTGCAGCTCTTCATGATCGCATCGCGCATGTTCATCGGGCCATGGCGATGCAGGCAGCGGAAGAAGCGGTTCCCCAACTGATAGCCGCCCGGGCAGAAGACGCGCTCGTCCGGATCGACGCCGGCGGCCTGAAGCGCCAGCGTATTCATCGGCTTGAGCGTCGAGCCGGGGGGATAGAGAGAATTGACGACCTTGTTCACCAGCGGGCGATGGTCGTCCTCGGAAAGCATCTTCCATTCGACCTGGCCGATGCCGTCGGAGAAGCTGTTGGGATCGTAGGCCGGCATCGAGGCCATGCACAGGATGTCGCCCGTTTCGCAGTCGATGACGACCGCAGCCCCGCTCTCGTTGCCGAGACGCCGCGCGGCGAATTCCTGCAGGTCGACGTCGATCGACAGCTGGATGGTCTCCCCCGATCGGTCGGGCTTGGGTTCCAGCTCGCGCACGAGCTTGCCGCGCGCGGTCAGTTCGACACGCTGCCCACCCGGCTGTCCGCGCAACCCCTTCTGCTCGAGAACTTCCTCGAGACCCTCCTTGCCGATCTTGAAACCGGGGGTGAGCAACAACGGATTCTTGTCCTCCGCGACATATTCCTCGCGGCTGGCGGTGCCGACATAACCGACGAGATGTCCAACGGCGGCGCCGGCGGGATAATAGCGCGAGAAGCCGCGCTGGGGCAGGACGCCTTCAAGGTCGGGGAGATGAACCGAAATCGCGGCATATTTCTCGTAATCGACGTTTTCGGCCAATTGGACGGGCTGATATCCGGACTTGCCTTCAAGCTCGGTGGAAATGCGGTCGATCTGCTCGGGATTGAGGTCGAGAAGCTCGGCAGCGCGCGAGAGCGTGACCTCGAGCTTTCCCTCCGGCACTTGGTCCGCGATGAGATCGACTCGAAAATCGGAACGGTTGATGGCGATGGGTTTGCCATTCCGATCGACCATCCAGCCGCGACGGGGGGGCACGATGATCATCTGGACGCGGTTGTCCTCGGCCATCGTCTGATAATATTGGTTCTGGCTGATCGATAGGTAGCCGAGCCGCGCGATCAACGCACCGCCGAACAAGGCCTGCGCGCCGCCGACGAGCATGGAGCGCCGCGAAAAGGCTTCCTTGCGCATCGTCTCGGTAACGCGTTGCGGCTTTTTCGGACGCTTGGCCATGATCCCTTATCTCGCAAATTCAGTCATTTGCGCAACCGATAGCGATCCAGATAGGCGACGATGAACGCAACGATCGGGAAGAACAGCGTGGAAATGACGATTGGGGGGATGATTACCTGTAACGGCATTGCCGCGTCCTGAATGGCCGCGATCCACAGCTGGATGAACTCGGCGAGCGCGATCAGCAGCGCCGCGATGATCCAGTTGATGAGATAGTTACCATAGACTTTGCGCGCGTCCATAACGTCGAGCACGGTCAGCGCGAGCGTGAAGGTGACGATCGAAAGACCGAGCGGGTGGAGGCACATCAGGTCGTTGAACAGCCCCAGCGGCATGGCGTACCAATTGGGGAACGGATCGGACCGCTGCAGGCGCCAGGCGATGAGCATCAGCAGACCGAAATCAGGCCACCAGCCGTGCGTCGCGATAAGCGGAATGACAGCCAGGAAACTTGCGATCACGACGCTGGCTGCAGGGAGTTGGTTGGCAAAGGCCCGAGGCCCCTGTTCGAAGGCGCTCGGACGGCGGGGTTTGGCTCGGCCGATCATTCCTCCGTCCCCGTCAGCGGCGCCTCGAACGGGGCGAGCGCATCAGGTTCGAAGGGCGGAAGCACGATGGCGACGCTCGACTGGGCAGGGGTGGCGATCGGGACGGCGATCGCGCCATCGTCGTCGAGCCGGATCACACGCGCGAGCGGGACGAGCGGCGGGTACAGCCCCCCGGTGCCGCTGGTGATGACGACGTCGCCGGGCTTGAAGGGATTGCGACCCACTTCCAGCGGTCGAAGGTCGATCACGCCCGCGCCCTGTCCGCGCGCGATGACCGGCTCGTCGGTACGCAGGATGCGCGCAGGAACGATCAGCGAGCGATCGGTCGTCAACAGAACGCGCGCGGAAAAGGCACCCGTACCAACGATGCGGCCGAGCAGGCCGTCGGCGCTACGGACCGGCATCCCGATTTCCACGCCGTCGCTTCGACCCGCGGAAAGTATGGCGAAACGGCGAACGCTATCCTGGCTCGACCCGATGATCCGACCGGCGGCGACCGGTTCGTTCGATCGTTCGCGAAGCGCAAGCGCCTGCTTCAACTGGATATTCTCGCGTTCGAACGCTTCGGCGCGAAGCGCGCGCCGCGCGAACTCGTCGCGTTCTTCGCGCAGTGCCGCATTCTGGCGCGCTGCATTCCAATAATCGCCCGCACCCGTTGCGAGCCCGCCGACCGTCGCGCTGACGGCCGAGAGGCTCTGCGAGACGGGACGGGTCACGTCGGTGGCGGCGCCACGGATGCCCTCGAAGGTGCGGGGCGCGACGACGCTGATGGCGAGCATTACCAGCCCGACCACCAGTCCAACGCCCAAGGCGACGAAGCTGAAGAACAGGCTATATTGCGCCCGTCGAGACCAGCCCGGACGGCGGAATTTGCTTGCCCCCGCCACCATCGCGAAATCAGACGGTCAGGAGGACGCCGCGGTACTGCTCTTCCTCGAGCGCACGGCCAGTACCCATCGCAACGCACGTGAGCGGATCTTCCGCCACGATGACGGGAAGCCCCGTTTCGTCGCGCAGGACCTCATCGAGCCCCTCCAGAAGCGCGCCGCCTCCGGTGAGCACGATGCCCTGATCGCAGATGTCGGCAGCCAGTTCGGGCGCGGTATTCTCGAGCGCGATGCGCACGCCCTCGACGATCGTCCCGACGGGTTCGGACAGTGCTTCGGCGATCTGACCCTGGTTGATCGCGATTTCCTTCGGCACGCCGTTCACGAGGTCGCGGCCCTTGATGTAGACCGTCTCGCCGATGCCGTCGCTGGGCGGCTTGGCGATACCGACTTCCTTCTTGATCCGCTCCGCCGTGGCCTCGCCGATCAGAAGATTGTGATTGCGACGAACGTAGGAGGAGATCGCCTCGTCCATCTTGTCCCCGCCGACACGCACGCTGGTGGTGTAGGCCAGGCCGCGCAGCGACAGGACGGCCACTTCGGTGGTGCCGCCGCCGATATCGACGACCATCGAGCCGACGGGTTCGGT
This sequence comes from Sphingomicrobium aquimarinum, assembly GCF_039655735.1. Classification (NCBI taxonomy): domain Bacteria; kingdom Pseudomonadati; phylum Pseudomonadota; class Alphaproteobacteria; order Sphingomonadales; family Sphingomicrobiaceae; genus Sphingomicrobium; species Sphingomicrobium aquimarinum. The sequence continues at coordinate 528,957 of NZ_JBBYXH010000001.1, read as the reverse complement.
CACCGGCATGTCGGCGCCGATCGCGGCGGCCATCGGCTCCTCGATCAGATAGACCGCGCTCGCACCCGCGTTCGACGCGGCGTCGCGAATGGCGCGGCGCTCGACGTTGGTCGCACCCGAGGGGATGCAGATGACGATCTCGGGGAAGCGCCACGAGCGCATCTTGCCGCCGTGCACCTTCTGGATGAAGTGCTTGATCATCTCTTCGGCCACGTCGATGTCGGCGATGACGCCGTCGCGCAGCGGCCGGATTGCCTCGATCTGGTCGGGAGTCTTGCCCATCATCAGCTTGGCATCGTCGCCGACGGCCTTGACCTTCTTGATTCCGTTCACGGTTTCGATCGCCACGACGGAAGGTTCGTTCAGCACGATGCCGCGCCCGCGCACATAGACGAGGGTGTTGGCGGTGCCGAGGTCGATGGCCATATCGTGGCTCATCCACTTGAACCATTTGTTCCAGAACATATGGGCGTCTTCCGTTTTGCTGTTATGGTGGCGCGAACGCACGGAGGCGGCCCGCATCTCCAATCGTTAAACAAATTTTGTTGAAAGCGATATGAATTTACAAGGAAATCCGCGGCTTTCAAGCGCTTGGATGCAGTGAGCGAATAAGGTTTCGATGTCAATAAGAAGGCTCCCCAGCGCACTGATCGACCGGATCGCGGCAGGCGAAGTGGTCGAGCGGCCGTCCAGCGCATTGAAGGAACTGGTCGAGAATGCCGTGGACGCCGGTGCGACGCGCGTCTTCGTGCGACTGTCCGGAGGCGGGCTGACGAAGATCAGCGTCGAGGACGATGGTTGCGGGATGGCCCCCGACGAGATGCGCCTCGCGCTCGAACGCCATGCGACCAGCAAATTGCCCGACGAGCATATTGAGGATGTCGAAAGCTTCGGCTTTCGCGGCGAAGCGCTGCCCTCCATCGCGAGTGTATCGCGCTTTACGCTCGAAAGCCGTCCTTCTGGAGGCGATGGCTGGCGGATCGTCGTCGATCATGGCGAGCGCGTGGAAGACGGGCCCGCGAGCGTACCTGCGGGCACGCGCGTCAGCGTCGAAGACCTGTTCGGGAAAGTGCCCGCGCGGCGCAAGTTCCTGCGCTCGCCCCGTTCGGAATATCTTGCCGCCCTCGACGTCATGCGACGTCTCGCGATGGCGCGGCCCGATCTTGCATTCCGCTTCGAGCATGACGGACGCGCGATCATCGCCGTCCAGCCCCAGTCCGCGCCCGAGCGCGTTGCGGCTCTGTTGACGCCCGAACTGGCGAAGAATGCGGTGGGGATCGATCATGTGCGCGGCGACCTGCGGCTCGAGGGAGTCGTGAGCCTGCCGACGTTCAACCGCGGAATGGGCGACCAGCAGTTCCTGTTCGTGAACTCGCGCCCCGTGAAGGATCGGCTGCTGGTCGGCGCGCTGCGCGGCGCCTATCGCGATCTCATCGCGCGCGACCGTCATCCGGTCGCCGCCCTGTTCGTGACTTGCCCGACGAGCGAAGTGGACATCAACGTCCATCCCGCCAAGACCGAGGTGCGCTTTCGTGACGCGCAGGGGGTTCGCGGGCTGATCGTCGGCGGGGTGCGGCGTGCGCTCGAAGACGCGGGGCATCTGTCGGCGGCGCGCGAACAGCATGCGCAGCCCGCCAACTGGATGGTGGAAGGGCAGGGCGCAAGCGCAGACTTCGCGCCGCCCCCGGTCGACCCCGACGCTCCGGGACGGCCGCTGGATTTCCGCAACGTGGCCGAATTCGGATCGACTTACGATGCGGGGCCGAACCCATCGCAATCCCAGCGCTTCGCCGCGGTGACCGACGCGGCTCCTCTTGCGCGGGGGCATGTGGCGACGGAACCCGCCCCGACGGCCGCGCGCCATCCCTTGGGGGCGGCCCGCGGGCAAGTGGCGGCGACCTATATCGTCGCGGAAGCCGAGGACGGGCTGGTCATCGTCGATCAGCATGCCGCGCACGAGCGCCTGGTGCTGGAAGCGATGCGGGAGGCTCGCGAGGGCCAGCCGGTTGCCAGCCAACCCCTGTTGATCGCCGAACCGGTCGAGCTGGACGAAGCCGATTGCGAGCGGCTCGAGGAAGCTGCGGCGGAACTGGCGACGCTGGGGCTGGAGATCGAGCGGTTCGGTCCCTCGACCATGCTGGTGCGCGCGACCCCCGCGCCGCTCGGCGACAAGGTGAAGGCGCCACAGCTGCTTGCCGATCTCGCCTCCGAACTGTCGGAACTGGGCAGTGCGCCCTCCCTGCAAGACCGGATCGACCTCGTCGCCGGCACGATGGCCTGCCACGGCTCGGTGCGGGCGGGTCGCATCCTGCGGGTCGAGGAAATGAACGCGCTCCTCCGCCAGATCGAGACGACACCGCGTTCTGGACAGTGCAATCACGGTCGCCCGACGTGGGTCAAACTTTCGATGTCGGATGTCGAAAAGCTATTTGGTAGACACTAGAGAGGGCTAGCACTTGCCGGTCTTCGGCGGCTTTGACGCCTGAACCACTGAAAGCGGACTGTCTGCTTACGACCCCATAGCTACCATTGCTTCATCGCCCCAAAACACTCTTGAAGGTGGTCAAATACGGTCATGGAGGTAATAGGCCAAACTACGTGCGTGTTGACCCCAATGGAAGAAAAGCAGGCGAAAGGAGAAATGAGCATCATCTGTGCTGACGTGCTCTGCGAACCAGACGACTTCGCGCATGTCCCCGGTGATATCCGCTAAATCGTCTATGGCATCCGCCATCATGAGCGCATCATCGTAGTCGGCGGACGGATCCGCTATTGGATATAGACCGAATTGAGGAAAGCGGTCGGCAATCTCTCTGTAGAGGGACGGCCCATCCTTCGCAGGTGGATCGATCTTAACGTCTGTTACGTCTCCGGGAGGCGTAGCGTAGTAGGCGGCGACAAGGCAGTCCAACGTTCGAAGCAGTTCCTCGTCGGCAGGAGGGTCGCCACCCCAGACGACGCCGAGAAAATCCCTCGCTGCATCTAATGCCGGTGAACTCTGCATGGTTAAACGCTTACACCGTCGTCGTATAGCTTCAAAGTCCCCTTTCCACCTCAAAATCGGGAGTAGCGGTTCCGTCTCACGTTGCCTGAAACCTGACGTTGATCGGACACGGGAAACGCGTGACCCGACCATCCGTTTTCATGTCTCGACAGTGATAAAGCTCGCAATCGGCGATGCGGAAAAACTGTTCGGGCGCCATCGAAAAAATGAATTGTCAGCAATAACAGGGACGTAGACGCCAAGGCCGCGAAAGCTGTCATTGCGATGAATTCAACTCTCATAAGAAGTTCAGACGCGGTCCTCTTCTGAGTGGGCAACCGGAGACGGGTCCGGTCAAAAATGGAGTTTCTTGATGTTCAAATTGATTTCCGGCGCCGCGATCTTCGGCACCGCAGCACTCGCCGCATCGCCGGCCTTCGCCCAACTCGCGCCTTCGGGGCCGCGCATCGAGCTTCAGGCAGGTCTCGAACGCGAACGCGGCGAGCTGAACACCGGACCGGGGACGACGCTGCCGTACGAAGAAGACTCGCTCTACTATGGCGTGGCTGCCGGATACGACATCTCCCTCGTCGCGGTGGCGCTTGGCGTCGATGTCGAAGTCGGGACGACGGACGAGAAATATGACTTCGACTATACCGAGGACGGCGTGGACTATTTCGGCACGTCCGAGAGCGGACGCGACCTCTACCTCGGCGGACGCATCACGGTCCCCATCGGTCCGATCGGCGCTCTCTATGCGAAAGCGGGCTACAGCAATGTTCGCACCACCCTCGATGTGACGAGCGACGATGGAACCGATGTGATCAGCGAGTTGATCGACAGCGACAAGGACGGCTACCGGATCGGCGGCGGGGGACGCTTCAACGTCGGGCGCGGGACCTATGTCGGCGCGGAGTATCGTTTCTCCCAGTATGACAATGACCCGATCAAGAAGCATCAGGTCGTCGGAACGCTCGGCATTTCCTTCTAACGCGGCGCGCGAACGCTCCCTCCCCGGACCCTCGCACCGGGGAGGGAGACAAATTGGAATTCGCCGTCTAGGATCGCCCTTTCGTGAGAACGAGAGGGCGTTTCAGCATGGCCAGACAGGATCGGATCTATTTCGCGCAGCGCGCCGCCGAGGAGATGGAGGCCGCGTTGAAGGCAGATCATCCGAACGTGGTCGAGACGCACCGCCTGCTCCAGCGCCGATATCTCGAGCGTGCGCTGGTCGGCGAACGAACCGGCGCTCAGGACAAGCCGGATCTCTTCGGTGACAATCGTGCCAGTTTCGCCCCTACCGTCTCGGACGGGTGAGCGCGGGCCCGCTCGCGCGCGTCGGTAAGTAGCGGATAGCCCTCGGCGGCCTCTTCGGCGAGTTGTGCCGCAAATTCTCCGCTTTCCACGCTCTCCAGCATGTCACGCATCCGCTGGCGCACATGGTGATCGGCAACCGCAGGCCCGCCGAGCACTGCCCCTAGTTCGGCGGTGTTGCTGATCGCCTCGCGCATCCCGGCAATGCCGCGTTCCTCGATGAGCTCGGCGAGCAGCTTGAGTTCGCCGACGCATTCGAAAAATGCCACTTCTTCGGAATAGCCGGCATCGACGAGCGTCTCGTAGCCCGCTTGCAGAAGGGCCGGAACACCACCCCACACGACCGCCTGTTCGTTGAACAGGTCGGCGACGGCTTCTTCCTTGAACGAGGATTCGAAGAGGCCGGCGCGTGCACAGCCGATCGCACGGCCATAGGCGAGGGCGATGCCTTTCGCGTTGCCGGTCGCGTCCTGGTGCACGGCCCAGAGAGCCGGCATGCCCTTCTCCCGCGTATAGAGCTTGCGAAGCGCGGTCCCCGGACCCTTCGGCGCAAGCAGGATGACATCGAGATCCGCGCGCGGCTTCACATGGCCGAAGTGCACCGCGAGACCGTGGCTGAAGCCGAGCGCGGCACCTTCATCGATATCGGGCGCGATGGTTTCGTAGATGCCCGTCATCAGCTCGTCGGGAACGAGCATCATGACGAGCGCTGAGCCCGCCACCGCTTCGGCAAGGGGAGCGGCGACGAGACCGTCGGCGCGCACGGCTTCGAAGCTGTCGCTTCCCTCGCGCAGGCCCACGACGACGTTCATCCCCTCGTCGCTGAGATTGAGCGCCTGTGCGCGACCCTGATTGCCGTAGCCGACGATGGCGATCTTTCTTCCAGCGAGTGGCGAGGGATCGATGGCGTTCTGCGTGATGGCTTCCATGCGGGCCGTCCTATCAAGCTCTTGAAAGCAGGGCTAGCGCACGCTCGAATGCGCCGGGATCTTCCAGGCTTTCCAAAAAGCGCGGCCAGTCTTCGGGAGGCTGATTGCGAAACCAGGTATATTGCCGCTTCATATATTGTCGCGTTGCTAGCTGACCGGCGGCGACCATCTCCTCGCGGCTGCGCTCGCCTGTAAGATGGGATGCAATTTCGGGCACGCCGATCGCGCGCATGACGGGGAGGGCGGGGTCGAGGTTTCGGGCGAGGAGGGTTTCGACTTCCTCGATGGCGCCGGTCTCGATCATGCGGTTGAAGCGCGCATCGCAACGGCGCGCCAGTGCCTCGCGCGGCGGCAGGAGGAGGAGTGGTCGCAGGTCCACCACGTCGCCGATGCCGCCTTCCTTGCGATCCTGCCAATGCGTGAGCGGCCTGCCGGTCGAGCGGACGACTTCCAGCGCTCGCGCGATACGGGTGGTGTCGCCGGCATGCAGTCGGGCGGCCGCTTTCGGATCTTCGGATTGAAGAGCGATGTAATTGTCGCTCGTGGATGCGCTGCGGATCGCCAGGCGGATATCGGGATCGATGTCGGGGACGGGAGCGATGCCCTCCAGCAGGGTCCGCAGATAAAGGCCCGTCCCGCCGACCAGAATGGGCAGGCGCCCCGCGTCCTGCGCTTCGGCGATCGCTGCCTTCGCGAGCGCGGCATAGTCGGCTGCCGAACAGGCGTCGGCACCGTCGCGGACGCCATACAGCCGGTGCGGCGCGCGTGCCCGATCTTCCTCCGAGGGGCTGGCGGCGACGATCGAGAGGTCGGCGTAGATCTGTGCGCTGTCGGCGTTGATGACGGTTCCCCGGACGCCTTCGGCAAGCCGGAGCGCAAGTTCGGACTTGCCGCTCGCGGTCGGACCCGCGATGAGCGCCAGAGGAGGTTTCGTGACCATCTCAACGCTGATAGCAACCGGTCGCCTGGATGCCAGTCTCATCGACCGCGCTGCCCACGGCGACGATTGGCGCTGGCTAGACGAGGGCGATGCCGCTGAAATCGCGGGGGCGATCACGATTCCTGAAGGCGCCGACGTCATCGCCCGCCCGGACGGCTTCACGCCCAACCTCTTCCTGGCAGACATGGACTCGACCATGATCGGACAGGAATGCATCGACGAACTCGCCGCCGAGGCGGGGGTAGGAGAGCGCGTCGCCGCGATCACCGAGCGGGCGATGCGCGGCGAACTCGACTTCGAAGGCGCGCTGCGCGAACGGCTCGCATTGCTGGAAGGCCTCGACGCAGCGGTCATCGATCACCTGCTTGCCACGCGCATCCGTCCCAATCCGGGCGCCCGTACGCTCGTCCAGACGCTCAAAAGTCGGGGCGTGCGCTGCATCCTCGTTTCGGGCGGGTTCACGGCCTTCGCCGACGTCATCGGGGAAAAGCTGGGCTTCGACCGCGTCGTTTCCAACACGCTGGGAATCGAGGATGGAAGGCTCACCGGCACTGTCACGGCTCCCGTCGTCGATGCCGCGCGCAAGCTCGCCGTGCTTCAGGAAGAACGTGATCGGCTGGACGGCGGTCAGGTCATCGCCATCGGTGACGGGGCCAATGATCTGCCGATGCTGCGCGCCGCCGACATGGGCGTCGCCTATCATGCCAAGCCCGCCGTCGCCGCCGAGGCCGACGCCGTCATCGCGCATCACGGATTGGACGCACTGCTCTGGGGCCTCGGGTTGCCCCGAGCGGACTGGATCGAAGACTAGGGCGCGACCACGAAGCAGGGCTGGTTGCGGCGCTCCATCGCTTCGCAGGCGGCGCGGGCCTCGCGGCCATTGGCGAACGGGCCGACTCGAAGACGCGTGACGCGGCCGACAGCCTTGTATTCCGCCTGTTTCCCGTTGAACACCGACGCGCCGCTGAGCGACGCGAACAGTTCCTGCGCGGCTCCGTCGCGCGCGAACGCCCCGAGCTGCACGGCGTAAGCGTTCGCGAGCGAGGCTGCTGCGGCGGGCGCCTTCGCTCGAGCCTCGGTCTGGCGTGCGGGTCTGGGTGCCGATGCAGGTTCCGGGGGGCGCGCCGCCACGCGTGTCGCGCCTTCGGGCGCGGCCTTGGTCAGGCTCGTCGCACCGCTCGACAAGCGTTGCGCCAGCGCGACGCCGGTGCGCCGCTGGGCGACGGGAAGGGCGCGATCCATTTCCGCCAGCGTCTGTCGCGCCGCGGCAAGATCCTTCGCGACCGCTCGGCTGACGAGCGCATAGCCGGTGACGCTGTCGCGTTCCAACGTCTCGCCATTGAACAGCGCGGTACCGTAAACGAGCATGGCCCGCGGCTCGCCCTGCTCGGCCGCTTCGTAAAGCCAGTCGAGCCCCTCGGCGCGCTTGCCTTCGCTGTAGAGCATCAGACCGAGATTCGTGCGGGCGCCGAGATGACCCTGCTGGGCGGCATCGGCGAACAGCGCGCGGGCGCGATCTGCGTCCCCTCCGACACCGCGGCCCAGACGATAGGCCTGCGCAAGGTTGAACTGCGCATCCGCATCGCCGTCTGCGGCAAGCGGCTCCCAGATTTCGACGGCGCGCGCCGGTTCACCCCCGCGCCAGGCCGCGATCCCGTCGGAAACGCTTTGCGCGTTTGCCGGCGAGGCGGCGAGCATCGCACCTGCAAGAAAAATCGTCAGTCGCATCATCCCTCGGCCGCTCTTCTATTTGTCTGAGATTCCACACTAATAGCGATGCGTCTGCCCGCCAAGCGCCGCGACGTCGATACACGATGAACACCACCCATAAAACGTTAACCAGATTTTAGGCGCTTGGGGTTCAAAAGCCGGAACAACGAACAATCGTCCAAATTCCGGCGAGGGGAAGATAATGCGCGTTTTGGCTATGGCATCGCAGAAGGGTGGATCGGGCAAGACCACCGTTTCGGGCCACTTGGCAGTCCAGGCTCAGCGAGCCGGTCACGGTCCCGTCTGTCTAATCGACATCGATCCGCAGGGCAGCCTTGCCGACTGGTGGAACGAGCGTGAAGACGAGATGCCGGCCTTCGCCCAGACGACCGTCGCGCGGCTCGCGAGCGATCTGGAAGTGCTTCGCCAGCAGGGCTTCAAGCTTGCCGTCATCGACACGCCGCCCGCCATTACCATGGCCATCCAGTCGGTCATTGCGGTCGCCGAACTCGTCGTCATCCCGACGCGTCCCAGCCCGCACGATCTGCGCGCCGTCGGCGCCACGGTCGATTTGTGCGACCGTGCCGGCAAGCCCGCCATCTTTGTGGTCAACGCGGCAACCCCCAAGGCCAAGATCACCTACGAGGCCGCCGTCGCGCTGTCGCAGCACGGCACCGTCGCGCCGGTCACCGTGCATCATCGTACCGACTTCGCCGCCTCGATGATCGACGGCCGCACCGTCATGGAAATCGACCCCGAAGGCCGTTCGGCGCAGGAAATCACGGCGCTGTGGGACTACGTCGCGGATCGTCTCGAGAAGAATTTCCGCCGCACCGTCTTCGCGACCCCGCAGGTCGGCGGAAGCCAGAGCCAGGGCAGCGCGCCCGCCGCGCCGCGCCCCGTCGGCGGTTTCGGCCGCCGGGTAGTGGGATAAGGAGACCATGACGATGAATGCACCCAAGGCATTCGCGTCGCTCTCCGGTGGCCTGCTCGCCCGCAAGGGTTCGGCTCGCCCCGCCATGCGGCGCCAGAATTACGGCCAGGTCGGGTCCGAAGGGCTCGACGATCTTGGCTGGAACGACATGGGTTCGGATCCCGTCGGCACCGACGAGGACGGCGGCAACGTCGAATCGATCACCCGCAACCCGCTGTCGGGTCTTAGCCCCAGCCAGCCGGTCGTCCACGACCAGCAGGCGCAGCTCAAGCAGCAGTTCGCGTCCGACGACGAGGACGGCGACGACTATGCCGACGATCATGCCGATCTCGACGATTCGACCGCCGAACTGTGGGATCCGGAGGCCGATGAAAGCCCCAATGTCTTCACCGGGCATCGCGACGGCAAGAAGTCGGACGCGCTGACGCCGCCGAGCCCGGGTTCGAGCGCAGACGCGGAAGACGACGCCGTCGAGGAAGAATCCTACGACGTCCGGGAAACGTCGTTCGATACGCCGCCCGTTTCGCAGAGCATCTTCTCGACGAAGGCGAAGGCGCTGCCCGATCCGGTCGAAGACGATTTCGCCGAAGACGAATCGGCGGAACACGAGGATCTCGATGCGCCGCAGCTGATGCGCACGGTTGCCGACCTCAAGCCGCTGACCGACGCCCAGAAGGACGAAGGCAGCGCCTGGAGCGAGGACGACCTGGAAGCCGAAGCCTCCGCCGCCGAACAGGCCGCTCATGGTCTGTCGACATCGGACGAGGAGGATGGCGACCTCTACGGCGAGGAAGAGGAAGCGACCGCCGAGGAAGAGGCGGGCGAGGATTTCGATCCCACTGCCAGCAACCGCTTCGCCTCCTTCATCACGCGCCCCGCGCGCGAGGAAGAGCCGGCGCGTCCCTCCTACGATGAAACGCAGTTCGAAGAGCAGGACGCGGACGAGGACGAGCTGTTGCTCAGCGCCGAAGATGTGCTCGACGATACGGACGAGTCACCGGTGTCGGGAGCGGGCGGCTACGAAACGCGTGAAGTATCGCGCCGTGATGTTGCCGAGGCGAAAGCCGGAGCAAAGGACAGGGCCGCCTTCACCCTGCGTCTCGATCGGGAACGCCATCTCAAGCTGCGACTCGCCTGCGCCCTTACCGGCCAGTCGGCGCAGAAGATGGTGACCGAGGCGCTTGATCGCCTGCTGGGAGAAATGACCGAGCTCGACGAGCTGGTCGAACAGGCGAGCGTGGAGAAACGCTGACAACAGGGAAGAATGACGACGATCCAGGGAAGGGGAAAGTCAGATGAAGAAACAAATGGGAAAAGCGATGGCGGCGGCCGCGCTTGCGGCGGGCCTTGCGGCCTGCACGTCGGCAACCGACGGCATGGGCGGCTTCGCGGGTAACGTCGACAAGAAGAACATCGGCGTCGCCATGAAGGCGCAGCAGGCCCTTATCGAAGGCCAGCACGGCGTCGCGATCGAACATGCCGAGCGCGCGGTGGCGAACAAGCCGCAGGACGCGGGCTTCCGCTCGCTGCTCGGCAACGCCTATTTCGCCGCAGGTCGCTTTGCGTCCGCCGAAGCCGCCTATCGCGATTCGCTCGAGCTGATGCCCGCGCAGCCGCAGGTCATCCTCAAGAAGGCGCTTGTCGAAATCGCGCAGGGCAAGAGCGCACAGGCGCTCGACGGGCTCGAGCAGGCGCGTGGGTATGTCGATGCCGCCGACCTTGGCCTCGCAGTGGCCTTGGCGGGTCGCCCGCAGGTCGCGATCGACCTCCTCAACAGCGCCGCGCGCAGCCCCGAGGCAACGGCCCGTACGCGCCAGAACCTCGCGCTCGCCTATGCGATGACGGGCGACTGGCAGCAGGCCCGCACCATCGCCGCACAGGATGTTCCGGCGAACCAGCTGGACGCGCAGCTCCAGGGCTGGATGGCGATGGCGAACCCCGAGCACCCCAGCCTCGCGATCGCGGCGCTGACGGGCGTGACGCCCTCGCAGGTCGATCCCGGCCAGCCGATCGCGCTCGCGCTGGTCAGGAACGAAAACCAGCCGCGCTACGCTTCGCTGGCGCCGCGCCCTCAGCCGCAGCCGCAGCAGGCCACGCCGGTCCCGACCGCGCAGCCTTACGCAGGCCTGCGCACGGCCGACCTCGCGCCCCAGCAGCGGATCGCGCTTGGCGATGCTCCGGTGACTTTTGCGAAGACGATCGAGATTCCGGTTCGCGACATCACGCTGGTCGACGAGGCTGCCGAAGCGGCATCGATCGAGGAAGCCGAAGTTTCCGTGGCCACGCTCGACGTCGACGAGGTCGCGCCGGTCGCTCTGATGGCGAAGGCAGTCGCGGCAGCCAGGCCGCAGGTGGCCGCGCCCGCGCTCAGTAGCGACGCGGTTCGTCTCACCGAATCGGTGCGCAGCATGAAGGTGAAGGCCGTCGCCGCCGAACAGGCGAGCCGTTCGGTCGTCCAGCTGGCGTCGTATTTCGATCAGGACCTGCTGGCGCATGGCTGGAGCGTCGCGACCAAGAAAGTCGACGGGCTCAACGCCTTCCAGCCGATGGCGGCGCGTTTCGAACATGACGGAAAGACCTATTACCGCCTCGCCGCCCACGGCTTTGCAAGCGATGCCGACGCACGCAGCTTCTGTGCCGATGTGCAAGCTAAGGGCATCGATTGCTTCGTTCGCAAGATGGCGGGCGATGCCCCGACGCGGTTCGCTCGGAAAAGCTAAGGCCCGATACGGAAAACTAGGATGGTCCCCTAGGCGCTGTGGCGGTTCTCGATCAGAAGGTCGAGGACCGCCATTCGCGTTGCGACCCCCATTTCCACCTGCAACGTGATCAACGAGGCGGTGCTCTCGGCGAGATCGCCGTCGATCTCGACGCCGCGGTTCATGGGGCCCGGATGCATGATGATCGCTCCATCGGCGGCCGTCGCGAAACGGTCACGGGTCAATCCGTAGCGCGCGAGATATTCGCCGGGTCCGTCGCCGAGATCGTCGGACAGGCGCTCGCGTTGCACGCGAAGCATCATGACCACGTCGGCACCGGCCACGGCGTCGTCGATCCCGTCGGGGCCGTCATGATCGTCCGGCATCAACGCTATAGGTCCTGCCAGGCGGACGTTCGCCCCCATCCGGTCGAGCAACTCGCGGGTCGAATTGGCGACGCGGCTGTGGCGGATGTCGCCGCAAATGGCGACCGTCAGTCCTTCGACCCGTCCGAAATGATGCTGGATCGTGGCGATATCGAGTAGCCCCTGTGTGGGATGCTGGCCCGCGCCGTCTCCCGCATTGACGACCGCCGCATCCATTGCGTCGGCGACCGCTTGCGGCGCCCCGGGGCTCGGGTGGCGCAGGACGAAGACATCGGGTCGCATGGCGTCGATGGTCAGCGCGGTATCGACGAGACTTTCGCCCTTTGCGACCGAACTGGCTCCGACGGGAAGGGTCGTCACCATTGCGCCAAGGCGCTGCGCCGCCAGGTTGAAACTCAGATAGGTGCGGGTGGAATTCTCGAAGAAGGCCAGAACCATGCTTGCCCCGCGATGCAGATCGCTCGCCTTCTTCTCCTGCCGGTTATGCGCGAGCCAGCGCTCCGCGCCGCCGAGGATGCGATCAAGTTGATCGTCGGAAAGGTCGCTCGGCGCAAGGAGGTCCATGCCGGCTGCCTACTCTGCGCTCGGCAGATTGACCAGCGCGTCGATCGCGCCCTGGAGGATATGCGCCGCCGCCATCGCATCGACCTTGTCGGCACGGCGTGCACGGCTGACGTCGGCGTCGATCATTGCGCGCTCGACCGCCATGGTGGACCAGCGCTCGTCCCAGAGGAGGATGGGCAACTGCAGCGGAGCGAGATTGCGCGCAAAGGCCCGCGTCGACTGGGTGCGCGGCGAATCGCTGCCGTCCATGCTGAGGGGAAGGCCCACAACCAGTCCCGCGATGCGCTCGCGCTCGAGGAAAGCGGTAAGGGTGCCGAGGTCCTTCTGGAACTTGGTGCGGCGGATCGTGTCTACCGGCCCAGCGAAGCTCCACTGCGCGTCACAGGTGGCGAGCCCGATCGTCCTGGTCCCAACATCGAGACCGGCGAGCCTGCCGGCGGGACAGGCCTCCCTGAAACCCGCCGCGTCGGTGTGGATCATTGCGCCGACCATGCCGACAGGCGCGCGGCGACGTCCTCGCGGATCGCTCCCCAGAAGAGCGCATAATCGAAGACGTGATAATTGTTGCCAGGAAGCACGAAGGGGCCAAGCTCGGGGACTTCGCCGTTCAACAGGAGGAGGCCCCGATCGCAGCGCGCGCCGACCGATCCCGGCCGAAGAACCGCCGACGTCAGGGTCGCGTCGGGGACGAGAAGACCGGGGTTGTCGGCAGGAAGCGCTTCCCCATCTTCCCCGCCCGTAAGCGGATTGGTGCAGACCAGCCGGTCGCGCTCGCGTTCGATACCGGCATAGCCTTCGGCATCGAGCCATTCGCGCAGCACCAGTCCGGGGTTGGGGGGATCGCCGAAGGTCAGCCAGCTCATCATGCAGCGGGCTTCCTCGCGGCTCGTACAGGCCGGCAGGCCGGTGGCGGGAAGATCGGCCTCGGCATCGACCGGCCAGCCGACCACATAGGCGGCAACCAGCCGATCGGCGATCTCCCCGCGCCGCTCGGTGAGCAGTCGCAGCGCGTGGAGTCCGCCCTGACTGTGGCCCGCCACGATGATCGGCCCTTCCGGATTTTCTTCGAGGAAAACGGTGAAGGCCTCCGAAATATCGCCATAGGCGACGTCGAGCGCGGCCTGCGCGTTGGCACTCTGCGACAGGAAGGTCCCGAAGCTGGCCTGGCGATAGCGGGGCGCCCAGACCTTGGAGACGTCGGCAAAGGTGCTGGCCTGGCTCTGCACGAACAGGCGCGCGCGGGTTTCCGCGATGCCAGTCAGCTCCATGTCCGCATTCCACCGGTCCGTCTTCAGGTAGGTGGTTGGGTGGATATAGAAAGTCGCGGCGGCGCGCTCCGGACCGAGCGGCGGCAGTGCCACGGGGGGCGGGATTTCGATTTCATCTTCGACCTGTGTTCCGGTCTCGCTGTCTCCTTCGACCGGGGCGTCGATTTCCACCGACTCAACATTCTCGGCGTCCGGCTCCCAGTCGGCGAGCGGCTCGTCCATGTCGGGGCGCGACCACCAGGCGTCGATCGAGGCGTAGGTCGGCCGGGCCTCGGGGGGCGGCGCCTTGAACTCGACCTTGGGCATTGCCTGTTCGGCGAGGATACGGTCCCCGAACTGGTAGAAGACGAAAGCGCCGGCGACCACGAGGAGCGTGAGCACGGCGACGATCCAGAGAAAAATTCGCGCTGCCATGAAATGGGCGACTAGCGGGGCCGATGCCGCACCGCAACATCGCTTGAAGGCGGTGGCCCGAGCGGTTAGAGGCCGTGCCCATGTCTGTTACTCTCGATCAGGTGCGCCACATCGCCAATCTGGCGCGCATCCAATTGTCCGACGGCGAAGCAGAGACGCTGCTGCCCGAACTCAACAACATCCTCGACTGGGTCGAGCAGCTCGCCGAAGTCGATACCGACGGCGTCGAGCCTTTGGCGACCGTGGTCGACATGCAGATGCGGCTGCGCGAGGACGGCGTCACGGATGGCAACATCCGCGACAAGGTGCTGGCCAACGCGCCCGAGCCGCAGCACGGCTTCTTCGGCGTTCCGAAGGTGATCGAATAGATGGCGGATCTCACACACAAGACCATCGCCGAGCTGCGCGACGGCTTTCGCAGCGGCGACTTCTCGGCGGTCGAGATCGCCGAGGATTATAACGCCGCGGTCGAGGCGGCGGACACGCTCAACGCCTATCTCGTCAAGACGCCCGAACTGGCGCTCGAGGCAGCCAGGGCGGCGGACGAGGCGAAGTCGAAGGACGCGCTCCTGCCGCTGTCGGGCATTCCGCTGGCGATGAAGGACCTGTTCGCGACCGAGGGCGTGCTGAGCAGCGCGGGCTCGAAGATGCTCGGCAACTTCGTGCCGCCGTACGAGAGCACGGTGTCGGGCAAATTGAAGGCCGCGGGCGCGGGCATGCTCGGCAAGGTCAACATGGACGAGTTCGCGATGGGCTCGTCGAACGAGACCTGCGCGCACGGCAACGTCGTCTCGCCTTGGCGTCGGGAAGGCAGCAATGCGGCGATCACGCCGGGCGGGTCGTCGGGCGGCAGTTCGGCGGCGGTCTCGGCACGCATCGCCCCGGGCGCGACGGGGACGGACACGGGCGGATCGATCCGCCAGCCGGCGGCCTTCACCGGCATCTGCGGCATCAAGCCGACCTACGGGCGGTGCAGCCGCTGGGGCGTGGTGGCGTTCGCTTCCTCGCTCGACCAGCCGGGGCCAATGGCACGGACGGTTCGCGATTGCGCGATCCTCCTGGAAAGCATGTGCGGGTTCGATCCCAAGGATTCGACCAGCCTCGACGCGCCGGTGCCGCAGTGGGAAGCGGGATTGTCGGGCGATCTCAAGGGCAAGAAGGTCGGCGTTCCCAAGGAATATCGGATCGACGGCACGCCCGCCGAGATCGATGCGCTGTGGGAGCAGGGCGTCGAATGGCTGCGTGATGCTGGCGCCGAGCCGGTCGAAATCTCGCTGCCGCACACGCGCCATGCGCTGCCCACCTATTACATCCTCGCCCCCGCCGAGGCCTCGTCCAACCTCGCCCGCTACGACGGCGTGCGCTACGGCCTGCGAGAGACGGTCGAGGGCGGCGGTCTGCACGACATGTACAAAGCGACCCGCTCGGAGGGTTTCGGCCCCGAGGTGAAGCGCCGCATCATGATCGGCACCTACGTGCTGTCCGCGGGCTTCTACGACGCCTATTTCACCAAGGCACAGCGCGTCCGCGCGCTCATCAAGCAGGACTTCCGCAAGGCCTTCGAGCAGTGCGACATGATCCTCACCCCGACCGCGCCGAGCGCGGCGTTCGGGCTGGGCGAGAAGTCGGACGATCCGATCGCCATGTATCTCAATGATGTGTTCGCGGTGCCCGCAAGCCTCGCGGGGTTGCCCGCGATGAGCGTGCCGGGCGGGCTCGACAGCGACGGTTTGCCGCTGGGACTGCACCTGATCGGCAACGAGATGGACGAGCAGACGGTGCTGAACGCGGGTCTCGCCATCGAGGAACGAGCGCCGCAAATTGAACTGCCGGAGAAGTGGTGGTGAGCATTTTTGGCGAAAGCGAATATGATCAGCGCGACTATCGAATGGGGCTGGCCGGGTTGTTGGCCGGGACCCATGCGCTGCGAATCCTCGCGGAGCGCGGAATCGCTTCTGGAGACGATATCCGGGAAGCGGCGGTCGGCATGAACGAGGTGCTAGACAGCATCACAACGTGGCGTCCGGGCGAGAAGGAACATTTGCAGGGGCTGTTTCAAAAAATCGAAGCGGTCGCGGAAGAGAACGAACGATGAGCGACTATCGGGTGAAGGGCGCCGAGGGCGAGTATGAGGTCGTGATCGGCCTTGAGGTCCATGCGCAGGTGACGAGCGAGGCGAAGCTGTTTTCGGGCGCGGCGACCGCGTTCGGGGCGGAGCCCAATACGCAGGTCAGTCTCGTCGACGCGGCGATGCCGGGGATGCTGCCGGTGCCCAACAAGGAGTGCATTCGCCAGGCGGTGCGCACGGGTATGGCCATCGACGCGCAGATCAACAAATGGTCGCGCTTCGACCGCAAGAATTATTTCTACGCCGATCTGCCGCAGGGCTATCAGATCTCGCAGCTCTACCACCCGCTGGTGGGCGAGGGCGAGGTGGAGGTCGCGCCCGACGAGCAGAAGCCCGACGAGACAAAGACCATCGGTGTCGAGCGCATCCACGTCGAGCAGGATGCGGGCAAGCTGATGCACGACCAGCATCCGACGATGTCCTACGTCGATCTCAACCGCTGTGGTGTCGCGCTGATGGAAATCGTGTCTAAGCCGGACATGCGCTCGCCCGCCGAAGCGGGGGCGTATTTGCGCAAACTGCGCTCGATCCTGCGCTATGTCGGCAGCTGCGACGGGAATATGGAAGAAGGCTCGATGCGCGCCGACGTGAACGTGTCGGTCCGCAAGCCCGGCGAGAAGCTAGGCACGCGCACCGAGACCAAGAACGTCAACAGTGTGCGCTTCGTGATGCAGGTCATCGAGCATGAGGCCAAGCGCCAGGTAAAGGCATTGGAGAGCGGGGAGGGGGTCCATCAGGAGACCCGTCTGTTCGACGTCGCCAAGGGGGTCACCCGCCCGCTGCGCTCGAAGGAAGACGCGCACGACTATCGCTACTTCCCCGATCCCGACCTGTTGCCGCTGGAGCTGGACGACGCTTTCCTCGCCGAGTGCCGCGCGAGCCTGCCCGAGCTGCCCGACGCCAAGCTGAAGCGCTACGAAGACCTCGGGATTACGCCTTACAATGCGGCGGTGCTGACGGCGGAAGTCGAAACCGCGCGCTGGTTCGACCGCTTGCTCGACGCGGGCGCCGAACCCAAGGCCGCGTCCAACTGGGCCAACAGCGTGCTGCCGGGCGTGCTCAATGCCAAGGACGTGGATTTTCACGACGAACGCAACACGCCCGAGGCGTCCGCCGCGATCCTCAAAATGGTCGACGATGGCGACATCTCCAAGGGGCAGGCCAAGGAAGTGATGGAATTGCTGCTCGACGAGGGCGGCACCCCCGCCGAAATCGTCGAGAAGCATGGCATGAAGCAGACGAGCGACACCGGCGCAATCGAGGCCGAGGTCGACAAGGTGCTCGCCGCCAATGCCGAGAAGGTCCAGCAGTACAAGGACGGCAAGGAAGCGTTGTTCGGCTTTTTCGTCGGACAGACGATGAAAGCGATGCGTGGGCAGGCGAACCCGCAGGTGGTGAACCAGATCTTGCGGACCAAGCTCGACGGCTGACGGACAGGCCCGGGCGCATGCCTCGGGCGGACAATGCGGCAAGGCTGAACCCCGGCCCGCCCCGACGAACGGAGATGATGATGCGCAAGACGATCCTTCTGGCCGCAACGGCCCTCGGACTTTCCGCCTGTGCGACGCCGGAGCGCGCGCCCGTCGCAGGACTTCCCGTTCCCGGCCAGCCGGACACGGCCAATCAGGGCGCACCCGACTTGCTGGTCGTCATCTCGGTCGACCAGCTGTCGAGCGATCTCATGGAGGAATATCTGCCGCGCATGTCGGGCGGGCTCGCGCGCGTGGCCAACGAGGGCACGCTCTTCATCAACGGCTATCAGGCGCAGGCTTCGACCGAGACCTGCCCCGGCCATTCGACGATCCTCACCGGTAGTCTTCCCGCCAATACGGGCATCATCGCCAACAACTGGTACGAGCGCGAGCGGGGCGAGGAGCATGAGGAAGTCTATTGCGCCGAGGATCCCGATCGCCGCGGCGAACAGGGTGACCGGCAGATCATCAGCCCCATCCATCTCGAGACCCCGACGCTCGGCGACTATCTGAAGACGGCGGACCCGCGCTCGCGCAATGTCGTGGTGTCGGGCAAGGACCGCAGCGCCGTCATGCTGGGCGGTCACAAGGTCGATCAGCGCTGGTGGTGGGGCTCGGACGGCTGGATGAGCGACCTTACCGGTCCCGCTCCCGCCGTCGTACGCTCTGCGACCGTCGCGACGCGCAGCCTTATCGATGAAGGTTCGGCAGGGTTTGAAATCCCCGCTTATTGCCGCACCAAGCCGGTCGTCGAGGTCGAGAACCGAGGCCGGGTCGGGGACGACCCGCTCGGTTGGGCGAGCGGCGACTATTCCTCGTTCCGCGCGACACCCGCCTATGACGGCGCGGTGCTGGCGCTGGGCGCGGCACTGATAGACGAGATGCAACTCGGCAAGGGCGGCGCGACCGACGTGCTGTCGCTGGGTCTGTCGGCGACTGACTATGCGGGCCACAAATTCGGACCGCAGGGCGGCGAGATGTGCCTCCAGCTGTTCGGGCTGGACCAGAATCTAGAGGGGTTCTTCGGCGCGCTGGATGCCAGGGGGCTGGACTATGCAGTGGTCCTCACCTCCGACCATGGCGGCCTTGCCATTCCCGAGCGCCTGCGCTTGCAGGGCAACATGCAGGCCGCGCGGCTCGACAAGGATTTCGGCTCCTTCGGGGCCAATGTGCTGGCCGAGCAGGGACTGCCGGGTGAGACCCTTCGCGGCACCACCGACCTCTATCTCGATCCCGCACTGACAGGCGCGGCGAAGCGGCGCCTGATCGAAGGACTAAAGGCCGCGTACGCTCCACATCCGCAGGTCCAGGGCGTCTATTCGGAAGCCGAGATCATGACGATTCCGGTCCCCTCGGGCGATCCGACCCGCTGGTCGATCCTCCAGCGCCTGCGCGCGACGCATCATCCCGATCGCTCGGGCGACGTGGTCATCGTACTCAAGGAATATATCACACCCATTCCGGTGCCCAGCAGCGGCTATATCTCGACGCACGGCAGCCCCTACGACTACGACCGCCGTGTCCCGATCGTCTTCTATCGCAAGGGCGAAGCACCGCTGCGGCGTGACGATCCGGCGCGAACCGTAGATATCCTGCCGACGATCGCCCGTCACATCGGCCTGTCGCTGGGCGACGCGAACCTGGATGGCGTCTGCCTCGACGGGGTCCACGGCGTGCGCTGCGCCGAATAGACCTCACCCGCGCTAGACGGGGTCGCGACGCTCGCGGCGTGGCGGTTCGCCCGGCTGGGGCGGAGGTTCGTCGATCCGGTCGGGCTCGCGCACGTCGGGGTCGGGGTCGGGCGTCACGCGCCTTGGCGGACGAGGGGGTTTGCTGGCCATGGGAGCGAAACCCGCGGCAATGCGATGAAGTTTCGCGCCATCTGCGCTTGCCTGCCCCGCCCAGCTTGCTATAGCGCGCACCACTTCGGGCACTTACCCCAAGCGGGCGTGGCGGAATTGGTAGACGCGCTGGTTTTAGGTACCAGTATCGAAAGATGTGGGGGTTCGAGTCCCTTCGCCCGCACCACCGCCGCGCTCCGTGACGATCGGTGAGCCGCCTTATCTATTCATAGCATACGGGACCATGACAGCGTGAGCATCACCATCGTCGAGAAAGACAACAAGGGCCTTCAGCGCGCCTACGACATCACCATCCCTGCGGGCGACATCGAGAAGAAGGTCGACGCCGAGATCAAGCGCGTTGCGCCGCAGGTTCGTATGCCCGGCTTCCGCCCCGGCAAGGTGCCGCCCAACCTCATCCGCAAGATGCATGGCGAGGCGATCCAGGCGCAGGCGCTCGAGGAGGCCGTGCGCGGCGGTGTCGAAGAATTGCTTCGCGAGAAGAAGCTGAAGCCCGCGATCCAGCCCGACGTCTCGCTTGCCGATGGCTACGAGCATGGCAAGGACGCCGACGTCGCGGTGAAGCTGGAAGTGCTTCCCGACGTTCCCCAGCCCGATATCGAAGGCATCAAGCTCGAGCGTTTCAACGTCGAAGCCGACGACGATGCGATCCAGGCCCGGATCGACGAACTCGCCAAGAACCAGAAAAGCTGGAAGGACGCCGCCAAGAGCAAGAAGGCCGGCAAGGGCGACCTCGTCGTCATGGACTTCTCGGGCGCGATCGACGGCGAGAAGTTCGAGGGCGGCACTGCCGAGGACATGGAAATCGAGCTGGGGTCGGGCCGCCTGATCCCGGGCTTCGAGGACCAGCTCGAAGGCGCCAAGGCGGGCGACGAGCGCGAGGTGAAGGTCAACTTCCCCGACGATTATCCGGCCGAGAACCTCAAGGGCAAGGAAGCGGTCTTCGAGGTCAAGGTGAAGAAGGTCCGCGTCGAGAACGAAACCAAGGTCAACGACGACTTCGCCAAGGCGCTGGGCCTCAAGGATCTCGACCAGCTCAAGAGCGTCCTTAAGGACCAGGCCGAGCAGGAACTCAACAACCTTACCCGCACGCACATGAAGCGCCGCCTGCTCGACCAGCTCGCCGCTGGTCACGACTTCGACGTGCCGCCGACGATGGTCGAAGCGGAATATGAAAACATCATGCAGCAGCTTCGCCACGAAGCGAGCCATGAGGAAGACAGCGAAGCGGCGCTGAAGGAAATCGAGGCGGATGCCGACGATTATCGTTCGATCGCCGAGCGCCGGGTGCGCCTCGGCCTGCTATTGTCGGAAATCGGCCAGCAGAACAATGTCGAGATCTCGCAGCCGGAAATGAATCGCCTGATCGCGCAGGCGGCGCAGCGTTATCCCGCCGAACAGCAGCAGCAGTTCCTGAAATATATCCAGGAAAACCCGATGGCTGCCGCCCAGCTTCGCGCGCCGCTCTACGAGGAAAAGGTCGTCGACTTCCTGTTCGACAAGGCCGAGATCACCGACAAGACGGTGACGCGTGAGGAACTCGAGGAAGATCTCGAGCGCGAAGAGGATATGGAAGCCGAAAAGGCCAAGGCCAAGCCCGCCAAGAAGAAGGCTGCCGACAAGAAGCCGGCTGCCAAGAAAGCGCCGGCAAAGAAGGCGGCGGCGAAGAAGGCCGACGACAAGCCGGCCGCGAAGAAGGCTCCGGCCAAGAAGGCGCCCGCGAAGAAAGCCGCCGAGAAGAAACCGGCAGCTAAAAAATCCGCAGCTAACAAGACCCCTGCGAAGAAAGCAGCCAAGAAGGACTAACGCATGGTGGGGGGCGAGGGGCCTCGGGTAGCGATCCTGCTGCCCTGCTATAACGAGGAAGCCGCGATCGGCGCGACGATCGACGGCTTTCGCGAGGTGCTCCCCGACGCCACCGTCTACGTCTTCGACAACAATTCGAAGGACCGCACCGTCGAGATCGCGCGCGAGCGTGGCGCGGTCGTCCGTCCGGTGATCTTGCAGGGCAAGGGCAATGTCGTGCGACGCATGTTCGCCGACATCGAGGCCGATATCTATCTCATGGCGGACGGTGATCTCACCTACGATCCCGCCGCTGCGCCCGAAATGGTGCGGATGTTGTGGGACGATCAACTCGACATGGTCGTCGGCACGCGGCATCACGACGCCGAAGAAGCCTATCGCGGCGGCCATGTGCTCGGGAACAAGGCTTTCACGAGCCTTCTGGCGCGGCTTTTCGGTAAAAGCTTCACGGACATCTTCTCGGGCTACCGCGCCTATTCGCGGCGCTACGTGAAGAGCTTCCCCGCCACCAGCGAGGGCTTCGAGACCGAGACCGAGATGAGCGTCCACGCGCTCGAGCTGAGGATGCCAACGGGCGAGGTGGCGACCAAATATCTCGCGCGGCCGGAAGGATCGGAAAGCAAGCTCAATACCTATTCGGACGGATGGCGCATCCTCAAGATGATCGGCACGCTCTACCGTGTCGAGCGACCGCGCAGTTTCTACGGCTTCTTTGCGGCCTTTTTGCAGTTTCTCGCCATCTTCCTGGCGATCCCGCTGTTCGTCACCTTTTTCCAGACGGGCGAAGTCCCGCGCTTCCCGACCGCGATCCTCGTCACCGGCATGAGCATCGTGGCAGGACTGATCTTCGTGACCGGCCTCATCATCTCCACGGTGACGCGCGGTCGCAAGGAAATGCGGCGCCTCGCCTATCTTTCGTACGAAGCGCCCAACACGCCGCAACGCGAAGGCTTGAAAGCGGCATCGAAATGCCGACATTGGCGATGATCTGACGCCGCGCTCGCGGCCAAATATAAGGATAATCCATGAGCCTCGACCACGAAGATATCGTCAACGCCCTCGTTCCCGTCGTCATCGAACAGTCGAACCGCGGCGAACGCAGCTTCGACATCTTTTCGCGCCTCTTGCGCGAACGCATCATCTTCGTGACCGGCGGTGTGGAGGACAATATGGCCTCTCTCATCACCGCCCAATTGCTCTTCCTCGAGTCCGAGAACCCGAAGAAGGACATCTTCATGTACATCAACTCGCCGGGCGGCGTAGTGACGGCGGGCATGGCGATCCATGATACCATGCAATACATCCGCCCCAAGGTCGGCACGGTCTGTATCGGTCAGGCCGCCTCGATGGGCAGCTTCCTTCTGGCGGCGGGCGAGCCCGGGATGCGCGTAGCGCTCTCGAACGCGCGGATCATGGTCCACCAGCCCTCGGGCGGCGCGCGCGGGATGGCTTCGGACATCGAGATCCAGGCCAAGGAAATCCTCCGCATCCGCAGCCGCATGAACGCGCTTTATGCCAAATATACCGGCAAGCCGATCGAGCAGATCGAAAAGGCGATGGATCGCGATACCTTCCTCGAGGCCGACGAGGCCAAGGAGTTCGGGATCATCGACCAGGTCTTCGCCAAGCGCCCCGAACAGGGTGAAGACAAGGACACCCATGCAGGTGATGTGACGCCGAGCTGACCGGCGCGCGTCCGAACATATTCGAACCCGTCGGGGCCGGCTTGGCTCCGGCGGGTTTTTCTTTATGGTGATCCGCGATGAAGGATCCCTACGCCATCCTTGCCGTCCCGCGCGACGCGACCGAGGCCGAGATCCGCCGTGCCTACCGAACGGCGATCCGCTCGTGCCATCCCGACGTGTCGCGCGACGACGGGGCCAGCGCGCGCGATCTCAACCTTGCCTATGGCATGCTCGCCGACCGGGCGCGGCGAGCGAGCCTCTAGGCCGGATCATCGCAGTCCGCGCGGGCCGATGGTCCCGGTGCCCTGCCGATCGGCTGGATCGTCGGCCTGTTTCTCGTTCTCAATGCCATTTTGCTGGCGGGGTTGCTGACCGGCGGGTCCCCGTTCGGTTGATGGGTCGTAAGAGCGCAAGTTGCGGCATTTCCTGCGCTTTTTCGTGTCAGTTTCCGGTCGGCCTTGCGAGCGATGGCCATTGCCTCCATATTCGATGCAAAGGAGCCTCGGGCCAAGCGGGGCGTTAAGCATTTCCAATCATTGTCTCTGCTATGCAATGCGCTAGCATGGGCGGGCCGCTTCAGGCGGCGACACAGCGTTACAAGGGATTTTTATGACCAAGTTGACCGGCGGCAGCAGCGACAGCAAATCGACGCTCTACTGCTCGTTCTGCGGCAAGTCGCAGCACGAGGTACGCAAGCTCATCGCCGGGCCGACCGTCTTCATCTGCGATGAGTGCGTCGAGCTGTGCAACGACATCATCCGCGAGGAAACCAAGTCGAGCCTCGTGAAGACCCGTGACGGTGTTCCGACGCCGCTCGAGATCAACGAAGTCCTCGACGATTATGTCATCGGGCAGAGCCGCGCCAAGCGTGTGCTCTCGGTCGCGGTGCACAACCATTACAAGCGTCTCAATCACAGCGCCAAAACAGGCGGCGAGGTCGAGCTCGCGAAGTCGAACATCCTCCTCGTCGGCCCCACGGGCTGCGGCAAGACGCTGCTGGCGCAGACGCTGGCGCGGATTCTCGACGTGCCCTTCACGATGGCCGATGCGACGACGCTCACCGAAGCGGGCTATGTCGGCGAAGATGTCGAGAATATCATTCTCAAGCTGCTGCAGGCGTCCGACTATAACGTCGACAAGGCGCAGCGCGGCATCGTCTATATCGACGAGATCGACAAGATTTCGCGGAAAGCCGACAATCCCTCGATCACGCGCGACGTGTCGGGCGAGGGCGTGCAACAGGCGCTCCTGAAGCTGATGGAAGGCACCACTGCGAGCGTTCCGCCGCAGGGCGGGCGCAAGCATCCGCAGCAGGAGTTCCTGCAGGTCGATACGACGAACATCCTGTTCATCTGCGGCGGTGCGTTCGCGGGGCTGGAAAAGGTCATCGGCGATCGCCTCGAGGGCAAGTCGATCGGCTTCGGCGCCCATGTGGCCGCGCCCGAGGAAAAGCGCGTCGGCGAAACGCTCAAGAATACCGAGCCGGAAGATCTCATGAAGTTCGGCCTCATCCCCGAATTCATCGGTCGTATGCCGGTGATCGCCACGCTCGAGGATCTCGACGAGGGTGCGCTGGTGCAAATCCTCAAGGAGCCGAAGAACGCGCTGGTCAAGCAGTACGGCAAGCTGTTCGAGATGGAGAATGTCGAGCTCGTCTTCACCGACGATGCGCTGCTCGCGGTCGCCAAGAAGGCGATCGAGCGCAAGACCGGCGCGCGTGGGCTTCGCTCGATCCTCGAAGGCATCCTGCTCGACACGATGTTCGACCTTCCCTCGATGGAAGGTGTCGACGAAGTTCATGTCGATGCCGATGTGATCGAAGGGCGCAAGGAGCCGGTGCGCGTCTACGCCAAGAAGGACAAGGACAAGGCGGCAGGCGACACGGCGGCCTGAGCCGCCGCAGCGCTGACCGATGACCGAAACGTTCGTTTCCCAGGCCACGGCGCCGCGTCGACATTTTCCTGCCTTCGTGCCGGGATTTCTGACCGTGGCGCGGCGCCCTCTGGTGACGATCGTCGGCGCCTACCTACTGACGATCCTCGGTTCGCTAATGCTGGCAACGATCGTTCGTGCCGTGATGCCGAGCGGGGAAGCCCCTGATTTCTCCGAGATAGCCGCCCTCGGACCGGGCGTCGTGATCTTCAGTCTCGTGATCTTCGCGCCCGTCGTCGAAACGCTCATCATGGGCGCGGTGCTGATGATTCTGCAGCTCTTCATGCGTCCCGGCTACGCCATCGTTGTCAGTGCCGCCGGATGGGCACTCGCGCACAGCCTTCAAGCTACGGTATGGGGAATGGTCATCTGGTGGCCTTTCCTCATCTTCTCGCTCCTGTTCGTCGTGTGGCGCGAACGTTCGATCTGGCTGGCGTTTCTCATGCCGATGATCGTCCATGCCATGCAGAACAGCCTGCCCGCGCTCATGGTCGCCTTTCCCGAGACGTTCGGCGCCGCCTGATCAGCGCGGCGACGTGCGGACGATGGGCGGCGGCGTCAGTTCCTCTCCGTCTTCCGGTGCTTCTTCCGGTTCGAACCCGGCGGGCGCGAACAGATAAAGTTCCTCTTCCGCAATTTCGTCGAGCCGCTCCTGCGCGGAGCGCGCCTCTTCGGCGCCGATCCGATCGACGTCCCGCTTCATCTCGGTGCGGACCGTAATTCTATCCTCGCCCTGCGTGACGGTGCGCACGAGACGCGTGCCAGCCAGCCGCTCGTCGAAATCGGCGACGCGGACGGCGAAATCGCCCGAGGGTTCGGAAGGAAGTTTGAAGGTCTCGGTGGCTACCGTCCAGAAGGGCGCGCCGAGCATGACGTCCATGTCGCGATACGGCCCTTCCTCGCGATCGAAGTCGACATCCCATTCGGTCGAGTCGACAGCGAGCGACCAGCGATACGCATCGTCCTCGTCGTTCTCGTTATCGGCCGGGACGGTATCCGGATCCTCGCTGTCCGCGTCCTCGTCCTCGTCTTCATCGGCAGCGCGCCAACCGGCCCATGCCGCGCCGGCGTAACGGATCGTCAGCCGCCCCTGGGCATCCCGGTCGACGAGTTCGACCGTTTCGATATCGTCATTGGCGATCGAAGGGAGGATGGTCTTGAGCATCGTATCGCGTGACTCGCGCGATCCGGCTTGATCGAGAACCACGCGCATGGCCGCCGCATGCGAGCCGCTGAGTTCCATCATCGCCGTGAAGGGCACCTCGCCGGAGATGCCATCCGACCCATCCCACTCGATGGCGAGGGTCTGGGAGGGCGCCGACTGCACGGGATGCGGGATCGACACGAGCGAGGCATTCGCCACCAGCGGCAACCCGTATCCGAATTCGGCACCGCTCACGTCCGCGGGCGTCACCTGCCCGAAGCCGGTGCCATCGAGGTAATAGGTACGGCCGTTGACGTGCGCCCGCGTGATCACATGATCGAACAGCGCCAGCGAGGGGAGCGACCGGCTGAGGATCGCGCCTTCGGAGGAGCGGACCAGCAGCGCGTCGTTGCGGATCCCCATCCGCTCGAGCAGCGCCATCAGGATCGCGGTCGATGCCTTGCAGTCGGCCGCCCGGTCCCGGTATGCCTGCTCGGGCGGTGTCGGCGTGTAGGCGCCCTGTCCCAGGAGGATGGCAATATAGCGCACGTCCTCCTGCACGACCCGCAGCGCCTCCATCATCCGCGCTTCGGGCGTGGCATGCTCGGCCATGATCCGGTCGGCGAGCGCGGCAAGTTCGCCATCGGGATCGATTTTCGTCACGTCTGCATAGAAAGGCTGCATCGCCATCGCGGCGGCCGACCAGTCCGGATAGGGCGAGGCCTGGAAGAAGGCGACCGTCTCTTCGGGTGGTGCGTAGAGGGGATAGTCTTTGGTATCGGCCTCGGCGTCCTCTGCATCGCCATCGACGTCGATCTTGATCGAGCCGTCGCTGTCCAGGCGGTCGAGACGGACATCGTAGGCCGTCCCGAAGCGCGTCTTCTTGCGTTCGGGCTCGCCATACTGAGGCGTAAACCGCACGCGCAGACCGTCCTTTTCGTCGGCGACCAATCGCTGGAAGATGGCCGCAGGCACGTCCATCCCGAGCTTCACGTAAAGTTGCTCGGGAGGAAGCCCGAACAGGTCCTTCTGCATCCGGAAGCCGTAGGCGATGTGGATCTCGTCGCCGACCTGCAGGCCCGGCACGAGCACCATCACGGCCTTGGTCCCGTCGATCGTCGAGCTCGCGAGCTGCTGCTGCTGATCGACGACGCGGATGTCCGCGTCGGCCAGCCGGTCGATGACCTCATCGCCGCGGTGGATCGTGAGGGCATGAAGAAAGGCGGGGCCTCGCGCGGAAACCCACGGGAAATGGAACGCGCCGACCTGCTGCAGGCCGGATCGATTATTGGGGCGCGCGACCATCTTGAGAAAGACTTCGGTCGTGTCCGCATCCACGCGGGTCTGGGTATCGAGAAGAAACAGGTCCGCCGCGGCACCCGTGTCCTCCTCCGGACGTTCGATCGTGCGATCTATAACCCATTCGGGCGCCGACTGCCGCTGGACTTCCTGTGCGACCGCGATGGAGGCGAAGGACGTGCTGGCAGCCGCCAGCGCGAGAAAAGTACGCAAAACCATAAGAAACCCAACTCCCTTCATTCGGCGCCGCGAGCCTTGCATGCATGTCTCCCTCGCGCAACGGTTGTCACCGGAGCGGGCGCCCACCATATGATGGGGTATGACAAAACGTACGCTCCCCCTGTTGCCGCTGCGCGACATCGTCGTCTTTCCGCAGCGGATCGTTCCCCTCTTCGTCGGCCGTGAGAAATCGGTCGCGGCGCTCGAAGCCGCGATGGCCGAGGACAAGCAACTCTTTCTCGTCGCGCAACTCGATCCGGCGGAGGACGATCCCCGTCCCGACCAGCTGTACGACCTCGGCGTCGTCGCCACGGCGATGCAGCTGTTGAAGCTTCCCGACGGTACCGTGCGCGTGCTGGTCGAAGGCGCACAGCGGGCGAAGCTCCACAAGATTTCCGATGCCGAGGGCGGCCATCAGGTTGCCGAAATCGAGGTGATCGAGGCGGAGAGTGGCGACAGCCCCGAGACCTCGGCGCTGATGCGTTCGGTGCTCGACCAGTTCGAGAATTATGCCAAGCTCAACAAGAAGCTGCCCGCCGAGACGGGGATGCAGCTGGCCGAGATCGAGGATCCCAATCTTCTCGCGGACGCGGTTGCGAGCGCGCTGTCGGTTAAGGTGTCGGACAAGCAGTCGCTTCTGGGCGAACTCAACCCTGCCAAGCGCCTGGAGATGCTGTTCGCCTTCATGGAAGGCGAGTTGGGTGTCCTCCAGGTCGAGAAGAAAATCCGTAGCCGCGTCAAGCGCCAGATGGAGAAGACGCAGCGGGAATATTATCTCAACGAGCAGATGAAGGCGATCCAGCGCGAACTGGGCGACGAGGACGAGGATGGCGACGAACTCGCCGAACTGGCCGCCAAGATCCGCAAGACCCGCCTGTCGAAAGAAGCCAAGACGCGCGCCGAGGCCGAGCTCAAGAAGCTCAAGGCCATGGCGCCCATGTCGGCAGAAGCGACGGTGGCGCGCAACTATCTCGATGTCCTGCTCGCCTTGCCGTGGGGCAAGAAGAGCCGGCTCAATCGCGACATCGAGGAAGCACAGAACGTCCTCGACGAGGACCATTTCGCGCTGGAAAAAGTCAAGGAACGGATCGTCGAATATCTCGCCGTGCAGGCGCGGACGAACAAGTTGAAGGGGCCGATCCTCTGCCTCGTTGGCCCGCCCGGCGTCGGCAAGACCTCGCTGGGGCGCTCGATCGCCAAAGCGACCGGCCGCGAGTTCGTGCGCCAGTCGCTGGGCGGCGTTCGGGATGAAGCGGAAATCCGCGGCCATCGTCGAACCTATATCGGTTCGCTCCCGGGCAAGATCGTCTCCAACCTGAAGAAGGCAGGGACGAACAATCCGCTCTTCCTCCTCGACGAAATCGACAAGCTCGGTCAGGACTTCCGCGGCGACCCGGCATCGGCGCTGCTGGAAGTGCTCGATCCCGAACAGAACAACAAGTTCAACGACCATTATCTCGAGATCGATTATGATCTCTCGGACGTGATGTTCGTGACCACGGCGAACAGCCTCGACATGCCGCAGCCTTTGCTCGACCGGATGGAGATCATCCGACTGGAAGGCTATACGGAGGACGAGAAGGTCGAGATCGCCAAGCGCCATCTCATTCCCAAGCAGCTCGAGCAGCATGGGGTCGAAGAGGGCGAGCTGACCTTTGCCGACGACGGCCTGCGCGCCATGATCCGCCACTACACCCGCGAGGCGGGAGTGCGCCGTCTCGAACGGGAAATCGCGAAAGTGGTGCGCAAGGCGCTGCGCCGGATTCTCGAGAAGAAGACGGACAGCGTATGCTTCACGGCCGACAATGCCGGGGAGTTTCTCGGGGTGCGCAAGTATCGCTACGGCATCGGCGAGGAAGAGGACCAGATCGGTGCGGTGACGGGCTTGGCCTGGACCGAAGTCGGCGGCGAGCTTCTCACGATCGAAGCGGTGACGGTTCCCGGCAAGGGCCAGATCAAGACGACGGGCAAGCTCGGCGAGGTGATGCAGGAGTCCATCCAGGCTGCGATGAGCTTCGTGAAAGCGCGCTCGCCCTCTTATGGCGTGAAGCCGAGCATTTTCGGTCGCAAGGACATTCACGTCCATCTGCCCGAAGGCGCCGTTCCCAAGGACGGGCCGAGCGCAGGCATCGGAATGGTGACGGCGATGATCTCGACGCTCACCGGCATTCCCGTGCGCCGCGACGTGGCGATGACGGGCGAGGTCACCTTGCGTGGCCGCGTGCTTCCCATCGGCGGGTTGAAGGAAAAGCTGCTGGCGGCCTTGCGCGGTGGCATCACGACCGTGCTCATTCCCCACGAGAACGAGAAGGATCTGGCCGAAATCCCCGACACCATCCTCGCGGCGCTCGAGATCATTCCGGTCAGGCATGTCGATGAAGTGCTCGCGCGGGCGCTGACCGGCGAAATGACCGCGATCGAATGGTCCGATGCCGATGAACTGTCGACCGAGCCGATCGTCCCGCCGGGCGCCGATGGCGACGAGGCCGCGATCCGACATTAGCGCGCTCTTGGGGCGGAATTGTCCCAGAAAGGGCAATTTTTCGGACGAGTGCCTTTGACTCCGCGGGTGCGAGACGGTCTAACGGGACCACGGATTAACGAGCGCGCGCCGAGTCTCCGGCCTGCCGGGGGTCGCGCGGCGCTCAACAAGAAAGGCGATGCGCATGAACAAGCAAGAGCTGATTGGTGAGATTGCGGACCGGGCGGGCCTCAGCCGTAGCGATGCGAGCCGTGCCGTCGAGACCATGCTCGAGGTGATCACGTCGACGCTCAAGCGCGGCGACGAAGTCCGTCTCGTCGGCTTCGGCAACTTCTCGGTGACCGAGCGCAAGGCCTCGACGGGCCGCAATCCGCGGACGGGCGAGCCGATGGAAATCAAGGCCAGCCAGCAGCCCAAATTCCGCCCGGGCAAGGTTCTCAAGGACGCCGTCCAGAAGAACTGATTGCCGCCCGCGTACTTGCGAGGCTGGACAGCGCTGGCGCGCTCGCCTACAGGCGCGCTTCCGCGCAGACGGTCATGGGCGCGTAGCTCAGTGGTAGAGCACACCCTTCACACGGGTGGGGTCGCAAGTTCAATCCTTGCCGCGCCCACCATGACCGACAAAAAAAGGGCCCGACAGCCATGGTGCTGGGGCCCTTTTTTCATTGAGATCGGGAAGCGTCAGTTGAGGTAGGTTTCCTCGAAATCCGCGACGCGGCGAAGTTCGTGGGTCTCCTCGAAGAAGACGCGCCGTCCTTCGCGCCGGATGAGGCCCTGGCGTTCGAGCTGTGCGAACATGCGATTGACGTTGACCGAGGTCTGGCCGGTCATGTCCGCGATCTCCTGCTGCGTGAACGGATTGATCATGCCGATCCGCTCGGGCTCGGCCTTCGTCCGGCGCGCGATCTCCAGCAACAGATGCGCCACGCGCGACAGGCTGTCGCGACGACCACAGCTCAGAAGCCATTCGTAATTGATCGAATTCTCGCGCTGCGCCATCCGCAGGAAAAAGCGAGCGATCTCGGGGTGCACCGCGATGACCGGCTCGAGGTCCTCGGCTTTGCCGACCATGACGCGCGTCGGGGTGATGGCCTGCAAACCGACGTTGGAGCTACTCTCGGAAGGCAGAATTCCTTCGCCCGCGAAACGCAAGGCGACGATCTGTCGGCGACCCGAGGTGTCGGTCTTGAATTTTGTCAGGATGCCCGACCGGACGAACATGATTTCATCACGAGGCGATCCCGCGGTGCGGAAGGGCCGCTTGGGGTCGAGGTCGATAATCTGGTGGGGAATGCCCGTGAGGGCGGCTGCCGCGGCGGAGCTGAGTCCCGCGGCGGTCAGGATGTCGTGAAGATCGGTATCTTCACGCCGTACACTTCTCATGAAAAAAACTCCTCGCCGAAACCCTCTCCCTGTCTAGGGTCGGCAACCTATTTAATTTAAAGCACTTATTTGGATCGCTTCGCTTTCGAAACTAGAATACGTATGCCGATCCGCGCTGCCAGAGACAACCCGTTGCCGTAACGGTTTGTCGCATCGCGAACACTTCGCAGCGGCTTGCCAATCGTGCGCGCCACCCCTAAAGGGGCCGCGCACGCTCCGACGAGGGCGTATGGCGATCGTAGCTCAGCTGGTTAGAGCACCGGTTTGTGGTACCGGATGTCGCGGGTTCAAGTCCCGTCGATCGCCCCATTTTTCACGGCATCGAGAGAGGCGAAGCCGCCATGAGCACCGTATTGGGGAACCCTAATTTCGACGACCATGAGGTCGTGCACTTCGTGACCGATCGCGCCAGCGGACTGCGCGCGATCATCGCGCTTCATTCGACCGCGCTCGGCCCGGCCGCCGGCGGCACCCGCT
Organism: Sphingomicrobium aquimarinum; assembly: GCF_039655735.1. Classification (NCBI taxonomy): domain Bacteria; kingdom Pseudomonadati; phylum Pseudomonadota; class Alphaproteobacteria; order Sphingomonadales; family Sphingomicrobiaceae; genus Sphingomicrobium; species Sphingomicrobium aquimarinum. The sequence goes on along the minus strand of NZ_JBBYXH010000001.1, from coordinate 496,927 downwards.
TCTGGCATTATGCCGACGATATGGCGGGGGTCAGCGACGTGCTGCGTCTGTCGCGCGGGATGAGCTACAAGAATGCGATGGCGGGCCTCCCGCTGGGGGGCGGCAAGGCCGTGATCCTTGCCGACGATGCGCGGACGAAGACACCCGCGATGCTCGCTGCCTTCGGTCGCGCGGTCGATCGACTCGGCGGCACCTATGTAACCGCCGAGGACGTCGGCATCACGGTCGCGGACATGATCGCGGTGTCGGGCGAAACCCGGCACGTTGCCGGGCTCCCCGTCGACGATGAAGCTTCGGTCGGCGGAGACCCCGGTCCCCATACCGCGCGCGGCGTCTATCTCGGAATCAGGGCGGCGGTTCGTCGTCAACTCGGGAAAGACGATCTCGATGGCGTCCACATTGCGCTTCAGGGTGCGGGCAGCGTTGCCGGGCACCTCGCGCGCTATCTTGCCGATGATGGCGCCAGGCTTTCGATCGCCGATGTGAACCGCGAACGGGTGGAGGCGGTCGCCGCCGCCACGGGCGCGCAGATCGTCGATCCGGCGAACATCCTTTCTCTCGATGCGGATGTCGTGAGCCCTTGTGCACTGGGAGCGATTCTCGACGAGGCCAGCATCGCTGCCTTGAAGGCGCCGATCGTTGCGGGCGCAGCCAACAACCAGCTCGCAACGCCCGAGGACGGGCAGCGCCTGCACGCGCGCGACAGTCTCTATGCTCCCGATTACGTCATCAATGCGGGCGGGATCATCAACGTGTCGACCGAATATCTGGGCGACGGCGGCATGGACCTCGTCAACCAGCGCATCGACGCCATCCCGGGCCGTCTCGACCAGATCTGGAACGAGAGCGCGGAAACGGGTCGCGATCCGGCGAGCGTTGCCGATGCGATGGCCGCGCGGCTGATCGGCAGGGGCTGAACGACCATCTGGCCCGCGAGGGGAAGCGCGGCTAAGAGGCTGGACCAACACCATGCATCGCTTCGCCAACCCCGCCCGCTTTCTCAAAATCGCGCGACCCGCCACAAGCTGGACCTTGTGGCCCGGCCTCGCGCTCGTTGTCGCGGGCCTGGTCGCCGGACTCTTCTTCGTGCCGGCCGATTATCTCCAGGGCGATAGTTTCCGAATCATCTACGTCCATGTGCCCGCCGCCTGGCTGGGGATGGCGGGCTGGAGCGCGATCGCCGTCTCGAGCATCGCGGTTCTCGTCTGGCGCCACCCCTTGGCGGCCGTCGCGGCGCGTGCGGTCGCTCCGGTCGGCGCGCTCTATGCCGGGCTCTGCCTCGTGACCGGGTCGATCTGGGGACGTCCCACCTGGGGAACCTGGTGGGAGTGGGACGGCCGTCTCACCAGCATGCTCGTGCTTTTTTTCCTCTACCTCGCCTATATCGCGCTGTCCGATGCCGAACATGCCAAGGGCGAAGGCGAGGGACGCATTGCAGCGATCTTCGGCTTGGTCGGAGCGGTAAACCTACCGATTATCCATTTCAGCGTGATCTGGTGGAATACGCTTCACCAAGGCCGCTCGATCAGTCTTGTCGAAGGCAAGTCGTCGATCGACGGGTCGATGCTGTGGCCGTTGTTGCTCAGCGCGATCGGTTTCACGCTGCTGTTCGTCGCGATCACCTTGATGCGCATGCGCGCGGAGTTGGCGCGCACGAAGGTCGAGCAGCGCCTGCGCCGTCGCGGGGAGCGTGTATCGTGAATCCCTGGCCCTTCGTCATCGCAGCCTACGCCATCACCATCATCGCGACTCTTCTGCTTCTTGCGTCTTCGTTCCGCGCGATGACGCGAGCGGAAAGACAGGCCGGCGAGACGCGCCGATGAGCAGGATCGCGCCCAAACGGCAGCGGCTGGTGCTCGTGATTGCGGCCATCGTCGCGATCGGCGGTGCGGCACTGCTGGCCCTGTGGGGGCTACAGAGCCGGGCCGCGTATTTCGTGACGCCCAGCGATATCGCCGCGGGAGAGGTCGAAACCGGCGTTCCGCTGCGTCTGGGCGGCATGGTCGAGGAAGGGTCGATCGCGCGTATAGACGATCGCAACACCGTCCGTTTTGTCCTCGCCGATGGCACCGCCCGCGCGCCGGTAACCTTTCGCGGGATTACGCCGGATCTGTTCGTAGAGGGCTCGGGCGCGGTCGCGGAGGGCGAGCTGCTCCCCGACGGGACGTTCGCGGCGACCCGAATCCTCGCCAAGCATGACGAGAATTACATGCCGCCCGAGCTTGCCGACGAGGCCGAGGAGCATGAGGCGGCCGAAACGCTGGACGCGTCGTGACGGCAGAAGTCGGCCACGCCGCCCTCTGGCTCGCGCTCGCGACGGCGGTATTTCAGTTCGGGCTCGGGGTGGCGGGACATCGCGGCGCGCCGGAACAGGGGGTCATGCGGGCATTATCGATCGTCCAGGCGGTGCTCTGCTCTCTCGCGTTCATCTGCCTGCTGCGCGTCTTTGCGATGACCGACCTTTCCGTCGCGCTGGTCGCGAGCAACAGTCACAGCGCCAAGCCCGACTTCTACAAGCTCGCCGCCGCATGGGGAAATCACGAAGGCTCGATGCTGTTGTGGGTGCTGCTGCTGACGCTGTTCGGTGCGCTGATGGCGCTGTTCGCCCGGCGGCTCGAGCCGAGGACGCTCAACGCCACGCTGATGACCCAAGCCGCGCTGGCGGTGGGCTTTCTCGCTTTTCTCCTGCTGACGTCCAATCCCTTCGAGCGTCTGTTACCGCCCGCGCTGGAGGGCAGGGGGCTCAACCCTCTCCTGCAGGACCCCGGCCTCGTCTACCATCCGCCGCTTCTCTACGTGGGCTATGTCGGCCTCTCCATCACCTTCAGCCTGGCGGTCGGCGCCATGCTTACCGATCGGGTGGACCGGACGCTCGCCGACGCGATGCGGCCGTGGGTCCTGTTGAGCTGGATGTTCCTGACCGCCGGCATTCTCGGGGGTAGCTACTGGGCCTATTACGAGCTCGGATGGGGTGGCTACTGGTTCTGGGATCCGGTCGAGAATGCCTCGCTCATGCCGTGGCTTGCAGCCACCGCGCTCCTGCATTCCGTAGCAGTGCTGGCGGCGCGCGAAGCGTTGCGCGCCTGGACCATGATGCTGGCGCTGCTCGGCTTTGCCATGTCGATGCTCGGCACCTTCCTCGTCCGATCGGGGCTGCTGACGTCGGTTCACGCCTTCGCGGTCGATCCCGAGCGCGGCACCTTCATCCTCATCCTGATGGCGCTGTACGTCGGCGCGGCCTTCGCGCTCTACGGATGGAAGATCGCGAGCGTCCGCGAAGGCGAACCTTTCGCCTATGTCAGCCGCGAGGGCGCGCTCGTGGCCAACAACATTCTCCTGTCGGTCGTTCTGGCCTTGGTGCTGTTCGGCACCTTCTACCCCTTGCTCGCCGAGGCTTTCGGGGCATCGATCTCGGTGGGTCCGCCCTATTTCAACCTCGTCACCGGCCCCCTCGCGCTGGCCTTGCTCGCGCTTCTATTCGTCGGTCCCGGATTAAGCTGGCGACGGCAAAAGAGGACGATTTCACCGGTCGTCCGGTGGGCGGTTGTATTCGCGATCGCCGTACTCGTCGCCCCGATCGTCCTCGGCGTGTCGATGAGCTTTCTCGAGCGCTTCGGTCTGGCGCTCGGTTCGGGACTCGTCATCGCCAGCCTCGCGCCTCTGGTCGGGCGGCGCCTCCTGCGAACGCCGGCGTCCGTCTGGGCGATGGTCGTCGCCCATCTGGGCGTTGCGTTGCTTACGATCGGCATCGCCAGCGAGAGTGCTTTCACGAGCGAGCGCCTCGCCATCATGGAGATCGGTGATCGTACTCAGGTGGGGCCGTGGACGGCGGAATTGCGCGACGTACGCCCTGTGGCGGGCCCCAACTGGAGCGCGGTCGAAGCGCGACTGGTCGTGACCCGCGGCGGCGGCGCCTCGGAACTCCTCCCGCAACAACGACTCTTCAACGCGCCTCCGACCTTGACCAGCGAAAGTGCGCTGCGCACCGAGTGGGACGGCCAGTTGTACGCGACCGTGGGCAATGGCAGCCTTGGCGAGGGGTGGCAGGTGCGACTGTGGTGGAAGCCGTTCGTCACCCTCATCTGGCTGGGCGGCGCGCTGATCGCGCTTGGGGGCATGATCTCGCTCGCAGGCCGGGGCCTCAGTAGCGCGCGCAAGGCGCTTGCCGCGCGGGACACGGAGCCGAGCGGCTATCGGAAGGCGCGATCATGGTAAAGCGCCTCGCGCCCCTGTTGCTCGTCGTCGCGCTGTTCGGCTTCTTCGCGTGGCGCCTCGCCGCACCTGCCGGAGAACCGTCCATCAGTAGCCAGCTGGTCGGACGACAGGCCCCCGACCTCGCTTTGGAGGCCGTCCTCGACGACAAATCATCGATCACGAGTTTCGCGACCGGCGAGCCACGGCTCGTCAACCTGTTCGGCAGCTGGTGCGTCCCCTGTATCGGCGAGGCACCGCAGCTTGAGCGACTGGCCGCATCGGGAATCGCGATCGACGGCATTGCGGTGCGCGACGAACCGGCTGCCGTCGCGGAGTTTCTCGTCGACCATGGCGATCCGTTCGAGCGCATCGGCGGCGACCCCGAGAGCGAGGCGAGTTTCGCGTTCGGTGCGACAGGTGTTCCGGAAACCTTCCTTCTCGACGGCTCGGGTGTCATCCGAGCGCATTGGCAGGGCCCGATCGAGGCCGACGATGTCGCGTCGATCATCGAGAAAGTCGAGGCGCTCCGGTGATGTTCCTCCCGCTTCTGCTTGCTGCGGCAACCCCCGATTATGCCTATGCGCAACTTCAGGACCCCGCGCTCGAACGTGAGGCGGTGAGCCTCATGGAGGAATTGCGCTGCCTGACCTGTGAGGGCCAGTCGATCGCCGAGAGCGAAGCCGATATGGCGGGGGACATGCGCGCCCTCGTGCGTGCGCGCCTCGCGGCGGGCGACAGCCCCGCCGAAATCCGTGGCTGGCTGATCGATCGCTACGGCAATGTCGTCAGCTATCGTCCGGTGACCGACGACCCGGTCGCATGGCCGCTCTTCGCTGCGCCGGTTCTCCTGCTGCTGTTGGCGGGGTGGATGGTTCGGCGCCGCTTCAAAGGCTCGGAGCAATGACGGTCTATCTCCCCGTGGCGATGATGATCGTGGTCTCGACCGCTTTCTTGTGGTGGCGGGGCGCTCGCGGTCCGGTTTTGACGCTGGGAATCGCAGCGATGCTCTTCGGCGGGGCAGGGTACGCCTTGATGGGGCGTCCGGGGCTCGATGCCAAACCGGTCGCCGCGCGCCCCGACCCGGCACCGCCGATGGTGCTGAAGGGAGCCCGCGAGGCATTCTACGGCCGGTTCAACCGTGTCGAGCAATGGGGCATTCTCGCCGACAGTTTCACCGCTCGCGGCAAAACGGGCGATGCCGCCAAACTTTACGCGAGCGCACTGCGCGAGCATCCGCGCAACTTTGCCCTCTGGTCGCTCTACGGCATGGCGCTCGCCGATCACTCTGGAACGCTGACCCCCGCCTCCAGGCTCGCCTTCGAGCGCGCGGTCGAGCTGGGACAGGACGCGCCGGGGCCGCGCTTCTTCCGGGCGCTCGCGCAGGTGCGCGCGGGCGAGGGCGAGGACGCCCTGCCCGAACTGGTGGCACTCGCCGCGTCCAACCCTGAGCAAACTCCACGACGCCGCTTGATCGACGGCGCCCTGGAGATCGCGAGAATGCAGGTTCAGGCTTCGACGGGGTCGTAAGGCAGGGCCAGCGCGGTGGCGACCGCCTTGTGCCGGATCTTGCCGCCCGACACATTCAATCCGTTCGCGAGATGCGGGTCGTAGGCCATGGCATCTTTCGCGCCGCGATTGGCGAGGCGGATGACATGCGGAAGGGTCGCGTTGTTGAGCGCAAACGTGCTCGTCCGCGCGACGGCGCCCGGCATGTTTGCAACGCAATAGTGGATGACGCCGTCGACCTCGTAGACGGGATCATCGTGGGTCGTGGCTTTCGAGGTTTCGAAACAGCCGCCCTGGTCGATCGCGATATCGACCATCACCGCGCCGCGCTTCATGGTCGAAAGCATTTCGCGCGTAATGAGCTTGGGGGCCGCATCGCCCGGCACCAGGACCGCGCCGATGACGAGATGCGCCTTGGCGATTTCCCGCTGGATCGCCTCGATGGTCGAATATTGGGTCTTGATGGTCGAGCCGAAATGAAGGTCGAGGTCGGCCATCTTCTCGTTGGACACGTCGAAGATCGTGACGTCGGCGCGCTGGCCGGTCGCCATCATCGCCGCATTGATGCCCGCAACGCCGCCGCCGAGGATGACGACGCGGCCGGGATTGACGCCCGGCACGCCGCCGAGGAGCACGCCGCGACCACCCTGTTCTTTTTCGAGATAGTGCGCGCCTACCTGCACAGACATACGGCCCGCGACCTCGCTCATGGGTGCGAGCAGCGGCAAGCCGCCCTTCGGTCCCGTCACGGTTTCGTAAGCGATACAGGTCGCGCCCGAGTCCATCAGGCCGTGCGTCTGCGGCATGTCGGCAGCCAGGTGAAGGTAGGTGAAGAGCGTATGACGCTCTTCGAGCAATGCGATCTCACTCGCCTGAGGCTCCTTCACCTTGACGATCATATCGGCCTTTTCGAACACCGTCTTGGCGTCGGCCACGATGGTCGCGCCGACGCGTTCGTAATCGGAATTGGAGAAGTCGATGCCCATTCCGGCATCGCTCTCGATGAAGACCTCATGCCCGAACGAGGTCAGTTCGCGCACGGAGGTCGGCGTAAGGCCGACCCTATATTCGTGGTTCTTGATTTCCTTGGGGACGCCGATGCGCATGAAACTCTCTCCTGAATGATGCTTCGCGCGGCGCTATAACGGGGCGAGAGGCGATTGTCCCCCTCGATTGCTGCACCAAATTTGCGGTGCTAATGACGCCGCACTCGAAAGGCTGGGAGCCGCGACCGCATATGGACGACACGCACGGGGGGCACGCTCCTTCCGGATCGACGACCAAACTGGCCGCTGGAGCGGTCGGCATCGTCTTCGGCGATATCGGCACTTCGCCGATCTACGCCTTCCGCGAGACCTTTGCGGGTCATCACACCCTCACGCCCGATGCCCTGCACATCTACGGCGTTCTCAGCCTCATCTTCTGGTCGATGATGATCATCGTGACGATCAAATATGTCGCGATCATCACGCGCGCGGACAATCATGGAGAGGGCGGCAGTCTTGCCCTGCTGGCGCTGTTCACGCGCAAGGGCGGCGGCCTGTCCTGGTCGCGCGGGGTGATCCTTCTCGGGGTCTTCGCGACGGCGCTGTTCTACGGCGATAGCATGATCACGCCGGCGATCTCGGTGCTTTCCGCAGTCGAAGGTCTGACCACAGTGAGTGCGGGATTCTCCCCATTCGTGCTGCCGACCGCGATCGTCATTCTTCTGGGCCTGTTCGCGGTGCAGCGCCGCGGGACCGCGGGGATCGCCAAGTTCTTCGCTCCGGTCATGATCTTCTATTTCATCGTCCTCGCCATCCTCGGACTGATGCATATCGGCGACCATCCCGCCGTACTGTGGGAGATGCTCAATCCTTGGAATGCGGGTCGCTTCTTCGCGCTGGAACCGACACGCGCGCTGTTCGCGCTGGGCTCGGTCGTGCTGGCGGTTACCGGTGCCGAAGCGCTCTACGCCGACATGGGGCATTTCGGCCGCGGACCGATCAAGATCGCCTGGACGCGCTTCGTGATGCCCGCGTTGTTGCTCAACTATTTGGGGCAGGGGGCCCTCATCCTGTCGGCTCCGACGCTCAGCCAATCCGAAACCCTTGTGGCCAATCCCTTCTTCCTCATGGCGCCGGACATGCTGCGCCTGCCGCTGGTGCTGATGGTGACGGTCGCGACCGTTATCGCCAGCCAGGCGGTGATCACGGGTGCCTTCTCGGTGACGCAGCAGGCGGTGCAGCTCGGCTTCATTCCGCGCCTCCGCATTCTTCACACGAGCGAGGATGCCGCGGGCCAAATCTATATCCCCGCGATCAACTGGGCGCTGATGATCGCGGTCATCGTTCTGGTGCTGACCTTCCGCTCATCGAGCAACCTTGCAGCGGCGTACGGGATCGCGGTCACCGGTGCGATGCTGATCGACACCGTGCTGATCGCGGTCGTCCTGCTCTACCTCTGGAAGTGGCGCAAGCGCTATGTGCTGCCGTTGCTCGCCCTCTTCTTCACCGTCGATATCCTCTATTTCGGCGCCAACCTCCTCAAGGTCCCCGAAGGGGGGTGGGTGCCGCTGCTGATCGGCGCGGTCGCCTTCACCTTGCTCACGACTTGGGCACGCGGGCGCAAGTTGCTGCGCGAACGCCTCGACCGCGAGGTGATGAGCGTCGACATGTTCCTCAAGTCGATCGGCAAGAGCGTTGCGCGCGTGCCCGGCACCGCCATCTTCCTGACGACCTCCACCGAAGGCGTCCCTTCCTCGCTGCTTCACAACCTGAAACACAACAAGGTGCTTCACGACCGGACCGTGCTGCTCACGGTCAAGATCGCCGACACGCCGCAGGTCGACCCCGCAAAGCGCGCCGAAACCACTGCGTTCGACCGCAACTTCTATCGCTGCGTCCTGCACTACGGCTTCATGGAAGACATCGACCTTCCCGAAGCGCTCCAGCATGTCAAAGGCGTCGGGGGGCCGTGCCGACAGATGGAAACCAGCTATTTCCTCGGACGGCAGACTCTGCTGCCATCGAAGGCTTCGGACATGGCGGGGTGGCGCGAGAAGCTGTTCGCGTGGATGCTGCGCAATTCGGAGAGCGCGATGACCTATTTCAAGCTCCCGCCGAACCGCGTGGTCGAGTTGGGAAGCCAGGTGCGGATCGGATGAGCGGCGCGCTGATCGTCACCGCCGCCATCGGCAAGCGCGACCTCGCATGGCTGGATGCGGAGCGACAGGAACATTTCCCCCCCGAACGCAACGTCCTGACCGCGCACCTCACGATGTTTCATGCCCTACCGCCGAGTTGCGAGGATGAAGCGGCGCGGTTTCTCTCCGAGCTCGCCCGCGACCATATGGCACCGCGGGCGGAAATTCCGGAAGTCATGTCGCTGGGAAGGGGCGTCGCCTATCGCGTTCGCTCCGAGGAGTTCCAGCGCCTTCGCGGCATGATCGCGGACAGGTTCGAGGGGCTGCTGAGCGCGCAGGACGCAGGCGGATGGCGACCGCATGTCACCATCCAGAACAAGGTCAAGCCCGGCACTGCCAAGGTGCTGCTGGCAAAGAAACGCGACACATTCGAACCCCGCGATCTCGACATCGTGGGGCTGACACTCAATCGCTATTTGGGCGGGCCCTGGGAAGAGATCGGGACCTGGCGTTTCCGCGGGAAGGCCCGCGTCAGCTGATCTGGCCCACGCCGTCGCAATCGAGATCGAACGAGGCCATCCCGCTTTCGAGCATCGAGGCAAGCATCGGCGTTTCCATCAGGGCTTCGGGAATATCGCTTTCCTCGGCTGCCGCCTCGAGAGCCTCGTCCCAATCATTGGGGTCGTAGTCGCCCCGTCCCACAAGCACGAACGCCATCAGTTCGGCCTGCTGGTCGTCGGCAAGGTCCTCGATGATGCCCATCAATTCTTCCTCCACACTGGTGTTGATGTCGTCGTCGAGCACCGAATAGGCCTCGTCCTCGTCATCACCGTCGACATTGTCGGGATCTTCGTCGGCATCGTAATTGGTGGCGACCTGCGCCTCGTTCTCGCGGGCGCGGATGATGATGCGGCAGAGCGTGTCGAGCGGGGTTGCGGGTTCCATATGCGATGACTTTCTTTGATCGATTTCGGCATGGCAACGACACGGATCGACCCGCGGTTCCGCGGTTTTCGACGGAGCGATTGACGCGCCCGCACGGCGCTTCTATAGGCTCGCAACCGCATCGCACCGAGGCTGCTGCCACGGTCGCGATAGCCCTTGGAATTGGGGCGGAGTAGCTCAGCTGGTTAGAGCAGCGGAATCATAATCCGCGTGTCGGGGGTTCAAGTCCCTCCTCCGCTACCATCTATCGTCGCTTCAGCTTGGAACGCAGACGACTAAATGTGCCACTGTCTAGTCTCAAAACATCACGATCCCAAAGCTCCCCTTGGCGAAGCGCGTAGATGCCTTCGATGTCAGTCCAACCATCGCTGCGCTCATAACGCACAAGCCAGACGGTAGGACCGATCAGCTCGTCTTGGGGTATGAAATCTTCCAGGTTGATCAACTGTGCAGACAGACGGCATTGGAACATGTAACCGTCGTTCCCCTCGAGAACCTCGCCCTGATATGCCACCGGCTCGCCACGCGATTGGGGAGGCTGCACCCCGCTTTTCGGAGGCGGGAATGTCCGGCTCATACCGTCAAGCTTCCGAAGTAAGCGAGCATCCGGCCGCAGCCCCTCGGACTTATTCGCACCAGAACGCGTCTTCCGTCCTGTGGATCGACCTGACGTGTAGCTAAATCAGCTGCGACCAAGCGAGATATCTGTCGAATAGAAGTGGTGCCTGGCACGTTAGCGGCGGCAGCCAATGAGGCCATGGTAGCTCGGACCTGTTTCAGCTCCGCATCGAAGAGCTCCAAGAGCATGTCCCAGCACGGCTCACCGAAAAGTCCTTCGTCGAAATAATCGCGCCTCTGTTGACGGTGGCGACGCGCAGTTTGCACCCGGGCATCGATTTCACGGCGAATCCGAGCGTCAATCACAGAGGGGTCGTGCAATACTCGTCGCAAATCGGCGAGCAACTCGTCGACCTCCGACGCGCTGCTAGGCTCTATCGAACCTTCGATGACCCGGAAGTCTCGATATTTGGACAAGGCTCGACCCCTCACAAGGCGGCAAGCGCCACCGAAAAATCCGAGCATCACGACAATGAACGATATCCGTTTTGGATCAATACGATAGACCCAAAACGGTGCTATTAATCGCGTTAATTAAATTAAGGGGTGGCGAGCGCCAGAATTTGGTCTCTGTCGTTCCATAAGTGTTTAGCGATGTGAGGTTCGACGATTCGTCGCCGAGAAAGTATTGGTCTCAGCCATATTTGCTTTTTGTGCCTTCGGAGTCGGACTACCTTACTTTTGAGAGAAACACGGAGGGAATACGCGGCTGGATAATGGCGCGAAACTAGGCCGATCATGCGGAACCATAATCCGCGTTTCGGGGGTTCAAGTCCCTCCTTCCGCTACCATTCATCCCACCCATCGACATGTGCATGCGAGGCGCGGCGCGATCAGGCGCTTTGCATCAGGACCGTCCGGCCGACCAGTTCGTCCTCGGTCGCCGCGCGGGCGAGCACGGCGGCGACATCTCCGCGATGCGCCTTTGCGGACGGATCGACGTCCTCGCCCAGCACGACGTCGCGCGAACCTTCGTCGTCCGTCAGAGCGACCGGGCGCAGGATGACATGATCGATGGCGGCTGCCTTGAGATGCTCGTCGGCATCGTGCTTGGCCTGTAGATAGCAGGCGAGATCGGACTGCGGGTCCGGGTCGTCGGCGCCCACCGAACTGAGCATGACGAAGCGGCTCGCCTGCGAAGCCTGTGCGCGATCGATCAGTGCGATCGCGCCCTTGCGATCGACCTTGTCGGTCATTTCATCGTCCGTATCCCCGCCCGAACCGGCGGCGAAGATCACGACGTCCGCGCCGTCACAGACGTCGTCGGGAAGATTCGTCAGATCAGCCGTTCGCAATTCCGCATCGGACGGCAGTCCGTCGAGATCGGACGATTTCCGGTGAAGCGCGATGACGCGGTGGCCGTCATTGGAAAGCTGGTTGGCGAGGCGCTTGCCGGTATTGCCGGTCGCGCCGGCGATGAGAATGTTCATGACGATGTCCTGCAGGGGTTTGAGCGATCGCTCGGACCGCAGTCCCCACGTGAATGTCCGGGTGAGGGCGATGGTTGCCGCCCCTTTAGCGAACCTGTTCGTCGTTCTCGTTCACGTAGCGCCGCTTCCAGGGCAGGACACCTTCGATTTCCGTCTCGAGGCTGAAGGACAGGAAGGTCCGGATCAGGACCACGATCGCCAGAAGCCCGACGCTCTCCAGGGTTAGCGGCGAGGTGATCGTATAGATGATGTCGCCAGCAATCAGGAATTCGAGCCCGAGCAAAATCCCGCGGCCGAGGTTAGCGCGGTAATTTTCGAAAGCCTCGCGCCGCGCGCTCTTGTCGCGGATTCGCAGCAGGAACATCGCGGTCGAAGCGATCAACCCGACGACGATAATCCCGACCCCGCAGGCTTCGATGATCCCGGCAATGGTTCGCATCAGGTCGTGCATTCGGACTCTCCAGCTTCGGCCTCGGTCGGCTCGTCAGTGCTCGAGGGAGGATCTGCGTTCCCAAAGGGCCCGCCACAAACGAGAAACGCCCGGGCAGTGGAGGTGCCCGGGCGTCCTTGCGTGACGATTGCTCGTCAGCCCCCAATGACCGGCAACGAAGAGCGAGTTCGTCTCCGGACAGGCTTTGGGCTAGGCTCATAGCGACACTTTTGTCACCCCCTTCGGCGCGGATCGCTGCGCTTTCTTGATTTCTGTGGCGTTGCCGCAACGCTTCGGCACGGACATTGTCAGCACGCCTTGCGCCCTCTAGAGGGGGCGCGACCTCCTTGCATGAAAGACCGACCCCGTGCGCCTGTCCCGATCCTTCCTTCCCGTCCTCAAGGAGAGCCCCTCCAACGCCGAAATCGTCAGCCACAAGCTGATGCTGCAGGCGGGCCTCGTGCGTCAGACGTCGAGTGGCATCTATGCCTGGCTGCCGCTCGGCCTTCGCGTCCTTCGCAAGATCGAGCAGATCGTGCGCGAGGAACAGGACCGGATCGGGCAGGAAATGCTGATGCCGACGATCCAGTCGGCCGACCTGTGGCAGCAATCGGGCCGCTACGACGCCTACGGACCCGAGATGCTGCGCATCACCGACCGCCACGACCGCGAGATGCTCTACGGGCCGACCAACGAGGAAATGCTCACCGCCATTTTCCGCGATTATGCCAAGAGCTACCGCGACCTGCCGGCGATGCTCTATCATATCCAGTGGAAGTTCCGCGACGAAGTGCGCCCCCGCTTCGGCGTGATGCGTGGGCGGGAATTCCTGATGAAGGACGCCTACAGCTTCGATCTCGACGAGGCCGCGGGGCGCAAGAGCTACCTCAAGCAGTTGATCGCCTACACGCGCACTTTCGACCGGATGGGACTGAAGGCGATTCCGATGCGTGCCGACACCGGCCCCATCGGCGGCAAGCTCAGTCACGAATTCATCGTCCTCGCCGAAACGGGGGAGAGCGAGGTCTTCTATCATAAGGTCTGGGACGAGCAGCCGTTGATCGAGGCGACCGAGTTCGACACCGACGACGGCGATGCGCTCGACGATTTCTACGCGCGAATGATCGAGCATCCCGATCGCTATGCCGCGACCGACGAGATGCGCGACGAGGAGCGCGAGGCGGCCCACGGCGATGCCATCCAGGCGAGCCGCGGGATCGAAGTCGGCCACATCTTCTTCTTCGGCGACAAATATTCCAAGGCGATGGACCTCAAGGTTTCGGGCCCCGACGGCAACATGCTCAACCCGCTGATGGGCAGCTATGGCGTCGGTGTCTCGCGTCTCGTCGGCGCGATCATCGAGGCGAGCCATGACGAGAATGGCATCGTCTGGCCGGAAGCCGTCGCACCGTGGCGTGTCGGCATCGTCACCATGCGCGCCGATGACGAGGACTCTGTTACTGCCGCCGAGAGCATCTACGATGCGCTGAACGCCGCAGGCGTCGACACGCTCTACGACGACCGCGACGAGCGCGGCGGCGTGAAATTGGGCGGCATGGACCTGATGGGGCTGCCCTGGCAGATCATCATCGGGCCGCGCGGCCTCAAGGACGGCGTCGTCGAGGTCAACAAGCGCGGGACCGGCGAGAAGCAATCATTGTCCGTTCAGGACGCCATCGCCAAGTTCGCCTCATGATCCTTGCACCCCACGAGCGAATGATCGCTCGGCGTTACCTCCTTCCCCACAAGGGCGAAGGCTTCATCTTCGTCGTCGCAGGCTTTTCGGTCGTTGCCGTGGCGTTGGGCGTTTTCGCGCTCATCAGCGTGATGAGCGTCATGAACGGTTTCCGTGCCGATTTGTTCGACCGGATCGTGGGCTTGAACGGTCATGCGATCGTCAACGGTTTCAACGGGCGTCTATCGAACTGGGAGGAAGTCTCGGACGAGGCGATCAAACTCCCAGGCGTCGTGGACGCGACGCCCCTCATCGAACAGCCGCTGATGGCGTCTGCCAACGGGCGGGTGGAGGGGGTGCTGCTCCGCGGCAACCGCATGGAGGACATTCGCTCCAACCCGCTCATCACCGAGAATATCATCGCCGGTAACCTCGCCGAACTGCGTCCGGGTAGCGACAATGTCGCGATCGGCGCGCGGCTTGCGAGCGCGCTGGGGGCCTATCCGGGATCGGAGATCCAGCTCATCAGTCCCGAGGGGCGGACGACGCCGGTCGGCACCGTCCCACGCATCGTCACCTACCGCGTGGCGGCGATCTTCGAGGTCGGCGTCTACGATTACGACAAGGCGTTCGTGATGATGCCGATGGAGGACGCGCAGACGCTGCTCATGCTCGGTGACGATGTCGCGATGGTCGAGATCGAAGTCGACAATCCCGATCGCGTGCGCGAGATCGTCGCGCCCCTCGATTCCCTGATCGCGGGCAACGGTGTGCTCGTCGACTGGCGTCAGATGAATTCGGCCCTGTTCGAGGCGCTCGAGGTCGAGCGGGTCGTGATGTTCGTGGTCGTCTCGATCATCATCCTAGTGGCGGCCTTCAATATCGCTTCCTCGCTCATCATGCTGGTGCGTGCCAAGCGCCGCGATATCGCCATTCTGCGCACGATGGGTGCGAGCAAGAAAGGCATGACGCGCGTGTTCATGACGGTCGGGCTGTTGATCGGGCTGGTGGGCATCGGGCTTGGCATCATCCTTGCCACGCTATTCCTGCTGTTCCGTCAGCAAGTCGTGGACTTCATTCAGTTCCTGACCGGACAGGATCTATGGGATCCGAGCGTCCGCTTCCTCTCGAACCTGCCGGCAAAGACCGATCCGGTGGAAGTGGCCGCGATCATCGTCACGACCCTGGTCCTGATCTTCCTCGCGACGCTGTTCCCCGCGCGCAAGGCGGCGCAGACCGATCCCGTCGAGGTATTGCGTTATGAGTGAGCCGGTTCTCCAGACGCGCGACCTGAAGCGCTCCTTCACGCAGGGTCACGTCACCATCGACGTTCTGCGCGGCGTCGATCTGACCATCCAGCCGGGCGAGATCGTCGGTCTGCTGGGGCCGTCCGGCTCGGGCAAGTCGACGCTTTTGCAGGCGGTGGGATTGCTCGAGGGCGGGTTCGACGGATCGATCCGCATCGCGGGCACCGAGGCTTCGCGCCTCAATGCCGAGGATCGCACCGACATGCGCCGTGACACGCTGGGGTTCGTCTACCAGTTCCACCATTTGCTTCCCGACTTCGACGCGATGGAGAATGTGGTGCTGCCGCAGCTCATCCACGGCATGGACCGCGAGGGCGCGGAATTCCGCGCGCGCGACCTGCTGACACGCCTGGGGCTGGGGGAACGGCTCGACCATCGCCCGTCCAAACTGTCGGGCGGCGAACAGCAGCGCGTGGCGGTGGCGCGTGCGCTCGCCAACCGGCCGCCGCTGGTACTTGCGGACGAACCCACGGGCAATCTCGACGAAGCGACCAGCGAACGGGTGTTCGCCGCCTTCCTCGAACTCGTTCGCGCCGAGGGTTCGGCGGCGCTGGTCGCGACGCATAACGAGGATCTCGCCGCGCGGATGGACCGGGTGGTGCGCCTCCACGACGGCAAGCTCGGACCGGGTCTCAGTTTCGCCTAAGTGGTTCCAAAATCTGTGGATAAGTCGGTTGGCGTCGCGCCCCCCGCGGGCCATAGTCGCGTAATGACCTACGTTCCCCTGCGCATTTTCTCGAGCTTCACCATGCTGGAGGGAGCGATCGAGCCCAAGGCGATCGCCTCGCGCGCGAAGGATCTTGGCTTTCCCGCCGCGGGCCTGTGTGATCGCAACGGCCTTTACGCGGCGATGGGTTTCTCCAAGGCGGCCTTTGCCGAGGGCGTCCAGCCGATCATCGGCACATTGCTCGCGGTCAAACGTCCCGAAGACATGGGCGACGGCAAGGCGATCGACTGGTTGCCGCTCTACGCGCAGGACGAGGCCGGGTACGACAATCTCTGCCGTCTCGTCTCCGCCGCTCACCTCGACCGTCCCGTCGAGCAGGATGCGCATGTGACGCTCGAGCAGTTGGCGGCGCGCACCGAAGGGCTGATCGCTTTGTCGGGGGGCGGCGAGGGTGCGCTCGCGCGGCTTTATGCCGACGGGCAGGACGACAAGGCCGAGGCGATGGCGACCCGGCTGGCGTCGATGTTCGAGGACCGTTTCTACATCGAGATTTCGCGGCGCGGCCATCCCGTCGAGGATGCGGCCGAAGCGCGGCTGATCGCACTCGCCGATGCCAAGGACTGGCCGCTCGTCGCCACCAATCCCGCGCACTATTCGACGCCCGACTTCCACGCTGCGCATGACGCCATGCTCTGCATCGCGAGCTCGAGCCAGGTCGACAACCCCGACCGCACGACCAGTTCGCCCGAAGCCTGGCTGAAGGGAAAAAGCGAAATCGAGGGCCTCTTCGACGACCTCCCCGATGCGGTCGCCAACAGCGGGGTCATCGCCCAGCGCTGCGCGATCGCCGCGCCCGACCGCCGCCCGATCTTGCCGACCATGTCGGACGACGAGGACGAAGCGCTCAGAAAGGCGGCGCATGCGGGTCTCGAGGCCCGCATCGCCGGCAAGGCCGAGGCCGAAAAGACGCCTTATCGCGAGCGCCTCGACTTCGAGCTCGAGATCATCGCGAACATGGGCTTCTCGGGCTACTTCCTGATCGTCGCCGACTTCATCCAGTGGGCCAAGGACAATGACATTCCGGTGGGGCCGGGCCGCGGGTCGGGCGCGGGCAGTGCAGTGGCGTGGGCGCTGACGATCACCGACCTCGACCCATTAGAACTCAAACTGCTCTTCGAACGCTTCCTCAATCCCGAGCGCGTATCGATGCCCGACTTCGACATCGATTTCTGCGAAACCAAGCGCGACCGCGTGATCCGCTACGTCCAGGAGAAATACGGGCGCGACAAGGTCGCCCAGATCATCACCTTCGGGCGATTGAAGGCGCGCGCGGTGCTCAAGGACACCGGACGCGTTCTGCAGATGAGCTATGGACATGTCGACCGGCTCGCCAAGCTGGTCCCCAACCATCCGACCGACCCGTGGGATCTGAAGCGCGCCTTGAACGGCGTGAGCGAACTGGCCGCGGAGGTGAAATCGGACGCGGACGTGAAGCGCCTGTTCGACCTGGCGACCAAGCTCGAAGGCCTGCCGCGGCACAGCTCGACCCACGCCGCCGGCGTCGTCATCGGCGACCGACCGCTCGACCGCCTCGTCCCGCTCTACCGCGACCCGCGCTCGGACATGCCGGTGACGCAATTCGACATGAAGCATGTCGAGCAGGCCGGGCTCGTCAAGTTCGACTTCCTCGGATTGAAGACGCTGTCGGTGCTCAAGGAAGGCGCGCGCCTGTGCGCCAAGAAGGGCGTCACGATCGACTATGCCGCCCTCGCGTGGGACGATCCCGAGGTCTACAAATTGCTCCAGCGCGGCGACACGGTCGGCGTCTTCCAGCTGGAATCGGAAGGGATGCGGCGCACGCTGGCGGCCGTTCGCCCGACCAATTTCGGCGACATCATCGCGCTCGTCTCGCTCTATCGCCCGGGCCCGATGGACAACATCCCACTGTTCGGCGACCGCAAGAACGGGCGCAAGGAAATCGCCTATCCGCACCCCATGCTCGAGGAGGTGCTGAGCGAGACCTACGGCATCTTCGTCTATCAGGAACAGGTGATGCAGGCCGCGCAGGTGCTCGCGGGCTACAGCCTCGGCGAGGCCGACCTTCTGCGCCGCGCGATGGGCAAGAAGATCCAGGCCGAGATGGACAAGCAACGCGCGCGTTTTGTCGAGGGGGCCGCCAGGAACGACATCGACGCCGCCAAGGCCAACGAACTCTTCGACTTGATCGACAAGTTCGCGGGCTATGGCTTCAACAAGTCGCACGCTGCTGCCTATGCGCTGGTCGCCTATCACACCGCGTGGCTCAAGGTGCACCACCCGGCGGAATTCTATGCCGCTTCGATGAGCTACGACATCAATCTCACCGAAAAGTTGGCGCTCTTCGTGGACGATGCACGGCGCTCGGGCATCGAGGTGCTCGCACCGACGATCAACGAGGCGATGGCCGAGTTCGACGTGCAGGACGGCCCCGATGGCAAGCTGGCGGTTCGCTACGCGCTGGGTGCGCTCAAGGGCGTTGGCGAAAAGGCCATGGAGCAATTGACACAGGAGCGCGACGCCAACGGAAAATTCGCAAGTCTGGAGGATTTTGCGGGACGCATCGATCCGCGGCTCCTCAACCGCCGCCAGTTGGAAGCGCTGGCGGGCGCGGGCGCGT
This sequence comes from Sphingomicrobium aquimarinum, assembly GCF_039655735.1. Lineage (NCBI taxonomy): Bacteria > Pseudomonadati > Pseudomonadota > Alphaproteobacteria > Sphingomonadales > Sphingomicrobiaceae > Sphingomicrobium > Sphingomicrobium aquimarinum. The sequence goes on along the minus strand of NZ_JBBYXH010000001.1, from coordinate 478,375 downwards.
TCGACGCCTTCAACGACAATCGCGCCGAAGTGCATGCCGGGGCCGAGACGATCCTGCGCCATGCCCAGTCCGCAGCGTCGGATCGGATGAGCGGGCAGGCGACCTTGTTCGGCGGTGAGGCAGAGCCGGACATGGCGGCGATCCGCTTGCCGCAGGCCGAATGGAATCTCGCCGAGCGGATGGGGGCCGAGCGCGACGCCTTCGGCTTCTATTTCTCTTCGCACCCGGTCGAGGCGCAGGCGCATCTGGTCGCCGCGCACAAGGTCAGGCGCCATGCCGAATTGGGTCAACTCAACGTCCAGCCGGGTTCGCGCGCGGCTGCGAAAATGGCGGGACTGGTCGAAGAGGCACGCTGGCGCACGTCGGCCCGCGGCAACCGCTACATGATGGCTACGCTGTCCGACCCGTCGGGTCAGTTCACCGCCATGTGTTTCGACGATGAAGCCTCGGCGGCGATCGAGGAGGCCGCCAAATCGGGCGAGGCCGGACTGATCGCGGCCGAACTCGATCGGCGCGAAGGGGAAGAAGACGTCCGCGTGACCGTCCGCAGCTTTACGCCCTTCTCGTCGCTCGCCAGCAACCAGCGCCTTCGCCTCGACGTGACGATCGAGGACGGCGCCGCGCTCACCACGCTGCGCGACGCGTTGGAGGAGGGCGGGCGCGGAACCGTCGTCGTCGCGGTTCCCGTCGGCGATGGCCGAACCGCCGAAATCATGTTGGGACGGACCTTTTCGCTCGACGCCGATTGCGCGGACCGCCTGTCCAGGCTCCTCGGCGACAACAATGTCGCCCTATCGACCGACGAGCCGCAGCGACCGCAACTCGTATATTCGGCAGCCGGTTAGACTTCGGGAACGCTGTCCGGCGTCAGGGGCGGGGTTTCCGCGGGGGCCTCGAGCGGGGGCGTCTCGCTGGGGGCAGGATCGACCGGATCGGGCATCGGCTCTTCCATCGGCGTTTCCTGCGGCGCGGGGTCCTGGTCGGGTCCGGGCGTCGCGGGCTGCGGACGCGGGGCCGGATCGGGTTGAGGCTGTTCGGGGGTATCGTTATCCATGATGCGTGCTCCTTCAGGATAGACACACGCATCGAGGCCATCACGTTCCACCACCCCGATCCGCGATGCGATGGTCGACCCGTAGCGTGCGGTGAAACCGCTCGGATTGCGTCCCGGGCGCTCCTTGGGCAGCGGCAGGACTGCCGCGATCGCTGCCGCCTCGCGCCCCGATAGGTTGGAGGCGTCCTTGTCGAAATAACGCTCCGCGCTGGCGGCGACGCCATAGGTGCCGATCCCCGTCTCGGCGACGTTGAGATAGACTTCCATGATCCGCCGCTTCCCCCAAAGCCGTTCGATCAGGAAGGTGAAATAGGCTTCGACGCCTTTGCGAACATATCCGCCCCCTTGCCAGAGGAAGACATTCTTGGCGGTCTGTTGGCTGATCGTCGAACCGCCGCGAATGCGCCCGCCCTCGGCATTGCGCCGCCGTGCATTCTCGATCGCTTCCCAGTCGAATCCCTTGTGGCTGCAGAACTTCCCGTCCTCGGCCGCGATAGCCGCGCGGACCATGTCGCGGTCGATCCGTTCGAGCGGCTCCCAGTCCTTCGTCAGGTCGTTGTCATCCATGATCATGGTCGCGGTGATCGGAACCGGCACGATGCGGTAAATCGCCACCCAGGCGATGCTCGCGAGAAACATCAGCAGCACGAACCAGAGGAGCCAGATCGTCAGGCGGCGGAGAGGGTGGCGGCGTGTCGTCATACGACGACCGGTAACTCCGCGCTAAACTGAACGCCAGCCTACAGTTACGTTGGGCGGTGGAAGGAACGGGACGAAACCGCCAATTTCATCCTTGGGTTCAGGGAGCGATCATGCTCGCGTGCTATTGTAAGGGATAAGAAAAGTAGTCCGAGGAGGTCGTTCATGACCATCAACAAGAACATACTCATCGCGTCGGTCGCGGCATTCGCGCTGGCAGCGCCGATGGGCGCATCCGCCGAAGCCCGGCCCCCGCAAGCCGATCAGGATCGGGACGCGAAGAAGGACAAGCGCGCCGAGCGCCAGCAGCAACGCGCCCAGCGACAGCAGCGCGATGCACGGCCCGACCGGCAGCAGCAGCGCGTCGATCGTCAACAGGCCAATCGGGCGCAGGAGCGTCAGCAGCAGCGTGCCCAGCAGCGCCAACAGGCTCGGGCGCAGGAGCGTCAGCAACAGCGCGCCCAGCAGCGCCAGCAGGCACGGGTTCAGGAGCGTCAGCAACAGCGCGCCGAACAGCGCCAGCAGGCTCGCGCGCAGGAACGTCAGGCGCAGCGCGCGCAGGAGCGGCAACAGCAGCGTGCGCAACAGCGTGCCCAGCAACGCCAGGCCGAACGTCAGCAACAGCGCGCCCAGCAGCGTCAAGCCGAACGTGCGCAGGAGCGCCGTGCCAATCTGCGTCAGCAGCAGCGTGCCGAACAGCGACAGGCTGAGCGCCGGCAAGAACGTCGCGTAGAGCGTCGCCAGGAACAGCGTGTCCAGCAACGACGGGAACAGCGTCTGCAGGAGCACCGCGTCGAGCGCACCCAGCAGCAGCGTTTCGACGATCGTCGCGCCCAGGTCGCGCAGGAACGCCGCCTTCAGCAGCGCGCCAACGAGCGCCGTGCCGACCGCGCGATGGAACGTCGGGTCGAACGGGGTCGTGACCTGCGTCAGCAGCGTATCGCCGAGATCCGCCGCGATCGCCGCGAGGATATTCGCGACCATCGCAAGGCCGTGAAGAAGCAGCTCAAGCAGGCCGAAAAGCGCGCCGAGCGCCGTTATGCCCAGCGCGAAGCCTATCGCGACTGGATCGAGAAAGGTGATCGCCGCGCCGTCGTCCGGACGGTTCGCGATGCACCGGTCCGCTTCGTGCGCACCGGCAGCCGGATCGAGCGCGATTGGTACGAGCCGCGCCTGCCGCGCGCCTATCGCACCCGCTATCAGGACGATCGCAATACCTATTATCGCTACGACCGCGACCTCGATGCCATCTATCGCATCGACCGTACGCGCAACATCGTCCGTTCGGTCATCCCGACCTATTACAGTCCGCGCTATATCGGACGCACGGTGCCGAGCTATTACGACCAGGGATATGTGCCCTACGGCTATCAGGGCGCTTATTATCCAACGTCGACCAGCTACTACCGGACCATGGGACCGGCCGTGTATCGGGTCGATCCGACGACACAGCTGATCACCGCAGTCGCCGCGCTGCTGACGGGGCAGAATTTCACGGTCGGCCAGCGGATGCCGATGGGATATGACGTCTACAACGTCCCCACAAACTACCGCGATCGGTATTACGACACCGATGACAGTTGGTATCGCTACGACGACGGCTACGTCTACGAAATCGACCCGCGCACGCGCTATGTGACCAACGGATATCCTCTGTACGAGGCCGACTATATGGTGGGTTCACCTTGGCCGACGGACTATCCGGACTATAACGTGCCCTATGGCTACCAGGGTCTCTACTATGACACGTCGGACTATCAGTATCGCTACGCGAACGACGCCATCTATCGCGTCGATCCGACGACCCAGTTGATCACCGCATTGGTCTCGTTGGTGACCGGGCAGCCGCTTTCCGTCGGTCAGCCGATGCCGTCCAACTACGGCGTCTACAATGTGCCGCAGCAGTATCGCGCGCGGTTCGTGGAACGGCCAGACGTCAACTATCGCTATGCCGATGGCTATGTCTATGCGGTGGATCCGGAGAGCTATCTCATCACCGACAGCTACGATATCTACAGCTAGGAAGCGCCAAAAAAGGGGCGTACGGGAAGCGGGCGGCAGCGATGTCGTCCGCTTCTTCGTGTCTTGCCGCAACGCAGCAAGACGCATACATCGACCCCCATGACCTCGACCAACGACATCCGCCGCTCGTTCCTCGACTATTTTGACGGACAAGGACACGAGCGCGTCGCCTCCGCGCCGCTCATTCCGCACAACGACCCGACGCTGATGTTCGTCAATGCGGGCATGGTGCCGTTCAAGAACGTGTTCACCGGGCTCGAGACGCGGCCCTATTCGACCGCGACCTCGAGCCAGAAATGCGTGCGGGCGGGCGGCAAGCACAACGATCTCGACAACGTCGGCTATACCGCGCGGCACCACACCTTTTTCGAGATGCTCGGCAATTTCTCTTTCGGCGATTACTTCAAGGAGCAGGCGATCCATCATGCGTGGACGCTGCTGACGAAGGAGTGGGGGCTGTCGCCGGACAAGCTGACCGCGACGGTCTATCATACCGACGACGAGGCCTTCGACCTGTGGCGCAAGATTTCGGGCCTGCCGGAAGAGCGGATCATCCGCATCGCCACCAAGGACAATTTCTGGGCGATGGGCGCCGATGGACCGTGCGGTCCATGCAGCGAGATCTTCTACGACCATGGCGACCATATCCCCGGGGGGCCTCCGGGCAGCCCCGACGAGGACGGCGACCGCTTCGTCGAGATCTGGAACCTCGTCTTCATGCAGTTCGTGCAGGCCAATGACGAGATCGTCTCCGACCTGCCCAAACCCTCGGTCGATACGGGAATGGGGCTCGAGCGCGTTGCGGCGGTGCTGCAGGGTGTCCACGACAATTATGATATCGATCTTTTCCAGGCGCTGATCGCAGCCTCGCAGGAACTGACTCATACCGACAGCGAGGGCGACCGCGCAGCCTCGCATCGCGTCATTGCCGACCATCTGCGTTCCAGCGCCTTCCTGATCGCGGACGGCGTGCTGCCGTCCAACGAGGGACGCGGCTACGTACTGCGGCGGATCATGCGTCGCGCGATGCGGCATGCGCATATCCTCGGCGCCAAGGACCCGCTGATGCACCGGCTGGTGCCCGAACTGGCGAGCGAAATGGGCGGCGCCTTCCCCAAACTGGTGCGCGCGCAGCCGTTGATCGAGCAGACGCTCGAGAGCGAGGAAGTCCGCTTCCGCCGCACGCTGGCGAACGGGCTGAAGCTGCTCGACGAGGCGCGTGCCGACATGGCCGAGGGCGAGAAGCTGCCCGGCGCGACCGCGTTCAAGCTCTACGATACCTACGGCTTCCCATATGACCTCACCGAGGACGCGCTTCGGCGTGATGGGCTCGAGGTCGATCGCGAGGGCTTCGACGCCGCGATGGCTGAGCAGAAGGCCGCGGCGCGCGCGGCGTGGAAGGGGTCGGGTGCGCAGGCGTCGGACGAGGTCTGGTTCGACCTCGCCGAGGAACATGGCGCGACCGAATTCATCGGCTATGCCGCGACCTCGGGCGAGGGCGTGGTGCAGGCGATCCTCAAGGATGGTGCCAGCGTCAACGAGGCGAGAGAGGGCGACGCGGTGCAGATCGTGCTCAACCAAACGCCCTTTTATGGCGAAAGTGGTGGGCAGGTCGGCGATGCGGGCGAACTTACCGCTGACGGCTTTGCGGGGATCGTGACCGATACCGCCAAGCCCTTGGGCAAGCTGCACGCCTTGCAGGTAAAGGTCGCGAAAGGCGCGGTGAAAGTCGGCGACACGCTGCACCAGGACGTCGATGGCGACCGGCGCGATCGGGTGCGGGCCAACCATTCGGCGACGCACCTGCTGCACGCGGCGCTGCGCGGCATCCTCGGTGAGCATGTCACGCAGAAAGGGAGCCTCGTAGCACCCGATCGACTGCGCTTCGACTTCTCGCACCCCTCCTCGCTCAGCGCCGACGAAATTGCCGCGATCGAGGCGGAAGTGAACGAGGAAATCCGCGCCAACCAGTCGGTCGGCACCCAGCTCATGGCACCCGACGATGCGGTCGAGGCGGGCGCTCTGGCACTGTTCGGCGAGAAATATGGCGACGAGGTGCGGGTGCTCTCGATGGGTCGCAAGACCGATCGGCATTATTCGGTCGAATTGTGCGGCGGCACGCACGTCAATGCGACGGGCGATATCCAGCTGTTGAAAATCGTGTCCGAGAGCGCTGTGTCCTCGGGCGTGCGACGCATCGAGGCGCTTACCGGCGAGGCGGCGCGGCAGTGGCTGCTCGACCGCGATGCCAAGTTGCGCAGTGCGGCGGCGAGCCTCAAGGCGGCGCCCGACGAAGTGCCCGACCGCATCGCGACGCTGGTAGAGAATGCGCGGCGGCTCGAGAAGGAATTGGCCGAGGCCAAGAAAGCACTGGCGATGGGCGGCGGGTCCGCGCAGGCTGCGGGGCCGGAGGACGTTGCCGGACGCCCGTTCCTCGGCAAGGTCGTGGAAGGGCTGGAGCCCAAGGCGCTGCGCCCGACCATCGACGAAATGAAAGGGCAGCTCGGCAGCGGCATCGCGGCGCTCGTCGCGGTCAACGACGGGCGCGCCAGCGTGGCGGTCGGGGTGACCGACGATCTGACCGGTGACGTCTCCGCGGTCGAGCTCGTGAAGGTCGCGGTCGAGGCGTTGGGCGGCAAGGGCGGTGGCGGCCGGCCCGACATGGCACAGGGCGGCGGACCCGACGGCGGTGCGGCGGATGCGGCGCTGGCGGCGGTGAAGGACGCACTGGCCAGCGTTTCGGCCTGACGAGTATAACGACGAACAGCTTCAAGGTTCGTCATCCCAGCGTAGCTTGGAATCCCTCTCGGCTCGAACTCTCAGCAGGGAAAACACAGGCCCCAGCCAGCGGCGGGGTGGCGGCGGTTCAGGCTCGCCGCTTCCCGAGGCTGGGTGCAAATTCCAATCCGCCTTCGTCCATGATCTGGTCGCGCAGGTCGGCGCGCTTCTGGTGGATGCTCGCGATAACCGGCCCCATGGCGACGCCGATGTCCACAAGGACGGCTTCGGAGAGTTGCAGCGAGGCTTCCAGCGCCTCGGGGACCGCGTCGGTGACACCCGCCTTGTAAAGACGCGCGGCATGTTCGCTGTCGCGGGCGCGGGCGATGATGGGGATGTCGGGATTGTCGGCGCGGACCGAGGCGGTAAGGCGGGCGGTGAGGACCGGGTCGTCCATCGTCAGCACCAGCGCATCGGCTTCGCCAAGCGCGAGCCGCTCGATCAGCTCGGCGCGCGCGACGTCGCCGTAAAGGACGTGATAGCCCTTCTCGCGGTTGCGGCGGACCGCGTCGATGTCGCTGTCGATCGCAAGGTAGGGGCGGTTATGCTCGTCGAGCATTTGCGCGATCAGCTCGCCGACGCGACCGAAGCCGAACACGACGGTGCGGCCCCTGACGTCTTCCGCCGCGAGGTCGGCGGCGGTCTCGCCCGCTTCGACTTTCCGCCCGGCCAGTCGCCCGAGGTCGGCGAGGAAGGGGGTGATGGTAAGACCCAGGGCGGTGGCGGCGGACCAGAAGCTGACCGTCTCGCGGTCGAGTACGCCCGCCGCACCTGCCGCGCCCAGCAAGATGAGCGTGGTTTCCGAGGGGCTCGCCATGAGGATGCCCGTTTCGGCCGCGACCCCGCGCCGCGCGCCCGCGATGCGCAACAGTGCGCCGGTGACGACGGCCTTTACAAGGATGACGCCCGCCAGGCCGCCGATCAGCAGCGCCCAGTCGTCGAGTACCTCGCGCACGTCGATGAGCATGCCGATCGAGATAAGGAAGACGCCGAGGCCGAGGCCTTTCAGCGGCGCGATGATGACGTCCACCTCGCTGTGATATTCGGTCTCGGCGATCAGCATCCCCGCGAGCAATGCGCCGAGGATAGGCGAGACGCCCGCTGCCGAGGTGGCGACCGCTGCGAGGATGACGGTGAGGAGCGAGATGGCGAAAAAGCCCTCGGGGCTCTTCGCGCGCGCGGCCTGCGCGAACAGCGGCGGCAGGAGGAAACGGCCGACGACGAGGATGGCGAAGACCGCGATGCCGCCCGAGATGACGACGCGCGTCAGCCCGTCGACGTCCGCCCCGCCGACCGTGCCAAAGACGAACAGCATGGGGACGAGCGCGACGTCCTCGAACAGGAGCATCGACAGCGCGGCGCGGCCAACCGGGCTGTGCGTGCCCGAAATGGGGAGCACGAGCGCGGTCGAGCTCATCGCGAGCGCGAGGCCCAGTGCGGCGGCGCTCTTGGTCTCCCAGCCGACGATGCCGAGCAGCACCGCACCGAAAATGCTGGCGGTGACGAGCAGTTCGGCCGCGCCGATGCCGAACACCATCTTGCGGAGCGACCACAGCCGCTTGAAGCTCAATTCAAGCCCGATGGCGAACAACAGGAGGATAACGCCGAAATCGGCGAACGGCTGGATCGCTTCGGGATCGTCGATCGTGAAATGCCGGATCCAGCGAATGTCCTGGCTCAAGGCGCCCAATGCGAAGGGCCCCGCGGCGATGCCGACGAGGATGAAACCGATGACGGGATTGATCTTGAAACGCGCGAAGGCAGGGATGACGATCCCCGCCGCGCCAAGGATGACGAGCGCGTCCTGCAGTCCATCGATGTCGAGTTCGCCCGCCATGCCTGCCTAATGGCCTAGGCGGACGGGCGTGTCACGGGGGTGTGACACCCCCTGTCGCCAACTTCGTCAATTTGCGTGGCGTATCGGGTCTCCATGTCGCCTTCGGAGAGAAACAAGGCGCGCCGAATGATCCTCGCACCAAAGAAGGCGCAATCCTACTTTTCGAGCGGCTATTCCCGATCTGCTTCGGGATAGACCAGTTCGATCATCTGCTCGTCGTCCAGCTCCTCCAGATGCACGGGCAAGCGGTAGGCCTTGCGGTTTTCGGACAGGACGATCTCGCCGTTCCAGTCGCTCACGAAGACGCGCTCGAGCGGTCGGTCCTCCGGGCCGCTCCACATGATCGAGAAACGCTTGGACGCGCAGCCGCCGACGGTACGAAAGGCCAAGCGCAGGAACGGCGAGAAGTCGTTGTCCATGTAGGCGGCCATGACACGGCAGCCGAGGCGGGCATCCCCGACGCGATGGCGCAGGGCATCGCCGCCGGGGGAGAATACCTCGGGCATGATCCTGACCTGCCCCGCACGGCGATCGGCGACGAGGTCGAGCTTGCGGTCGAGGATGCGGTCGGCGGGAAGGACGAAGCGGCCCGTGGAGTCCAGCTCCAGCGGGAAGCGGTCCCCCGACTTGCGGTCGGTCAGCGCCAACTGGGGCGCATCGGCGGGGTCGAAATCGTGGACGCGCCACTCGAGCGTGGCCTGCGGTGCGTAGCGGGCACGGTTCTTCGAAAAGGTCTTCACGGCGTCGCGAAGACGATCGCTGGTGAGGCGGAAGGGCTCTCCACCGAAGCCGAGGATGACGATTTCCGCTTCGTCGTTGGTGATCTGTTCAGCGGGGGCGCCGACGGGCGGGGTGGTGGGCTGGGCCAGCGCGGGAGCGGTGGTGACGAGCAGAAGAGCGGCGAGACTCGTCTTGATCATGCACTTTCCCCTATATTGTTACGGGGCCGCAAATGTTGTCGGGCTGGTGAACCGAGTTTGAACGGCGAGGATCAGCCACCGCCCATCGTGCCCGTGCCGATCGGTTCGGCGCGCGGGCGTTCCTTGTCATGGCTGTGCGCGGTGTCCCACTTGATGTCGTAGAGGTCGAAGCGCCTGTCCGCGAGGTTGCGGACGGTGCCTTCGGCGCGTGCCCAGGACAGGTCGGCGAGGTTGACGTCGCTGATTGCCAGCGTCTCGACATTCTCGGTCGTCTCCGCGGCAATGCCGTCGCGCGCGAACGGGAAGTCGCACGGCGTGAGGATGCAGGATTGGGCGTATTGGATGTCCATATTGTGGACGTTGGGCAGGTTACCCACGTTGCCCGCCATCACCACGAAGCACTGGTTCTCGATCGCGCGCGCCTGGCAGCAGTAGCGCACCCGCAGATAGCCCTGCCGACTGTCGGTGCAGAAGGGCGTGAAGATGATGCGCGCGCCCTCGTCGACCAAGCGGCGGGCCAGTTCGGGAAATTCGCTATCGTAGCAGATGAGGACGCCGATCGGGCCGCAGTCGGTGGGGATCGTGTCGATGCTGTCGCCGCCCGAGATGTTCCACCAGTAACGCTCGTTCGGCGTCGGGTGAATCTTCTCCTGTTCGTGCACCGCCCCGTCGCGCAGGCAGACGAAGGCGACATTCTGGATGTCTCCGTCGGGGGTCTGGGTCGGATGCGAGCCACCGATGATGTTGATGTTGTAGCGCATCGCCATTTCACTGAGGCTCGTGCGGATGCGCTCGGTATATTCGGTGAGCTTGGCGATCGCGTCCTTTGGATTCAGCTCCTCTTCCTCGGCACTGAGCAGGCTTAGCGTGAACAGCTCGGGGAGCAGGATGAAATCGCTCTCATAGTCCGACGCGACCTCAATGAAATAACGGACGTTGTCGATGAACTCCTCGAAGTCGCCGACTGCGCGGGCTTGCAACTGGCAAGCGGCGATGCGCACGCTCTCGACCCCGCGGGGAAGGCGGAATTTCTTGGGTTCGTTGCGATCGACATAAGGGTTCCGCCAGACCATGTGGACGGCGTGCCCCATGCTCTGCGTGTCCTCGCGAAGATACTGCTTGAGGATGCCGATCGGCTCGAAACCGTTGGCGAGCTGGAAGCGGATGACGGGGTCGTGAATTTCGCCCGAGACGACCTTCTCGAGATAGTCCTCCGCGCCTGCCACCTTCTTGCGATTGCGTCGATAGCGGGGGATGCGGCCGCCGAAGGCGATGCCGGTGAGTTCGAGTTCTTCGGCCAGCTTGCGGCGCTCTTCGTAGAGCCGGCGACCGATGCGGGTGCCGCGCGCCCTCGCGTCGACGACCATTTCATAGCCGTATAGCCAGTCGCCGGTGGGATCGTGCCGCGCGCCATAACCGCCGCCGGTGATCTCGCGCCAGGTGTGGTGGCCGAGCGCGATTCCCTCGGCGATGCGTTGCGAAGCGCAATAGCCGACGATCTTCTCGTCCAGCACCGCGACGAAGCAACCGCGCGGGAAGTTGTTGAGCTGCCCGCGGATCTCGCTCGCCGTGTAGGGCACGAAATCCTTGTAGGCGCGCGCGGCGAGCGCGACGATACCGGCGATGTCCGACAGGCGGGCCTGCCGGACATTCAACCGCGCTTTCGTTTTCTGGTTGGGCAAGAGAGGCTTAGCTCCAGCTCTTCATGCGCTCTTCGAAGTTGTTGACGATCGCTTCGAAGAATTGCTCGGTGGTCATCCATGCCTGGTCCGGCCCGATGAGAATGGCGAGATCCTTGGTCATCTGGCCGCCCTCGACGGTCTTGATGATCGTGTCCTCGAGCGTCTCGGCGAACTTCACAACGTCGGGCGTATCGTCGAACTTGCCGCGGTACATGAGGCCGCGCGTCCAGGCGAAGATCGACGCGATCGGGTTGGTCGAAGTGGCGCGGCCTTCCTGGTGCTGGCGGTAGTGACGCGTGACGGTGCCGTGCGCGGCTTCGGCCTCGACGGTCTTGCCGTCGGGCGACATGAGGACGCTGGTCATCAGACCCAGCGAACCAAAGCCCTGTGCGACCGTGTCCGACTGGACGTCGCCGTCATAGTTCTTGCAGGCCCAGATGAACTTGCCGTTCCACTTGAGCGCGCTGGCGACCATGTCGTCGATCAGGCGGTGCTGATATTCGATGCCCGCTTCGGCGAACTTGTCCTTGAATTCGGCGTCGAACACTTCCTGGAACAGGTCCTTGAAGCGGCCGTCATAGGCCTTGAGGATCGTGTTCTTCGTCGACAGATAGACGGGCCAGCCGCGGTCTAGGCCGTAGTTCATGCAGGCACGCGCGAAGTCGCGGATGCTGTCGTCATGATTGTACATGCCCATGGCGACCCCGGCCTCGGGGAACTGGTGCACTTCCTTCTCGATCACCTCGCCATCCTCGCCGACGAATTTCATCGTCAGCGTGCCGGGGCCGGGGACGAGGAAGTCGGTGGCGCGATACTGGTCGCCGAAGGCGTGGCGGCCGACGACGATGGGATCGGTCCAGCCCGGAACGAGGCGCGGGACGTTGTCGATGACGATCGGCTCGCGGAAGACGACGCCGCCCAGGATGTTGCGGATGGTGCCATTTGGCGACCGCCACATCTTCTTGAGATCGAACTCCTCGACGCGTTGCTCGTCGGGAGTGATGGTCGCGCACTTCACGCCGACGCCATATTCCTTGATGGCGTTGGCGGCGTCGACGGTGATCTGGTCTTCGGTCCGGTCACGCTCCTCGATCGACAGATCGTAGGACTTGAGGTCCAGATCGAGGTAGGGCGCAATGAGCCGTTCCTTGATCCAGTCCCAGATGATGCGGGTCATTTCATCGCCGTTCAATTCGACGATCGGATTCTTGACCTTGATCTTGTCCATGTGCGCGTGGCCTCTTTCGTATAAGGTGTCAGTTTTCGTTGGCGGCTCTAAGCGGGCGAGGGCGCTTTCGCAACCGGTCGGGGGGCTTACGCATTAGGGCAAGGATTGTTTCGCCGGTAAACCGGCCCTAGGAGCGCGATGCATGGCAGAGATCGAAAACCCCGACAGCCAGCTGACCGCGGTCAAATGGCGTTTTCCCGAAGTGCACCCCGAGGGGCGCAAGTTCGTCGCGATCGCGGCATTCATCACGTTCTTCGTTTTCGTAGCGATCGACGGCTGGTTCGGCGAATTGCTGGGCTGGCTGCTCGTCGGCGTCACGGTCTGGGTCGCGGCGTTTTTCCGCGATCCGGTGCGGGTGAGTCCCCTCGACCCGGCGTTGGTGATCGCGCCCGCCGACGGGCTGGTGACGATGATCAAGAAGGGCCCGCCGCCGCCCGAACTGGTCGGCGAGGGGCTGCTGCGAAACGGAACGTTCACGCGGGTCTCGATTTTCATGAGCGTGTTCGACGTGCACATCAACCGCGCGCCGATCGCGGGGCGGGTCGAGAAGATCGCCTATATCGAGGGAAAGTTCGTCAATGCGGATCTCGACAAGGCAAGCGAGGATAACGAGCGCTGTCATATCCTGGTCGGGCGCGACGACGGGGTAAAGATCGGCTTCACGCAGATTGCGGGGCTGGTCGCGCGGCGGATCCTCACGCACGTCAAGGAAGGCGATGCGGTGGAGAAGGGCGAGCGGGTCGGTCTGATCCGCTTCGGCAGCCGTGTCGACGTGTATCTACCCGAAGGTACGGGGAGCCGGGTGATCCTCGGCCAGCGGACCATTGCGGGCGAGACGGTGCTGGCAGCGCTCGGCAGCGACGAGAAGCTCGAGGGCCGCGCGCAGTGAGGGACGACGCGCCCTCCGATATCGCGCCCCGCAGCGGCCTGCCGTTCCGGGCGCTCGTGCCCAATGCGATCACGGCGCTGGTACTTTGCTTCGGGCTGACCGGTGTGCGCTTTGCGATCGAGGGGCGGTACGAGATCGCGATCATCTCGATCATCGTCGCGGGGGTGCTCGACGGATTGGATGGTCGGGTAGCCCGACTGCTCAAGGCGCAGTCGCGGTTCGGGGCGGAGCTGGACAGTCTTGCCGACAATATCGCGTTCGGGGTGAGCCCGGCACTGGTGGTCTTTCTCTGGTCGCTGAGCGAGGCGCCGCGGTTCGGATGGATCGCCAGCCTGGCGCTCGCGGTCTGCTGCGCGCTGCGGCTCGCGCGATTCAATGCGCGGATCGACAACGACGACCAGCCGCACAAGTCCGCAGGTTTCCTGACGGGCGTTCCGGCGCCGACGGGGGCGGGGCTGGCGTTCGTGCCGCTCTACCTGTGGATCATCACGGGAGAGGGACTCTTCCGCGAATGGTGGCTGGTGATGCCCTGGGTGCTGTTCGTCGCACTGCTGATGATCAGTTCGGTCGCGACCTACAGCTGGAGCTCGGTGCGCGTACGCCGCGAGTGGCGGCTGTTCGCGCTCGTCGGTGTCGGGTTGCTGGGCGCGGCACTGTTGACGATGACCGAGGAAGCACTGCTCCTGATCAGTATTCTCTATCTCGCCTGCCTGCCGTTCAGCATGGCAAGCTATCGGCGGGTCAAGCAGCGGCGGCGAGCGGGGCGCGCGTCGCCGAGTGAGACGGCACCTTCTCCCACCGCACCGTAACCGGGCGGGTCGGCGCCAGCGGCGGACGGCTGGTGCCCGACAGAGCGGCGCTGATCTTGGCACCTTCTGCCTGCACGACATAGGTGACGCCGGCGGCCATGGCGGCGATGAGGAAAGCGAAGAACAGTCCGATGATCATGATCCGTTACCCCTGCTGCGGAGCGTGTTCTCGCTCCGTTCTTGTTGCTAGTTCCTCCTTTGTTCCCGTCAAGTCAAGCCGTTTCGGTCACTTTTTGTTCTCCTAGTCGTTCGCGGATGCGATAAGGGGTTGAAGGGCGGAGGCCTTTCGCCTATCTGCCGCGCCATCTCGCAGACGGGTCCACCATACCGGTGCTCTCACGAAGAGTTATTCGGACCTGTCGAGGCATAACCGGAAGGAGACTATCCTATGGCGGCCAACGTCGTCACCATGCAGCAATTGCTAGAAGCCGGATCGCATTTCGGCCACCAGACCCACCGCTGGAACCCGCGTATGAAGCCGTACATCTTCGGCGCGCGCAACGGCGTTCACATCATCGATTTGTCGCAGACGGTTCCGCTGTTCGCCCGCGCGCTCGACTTCGTCGAGCAGACGGTGCAGCGCGGTGGCAAGGTGCTGTTCGTCGGCACCAAGCGCCAGGCTTCCGAGCCGATCGCCGAATATGCGGCGAGCTGCGGTCAGCATTACGTCAACCATCGCTGGCTGGGCGGCATGCTCACCAACTGGAAGACCATCTCGAACTCGATCAAGCGCCTCAAGACGCTCGAGGAAAAGCTCGGCGGCGACACCGCGGGCCTGACCAAGAAGGAAGTTCTCCAGCTGACGCGTGAGCGCGACAAGCTCGAAAAGAGCCTCGGCGGCATCCGCGACATGGGCGGGCTTCCCGACGTCATGTTCGTGATCGACACCAACAAGGAAGATCTGGCGATCAAGGAAGCCAACGTGCTCGGCATTCCGGTCATCGCGGTGCTCGATTCGAACTGCGACCCCAGCGGCATCGCCTTCCCGGTTCCGGGTAACGACGACGCCAGCCGCGCGATCCGTCTCTACTGCGAAGCCATCGCCAACGCCGCCAATGTCGGTCGTGGGCAGGAAGCGCAGATGAGCGGTGAAGATTTCGGTGCGAGCGAAAACCCGCCCGCCGAAGCTGCCGCGACCGCGTAACATTTTCGTCGCGCGCGTTCCCTAGAGCGCGCACGGCATCATCAATTCGGGGGAGGGCGCGGCGGACAGCCGTTCCTTCCCCCTTGCACAACAATTCGAAAGGACCGTTCCCGATGGCCATTTCCGCCGCCCAGGTGAAAGAACTCCGCGACCGCACCAATGCGGGTATGATGGACTGCAAGAAGGCGCTTGCCGAAACGAACGGCGACATGGAAGCCGCGGTCGACTGGCTGCGCACGAAGGGCCTTGCCGCCGCCGCCAAGAAGTCGGGCCGCACCGCCGCCGAAGGCCTTGTCGGCGTTGCCGTCGAAGGCAACAAGGGCGCGGTCGTCGAGGTCAACTCGGAAACCGACTTCGTCGCCAAGAACGAAACCTTCCAGGCATTCGTGAAGGACGTGGCCGACCTCAGCCTCAAGGCCGATGGCGACGTCGAGGCGCTGAAGGGCATGAGCTATCCGGGTGCCGATGGCAGCGTCGAAGAGCGCCTGACCGACAATATCGCGAAGATCGGCGAGAATCAGTCGATCCGCCGGACTGCGACGCTCGAAGTGCCGCAGGGCGCGATCGTGAGCTACGTGCACAATGCCGCCGCGCCGAACCTCGGCAAGATCGGCGTGCTGGTTGCGCTCGAGAGCTCGGCCGACGATGCCCAGCTTCAGACGCTCGGCAAGCAGGTCGCGATGCACATCGCTGCTGCCAACCCGCTGGCGCTTAATGCCGAGGATCTCGATCAGGACATGCTCGATCGCGAGCGCGAAATTGCCAAGGCCAAGGCGATGGAATCGGGCAAGCCCGAGGAGATCGCGAACAAGATGGTCGAAGGGTCGATCAAGAAGTTCGCCAAGGAAAATGCGCTGATGAGCCAGCTGTTCGTCATGGACAACAAGACGCCGGTCGCGGACGTCGTCGGCGCAGCGGGCAAGGAAGCCGGTACCGAGATCAAGCTCGTCGGTTTCGAGCGCTTCCAGCTCGGCGAAGGCATCGAGCGCGAGGAAAGCGACTTCGCGGCGGAAGTCGCGGCGGCTGCCGGGCAGTAAGCTCGCTCGCATTCGCTGATTGAAACAGAAGAGGGGCGGGGGCTGCGAGGCTTCCCGCCCTTTTTCGTGTGCCAATGCCTTGTGAGCGCCGCGCGTGCGCCCTAAGAGCGTTCGAACCCCAAACCTGCCGGAGATTCCATGACCCGCCCGACCTTCAACCGCGTGCTTTTGAAACTGTCGGGCGAAGTCTTGATGGGGAAGGGTTCGTTCGGCATCGATCCGGCGACGACGGGGCGCGTGGCGGGCGAGATCAAGCGTGCCAAGGAAGCGGGCTATGAGCTGTGCATCGTGGTCGGCGGCGGCAACATCTTCCGCGGCGTCGCGGGGGCATCGCAGGGCATCGATCGGGCGAGCGCCGACTATATGGGGATGCTCGCGACGGTGATGAACGCGCTGGCCATGCAGAATGCGCTCGAGCAGATCGGGGTCGATACGCGGGTCCAATCGGCGATCCCGATGTCCAGCGTGTGCGAACCCTATATCCGCCGCAAGGCGCAGCGGCACATGGAGAAGGGCCGCGTGGTGATCTTCGCGGCGGGGACGGGAAGCCCCTTTTTCACCACCGACACGACTGCGGCGCTGCGGGCGGCAGAAATGAATTGCGACGCGCTGTTCAAAGGGACGAGCGTCGACGGCGTCTACGATGCCGATCCCAAGAAGGTAGCTGGCGCAGAGCGCTACAAGAGCCTGACCTTCGACCGCGTGCTGGCGGATAATTTGCGCGTCATGGACGCAAGCGCCGTGGCCTTGTGCCGCGACAATGATATTCCGATCGTCGTCTTCAACATCCGCGAGGAGGGCAATCTCGAATATGTCCTCGCCGGCGAAGGGACATCGACGATCGTCACGAACGAGGAGAGCGAATAATGGCCCAGTATGAAAAGAGCGACGTGTCGCGCCGCATGAGCGGGGCGGTGGAAAGCCTGAAGGGCGATCTTTCAGGCCTGCGCACGGGGCGCGCGTCGACCGCGCTGCTCGACCCGGTGCAGGTCGACGTTTATGGCGCGAACATGCCGATTAACCAGGTCGCGACCGTGTCGGTGCCCGAACCGCGGCTGATCAGCGTGCAGGTATGGGACAAGTCGAACATCGGCAATGTCGAGAAAGCGATCCGCGCGGCGGGGCTGGGTGTCAATCCGGTGGTCGACGGGCAGCTTATCCGATTGCCGCTGCCCGATCTTACCGAAGAGCGTCGCAAGGAGCTTGCGAAGCTGGTCGGTCAATATGCCGAGAAGGCCAAGATCGCGGTCCGCAATGTGCGGCGCGATGGCAATGACGCGATCAAGGCCGATGAAAAGGCCGGAGAATTCGGCGAGGACGATCGCAAGAAGCACGAAAGTGACGTGCAGAAGATGACCGACGATCGCATCGCGGAGATCGACAAGATTGCCGAGGCGAAGGAAAAGGAAATCCTCACCCAGTGAGCGAGGCGCTGGCCTCCGAAACGAACCAGGGTGCTCCCGCGGCAGCGGGCGTGCCGCGCCATGTCGCCATCATCATGGACGGCAATGGACGCTGGGCGAAGGCCAAGGGCCTACCGCGCGTCGCAGGCCATCGCGAGGGGGCGGAAGCCGTGCGGCGGACGTTACGTGCGGCGGTCGAGCAGGGGATCGAATGCCTGACGCTCTATGCCTTTTCGAGCGAGAATTGGCGGCGGAGCGAGGAAGAGGTCACCGATCTCAAGGGGTTGATGCGCTTCTACCTCGATCGCGAACTGGACGAGCTGGCGCGTGAGGGGGTGCGACTTCGTTTCATCGGGGAGCCGAGCGCCTTCGGGCCGGACCTGTGGGACCGGCTGCAGAAAGCCAGCACCAAGACGGCGGGCAACGATCGGCTGACGCTCAATGTCGCGCTCAACTACGGAAGCCGGCAGGAGATCGCCGCTGCGGCGCGCAGACTGGCGCAGGACGTTGCCGATGGAGCACGGGCAGTGGAGAGCATCGATTGCGATGCCGTCGATGCGGCCATGCAGACGGCGGGATTGCCGCCGCTCGATCTGGTGATCCGCACGTCGGGTGAGCAACGCCTGTCGAATTTCCTGCTGTGGCAGGCCGCCTATGCCGAGTTTCTTTTTCTCGACATGCTCTGGCCCGATTTCGGCGCCGCGGCGCTTGAGGACGCGATCATGACGTTTCAGCAGCGGCAGCGCAGGTTCGGCGGGCGATGAACGAACTGGCGACACGTACCGTCGTAGGACTGATCCTCGTCGGGATCGCGATCGCGATCGCCTGGGTCGGGGGCTATCCGTTTGCCCTGTTCGTCGCGGCACTGTCGACGGCGGTCTACTGGGAGTGGATGCAGCTGGTGAAGGATCGCTCGATCCTCTGGAAGATCGGCGGCTTCCTTTATTGTCTCGTTCCAGCGATCGCGCTTCTGTGGCTGCGCGATCGAACGCTGGACGGTTTCGGCTTCATCATGTGGGTCTTCATCGTGACGTGGGCGACCGATGTCGGTGGCTACGCGATCGGCAAGACGATGGGACGCACCAAGTTGGCGCCCGCGATCAGCCCCAACAAGACGATCGAGGGGCTGATCGGGGGCATGGTTTTCGCCGCGCTGTTCGGCGGTGCCTGGGCCTGGGCGGCCCAGCTTCCGCACGGCCTCTACATGCTCGCGCCCTTCGCGGCGATCGCGGCGCAGGTCGGCGATCTTTTCGAAAGCGCGATGAAACGGCGCGCGGGCGTCAAGGACAGCGGTCGGTGGCTTCCGGGGCACGGCGGCTTGTTCGACCGGCTCGACGGCCTTTTGGTCGTGGCGACCATCGCCGGCGCGCTGGTCTACACAGGCTGGCTGTGAGCAAGCGTATTTCCATCCTCGGCGCGACCGGGTCGGTCGGCGGATCGACGCTCGCGCTGATTGAAAACGACCCCGATTACGAGGTCGTGTCGGTGACGGCGGGATCGGACATCGAGAAACTTGCGGTCATCGCACGCAGGACGGGGGCGCGGCGCGCCGTGGTCGCCGATGTGGCACTGCTGGACGATCTGCGCTCGGCGCTGGAGGGCGTCGATTGCGAGGCGAGCGCTGGCGAGGCCGCGCTTTGCGAAGCCGCGCGGGAAGCGGATTTCGTGATGGCGGCGATCGTCGGGACCGCGGGCTTGAAGCCGGTCATGGCGGCCATCGAGGCGGGTGTCACCGTGGGTCTCGCAAACAAGGAAAGCCTTGTCACCGCAGGCGCGTTGATGATGGACGCGGCCAAGCGTCACGAGGCGACGATCCTGCCCGTAGACAGCGAGCATAATGCCATTTTCCAGTGTCTGCTCGATGGGGATTACGCCGCGGTCGAACGGCTGATCCTGACCGCAAGCGGAGGACCGTTCCGTGAATTGAGCGCCGAGGAGATGGCCGGCAAGACGCCCGAGCAGGCCGTGGCGCACCCCAACTGGTCGATGGGCGCGAAGATCAGCGTCGACAGCGCCACGATGATGAATAAAGGGCTGGAGCTCATCGAGGCGCATCACCTGTTCGGGCTACCGAGCGAGAAGATCGACATCATCGTCCATCCGCAATCGGTCATCCACAGCTGCGTCGAATATTGCGACGGGTCGATCCTTGCGCAACTTGGACCGAGCGACATGCGCGTGCCGATCGCGCATTGCCTTGCTTATCCCGAGCGGATGGCAACGCGGATCGAGCGCCTCGACCTTGCGGCGGTCGCGCGGCTCGATTTCGAAGCCCCCGACCCCAAGCGTTTTCCGGCATTGCGCCTGGCGCGCGCGGCGCTGGAGGCGGGAGGGAGCGCGCCCGCGCGTCTGAACGCTGCGAACGAGGTCGCGGTGGCGGCCTTCCTGTGCGGCAAGATCGGCTTCTCCGACATTGCGGCAAGCGTCGAAGAAGTGCTCGAGAAGGGAGCTAACGAAGCGCCGCTGGCGTCGATCGACGACGTGCTGATGGTCGATGCGGCTGCGCGCAGCGATGCTGCCGACGTGGTGAAAGCGCGGGCGGCCTGATGGAACAGCCGTCAATCCTGTTCATCCTCGTCGCCTTCATCGTGGTGCTGGGGCCGCTCGTTTTCTTTCACGAGCTGGGTCACTACGGCATGGCGCGGGTGTTCGGCGTGAAGTGCGAAGTCTTCTCGATCGGGTTCGGTCGCGAGATTCTCGGCTGGACCGACAGGCGCGGGATGCGCTGGAAGGTCGGCTGGCTCCCGATGGGGGGCTATGTGCGCTTCGCGGGTGATGCCGACGCGGCGAGCCGTCCCGACCCCGCAGCAGTAAATGCGGCCGACCCCGCCTTGTTCGCCAACAAGCCTGTGTGGCAGCGCTTCCTCGTCGTGCTGGCGGGGCCGATGGCGAATTTCGTCCTGGCCATCGCCATTTTCACGGCATTCTTCGCCAGCGTCGGGATGTTGCAGCCTCCGGAGAATGTCGTCGGCTCGGTTCAGCAGGAGAGCGGCGCGGCCGCGGCAGGTCTCGAGGAAGGAGACCGGATCGTCAGCGTCGCGGGGAAGACGACGGACGACTTCGATGCGATCATGCGCACCGTGATCCTGCGTCCGGGCGAGACCGTGCCGGTGGTCTACGAGCGCGGTAGCTCGCGGCGGACGGTCGCCGTCACCATCGGTGAAGTGCAGCAGGAGGACGTCTACGGCGAGACCCACCGGATCGGGCGGCTGGGTATCGGCCAGACGCTGGGCGAGCGCCGCACGCTGGGGCCGATCGAGGCGATCGGCGAGGGGGTGACGCGTACGATCGCAATGCTCGACTGGATAATCGACGGACTGGGACGGATCCTGTTCGGGAACCTGTCGGTCAAGGAAATCGGCGGCCTCATCAAGATGGCGCAGGTGACCGGTCAGCAGGCGCAGCTCGGCTGGGAAGCGGCGGTCGGGTTCGCGGCGCTGCTTTCGATTAATCTCGGCTTCATCAACCTCCTGCCAGTTCCCATGCTCGATGGTGGACACCTCCTCTTTTACGCGATCGAGGCGATCCGCCGGAAACCGGTCAGCGACCGGGCACAGGAATGGGCGTTCCGTGGAGGTATGGCGCTCATCGCGATGCTGGTCCTGTTCACGACGCTCAACGATCTTTCCTCGATCGGCGTGGGCGAGCGGATAGGACGCTTGATGGGATAGCTGCCTTACTCTAGGCAGGCGCGACATAAATTCGGGCACGACGCCAAGCATAAAGGGTCGGCCTTTTTCAGGATAAAAGAGGGCGGGAACGCGTGACAGTGACACACAAGAAGGCCTTCGGCCGCAGCCATGCAGCATTGCTCGTCGGAACGATCCTCTCGGGCGCGATGATGCCGGTGGCCGCTCAGGCTCAGGTCGAGGAAGTGCCGCTGCCCGACCTCGTGGTCGACACCAGCGCACAGGACGTCGCGCAGCCCGTTTCGACGCAAACCGCCAATCCGCGCGAAGGCTTGATTCGCTCGATCCGTGTGACGGGTACCCAGCGCATCGAGCGCGAGACCGTTCTGGCCTATTCGGGCTTGCAGCCGGGCCAGACCTACGACGCCGCCACGCTCGACCGGGCCTTGCGCGCACTCTACGATACGCAACTCTTCTCCGACGTCGTCATCACGGGCGCCGATACCGGCAATCTCATCGTGGCGGTCCAGGAAAACCCGATCATCAACCGCATCGTGATCGAGGGGAACCGGCGGCTCAAGGACGACAAAATCACCCCGGAGATTCGGCTTGCTCCGCGGCAGATCTTTACCCGCGACAAGGCGCGCGCGGACGTCGATCGCATCATCGAACTCTATACTCGCGAAGGACGCTACGCGGCGGTTGTCGAACCCAAGATCGTGCAACTCGACCAGAACCGCGTCGATCTGGTGTTCGAGATCACCGAGGGTCCGAAGTCGAAGATCCGTTCGATCAACATCATCGGGAACGAGCAATTCTCGGACGGCAAGGTCATCAAGGAAATGTACAGCCGCGAGGCTGGCGGTTTCCTCGGGTTCCTCAAGTCCAACACCAGCTATGACGCCGACCGGTTGGCGGCCGATCAGCAGAAGCTCCGGCTCTTCTATCTGACCGAGGGCTATGCCGAAATGCGCGTCGTCAGCGCGCTCGCCGAGCTGACCCCCGATCGCGAGGATTTCGTGATCACCTATGTCATCGAGGAAGGGCCGCGCTACAAGTTCGGATCGATCGAAGCGGACAGCGCCCTGCGCGACCTGCCCGAGGAACTGATGCTCCGGCAGATCGACATCGAAAGCGGCGAGTGGTTCGACACGACGCGCGTCGAGGACATGGCGACGCGTCTCAACGAGCTGGCCGGGCTGCTCGGCTATGCGTTCGCGAATGTCGAACCGGCTTTCTACCGCGACGACGAAACGCGCACGATGGATATCACCTTCCGCACGAACGATGCACGGCGGGTGTATATCGATCGGGTCGAGATCAACGGCAACGTGACGACGCGCGACAACGTCATCCGCCGCGAATTTCGTCTGTTCGAAGGCGATCCCTTCAATGCCCAGCAGATCGCGCGTACGCAGGACCGGATTCGCAGCCTCGGTTATTTCCAGGAAGGCCTGGAAATCAAGCAGGAACAGGTCGCCGACGATCGCGTCAAGCTGGTGCTCGACGTCGAGGACAAGCCGACCGGGCAATTGTCCTTCTCGGCAGGCTTCTCGAGCCTTGAATCGTTCCTCCTCGCCGCCTCGATCGCGGAGACGAACTTTCGCGGGAAGGGCCAGACCCTCAACGCGGGCGTGAACTGGTCGCGCTACTCGCAATCGGTGCAGCTCGGCTTTACGGAGCCGTATTTCCTCGGCCGCCCGATCCTGTTCGGTGCGAACCTCTACCGCCAGGATTACTCGAACTTCAACTTCATCGGCGGCGAGCGTCGCACGACCTACAACCAGGTCCGGACCGGCGGCGGCGTGCGGCTCGGCTTCCCGATCACCGAATATCTGTCGATGGGCACGCGCTACACGCTGTCGCTCGACGACATCACGCTCGACAAGAGCCAATTCTATTCCGACCTCGACGGCGATGGCGTAATCGGCGACGACGAGTGCGATCCGCTTCGCGCAGGGACCTATCTCTGCTCGGAAATCGGCGAACGACTGACCTCGGCGGTCGGCTACACGCTGGCATTCGACAACACCAACGGACTGCGCGCCACGCGCGGGCAGCGGTTCAGCTTCATCCAGGATTTCGCGGGGCTCGGCGGCGACGTCAAATATCTTTCGACCCGGGTGAACGGAACGAAGTATTTCGGACTGCCACGCGACTTCGTCTTCTCGTTAAACGCCCAAGGCGGTTATACACTGCCGCTGGAAGATTCCGATATCATCGGGCGCGATCCCATCCGTATTACCGACCGCTTCTTCGGCCCGTCCTTCCGTGGCTTCGACATTCGCGGCATCGGGCCGCGCGTCTTGCGCATTCCTTACGATCAGGACGGCAATCTGCTTCCCGAAAACGCGCGTGAATCGAATTCGCTCGGCGGACGTGCCTATTACTTCGGGCGCGCCGAACTGGAGATTCCCGTCTCGGCCTCGCTGCGCGGCTTTGGTATCCGTCCTTCGATCTTTGCCGATATCGGTTCGGTCTGGGATCTGACCGAGCCGTTGACGAGCGATATCCTGTTCACCTGTACACCCGGTGCCGACAGCGACCTTCCCCAGCGGATCGTCCGGCCTGGTGACACGGTCGGCGATGGTGCCGGAGGGCAGATTCCGGTCACGTCCTGTGCCGACTTCGGTGACGGCGACGACGCTTACATCTTCCGTTCGGGCTATCGTGAGACATTCGTCGGCAACAGCCCATCGCCGCGCCTGACGGTGGGCGTCGGCGCAAACTGGAATTCGCCGTTCGGTCCCCTTCGCATCGACTTGGCGACCGCCATCCTCAAGCAGGAAGGCGATGAGCCTAAAACCTTTTCGTTCAACGTAGGAACACAATTCTGATGAAAAATCTTCTGATCGCCGCGGGCCTCATCGGTGCCGCCACGCTCTCCCCGAATACCGCTTCCGCACAGGCCGTTGCCGATGCGAAGGTCGGGATCGTCGACGTGGAGCGCGTTGTCACGACCTGCAATGCCTGCGCGACCGCGCTTCAGGCAATCGAAGCGCAGGCCCGTGCGGTGCAGGCTCGCGAAACCGAATTGGGGACGCCGCTCCAGACGCAGGGACAAGCGCTCCAGGCCGAGATCACGGCGCTCAACGGTGCCGAACCCTCCGCTGCCCTCCAGCAGCGTGCGCAGGCGTTCGAACAGCAGCGGACCAACGCCGCCAACGAAATCCGTCAGCGCCAGGCGACCGTGCAGCGTAATCGCAATTACGTCCTCCAGCAGATCGGCACGGCGCTCGACCCGGTGTACCGGCAGGTGATGGCGAGCCGCGGTGCGAACATGCTCATTCCGCAGAACAATGTCCTCGGCAACATGCCGGCGGTGGACATGACGGGCGACGTGCTGGCTGCGCTCAACGCGTCGCTCACCACGATCCAGACGCAGGCGCCCGCGCCGCAGCAGCCGGCCCAGCAGCCCGCCGCCCAAGGCCGCTAAGACAAATGAGCGATAGCGGTAGCGAGGCCGTCATGGGACCGATGGACGTCACTCGCGTGATGGCAGCGTTACCGCACCGCTATCCGCTCTTGCTCGTCGACCGGGTGGAGCGGATCGAGAAGAACAAGAGCATCCGCGCGGTGAAGGCCGTGTCGATGAACGAGCAGTTCTTCCAAGGGCACTTCCCGGGGCGGCCGATCATGCCGGGTGTATTGCAGATCGAGGCGCTCGCGCAGGCCGCGGGCGTGCTCGCGGTCGAAAGTCTCGAGCTCGCGGGATCGGGAAAGCTCGTCTATTTCATGGCGATCGAAAACGCCAAGTTTCGCAAGCCCGTCGAGCCGGGCTGCCTGCTGCATCTGGATGCCGAAATCGTTCAGATGCGGCGCAATATCTGCAAGTTTTCCGGCAAGGCTTCGGTAGACGGGGATATCACCTGCGAGGTCGGCTTCACTGCAATGATTGCCGATCCGCCCGCCTAAAGTCGCATCTTGCCATCGGCATCTCGGGTGAGATCGAACAGGCGCGCGATCGTGTCGCTATGTTCGAGCTCGAAGCGCGGTGCGTCGGCGACGATCTGCTGGTCGCGCATCAGCACGAGGCGGTCGAAAGCCTGCATCTGCGACAGGTCATGCATCGCGACGACGAGACCGCGCCCGGATGCGGCCTCTTCGGCGAACAGGTCTCGCAGCGTCAGTACCCAGTAGGGATCGAGATTGGCGAGCGGTTCGTCGAGCAGGAGGTGCCGTGGACGCGTCGCGAGCGTGCGCGCAATCAGGACGCGCGCCCGTTCACCGGTGGATAGGGCGTTGGCGGGGCGATCGAGAAACGGGGTGAGTTGCAGACGCTCGACGAGTTCTCGGATGCGATCCTTGTCGGCAGACAAAGGTGAGAGTTCCAGAAGATCGCGGACGGGGATTGCCCACTGCACGCTTCGAAGCGCGGGGAGGAAGCCGACCATCCGCGCCCGTCGGGCTGGCGTCGCGCTTTTGAGATCCTCGCCGCTTACGCGGAGGCTTCGCGCCTTCCCAGCGATACCCGCAAGGACGCGTAAAAGGCTGGTCTTGCCGCTTCCGTTGGGCCCGATCAGCGCAACGCTCTGACCCGGTGCAACTGAGAAATCGGTCGGGCTAAGGCGACCCGATAGTGAGAGACCAAGCGCGTCGAGGCTCATGCCGCCGGGCTCCTTCCCAGCCGCATCAGGAGGACGACGAACAGGGGTGTGCCGATCAGTGCGGTCACGACGCCGATTGGGATGGGACGACCGGGTGGTCCCGCCTGAACGAGAAGGTCGGCCGCCAATAGGAGCGCAGCCCCCAACAGTGCGGCGGGTAGCAGCGCGCGGCCTGGGTGTCCGCGAACCAGGCTTCTCGCAGCGATGGGCGCAATAAGCCCGACAAATCCGATCGCGCCGCACGCCGCGACGCAGGCACCGATGGCGATTGCCGACAGGAAGATGCTCCGCTGGGCAAGGCGCCTCGGGTCGATGCCGTAGGATGCGGCGACGTCACCGCCCAAGGCCAGCAGATCGTAGCGTCGGCGGTCGCGCCACAGGAGCGCCGCGGCGAGCCCCGCGGGAATGAGCGCGGCGGCGGCGTCTGGCCAGCCACGATCGACGAGGCTGCCCATCAGCCAGCGCCATTGGTCGTAAAAAGCGAAGGGCGAGGGGGCCAGCGCGAGAAGGAGCGAGGTTGCCGAGCCTGCTGCCAGTGCGATTGCCAGCCCGGCCAGGAGAAGACGCGCGGGATCGGCACCGCGTCCTGCGATGGCGAACAATCCCACCAGAGCGAGTCCCGAACCTGCTGCGCCCCCGGCAGCGAGCGCGATGGGGGTCGTCAGCGCGAGAAAATGGGCGACCGCGACCGCACCAAGCGCGCCTCCGGAAGCAGCGCCCGTGATGTCGGGTGAAGCGAGCGGGTTGGCGAAAACGGCTTGCAGTGCCGCTCCTGTCATTCCGAGCGCCGCGCCGTAGCCGATCGCGAGCAAGGTTCGCGGAGCGCGCAATTCAAGAAGAATGGCACGGGCGACATCGTCGTCGAGCGCGAAGAGGTCGAGCGGAAGCAGGAGATGCAGCGCTGCCAGAAGAGCGAGCAGGAGCGACGGCAGCCACCGTTTCATCGGCGCTGCGCCTTCAGCGCTTCGACCGCACCGAGCATCGCAATCCGTCCGCAGCTGAAAGGGCGCCCGTCGATCGAATAGCGAGGGACGTCGAGCGTGCGGACGAGCGGGTGGTTCTGCCAGTCGCCGCCCCGGTGCCAGTTGTCGGCGCGGTAGCGGCTTTCGAGGATATGACGCGGGCGGGCGCGCACGATCTGTTCGACATGGCCGCGACCGGGCGCGATCTCGAGCGGCTCGATCCCCGCCATCGCGATCCACGCGCTGTTGAGGGCTCCAACATTATTGCCCGAGTGGCTGAGATAGAGGGCTCGGATGGTTTCGGGCGGTTCGGCCGCGAGACGGTCGTAGCGCTGCACCCAGCGCTGTGCCGCTCGCGTCCCACCGACCAGTCGACCGACTTCCAAGACCTGGCTGCGCACCGCGTCCGGCGTGGGTGTATTGGAAAGCGCGTGAATGCGGATGCCGAGGCGACGCGCAAGACGGGCCCCGCCCGACGACAGTGGCCGCGAGACGAGTACGAGATCCGGTTTCAACCGCGCGATGTCGGACAGGCTACCGTTATTTCGATGGATGCCGCGCGCACGATCCGAGAGGGCGTGTTCGGCGGGATTGGCACCCAGATGACTGACGCTTACGACATTTCCCTGCGGCGCAAGCGCGAGCGCATATTCGTCCGCGCACAGGTCGAGGCTGGCAATGCGCAACGTGGCAGCGGCAAGAAGACTAGAGACGGACATCGACGCCTGCGAAGAGTTTTCGTCCAGCGGTGCGATAGCCGATCACATCCTGATAGTCGCTATCGAAAAGGTTCGATCCGCGTACCGACAGGTCGAGATTGTCCGTGAGAGCGTAGGCGACGCGGGCGTCTGCCAGCACGTACGGGGCGAGGCGCAACCGCGGCGCCGGAAACTGGTCGAAATCCGTATCGAAGCGCTCGCCGACATAGGCGAGGGTGGCGCCGTAACGAACCAAGCCTTTCTCTCCCGTAAGGATCAATGCAGCACGATGAGCCGGCCGCCGGATTTCATCGAGCCAAATTTCAGATACGCTGGCCTCGGAAGCGTCAAGATAGCTGTAGTTTGCGGTGATGCGCGTCGCGGCGTCGAGCGGAAGAGCCGCTTCGACCTCCAGCCCGCGTCGTCGACTGGACGTGTCGCTGTTGGCGACGCCCGAAAGAAAGGTCTCCGGATCGTAGGTGGAAACGATCTCGTCTTCGAGCTGCTGCTCGAACAAGGTCAGGCCAAAGGACGGACCGCTGCGCCTGCCGACGGAAATTCCGACCTCGCCGCCGCGGCTGCGCTCGGGCGCGAGATCTGGATTGCCGACGAAGCTCCCGGGGAAGAAGCCGAAAAGATCGGTGAAACTCGGCTGCGCGATGCCGGTCGCGTAGCGCGCGAAGAGGGAAATTTCCGCGCTCACGTCATACGCAAGCGATCCCTGAACGGTGGTCGCGTCCTCGAATTCAGAGAAGATGTCATGGCGAAGGGCCGCATCGATACGGACCTTGTCGATCCGCGCAGACCATTGGGTGAGCAGGGCGTTATTGGTGCGCGTGCGATCCTGGTCGGTAAGTCCTCCATATTGCCGGTCGCGGGCGCGAAACCATTCCGACCGATGATCGGCGGCGAGAAGGCCGGTCACGCGAGCCCCTCCAATTGAAAAGGCGCGTTCGAGTTCGATCCCCGTCGTCGCACGCTCCGCACTGGTGTCGTTGAGCGCTTCGCCGTCCAGTCTGTTATGGTTCGAGGAAGCCAGGAAACTGCCGTCCAGGCGCGCGCGCACCGTGTCGAGCGTGCCGATGGCGGCAGCGGCCCTTGCCGCTCCGAGGCGGTTTTCGGTCGTGTCGAGCGTATCGGCGCGGCGGAAGGTGATCGGGTCGAAGCCGTCATATTCACTATGCGCATCGAGCGCAAAGGCAGACAATCGAAGATCGACCGGCCCGGCGCGCCAGTCTCCCCGGAAGGTCGCAGTCACATTCTCGAAGCCGTCGTCGTCGCCGGTGCCGTCGAAGCTGTCGAACCCTTCGGATCGGCGATAACCGCCGGTGAGGGTCATGCTGTCGACACTCACCGTGGCATCGGCGCGGAAAAATCGGTCCGAGCCGCCTTCGACGAGAAGTCGCGAGGGTGCGGGCAATGTTTCGAGAGCAACGACACCGCCGATGGCTTCAGAGCCCCACAAGGCGGAGCGGGGCCCGGGAACGAGTTCGAGCCGGTTACCGAGCGGCGTCGCAAGAAGTTCGAAGCGCGCTTCGTTGGACGCGGCTGGATCGTTCGCCGCGATGCCGTTGATGAAGAGCAACGTGTGATTCGCCTCGGCGCCGCGAATCCGCAATTGCGCCTGCGTGCCCGGCGGGCCTGTTTCGGCAAGCGCGGTGGAGGCAAGCAGTCGCAACAGATCAGTGTGGCGCGCGGGCGAGAGCGCTTCCACGGTGGCCGGATCGATGGCCGTTCCGGGGGTGTCCGAGCGGCCCTCTTCGTCCTCGAGGCGCGTGGCCGCGATGATAATGGGCGCGTCCGGGGACGGCGCTGCGAGCGGGGTCAGCGGGGCGAAAAACAGCAGAGGCGACATGATAAAATTTCCGTTCCATCCATGACATCGTCACGACGGATCGGAATGCGCGGAAAGCATTCGTCGCCGCGCCGCGCCGCTGGTCCCGGCAGAGCGGTCGGACGGATCGAATGGCCGGTATCTGGCTTCCCCGAGGTGGGGTCACAGTTGCGGGCACAGCGCCGGATTTGCCACCGGCTTCCCTCTTCGCCGCACCCATTACAGGCGCGAAACCGTTCGATCTTCTGGAAGCAGCCGTTGGCAGCGGGGGTTTTGCTTGTCAATCGGCGACATCCCCGTTAGGGACGCCCCAATCTTTTCACGAGGCTGGTCGGAAACCAGTCCAAATAACGGAAAAGCAACATGAAAACCGACACGCATCCCGATTATCACATGATCACCGTCGAAATGACCGACGGCACCAAGTTCCAGACCCGCTCGACCTGGGGCGCCGAGGGCGACACGCTCGCGCTCGACATCGACCCCAAGACGCACCCGGCCTGGACCGGCGGTACCCGCAAGGCCGCTCAGGGTGGTCAGGTCGAACGCTTCAACAAGCGCTTCGGCGGGCTCAGCCTTTCCAAGAAGAACTAGGCTCGCATGGTCGGGCGCTCGCCGCCCACCATCGAGACCGAACGCCTGCTCCTGCGTCCGTTTCGCAAGGAGGATTTCGACCCATGGGTTGCGATCCTCGCGAAGCCGGACGTCAGCGCCTATCTCGGGCCGCCCAAGTCGCGGTCCGACCTTTGGCTGCGGCTCACGTCGAGCATCGGTCAATGGTATGTGCAGGGCTATGGCGGCTTGATGATCGAACTACGCGATACCGGCGCGCTCGTCGGAAACGTCTCGCTCTTCGAGGCGATGCGGGGACTGGGGTTCGAAGGCGAACCCGAGCTTGGCTATATCGTCGATAGTGCGCTTCACGGTCAGGGTATCGGATACGAGGCTGTCGATGCCGTGCTCGCCTGGGCCGAGGCCAACATGAAGCCGACGCCGATCTGGGCGATCATCGACCCGGCCAATCCCGCCTCGCACAAGCTGGCAAAGACGGCCGGGTTCCAAAAAGTCGGCGAGGACGTTTACGAAGGCGACGTGCTCGATATCGTGAAGCGGCCGGCCTGGTAGGCGCGGCCGCCTTTCATACCAATCAGAAAGCCGAAATTCCGGTGATCGCGCGTCCGAGGATGAGTGCGTGGACGTCGTGTGTACCTTCGTAGGTGTTGACCGTCTCGAGGTTGAGCATGTGGCGCATGACCGGATATTCAGAAGAAATGCCGTTGCCGCCGAGCATGTCGCGCGCCGTGCGGGCAATAGCCAGAGCCTTGCCGCAATTGTTGCGCTTGACGATCGAGATCATCTCGGGCGTGAGCTTGCCCTCCTCGAGCAGCCGACCGACGCGGAGCGATGCCTGAAGACCGAGGCCGATCTCTGTGACCATATCGGCGAACTTCAATTGCGGGATCTGGTTCGCGGCGAGCGGGCGACCGAATTGCTTGCGGTCGAGCTGATAGGAACGGGCGGCTGCAAAGCAGGCTTCCGCTGCACCCATCGCGCCCCAGCTGATGCCGTAACGCGCGACGTTAAGACAGCCGAAGGGACCCTTGAGGCCCTCGACATCGGGCAGCAGTGCATCGTCGCTAACCTCGACGTCCTCCATGACGATCTGGCCGGTGATCGAAGCGCGCAAGGACAGCTTTTCCTTCACCTGCGGCGCGGAAAGTCCCTTCATGCCCTTCTCTAGGATGAAGCCGCGGATCTTGCCGTCATGCGCATCGGACTTTGCCCACACCACGAAGATATCGGCGATGGGTGAATTGGTGATCCACATCTTGGCGCCATTGAGGACGTAGCCGCCGTCCACCTTCTTGGCGCGGGTGCGCATGCCACCGGGATCGGAACCGGCGTCGGGCTCGGTGAGGCCAAAGCAGCCGACCATTTCGCCATAGGCCAATTTGGGCAGATATTTGCGCTTCTGCTCTTCGGAGCCATAGGCGTTGATGGGGTGCATCACGAGGCTCGACTGTACCGAGCAGGCGCTGCGATAGCCCGAGTCCACCCGTTCCACTTCGCGCGCGATGAGACCATAGGAAACATAGCCGAGCCCGGCACCGCCATATTCTTCCGACACGGTGGCACCTAAAAGCCCAAGTTCGCCCATCTGGTGCATGATGTCGCGGTCGAAGCTTTCCTCGTTGAAAGCCTTGGCGACGTGCGGCTGGAGCTTGTCCTGCGCGTAATTGCGGGCGGTGTCGCGCACCATCCGCTCTTCTTCGCTGAGCTGATCTTCGAGGGCGAAGGGATCTTCCCAGTCGAAGGGGACGAGGGTCTTGGTCGTGGATTTCTGAAGCATGGGCGTGCCCTTACAGCGGCAGGAGCGATGACACCAGACCTTGCGCGGTCAGGCGCATCCGCTAGCAGTCGTAACGCAGAATATACTCGGGAGATTTCGTATGTCGTTGATCCTCGCCACCGCGCTGGCGTCCGTGCCGCCGCTGATCGCCGATACCTACGAGCTTTCGTTCGAGAATGCGGCGTATCACGAGGCGCGCATCAGCGTGCGCTTCGAGGCGGTGCCCGAAGGTCCGCTGACCGTCCGGATGGCGCGGTCGTCGCCCGGGCGTTATGCGCTTCACGAATTCGCCAAGAACGTCGATGACGTGAGCGCCGTCGATGCGGCCGGCAATGCGCTCCGCGTGACGCGGCCCGATCCCTATAGCTGGATCATCGAGGGCGATCATAACGGGGCGGTGATCGTTCGTTATACGCTGTACGGCGATCGTGCGGACGGCACCTACGCGCAGATCGATCACACGCACGCGCATCTCAACGCCCCGGCAAGCCTCATGTACGCGCCCGATCTGCCCGATCGGCATGCGGTGGTGAAGATTACGCCCTACGATCCGTCGTGGAAGGTCGCGACGCAGCTCTTCCCGAGCGCAGACCCCTACGTCTTCACGGCGCCCAGCCGGGCTTACCTGATGGATTCCCCGATCGAGGTTTCGGACCATGTCGTGCGTCGATGGACCGTCGAGCACAAGGGCGAGCGCGCCGAAATCCGGATCGCGGCGCATACCAATCTCGACGACGCCGAACTCGACGACATGGAAGGGCAGTTGAAGAAGATCGTCGACCAGCAGATTCGCTTCTGGGACGACCTGCCGGATTTCGAGGCGGGGACCTACACCTTCCTCGTGGATATGCTTCCATGGGTGGATGGTGACGGGATGGAGCATCGCAACTCGACCGTCATTACGGTACCGCGCGCGGCGGATGCCACGGGTCTGCCGTCGCTCAATGTGTTCAGCCACGAATTTTTCCATGCGTGGAGCGTGGAGCGGTTGCGGCCGGCGCAACTCGAGCCGTTCGACTTCTCGCAGGCCGACGTCACCCAGCATCTTTGGTTCGCGGAGGGTTTCGACAGCTATCTCGATGGCGTGCTGATGCACCGCGCCGGAGTGGCGAGCACCGAGGACACCTTGTCGGGACTGGCAGGCTCGATCACTTTCACGAGCTTTTCGCCCGCCGTGCCGGGCAGCAGTCCGTCCGAGATGAGCCGGTTGGCGCCCTATCTCGACGCCGCCACCTCCAATGATCCGATCGACGGCTTCAACAGCAAACTCAGCTATTACACTTATGGTGCGGCGGTAGGGCTCGGCCTCGACCTCCTTCTGCGCACGCGGTTTGACACCAGCCTCGATGCCTATATGCGCGCTTTGTGGGAGCGTTACGGAAAGGTGGAGCAGCCCTATACGGATGCCGATCTCCTCGACACCCTCGCCGACGTAACGGGCGACCGTGCGTTTGCGGAGGATTTTTTCGCGACCGTCGTCCACGGCGACCAACTGCCCGATTATGGGTCGTTGCTCTCGGCCTTCGGGCTTGAGCTTCGACTGCTGAACGCGGAGCAACCGTGGCTCGATTTCATCCAGCCGAGCTTCGAGGGATCGCGCGCAATGCTCGACAGCAACACCGTTCGCGGATCGGCGCTCTATCAGGCAGGGCTGGGTCGGGGCGACGAGATCGTCTCGATCGATGGACGCGCGATCGATAGCGCCGCGGACTGGGCGGCGGCGATGGGCAGCCTGAAGCCCGGGAACGGCGTCACCATCGCCTTTCGTCGCCGCGGGGGCGCGGAAGGACAGGCAAGCGTGAAGGTCGGATCCAACCCCTACCTGGAAATCGTTCCGGTAGATCGTCCGACAAGGCAGCAACTCGACCGGCGCCAGGCCTGGTTGGGCAAGGGGGAATGATCGCCGAAATTCTCGACTGGCTGGTCACCGCTTTCGTCCTCGTCCTGGGGGTGGGGGCACTCGCAGTCGTCATCCTCTTCGTGATCGACGTCACGCAGACCTCCGACGCGGTACGACGCAACTTCCCTGTCATCGGACGCTTCCGACACCTCTTCAGCCAGCTGGGCGAGTTCTTCCGGCAGTATTTCTTCGCGATGGATCGCGAGGAGATGCCTTTCAACCGGGCGCAGCGCGACTGGGTGTATCGCTCGGCGAAAGGAAAGGGGAACGTCCGGCCGTTCGGATCGACCAAGAACCTGCAGCCTGTTGGCACGCCCATCTTCGTCAATTCCGCCTGGCCCGCGCTCGACGAAGAAGCGGTCGAGGCCGGACCGATGCAGATCGGACCGGGCGCCGAGAGACCGTATACCGCACCGAGCTTCTTCAACATGAGCTCGATGAGCTATGGTTCCTTGTCGAAACCCGCGGTCCGGGCCCTGTCGCTGGGGACGGCCAAGGCGGGCTGCTGGATGTCGACCGGCGAAGGTGGCCTTGCGCCCGCGCACCTCGAAGGGGGAGGGGATGTCGTCTTCCAGATCGGCACCGCGAAATATGGTGTGCGCGACGACGAGGGACATCTCGATGAAGAGAAGTTGCGCAAGATCGCGGCCCATCCTGAAGTGAAGATGATCGAACTGAAATTGGCGCAAGGAGCCAAGCCCGGCAAAGGCGGGATCCTGCCGGCCCACAAGGTGACGCAGGAAATCGCCGACATTCGCCATATCCCCGTCGGCAAGGACAGCATCTCGCCCAACCGGCACCTCGATATCGCGAACGACCAGCAACTGCTCGATCAGATCGAACGGATCCGCCGCGTGTCGGGTCTGCCGGTAGGCATCAAGACGGTGCTCGGCGACGACGGCTGGCTCGATGGGTTCTTTGCGGCCATCACGGAACGCGGGAAGGATTGCGCCCCCGATTTTATCACGATCGACGGCGGCGATGGCGGGACGGGCGCGGCGCCGATGCCGCTCATGGACAATGTCGGCATGGTCGCTCACGAAGCGTTACCGCTGGCGGTACATCTGCGCGCAAAGCACGGCCTGGCCGAACGGGTCCGGATCGTGATTTCGGGGAAGATGATTACGCCGAGCGATGTCGCCTGGGCGCTCGCGACGGGAGCGGATTTCATCAATGCCGCGCGGGGTTTCATGTTCTCCATCGGCTGCATCCAGGCGATGAAATGCCATACGAACCGCTGCCCGACGGGCGTGACGACCCACAACAAGCGGTTGCAGCGCGGACTGGTGCCGGAGGACAAGGCCGACAAGGTCGCCAATTTCGTCGCGCAGATGCGCAAGGAAGTGAATATCATCGCGCATAGCTGCGGGGTGAAGAGTCCACGCGACCTCAAGCCGTATCACGTCCGGCTGGTCTGTCCTGACGGGCGCTCGCGGCGGATGGACGAACTGCATCCCGATCCCGTCCTTCAGAATGGCTAGGCCATTCAGCACGGTTTCATGACGCATGCTTTATCGCTAAGTCCTTCATCATGAACGACGAAACCGCTCTTCCGATCGCTGCCGAGCGACAGGCACGCACCGGCCTTTCGCTGGCCGTGACGATCATCGGCGCCTGGATCGGTGGGCATATCGCGGCGGTCTGGTTCCTGACGGCGTGGGAGCAGCCACTCCTCGCGGTTGCGCTGTTCCTCGTGCAGACATGGCTTTCGGTGGGCCTCTTCATCATCGCGCACGACGCGATGCACGGGAGCCTCGCGCCGGGGCTGGATAGCGTCAATCGAGGGGTAGGGCGGCTGGCGCTGCGGCTCTACATGGGGTTCAGCTACGACCGGCTCACGCCCAGCCATCATGCCCATCACGACCATGTCGGCACGCGCGACGATCCCGACTTCGATGCCGATCATCCGTCGAGCTTCGCGCGCTGGTACTGGACCTTCATGCGGCGCTATCTGGACTGGTATGTGTTCTGGGTTACCGGGACGATCGTCGTGGCCTATGTCGCCTTGCTGTGGATCGTCGGTGGACCCGAACGGGCCGTCCACATTCTTTTCTGGGCAGGGCCCAGTCTCGCGGCGTCGATCCAGCTTTTCTATTTCGGTACCTATCGGCCGCACCGGCATCTCGAGGGCGAGGCCTTTGCCGACACACATAACAGCCGCTCGAACGATTTTTCGCCGATCGCCAGCCTGTTGAGCTGCTTCCACTTCGGCTATCATCACGAACATCATCTTTCGCCCGCGACGCCCTGGTGGCGCTTGCCGGCCATCCGCAGGGTACGACGCGCATCATGAATTTCGACTTTCTCTCGACGTTTCCCGTTTGGCAGGGGTTGCTGATCGCGTTCGGCGTGGTCGTGGCGATGGAACTGACGGCTTATGCGGTCCACCGCTGGGTGATGCACGGTCCGCTGGGATGGGGTTGGCATGCCTCGCATCACGAACCGCGTGACGGCATGTTCGAGAAGAACGATCTCTACGCCGTCGTGTTCGCGGTGCTGGCAACCGCGCTCTTCACCATCGGAGCGACGACGGGGCCGGTTTGGCTGTGGTATGTGGCGCTCGGTACGACGATCTATGGGCTCCTGTATTTCATCGCGCACGACGGCCTGGTGCACCAGCGTTGGCCGTTCCGGATCGTCCCCAAGGGCGGCTACATGCAGCGCCTCTATCAGGCGCATCGCCTGCACCATGCGGTCGACGGGCGCGAGGGCTGTGTCAGCTTCGGTTTTCTCTACGCGCCGCCCGTGCGGGTGCTGAAGGAACAGCTGAAACACAACCGTTCGGTACCTGCGCCCGTATCTGCAGAATAGGAGAAAGATCCATGCGTACGACACTCATTCTTTCCGCCGCGGTCGCGGGCTTGCTTGGCGGGGCGGCGCTGACCGGCATGCCCGCGCAAGCGAAGGACTATTCGCGGGTGCCTTCCGCAAGTCTCTCCATCGAGAACGACGCTCCCCTCGAAGTGGCCTATTTCGCAGGTGGTTGCTTCTGGGGGGTAGAGGCGGTCTTCGAGGAAGTCGCTGGCGTGAAGTCTGCGGTTTCGGGGTTCACCGGCGGCGCAGCGAAGAACGTCAGCTACAAGCAGGTCACGCGCGGCGGAACCGGCCATGCCGAAGCGGTGCGGGTGACCTTCGATCCCCGCCGCGTCTCCTATTCCGATCTCATGCAAGTCTATTTCTCGGTCATCGCGGATCCGACCCAGCGCAACCGGCAAGGGCCCGATGTCGGCGAGCATTATCGCAGTGCCTTCTTCCCGGTCGATGCACGACAGAAGCGCGAAGCACGCGCCTATATCGCGCAATTGGGCAAGGCGAAGGTGTACGACAAGCCGATCGTGACCCGGATCGAGCCGTTTCGCCATTTCGTAACGGCCGAAGCCTATCATCAGGACTTCATGCGCAAGAACCCCCGGCATCCCTACATCGTGCGTCACGATGCGCCCAAGGTCGCCGCCTACCGCGAGCTGTTCGGGTAGGCGTCGGCACGCTGGAAGCCCCGGCGGTGTGACATTGTGGCGAGGGCGTGGCGGAGAGGGTGGGATTCGAACCCACGGTGAGCTTGCGCCCACGCCGGTTTTCAAGACCGGAGCATTCGACCACTCTGCCACCTCTCCGCACGACCCAGTCGAGACAGGCCCCATACAGGTGCCCCGCGCTATTTGGAAAGGCCGGATCGTGCCTCCCGCACGACGAAAGACGGTAGCCGTGTTGCCCGCGATGGATAAGGATGCGCCCCATGTTGTTGAGCCTATTGATGCGTAGCACCCTGATCGCCGCGAGCCTGTTGTTCGCGCTGCCCGCCTGCAGCCAGCCTGCCGACGAGCGCGATCCGCTCGCGCCGCTGCCTGCCGATGTGCAGCGCTCCGAATTGGCGGTCCCGCCGACGCCGACGGGCACGCTAAGCTGGGCGGCGTATAAAGATCATCTCCGTGCCCGGGCGATCGCCGAGGGCATTCGTCCCGCGACGGTCGATAGCGTCCTTCCGGGGCTGCAGCCGAGCAATCGCGCCATCGAACTCGATCGCTCGCAGCCGGGAGGGTCGCCGGGATCGAGCCGCATTCCGCCCTACGCACCGTATCGCGCCAAACATGTCACGCGCGACATCATCACGCGCGGCAAGGCCGAGGCCCGACAGCATTGGGATCGCTTGCACTGGGTGCAGGAGCGCTACGGGGTCGACAAGGACGTGATCCTCGCCATCTACGGCAAGGAGACGAGCTACGGCCGGATTACCGGCAATTTCGACCTGTTCGAAGCGCTCGGCGCGCTGGCTTGGGAAGGCCGTCGACGCGATCTGTTCGAGGGCGAGTTCATGGCGGCCTTGAAGCTGCTGGATCGCGGCTATTCGCGCGGACATCTCAAAGGCAGTTGGGCCGGCGCCGCAGGCAAGACGCAGTTCATGCCGACTAATATCCTGACGCTCGCCGCTGACGGAGATGGCGATAATTTTGCCGATATCTGGAATTCGGAGCCCGACGCCTTCGCGTCGATCGGCAATTATCTTGCGTCGAAGGGGTGGATCCGCGGCATCGACTGGGGAATTCCCGTCAGCGTTCCCGCCAACTTCGATCGCAATAGCGTGCGTCGGCTGACCGAGCCCGAGCGTTGTCCGGCGGTGTTCAATCGCCATAGCCGCTGGTTGACGATGTCCGAATGGCGCGCGCGTGGCGTCGTGCCGACCGACACGAGCTTCTCGGACGGGGTCCAACTCAAACTGTTCGAGCCCGATGGACCGGGCAATACCGCTTATCTGCTGACGCGCAACTACGACATGATCCTCGACTATAATTGCTCGAACTTCTACGCCCTGACCATCGGCCTCGTCGCCGACGCGATCGAGCGATAGCGCGTTTTCGAAGACGATAGGGCTTGAGGGGAGGGGGCGCGCTCCCCTACACCCGTCTCCATCAATTCCACGCCTTACGGAAAGGCCCATTCACGCATGCGTTATGCCCCCCTTGCCCTGCTCGCCATCCCCGCGGCGGCCATCGCCGCGCCGTCGATCGAAACCGAGGCGCCGATCGCCTATCTCATCGATCTGTCGTCGGGGCAGGTCCTGCTCGACCGCGAAAGCGACCGGCAGATCCCGCCCGCTTCGATGGCGAAGATGATGACCAGCCATGTGGCCTTCGAACTGATCGATGCGGGCAAGCTCGACGAGCAGAAGAAGTGCCAGGTTCGCCCCGAAACGTGGCGCGAATGGTCGGGTCCCGCGGCAGGTTCGACGATGTTTCTGTCGCCGAACGAGCAGGTCAGCGTGGAGAACCTCCTGTACGGAGTGACGACGGTTTCCGGTAACGATGCCACGATGGTGCTGGCGGAGTGTATCTCGGGCACCGTCGAAGCCTTCGTCGACCGCATGAACGCTTCGGCCAAGGAGATCGGCATGAAGGGCAGCCGGTTCGGCAATCCCGTCGGCTGGCCCGACGAGGGCGCAACGCTCGTGACGGCACGCGACCTTGCGGTGCTCGCCCGGTCGACGATCGAGGATCATCCCGAGCTCTACAAGAAATATTACGGCAAGAAGGAATTCACCTGGGGCAAGACGCAGGGCGGCGATGCCATTACCCAGCCCAACCGGAATCCGCTATTCGGGAGCGTTTCGGGTGCGGATGGCCTCAAGACAGGCCATACCGAGGAGGCCGGGTATGGCTTCACGGGCTCGGCCGAGCGTGACGGACGGCGCTTGGTCATGGTGGTCGCGGGCCTCGACAGCTATGGCGCGCGCATCTCCGAAAGCCGCGATATCATGGAATGGGGTTTCAACGCCTGGGACACGATGCCCCTCTTTCAGGAGGGGGCCGAAGTGGGTTCGGCGCAAGTGCAGCTTGGCAGCGCGGATCGCGTGCCGCTGATGGCTCCGCGTGACCTTGCCGCGACCTTTGCGTCGGGCGTTGCGTCCGACCCTTCCGCCAAGATCCGCTATGTCGGACCGATCAAGGCGCCGATCGCGCAAGGTGACAAGGTCGCCGAACTTGTCGTCAGCGTCGATGGCGAAGAGGCGGTCTTGCCGCTGGTGGCAGGTGCCGACGTCGAGGAAGCCGGTTTCTTCCGCCGGGCGTGGATCGGGGTCAAATCGCTGCTCGGCATGGCCTGACGCGGTGGCGCGGGGGCGTTTCATCAGCCTCGAAGGCGGGGAGGGGGTCGGCAAGTCCACGCAACTCGCTGCGCTGGCCAACGCGCTTGAAGCGCGGGGGCTCGAGGTCGTGGTGACGCGCGAGCCTGGCGGCAGCGAGGGGGCAGAGGCCATCCGCGCGCTGCTGCTCGGCGGCGACGAGGGGCGCTGGAGCCCGCGCGCGGAAGCGCTGTTGTTCGCGGCCGCGCGGGCAGATCATATCGAAAAGACGGTACAGCCTGCGTTGGCAGAAGGGCGTTGGGTCTTGTCGGACCGCTACTTGGACTCTTCGCTCGCCTATCAGGGCGAAGCGGGGGGTCTGGGCCGCGAGGCGATCCGCGCGCTGCATCGTTTCGGAAGCGAGAATTTTCTTCCCGATCGCACCTTGGTGCTGACGCTCGATGCGAGCGAAGCGGCCACGCGGGCCGAGACACGCGATGGCGGTCGCGCGGACCGGATCGGCGGTCGGGGCAGCGACTATCACGCGGCTGTCGCACGCGGCTTCGCGGCGCAAGCGGCGGCAGAGCCGGAGCGTGTTCGGCTTGTCGATGCGGGCGGCGACGCGTCAACGGTGACGGCAAGACTGGTTGATGCGCTGGCGGATCTGCTGCCGTGATTCTCGGGCAGGACAAGGCAATCGAGCGTTTTCTCGACGCCTGGCGCGGCAAGACGCCACATCACGCCTGGCTATTGGCCGGGCCGCGGGGTGTGGGGAAAGCGACGTTCGCCCATGCAGCGGCAGCGCGGGTACTGGCCGAAGCTAGCGCGCAATCGCCGTCGGGAGAGGGGCTTTCGCTCGATCCCGATCATCCGACCGCGCATCTGCTGGCCGCAGGCTCGCATCCGGATTTCCGCTTGCTCGAACGAGTTATGAACAAGACCGGCACTGCATTGGCGAGAAATATCTCGGTCGATCAGGTGCGCTCGCTCATGAGCCTGTTCGCAATCACCCCGTCGATGGGCGACTGGCGTACGGTTGTCGTCGATTCAGCCGACGATCTGGAAGCTGGCGCGGCGAATGCGCTTCTGAAGATGCTCGAGGAGCCGCCGCCACAGACCTTGTTCTTCCTCGTCGCACATGCACCGGGGCGCCTGTTGCCGACGATCCGTTCGCGCTGCCGGCGGCTCGACTTTGCGCCTCTTTCAGATGACGCCATGACGTCGGTGCTGGAACGAGAGCGCCCGAAGGACAAGCCTGCCGAGCGGGCGCGTCTCGTCGGGCTTGCGCAAGGGTCGGCGGGCAGGGCGATCGCCATCGCCGAACAGGACCTCGCGGCCCTCGCAGCCGAAGCGACGCTCGTCCTTCGCGAAGGGGACCGCGACACGGCACGGCGCGCGAAGTTGGCGAAATCGCTCTCCACCAAGGCGGCGGCGGAGCGCTACGCAAGCTTTCTTGCCATGGTCCCCGGACTGATCGCCGCCGAAGCGCGGACTGCGCAAGGCCGCCGGCGCGAAGCGCTTCTCGACGTTTACGCGGACGCGCGCACCACCGCGCAGCTTGCGCCGCGGCTATCGTCGGACCCGGCGAGCACGATCTACGTTCTCGTGGGGAAAATGGCGGCGGCGGCAGAGGCAGGGGCCTAAGGGCGCGCTTGTGCACGCCCCGCACGGCGGCTAGTCGGTGGAGCGATGAGCAAGCCCTATTACCTTTCCACCGCCATTTCCTACCCCAATGGCGCGCCGCACATCGGCCATGCCTACGAGGCCATCGCCGCTGACGTCATGGCGCGGCACAAGCGCGCGCAAGGCCGTGATGTCTACTTTCAGACAGGGACGGACGAGCACGGCTTGAAGATGGCGCAGACGGCGCGCGAGCAAGGCATCTCCCCCTCCGAGCTCGGCGCAAAAATGTCGAGCATGTTCAGGGCGATGTGTGACGATCTTGCGATTACCTATGATCGCTTCATCCGGACGACGGACGCGGATCATCACCACGCCGCGCAAGCGCTGTGGCGCGCGATGGAGGCGAAGGGCGACCTTTACAAGGATCGTTACGAAGGCTGGTATTCGGTGCGCGACGAGGCCTTCTATGACGAGAAGGAACTGACGACCGCGGAGGATGGCGCGAAGCTGTCGCCCGAGGGAACGCCGGTGGAATGGCAAGTCGAGGAAAGCTGGTTCTTCCGCCTGTCGAACTACCAGCAGCCGCTGCTCGATCATATCACTGCCAATCCGCAATTCATCCAGCCCGACAGCCGTCGCAACGAGGTCGTGCGCTTCATCGAAGGCGGGTTGCGTGACCTGTCGGTCAGCCGCTCGAGCCTCGACTGGGGCGTCAAAGTGCCGGGCGACGAGGCGCATGTCATGTATGTCTGGGTCGATGCGCTGACCAACTATATCACCGGGGTCGGCTACCCTGACGGCGGCGAAAAATGGGACCGCTTCTGGCCCGCGGACTGCCATCTCATCGGCAAGGACATCATTCGCTTCCACGCGATCTACTGGCCGGCGTTTCTGATGAGCGCCGACATCGCCCTGCCGCGACAGGTCTACGCGCACGGCTTTCTCCTCGGCGAGGGCGGCGTGAAGATGTCGAAGAGCCTCGGCAATGTCGTCGACCCGATGCAGGTGGCGGAGCGCTATGGCGTGGATGCGCTGCGCTACTATCTGCTGCGCGAAGTGAGTTTCGGCCAGGATGGGAG
The DNA here is from genome assembly GCF_039655735.1 of Sphingomicrobium aquimarinum. Classification (NCBI taxonomy): domain Bacteria; kingdom Pseudomonadati; phylum Pseudomonadota; class Alphaproteobacteria; order Sphingomonadales; family Sphingomicrobiaceae; genus Sphingomicrobium; species Sphingomicrobium aquimarinum. The sequence continues at coordinate 436,136 of NZ_JBBYXH010000001.1, read as the reverse complement.
CGTCAGCGAGGAAGCGCTGGTGACGCGCTGCAACGCGGAATTGGCGAACAGCTTCGGCAATCTGGCGCAGCGGACCTTGTCGATGATCCACAAGAATCTCGATGGCATGATGCCGCAGCCGGGCTCGCAGGAGGCCGACCGGGCGCTGCTCGAGACGGTTCGCGAGGCGTGCGAGGAGAAGCTTCCCACCCAATTCGACACATGGGCGTTCGAGAAGGGGCTCGAAGCCTGGCTGCAGGCGGTCTACGCCTGCAATGCCTATGTCGACGAAATGGCACCCTGGGCATTGAAGAAGAGCGACCCCGATCGAATGGCGGAAGTGCTCGGCACCCTGTCCGCGACGCTGACCCCCCTTGCAACAGCGCTGTTGCCGGTCGCGCCCAAGGGCGCGCAAGCTATTCTCGATCAGTTGACGGGAGCCGAAACGGGCCCGCTCGACAAGCCGACACCCGCCTTCCCGCGGCTCGAACTGGTGGAGGAGGGGGCATGAGCCTCATCGATAGTCATTGCCACCTCAATTATGAGGGCCTTGTGGAGCGGCAGGACGAAGTTCTCGACACCGCGCGCGCGCGCGGTGTGACCGGGATGTTGAACATCTCCACCCGCCAGCGAGAATGGGCCGACATTGTCGCGACCGCTGAACGCAACGCCGATGTTTGGGCCACGGTCGGCGTGCATCCGCACGAGGCTGACAATCATCCGGACCTGGGTGTGGAAGCGCTGGTGGAAGCCGCGGCGCACCCCAGGGTGGTGGCCATCGGCGAATGTGGCCTCGACTATTATTACGACAAGTCGGATCGCGAGGCGCAAAAAGCGCGCTTCGAGGCGCATATCGAGGCGGCCCGGCACACGGGCCTGCCGCTCGTCGTGCATACGCGCGAGGCGGAGGAAGACACCGCGCAGATCCTGCGTCGTGCGGTCGAAACGGGTGGCGTGAAAGGCGTCCTCCACTGCTTCACCAGCTCGCAATGGCTGGCCGACGAAGCGCTCGATTTCGGCTTCTATATCTCGCTGTCGGGGATCGTAACCTTCAAGAATGCCAAGGACTTGCAGGCGACGGCGAAGATATTGCCAAAGGATCGCTACCTGGTTGAGACCGACAGCCCGTTCCTGGCGCCCGTTCCCAACCGCGGCAAGACGTGCGAGCCGGCGTTCGTGGTCGATACCACGCATTTCGTGGCGGACTTGCGAGACGAAGCGGTCGATGACGTCAAAGCGCAAACCACCGAGAATTTCTTCCGGCTGTTCGACAAGGCCAAGCCTGCCGCGTGAAGATACGCGTCCTCGGGAGCGGAACCTCATCGGGGGTGCCGCGCATCGGCAACGACTGGGGCGCGTGCGATCCCGCCGATCCGCGCAACCGCCGCACTCGCGCGGCCATTCTCATGGAAAGCGGCGGCAAGCGCCTGCTGGTCGATTGCGGACCGGATCTTCGCGAGCAGTTGCTCGATGCCGAAGTCGGCATAGTCGATGACGTCATCGTCACGCACGATCATGCCGACCATTGTCACGGCATCGACGATCTGCGGACCGTGCGCTGGAACCTCGGCGCGCTCCTGCCGATCCATGCCCGCGCCGATACGCTGGAGCGATTACGCGAGCGCTTCGGCTATGTCTTCGAGGATCGCGGAATCTACAGAGCGCTCTTCGAGGGGCATGCGATTGCAGGAGAGATGGGTTGGGGCGAGGGGACGCTACGCTTCGTCGATCAGCCCCACGGCGGGATTACCAGCCTCGGTCTGAGGTTCGATGCAAATGGCAAGAGCTTTGGCTATGCTATTGATTTTGAACGGGTTACCGACGAAATGCGTGCTCTTTATCAAGGCCTCGATGTGTGGCTTTGCGACTGTGTGCGCCGCGAGCCGCATCCCACCCATGCGCATTTGGCGATGGTTCTGGAGGCGGCAGAAGACCTGGGCGTGGGGCGCCTCGTCCTGACGCATCTGGATAACAGCATGGATCATGCCCAATTAAGCATGGAGCTGCCAAGTTGGGCAGAACCTGCTTTTGACGGAATGGAAATCCGCCTGTGACGAACGACTGGATGCTCGGCGGCGTCTATATTCTGATGGCAGCGGCCATCGTGGTCTCGGCTTTGTTGTCGCGGCGAGAGCCTGTTGCGCGGCTGCTGAAGATGGCGCTGGCGTGGATCGCGATCTTCGGCGCCGGCTTCATCATCTTCACGTTCCGCGATGATCTCGGCATGGTTGGCGACCGATTGAAGTCGGAGGTGACCGGCGCGCCGATCACCGCGTCCAACGAGGTGCGCATCCCGATGGCGATCGACGGGCATTTCTGGGTCGAGGCCGACGTCAATGGCACACCCGTCAACTTCCTTGTCGACAGCGGTGCGACGATGACCACGCTCGGCATGCCTGCGGCTCAGGCCGCGGGCGTCGCCGTCGATCCGCGACGCGACCAGATGGTGCGGACCGCCAACGGCGTCGTCCGGGTGGCCCGTGGTCGTGCCGAACGCGTCTCGGTCGGGCCGATCGTGCGCGACAATATGATGGTGCATGTCACCGACCAAGAAGACATGAACGTGCTCGGCATGAATTTCCTGTCTTCGCTCGATCGATGGGGCGTCGAGGGGCGTTGGCTGGTCTTGGAACAATAAAAGCCGGACATACCGCTGAATGCGTGATCCGGCCTGAAACGCTACTGTACTTTACATAATATATATTATCGGACCTTTGCGTGTGAGAGCAAAGCTCAGATGTCCGGTCTGCACAAAGCTCAAATGTCCGCTTGTGCGCCTTCCCTCGGCCGGACCGAAGGAGGTTTGCAATGGATCCGGCAATCGAGAACGAAGCGCGACTGCTTGATCGAGTGTTGGCTGGCGAACTGCCCGCTTGTTAAGCGGCACGGATCCTAGGCATCGGCAATCGGCAGTTCCGACGACGGAAAGCTAGATATCTTGACGAAGGCCCTGCAGGCTTAATCTCCAAAAAAGTCGGGCGCCCGGCGGCCAACAAGATCGATCCTCGGATAGTCGAGGACGCTGCGGCCCTTCTCCGCACCATTTATGCTGACTTTAGCCCGAAGCAGGCGGCTCTTTTATGTTACCTGTAGTCGCGCCAAATCCAGTCTGGCATTGGTTGCTTATTCGGCGGATCCGGCAGCCGTTAAGGCACATGTAGTGGCGGCCGGCTGGTTTCAGAACGACGAGGTCGTTCTCGCGCTCCCCGAAAGTCTTGGGTGATCTGATCAGCGCTCAACCAGGTGCTGTATTTTGACCTAAGCAGCATCGTCTCGGGCCGCACGTTCGATAGAAATTTCGTTTTTCATCCAGTATTCGTGACTTACGCCTCGAGCGGATAGACGAACCACGGGTTCGAGGTAGGGCGGTTATAAGAAACAGACTGAACATTGTCGGAGAGAGGACAGCCGGGCATGACCGAGATGAGGGCGTTTTACGAATGCTCGGCCACCAGCGCTCCTTGAGAAATCTGTATCGAGCCACTTAAAGTTTGCGCATCTCGAAATTGCCGATTTTAGATCAATTGCACTGCGCATCCAAATATTGACGAACCTCGCTCAGGCCAGTCGTATTGTTTTCTAGAATGTATTCTAAGGCACTTCGCCCCTCAAAAGGAATGGCTTTATTGGGTCGGCGCAGCCAACTGTTTGCTGCCGTGGATTCCGAAAAGATTGTATGCAGCGCCTTGTATATCCCTAGGCAGTACGACAAGCGATCTAGGAGGTCGGAGGATACCTGCGGCTCATCGGCCATCAATCCTTGGTATGTACGAAGATCATTTACGTCGAGGATGGTCATTCGCTCTGTCTCACTCAGTCGCCACGCATCAGCAATTTTGTGGAAGACTCTGACGCCCGTTTTACCGAGGTCTCTCTGATGTTCCGAATTTTCTCGCGACGCATTTCTAAGGGCATCAGTTTCGTCCAGTCCGACGCCCAACCCCTTCTCCTTCCGAACCCGAAAGAAGTCTCGCTCCTTAGCGTTTGGTTTGGCGAATTGCGCAGCAAGATCAAGGCTAGCTTTCGATGGGCCCTTACGGCCCTTAGACTGGTCATCAGGATCGAATGGTTGTGCCATCAGTCGGCCCTACCACATTCCGTCCGCACAATGTGAGCATTTCATGAAAGCCCCCTCTCCCCGGACCCCTCACCCCGGCTTGCTCACGTGGGTCCACAGGTACCCCCCAATCGGTCGCCGCCGCCTGCGCTGTGAGGGGCGCGCAGCGTCGACCGATTGGGTCCCCCCTATGGACTACATGGACAAGCCAGATCGACCCTAGGCGGACATTATAACTTTGCGCGAAAAGGGGACTTTACAGCTTTGCGCTAACATGCGGATTAGTGCCGAACAGGCCGCTTGCCGCCCCTCTTTCGATTCCGCATAGATTGCAAATGAGCATACAGCGTCTTCGCACCGTCATGCGCCGATTGCGTGATCCCGAAACCGGTTGCGAGTGGGATCGCGTCCAGACACATCGCTCGATCGCGCGCTATGCGATCGAAGAAGCGTATGAGGTCGTCGACGCGATCGAGCGTGACGATATGGATGAACTCGTCGATGAGCTGGGCGATCTTCAGCTGCAGGTCGTCTTCCATGCGCAGATGGCTAGCGAACGCGGTGATTTCACATTCGATGATGTCGTGGATCGCATCTGCGACAAAATGGAGCGCCGACACCCGCACATCTTCGGCGATGATCCCGAGGGCGGCCATCATCGCTGGGAAGAGATCAAGGCGGCGGAACGTGCTGGTAAGCCCGATCAGAGCGCCTTGGCGGGCGTCGCCAGAGCTCTTCCGGCGCTCGAACGGGCGCAAAAGTTGCAGAAGCGTGCCGCGCGGACCGGTTTCGACTGGCCCGATGCAACCGGCGCACGCGAAAAGATCGACGAGGAACTGCTCGAACTCGAAAGCGCAGAGGGTGCGGCACATCGCGAGGAGGAACTGGGCGATCTGTTGTTTGCCGTGGTCAACCTCGCACGCTTTCTCAGCATCGACGCGGAAGATGCTTTGCGAAAGGCGACCGCGAAGTTCGAGAAGCGCTTTCGTACCATCGAGGCGCATCCCGACTTTTCCACGACCGATCTCGACGGCAAGGAAGAATTATGGCGTGCGGCGAAGCGCGCTCTGGAGACTTAGAGCGCCTCGAAACGGTTCCAGTCGCGATCCGACAGATCGACCTGCAACGTCATGCTTTCACCGTCCACGCTGCTATCGGTAACATTGCCGTTGGCATGCAGCCAGCTGATCCGGGCGCCGTCGGATACCGACAGGCTGATCGTGCGCGTTTCGCGATCAGGATCGAGCGCCTTTCCGACGCGCTCGCGTAAATCGTCGACCCCTTCCCCGCTGGTCGCGCTGATCGGAATGGCATTGGCCGCCGCCGCTCGTTCAAGAGCGCGTGCGTGGAGTTCCTCATCGAGCAGATCGACCTTGTTCCAGACTTCGACCCGCGGCGGAGCCCCCTCTCCCGCCAAACCGAGATCTTCCAGCACATTCTCGACATCGTCGGCCTGGGCATCGCTGTCGGGATGCGCGATGTCGCGGACGTGGAGGATGAGATCGGCGGAGGCGACTTCCTCCAAGGTCGCGCGGAAGGCGGCGACGAGCTGGGTCGGAAGGTCGGAGACGAAACCGACGGTATCGGAAAGAATGACCTTTTCGTGGCCCGGTAGCCGTACCGCGCGCATGGTGGGGTCGAGTGTCGCGAACAGCAGATCTTCCGCCATCACAGATGCTTCGGTCAAGCGATTGAAAAGAGTCGACTTTCCTGCGTTGGTATAGCCGACGAGCGCAACGACGGGCCAAGGCGCGCGTTGGCGCCGATCACGGTGCAGACCGCGGGTTTTCTTGACCTGTTCGAGTTCCTTGCGAATGCGCGCCATCCGGTCGCGGATCATTCGGCGGTCGGCCTCGATCTGCGTCTCGCCGGGACCACCGAGGAAGCCGAACCCCCCGCGCTGGCGTTCAAGGTGCGTCCAGCTTCGGACCAGACGTCCCGCCTGATAGTCGAGATGCGCTAGCTCAACCTGGAGCCGACCCTCGGCGGTCGCGGCGCGTTCGCCGAAGATCTCGAGAATGAGGCCGGTGCGGTCGATGACCTTTGCCTGCGTCCGGTCCTCGAGGTTCTTCTGTTGCACCGCGCTCAGGCTGTGGTCGACAAGGATCAGCGTTGCATCCTCGCCCTTGGCGATCCGGTCGATTTCCTCGACCTGTCCGCCGCCAAACAGGGTGGCCGGCTTCATCTGCCGCACATTAAAGGCGCGCGCCTCGACGACATCGATACCGATTGCCTCGGCAAGTCCCGCCGCCTCTTCGATGCGCGCCTCAGCATCACGCGAGTGCGGATGACCGCCGATAACGGGCACCGCCAGTACCGCTCGCCCCCCGCTGGCGCTCTCGCCCTCTTCACGATCGAACACGCTCATGAGGGCAATCCGTCGGATACGGTGGAGACGGCATGCTTGAAAACGAGTTGGAGACCACTGTCGGCAGCGAGGACCAGGCAGTAATTGTCATGCGCCACCAGCGTACCCGAAAGCGCGACGCCGTTGACGAGGTAGAGCTGAACACCCTGCCCACGCCGCCGGGCAAGAAAATCTTCCTGCCGGTCGCCGTCGCGCCGGGGGGCGTCGAGGTCGGGCAGATCGATCGCTCCCAGCGATACGGCGGTGATCGCATGCTTGTAGACGAGCTGTTCAACCTCGTCGCGGCGCAGCGTGACGCTGTAGGTGTCGAAGCCCGTCAGCATACCTTGAAGGCGGACCCCCTTCATCAGGAAGACCGTCACCGGATGGTGGGCGCGGCGAACGGCGTTTAGGAGATCGTCTTGCACGGTACGATGTTGCTCGCTCATCCCTTTTTGTCGCGCTTGTCGGTAATGCCCAGCGCCTTCAATTTCCGGTGCAGCGCCGAGCGCTCCATGCCGATGAAGGCAGCCGTGCGCGAAATGTTACCCGAGAAGCGACGGATCTGGACCTTCAGATACTCGCGCTCGAAATTCTCCCGGGCCTCGCGCAGCGGCGACCCCATCATCGCGACCGTCGAGGTGGCGCCGCCATTCGCTCCGGGGGATTCCGTCACCTCGGGTGGCAACAAGTCGACCTCGATACATTCGGCGCGGTCGCCCGGGGTGAGGATCATGGTGCGTTCGATGATATTCCTCAGCTGGCGGACATTGCCGGGCCAATCGTGCGCCTGCAGCGTCGCCATTGCCTCGTCGGATACGCGCGGCGGGCGGATCCGGCGGTCGGCTGCGAAACGCGCGAGGAAATGTTGGGCGAGGACGATGATATCCTCTCGCCGTTCGTTGAGCGGGGGGATCACCACGGGCACCACGTTGAGGCGATAGAACAGATCCTCTCGGAATTTGCCCGCCTCGATCTCTTCCTTGAGATCGCGCGAGGTAGCGGACAACACGCGAACGTCGACCTTCACGGGCCGATCGCCGCCGACGCGGGTGAAACTCTGGTCGGTCAGGACGCGGAGGATCTTCGCCTGCGTGTTGGCCGGCATGTCGGCAATCTCGTCGAGGAACAGGGTACCGCCATGGGCCTGCTCGAGAAATCCCGGCCGCGCCACGCCGCCTTCCTCGATCCCGAACAGCTCTTCCTCGACCCGCTCGGGAGCCATCATGGCAGAAGAGACGGTAATGAAGGGGCCGCGTGCGCGCGGGCTCCAGCCGTGGATCATGCGTGCGGCAATTTCCTTGCCCACGCCGGCCGGACCGGTGATGAGCACGCGGCTTCCGGTCGGCGCGACGCGCTTGAGGGTCGCGCGCACGGTGTTGATCGAGCTTGACGTTCCTTCCAGCTGCTCTTCGCGCATCACGGCCTGTTTCAGCTGCTCGTTCTCGCGGCGCAGTCGATCGGTCTCGGTCGCGCGGGCAACGAGGTGGAGGAGCTTGGAGGCTTCGAACGGCTTCTCGATGAAGTCGACCGCGCCCGCCTGCACGGCAGCGACCGCGGTATCGAGGTTGCCGTGCCCGGAGATCATGATGCAGGGCAAGGACGGGTCGCGTTGCTTGATGGCCTCGAGCAACTGCAGACCGTCGAGCTTGGAACCTTGCAGCCAGACGTCGAGAAGGGCGAGATGCGGACGGCGCTGCTCGATGGCCTCGAGCGCGGCATCGCTCGTCGCAGCGGTGCGCACGTCGTAGCCTTCGTCCTCCAGCACTCCGGCGACGAGGTCGCGGATGTCGGCTTCGTCGTCGACTACCAGGATTTCCAACGCCATCAGTTCTCGTCCTCGTCATATTCGTTATCGTCGCCGACGCGCACGAGTCTCGGCGCGGGTTCCGCCTCGGCCCGTTCGGCCAGCTTGGCGGCATCGAACAGGATCCGCACGTGCGTACCGCCCCCTGCCCGGTCGAGGAAGGCGATCTGCCCTTCATGCTCCTCGACAATCTTCTTGACGATCGCCAGCCCGAGGCCGGTGCCCCTCACCCGAGTCGTCATATAAGGTTCGGTGAGGCGCTCGCGTTCCTCCGGCAAACCGACACCATTATCTTCAAGGTCGATCGCGACTTGTCCGTCGCCTTCCTCGATCGTCAGAATGATGCGGTCCCCCTCCTCATGCGATACGCCTGTTTTCCGCCTTGCTTCAATGGCTTCGACAGCGTTCTTGACAATGTTTGTCAAGGCCTGGGCGAGCTGGCGGCGATCACCGACCATGCGGATATCGGCATGCGCCGGGCGCATTTCGAAATGGATGCCGGGATGCGCGACCTCATGCAGGAACAGCGCGGCGCGGGCGATATCGTGGATATTCTCGTCGCGGAAAATGGGTTTTGGCATCCGGGCGAAATTGGAGAATTCATCGACCATGCGGCGAAGGTCGCCAACCTGGCGGACGATGGTGTCGGTAAGACGCCCGAACGTATCGTCGTCCTCGGGGATCTTGTCGCCGTAGCGCCGTTGCAGCCGCTCGGCGGCAAGCTGGATGGGCGTGAGCGGATTTTTGATCTCATGCGCGATGCGGCGCGCGATGTCCGACCAGGCGGCGCGGCGCTGATCGGCGAGCTGGTCGGTGACATCGTCGAAGGTGAGCACCGTCCCGTCCTCGTAGCGAACACGCTTGACCGCTAGCGTCCGCGCGCCGCCCTCCGTACGAAGTTCGACGCTGGCTTCGCTGGCGGTTCCGGCGAGCACGTCTCCGAGCTCGTCGGTGGTATCGCCGAGACGCGTTCCCGCAAGATTTTCCTCGGTGTCGCCCAATAGCATGGCGGCGGATCGGTTGATGAGCTGGATGCGCTCGTCGTCGTCGACGGCGATCACGCCTGCGGTCACCGAACCGAGGACCGCCTCGATGAAGGCACGGCGGAGCTCGGACAGTTCGTTGGCATCGAGCAGCGCGCCCGTCTGCTCCTCGATCCGCGAGGTCATCCGGTTGAAGGCGGCCGCGAGCGTGGCGATCTCGTCCTCTGCCGGCTGCGGGGGAACGCGGGTGGTGAAATCGCCCTTCTCCACACGGCCGGCGGCATCGACGAGTTGGCCGACCGGGCGCCCGATACGATCCGCGAGCTTGAGCGCGGCGAAGATGGCGAGCGCGACGATGACCACGGCGCCAAGGAAAAGGATGAGGAAGAATTGCAGCTGCTGGTCGCGCGAGCGGTCGAGCGTCTGCTCGTAATTCACCTTGACCCGTTCGGCGCGGGCGAGACGCTCCAGCAACTCGCCTTCCGCACGGCGGGCGACGTAGAGGTAGCCGTTGTCCACACGCGGGAGCGAGGACAGCATGGCGATGCGATTGATGCTGTCGAGCTGCACGCTGTCGCTCGTCGAAAGGCGTGCGGCTGCGGCGATGATTTCTTCCTTGTTGAGCATCCCTTCGTAAGGCTGGACCGCCGAAAGCACTTCAATTTCGGAGCCGTCGATCCGCAGAATGGCAGCTTCGGACAGTTCGCGCGTATAGGTCTGCTCGCGAAGAAGCTCGTTGAACTCTTCACCGCGGGGGTCGAGTTCGGGCAATTGGTTATCCATGTCGCCCGCCATGTAGATCGCCTCGCCCGCGACATCGTCCCCCTCGTTGATGAGCGAGGCGTTGGCGATGTCGATCGAATTGTCGACGATCTCGCGCGCGCTGTCGGAAAACCAGAATTCGAGGCTCGACTGGACAAGTAGCGAGGCGAAAATGGCGACCGCGACCGTCGGCACGGCGGCGACCACCGAGAACAGCGCCACGAGGCGCATGTGAAGCTGCCCCTCGCCTACCCCCTGCCGCGCGCCGCGGCGGCGGGCGATCAGACGCGAGAGAAGGACGAGAAGGACAATGGCGGGGATGAGATTGCCGACCATCAGGAGCGCGATCATCGGCGGGCTCAAGAGGTTGGGCGCGCCATGATCGTGAAGCAGGAGATCGGCCGAATAGGCCATGGTCGCGATCAGGATGACGGCCGCGACAAGCGTTGCGATGCGCATCCGCGGGCTTCCCGCAGTAAGCGGAAAGCGACGGCGCTCCTCTAGGCGGGAATCACTGGTCGTTGCATCCATGCACGGACCGCGTAGCACGGAAGCGTTGCATGAAAAACACACATTTGCAGTCGGACTGATCTGCGTCAGGCCGCGTCGCGCGTGACCCCATTCTCGATGAACGGTGCATAGAAGTCTCGCAGCAGTTGCTTGACCGTTTCGGGGTCATCCTGCTGGTTCACGCCGTGACGGAATTCCGCCGATCCGTGCAGACCCTTGGTGTACCACCCAAGATGCTTTCGCGCACAGGCGACCCCGACGCGCGCGCCGTAGAGCTCGAGCATGTCTTCATATTGTTCGAGGATCGTGTCGAGCTGGACCTGTAAATCCGGATCGGCTGTTGCGCGGCCATGCATGAGATCGTCGATGACCTGGCCCAACAGCCAAGGCTTTCCGTAAGCGCCCCGGCCGATCATGACGCCGTCCGCATTGGACTGGTCGAGTGCGGCATGGGCGTCTTCGATCGAATTGATGTCGCCGTTGACGATCACGGGCAGTCTCGTCGCCGCCTTGACGTTGGCGATGTAGGACCAGTCGGCACTGCCGCGGTACATCTGGCAGCGGGTGCGGCCGTGGACCGTGATGAGCTGGACGCCGAGGTCTTCTGCGATCCGTGCCAGTTCAGGTGCATTGAGCGAGGCATGGTCCCACCCCATCCGCATCTTGAGCGTGATGGGCACGTCCACCGCCTTGACGGTCGCCTCGATCAGTCGTGCGGCAAGCGGCAGGTCGCGCATCAGCGAGGAGCCCGCGTATCCGTTGACGACCTTCTTCACGGGGCAGCCCATGTTGATGTCGATGATCGCAGCGCCGCGCTGCTCGTTGAGCTTCGCCGCTTCGGCCATGCGCTCGGGTTCGCAGCCCGCGAGCTGGAGCGAAACCGGTTCCTCGCTGGGATCCCAGGTCGCCTTTTGGATGGACTGGCGGGTTTCGCGGATCATCGCTTCCGACGCGATCATCTCGCTAACCGTCAGACCGCAGCCGTGCCGCTTGACGATCTTGCGAAACGGCACGTCGGTCACGCCCGTCATCGGCGCGAGGATGACGGGTTCGGCGATGGTGATCGGACCGATGGAAATGGGCTTGAGGCGGCTCATGGTCGCGGGCCGATAGCGCAAAAAGCCTTCACAGGCAAAGTTTTGCGCGCCATCAGGCTGCCATGCAGATCACCGCGCTAATCGTTGCCGCCGGATCGGGCACGCGCATGGGTGCCGACGTGCCGAAACAATATGCGCAAATCGCCGGAAAGGCGGTGCTCGCGCACGCGGTTGACGCGCTGATCGATCATCCGCGGATCGACGCGGTTCGGGTCGTGATCGGGCGCGACCAGCACGGAATGGCCGCGCGTGCGCTTGGCGATCGTGCGGTCGGCGCGCTCATCGACGGGGGCGCAACGCGAAGCGAAAGCGTCGCCAACGGGCTTCGTCAGGTCGAGACCAGCCACGTCCTCGTTCACGATGCGGCCCGCCCCTTCTGTCCGGCCGACGTGGTCGACCGCTTGATCGAAGCGCTTCTCGAAACCGACGCTGCCGTCCCTGTGCTGCCGGTTCCCGACACGGTATCGCGCGCGGTCGATGGCGTACTGACGCAGGCTGTGAGCCGCGACCACCTCGTCCGCGTCCAGACCCCGCAGGCTTTCCGTACGTCGCGGCTGCAATCGCTCATGGCAGAGAGGGTCGCAGGCGCCTCCTTCACCGACGAGGCTAGTCTCTTTCGTGAGAACGGTATGTCGGTCGCCACGGTCGATGGCGATGAATCGCTCGAAAAGCTGACCACCCCCCGAGACTGGCAGCGCGCCGAGGATGTGATGGGAGACCAGATGATTTCACGCACCGGTATGGGCTATGACGTGCACGCCTTTGCGGGCGAGGGGCCGATCATGCTTGGGGGTATCGAGGTCGCGCACGACAGGGGTCTGGCCGGGCACTCGGATGCCGATGTTCTGCTCCACGCGATCACCGACGCGTTGCTCGGCGCCGCCGGCATGGGTGATATCGGCGAGCATTTCCCGCCGACGGATGATCGTTGGAAGGGCGCTTCGTCGGATCAGTTCCTCGCGCATGCGGCCACGCTCGTTCGGGAGGGCGGCGGGATCGTCGACCATGTCGATGCGACGGTGATCTGCGAGGCGCCCAAGGTCGGGCCTCATCGCCCCGCTATCCGTGCGCGGATCGCGCAGATCCTCGACGTCCCCGAAGCGAGGGTCAGTGTGAAAGCGACCACGACCGAGAAGCTCGGCTTTACCGGACGGCGTGAAGGCATGGCGTGCCATGCGGTCGCGACGGTCCGGATGCCGGAAGATCGATGAGCACGCTGGACAAATCGCTGATCAGCGCCGCCGAAGGAGTACTGTCCACGCATCGTGTGCGCGCAACTCGCGTTGCCGTGGCGGAAAGCTGCACAGGCGGATTGGTCAGTGCGGCGCTGACCGCCCTGCCCGGTTCGTCCGATGTCTTCGTGGCCGGATATGTGACCTATGCCAACGAGGCCAAGATGCGGATGCTGGGGGTCGATCCGGTCTTGCTCGAATTGCATGGCGCAGTGTCGGGCGAGGTTGCCGAAGCGATGGCCAGGGGCGCGCTGGAGCGGTCGGGTGCGGATGTGGCGGTGTCGATCACCGGGATCGCGGGGCCGGGCGGTGGATCGACGGAGAAACCCGTGGGAACGGTGTGGTTCGGGCTTGCATCGCCCGTGGGCGTGACCACAAAACGCGAGCGGTTCGACTCCTCCGCCGACCGCGATACGATCCGGCGTCAGGCGGCGCTCGAAGCCTTGGCGCTGCTGCTGCCGTAGAGCGCATCGGCGCGTTCGATGAAAGCGTCGGTCATGCGGCGGAGCGCGCGATCGAACATCTGTCCCGCAACGGCCTCGAAGATGCGATTCTTGAAGGCGAAATCGACGCAGAAGGACAATTTGGTGCCCCCGTCCCCATCGGGTTCGAAACGCCAGTCGTTGTGGAGGAACTTGAGGGGGCCCTCGATATAGTCGACGACGACGTGGTGGGGCCGTTCCTTCGTGACCTTGCTGGTAAAGCGTTCCTTGAAGGCCTTGAAGCCGACGACCATGTCCGCGACCATTTCGGTCTCGCTATTGGAGCGGACACGGATGGCGCTCACCCATGGCAGGAATTCAGGATAACGCTCGACATCCGCCACGAGGTCGAACAACTGCTCGGGGCTGTAGGGAAGCTGGCGCGTCTCCGAATGGCGCGGCATCAGCGCGCCGCCGCCTTGGCGAGCTTCGCTTCGCGATTGGCGCGCATTTCCTCGAAATCGTCGCCCGCGTGATAGCTCGAGCGCGTGAGCGGGCTCGAAGCCACCATGAGAAACCCTTTTGCACGGGCGATCGAGGCGTAGGCGTCGAACGCCTTGGGCGTTACGAACTCCTCGACAGTGGCATGCTTGGGCGTGGGCTGGAGATACTGGCCCATAGTGAGGAAATCGACGTCCGCCGAGCGCATGTCGTCCATTATTTGGTGCACTTCCAGCCGTTGCTCCCCGAGGCCGAGCATGACGCCGGACTTGGTGAAGATCGACGGATCGTGCTTCTTGACCTGCTCCAAGAGGCGCAACGAGGCATAGTAACGCGCGCCGGGGCGAATGGTCGGATAAAGCCGCGGAACGGTTTCGAGATTGTGGTTATAGACGTCGGGACGCGCCGCGACGATCTTCTCGATCGCCGCTTCATGCTTTCCGCGAAAGTCGGGCGTCAGGATCTCGATCGTCGTTTCGGGAGTCTCTCGGCGCAGCGCCTCGATCACCTTGACAAACTGGTCGGCGCCGCCGTCTGGAAGATCGTCGCGATCGACGCTGGTGATGACGATATGCTTGAGGCCCATCTTGGCCGCCGCGATCGCCGTGTTCTCGGGCTCCATCGGATTGACGGGGCGCGGCATCCCCGTCTTCACGTTGCAAAAAGCGCAGGCGCGCGTGCAGGTGTCGCCGAGAATCATGACCGTGGCGTGCTTCTTGGTCCAGCACTCGCCGATATTCGGACAGGCCGCTTCCTCACAGACGGTCGCGAGCCCCAGGTCGCGCATCAGTTTGCGGGTCTCGTTATAGCCTTCGCTGACGGGCGCTTTCACACGGATCCAGTCGGGCTTGCGCTTGCGTTCGGGGTGCATCGGAGCGTTCATGAGGGCGAGATAGCGATTGGGGTTGCCTATGTGAACCCGCCGCATATAGCTCTTTCCTCATGAACGCCTTCACTACGCTCGTCGATGGCTACCATCGATTCCGCCGCCAGGACTATCAGCGCCAGCGCGACCGCTGGTCGGAACTCGCCGAGGGCCAAGCCCCGCCGGTGATGATCATCAGCTGTTGCGACAGCCGCGTGGACCCGACCGCCATCTTCGACATCGGGCCGGGAGAGGCCTTCATCGTTCGCAACGTTGCAAACCTTGTTCCGCCGTTCGATCAGGGCCCGGGTCTGCACGGCGTGGCCTCGGCGATCGAATTCGGCGTGCTGGGGCTTGGCGTTCAGCATATCGTCGTCCTGGGACATGCCAGCTGCGGCGGAATTGGCGCGGCGCTATCGGGCGCGGATCTCGGTCAGCCAGGACGCAGTTTCGTCGACGATTGGATCGGCCTGATCAAGGAACCGCGCGACGCGGTCGTCGCCGACGAAAGCATCGAAGACAAGCAACTCGGACTCGAACAGGCGGCGATCTGCCACAGCCTGCAGAACTTGCGCTCCTATCCCTATGTGGCCGAACGCGAAGCAGCCGCGAAGCTTTCGCTCCACGGCTGCCACTTCGGGATCGCGAAGGGTCGTCTGTCCATCCTCGACGAGGAGACCGGCACCTTCAGCGACGAATAAGCGCTAAATTAGCACTTCGTATCATAGTCGTAGACCGGGTTGCCGTTCTTATCGACATAATAGCAGTTGCCGCGCGTATCGCGATAATATTGCTTGCCCTTGATGACGGCACCGAGCACCGCACCCGCGGCTGCACCGATGGCGGCACCTTCGACCGTCGACACGCCCTTGACGACGGCACCGCCGACCGCGCCGGCAGCCGCGCCGATGGCGGCACCCTTCAGGGCACGATCGCGCTGATCGTTGTCGGAGCTGCGGTAGGGATCATCATAACCATAGCCGTAGCGATCGTTGGTTGCGCAGCCGGTGACCATCAGACCAGCGGCCATAGCGGGGATGAGAAGCTTTTTCATGGGTCGTGTCTCCTTCGACGAATACAGTAGGGCGACGACGCGGCGGGACGGGGTTTCGTTCCGCCGCCGGTGCGCTATGTGAGACGGATGGGAATGAACGAACGATGAGCAGGCGTAACGAACGCCCCGACGAAGAACTTAACATCGCGCTTCTGATCGACGCCGATAACGCCTCGCCCGACCATCTGGACGAGGTGCTGACGGTTTTGGCCGAATGGGGCGAGATCAACATCCGCCGGGTTTACGGGAACTGGCGCAAGAACAGCCTCAGCGGCTGGGCAAACCTGACCGGTCGACATAGCCTGGTTCCGGTCCAGCAGTTCGATATCGTGAAGGGCAAGTCGGCGACCGACATGAAGATGGTCATCGAGGCGATGGATCTGCTCCATCGCGGCACCATCGGCGCCTTCGGAATCATGTCGTCGGACAGCGACTTCCTTCCTCTCGCCCAGCGTATTCGCGAGGGCGGCATTCCCGTTTACGGCTTCGGCACGGCGAAAGCGCCGATGAGTTTCCAGCAGGGCTGCACGCGCTTCTACGACACCGCAAAGCTCGCCGACGAGAACGGGGGCGGTGACAATTCGCCGCCGCCCAAGATCGACCAGGACCTGCTCGATATCCTCGGCAATGCCTACAAGCAGTCGAAACGCGACGAGGATGGTTTCACCCCTTTGTCCGAGCTTGGGCAGCGTGCCAAAGCGGTCTCGTCTTTCGCCGTCCGAAATTACGGGTTCACGCGGCTCTCCGATCTCGTGCGCAGCCTCGACAATTTCGAGGTCAAGAATGGCGCCGACGGTCGGCTGGTGGTGAAGCGGCTGCGGTAGGCCGACGGAACGGCCCCCTCTCGTCTTTCGTTGGGAAACCAAAGAAAAGGAGATTTGCATGTTCTTCAAGAACGACAAGGAAAACCCGCAGGAAACCGCCGCCCGCCTCGAGAAGAAACTCTGGAAGGCGCTGGAGGGCTCGAGCCCCTTCGTGATGCTCGGCCTCAAGGGCGTCGAAGACGACCGCACGCGCCCGATGACCGTTCAGATCGACGGCGAGGATGAGAACCGCACCATCTATTTCTTCGCCGACAAGCGTGAGAGTCTTTACACCGATCTCGAACGCTCGGAGGGCGCGCTGGCGGCCTTCCAGTCGAAGGGCCATGATATCTTCGCGCACATTCACGGCAATCTCGTCATCGACAACGACCCGGCGGTGATCGATCGACTTTGGAATGCGATGATCGCGCCCTGGTTCGACGGCGACAAGAACAACCCCAACCTGGTGCTCTTCCGCTTCGACACGGCCGAGGCGAACGTCTGGGAGAACGAAGGCGCCGAGCACCTCGTCCAGGCGGCGATCCATTTCATCACCGGCGACAGCGAAAAGCCGAATTACGAAGACAACCGCGCCGACGTGCAGCTTTAGGAAAGGACACGACATGAGCGACAAAGATCTCAACCGCCGTACGGAAACGGCGAAGCAGAACGACGATAGCGACATCATCGAGCGCAGCCTCGAGACACCGTCGTTCCAGAGCCGCAGCGGTGGCGATATCCAGACGGATGTCGGCACGCAGGCGAGCGAGGAACGCGTTCGTGACCCCGAAGCGAGCGAAGGCGTGACCAAGGAGGATGACATCAACCACGGCCAGCGTGCCCCCGTGCCGCCGCTTCCGGGCGGTCGCGGTAACGGCTGATCGGAGCGATGATTGCAGAAGAAGAGGGGTCGGCCTGCGGGTCGGCCCTTTTTCTTTGGGCGAAGGGTGCGTAACGCGGACGTCATGACCATCGAGACACTGGAGGAGGTCGTCGCCGACATCGTGACGCGACTGAGCGATGCGGCGAGCAATCGCAAAAGCGCCATGCATGTCCCTGCCGTCGCGAGCGCCGATGCCCAGGTGCGCACGATGGTACTCCGCGACTTCGATCGCGAAGCCATGACGCTGCGTTTCCACAGTGACGCGCGCAGCCCCAAAATCGGCGCCTTCGAGCGCGATCCGCGCTGCGGGGTCCTATTCTACGACAAGGAAGCCAAGGTGCAGTTGCGGGTGAGAGGGACGGTGCGGGTCGAGCGCACTGGGCCGATCGCCGACAAAGCGTGGGCGGAAAGCGCGAATTTTGCGCGGCGGTGCTACCTCGCGCCCGAGGCGCCCGGCACGCCCGAGGATGCACCCTTCGCCAACCTGCCCGACGACGTGCGGGACGAGGAGCCCAGCGACGAGCGGCTGGATGCCGAGGCGCGCGAGAATTTCTGCGTGCTCCTCATAAGGATCGACGAGGTCGATTGGCTCTATCTGGCCCATGATGGGCATCGCCGCGCCAGATGGGGCGGCGCGAGCGCGCAATGGCTGGCGGTGTAGCGACCGTTTGCAGCCCGATCGGTGCGAGCGCGCCCGTTTCGAAGTCGCCCTATGGTCGCCGCTTTATGGCGACGTCCTTCAGGCCAGGCGCTGCCGCATCCGTAATCAGACGCCTGCGCACGGATTGGGTGGGTGTACGCGAATGATGCAGCGGTTTCGGCCACCATCCTTGGCGCGGTACAGCGCGGCGTCGGCCTCGCTCAGCATTTGCCCGGGTGTCGTAAAGTGCTGCTGGTGGTCGGCGAGCCCGATGCTGAGCGTAACCTGCTCCGGCCCGTCGTCGGGCCAATCGTGCGCCTCGGTGCGTACACGGATCACTTCGCAGTCCGACAGTGCCTGAGCGGCGCTGCGTCCTTCGAAAATGGCAAGAAATTCCTCCCCACCCAGACGCCCGAGTTCAGCACCATCGCCAAGCCCGTCGCGGATAATGCCGGTCAGCGCGCGAAGAATGTCGTCGCCCTTAAGATGACCGAAGCGATCGTTGATCCGCTTGAAATGGTCGATGTCGATCATCGCGACACACAGAGGCGCGCCATCGCGCCCTGCCTCTTCCATGGCCGTACTCAGGCGACCGAGGATCTTTCGGCGCGCCGCGATCCCCGTCAGCGCGTCGGTCTCCGCCAGTTCGAGGTTGCGCTCGGCGGCGGTCTGATGGCGCGTAAGCAGAACTGCGAGCGGAATCACCGAGACGATAAGTGCGACGATGTAGGCCTGAAAATACAGGACCTGCGCCTCGATCATCGGAAAGGACTGGCTGACGGGTCCCACGCCCTCGGCCGTCAACAGCGAGCCGATGAGCGCCACGAGCCCCAACGCGATCGAACTGCCGGAAAGGCCGAGAAGCGCGGTCGCGATCGACAGGCCGACCATCGGAAGGAACAGCAAGGGATAGTCACCTTGTGCGAACGCGATCACGGAAAGCGCGGCGACGAGGAGGAAAGCGCCCAAGGCCGTCATCGTTATCAATTTGGCACGGCGACGCGAGTCCTGCGCGATGAACATCACGATGGGTGTCACCGTTGCGAGGCCCAGAATGACGGTGGTCGCCCACGAACGAAGAAACAACAGCGTGAAATTGTTTGACAGCGCACCCGCCATCAGCGCGCTTGCGATCCCGCCAACGATCGCCGCGGCGACAAAGTGCAGCATCGTCGCCGGCTGGGCGAACTGTGCATCCTTCCGTCTACCCATTAGGGCCAAGACGAGCAGACCCTCGACGATATTGGCGGCCGTATAGCCGGCGGCCTCCAGCCAGGGGACGCCGCCGACGATGTTGGACGCTAGGCTGGCCAGTCCGACCCCTGCCGCCACCAATGGCCGTGTCTCGCGTTCCGCAAGAAGGAGCCCTGCGACAAAGACGCCGCTCGCCGGCCAGAAGGCAGCGATGCCGTCTTCGGCGTTGGTCACGATCAGGGCCGCCACCGCGCAGACGAGATACGCCAGCGACGTGGTCAACACGAGAAGGATCTGGCGGCGCGAAATGGTCAGCGTGAACCCCGTTGGACTGAAACGGGGATGCTGACTTGCATCAACCCCCGGAACAGTAGTGGTTAGCGGATCACGCCGCAGGTTCAAGTGCTCCGCAGACGTTTCCGCCTTCGGCCGCCGAAAGTCTTTTCCCTAGCGCGAGAGTTTTTTGTAGCTCACGCGGCTAGGACGATCGGCCGCATCGCCGAGGCGTCGGCGCTTGTCTTCCTCATAAGCCTCGAAATTGCCCTCGAACCATTCGACATGACTGTCGCCCTCGAATGCGAGAATGTGGGTGGCAAGGCGGTCGAGGAAGAAGCGGTCGTGGCTGATCACCACCGCGCAGCCGGCGAAATTCTCGATGGCTTCCTCGAGCGCGCCAAGCGTCTCGACATCGAGGTCGTTGGTCGGTTCGTCCAGCAGCAGGACATTGCCGCCCTGCTTGAGCATTTTCGCCATGTGAACGCGGTTGCGCTCACCGCCGGACAACTTGCCGACCTTCTTCTGCTGGTCGGCGCCCTTGAAGTTGAAGGCGCCCACGTAGGCGCGGGTCGAGGTGTCGTGGCCGTTGACCTGCATGTAATCGAGCCCGTCGGAGATTTCCTCCCAGACGTTGTTCGTGGGCGTCAGATCGTCGCGCGACTGATCGACATAGCCGAGGTGCACGGTCTCGCCGATCTCGACTTTGCCGCTGTCGGGCGTTTCCTGGCCCGTAAGGATCTTGAACAGGGTCGACTTGCCCGCGCCGTTGGGGCCGATGACGCCGACGATGCCGCCCGGCGGCAGCGTGAACGAAAGGTCTTCGAACAGGAGCTTGTCGCCATAGGCCTTGGTCACGTTCTCGACTTCGATGACCTTGCCGCCCAGACGCTCGGGCACCTGGATGACGATCTGCGCCTTGCCGGGCTTGCGGTCACCCTGAGCGTCCTGCAGCTCCTCGAACTTGCGGATACGCGCCTTCGATTTGGTCTGCCGTGCCTTGGGGGACTGCCGGATCCACTCGAGCTCGCGAGAAAGCGACTTCTGCCGCCCGCTTTCCTCGCGCGCTTCCTGCTCGAGGCGCTTGGCCTTCTTCTCGAGGTAGGTCGAGTAGTTGCCCTCGTAGGGGAAATACTTGCCGCGATCGAGTTCGAGGATCCAGCCGACGACATTGTCGAGGAAGTAGCGATCGTGGGTGATCATCAGCACCGCACCCGCATATTCCTTGAGATGATTTTCGAGCCAGTCGACGCTTTCCGCATCGAGGTGGTTGGTAGGCTCGTCCAGGAGCAGAATGTCGGGCTTCTGGATGAGCAGGCGCGTGAGCGCGACGCGGCGCTTCTCACCGCCCGACAGATTCTCGACCGAAGCGTCCGACGGCGGACAGCGGAGTGCCTCCATCGCGATTTCGAGCTGGTTGTCGAGGGTCCAGCCGTCGACCGCGTCGATCTCTTCCTGGAGCGTGCCCATTTCGGCCATCAGCGCGTCGAAGTCGGTATCGGGGCCCGGATCGCCCATCTCGGTGCTGATGGCGTTGAACCGGTCGACCTTGTCCGCGATGTCGCGCGCGCCGTCCTTGACGTTCTCCAGCACGGTCTTGCTCTCGTCGAGCTGCGGCTCCTGCGCGAGGTAACCGACGGTGATATTCTCCCCCGCCCAGGCTTCGCCTTGGAAGTCCGTGTCCATGCCGGCCATGATCTTCATGAGCGTGGACTTGCCCGCACCATTGGGGCCGACGATGCCGATCTTGGCGCCCTGATAGAACTGCAGGTTGATGTTCGAAAGCACCGGCGCTCGCGCACCGGGGAAGGTCTTGGTCATGTCCTTCATGACAAAGGCGTATTGGGCGGCCATGTGGGGCGGTTCCTACTTCTAAAGTGTTGTGATTCCGGCCTCACATAACCGTTCGCCCCGAGCTTGTCGAAGGGCTGTTCTCGCTTTTCGGACTGCGACCGGTCGGCACCGCCCCGCGACCCGCCCTCGATCCTTGCTACTGAACCCTAGTCGCGGCCCGCCATCGCTTCCACCCCGTCGAAACTATAGTCGCTAAATTGTTCGCGCAGCGTCTTTTTCGAGAGCTTTCCGGTACCGGTGTGCGGAAGTTCGTCGACGAATTCGACCGCATCGGGAAGCCACCATTTCGCGACCTGGCCGCGGATACCTTCGATGACGTCATCCGCACTCGGATCCTTGCCCTCGCTCTTCACGCAGACGAGCAGTGGACGCTCGTCCCATTTGGGGTGAAAGATCCCGATGCATGCCGCTTCGGCGACCCCGTCGACGCCGATGGCGGCGTTCTCGAGTTCGATTGAGCTGATCCATTCGCCACCTGACTTGATGACGTCCTTGGAGCGGTCGGTGATCTGCATGGAGCCGTCGGGGTGGAGCGCCGCGACGTCACCGGTCGAGAACCAATTGTCGCTGTCGACGGCCTTTTCCTCGGCCTTGAAGTATCGCTCGATCGTCCAGGGCCCGCGCACCTGCAAATCGCCCGTCGCCTGGCCATCGCGGGGAAGGACGTTGCCCTCGTCGTCGACGATCCGCATTTCGATCCCGAAGGGCACCCTGCCCTGCCGCGCGGTATAGTCGACCTGCTCTTCATCGCTCATCTCGTCCCAGCCGGCGGGTTTGCCGGCGAGGCTGCCGATGGGCGAGAGTTCGGTCATCCCCCATGCATGGCCGACTTCGACGCCGCGCTCGCGGAACCATTTGATCATGGCGCGCGGAGCGGCTGCGCCGCCGATCGTCACCTGTTTGAGCGAACCCAGTTCATCGCCGGTTTTCTCGATATGCGCGATCATGTCGACCCAGATGGTCGGGACGCCTGCCGAATGGGTAACTTTCTCGTCGCGGAACAGGTCGACCATGCGCTTGGCGGTATAATCAGCGGACAGGACGAGCTTGCAGCCGACCATCGGCGCGGCCCACGGAAGGCCCCAGGCGTTGGCATGAAACATGGGCACGATCGGCAACGCACAATCGCGCTTCGACAGATCGAAACAGTCGGGCTGCACCTCGGCGAACGCATGCAGCATCATGCCGCGATGCTCGTAGATGACGCCCTTCGGGTTGCCCGTGGTACCGCTCGTATAGCAGAGCCCGATAGGATCGCGTTCGTCGGCTTCGATCCAGTCGAAATCGCTGTCCACATCGGCGATCCATTCCTCGAACGAGGGGTCGCCGTCCCACCCCTCGGGCGGATCGTAGACGACATAATGTTCGATCGTCGGCCATTTGTCGCGCAGCGCATCGACGAGCGGCTTCATCATCGCGTCGTAGAAAAGGACACGGTCCTCGGCGTGATTGACGATGTAGACGAGCTGCTCGGGAAAGAGTCGCGGATTGATGGTATGCAGCACGCCGCCCATTCCGATCGAGCCGTACCAGCTGATCAGGTGCCGCTCGTGGTTCATTGCCAGCGTCGCGACACGGTCGCCTCGCTCGATGCCGAGCCCGCTCAGCTTCTTCGCCAGCTGCCGCGATTTCATGGCGACTTCCGCCCAGTTGGTGCGGGTCTTGGTTCCGTCCGCCCAGGCCGAGACGATCTCACCGTCGCCATGCTCGCGTGCGGCATGATCGACGAGCCGCATCACGTTCATCTGCCAGTCCTGCTGGGTACCGAGGCGTATCGTCATGGCGTCACTCTCTCCTGAAACGCGTTGAGGGGTTTTCGTCTACGGCATCTGGAAGCCGGGCGGCATCTGGAGGCCGCCGGTGGCTTTCTGCATTTCCTCTGCCGCTGCCTGGTCGGCTTTCATCTTGGCGTCGTTGAACGCGGCGGCCACGAGGTCTTCGAGCATGCCTTTGTCATCGGGCTTCATCAGGCTGTCGTCGATCTCGACGCGGATGATGCGACCCTTGGCGCTGGCACGGATCTTCACCATGCCCCCGCCGGAAGAACCTTCGACCTCGATCTTGTCGAGGTTGGCCTGTGCGTTGGCGAGATCTTCCTGGGCTTTGCGGGCCATTTCCATGATGGCATTCATGTCGGGCATTTCGGGCATGATATCAGGCTTCCTTGATGTCGGTGAGTTCGGCGTCGGGAAAGGCGTCGGTGACGGCTTTCACCATCGGTGACTGGAGCACCGCTTCGCGGTCGGCCTGCCGGGCCATCACCGCCTGTTCGGCGAGCGTCGGGCCGCCACCGTCGTTCTGCATGGCAATGGTCCATGGCTGGCCGGTCAGCGCTTCGGCCGCCCGCGCGAGCTTGCGTGCGAATTCGTTGTCGAGCGGTGCCTTGGGCTGGAGCACGAGCGAGGGCGGGTCGTAGGAAACGACCCCGACCTTGTCGTGCAGTTCGACGGCAATCAGTGCATTGGCGTCGTCGCGGTCGATCAGCGCGTGAAAGGCGGCAAAGCTGGGCGGAAGGCCAGCGTGTGCGCGGTCGTCTGTCGAAGCGGTCGATGTCGGGGCAGGTAGTGCGTCTGCTCGCGGCGCATCGAGGGTCGATGCTCGCGGCGCATCGAGGGTCGATTCCTGTGAGGTTCCGGTCGTGGCGTCATCTTGGGCGTTCGCTGCCTCGCCGCGTTTCACCGGAGCCGGCGGAGGCTTGCCGTTCGCCAGTGCATCGATCACGGCGCCCGGGTCGGGCATTCCTGCGGCATGGATCGCGCGGAGCAGCGCCATGTCGGCGGCTTCGCGCGGATCGGGCGCGACCTCGACATCCTTGAGGCCCTTCAAGAGCAACTGCCACAGCGCGTGAAGCTGCGGCCATCCCATCGCCTCGGCATCGTTGGCGATCGCGGCTTGCTCTTCGGTTGAGCGAAGCACATCGTCCATTCCGCTGGCCTTGCGGCGGCTGACGGCATGAAGGCTGTCGAGCAGTCCGCGCATCAGCGAGGCAGGCTCCACACCAAGGTCATGCGCCTCGTCGAGCCCGGCGAGCAGCACGGCAGCGTCGCCGTCGAGAAGGTGGTCGAGCAGGCGTCGAATGCGGCCACGGTCGGCAAGGCCGAGCATGTCGCGCACTTCCTCGGCGCCGACGTGCGCCCCGCCATGGGCGATTGCCTGGTCGAGCAGTGACAGGCCGTCGCGCACCGATCCCTCGGCGGCCCGCGAGATGATGGCGAGCGCATCGGCTTCGACCTCGATGCCCTCCTTCTCCGCGATGGAAGCGAAGTGGGAGGAGAGCTGGTCTGCCGAAATGCGGCGCAGATCGAAACGCTGGGTGCGCGACAGGACGGTGACCGGCACCTTGTCGACTTCGGTCGTCGCGAACAGGAATTTGACGTGTGGCGGCGGCTCCTCGAGCGTCTTCAACAGCGCGTTGAAGGCGTTCTTCGAGAGCATATGCACTTCGTCGATGATGTAGATCTTGTAGCGCGCCGACACCGAGGAATAGCGCACTGCCTCGATGATCTCGCGCATATCGTCGACGCCGGTATGGCTGGCGGCGTCCATCTCGATGACGTCGATATGGCGACCTTCGGCGATCGCGCGACACGGCTCGCATACGCCGCAAGGGTGGATCGTGGGACCTCCCTCGCCATCGGGGCCGATGCAATTCAACGCCTTGGCAATGAGGCGCGCGGTCGAGGTCTTTCCAACCCCGCGAACGCCGGTCATCAGAAAGGCATGGGCGATGCGGTCGGTCTCGATGGCATTGGCGAGCGTACGCACCATCGCGTCCTGCCCGATCAGTTCATCGAAGGTCGTCGGTCGATATTTCCGCGCAAGAACCTGATAGGGCGCATTTTCGGGCGCCTGCGGCTGTTCGGGCTCATCGAGTCCGAGGCCCGGCCCCGCGTCGATATCGGAAGGCGCGTCGTCGGCGGGAATGAGCGATTCGTCGGTCACGGCAGGCAGCCTAGCAACATACACGATGCCAGCGAAGGGATGCTGACAAACATTTCGACGCCCCCTCGTACGGCAGAACGAGAGTTGATTTCCGATCGCTCGCTCGCCATATGCGCTCTCGGAAGTCGGCGGACGATCTGTCCGTGAACCTGGTCAGGCCCGGAAGGGAGCAGCCACAGCGGTTTCGGTCGGGTCGTCGGCTTCCACCTTTTCCGACAAGTGCACCACCAATCCTCCCGGTCCTTCGGTTCGGTCGGGTCGTCGGCTTCCACGGTTTCCGACGGTGAATCTCCTTGCGGTCCGAAATGATTGACGGGGCGGACCGTTAGCGCGGATGCCGAACCACGTCGGCGAATATCGCTCCCACTTCCGCGTGCATCGCGCTGGCTGAAGCCACGTCGCCGTCATATCGATCGAGCATCACGGCGAACCAGAATGTTTCTCCGGAATCGTCAACGAAGAAACCGATATCGTTCGCTTGGGGATCGGGCATTCCGGACGGCTTGCAGGTGCCCGTCTTGTCGCCGGCGCGCCATCCGTCGAGCAGCCCGGCGCGGACCCGCTCCAATCCGGTCCGCGATCGAGCCAGCAGGCCTGCGAGCCGCGCTTCATCAACGGGTTCGAGCACATCCCCGTCGAGCAGAAGCCGCACCGTCTCGGCCATGGCGAGGGGCGAACTGGTGTCGCGGTCGTCCCCTGCCCTGTTCTCGTTAAGTGCCGTCTCTCGCCGATCGAGCCGTGACACGGTGTCGCCCCACGAACGCCAGATGGCGGTGACGGCGGGCGGGCCTCCTAGCGCGTCGATCAGCATATTCGCCGCGACATTGTCGCTGGTCAGCAGGGTTCCGTCGAGCGCGTCACCCAGCGTGATGACCCCCGCCTCACCGTCGAGACGCTGTTCGACATAAGGCTGGTGACCGACGAAATCTGCGCGCGTGAAGCGCACTTCCCTGTCAAGATCGATCGATCCCTTCGCATCCGCTACGAGCGCCGCGCCGCCGAGCGCCAGCTTGAAAGCGGAACAGAAGGCAAAGCGCTGATCGCCTCGATAGTCGATGAGCGTGTTGCCATCACCGTCGATAAGGACCACGCCGAGCCGCCCACCCGAGCGCTCCTCGATCGCGTGGAGCGCGCGGTGCGCGCCTGCGTCGAGCCGCATCGTTTCTGTCTCGGTACCGAGCTGAGCGGGCACGGCGCACGCACAAAGAGCGAGTGCCGGAAGAAGAAGGCCAATTGTTTTCATCGGCTCCAATCCTGCGACTTGCCCGGCATCTTGACCGTCAACACCCCCTCGGTCGGCACTTCGACCTGGCAGGCAAGGCGCGAGGTCTGGCTGACGAAGGGCGCGAAGTCGAGAAGATCGTCTTCTTCTTCGCTCGCGGGTGGAAGCGATGCGAAATCAGCGGGATCGAGAATGACATGGCACGTTGAGCAGGCCATCGCACCTTCGCACGTGCCTTCGAGCGGCTGTCCGGCGGCCTGCGCGACGTCGAGCAGGCGTGCACCCGGTTCGGCTTCCACTTCTCGGTCGAGGCTTCCATCGGCTTTCAGGAATCGGACACATGTCATTGCGATTTCGCACTTCCGTCGAGCTTTCGCAGCGCTGCAACGAAGTCGTCAGCACTCGTATATCGACCGAATCCGAGCCGGATCGAACTGCGCGCGTCGCAGTCCGACAGGCCGAGTGCGCGCAGAACGTGACTGGGCCGCCCGGACCCGCTTGCGCAAGCTGAACCCAGCGAAAAGGCGATGTCGCGATTTTCCGCGAGCAGGCGGGCGGCGTCCAGCCCGTCGCGTCGCAGGTTGAGATTGCCTCGATAGCGATCGTCCGCGCTTCCGTTGAGCGCCCAGTCGGCCAGGATGGCCCGACCCTTTTCCCATAAGGCGGCAACGTGTGCGCGGTCCGTCTCGAACCGCCGGCGGGCAAGCGATGCTGCCTCACCGAAGCCGACGCACAGCGCCGGACTGAGCGTTCCCGAGCGGAGGCCCTTTTCCTGACCGCCGCCGTAGAGCAGCGGTTCGGGCGTGACCCCTTCCGCCATCCAGAGCGCGCCGATCATTTTCGGGCCGTGGAGCTTGTGCGCGCAGACCGCGACGAGGTCTGGCCCCTCCGGGACCGGCACTCTTCCCAGTCCTTGAACGGCGTCGCACAGCATCAGGGCGCCCGCATCGTGCGCGATCGCGGCGATCTCGGCGACGGGCTGAATCACCCCGATCTCGTTGTTGACGAGCATCGCGGCCACGAGCGCGGTGTCAGGACGTATGGCATCGCGAAGCCGGTCGAGGTCGACTCGCCCGTCGGGCTCGACGGGAACGACCGTGACGTCATGGTGTCGTCCGCAATAGGCAATCGTATCGAGCACGGCGGCATGTTCGGTGGCGATGGTCACGAGGTGCCCGCGTCGCTCGGGGAGCACGCCGCGGATCGCCCAGTTGATGCTTTCGGTCGCCGAGCCGGTGAATGCGAGCGTGCCGTCGGAACGCCCGAGTGCTTCACTGACCTGCGTGCGGGCGATATCGATGGCGACGGCAGCTTCGCGGCCCGCACGATAGGGCGCATGAGGATTCGCGAACTTCTCTTCCATCCACGGCGCCATCGCCGCGCGCACTTCGGGTGCGATGGGCGTGGTCGCCTGATAGTCGAGATAGATCACGCGGCGCGGGCGCGCTGCAGGATCGTGTCCAGGCGTGCGACGAGATCGTCGATATCGCCCTCGTGGGTATCGGGGCCGAAGCTGACGCGCAGGAACGCCTGATGAATTGCGGGTTCGAGCCCCATTTCGCCGATGACGCGGCTCCCCTTCATCGCACCTGAAGAGCAGGCCGACCCCGCAGACACGGCCACGCCGGCAAGATCGAGTTGCACCAGCAGCGACGGCGCACTGGTGCCGGGAAACGCAATGCCGCCAATCGTGGGGATGCGGTCGGCATCTTCCGCAATGACGACGCCGCCGCGTTCTTTCACTGCCTTTTCAAGCTGTTCGCGCAGATACTTGTGTGTCGACATCGCTTTGCGGAAACGCCCCGCCTCGAGGGCGGCGGCGAAACCGGCGGCGGCGGGGACATTCTGCGTACCGCGACGATACCCCTTTTCCTGGCCGCCGACGGCGCGCAATTGCGTGAGATCCTTGACGAGCAATGCACCGATCCCCGGAGGACCGCCCAGTTTGTGCGCGGAAATGGCGATGAAATCGGCGTCGGGGAGATCGATTTTCCCGCCTGCCTGCGCGGCGTCGCACAGCAGCAGGGATCCCGCCGCGTGGACGGCTTCGCGGATCGCGTCCGCATCCTGGATCACACCCGTCTCGTTATTGACCAGCTGAATTGCCACCAGCGCAGGTCCCGCCGCGAGCGCGTCGGTCAGCGCGCTCATGTCGACGCGGCCCTGCCGGTCGACACCCAGTTTTACCGACGCATCCCCCATGGTGGCGGGAACGACGTCATGTTCGGTCGCGCCATGGATACGGCGCGTGAGCAGACAATTTTTCGCGGCCAGTGCCACTGCCTCGCTCGCCCCGCTGGTGAAGATGAGGTCGTGCGCCCACCCCAGCTCGCGGTTGATGGTGCGGCGCGCGTCCTCGAAAATCCGGTGACAGTTGCGCGCTTCTGCATAGGGGCTGTTGGGGTTGGCCCAGCAATCGAGCGCCGAACACATCGCCTCGCGCGCTTCGGGGTGCAGCGGCGTGGCGGCCGCGTGATCGAAATACAGACGTGTCGTCATGGCTCTTCCCCTTGCTTCCCCGTGCGACTCGCGATTGCGCCGCGCGCGCAAGTCCTTATATAGGCGCCGAGCGCACGCAGCCCCGTTTCGTGCAACTTTGTATCATTAACAAGGTCCCACGTATGCCTGAAGTGATTTTTCCCGGACCCGAGGGTCGTCTCGAAGGCCGTTTCACTCCGGGGCCGCGCCCGCGCGCTCCCGTGGCGCTGATCCTGCATGCCCATCCGCAGGCGGGCGGGACGATGAACAACCAGATTGTCCAACTGCTGCACAAGGATTTCGTGCGCCGCGGTTTCGCGACGCTGCGGTTCAATTTCCGCGGTGTCGGCAAGAGCCAGGGCACGTTCGACAACGGTATCGGCGAACTGTCGGATGCCGCCAGCGCGCTCGACTGGGTGCAGCAGATCCATCCCGAGGCCGAGGTGACGTGGGTCGCCGGAGTGAGCTTCGGTGCCTGGATCGGGATGCAGCTTTTGATGCGCCGCCCGGAGATCCGCGGCTTCATCTCGATCGCGCCGCCCGCCAACATGTACGATTTCAGCTTCCTCGCCCCCTGCCCGGCGAGCGGGATCATCGTTCAGGGGACCGCCGACGAGGTCGTCACGCCGCAGGGTGTCCAGAAGCTCGTCGACAAGCTGCGCACGCAGAAACACATCACGATCGAGCACAAGGAAATCAAAGGCGCGAACCATTTTTTCGCCGACGAGATCCCCGAGCTATTCCAAGAAATCGATACCTACCTCGATTATCGGCTCGATCCCGATTGCCCGATCCGCTGAATTTCACCGTTCGCAGACCAGGCGCAGGTGACCTGTCGGGTCTGTGCGCGACGAACCGGCTTAATCGCACCGCTTTCGATCTTCGGCCCTAGACCGTCCAGATCAGGACATTGGCGACGAGGATGATCGCCATCGCGAGCATCAACCAGCCGCGCTGACGCGCTTTCGCGTCCTCTTTGCGGACCTGCGTCAGCGCGACGCCGCCCAGCAGAAATGCGGCCAGCATGGCGATGGACAAAGCGGCGGTGGCAAGCGGCGGCAGATTTTCCACGAATTTCACGCTTTCTTTACCCTGCACGCGTAAGTGCGTTGGACATGGCAAGTGTTAGCCCTGAAGCACGGCTCGAGGAAGCCTTCGAACGGATCGAGGAAACGATCCTGCCCTGCATCTCGATGATGCTGGAGACGCTTCTCGATGCCTCGGCCGGGCTCGAGGATGCCGATCCCAAGGTGCTCGCTGCCGAACTGCAGATTCTCGCGGCGGAGCTGGAAGAGCTCATCCAGGCGGTCGAACGCTCCAGCCCCGCTCGCATGGATCCTGGCCCCTACCGCGCCAACGTCGCCTGAGTACCGCCCCTTAGCCGACGAGTTCGGCGTGCAACTCGGGATCCACGTTTCCGCCGCTAACGATCGCGATGTCGCCATCCTGCGGTGCCACGTCTCCTGACAGTAGAGCCGCGATCGCGACCGATCCGCCCGGTTCGACCACTTCCCCGCATTCGTGCCACGCCCACCGCACGGCCTCGCGCACGGCGTGCTCGCTGACCTGGACGCCATAAGCCCCTGCATCACGGAGGATCGAGACCGTCGCTTCGGCGGGACGGAATGTCTGGATGGCGTCGCATAAGGTGGGCGGGGCATTTTCGCCAACCGTTTGCGGCGTTCCAGCCGCGATACTGCGCGCCATGTCGTCCCAGCCCATGGGTTCGACAACGAGGATCTGTGCATCGGGACAGGCGAGCGCGATGCCGCCCGACAGCCCGCCTCCGCCGCAGCACACCAGGATGCGTTGCACCGCCGTTTCGGCCTGTTCGATTACCTCGAGACCGACTGTGCCCTGCCCCGCGATGATGAAAGGGTCATCGAAGCTCGGCACGAGGATGGCGCCGGTCTCGCCCGCGATCCGTGCAGCGATCTCCTCGCGGCTTTCGCGCATCCGGTCGTAGGTGACGATCGTCGCTCCTTCGGCTCGCGTCGCTTCGAGTTTCACCGATGGTGCATCGGCGGGCATGACGATGGTAGCAGGCATCCCCAAGCGCCGTGCCGCGATCGCGACACCGCGCGCATGGTTGCCGCTCGAGAAGGCCACCACGCCCCTCGCCCTCTCCGCCTCGCTCAGCGCGAGCAAACGGTTGGAGGCGCCGCGCAACTTGAAGGCCCCGCCCGTCTGCCTGTTCTCCCATTTGATCCCGATCCGCTTGCCCGCCACCGCATGATATGTGAGCGGCGTGCGTAGAACGGCCCCGGCGATTCGGTCTTTGGCAGCCAGCACATCGTCGCGGATCGGAACATTCATGATGGGCTAAGCCTTTCGTGGATATAGAGAAGTCCGTGGCTCGGGGGGCGGGCCTGTCCCTCCCTTTCTAACCACTTTACATTGTCATGGAATGCGCCATATAGCGCGCCCGTCGCCCCATGGGACTTCCGCAAGGCGACAAGTGTTGAACAGGCCGTAAGAGGCCGGACATTTCGGAGGTCCCGTGAATTGCACGACCATCATTCCGCGCTGGGGCTAGTTCAGGCCCGCAGGCCCATCCTGCCCGTTACTCTCGTCCGTCCGCATGCGGCTTTCCGCGCGGCGCGTTTCTTCGTGGAGAAATTCCCGGGGAAGAGCCTGTATGCGGTCAAGGCCAACCCCGACCCCGACCTGCTGCGCATTCTCTGGGAAGCGGGCATCACGCACTATGATGTCGCTTCGATGGGCGAAGTACGGCTTGTCTCGGACACGCTTCCCGACGCGACCTTGTGCTTCATGCATCCGGTCAAGGCCGAGGAAGCGATCGAGGAAGCCTATTTCATTCACGGGGTGAAAACCTTCAGCCTCGACAGCATGGCCGAACTGGAGAAGATCCGCCGCGCCACCCGCGGTGCGACCGACCTCAACCTGCTGGTGCGCCTGCGGGTGTCGTCGGATCACGCCAAGCTCAGCCTCGCGACCAAGTTCGGGGCCGATCCCGACGAACTCACCGAATTGCTGATGGCGACACGCCAGACCGCCGACGCGCTCGGCCTGTGCTTTCATGTAGGCAGCCAGGCAATGGCGACCGCGGCCTTCGGTGATGCGATGGAGCGGGTGCGGCAGGCGATCATCGACAGCAGCGTCACGATCGACATCGTCGACGTCGGCGGCGGCTTCCCGAGCGCCTATCCCGATATGGAGCCGCCGGCGCTCGAAAGCTTCTTTGCGATGATCCACGAGAAATTCGAGGATCTGCCGATCAGCTATTCGGCCGAACTGTGGGCCGAGCCGGGACGTGCGCTTTGCGCCGAATATTCGAGCGTGCTCGCGCGCGTCGAGCAACGTCGCGGCAACACGCTCTACATCAACGAGGGCGCCTATGGCGCGCTCTTCGATGCGGCGCACATCGGGTGGCGCTACCCGACGCAGCTGGTGCGCTCCGAGCCGAGCGAGGCGCCGCTCGCGCCGTTCCGCTTCTTCGGGCCGACCTGCGACGACATGGACAAGATGGAAGGCCCGTTCTTCCTGCCCGACGACATCGGCCCCGGCGATTATATCGAGATCGGGATGCTGGGCGCCTACGGCAACGCGATGCGTACCCAGTTCAACGGGTTCGGCGTCGAGGAAGTCGTGCGCGTGTCCGACGAGCCGATGCTCACGCTGTACGGCCCGCGTCCGGAACAGGACGAAGCCAGTAACGTCGTGCACCTGTAAGCGCGCGTTCGATCACCATTTTTGGATTACTAGGAGACGTTTCATGAGCGAGGATCTCGCCACCCATCCGCACGAAGAGCAAATCGACCGCCAGAAGAAGGCCGAATTGCTGTCGAACGTGGTCGAGCATATCGATATCAAGAGCTTCGATGCGCGCCCGATCGTCGATGCGATGGGCAAGATGAGCTTCACCAGCCGCGACCTCGCGCGCGCCACGCGCATCTACAATCAGATGCTCGAGGACAAGGACTGCTCCGTCATTCTCGTGGTCGCGGGCTCGACGTCGGCGGGCGGCTGTATGGATCTCTATGCCGACCTCGTGCAGAACAACATGGTCGACGCGATCGTCGCCACCGGCGCGACCATCGTCGACATGGATTTCTTCGAAGGCCTTGGCCACAAGCACTACCAGGCGCTTGAAATTCCCGACGATAAAGTCCTGCGTTCGCTCTACATCGATCGCATCTACGATACCTACATCGACGAGGAAGCGCTTCAGGACACCGATCACACGATCGCCGAGATCGCCAACTCGCTCGAAGCCAAACCTTACTCGAGCCGCGCCTTCATTCGCAAAATGGGCAAGTATCTCAGCGAGAAGGGTAAGAAGGACAACAGCCTCGTCAAGCTCGCCTACGAGCATGACGTGCCGATCTTCTGCCCGGCGTTCGTGGACAGTTCGGCGGGCTTCGGACTGGTCAAGCACCAGGTCGACCGCATGAAAGCGGGTGAGGACTACATGGTTCTCGACGCCATCGCCGACTTCCGCGAACTCACCGACATCAAGATCAAGGCGGGCACGACGGGTCTGCTGATGATCGGCGGCGGTGTGCCGAAAAACTTCGCGCAAGACACGGTCGTGTGCGCGGAAATCCTCGGCCACGAGGATGTCGAGATGCACAAATATGCGATCCAGATCACCGTCGCCGACGTGCGCGACGGCGCCTGCTCTTCCTCGACGCTGCAGGAAGCGTGCAGCTGGGGCAAGGTCGATACGGCGCTCGAGCAGATGGTCTATGCCGAGGCGACCTCGGTGCTTCCGCTACTCGCGAGCGACGCCTATCATCGCGGTCACTGGAAGACCCGTGCCAAGCGCGCCTTTGCAAAGATGTTCGACTAAGGTCGCCAACCTGACGTAAGGAGCCCCCCGCAACAGCATTTGCGGGGGGCTTTTTCGTGGACATTCCTTATTCGCTGATCGCGCCGATGGTGGCGCTCGTCGCCTGGACGATCGTGGTGCTCTTCTGGGCGATCGTGAAGATCCAGACGGCGGCGCGCTCGCCCGAGGCGAAGATCGATGTCAACGCGCTGCCGCGCGGCACGCGGGGACGCGATGTCGAGGGGCATCTACCTCGTGAGGCGAGCTGGCCGCGACAGAATTACGAGCATCTCGTCGAGCAGCCGACGCTCTTCTACGCCGTGATAACGGCCCTGGCGCTGATGGACGCCGATCATTCGATCAACGTGTGGCTCGCATGGGGCTATGTGGGTTTCCGCGTCGTCCATTCGTTCCAGCAGATTTTCGGCAAGGTGCGGATGATCGGCTTCGTCGGATCGAGCCTGTGTCTGATCGGGCTCGTGCTCCACGCCGGCCTCGAGGTTGCCTATCACCTCTAGCGGGTGAGGCGGCTTACCAGTTCGACGTGCGTGGACCAGCGGAACTGGCCGACGGGCTGCACCCAGTCGAGCGAGTAGCCGCCCGCGACCAGCACCGCCGCGTCTCGAGCAAAGGTGCCGGGGTTGCAGCTGACGTAGGCGATCGCGGGCACGGACGATGCGGCAAGCTGCGCGCATTGCGCCTCGGCGCCCGCGCGCGGCGGATCGAGGATGACGGCATCGAACGCGGCCAGTTCCTTGGCGTCGTAGGGACGGCGGTAGAGATCGCGGTGCACGGCTTCGACCGGTCGGCCTGCTCGGCGCGCGGCCTGCATCAGCGACAGGATTGTGTCGCGCCCCGCTTCGGCGGCCTCGACAGCCCCGTTCTGCGCCAATGCGAAGGTGCCGAGACCTGCGAATAGGTCGAGGCGACGTGGCCCCTGCCCCTCGAGTGCGGCGCCGACGCCTGAAACGAGGGCGGCTTCGCCGTCAGCGGTGGCCTGGAGGAAGCCGCCCTGCGGAAAGGGCACCGCGACGCCCGACAGCGTGATGGTAACCGGTTGTGGTTCGTAGCGCGGCTCGGCGCCATAGCCGTCGTCGATAGAGAGGCGGGCGAGGCCGTGTTTCTCGGCAAAGGCGGGCAGTGCTTCGGCAGCGGCGAGGCCTTCGGTCTCGATCCCGCCAAGCAGAAGGTCGATCCCTTGGTCGGTCAGCGTCATCTGCACCCGGCCCGCGCGGCGCGGCGGAAGCAGGTCGCCGAGCAAGGTGCGGATCGGGCCGATCAGCGCCAACAGTTCGGGCACGAGAACATGGCATTCGCTCATGTCGACAATCTGGTGCGACTGTTCGCGCGTGAAGCCGAGGAGCAGCTTACGGCCCAGCTTCAGCGCCTTGAGATCGGCGCGGCGGCGGGTCTGCGGCGGCGAGAGATGTGCCCGGCGGATATCGGTCGCGATGCCCTTCTGCGCGAGTGCGCCCGCGATGCGGTCGGCGCAATAGTCGGCATAGGCATCATCGGTCAGATGCTGGAGCTGGCAGCCGCCGCATTGCGGGAAGTGGCGACAGGGCGGGTCTTGGTAACCAGGGCCGCGCGTGACGATTTCGCCATTCTCGACCGTGTCGCCAGGTGCCGCGAGCGCGACATAGGTGCCCGCATCGGTCAGCCCGTCGCCGCGCCCGGCGATGCGGACGACCGTCTCGCTCACATCACCCCCGGCAGCGCGGCAACGAGATCGTCGGCGATGAAGGGTGCCTCGCAGGCTTCGGCAGCGCGGCCGTGCAGCCAGACGCCGGCGCAGGCAGCCTCGAAAGCGGGCATGCCGCGCGCACGGCAGGCGGCGATGATGCCCGCCAACACGTCCCCTGCCCCCGCGGTTGCCAGCGCGGCGGGCGCGGGCGGCGCGAATGCGAGGCGACCGTCCGGTGCGGCGATCAGCGTGTCGGACCCCTTGTAGACGACGACGTTGCCGCAGCGCTGGGCGGCGATGAGCGCGCGATCGGGCTTGGATCCCTCGATTTCGCCGAAGAGCTTCCGAAATTCTCCCTCGTGCGGGGTGAGAATGGCATCGTGACCGACGAGCCGGTCCGGATCGCCGACATGACCGAGCGCGTCGGCGTCGAGGACGAGGGGATACGTCTTGGTCAGCGCCACCGTCAGCAAGGGCGGGATATCACCCATGCCGGGGCCGACGAGAAGGCAACCGATCCGTTCGTCGTGGAGTGCCGATGCATCCTCGGTCTGGACGATCGCGCTCGGCAGACCGTCGATCATTCGGCTCGTCGAGACACGGACATAACCGGCCCCCGCGCGCGCCGCGGCGTGAGCGGACAAGGCGATCGCCCCCGGCATCGCACCGGAGAGGCAATGCACCAGGCCGCGATCGAACTTGTGCCCGCTGCGGTCGAGCGGCGGCAAATCCGGCGCGCCGAGCTCGAACCAGTCGCTTTCAGGGTCGAGGCCGATGGCGGCGCTGGCGACGCGACCCATGCGATGCATGGCGGGAGCAAGCCGATGGGCCGGTTTGGGTGCACCGAGCGCAATCGTGAGATCGAAGTGCCCCAGGTCGCTGAGGACTTCCCCCGTATCGGCGACGACGCCCGACGGCAGATCGCAGGCGACGCGCCTGCGGGCAGCACCGAGCAGTCGCCGCGCGGGAGCGGCAATTGCCTCGTCGATCGATCGCGACAGTCCCGTGCCGAAGAGACAGTCGATAACGAGGTCGGCGGTCGGCCCATCATCGGCAAGGACGTCGATCTCGCCGTTCCACTCCGCGGCCACGGCTTTGGCGGTGTCGGTTGCGGGCTCCCCTGAGCGGAGCAGCTTCACGCTCGCCCCCGCTTCGGAAAGATAGCGCGCGGCGACATAACCGTCGCCGCCGTTGTTGCCGGTGCCGACCATCACGATCGTATCGCGCGGGCCGAACATCGCCAAGCAGGCTTGCGCGAGCGCCGCTCCTGCCCGTTCCATCAACGCGCGTTCGCTCGTACCGCTATCGAATGCCGACTGTTCGAGACGGCGCATCTCCGCGGCGGTGAGGATCGGTCGGGTCATGGCGCGCGCCTTAGCGCAGGCTTGTCGCCAAATGCCACCATTTGTCGGGGCATTCGTCCGCCGCGGCATCGCGCGCCTCGGCGCTCTTGAACAAGGCGAAGCAGGTGGCGCCGCTCCCCGACATGCGGGCAATCTCGATACCCTTCCGCTCGCGGAGCCAGACAAGCACGTCGGCGATGGCAGGCGTCATCGCGATGGCGGGAGGTTCGAGATCGTTCCGGGCCCCTATCCAGTCATCGCCGAGCGCTCCGCGATCGTTGCCGTCCCATGCGCCGAACACCTTCGGCGTGGAAACGGCGATGCGCGGATTGACGAGAAGCACGGGCCGGTCCGAAAGTTCGGGCAAGGCAACGGGCGCCAGCGCATCGCCGACGCCCTCGCCCCGCGCGGTCATCGAAAGCAGGCATGCCGGAACGTCGGCACCGAGGCGGGGTGCGACGGCTTGCGCATGGGCAGGATCGATCCGCCAAAGCGCGGTCAGCAAGCGCAGGGTCGCCGCCGCATCGGCCGAACCGCCCCCGAGGCCGCTGGCGATCGG
The DNA here is from genome assembly GCF_039655735.1 of Sphingomicrobium aquimarinum. NCBI lineage: Bacteria > Pseudomonadati > Pseudomonadota > Alphaproteobacteria > Sphingomonadales > Sphingomicrobiaceae > Sphingomicrobium > Sphingomicrobium aquimarinum. Next base: position 398,853 of record NZ_JBBYXH010000001.1, on the reverse strand, counting down.
GAGGCGCTTATCGAGACGGAGTTCGACGCGATGATTGGCGTTTGCATGCTTGGCAAGCTGCTCGAAGGCACGGCGAACCAGATTGTCCGCATCATCGAGGTCGCTTCCGAACGGGCCACTCAGTTCCAGCGCGAGCGAGGGGCAATCCGCAGGGGTGGTCGTCGCTTCAAGCCAGTCGCCGTCCGTGCAAAAGGCGAACAGGGTTTCGAGCTCGTGATAGCCATCCTCGCGCCGCCCGCGAACATGAAGCGCGAGATTGAGCTTTGCCGGGGCGGGCTCGCGCAGCCTTACGGGCGGAGCGACCGGATCAGGGAGAAGCATTGGCACTCGTCAGCCCGACGATGAGCTTGTCGCGCATGCGTTCGATGGCGCGCGGTTTTTCTGCGTAGGTCAGCGCCGCTTCCCAGGCGAAGCGCGCCTCGATCCGCCGTCCGGCAGCGTACAGGACGTCGCCATAATGTTCGTGGATTTCCGGATCCGCAGGGGCCTGTCGAGACGCGCGCTCGAGCGCCTCGAGCGCACCGTCGGCATCCCCTGTTTTATAGAGAGCCCAGCCGAGGCTGTCGGTGATATTGGGACTGTCGGGAGCGAGCGTGCTGGCCTTGCGGATGAGGGCGCTCGCAAGACCGGTTTCCTCCCCGTTTTCGAGCATCGCATAGCCGAGGAAGTTGAGGATGAGAGGTTCTTGGGGGCGCAGGGCGAGCGCGCTCTGGAACAGGCTTCGCGCAGCAGGCCAGTCGCCTGCTTCGAAGCGAGCGGATGCCTCGAGAAAGAGGAGTTGCCAGTCCGGATCTCCGGAAAGCCCGCGCGCCTTTGCGTAGGCATCGGCGGCCTCCTCGTGGCGCTCGGCAGCCGTCAGCGTGTCCCCCAGCCTCGCGAAAATGCTTGCGCCGGCACCGAGCTCGCGCGCCGCTTCGGTCGCGAGCGTTATCGCTTCCTCGACGCGGCCGACACTGATCAGCGCCTGTGCAAGACTGTCGCTCGCCTGTGGCGCCAGCGGGGATTGGCGCGGAACAGCGGCATAGAGATCGATGGCCTGGTCCGTGCGTTCGCCATTCTCGAGAAGGGCTCCGGTGACGATGGCGGCGGACGCGCTGTCGGGGGCGGTCGCTCTTGCGACCTGCGCCAGCAGGATCGGCATATCGCTTCCGCCACCGCTACGCGCGATATCGATGGCGATCGCGAGGAGCAGTTCGGCGTAGGCCTCGGCCGGATGCGTCACCGCCTGACCGATCGGCTCGCCCGCGGCCAGACGGGCGCGAGCGTCCTTGCGGATGGGATTGTCACCATTGAGGAGACTGTCGACAATGTCGGGGCGTCCCAGTGCTTCCAGCCGTTCGGCAAATGCCATCCGCAGATGCGTTTCGCGCGGACCCGAGCGCGCGAGGGCCTCGTCGATCCGTGGGATCGCGAACGCGGCATCCCCAGCCGCAAGGGCCAGGAGGGCGGCTTGTTCGGGAGCCTGCCGGGACAGGGGACGGTTCTCGGCGATGGCGGCAAGGCGGCGTGCAGCGCGGGTCGCATGTTCGCGGCTGCGCGTTTCGGCATCGATCCATCCTCGAACGAACGGTTCGATGAAGCTGAGATCCACCTCGCTTTCCGGGTCGACGAGCACCTCGAGCGCACGTCCATAGTTCGCCTCGCGCAACGCATCCCCCAGCATCAGCAGGCGCATGTCGAGACCGAGCGCTTCGGGAGCAGCGCTTTGTCCGGCAATCGAACGGGCGATGTCGAACCGTCCTGCAGCGATGGCGCTGCGAACCGCCTTGTCTTCGAGCTCGCCATCCATCGAAGCGCCCGAGGCCAGCCAGTCGGCATAAAGCTCTGCAGCCCGATCGGGTTCGCCCAGGAGATCGGCCGCTCGCGCGCTGACGTAGCGCTCGTACGGGCTGTCGACGCTGTTGAAGCGGATGCTGACGTTTTGCGCGCCCGCGGGCGTGGCCGCCGACACGAGGGCAAGCGCGATGCAAAGACTACATGTTCGGATAATTGGGTCCTCCCCCGCCCTCGGGCACCACCCAGTTGATGTTCTGCGTCATGTCCTTGATGTCGCAGGTCTTGCAGTGAACGCAATTCTGCGCGTTGATCTGCAGCTTGGGATCGCCCTCTTCCTCGCCGACGATTTCGTAGACGCCGGCCGGGCAGTAGCGCTGCTCGGGCGAAGCGAAGCGATCGTAATTGATCGTGATCGGCGTCTCGGCATCTTTCAGCGCGAGGTGGATGGGCTGATCTTCCTCGTGATTGGTGTTGGAGAAGGACAGGTTCGTCAGCCGGTCGAACGTGAGGACACCGTCGGGCTTGGGATAATGGATCGGCTGCGCGTGCGCCGCGAGCTTCATATGCTTGTGATCGGCCTTGTGCTTCAGCGTCCAGGGCGTGCCGATCTTCAGATGGTTGAGCCACATGTCCATGCCCGCGAGCATCGTCCCCAGCTTGCCGCCCGCCTTGGCGACGAAAGGCTGCGCGTTACGGACCTTCTTGAGTTCCTTGCCGATCCAGCTCGACCGGACGGCGGGCTCGTAGCCGTCGAGCACGTCATGCTGGCGATCCGCGCCAAGCGCCTCCACGACATGCTCCGCCGCGAGCATTCCCGACTTCATCGCGGTGTGATTGCCCTTGATGCGGGGCACGTTGACGAAGCCGGCCGAACAGCCGATCAGCGCGCCGCCCGGAAAGGCTAGCTTGGGAATGGCCTGGTAGCCACCCTCGTTGATGGCGCGAGCACCATAAGCGACACGCGTCCCGCCCTCGATCTCGGCGCGGATATCGGGATGCGTCTTCCAGCGCTGGAATTCCTGGTAAGGCGAAAGATAGGGATTGTCGTAGTCGAGCGCGACGACGAAGCCCAACGCTACCTGTCCGTTGTCCTGATGGTAGAGGAACCCCCCTCCCCAAGCATCGTCGAGCGGCCAACCCTGGGTATGGACGACTTTCCCCGCCTGATGCTGTTCGGCAGGAATGTCCCACAACTCCTTGATTCCAATCCCGTAAACCTGCGGTCCGCTTTCCTCGCGCAGGCCGAAGATTTCGGTGAGTTCCTTGGTCAGATGGCCACGAACGCCCTCCGCAAAGAACGTGTATTTGCCGTGCAGTTCCATCCCGGGCTGGTAGTCGGGTCGCTTGGAGCCGTCGCGCGCGATGCCCATGTCGCCGGTCGCGACGCCCTTCACGCTACCATCATCGTTGAACAGGACCTCGGCGGCGGCAAATCCGGGAAAAATCTCGACTTCCATGCCTTCCGCCACCTCGGCGAGCCAGCGGCATAGGCTCCCCAAGCTCCCGGTATAGGTATTCTTGTTGTGCATGAACGAGGGGAGCATGAGATGCGGGATGTTGATCTTGCCGCTGTCCGACAGGATCCAGTGATGGTTCTGCGTCACCTCGATCTTGAGCGGGCAATCTTCACGCTCGCGCCAGTCCGGGAGCAGTTCGTCCAACGCCTTGGGATCGATGACCGCGCCCGAGAGGATGTGCGCGCCCACTTCGGAGCCTTTCTCGAGCACGACGACACTGATCTCGCGCTCTTGCTCGGCCGCCAGTTGCTTGAGGCGGATCGCCGCACACAGTCCCGCCGGCCCCGCGCCGACGATGACGACGTCATATTCCATGGATTCGCGTTCGCTCATCACTTTTCCCTTGATCGCAAATTGCCGTCCGTTCGGCTTGCCCCTGCACTGCCAATGAATTGACCGCGCCGTCAACATCGCCAATCGTCGGCGGCATGAGCGGGAACATGGCGGGATTCGGGGCGAAGGAAGCGGGCGCGCTGTTGCAATGGTGGCAGCAGAGCGGTGTCGACACGGCGATTTCATCGAACGCGCCGAGTTGGCGTTCCCTCGCTGCTCTCAAAGAGAGGGCTCGCGCCGATGCGCCCGTCGTTACCGACACGCCCGAAGGGATGCCGGAGGAAAAGGCGGCTGTCTCGGTGTCGCCGAGGTCTGCCGACGCGCCCGCGATCGAACCACTGCCCGATGCGACCGAGGCCATCCCCGCGTGGCTCGAACGCCGTTCGAATAGGCTGGGTGCGCGGCATGTGTCGGCTGAACTGACGCACCAGGCGCCGCTCGTCATCATCGTCGCGCGGCCGCTCGACGGAGAGACGGGGGTCGGTGCCGACAATATCCAACTGTTCGACGCGATGCTGAAGGCGATCGATTGCGCGGGAGCGGCGACCCTCTTTCTCGACCCCGCATTCCTCGAGGGGCAGTCCGCGCGTGCGCCACTCGAAGCCGATCTCGTCACGGCAGCGCGCGGCCTTCTTCGCGATGCGAAGCCGCAGCGTCTGCTGGTCTTCGGCGATGGCGCTTCACGCGCACTTTTCGATGCGCCGATTGCGAAGGCGCGCGGAAAGCTTCACCGCGTCGAAGGTATTCCCGCCGTCGCGACGTTCCATCCGCGTGGACTGCGCGATCGCCCGGCGGACAAGCGGTTCGCGTGGCAAGACATGCTCATCCTCATGGGGGCTTGATGAAAATTTTCGTATCCGCGGTGGTTGCCGCATCCGGTTTCCTTGCCATCCCGGTAGCGGCGCAGGAGATCGACCCGCTGGCGCCCATGCCTACCCAACCCACCCCGGCGCCCACGCCGACGCCCGTCGTCGCGCCGCTCAAGAGTTGGCCGCTCATCCTCAACGCGGTGGCGCGCGGCGAATGGGACCTGGCGCAACGCTCCATTCTCGGGATGGATCGGCGCGATCCGCTCTACGCTTACGCGTTGGCCGAGTTGTACACCGCGCCCGGCTCGCCCCTCATCAGCGGCGAGCAGGCGGCATCGCTTGTCGCCATCGCGCCCGAACTTCCGCAAGCCGGGGCCCTGTCCCGACTGGCGCGCGAGCGCGGGTCGGCCGCCCCGCCGACCCCCGTCGAACGCGGCCTCGTCAGCATCGGCAGCGCCTCACGCCGGTTTCGCGCCGCAAGCGTCGGCGATCCCGTCGGCGAGCGAGTCCGCGCGCAGCTCGAACAGGCGATCAAAACGAACGACGGACCTGCCGCCGAGCAGATCTATCGCCAGGCGGTGGCGTACGAAGGGCTTGCGGGCGAAGCGCAGGCGGAAATCGCCCAGCGTGCGGCATGGATATATTTCGTTTCGGGCGACATGGGCGGGGCGCGTCGCATGGCTCTCGAAGGGATGGCGGCGGGGCGCGGCGAATGGCGCGCGCAGTCCGCCTGGGTGCTCGGCCTCGCCAGCTGGCGGCAGAACGACTGCAACACGGCAGCCAGCGCCTTTCGCGAAACGGCGCTCGGAACGCGCGACCGCGAACTGGGCGCGGCCGGCCATTACTGGACTGCGCGCGCCGAACAGGCGTGCCGCCGTCCACAGCGGATCGGACAGAGCCTGCGCGCCGCCGCGGTCGATCCCGAAACCTTCTACGGCCAGCTGGCACGCGAGCGACTGGGCGAGCGGCGGCAGTTGCCCGAGCGTGTCGAAGCGCCCTCACCCGCACAGGTCCAAGCGGTCGAAGCGCTTCCCAATGTCGCACGGGCGCGCGCGCTGGTCGCAATGGACCGGCGCGCACAGGCTGAAGCCCTTCTCAGGCACCAGGCGCGGATCGGCGATCCCACCCAGCATCAGATCCTCGTGAGGACGGCGGCCGATCTGGGGCTCGGCGTTCAATATTATCTTGCGACCAACGCACCGCGCGGCACCTTGCTCAATGCTCGCGACCGCTATCCTGCGCCGGACTGGACGCCCGACAACGGATGGCGAATCGACCCCTATCTGGCCTTTGCGCACATCATCCAGGAAAGCGATTTTCGGGAGAACGTCGTCAGCCCGGCAGACGCCGTGGGCCTGATGCAAGTGCGGCCCGGCACCGCGCGCGACACCGCGCGCTCGCGCGGTCAGAGCGTGACCGCCGAGCAGCTCAAGGATCCCGAGACGAATATCGATCACGGGCAGGCGTTCATCGAACAGATGCGTCGCAACCCTGCCACTCGCGACCAGCTCATGCGGGTCATTGCCGCGTACAATGCCGGACCCGTTCCAGTGGCGCGCTGGGCAGCCATTCCCGGGGATGATCCGCTCTTGTGGATGGAAAGTCTGCCCTATTGGGAGACGCGCTTCTACATTCCCTCGGTGCTGCGCAATTATTTCGTCTATCACGCCGAAGCCGGGACGACCCCTGCCGCGCTGCGCGACCTCGTCCAAGGCCGTCCGCCCACCTATCCCGCTACCATGCGACCCTGACAGCGTTCTTGTTATGTTCCGTGCCAAGCGATAGGCTGGCATCATGCTTCGTGAGTCGCGCAAGGGCCGTGGTGCCACCGGAAACCGGACGTCGACGCGTTTCAACCTGAAAGAGCATGTCGCCGACGGTGACTGGCTCGATGCGGTCGAGACGCTGGACGGGATCGCACCACGACGAACGACGGTGACGATCGAGCGCCCGAAGACGATCCTCACCAAGAACAGTTCGCCCGACATCGGCTTCGATCGCTCGGTCAATCCCTACCGGGGCTGCGAGCATGGCTGCATCTATTGTTTCGCGCGCCCTACCCATGCGTATCACGACCTCTCGCCCGGGGTGGATTTCGAGAGTCGCCTTTTCGTGAAGCCGGACGCGGCGCGCCTGCTGCACGAAACGCTCGGACGAAAGGGCTACACCCCTGCCCCCATCGCCCTCGGCACGAATACCGACCCCTATCAGCCGATCGAGGAACGGTGGCGCGTCACGCGGTCGATCCTCGAGACGCTGACCGAACTCGATCACCCTTTCACGATCACCACCAAGTCGGATCGGGTGGTGCGCGATCTCGATCTGATCGCCCCGGCGGCCCGCAAGGGATTGGCGGCGGTCGCGCTGTCCGTCACCAGCCTCGACCCCAAGACGCACCGCACGCTCGAACCGCGCGCGCCGGCACCGCGAAAGAGGCTGGCCGCCATCGACGCGTTGAGCGCGGAAGGCGTCCCGGTCTATCTGTCGGTCTCGCCCGTCATCCCGCATATCACCGACATGGAAATGGAGGCGATCATCGAGGCGGGGGCGACGGCGGGGGCACGGAGCGCCTTCTTCCTTCCCGTACGCCTGCCGCACGAAGTCGCGCCCCTGTTCAAGGAATGGCTCAAGGAGCATTATCCCGAACGCGCGCGCAAGGTGATGGCGACGATCCGCGAGCTGCGCGGCGGGCGCGACAACGATCCCAATTTCTTCACGCGGCTGCGCGGCACGGGCATGTGGGCCGAACTGTTCCGCAAGCGCTTCGAGAAAGCCTGCCGCGAGAATGGAATGGGGCGGCAGAAGTTCAAGCTCAACTGTGCGCTGTTTCGTGCCCCGCAGGGCGATCAGATGCGGCTTCTATAAGGGGTCGTGACAAGTCTGGAACGACGGCCTAGCGTCGCGCGCCATGATCATCTCCTCCTCGCGCCTCGCGCTCGCCGCCGCCCTTCTCGCCACCCCCGCCAGCCCTGCGCTTGCCCAGCAGAAAGCGCCCGAACGGCGCAGTGATGCGATCGCGGCCGCGACCAACGATCTGCGTTCGCAGGACCTGCCGTATGACGCGCATGCCCTCGAACTCGGCAAGGCCGCGATGAGTGACGGGACCGCGTGGGATATCCTCGAGGACCTGACCACCGAGGTCGGCCCAAGGTTGGGCGGAACGCCCGCCGAGGCGCGCGCCCGCGACTGGTCGGTGACCCGCCTCAAAGCCCTGGGGTTCAAGAACGTGCGGGTCGAGGAATATCAGATGCCGACATGGGTCCGGGGCGCGGAAAGCGCCGAGATCCTCACGCCCTATCCGCAGCAGGTCGTCTTGACCGCGCTCGGCAATTCGGGCGCGACGCCTGTCGAAGGGCTGACCGCAGAAGTGGTTGGATACGAGGATTATGCGGCCTTCATCGCCGATAGTCTCGCAAACCAGCGCGGGAAGATCGTCTTCATATCGAACGACATGCCGCGCAACCAGGATGGTTCGGGCTATTCGATGCCCTTCGGCGCGCCCCGCTGGGTCGGGCCGAACGAGGCGTCCAAACGCGGCGCCGCCGCAATCGTCGTGCGCTCGATCGGGACCGACCATAATCGCACGCCGCACACGGGCGGCACCAATTTCGAGGATGGCGTGACGCCGATCCCCGCCGCCGCGCTCGCTGTCCCGGATGCCGAGCAGCTGATGCGCATGCTCGATCGCGCGCAAAGCCCCGTTCGCATGAAACTTGTGCTGACGCCCCGCAACATCGGGATGCAGACCTCAGGCAATGTCATCGCCGAGGTGCCGGGCCGTGACCCGAGCGCCAAGAAGGTTCTCGTCGGTTGCCATCTCGACAGCTGGGACAATGCACCTGGCGTCTTCGACGATGGCGCCGGCTGTGCGATCGTCGCGGCGGCCGCCAAGCGGATCATGGACGCCGGAACGCCCGAGCGAACCATCCAGGTCGTCTGGTATGGCGCCGAGGAAGTCGGCATCTGGGGCGGGCGCGATTTCGGGGAGCGCCATGACGGAGCGGACTATCATGTCGTCGCCGAGAGCGACTTCGGTGCAGACCGCGTCTGGAGCGTATCGACCGACCTCGGTGATGATCGCAGGGCCGAGGCCGACCGGCTCCGCGCCACGCTGGCGCCCCTCGGAATCGCGTCGGGAGCCTATGATCAGGCCGGCGGCGCCGACGTTGGGCCGCTGCGTGCCGAGGGTGCCCCCGGCATCTCGCTTCGTCAGGACGGAACGCGCTATTTCGACCTCCATCACACGTCGAACGACACGCTCGACAAGGTCGACCCCGAGCAGCTCCAGCAGAATGTCGCTGCGTGGACCGCAATGCTCGCGGTCATAGCAGGACCGATCCAATAGGCTTTTCGTGCGTTGAACCCCCGACCACTTAACGGAGAACGACCATGCGTACTGCCATTCTACCTCTTGCCGCCCTCGCCGCGCTGTCGATCGGCGCCTGCAGCGTCTCGACCGACGAGGACGACAACAGTCTCACCGTCGATGTGAACGGCGATGCCGTCAACGAGGCGGTCGACGATGCGGGGACCGTGGCTGCCGATATCGGCAATGATATCCAGGACGGCGCCGTCGAAGCGACCGATCGCGCGCAGACCGAGCTGAGCCAGGAAGCGAACGAAGCCGAACGTGAGCTCGACGCAGAGGCCAACGAAGTCGAGACCGAAGTAGAAGGCCACTCCAACTAGGCTCGCGGAAAAGCTGGCAGGCCGCGTGACTGTCTGATAGGGGCTGGCGCCTCGTCGGGGAGTGGCGCAGCCTGGTAGCGCATCTGCTTTGGGAGCAGAGGGTCGCAGGTTCGAATCCTGTCTCCCCGACCATTCTCCTCGGTGACAGATGCTGGGTCTTCGTCGGCGGCGCGATGCGATCGATCCGCGACCGTGGGATCCTTGGTCCTTCTTAAAAAGCTCGTGGCCTCCGGCTCTCCCCATGTCCAGGGGTGGTAGGCGCGGAGGGACTCGAACCCCCAACCAAGCCGTTATGAGCGGCCGGCTCTAACCAATTGAGCTACGCGCCCCCGCCTTCCCCCTAGCGAGCCGAAACGGGCGCGCCAAGCCGATCAGGCCGCGCGGACGAGGGAAAGATGCAGTTCGCTGCTCTCGAGGACGAGGTCGCCGCCGCCAACCCGCGCCAGCCCGCGAACAAGGCGGAGCGCGAAGCCGATGCCAAGCAGCGAGCGGCTCTCGCGATCCAGGAGCAGTGCGGGGTCGAAAAGCTTCGCCTCGCCGAGCGCCTCGATCGCTCTCGGCAGCGCGATGTGGACGGAGCATTTCGCCACGTCGCAAGACGTGCCGATCGACAGCTTTTCGCCGGGTTCGGTAATTTCCAGCAGGGCATGGACGAGGCGCTCGATGAGCCGCCCCGCCAGCGTTGCATTGGTGGCACAACGCCCCGCCTCTCCTGCGGCATCGATCGACAGGCTTGATCCTCCCCGTTCGGCACGCGAGACGAGGTTGGAGCGAAGGTCGGCGAGGATCGCGGCGAGCGGCTTGGCCTCGGCGTCCTCGCGCCCCCCTTGCATCCGCGCTGCGAAATCCAGATCCTTGATGGCCTCGAGGAGGATGCGCGCCTGAGCGACGATCTCGGCGGCGCGCTCGCGATACCGGCGATGGGCGGGCCCGAGATACTGACCGTCGATGATTTCCGCAAAGCCGATGATGGCGTTCAGCGGCGTCTTGATTTCGTGGACGAGTTCACGAAGGCTGTCGGGATCCTCGGGTAAGCCGAATACGGGCCGCGCGCTCGCACTGCGACGTCGCTTCTCGTTTCGGGAGCCGCGGGTGGCCACGCCACGATATCCCAGGAAGCGACCGCTATTCTCGTCATATTCGGGCTGCCCTTCCAGGTGCCAGCGCCCCGGCAACGCCGCCAGTTCGGTTTCCAGCGCGAACGCTTCCCGCGCCCCGACTTTCGTCGCGAGACGAGGGTCGGCGCTCAACGACTGGCCGACGAGCGCGGCCCGCGGCGCGCCCTCGACCCAATCGATCGCACCATTTTCGCCGCTCTCCCATCGAAAGGCACGGACAGCATTGCGATCGGGCGTCGCCTGTTTGGAGCCAAGCGTTTCGGCCGGCGTGCGATCCCCTACGGCCTTCAGCTTCTCCAACGGCTCTGCTTCGGATGGGGGGCTGTCGGAAGACTTCGAAGACTCTTCGGCCGGCGGGGCCATCGGCACGGCAGCGGCTGCCTCACGCGCGGCCTTGAGCCGCTCCATTACTTCGCTCAGCCGTCTTGTTTCGGGATCGGCTTCCCCATTCTCGTCCTGCGCCTCGGCCACGACTTCGGGCCAGAGATCGGCGAGGAAACTCCGCACGCGTCCGCGCGCGGCATCCAGCAGCCGTGCGCGCATGGCATCATCGGCAGGCGCCGCCGCCAGCACGGGCGCGGCCACGGCGAGGTCGTCCTCTGCAAACAGTTGGAGCATGTCCAAGCCGAGCGCACGTCCCGCGATCGCGCGAGCCGTCGCGCTCCGCACTTGCGTCGGCACCTTGTCGCGTTCGGAGCGGATTACCGCGAGTGCAGCGACCATCGGGGCGCTATCATCTACACCTTGTTCGCTGACTCTCGCCGCGAGTTCGACGAGCTGCCGCCAGCGCACGGCACGATCGCGCGCTCCGGTGACCGGAAGCGTCAGTAGGGTAGCAAGGCGATCGTCGAACCGCACGCGCGCGTGTCTCTCCATGCCGGGGGATTCCGGCAGGGTGCGAAATGCGGGGTCGCGGCCCCTTCTTCCAGTAATATTTCGTTAACCATCCCAATACGGGACGTAGCGCCTACAAAGGAAAAGCGCCGAGCTCCGCAAGGGAACCCGGCGCCTCTGGAATTAAGAAACGAGCCTAGCTCTGGAGCGCGCTCCACGCCTTCCAGTAGTTCGCGACAGTTTCGAACTTGCCGCTCACCTGATCGAGCGCGGCAACGGCGCCGGCATGATCGCCAGCGCGAGCGAGCGACATACCAAGACGAAGGTTGACGAGGTTGGCGTCGACGCCCGTCTTGCCGAGAGCAGCGCGATAGAGATCGGCCGCACCCGCGAAGTCATCGTAGCCATAAAGCGCGTTAGCGGTCGCAACCGCGGCGCGTGCTTCGGCGGCATTCCGCGCGCTGGGGATACCGGCCGTTACTTCGGCCTTGTCGCCGGCGGCGGCCTTCTTCGTCGCGGCGACCAGTTCCTTGAAGGTGACCTTGTTGGCATCGACGACGCCCGCCTCGATCCCTTCGTTCAGGACCGCAAGCGCTTCGCCGGGATAGCCACCACGAATGAGTTCGTCGGCGTAGAATCCATAGTCGCGTTCGCTTTCCATCGCACCGGTGGCGCGCATAAGCCGCCAGATGTCGAGCAGTTCGGTATCCTTGAGCGTGCCGCTATCGGTCATGACCGCTTCAAGGACGCGCAGTCCGTTGCGCCACGTCTCGGGCGAAGGGTTGTCGTTGATCCACATCAGCGACACCGGGGCGACCCCGACCAGCTGGTTCTTGTACCCGATGCTGATCGCGCGCTTGTACCAGTTTTCATCGACCGGCTGACCGTTGGCTTTTTCAAGTTCGATGCCGCGCTTCATGAAACCGAGCGCCTCGGCGAAATTTTCTTCGCTGTTATAGGTTTCACCGATGAGGACGAGCGGCTCCCCGTTGGTAGAGTCGAGGTCGTACGCCTTCTGGAACCAGGTCCGCGCGTTGGCATATTGATTGTCGTTATAATAAAGCTTGCCGGCACTCAGATACTGCTCGGCATAGTCGGTGCCACTGGCATATCCCGAGGTCGCCATCGTATCAATGCCCTGCACGGTCAGGTCGAGATTGTCGGTCGTCTGGCCGGCCTGAACCATGAAGTTGCCGATGAAGTAATAGTCGTCGGGTTTCTTGGCCTTGGCCTTGGCCGCCTGCGCCAGACCCGGCACCGCCGCCCAATTCTGTTCCTGCGCCGCGGTCTGCAACGCAACCAGGGATTCGCGCGCTTCCTTCGAGATCTCGAGGCCCTTGCCCTGCTCCTGCGCCGCAACGGGCGCGGGGGCGACAAGGGCAGTGCTGGCGAGCGCGAGGGCGATGGCGGTCAAAGTCGTTTTCATGGAGGTCTCCGTCGTAATCAAAAATCGTCGGGGACCGCATACAATAGCGCCCCCATCGTCGCCAAGGGGGTAGCAAAATCGCGCTGAACAAGGGCTGACGCACCCGCGCAGCCGAATGAAAGAAAACCGGACTTTCTGCGGTTTTGACGCGCCCGCGGCGATCGGCTAGCGACGAGGCCATGCTGATCATCCTGTCCCCCGCAAAATCGCTCGATCTCGACAGCGACTATTCCGAAGAACCGACCGTTCCCCGTTTCGAGCGCAAGGCCGCTCAGATCACCCGCGCGGCGCAGAAGCTTTCGGCAAGCGACCTTAAACGCATCATGCACGTCTCGGACAAGCTCGCCGATCTCAATGCGGAGCGCTATGCCCGATTCTTCGATACAGAGACGCGTCCCGCGATCCGCTCGTTTGCCGGCGACGTCTACCGCGGCTTCGATGTGGCCAGCATCGACGACGATGCGCTCGACTTTGCGCAGGATCATGTGCGGATCCTGTCGGGGCTCTACGGCATGCTCCGCCCCCTCGACCGGATGCGGCCCTATCGTCTCGAGATGGGCACGGGCTGGAGTCCCGAGAAGGGCGAGGACGGCAAACTCACCGACCATTGGGGCGATGCGGTCGCCAAAGAGCTTCGCAAACAACTGCGCGAAGAAGGATCGGGCGTTCTGTTGAACCTTGCCAGCAACGAATATTATGACGTCGTCCGAGGCCAGTTGCCCAAATCGCTCACGATCATCGCTCCGGACTTCCGCGTCAGGACAGCGAAGGGGCTGCAATTCCAGAGTTTCGCAGCAAAGGTAGCACGCGGGGCGATGGCACGATGGGTGTGCGACGAGCGTATCGGGAGCGTCGACGCTTTGACCGAATTCGATCGCGACGGCTGGCGCTATTCGGAAGCGGATTCCTCGGAGAATGCCCCGACATTCGTTCGTGAGGGCTAACAGCTTTTCGTTAACGTCAACTCCGCGTTTCGCGTTGGCGCTCCAAGCCTAACTCTGCTAGTTCTTGCGATATGAAGAATCGCGCCGGTCCTCGGTGGCGATCCTACCGAACTTAGCAGGATTCCTCATGGTCGACACACCCGGCGATACCCTCCCCGTCTCCTCCGGCGACATTTCGCCCATCTCCATCGTGGACGAGATGAAGTCGAGCTATCTCGACTATGCGATGAGCGTCATCGTCAGTCGCGCGCTTCCCGACGTTCGGGATGGGTTGAAGCCGGTCCACCGCCGCATCCTTTACGCCGCGCAAGAAGGCGGTTTCGTCGCGGGGCGTCCGTACCGCAAGAGCGCCAAGATCGTCGGTGACGTCATGGGTAACTATCACCCCCATGGCGACAGCGCGATCTACGATGCGCTCGCTCGCATGACGCAGGACTGGTCGATGCGCGTCCCCTTGGTCGACGGCCAGGGCAACTTCGGCTCGATGGATCCCGATCCGCCCGCCAGCATGCGGTACACCGAAGCGCGGCTCGCCAAGGTCGCGAACTTCCTGCTCAACGACATCGAAAAGGAAACGGTCGCCTTCACCCCAAACTACGACGGCAGCCGCGAGGAGCCGTCGGTGCTGCCGGCACGCTTCCCAAACCTGCTCGTCAACGGGGCGGGGGGGATTGCGGTGGGCATGGCTACCAACATCCCACCACACAACCTCGGGGAGGTCATCCAGGCCTGCAAAGCTTATATCGAGGACCCCGCCATCAGCGTCGAAGGACTGATGGAATATGTAAAGGGGCCCGACTTCCCGACGGGCGCCTCGCTGCTCGGTGCAAGCGGCATTCGTGCGGCCTACACCAGCGGGCGCGGCTCGATGGTATTGCGCTCCAAGTATGAGATCGAGGAAGGGCGCGGCGACAAGCGGCAGATCGTCCTGACCGAAATCCCCTTCCAGGTCGGCAAGTCGGGACTGGTCGAGAAGATCGCGGAAGCCGCAAAGGACAAGCGGATCGAGGGCGTTGCGGACATTCGCGACGAGTCCAACCGAGAGGGCGTGCGCATCGTCATCGAATGCAAACGCGATGCAACACCCGATGTCGTGCTCAACCAGATCTGGCGGCACACGCCTGCCCAGTCGAGCTTCGCGGCCAACATGCTCGCGATCCGCGGCGGCAAGCCCGAGACGCTCGACCTTCGCGACATGATCGAGGCGTTCGTCAAGTTCCGCGAAGAGGTCATCACCAAACGCTCCAAGTTCGAGCTCGCCAAGGCGCGCGAGCGCGCGCACCTGTTACTCGGTCTCGTCGTCGCGGTCACCAACCTCGACGAGGTCGTCGCGATGATCCGTGGCTCGGCAAGTCCGGCGGAAGCCCGCGAAAAGCTGCTGTCGCGCGAATGGGGGATGGAGGAGATCCGTTCCTACATCGAGCTGGTCGAAGGCGTCGTTTCGACGCAGGCGGAGGGCAGCTATCGACTGTCCGAAGCGCAGGTGAAGGCGATCCTCGAGTTGCGCCTCCATCGCCTCACCCAACTGGGCCGTGACGAGATCGGAGACGAGCTGAAGGAACTGTCGGTCACGATCAAGGAATTGCTCGAGATCCTGTCGAACCGTGCGCGCCTCTACGAGGTGATGCGCGAGGAGCTCGACGAGGTGGAGGAGCAATATGCCACGCCTCGCAGGACCGAACTCGCCCCCGCCGCCGACGGGATCGAGGACGAGGATCTGATCGAGGTCGAGGACATGGTCGTGACCGTGACGCACACGGGTTATATTAAGCGCACGCCCCTCGCCCTGTTCCGCGAGCAGAAGCGCGGCGGCAAGGGCCGCAGCGGGATGAGCACCAAGGATGAGGATGTCGTCACCAACCTGTTCGTGACGACGACGCACAATCCGGTGCTATTCTTCTCCAACAAGGGCATCGTCTATCGCAAGAAGGTCTGGAGGCTGCCGGAGGGCGGGCCGACCGCAAAAGGTCGCCCGATGGTGAACCTCCTGCCGCTCGCCGAAGACGAGAAGATCACGACAGTTCTTCCGCTCCCGCAGGATGAGGAAGAGTGGGCCGGTCTCCACCTCATGTTCGCGACCGAGGGCGGCACGGTGCGACGCAACAGCATGGACGCCTTCACCAACGTGCCCTCGAACGGCAAGATCGCGATGAAGTTCGACGAGGGCGAGGACGGACGCCCGCTCGACCGGCTCGTGGGCGTCGATCTGCTTACCGAAGACGACGACGTGTTGCTCGCCACCCGTAACGGCAAGGCGATCCGCTTCGAGGCCACCAAGGTGCGCGAATTCGCCAGCCGTGCCTCGACCGGCGTGCGCGGCATCAAGCTGCTCGACGACGACAAGGTCATTTCGATGTCGATCCTCGGCGCGACGGGCTCGACCGGCGAGGAGCGAGAGATCTATCTCAAGTCGCCGATCTGGCGCGATAACGACAGTGCGGAGGGGCTCGACGGCGAACGCTATGCCGAACTGGCGGACAAGGAGGAATTCCTCCTCACGATCACCGAAAACGGCTACGGCAAGCGCACCTCGACCTTCGAGTATCGCGTGACCAACCGTGGGGGTCAGGGCGTTGCGAACATCGTGACCGGCGACCGCAACGGCGGCGTCGTCGCCAGCTTCCCGGTGCAGCAGGGCGAGCAACTGATGCTCGTGACCGATCAGGGCAAGATGATCCGAACGACCGTCGGCGATATTCGCATCGCCGGGCGCAACACGCAGGGTGTCACGATCTTCAACGTGGCGAAGAACGAGAAGGTCGTTTCCGTCGCGCTGATCGATGAGGAAGAAGATCCCGAAAACGAGGCCGAGGAAGCGGCGTCGGAGGACTTGCGTGGTGACGACAAGACCATCGCTCCCGACGACGGTGCCGACACGGCTGACGATAGCGCGGCAGGCCCGCAGGGCGAATAGCGCGGCGAGACGCGGAACGGTGCGCGGTCCCCTCTCGTTGGTCGGCTAAAGATCAACGAAAAGGAGAATGCCCCATGGGGATCGCCACCGACACGCTCGTCCTCGTCACCGACGGACGCAAAATGCTGTTCCTTCGCAACGAAGGCGACAAGGAGCATATGAACCTGCAGGTCGAGAGCAAGCGCCGCCGCGACGACAGTTCCGATAGCGAACTCGGGACCGACGAGCCTGGTAGCGTCTTTTCCTCGGGTTCGAACGCTCGGTCGTCGTATGAGGAAACAGACTTTCATCAGCTCGAAGAGGACCGCTGGGTTCATGAGGCCGCGGATCTCGTCAATTCGCGCGCGCTCAAGAACGACTTCGATGAACTCGTGATCATCGCGCCGCCCAAGGCGCTGGGAGAACTGCGTCCCAAGCTCCACAAGGAGACGGAGAAGCGCACGATCCTGCAGATCGACAAGGAAATGACAAATCAGCCGCTGAAGGATATCGAAGCGCTGATCGAGGGCGAGACCGCGAAGGAAGCGCCGCCTGAAGTCCTGAGTTGATTTTTGCGTCAAGCCTTCTGGAGGGCGGCCTTCGGGTCGCCCTTTTTTTGTGCCGCATCAACGGCTAATGCGCGCGGCATGACGCAAACTATAACCATCATTGGTGGCGGTCTCGCCGGTTCGGAGGCCGCCTGGCAATTGGCCGAGGCGGGCGTGGACGTACGCCTGTTCGAAATGCGCGGCGGCGGCGATACGACCCCAGCGCATGACACCGACAAGCTCGCCGAAATGGTCTGCTCCAACAGCTTTCGTTCCGACGATGCCGAATCCAACGCCGTAGGGTTGTTGCATCAGGAAATGCGGCGCATGGGCTCGCTCATCATGGCCAAGGCGGATGCGCAGGCGGTTCCCGCGGGATCGGCGCTGGCGGTCGACCGGCACCTGTTCGCCGACGCGGTGACGCAGGCGGTCGAGCAGCATCCCAACATCACCGTCCACCGCGAACGCGTCGATGCATTGCCGGAAGATGGCATGACGATCGTCGCGACGGGTCCCCTCACCGGCTCGTCGCTCGCCGACAGCATCGCCCGCGCCACCGGCAAGGACGCGCTCGCCTTCTTCGACGCCATCGCGCCGATCGTGCACCGCGAAAGCATCGACATGGACGTCGCGTGGTTCCAGTCGCGCTGGGAAAAGGGAACGGGCAAGGATTATCTCAATTGCCCGATGGACAAGGAGCAGTACGAGACGTTCGTGCAGGCTCTGGTCGATGGCGAGAAGACCGAGTTCAAGGACTGGGAGAAGGACACGCCATACTTCGAGGGGTGCATGCCGATCGAGGTGATGGCCGAGCGTGGGATCGATACGCTCCGGCACGGGCCGATGAAGCCCGTCGGCCTTGACGATCCGCGCACGGGCCGCTGGCCCTACGCGGTCGTGCAGCTGCGGCAGGACAATGCCCTCGGCACGCTTTGGAATATCGTCGGGTTCCAGACCAAGCTGAAGTGGGGTGCGCAGAAGGACATCTTCCGTACGATCCCCGGACTGGAGAAAGCCGAATTCGCGCGGTTGGGCGGGATCCATCGCAACAGTTTCATTCGTTCGCCCGAGCTGCTCGACCAAGAGCTACGCCTCAAGTTCATGCCGCACATCCGCTTCGCCGGCCAGATAACGGGCTGCGAGGGCTATCTGGAAAGCGCGGCGGTCGGCCTGATGGCCGCCCGTTTCGCGGCAGCCGAGGCGAAAGGCGAACGGTTCGAAGCACCGCCGATTGAGACCGCCTTCGGAGCCCTTCTCCACCATATCACCGGTGGGGCGAGTGCGGACAGCTACCAGCCGATGAACATCAATTTCGGGCTGATGCCGCCGATCACCGGTCGCAAGATGAAGAAGGCCGATCGGCGCAAGGCCTATACCAAGCGGGCGCGGGCCGCGTTTGCGGACTGGTTGGAGCGCCAAGGCGTGGACGATCGCATGCCGGTCGCGGCAGAATAGCGCCTTCTAGCAGCTGCACGACGGTTTCTTGGCGCGTGGCTTAGGCGCCGTGCTCGCATATTCCGCGCGCGTGAGCTTGCCGTTTCCGTCGGCATCCGCACCTTCGAACTTGTCGATCGTGGTGATCGCCCATTCCTCGAAGCTCAGCTTGCCGTCGCCGTCGAGGTCGAGGTTCGCGTAGCGCTTGCGGCGCGGGTGGACGATCTCGGACAAGGTGATGATCTCGTCCTTGTTCTTGTCGACGCGGTTGAAGCGCTTTTCCTCCTTGGTGACCGGATCGGCGCGCGGCGCTTCCTCGATCAGTTCGGGAATTTCCGGCAGCACGCGCGTTTCCCCTGCCGCTTCTGTTTCCACGAGTTCGACGGAGGGCGCATCCGGCAATCCTCCGGGCGTAGGCGTACTGTCGCGGGCGAGCAAAACGGCTCCCGCAGTGAATAGCAAACTTGCGCCAATCCCGACTGCCCAGCGAAGCATGAAGCCTCTCCCTCTGGCGATCCGGCGTCGAAAGCCTAGCGAGCGGGGTTGGAGACTTCAAGCATTGCCGGTGACTTTGCCCGAGAGGCGGTGGCTGAGCATCGCGAAGGCGCGGCCGGGGGTGGCTTCGGGTTCGGGCTCGGTACGAAGCATGTCGCGCGCTGCGAGGCGGGCCAGCAAGGTGAGCGGACGGAGCGCGCGCGGAAAGCTGTGACCCCGCAAATCGCGCATCAGCGAACGAGCGGCCGGCCTCACCGCGTCGGGGACGAAACCGCGAACGCGGGCGAGCATCGCCAGCCGCCCGGCCGTGCCGAGCATCGGATCATCGCAGCCAAGCAGGAAGGCGATTGCCTCGAACAGGCGCGCCCCCCCTGCCCCCACGCGCTCGAGATCGACCGGCTCAGCGAGCAACGCGGCATAGCTGTCCTCGATCGCAGCGAGACTGGTACCCGTCAGGTGTCGCGGCAAAACATGCTCGGCGACTGCCCGAAGCCGCGGCTCGGCGGGTGCGGGCTCATGATCGAGCGCCTCCAGCGCTTCGCGCCACCAGGCGAGCCGGATCGTTCCGACCAGCGGCTCGCTCGTCTGCGCGACGATCTCCGCAAACGTTGCGTCCAGGCGCAGCACGGCTTCGACCGCAGGCCGCACCGGGGCGGGGAAATGGGTCAGCGCCAACGCCCGGTCGGGCGTCAGCGCGCCTTCAGCGATAGGTGACGCGCCGGACTGCTTCGACCACCTGCTCGGGCTTGATCAGCGCCATTTTCTCCAGGTTCGCGGCATAAGGCAGCGGCACGTCCTCGTTGGTGACGCGAAGGACCGGCGCGTCGAGATCGTCGAAGCCCTCTTCCATGGCGATCGCCATGATTTCCGAAGAGATCGAACAACCGGGCCAGCCTTCCTCGACGCTGACCATGCGATTGGTCTTGGCGAGACTGGCGAGGACGGTCCCCTTATCGAGCGGACGCAGCGTGCGGAGGTCGATGACCTCGGCGTCGATACCGTCCTCGGCGAGCTTCCTCGCGGCCTCCAAGGCAATGCCGACGCCGATCGAATAGCTGACGATGGTGACGTCGCTGCCCTCGCGCGCGATGCGGGCCTTGCCGATGGGGAGGACGTAATCGTCGACCTGCGGCACAGCGAAATTCTGGCCGTAAAGCAGTTCGTTTTCGAGGAAGACGACGGGGTCTTCGCTGCGGATCGCGGCTTTCAGCAGCCCCTTGGCATCGGCGGCCGTGTAGGGCGCAATGACGACGAGACCCGGCACCGAGGCGTACCACGGGCCGTAATTCTGACTATGCTGCGCGGCGACACGCGAGGCGGCGCCATTGGGACCGCGGAAGACGATCGGGCAGCGCATCTGGCCGCCCGACATGTAGTTGGTCTTGGCGGCGGAATTGATGATGTGGTCGATCGCCTGCATGGCGAAATTGAAAGTCATGAATTCGATGATCGGGCGAAGGCCCCCCATCGCTGCGCCCGACCCGACGCCGGCAAAACCATATTCCGTGATCGGCGTGTCGACGACGCGCTTGGAGCCGAATTCCTCGAGCAGCCCCTGGGTGACCTTGTACGCGCCCTGATACTCGGCGACTTCCTCGCCCATCACGAACACGCGGTCGTCGGCACGCATTTCCTCGGCCATCGCGTCGCGCAAGGCTTCGCGGACCGACGTAGCGACGGTTTCGGTGCCTTCGGGGAGATCGGGGTCGACGTGACTGCTCTTGTCGGTCGCAGGCAAGTCCTTGGTGATCGCGTCTTGGCTCTCGTCCCGACCGACATCCTTGCCTTCGCCATCCTGATCAGACGCCTCGGCGGCCGGCGGGGAGGACGCTGGAGCATCGTCTACGCTCTCGCCTTCCTCACCGATCATCGCGATGGCGGTGCCGACCGCGACATTGTCGGTGCCTTCCTCGACGAGGATCTTGAGAAGCGTGCCTTCGTCGACCGCCTCAAATTCCATGGTGGCCTTGTCGGTCTCGATCTCGGCGATGATGTCGCCCGCGACGACGGTATCGCCCTCTGCCTTGAGCCACTTGGCGAGGGTGCCCTCTTCCATGGTGGGCGAGAGGGCGGGCATCTTCAGTTCGGTGGCCATCAG
Organism: Sphingomicrobium aquimarinum; assembly: GCF_039655735.1. Lineage (NCBI taxonomy): Bacteria > Pseudomonadati > Pseudomonadota > Alphaproteobacteria > Sphingomonadales > Sphingomicrobiaceae > Sphingomicrobium > Sphingomicrobium aquimarinum. Next base: position 377,939 of record NZ_JBBYXH010000001.1, on the reverse strand, counting down.
TACGTCTCCACCAGAACGTCGGTGTACAGTTCCTGCGCCTCGGGTTCGGGCGCGTTCTCGGCGAAGTCAGCTGCCTCCTTCACGCGTTCCTTGATCTCGGAATCGATCGCTTTGAGGTCGTCTTCCGACGCGCCCATCTTGAGCAGTTCCTGTTTCGCCTTCTCGAGCGGATCGCGCTCGCCGCGGAAACTGTCGACCTCGTCGCGGGTGCGATATTTGGCGGGATCGGACATCGAGTGTCCGCGATAGCGGTAGGTCATGAGTTCAAGAAGGATCGGCCCCTTGCCCGCACGGGTCCATTCCAGAGCGACTTCTGCCGCGCCGCGGACCGCGAGCACGTCCATGCCGTCGACCTGGATGCCGGGAATCTGGAAGCTCTGTCCCCGCTTCCACAATTCGGGCTCGCTGCTGGCGCGCTTGATGCTAGTACCCATCGCATACTGGTTGTTCTCGATGGCGTAGATGATGGGGAGATCCCACAGTTCGGCCATGTTGAAGCTCTCGTAGACCTGGCCCTGGTTGGCCGCGCCGTCGCCGAAATAGGAGAGGTTCACGCCCCCATCTTCGCTATATTGATGCTTGAAGGCGAGACCCGTGCCGAGCGAGACCTGTGCGCCGACGATGCCGTGACCGCCGTAGAAACCGTGCTCGACACTGAACATGTGCATCGAGCCGCCCTTGCCCTTGGAAATGCCCGCCGCGCGGCCGGTCAGTTCGGCCATGATGACATTGGGATCGATGCCGTAGGCGAGCATATGGCCATGGTCGCGATAGCCCGTGATGACGCTATCCTTGCCAACCGTCATTGCCGACTGGAGGCCGACCGCGACCGCTTCCTGCCCGATGTAGAGATGGCAGAAGCCTCCGATGAGTCCCAAGCCATAGAGCTGGCCCGCTCGCTCCTCGAAGCGGCGGATGAGCAGCATCTGCTTGTAAAGCTCGAGCAACTCTTCCTGGCTTGCCTCGAAGCGTTTGGGCTCGGGCGGTTCCGGTATGTTCTTCTGATCGTCAAGGGTGCGCGAGGCGGCCTTGGCAGGCGCCTTCCTGGCGGGCTTCTTCGCCATAATCTCTCCTGTTGTCGCGCGCTCTATAAAAGCGACGTTACGGCAAAGGCAATGCGGGAAAGGGCCGAGGGGTTGCTCAGTCGAGCGGAATAATGATCTCGTCGTCGCGGATAAGGCCAAGATCGCGGCGGACCAGTTCCTCCGCGATATCGGGATCCGCGGCCTTGGGGTCGAGCAACTGCGAGCGGTGGCGCAGCGCATCGCGTTCGGCTTCGAGCGCAGCGAGTTCGGCCTTTCGCTCGTCGAGCGCGCGGACGTGACCGCCCCAGGCAAGCAGACCGTTGTCGCCAGCGATGGCATAGCCTGCAAAATTGCCGATGATCACGAAGGCCACGAGCGGCACGACAATGCGGCGCACCAGTCCTCTTGATTTTTGGCTCATCGACATGTGGCCCTTAAATCACGAAACGGAAAATAAACCAAGATTTTCTTGGGGCTGAGGCGTTTTATTTGCGATCGACCGCGACGTTGAAAGCATCGGCGCCGAGATAGCAGGCATTGTCGCCAAGCTCCTCCTCGATCCGAAGCAGCTGATTGTATTTTGCGGTCCGATCCGAACGCGCCAGGCTGCCGGTCTTGATCTGTCCGCACGACAGCGCGACCGCGAGGTCGGCGATGGTGCTGTCCTCGGTCTCGCCCGATCGATGCGACATGACGGCGGTGTAGCGGGCATGCTGGGCCGTCCGCACGGCCTCGACCGTTTCGGTGAGCGTGCCGATCTGGTTGACCTTGACGAGCAGCGAGTTTGCCATGCCGTCGTCGATGCCCTGTTGCAGCCGCGCGGTGTTGGTGACGAACAGGTCGTCACCCACGAGCTGGACCTTCTCGCCGAGCCGCTCCGTCAGCAGTTTCCAACCGGCGAAATCGTCTTCCGCCATGCCGTCCTCGATCGAGAGGATCGGATAGTCGGCGGCGAGCTTGGCGAGTTCCTCGACCATGTCGGCGCTCTGCAGCGTGCGTCCCTCGCCTTCCATCACATAGGTGTCGTTGCGGAAGAACTCGGTCGCAGCGCAGTCGAGGGCGACGTAGATCTCCCGCCCGAGCGTGAAGCCTGCAAGGTCACAGGCTTCGCCGATCATGTCGAGTGCCTCGCGGCTCGATTTCAGCGCGGGTGCGAAGCCGCCCTCGTCCCCGATCGCGACCGACAGGCCGCGTTCCGACAGGGCGCCCTTCAGGGCATGGAAGATCTCGGTGCCGATGCGGAGCGCTTCGGAGAAGCTGTCCGCACCCACGGGCATGACCATGAATTCCTGGAAGTCGATCGGGTTGTCGGCGTGCGCGCCGCCGTTCAGGATGTTCATCATGGGAACGGGCAGGATCATCGCGCCCACTCCGCCGACATAGCGATACAGCGGCAGCGCGCGCGCATCGGCGGCCGCCTTGGCGACCGCGAGGCTGACGCCGAGCAAGGCGTTGGCGCCGAGCTTGCCCTTGTTCTCGGTGCCGTCGAGATCGAGCAGCGCGGCGTCGACCTCTGCCTGATCCTCGGCCTGTTCGCCGATCAGCGCGTCGGCGATGGGGCCGTTGACGTTGGCGACGGCCTTGGACACGCCCTTCCCGCCCCAGCGCGCCTTGTCCCCGTCGCGCAGTTCGACCGCTTCATGCGCACCGGTGGAAGCTCCCGAGGGAACGGCCGCACGTCCGAGCGAGCCGTCCTCGAGGGTCACGTCGACTTCGACGGTCGGATTGCCGCGGCTATCGAGAATCTGGCGGGCGTGAATGTCGATGATGGCGGTCATGGCGCGCTCCCTTTGTCGTCTGAGCGGGCGTTAGCGAGCGGTGATGACAGGCGCAATATGGCGCGCGAAAGCGGGGACGGAACGGGTTCGGCATCTGGCGGGTTGTTTCGGTGAAGTAAGAGACGAAGGAGTTCGTAATGCCCATTCCGACTGAGACCGACCTGCCCGAACGCACCGACCGGATCGTGCCGGGCGCCAGCAAGACCGCCACCGACATGGAAAGAGAGCTGATCGTGGAAGATACGCCCACCACCCCCAACACCCCCACCACCCCCAACACCGACCCCCTGACGACGACCGAGAGCGGAACCGCCCGCGACAAGGTTGTCGCGAAGGTCAATGAAGCGCGCTCGAGCATCGCCCGTGAAGCGGCGGGCAAGACACGCGGCGTCGTTGGCGACGGCCTTTCCAAGGGTTCCGAGGCGATCGGCTCGATGTCGCGCCTCGTCGGCGACACTGCCGGCAATATCGATGAATCGCTCGGTGCCGAATATGGCGACTATGCACGGTCGGCAGCGAAGTATCTCGACGATACGGCGCAGAAGTTTGCCGCAAAGGATCCCGACGAGCTCGTCGACGATGTTCGCAGTTTCGTGCGCAAGAGCCCGGGAATGGCGCTCGGCGCGGCGGCCGTCGTCGGGTTTGCGCTCGCAAGGCTCGTTTCGGCAGGATTCGACGCCGAGCGCGGCGACGATGACCTCGGCACGACCGGCTATGACGGCCCGCCGCGCGACGGTGACGTGCCGCCGATCGATCCGATTACGACGACGCCCGGGGCGTAAATGAGCGACGCCGCAGTTGCCCAGAAAGCGAAGTCGGAACGGGACCACGAGATCCCGGATCCGCAAGCACCAGTCGATCCCGATGCGTCGATCGGCGAATTGATCGGGCGCATCGTCGAGGACGGGCGCCAGTTGGTCGGGGCAGAGATTTCCCTGATGCGCGAAAAGGCCCGAGTGGAAGTCGGATTCTACAAGAGTTCGGCGATTTTCTTCGGCGCTGCGGCGGTTTTCGCGATTGCGGCACTGGTCGCTTTCGCAGTCGGCGTGACGATGGCGTTGGCGACCTTGATCGGCCCCCTGTTGGGCGGATTGGTTTCGACCCTGCTTTTTCTGGGCGTCGCAGCACTGCTCGGCAAAATGGGTCTCAAGCGATTGGAGCAGGCATGAGTATCGATCATCGAGTGCTTTCGGCCAAGAACGAAGTGGAAGTGAAGCGTGCACAATTGCTTCACTCGATCAAGTTCGCGCTTGGGGAGACGAAACGTCGCCTGGCTCCCGACTTGCTCGCCGAGATGGCGTGGCAGGAAACCAAGCGCGCGGGAAGCAAGATGGCCGACGGCGCCGTCGACTTCACCAAGCGCAAGCCTTGGCTCGTCGGCGGCATCGCTGCCGCAGCGGGACTGTTTCTTGCACGCAAGCCGGTCGGCAGGCTGGCGGTCGATGGATATGAGGCGCTGAAGAACAAGGGCGACCCCGAAGTCGAAGACGATTTCTCGAGCCCTGCATCCAGCGAGCCGTCACCCCACCCCAACCCCGACCCCACGCCGACCGTCTCTGAGTTTCGCGAGGCGGGAACGGCAATCGAAGACAAGGCGGCGCCAGCGAAGAGCTCGCGGCGTACCAACAAAACAACGGAGGACGTAAAATGAGTGTCAAGGACAAGGCAAACGAAGCGAAGGCGAAAGTCGGCGAGAAGGCCAATGATGTCGCCGATGGTGCCCGTCGCGGATATGAAAGTGCCCGCACCAAAGCCGTGAACGCTTACGGCAGCGCGAAGGACGGTGCCCGTACGGGTGCACGCAAGACCGGTGAGGGAATCGAGAGCAATCCTTTCATCGCCCTCGCAGCGGGCCTCGGGCTCGGCGCGATCATCGGCGCGCTCATCCCGCGCAGCCGCCGCGAAAAGGAACTGCTCCGCGATGTCGGGCGCGATCTCAACACGCGTGCGCATGGCGCTTACGGTGCCGCCAAGGATGCCGGCCAGCGCCAGCTTGAAGAGCGCGGTCTTACCCCGGAAGCCGCGGAAAATGCGGTGCGCGATGTTGCGCGCGGTGTCAGCGAGGCGGCCAAGCAGTCGGCGAGCGCTGCGGCCAGCGCTGCCAAGAACAAGGACGCCTAGTCGATGATGTTCGGGGCGGCTTTGCAGGCGGCGATAAATCCGCTAGCGAGCCGCCCATGAGCAAGCTTCATCTCGTTTTCGGCGGCCGGGTCAAGGATCCGCGCGGCCTTGAATTCACCGACCTCGACGCAATCGATATGGTCGGGCTTTACGACAGCTACGCTGCGGCCGAAGAGGCTTGGCGCGGTGCGGCTCAGCGTACGGTCGACGAGGCCGACGTCAAATATGTCGTCGTCCACCTGCACCGATTGCTGGAGCCGGACGACAAGGTGCTCGACGCCGAGGGCTGAGATCTCTCGCCTCTATACGAATTCATGATCGGGAACGCGCCGTCCGTGTGACGGGGCGAGCCCATTGTCATGCTTAGCGGTCGTCACAAGGCGATCGGTTGGGGGTTACGGCCTGTCCCATTGATTCGTCGGTCGATGTCCCCTCGCGAGAATGCCGAACATTCCGATCCCCGCAATGAAGCCGCCGACATGGGCGGCCGTAGCGATGAGGGTCCCGCCCATGACGCCCATGAAATCGAGCATCAATTGCAGCACGATCCAGGCGGCTAGAAGCCAGATGACGTTGAGCAGCCGGTCGAGCGCAGGGGAACGGGTGAAGGGTTTGACGCGGCCAAATCGCATGGCGAAGGCACCAATCAGCGCACTCACGGCGCCGCTTGCGCCGACCATCGGGACGGCGGCGACTGGATCCATCAGCCATTGCGCCGCGGCGGCAGCATAGGCTCCAACGATATAGAGCCCGACCAGCCGCGCAGGACCGATGACGGCTTCGAGACGAAGGCCGCACAAGACCAGAAGCAGCAGATTGAAGGCGAGGTGCGCGAATCCTGCGTGGAGTAGCGTCGCGCTCAGCGGCGTGAGCGGCATCGGTACGGCCGCGGGCAGCGGGAACAGGCCCCCTACCCGCGCCGGAATGAATCCCCCCAGCACGAAAGCGGTCGCTTCCCGCTGGAAAGCCGACACGAGGAGAAAGGCGACCACGGTCAGCACGGCGATGATGCCCGTCGCCGACCGCAGCAACGCCATTATTTGAACTCGACCTTCTCGATCTCGAAATATTTCTCGCCCGCGGGGGTCATCACTTCGACCTCATCGCCAACGCTTCGGCCGATAAGTGCGCGGGCGAGCGGCGAATTGAAGTTGATGCGACCGAGTTTGGCGTCGGCCTCGCTCTCGCCGACCAGCTGATAGGTTTTTGGATTGTCGTCCTCGTCGACCAGATGGACGGTCGCGCCGAACACGACCTTGTCGCCCGACATGGTCGTGGGATCGATGACCTGCGCGCGTGCGAGTTGGTCTTCGATATGGCTGATGGTCGCCTCGATCTGCCCCTGTCGCTCCTTGGCGGCATGATATTCGGCATTTTCAGAAAGGTCGCCATGGGCGCGCGCTTCCTCGATCGCATCGATCACCGCGGGGCGCTCGATTGTCTTGAGGCGCTTCACTTCGGCGCTCAGCTTGGCATGGCCCTCGGCCAGCATCGGCACCTTTTCGACTGCCATCGCTCAATCATCCTTCGTCAAAACCGCGCCCTGCTGCAAAGTCGCAGTACGTCAGGTCCGGCTTGTGGTGAGTAACTTTCAGGAGGACGAATAATAGGACTGTAGCGAGCGGACTTCAAGGGACTCGGGGTCGGCACGCCCGATCACCCGCGCGATGGCGCGGCTCGCCCCCACGGTCGTATAATAGGGAATGCGTGCCTTGAGCGCCGCCTCGCGGATCGCCTGGCTGTCCTTGAGGCTTTGCCAACCCTCGGTGGTGTTGAACACGATGTCGACCGCGCCGTCCTTGATCTTGTCGACGATATGCGGGCGGCCCTGCGCGACCTTGTTGACGCGGGTGACGCGTACGCCGTGGTCGGACAGGAAGGCGGCGGTGCCGTCGGTGGCGATGAGTTTGAAGCCCGCCATGTCGAGGTCCTGCGCGGCGGGCAGGATGGCTTCCTTGTCGCTTTCCTTGACCGAGATGAAGGCGCAGCCCGTGTCCGGGTAAGGGTCACCCGCGCCCAATTGTGCCTTGGCGTAGGCGGCGTCGAAATTGCTTGCGATTCCCATGACTTCGCCAGTGCTCTTCATTTCCGGTCCCAGCACGGGATCGGCGCCGGGGAAGCGGGCGAAGGGGAAGACGGCTTCCTTGATCGCGATATGATCGACGCCCCGGTCGATGGGATCGAAGTCGGCCAGCGAGGCACCCGCCATGACCTTAGCGGCGATCTTGGCGACCGGGCGGCCGATCGCCTTGGCGACGAAGGGCACGGTGCGCGAGGCGCGCGGATTGACCTCGATGAGATAGACGGTGCCATCCTTGACCGCGAACTGGATGTTCATCAGCCCGCGAACCCCCAGCGCCATGCCGAGTTCGTGCGCTTGGCGCTCGATCTCCTCGATGACGCGGGGCGGCAGACTGAAAGGCGGAAGCGAGCAGGCGCTGTCGCCCGAATGGACGCCGGCTTCCTCGATATGCTGGAGTATGCCAGTGACTGCCACGGTCTCGCCGTCGCAGATGGCATCGACATCGACCTCGATCGCGTCGCGGAGATATTTGTCGATGAGAACCGGTGAGTTTCCGGAGACTTGCACGGCAGTGTTGATATAATGGTCGAGCTGCTGGGGGCCGTCGACCACTTCCATTGCGCGTCCGCCCAGCACGTAGCTGGGGCGGATGAGAACGGGGTAACCGATCTTTTCGGCGACCGCGATCGCTTCCTCGCGGCTGCGCGCAATGCCGTTGTCGGGCTGGGTGAGGCCCAGCTTGTTGACGAGCGCGGCGAAGCGCTCGCGGTCTTCGGCGAGGTCGATGCTGTCGGGCGAGGTGCCGAGGATGGGCACGCCCGAGCGCGCGAGATCGGTCGCGATCTTGAGCGGGGTCTGGCCGCCGAGCTGGACGATGACACCGCGGATGGTGCCCTTCTGCCGCTCGGTGGTGATGATCTCGAGCACGTCTTCCAGCGTCAACGGCTCGAAGTAGAGGCGGTCGGACGTGTCGGGGTCGGTCGAGACGGTCTCGGGATTGCAGTTGATCATGACGACCTCGAGCCCTTCGGCGCGGTCGTCCTGCGAGGTTTCTCCGCGATCGCGGCCAAGAGCGAGGGCGGCGTGGACGCAGCAATAGTCGAACTCGATGCCCTGCCCGATGCGGTTGGGTCCGCCGCCCAGGATGATGACTTTCTCGCGATCCGACACGTCGGCCTCGTCGACGGGGTCGTCGAACAGCGGCGCTTCGTAGGTCGAATAGAGATAAGGCGTGACCGCGTCGAATTCGGCGGCGACGCTGTCGATGCGCTTGAAGACGGGGCGGACCCCCAGCTTGAGCCGGTGCGCGCGCACTTCGCCCGGCGTGGTGCCGCCCGTCATGGCGCGTAGCACGTCGTGGACCATCCCCCTGCCCTCGACCGCCGCCGACATGGCGTGCGTGCTTTGCGCGGCAAGCTGGGCGAGCCGTTCGTCGGAGAAACCGAGGCTCTTCAGGCGGCGCATGCCCTCGGCCTTGCCGGGCAGACCGTTCTCGGCGACCTCCTTCTCGCAGGCAATGAGGGTTTCCAATTGGCGGAGGAACCAGGGGTCGAACCCGCTGATCGAATGGATCCGCTCGACGGTGAAGCCTTCGCGCAGGGCCTGGGCGGCAGCGAGGATGCGGAAGGGCGTCTGGCGCGCGAGCGCACTCTCGATATCGCCCTCCAAGGCGCCTTCGAGTTCGGGCACCGGGTCGAGACCGGCGAGACCCGTTTCCGTGCCGCGAAGCGCCTTCTGGAAGCTTTCGGCGAAGTTGCGGCCGATCGCCATGACCTCGCCGACCGACTTCATCGCGGTGGAGAGCAAGGCGGGCGATCCGGCGAATTTCTCGAAGGCGAAGCGGGGGATCTTGGTGACGACATAGTCGATGGTGGGCTCGAACGAGGCGGGCGTGGCGCCGCCGGTGATGTCGTTCCTGAGTTCATCGAGCGTGTAGCCGACCGCGAGCTTGGCGGCGATCTTGGCGATCGGGAAGCCGGTGGCCTTGGAGGCGAGCGCGGAGGAACGGCTGACGCGCGGGTTCATCTCGATGACGACCATGCGCCCGTCCTTGGGATTGACCGCGAACTGGACGTTGGAACCGCCTGTTTCGACGCCGATTTCCCTGAGCACCGCGATGCTGGCCGAGCGCATCCGCTGATATTCCTTGTCGGTCAGCGTCAGCGCGGGGGCGACGGTGATGCTGTCGCCCGTGTGCACGCCCATCGGATCGACATTCTCGATCGAGCAGATGATGATGCAATTGTCGGCGCGGTCGCGCACGACTTCCATCTCATATTCCTTCCACCCGACGATGCTCTCCTCGATGAGCACTTCGTTTGTGGGGCTGGCCTCGAGGCCGCCGCGGACGATATTCTCGAATTCTTCCTTGTTGTAGGCGACCCCGCCGCCCGTGCCGCCCAAGGTAAAGCTGGGGCGGATGATCGCGGGAAGACCGATCTTCTCGAGCGCGGCCTGCGCCTCCTCCCAGCTGTTCGCGATTTCGCTGATCGGGCTTTCGAGACCGATCTTGTCCATCGCGGCCTTGAACTTCTCGCGGTCCTCGGCCTTGTCGATCGCCTCGGCCTGCGCGCCGATAAGCTTGACGTTGTGCTTCTGGAGAATGCCGTCGCGGTTGAGCGTAAGCGCACAATTGAGCGCCGTTTGCCCGCCCATCGTGGGGAGGATGGCGTCGGGGCGCTCCTTCTCGATGATCTTCTCGACGACCTTGGCGGTGATCGGCTCGATATAGGTGGCATCGGCCATGCCGGGGTCGGTCATGATCGTCGCGGGATTGGAGTTCACCACGATGACGCGATAGCCCTCCTCCTTCAGCGCCTTGATCGCCTGGCTGCCCGAATAATCGAACTCGGCAGCCTGCCCGATGACGATGGGCCCGGCGCCGATGACGAGGATGGAGGAGATGTCGGTGCGTTTGGGCATTACTTGCTTTCTACGGGATAGGCGTCGCTGCTAACGAATCTTTCGGGCTTGACGTTGGCGGTAAGCCATTCAACGAAGGCCGTTTCTTGCTGTGGATGCTTGAATTGAGGCGCAAACCATCCAATCATCGCTGCGATGCATGCGTGCTTGCTATCGGAGAATGGTTCTCCACTACCGCCGAACGTAACAATCTCGGTTTCTTTGTCCGAGCTTTCTTGGAACGTAAAATCCCCAGAAGGAATTCCGCACCTTCTCAAGGTTTCGGCATAAACCAAGCGACCGAAACTTCGTGGTTCGAATTTCGGAGTGAGGCCGAGATCGATGAGAGCTCTTTGAAGGTCCAGAACCTCCTCAATTGACCATGTTCGCGGAATTGCGAGACCGTGTTGCGAGAAGTATCGAAGCTCGCGTCGATCCGTTTCGACGAGATCCTTTGCGAGTTCGTAGAAGCCTGCTTGCAGCTCGGGGCGAACCACAACCGATACGGTCCTTCCCGAACCCACTCCCTCGTACGAATTCAAGTTTGCAGCCTTCACCGCATCATCCCCACGAATTTCTCGAACAAGTAAAAACTGTCCTGCGGGCCGGGGCTGGCTTCGGGGTGGTATTGGACGCTGAACGCGGGGCGGTCGGTGAGTTCGAGGCCGCAGTTGCTGTCGTCGAACAGGCTGACATGGGTTTCGCGGACGTTGTCGGGGAGGCCTTCGCGTTTTACCGCGAACCCGTGGTTCATGCTGGTGATCTCGACGACGCCATCGGTGCAGCGCTTGACCGGATGGTTGGCGCCGCGGTGGCCCTGGAACATCTTCGATGTCTGGCCGCCGACCGCGAGCGCGAGGAGCTGGTGGCCGAGGCAGATGCCAAAGAGCGGTTTGTGCGTGTTCAGCAGCTGGTGGATGACGGGGATGGCATATTCGCCGGTAGCGGCAGGGTCGCCCGGACCGTTCGAGAGGAAGATGCCGTTAGGGGCGTGCGCCATGATGTCGTCGAAGGTCGCCTGCGCGGGGACGACGGTGACGCGCGCGCCTGCTTCCACAAGATTGCGGAAGATGTTGTGTTTGGCGCCATAGTCGATGGCGACGACGTGGGGCGCGTCGGATCTGGCGTGGCCGAGCTTGTAGCCCTGTCCCAGCTCCCACCCGCCGTCGGACCAGGCCTCAAGCTGCTTGCGCGAGACCTCTTGCGCGAGGTCCATGCCCTCGAGGCCGGGCCAGTCGGCGGCTTTTCGAGCCAGCGCATCGACGTCGATGTTGCCGTCGGGGGCGTGCGCGATGGCGATGGTGGGCGGGCCTTCCTCGCGCACGAGGCGGGTCAGCGCGCGGGTGTCGACGCCGGCGATGCCGATACGGCCGTGCTCGGCCATCCATCTGGGCCAGTCCACCTCGCTGCGGAAGTTGGATGGGCTCGTCACCTCCTCGCGGACGATGCAGCCTAGCGCGTGGGCGACGGGGGCCTCGACATCCTCGGCGTTGGCGCCGACGTTGCCGATGTGCGGGAAGGTGAAGGCGATGACCTGCTGCGCGTAGCTGGGGTCGGTCATGACCTCCTGGTAGCCCGTCATCGCGGTGTTGAAGCACAATTCGCCGACCGCTTCGCCGGTGGCGCCGAATCCCCTCCCCCAGATCACGCGGCCGTCGGCAAAGACGATGGCGGCGGTGGCATTCTCGGGGCGGGCGGGCGCGCGGGAAGGCATTCGGGGCGGGTGCTCCGTGACGAGGGGTTGTCGGCGATGTTGCTAAGCGTCAGCCGCTACACCCGCTTGTCGGTCCCCGTCAACGGCTGACCTTTCGCCCGATCGCGGCTAGAGTGATTTCTTTTTTCCCTAGCATGATGGAGTGGGCGCCGTGATTCGCGACGATCTGAAGAGCCAAATGGTGGCCGGCATGAAGGCGGGCGAAAAGGACCGGGTCGCGACGATCCGGCTGATCCAGTCCGAGGTGAAGAACAAGGACATCGAGGCGCGCACCGGCGGCGAGATCGCCGACGACGATGCGCATGTGACCGCCGTGCTCCAGAAGATGGTCAAGCAGCGCCGCGAGAGTGCGGAGATGTTCCGCAAGGGCGGCGCCGAGGATCGTGCAGCGGCGGAAGAGGCCGAAATTGCGGTCATCGAGGGATTCCTCCCCGCGCAGATGAGCGATGACGAGATCGAGGCGGCGGTGGCGGCGATCATCGCCGACAAGGGTGCGACGGGCATGAAGGACATGGGCGGCGTGATGGCCGAGGTCCGCGCCCGCCACGGCGCCGCGATCGAACCCGCCAAGGCAAGTGCGGCGGCGAAGAAGCAGCTGATGGGGTGACTTCACAAAATCCGTTCGAATCGAGCGGAGCGCGAAGCGTGTAGTCGAGATGCGGGTGCGCAATCGCCTCTCGACTTCGCTCGAGACGAACGGGGTATGCTGTGGCTTTTTTCGTTTACATTCTCGAGTGTGCCGATGGCTCGTACTACACCGGCCACACGGACCGGCTTGAATACCGCATGGCCCAGCACGAGGCTGGCGAAGGAAGCGACTGGACTCGTCGGCGGCTCCCGGTGCAGCTTCTCTGGAGCGAGACCTTCTCGTCACGCGAGGAAGCGCTGTCAGCAGAACAAACCATCAAGGGTTGGTCGAGGGCGAAGAAGAAAGCTTTGATGGCAGGCCGGTTCGACCTCCTTTCCTACTTCGCAAAGCCTCCGAGCGAGCGCCCCTCGACTTCGCCCGGGACGAGCGGATAGATTGCGACCGTGTCTCTCCCCCCTTCCTTCCTAGACGAATTGCGCGCGCGCACACGTGTCTCGGCGGTGGTCGGGTCCGATGTGAAACTGATCCGCGCGGGGAAGGAGTTCAAGGCCTGCTGCCCGTTTCATGACGAGAAGACCCCGAGCTTCTACGTCAACGATCAGAAGGGCTTCTATCACTGCTTCGGATGCGGGGCGCACGGGGATGCGATCTCGTTTCTCGTCGATGGGCGCGGGATGGCATTCATGGACGCCGTCAAGGAACTGGCGGGCAAGGCGGGGATGGACGTTCCCGCGCCCGATCCGCGCTCGAAGGAACGGGCCGAGCGCCGGGCGGAACTCGTCGATGTCACCGAGGCGGCGGCGGATTGGTTTGCCGAGCAACTGAACGGCATCGATGGCGGCGGCGCGCGTGCGTATCTCGAGAAGCGCGGCATCGGTGCGGATCTGATCCGGCGGTTCAAGCTGGGGTTCGCGCCCGACGATCGCAGCAAACTGAAGCGCGCGCTCGACCGGTTCGGGGTGCCCAAGCTGGTCGAAGCCGGGATGCTGATCGATCCCGAGGACGGCAATCGCGAGCCCTACGACCGCTTCCGCGGGCGGCTCATGATCCCCATTCGCGATCCGCGCGGGCGGGTGATCGCGTTCGGGGGGCGCATTCTGGGTGACGGAGAGCCGAAGTATCTCAACAGTCCCGAGACCCCGCTCTTCGACAAGGGTCGCCAGCTTTACAATCTCGACATTGCCCAGACAGCGGCGCGAAAGGCCGAGCGGGTGATCGTGGTCGAAGGCTATATGGACGTCATCGGTCTGGCGAAGGGGGGCATCGACGAGGCGGTGGCGCCGCTGGGTACCGCGCTGACCGAAGATCAGCTTCCCCTGTTATGGCGCCTGACGCCCTCGCCCATCCTGTGCTTCGACGGCGACGCTGCGGGGCAGCGCGCGGCGATCCGCGCGGCAACGCGGGCACTTCCGTTCCTGGGACCCGAGCAAAGTCTCTCCTTCGTCGAGTTGCCCGAAGGGCAGGATCCCGACGACGTGGTGCGCGAAGGCGGTGCGGCGGCGTTCGAAAAGCTCGTCGCGGAGCCCGAGCCGCTGGCGGCCCGGCTGTGGCGGTATGAGGCGAGCGCCGGCTCGCTCGATACGCCCGAACAGCGCGCGGGTTTGAAACAACGGATGCTCGAGCATGCGCGATCGATTGCGAATCCATCGCTCTCGCAACTGTATCGCGAGGATTGGATGGCGCGCTTCGATGCCCTGGTCGGGCGCGATCGGTCGACCTCATCGCGTGGCTGGAGCCAGAAGAAGGGGCGCTGGGTGCCCCCTGCCCCGCCGGTCGGCGATGTCGCGCGGGCGGTGGCGCGGCAGGGTGTGGAGAATCGCGTGATCGAGGCGCTCCTGACGGGATTTGCCCAGTTTCCCGAGCGACTGCTGGAGGAAAGCGAGGGGCTGGCGGCGTTGCCGATCGAGGATCCACGTCTCGCAGCGTTGCGCGAAAAGCTGCTCGATGCGGCCTTTGCTGCCGAGTCGCTTGATAAAGAGGTGCTTCTTCCCATATTGGCGGACGCAGGCGTGGAGCGATCTGCGCGACCGGTGATGGGGTTCAGTTTCTCGGGGACCGCAGGCGATGCGACGATCGCGATGCGTGACCTTTCCGACACCCTCGAGACGATTCTCGCGAAGGCGGAGATCGATTCGGCACTGGAAGCGGCGACGAAGCGTTTGGAACGGGAATTTACCGAAGAGGCCTATGCGGAGCAGCAGAGGCTTCACCGAATGAGAGACGATAACCGCGAAAGGCTACAGGCCCTCGCGCAAGTGGATTGAAAACGGATTTCATGGCCAAAACCGATACCGACACGAAGGACGATGGCGACCAGCCGCTGATCGACCTCAACGATGCCAAGATCAAGAAACTCATCGCGCGCGGCAAGAAGCGCGGCATCCTCACGTACGACGAGGTTAACGAAGCGCTGCCCAGCGACCAGATGAGCCCCGACCAGATCGAGGACATCATGTCGGCGATCAGCGAGATGGGCGTCAATATCGTCGAGGCGGACGAGGACGACGAGGACGAAGTCGAGCCGATCGACGAGAAGGCGGCGGGCAAGAAGGACGATCCCAAGACCGTCAAGGCCGCTACCAACACCAAGGAACGTGCCGACCGCACCGACGATCCGGTGCGCATGTATCTGCGCGAGATGGGCGCGGTGGAACTGCTCAGCCGCGAAGGCGAAATCGCGATCGCCAAGCGGATCGAGGCCGGCCGCGACTTCATGATCTGGGGGCTTTGCGAGAGCCCGATGACCTTCGATGCGATCATCGAATGGTCCAACAATCTCAATGAAGAGACGATGCAGCTGCGCGAGATCCTCGATCTCGAAGCGATGATCTCCAAGGGGCCGACGCAAGAACAGCTCGAGAAGAGCGAGGACGAGGACGACGACGGCGAAATCAGCGAGGATACCGCCGGTCCGACCGTGGTCGAGGACGAGGAAGAGCCCGATCACGAGGAAGAGGACGGCGACGAGGATGACGCCGCCGCCCGCGCGAAGAAGCGCCGCGAGGAAGAAGAGGAAGACAACACGCTCAGCCTCGCGCAGATGGAAGAGGCACTGAAGCCCACCGCGATCGAGAAGTTCGCGGAGATCACCTCGCTCTACAAGAAATTCTCCAAGCTCCAGCAGGAGCGCCTCACGGCCTTCGAAGCGGGTGAGGAATTTCCCAAGGCCAAGGAAAACAAGTATCAGAAGCTCTCGGGCGAGCTGACCGCGCAAGTGGAATCGATGCAATTCCACAACGCGAAGATCGAGATGCTCGTCGACCAGATGTACGGGTACAACCGGCGTTTGATGACGCTGGGCGGGCAGATGCTTCGCCTCGCCGAGCGCCATCGCGTGCCGCGCAAGTCCTTCCTCGACGAATATGACGGCAACGAGCTCGACGATGCGTGGCTCGACCGGGTCGGCAAGATTGACAAGAAGTGGGCGAATTTCGCCAGTTCGGAGCGCGACACCGTCGAGCGGATTCGCGATGAGATCGCCGAGATCGCGCAGGCGACCGGCATGGCGCTCCCCGAGTTTCGCCGCATCGTCAACCAGGTGCAGAAGGGCGAGCGCGAGGCCCGCATCGCCAAGAAGGAAATGGTCGAGGCGAACCTGCGTCTCGTCATCTCGATCGCCAAGAAATATACCAACCGCGGGCTGCAGTTTCTCGACCTCATCCAGGAAGGGAACATCGGGCTCATGAAGGCGGTCGACAAGTTCGAGTATCGCCGCGGCTACAAATTCTCGACCTATGCGACGTGGTGGATCCGTCAGGCCATCACGCGTTCGATTGCCGACCAGGCGCGGACGATCCGCATCCCGGTGCACATGATCGAGACAATTAACAAACTCGTCCGCACGAGCCGCCAGTTCCTGCACGAAACGGGTCGCGAGCCGACGCCGGAAGAATTGGCCGAGCGCTTGTCGATGCCGCTCGAAAAGGTTCGCAAGGTGATGAAGATCGCCAAGGAGCCGATCAGCCTCGAGACGCCGATCGGGGACGAGGAAGACTCGCACCTCGGCGACTTCATCGAGGACAAGAATGCGGTCATCCCCGTCGATGCCGCAATCCAGGCCAATCTCAAGGAAACGGTGACGCGCGTCCTCGCCAGCCTCACGCCGCGCGAGGAGCGCGTTCTGCGCATGCGGTTCGGGATCGGAATGAACACCGATCACACGCTTGAGGAAGTGGGCCAGCAGTTCAGCGTTACGCGTGAGCGCATCCGCCAGATCGAGGCCAAGGCGCTCCGTAAGCTCAAGCATCCCAGCCGCAGCCGGAAAATGCGTAGCTTCCTCGATCAATAGGCCCATTTGGGTCGCAAACCGCAACTGATCGGTTCCTGCCGCCCGTTCGTCGAAGCGGGCGGCACCTTTTCGTGACCGGTTCATTGATTTGTTGCATTGCACAATCATATGCGGTGCACAGGACCGCCGGTTGGGGAAATTTCCCTGATGGCTATTGCCCGACGGGGCCGGACGAAACGGTTTTCCGGGATTTCCCGCAGTTGGCATGGTCGCTGCAAAGTCTGGGTCGAAGGCGGGATTTTCCGCCACGATCGATGAAGGAAACACGTGATGAGTGACAAGAATCTCCTGCTTCGCAACGACACCCTCCTCGGAGTGTGCAAGGGGCTGGGTGAGGACTTCGGCTTCAACCCGACCTTCCTGCGCGTCGCTCTCATTCTGCCGCTTTTCTGGTTTCCGGTAGAGATGGTGGCGATCTATCTTGCGCTGGGCGTCGTGGTATTCGCGTCGCGGGCCTTGTTCCCGATCAAGGATCGGCGCTCCGGTGCCGATCTCAAATTGGCGCAGGTCGATGGGTCTGCTGAGGTGGTTCCGGCGATCGAGAGCGAGCCACTGCGCAACGCTGCATAAACCAACTTCGCCGTCACACGATCATGAGGCCGTCGCTCATCACCGAGTGGCGGCCTCGTGCCGTTTTGGGGCAGTTTTCATCGCAAGAAATGTCAGACAAAGGCCATATGGTAACCACGTCTTTACGGCCTGCCTGTATGCCTGTCGGTCCCACCAAGAAAGAAGTGACGAGACTGGAAGGATGAGGATGGTGGCTCTGGCTGCGAATTTCGACGCCCCTTTGTTCGACCCGCTGCCGCGGATCGATGCGGAGGGCTCGAAAGGTCATGCACATGTCGAGGCGTTGCTTGGCTGCGACGCGATGGACATGACGCGCGATTTCGCTGATTTCGTGCATCTCCTGTGTGCGCTTCACGGCAAGCACCCTACCCTCGTCGAGGCAGCCCTGTCGCGCGTCACGCCCGGACCGCAGCGGGAATGGATGCTGCGCGCCGCGGACGGGTTCGAAGCCGAGCGCCTCGCGCTCGTATCGCTGGTGAGCCAGGTCGGCCCCGTACCTTCTACCCCCGGAGCGGCGCAGACCGAAACGGCGATCCAGTCTCAGCGCCATGCCGTCGAGACGCTCGCCAGGTCGGAACGCAACGGATGCGCCTTGGGCGCCGCGGTCGCACTGGTTCGCGACTGGACCCCTTTTCGGGCATTACTCGACATGGTCGCTGCGCGGTTGAGCGTCGACCTGCCGCTGCGCAAGCTCCCCGATACCGATCTGATGGAGGGGGTGGTAGCGGCATGCGACGGCCCCGGTGCGCAACGCGCTTTCGGGTTTGGCGCGGACCAGCTCCTCGCGCAGCATCGTGGCCTGTTCGACCTCTTGGAAGCGCGATCCGAAGCGCGCGCGAAACTCGACGGCACCGCCTGACTTGAACGCTTCGGCCCCGCCGCATAGAGCGAGGCCATGAAATTCGATACAACCGAAACCTACGTCGCTACCGACGACCTCAAGGTCGCCGTCAATGCTGCCGTGGCGCTGCGTCGCCCGCTACTCGTCAAGGGCGAACCGGGCACCGGCAAGACCGTCCTGGCGCACGAGATCGCGAAGGCGATCGATGCGCCGCTGATCGAGTGGCACGTCAAGTCGACGACCCGCGCGGTGCAGGGCCTGTATGAATATGATGCGGTGGCGCGATTGCGTGACGGACAGCTCGGCGAGGAGCGCGTCCACGACATCTCGAACTACATCAAACGCGGCAAGCTGTGGGAGGCGTTTACCTCCCCTCGCCTGCCCGTGTTGCTGATCGACGAGATCGACAAGGCCGACATCGAATTTCCCAACGATCTGTTGCAGGAACTCGATCGCATGGAGTTCCATGTCTACGAGACGGGCGAAACGGTGAAGGCGGCGGTACGCCCCGTCGTCGTGATCACGTCGAACAACGAGAAGGACCTTCCCGACGCCTTCCTGCGGCGCTGCTTCTTCCATTATATCGCTTTCCCGGATCGCGAGACGATGGAAGCGATCATCGACGTCCATTTTCCCGGCATCCAGAAGATGCTGGTCCGTAAGGCACTCGACCTCTTCTACCAGGTGCGCGAGACGCAGGGGCTGAAGAAGAAGCCTTCGACGAGCGAGCTGCTCGACTGGCTGAAGCTCGTTCTTTACGAGGATATGCCGATGGAAGTCCTCGCGAACGCAGATCCGACGAAGGCCATTCCACCATTGCACGGTGCTCTCCTCAAGAACGAGCAGGACGTGATGCTGTTCGAGAAGCTTGCCTTTCTCGCCCGACGCGAGGGCCGTTAGTCGGTCGGACTTGCCCATTCATCGAAGCCAGGCTGCGCCCGAAGATGCGCCGCGCCTAATCGTTGGGGCCACAAAGGGGGACATGATGGATCTGGCAATCGAAACACAGGCGCTGACAAAGCGCTTCGGCAAGGCCGTGGCCGTCGACGGCATCGACCTGGCGATACCCGAGGGGGCGATCTACGGCTTCCTCGGCTCCAACGGCGCGGGAAAATCGACCGCTATCCGCATCATCCTTGGGTTGCGCACCGCGACATCGGGCGTCGTGAAACTGTTCGGCAAGCCGCTGGACCATCGCCACCGTCCGCTCATCGGCGCGATGGCCGACAGCCCTGGCGGCGCCTTTTACGAGCATCTTTCCGCGCGCGATAATCTGCGGGTGACGGCGATGGCGCTGGGGATCGAGAGCGATCCCGATGCGCTGCTCGAGCGCGTGGGCCTGGGGCACGCCCAGGGCAAGAAGGTGCGGGCCTTTTCTACCGGTATGCGCCAGCGCCTGGGCATCGCCCGCGCGCTCGTCGGCGACCCTCCCCTCATCATCTTCGACGAGCCTCTCAACGGCCTCGATCCCGAAGGCATTCGCGAAATGCGCACGCTCATGCGCGATATCGCCGAGGGCCGCACGCTCATCATCTGTTCGCACCTGCTCGACGAGATCGAGAAGGTGGCCAGCCACGTGGGGCTGCTGTCGAAGGGACATCTTATCCATCAGGGACCGCTCGACGGCATCGCGGTCGACACCGACCTCGTCGAACTGGGTGCGGTGGGGAACGTCGACGAGGCGCTCTCGTCGCTGGCCAGTCACATCAGCCCCGTCGGCGACCATCGCTGGCATGTGGTTCCCCGCGACGGGCTGCCTGTTTCGGAGCTCAACCGCATCCTCGTCGAGAAGGGTATCGCGGTCGATCACCTCGCGCAGAAGCGTTTCAGTCTAGAGGAATTCTATCATGACCGCATTGCCGCACACCAGGGAGGCGATCATGGTTGAGGCCGTCCACGTCCGCACGCCGGGATTGATCCGGTCGGAACTGCTCAAGCTGAAGGGCAGCCGCGTCTTCTGGATGACCATCGCGGTGCCGAGCTTCGTGTTGCTGCTGGCCTCGCTCGTGGTGCTGACCGAGGGGAGCAATTCCGCGATGTTCGTCGCCGGTGGACTCGCGATCTGGGGGACGCTGGTCCTGCCGTTGGGGACGATGGCGCTGACCGTCATCCTTGCGCAGATCGAGCATCAGCCGCGAGCCTGGGATCCGCTGCTTAGCCTGCCGGGCGCACGCCGGCGGATCTTCCTCATCAAGCTGGCGGCGGGTGCGCTGGTTCTGGCGGGATGGTCGGTGCTGCTCGGCGGCGGCTTGTTGGCGTTGGCAGCCTTCTTCAAGGCCGTGCTTCCCGCGAAGATGGCGGGCGACCCCGTGCCCGTCGGCGAGTTTGCGACGCTCGTGCTGCGCGTCTGGGCGGCGAGCTTCTTCATGCTCGTGGTGCAATACGGACTGGCGCTGTTCTTTCGCGGCTTCATCCTCCCGATCACGATCGGCATCGGTGGCATCATCACGGCCGGCGTCGCCGCCAGCAGCGAGTACGGCCAATACTTTCCCTGGCTGATGCCGCTCAATCAGCTAGCGACGGAAGGGGCTCCGGCCGATACGGCGCTGTGGCTCGGGATCGGCGGCGGAATCGTAGGCGCGATCATCCTCCAACTGGCGATGCAGCGCCGCGAATGGTGAGGCCTCAGGCGATGGCGTCGTCGCGGTAGGCGAGTTCGAAATTGCCGTAACGCTCGCCCTTGATGAAGAGCGGCACGAAGACGTTCTTCACCGGGAAGCTCTCGTTGCCGAGGTTCATCTGGTAGGTCGCCAGCTTGGCGGGCTTGGTGCTCGCCACGGCCGCGCGCGTCGTATCGTCCATCAGGATCCGGCGGTTGCGGCTGTGCTTGTCGTTCCAGACCGGATCGTCGCCCTGCGGTTGGCAGCGTTCGGTGAGATGCGTGGGAAGGTAGCCGTTCACGTCGGTCAGCGCGCAAGCAATGGTGCGATTGTCGGCCGCCTTATATTCGTCGATGATCGGCCGGATGTAGGCGTCGGCGAAATCGGCGAAGCGGTTGTCGTATTGCGGCGGATTGGAACCCTCGCGAAGCTTGTAGTCGCGGTCGAGCACCGCATCGAGCGTGATCTCGCCCCGATCGATGGCATTTTCGATCACGTTCTGGATCTGGCGCATCACGTCCTGCCCACGCGCGATGAAGGGGGTATCGTCGATTTCGGCGCCCGAGTTGGCGAGCGTGTCGAGCATGTTGTTGGACATGCCCTCCAAGTGATTGAGGCGCTTTTCGGCCAGTTTGAGTTCGTCACCGCTGGCGCGGGCGCCTCCGGCGAAGTCGGTCAGGCCCGCCTTCACGCGGTCGACGCTCGTCTGGATGAGGCTGGTCGACTGGGCGATGCCTTCGGACTGATTACCCACCATGTCGACGATCTCGGACACCTCGCGTACGGTCGAGCCGATCGTATCGATCCCTGACTGGGCGGCACGGCTGCGCTCGACCCCGTCGCTGATCTCGCTGGTCACCGCATTGGCCTCGCGCGTGAGTTCTCCGAGCGTGACGGCAATCTCGCCGGTCGCGCTGCGGGTGTCGTGCGCAAGCTTCTTCACTTCGGCGGCGACCACGGCGAAACTGCGGCCGGCATCGCCCGCTCGCGCGGCTTCGATCGTGGCGTTGAGCGCGAGCATGTTGGTCTTGCGCGCGATCGATTCGATTGTCGCAGAAACGTTCTGGACCTGGTTCATCGCCGTCGCGAACCCCGCCATCCGTTCGCCGAGCTGGACGACGAGCTGCGTGAGCTCGTGAAAGCCCTCGATCGTGTTCTCGATCGCCGCGCGCCCGTTGGCGAGCTTGGTCTTGGCCTGGTCGGCAAGGAGGCGCGCTTCGTCGGTGCTGTCCGACACGCGGGCCTGATCGATGGTCAGCCGTTCGGTGACTTCCTGGAGCTGATCGAGAGTCTTGAGGCTCTCGCCGATCCGCGTCGACACCGCCTCGACATAGCCGGCAACATCGCTGCACTCGAGACTGAGCGAACCGCAGTCGCGCGCCACGGCACGAATCGCGTTTTCGGTGACCTGTTCCAGTCCTTGGGTCGCCATGGAATGAGTTCCTTTATGAGCACGTCTTGAGGCCCGTTTACCCGCGCATCCCCTATCATTTCGTTAACCAAGCAATTTGATTGCCGCCGACCGAGCGACTAGGGGAAACAGGATGTTCATCACCTTTCTCGATCGCCTGCGGGCCGCGGGTATCCGCGCGAGCCTGAAGGAGCATCTGATGCTCCTCGAAGCGCTCGACAAGGAAGTGATCGAGCCCGACCCGACGCAATTCTATTTTCTCGCGCGCGCGTGCCTCGTCCCGGACGAGAAGATGCTCGACCGGTTCGATAGGGTGTTTGCCGAGACGTTCAAGGGCATCGAGGGGCTCGGCGGAGAGGAAATGGCCGTCGACCTGCCCGAGGATTGGCTTCGGGCGGTCGCCGAGCGATACTTCTCGCCCGAGGAAATGGCGGAAATCCAGTCGCAGGGCGACTGGGACGAGATCATGGACACACTTCGCCAGCGCCTCGAGGAGCAAGAAGGAAGGCACCAAGGCGGCAACAAGTGGATCGGAACCGGGGGCACCTCCCCCTTCGGCCATGGCGGATATAATCCGGAAGGCGTGCGCATCGGAGGCCCCGGTCGGCACGGGCGGGCGATGAAGATCTGGGACAAGCGCCTGTTCAAGGATCTGGACGGCGATGTGGCGCTCGGTACCCGCAACATCCAGGTTGCACTGAAGCGACTGCGACGCTTCGCCCGCGAAGGTGCGGCCGAGGAATTGGATATCGACGGCACCATTTCCGGCACGGCGCGGCAGGGCTGGCTCGACGTCAAGATGCGGCCCGAGCGGCACAACGCGGTGAAGCTGCTCCTATTCCTCGATATCGGCGGATCGATGGATGCACACGTCAAGCAGGTCGAAGAGCTGTTCTCCGCAGCCCGAAGCGAGTTCAAGCATCTCGAACATTATTACTTCCACAATTGCATCTACGAAGGCGTCTGGAAGGAAAACCGGCGACGTTGGGACGGCGCGATCCCGACCTATGACGTGCTTCACAAGTTCGGCGCGGACCATAAGCTCGTGATCGTCGGCGATGCGTCGATGAGCCCCTATGAAATCACCCATCCGGGCGGCGCCATCGAACATTATAACGAGGAAGCCGGCGCGGTCTGGATGCAGCGGCTGACGGACCAGTACCAGAGCGCCGCCTGGCTCAATCCAACGCCCGAAGCCTATTGGAACCATAGTTATTCGACCCGCATCCTCAAGCAGCTGATGGATGACCGCATGTTCCCGCTCACGCTGGACGGGCTCGATGCGGCGATGCGGGAGCTTTCGAAAAAGTCCTAGGCCGCCGGATCGATCTGCTCGGCAAGGTTGCGAACGCCTTCGATCCATTGCGAACGCGAGACATGCTTGGCCGAGGGATACAGTCGATCGATCAACGCCAGTACCTGCGGGTCGCCGGCCTTTTCCACGATAAAAGTTTGCGCGAAGAGACCACGAAGGAGCGCCAGGAGGTTTGTCAGAACCTCCATCGTCATCGGCTTCCCGTCCGTCTCCTTGGGGCGCTCGCCCGTCAGAAGGAGGGCGGAGTTTCGCGGAACTGGGAACCCGCTTGCGACGACGTCCCCACCGATCGCGCACCAAAGAAGCGATGCGACCCGACGGTCGTCGACGAGGCAGCGCCCGGCCATCTTGGTGTTGAACGCGCCGCGCGCGACCGATTCTTGGCCCACCCGAATGCCGTCCCGATCGTGAATGCCGCAAGGACGTCCCGGCCCATCGAGAATGGCGGCCGTTTCCTGCGCGAGCTCGGAAGCGACCCCATCTCCGATGATTGCGATGCTGGGAATGCGGCCTCGATTGGAAACGAGCGCATCGAGAATTTTCGGGTAGAGATGAAGCGAGGTCGTGCCGCCCAATTCAGGCATCGCATTGACCTCGCAGATGGCGCCACCCGTCTCGCGCCACGACGCCGCGATGTCTGGGATGATCAGATCGACGCCCGCTAGGTCGAGATCGAGCTGCGTGGCCGCCCGCTCTGCCAGACGCGCATTGTCGGGGTGCACCTCTTCGGTAACCGCGACGGGCATCCCACCGGTGGTCACGTTGGACTTTCGCGCGAGGCGCACGAAGTGACCCTTGGCGGGAATGGACCCTAGCTCCAGATCCTGTTCCTCGATGAGGCTCATTGCCTCGGTGCCGAGGCGGATCTTCTTGAGTCGCGCGAACGTGTCGTCGCCCCTTCCCGGCTCGTTGTTGAGACGTTCGACGAGCGAGCGGATGTCGCTCTGCCCATCGCCGGTCACGCCGGCGGGACGACGCTCTACCGCCCAGATCATCTTGCCGCGAAACACCGTGAGGCGATAATCCCGTCCTTCGACGTGGCGTTCGACCATGATCGACTTCGAGATCTGGTGGGCGGCATCGAACGCGGTCCGCAGGTCGTGCTCGTTCGCGAGGCCCGCTTCGACCGCAACGCCCCCATCTCGATCGGCGGGCTTCACCACCACGGGATAGCCAAAGCGATCGGCGATCCGCACGGCTTCCTCGGCATCGTTCGCCAGCTTGAAATCTGGCGTTGGGAGCAGCGCACGACGCAGCATCAACGACGTAAGTGGTTTCCGGCGGGCGATCGCCACGCCGTTTCGCTTCGTAAACTGGGTGAACGTACTTTCGACACGCGCGCCATTACGACCGATCCCGAAGAGCGTCATGTCGCCGGGGAGTTGGCGAAAGGGGATGCCGAGCTCGAATGCGGCACGGGTAAGGCGCGGCCCGTTGCTCGTCGACGGCTGCGTTGCACGCAGCGCTACGACGACATCCTTGAGCTGTGTGGCAAGCGCGTCATCGGACAGGGTGCCGGTCAGATCGAGCAGAAGTAGAGAACAGAGGTTGCTGACCGGCTCGGTGGAATAGTCGAAACCGGGAACGAAGAGAACGAAATCGCCGCCGCCCATCGTGACGCCACGTGTCGCATCGAGAAACGGCAGTCCGGCACGGGCTTGGATTGCGTCGACGGCCGCGCCGAACCACCGCGCGACCGCGCCTGGATGATCGTCCGTCGGGGCGTCGGGAAGCGGAGTATTGTCTTCGAAATCTAGAGCTTTGAGAGCGTCGACGATCCTGGCGGATGTTCTTTCGTAGACATTTCGTTCGCGAGAATCTGTTCGTATCTGAACGCGGACCGACGCGCTTTGCAGGCCGAGAACATAGCCCCCGACCCTGTGCGCGCTGATGACACCCGACGACATCGTCTCTTGGTCAATCGAGCCGACAGTGCAGGGTACGCAGGCCCCAGCGCATGCCGACTCCGCCAGGAAGATCATCGATCCCGAGGATATCTCCGATCGCCTGTTCGACGTGCGCTTCGTCGGCATCGCAGATGTCGAACAGGAGCCGCGTGAACGCGCTCATCTGGCCGCGCGTCTCGAAAACCCAGTGATAGGAGTGCTGTCTATCGCCCTGCAGCCGCCAACCCGCCGCCTCGAGGTCGCTGATGACGTCACCGTCAAGATAACGACCCTCGTGGCCGGTGGAATTGTAGGCGCCCACGAACTCGTCGAGGAAGCGGCTCACCGGATGACCTTCCGCCACATCGGAAAGAACCAAGGTACCGCCATCGCAGGTGACGCGCGCAGCTTCGCGGTAGAAGCGTGGCTTGTCGTCGAGGTGGTGTACGCCCGCCAGACTGACGAGTGCATCGACCCGGTCGTCCTTCCAGGGGAACGGATAGAGCGGCGTGCGGGGTCGGCGTGCGTCGTTCTGACCCGCATGGGTCGTGAAGTCCGAGCAGGGCTCGTGGCGCACCCATTCGCAGTGCTGCGGAAGATAGGGCCCGAGATATCCGCCGCCCGCGGGAACGTCACCGATCACTATATTGCCGGAGAGGTCGAGGGGCTCGAGGAGCTGACGGAATTCCGCAGCGCGCGCGCGCGGAAAGGCCTGCATCGCGCGGTCGTAGCTCGAGCCGCGCTGATCGAAGAGTTCGGTATAATCTACCATGTCAATAAAGCAGGAACGGCGCCCTTTCGTCTGTCCAGGCCTCCTCGTCGGGCACCGCGATCGCGTCGAGATCGGCAGGCGCCGCCCGCTCGTCGTCGACCCATGTCCGCAGCGAGGGACCGCCGTTGATGATGTCGATCGCCGGGCGGCCAGACGTATATTCATACTCATAGTCGAGGCCGCGCCACAGGTCGTATTCAGGAAAGATCGTCCGAATGGCCTTGAAAGCCAGCGCCTGTACACGCCACGCCTTGAAGGCCTCATGATCGTAGCCCGCTCCCTCGGCATGGATATGAACGCCGTGGCAGAGCGCACCGGAATGTTTGTAGAAGGTCGGATCGAACCAGATTTCGCGCAGCGTGCAGCCGGTGAGCCACTGCGGCGCGAGCCGCCGCATTTCCGCGATGACGGTGCGGGCGTTGATGTCCGGTGCGCCGAAGATTTCCAACGGGCGCGTGGTGCCCCTGCCCTCGCTCAGATGCGTTCCCTCGACCATGACCGTACCGGCATAGGCACGCGCCATGTTGACGCTGGGCGCATTGGGCGACGGATTGAGCCAGACGCGGTCGGTGGGCCAGCCATGGCCGGGGCCGGCGGGGTCGTAGCCCTGCATCTCGATGACGCGATAATCGACGTCGAGCTTGAAGCGGTCGATGAACCAATGGCCCATTTCGCCCAGCGTCATGCCGTGGCGCATCGGGATCGGTCCCGCGCCGACGAAGCTTTCGTAGCCGGAGGTGAGCTTGGGGCCTTCGACGGGGCGGCCCGCCGGGTTCGGGCGATCGAGCACCCAGACGGCCTTTCCGTGCTTCGCGCCCGCTTCGAGCAGGTAGAGCAAGGTGGTGAGGAAGGTGTAGATGCGGCAGCCGACGTCCTGCAGGTCGACGAGGACGACGTCCCAGCCCTCCATCATCGCGTCGGTCGGGCGGCGGACTTCGCCGTAGAGGGAATGTACCGGGATCTTGTGAACGGGATCGATGTAGCTCTCGCTCTCGATCATATTGTATTGCTTGTCGCCCTTCATCCCGTGCTGCGGGCCGAAGGCGGCGCGAAGATCGACATCACCCAGCCCGGCCAATGCGTCCAGGCTGTGCACGAGATCTTCGCTGACCGAGGCCGGGTGGCCGCATAGCGCCACGCGGCGGCCTTTCAGCTCGCGGCGGAGGTCGTCGTCCTCGAGCAGACGGTCGATGCCGAATTTCAAATCTCTTCTCCATAGATGGCGAAACAGTCGTCGTGATGAAAATCGGCGGGTCCGGCGGGATGTGCAAGCGCGAAATAGCCTTTGCGGCCGTCGATCGTCTCGATGATGGCGGACAGGCCGACGCGGTGGCCGTTCAGGGGCTGGCCTGCGATCATGGCAGTGAGGACATAATCGTCGCCATCGCGGCTCCCGGCGAGGATACAGCGATTGGGCAGGTTCGAGCGCGCGTGGCGATAGCTGCCGAAACGATACGCCGACCACCGGCCGTCTGGAGCGAAATTATATTCGCGATAGCCGGTCGCATTGTGACGCAGGAAGATCTCGAAGCAGGTCGAGCGCCAGAGACGATCCTCGCGACGCAGGGGGCCAATGTCGGGAAGCTGTAGCGCCTCAACCTCACCCCGCACGCGATAGCGGAGCGTCAGCACGTCGTCGTCCGCCCGTGCTTCGACTTCGAGCGCGGTGACGTCCGGCAGCGGATGATCGCGATGGGGGGTGAGCTTCATCATTTGCCCCTCCATCGTGGGCGAGGCTTTGGGGTGTGGCAAGTCGTGATCAGGCCCGCTAACAGAACCGCATTATGATGACCTATAAAAGCGAGCTGATGCGCAGCCTGTCGGGCCGCGACTATATCCACCAGACGACGGACGCCGAGGGGCTCGACCAGCTCGCCACGAACGGGACGGTGACGGGCTATATCGGCTTCGACGCGACCGCGAGGAGCCTGCACGTCGGCAGCCTCGTGCAGATCATGCAGCTACGCCGACTGCAGCAGGCGGGGCATCGCCCGCTGGTGGTGATCGGCGGGGGCACGACCAAGATCGGCGATCCGTCTGGCAAGGACTCATCGCGCCAGATGCTGACCGAGGCAGACATCGCCGCGAATGTCGAAGGGATCAGCAAGGTCTTCCACAAGCTGCTGCGGTTCGACGACAGCGATACGGGCGCCATCATCGTCAACAACGACGAGTGGCTGGGCAGCCTCAACTATCTCGACCTGCTGCGCGACGTCGGGCCGCACTTCACGATCAACCGGATGATGACCTTCGACAGCGTGCGCACGCGCCTCGAGCGCGAGCAGCCGCTCACCTTCCTCGAATTCAATTACATGATCCTGCAGGCCTACGACTTCCGCGAGTTGAACGCGCGCTACGGCTGCCGCCTGCAGATGGGCGGGTCGGACCAGTGGGGGAATATCGTCAACGGCATCGAACTTACCCGCCGGATGGGCGGCGAAGAGGAGCTGTTCGGGGTGACAACGCCGCTGATCACGACCGCGGACGGCAAGAAGATGGGCAAGACGGCCTCGGGCGCGGTGTGGCTCGACGCGGACCTGCTCAGCGCGTACGATTACTGGCAATTCTGGCGCAACACTGCGGATGACGACGTGGTGCGCTTCCTCAAACTTTTCACCGACCTCCCGCTGACCGAGATCGACCGGATGGCGCAGCTATCGGGCGCGGACATCAACGAAGCGAAGATCGCGCTGGCGAATGAAGCGACCGCGATGCTGCATGGCGAGGACGCGGCGCGCGAGGCGGCGGAAGCGGCACGGCGAACCTTCGAGGAAGGCGCGTCGGATGCGAACTTGCCAAGCCTGTCGACGGGCGGCGAGATCGGTGTTCTGGCGGCGCTGGTGGGCTTGAGCTTCTGCGCGTCGAACGGCGAGGCGAAGCGCAAGATCAAGGAAGGCGCGGTGAAGCTGGACGACCAGGTCGTAAGCGATCCGCAGCTACTAGTGACGGTGGTGGGTGATCCGGTGAAGCTGTCACTTGGGAAGAAGAAGCACGGATTGTTGGTAGTTTAGCTACAGACTTTTACAAATCGCTGATTTGGGTGAAAAGCGGACTTCGGAACTCCGGCCAAAAGGGTTGGCGCAAATGATGGATCCCTCATACCTCCCGGTGTTTGAAAATGCATATCTCGAAGACAGCTACCTTCTCGGCTTTATGGCCGAAGGGACGGACCTTCGCCTGAAAGTTTTGTTTGCGCTCACTCAGGACCATCCACTGCACGAAAATCCAAAACCTGGCGAAGCACACTGCTATCGCGAGGGCTATCTGATCATTGAACACCCGATGGAGATCCAGACGAAGCCCGCTCGAACTTTTCTGACCACGGATCCTGACGGCTCAATCGACCTCGGCAGCATTGAACTGCATAGACTGGCGGAAGGTAACTATCTTCTTGTCACCGAATGGTTTGAGGCCAGCTTCAAATCCGAGAAACTTAGCATCGAAGTGTCGCAGCGCTGACGTCAGCAATGGGATCGCTAGCAGACACATCTCAACCGCCCTTCAGCAACCCCACCGCCATATCGCGTTCGAAGAGATAAAGGCAGACACGCGCTGCCTGGCCGCGCTCTCCTTCCAGCCCGCCATCGCGGTCTAGCAGCATGCGCGCGTCCGCCTGCGCCATCGGAGCCAGCTGGGCGAGGTCTTCGGGGTCGACGAGGCGGAAGCTGTGGTCGCCCGACTGGCGGGTGCCGAGGATTTCGCCCGCGCCGCGCAGGCGCAGGTCTTCCTCCGCGATGCGGAAGCCGTCGGTGGTTTCGCGCATGAGGGCGAGGCGGGCGCGGGAGGTTTCGGACAAGGTGTTGCCGCGCAGGAGCAGGCAGCGCGATTTGCCGGTGCCCCGCCCTACCCGTCCGCGCAGCTGATGAAGCTGGGCGAGGCCGAAGCGGTCGGCGCCCTCGATGATCATCAGCGTTGCGTTGGGCACGTCGACGCCGACTTCGATGACCGTCGTGGCGACCAGCACCGCGAGATCGCCGCGCTGGAAGCGCTCCATGACGGCGTCCTTGTCCTCGCTCTTCATCCTCCCGTGCACGAGGCCGACCTTGTCGCCGAGCCGCGCCTTGAGGCTGGCGGCGCGCTCCTCGGCCGCGGCGGCGTCGAGCTTGTCGCTTTCCTCGACCAGCGGGCAGACCCAATAGGCCTGTTCGCCGGTCGCGATATGGCGCTCGAGCCCAGCGACGATTTCGTCGAGGCGGCTCTCGGACATGACGAGCGTTTCGATCGGCTGCCGCCCCGGCGGAAGCTCGTCAATGCGGCTGACTTCCATCTCGCCATATTGGGTGAGCGTGAGCGTGCGCGGTATGGGCGTTGCGGTCATGGCGAGAAGGTGCGGCGGGCGCTTGCCCTTTTCGCTCAGCATGAGCCGCTGCGAGACGCCGAAGCGGTGCTGTTCGTCTACGACAACGAGGCCGAGATCCTTGTAAGCGACGGCCTGCTGGAAGATGGCGTGGGTGCCGACGAGGATGTGGATCGAGCCGTCGGCCAGCCCCATCAACGTCGACTCGCGCACCCTGCCCTTGTCGCGCCCGGTGAGGATGGCGACGTTGACGCCGATGGGGTCGCACAGGCGCTTGAGCCCCTCGTAATGCTGGCGCGCGAGGATTTCGGTGGGGGCGAGCATGGCGGCCTGTGCGCCTGCCTCGACCGCTTCGAGCATGGCAAAGAGCGCGACCAGCGTCTTGCCCGAACCGACGTCGCCCTGGAGCAGGCGGAGCATTGGGCGCTCCTGCGCCATGTCGCCTCGGATCTCGGAGACGCAGCGCGCCTGCGCGCCGGTGAGGGTGAAGGGCAGGTTGAGCTTTCCCGACAGGCTGCCGTCGCCTTCCAGGGCGCGTGTCTGCGTGCGGCGGGCGGACTGGCGGATGAGGAGGAGCGCGAGCTGGTTGGCGAAGACTTCGTCATAGCCCAATCGCGCGCGGGCCTTGGCGGCGCCGGTGTCGGCATGGGCGGCGGCGAGCGATCCGCGCCAATCGCTCCATCCGCGATCGGAGAGCACCGAGGGTTCGATCCATTCGGCGAGGTCGGGCGCCTGGCTGAGGGCCTGCGCGATGAAGTCCTGAACCTTGCGGTTGGTCAGGCCCTCGGACAGCGGATAGACGGGTTCGCGAAGCGCGGGCTCTTCCTTCACGACGTCCGGGTGGACTATCTGCAGATCGTCTCCATAGGCATCGAGGCGGCCCGATATGCGCGCCTTCTCGCCCAGCGGGAGCTGCTTCTTGGCCCAGCCCGGATTGTTGAAAAAGGTCAACGCGACCATGTTCTCGCTGCCATCCTTCGCATAGATCCGCAGTGGGGCGCGGCCCCTGCCCTCGCGCAGATCGATGGGCGTCAGGTCGATCACGATCCGCTGGCCGACGAGATGATGGCCGAGTGTATCGGTGGCGATGCGCTGGATCATTCCGGTGGGGAGGTGGAAGAGCAGATCGACGAGGCGGGTAAGCTTCAGCTTCTCAAGCGCCTTGGCGATCTTGGGGCCGACGCCGTCCAGCGTATCGGTGGTCGCGAACAGGGGGTGGAGAATCTCGGGCCGCATGGTCTTCAGCCTCCCTAGCAAGGCGGAACCCGAGCGCCTACATGCGCGCTTCATTCGAAACAATTTTCACCCCGGGCGGAAGCGCGCGGGGCCGCATCGCTATGGAGAATTCCCGCATGGACGAACGTCGTCGCGCCTTGAAATATCGTAGCTGGCACCGCGGTACGCGCGAGGCGGACATGATGATCGGCGGCTTCTTCGACCGCTACCAGCACCAGTGGACCGATGCGGACATGGACTGGTTCGACGCGCTGTTGATGGAGCAGGACGTCGACATCATGGCCTGGGCGATCGGGACCGCGGAGGCGCCTGCACGCTTCCAGGGGCCACAACTCGAGACGATGAAGAAGCTCGACTTCATCCGGATCGCACGATGAGCGAGAGACTGCAGACGGTTCTTAAGGCCGACACGGCGCTAACGCTCGCGAGCGTTCCGGCGGGTTATCTGCCGTGGCTCGCGACCGATCTCGCGCGGGCGGCCGGCGACAAGGGCGGACGCGCGTGGCTGATCGTGTCGGACGAAGCGGCACTGCGCGCGGTATCGGAGACCGCGCCCTTGTTCGCGCCCGAAGTACAGGTGGTAACGCTGCCGGCCTGGGACTGCCTGCCCTACGACCGCGCGAGCCCGCCGCTCAAGGTCATGGCAGACCGGATGGGCGCGCTGGCGAGGCTGGCGCGCAAGCCCAAGAAGCCACAGCTTGTGGTCACGACCGTCAACGCCGCAATGCAGCGGATGCTCTGTCCGGATCGGATCAAGGGCCTCGTGCGACGTCTCGAGGAAGGCAGCGAGATCGAGCGCGAGAAGCTGATCGGGTTGTTGCAGGCCAATGGTTACGCGCGCGTCGACGCGGTGCACGATGCGGGCGAATATGCGGTGCGTGGCGCGATCGTGGATCTCTATCCGGCGGGCATGTCGAATGGCGTCCGCCTCGACTTCTTCGGCGACGAGATCGAGACGATGCGGGCGTTCGATCCGACCGACCAAAGGTCGACGGGGCGCGTCGAAGGCTTCACGCTGATGCCGGCGTCCGAGGCTTTGCTCGACGAGGAGTCCATCAAGCGCTTCCGCAGCCGCTATCGCGAGAAGTTCGGTGCCAATGCAACGAGCGATCCGCTCTACGAGGCCGTCAGCGACGGTCGGCGTCTGGCGGGGATGGAGCATTGGTTGCCGCTGTTCGAGGAGTCACTTGCCGACCTGACGGATTATACCGGTGAGGACGATGTCGTGCTGCGCGATGCCAATGCCGATGCCGCGCTCGGCTCGCGCCTAGAGGCGGTCGAGGACTATTTCCAGAACCGGCGGCGCGTCGAAGCCAAGGAGGCGGGAAGCTATCGGCCGTTGAAGCCCGATGCGCTCTATCTTTCGGACGGCGAATGGTCGTCGGTCAAGGCCGATACGCCCGTGCACCTTGCAACCCCCTTCCCCTCGCCCGACAGCGAAGCGGTCGTGGACATGGGCGTGTCGGGGCCCCGCGATTTCGCTCCGGAACGGGCGCAGGGGTCGAATGTCTATGAAGCGGTCGCCGAACATGTCGCGAAGCTGACAAAGGACGGCAAGACCGT
This sequence comes from Sphingomicrobium aquimarinum, assembly GCF_039655735.1. NCBI lineage: Bacteria > Pseudomonadati > Pseudomonadota > Alphaproteobacteria > Sphingomonadales > Sphingomicrobiaceae > Sphingomicrobium > Sphingomicrobium aquimarinum. The sequence goes on along the minus strand of NZ_JBBYXH010000001.1, from coordinate 345,009 downwards.
CGTACTGGCGAGCTACTCGAAAGGCGCGCGTGAACGGCTCGACGGATTGATCGCGGATCATGGTGTGGACAGCCGACGGATGGCGGACAGCTGGCAGGAAGCGCTCGGCGGGAAGGCCCCTGCCCTGCTCGTCCTTCCGCTCGATCATGGATTCACGACCCCCGATGTCGCGGTCCTTTCCGAGCAGGACATGCTCGGCGACCGGCTCGTGCGGCGGCGCAAGCGCCGGAAGAGCGCGGACGCTTTCCTTGCCGAACTGTCGGCGATGACGCCCGGCGATCTGGTGGTACACGAGGAACATGGGATCGCCCGCTACAAGGGCCTGACGACCATCGACGTGCAGGGTAGCCCGCACGATTGCGTCGCCCTCGAATATGCGGGTGAGGACAAGCTCTATGTCCCGGTCGAGAATATCGACATTCTCTCGCGCTACGGCGGGGCGGACGAGGCGGTAAACCTCGACCGCCTGGGCGGCGAGGCGTGGCAGCGGCGCAAGGCCAAGATGAAGGAGCGGATCCGCGAGATTGCGGGTCGGCTCATCAAGGTGGCTGCCGAACGCGCGCTGCGCGAGGGCGAACCTGCGCAGCCCGACAGCGCCTTTCCGCAGTTCGTCGACCGTTTCCCCTACGAGGAGACCGACGATCAGGAGCGCGCGATCGAGGAAGTGCTGGAGGACCTGGGCTCGGGCAAACCCATGGATCGGCTCGTCTGCGGCGATGTCGGTTTCGGAAAGACCGAGGTCGCCTTGCGCGCCGCCTTCGTGAGCGCGATGGCAGGCTATCAGGTCGCGGTGGTGGCGCCGACCACCATTCTCGCGCGCCAGCATTACCAGAATTTCGTCGAGCGCTTTCAGGGTTTTCCGATCGAGCTCGGCCGCATCAGTAGGCTCGTGTCCTCATCCGAAGTCAAGGAGACCAAGGAGCGGCTCGAGAAGGGTGATATCGATATCGTGATCGGCACCCATGCGCTTCTCGGAAAGACCGTGAAGTTCAAGAAGCTGGGGCTCGTGATCGTCGACGAGGAGCAGCATTTCGGCGTGGCGCACAAGGAAAAGCTGAAGGCGCTGAAGAGCGACGTCCACGTGCTCACGCTCACCGCCACACCGATCCCCCGCACGCTGCAGATGGCGATGACGGGGCTGCGCGATCTGTCGGTCATCATGACGCCGCCGGTCGACCGTCTCGCGGTGCGCACCTACGTGATGCCGCGCGACCCGGTGGTGATCCGCGAGGCGCTGCTGCGCGAACATTATCGCGGCGGGCAAAGCTTCTACGTGGCGCCGCGGGTCGCGGACCTGCCCGACATCGAGGAGTTCCTGCGCGAGGAGGTACCCGAAGTGAAGTTCCTCGTGGCGCACGGCCAGATGAGCCCGACCGAGGTCGAGGAGCGGATGAGCGCGTTCTACGACCGCAAATATGACGTGCTGCTGTCGACGACGATCGTGGAGAGCGGGCTCGATATTCCGAGCGCCAATACGCTCATCGTGCATCGTGCGGATCGCTTCGGCCTCGCGCAGCTCTATCAGCTTCGCGGCCGTGTGGGACGCTCGAAGACGCGGGCTTATGCCTATCTCACCACGCCCGAGCCGCATCTGGTGAGCGAAAGCGCGGAGAAGCGGCTGCAGGTGCTGGCCAATCTCGACAGCCTTGGCGCGGGCTTCCAGCTTGCGAGCCACGATCTCGACCTACGCGGCGCGGGCAACCTGCTCGGCGACGAGCAATCGGGACACATCAAGGAAGTGGGTTTCGAACTCTACCAGTCGATGCTCGAGGAAGCGATCGTGCAGCTGAAAGCGGATGGCGGTGCGGGGCAAGCGGGCGAAGCGCTCAATCCACAAATCAATGTGGCTGCGCCGATCCTCATTCCCGACGATTACGTGTCAGACCTCGATTTGCGGATGGGCTTGTATCGGCGTCTCGGCGATCTCGAAAGCCGCGCGGATATCGACGCGTTCGCCGCCGAGCTGATCGACCGGTTCGGCAAGCTGCCGGAAGAAACGCAGAACCTGCTCGAGGTCATCGAGATCAAGACCAACTGCCGCAAGGCACGGATCGCCAAGATGGACATCGGCGCCAAGGGCGCGGTGGTGACGTTCGCCAGCGACGGTTTCCCCGACGTTCCGGGACTGATCGCCTATATCGAGAAGCTCAAGGGCCAGGCGAAGCTGCGGCCGGACGGGAAGCTGGTGCTGTCGCGCAACTGGCCGGGCGAGCATGATCGCATCCACGGCGCACTGCAGCTGTCGCGGGGCCTCGGGCGCGTCGTGGCGGCGGGGCAGAAGAAGGCAAAAGTGGCGGAGCCGGTCTAGCGGTTGGCGAACGAGACGAAGCGGCCGAGCGCTTCTTCGTCGAGCGGGCCGGAACCGAGGAACCCCTGATAGAGGTCGGCGCCCCATTCGCTCAGAAGATCGAGCTGCGCGGCGTTCTCGACGCCCTCCACCACCGTACGCAGGCCCAGTTCCTGTGCGAGCGTGAGCATAGCGCGCATGACGATCCGCGCCTTGTCGCCGCCGACGATCTGCTCGACGAGACTGCGATCCATCTTGAGCGTGTCGATCGGCAGGCTGGTGAGATAGACGAGGCTCGAATAGCCCGTGCCGAAATCGTCGATCGCGATGCGGATGCCTTTCTCGCGCAAGGCGGCGAGCCGCTCGGCGGCCTTGGGATGCTCGCTGACGTGCTGGGTTTCGACCAGTTCGACCGTCAGTCGCTCGGGCGGGAAACCGCTATCGGCGAGCATGTCGAGGAAGCTTTCGGGAAAGTCACGGTCGAGCAGTTCTTCGGGCAACAGGTTGATCGACAGGCCGATGTCGCCGAGTGCGCCTTCCCATGTCGCGGCGCGCTCAAGCGCGTCGTACTGGACGGTGCGCGAAAGCGGGCCCTGGAGGCGCGCGGCCCTTGCGCGGGTAAAGAGCGCTTCGGCTCCCGGCCCCGTCTCGTCCCAGCGCGCGAGGGCTTCGGCAGCGACCACGCGGCCCGTCGCCAGGTCGATCATCGGCTGATAGTGAATCGAGATCTCGCGCGTGGTCAGCGCATCGAACAATTCCGGATCGCGGTCATGCCCCACTGGCAGGAGGGGGTCGTCGTTTCTGCTCAACATGTCGCCTTCCATCGAAAGGATCGCCACGCACCACAAGCGGGGCCGAACCGACTGGCCCTTATCGAGACAGTAGCGTGAAGCGCGCCGCTCGCCTATGCCCGTCTTCATGCAGCGAGGGGAGCAGCAGGCATGAACGAGCGCAGCCCGATCGGGATCGCCATTTCTTCGCGCCAACAGGCGGCGGACGCAGGCGAACTCCTACGCGCTCGGTACGAATTCGTCGAGGCCGAGGAAGCGGCGACGCTGCTCGCGGTGGGCGGGGACGGATTCATGCTGCGCACGCTCCATCAGATGCTGGAAGAAGGCCTTCCCAAACGGCCCGTGTTCGGCATGAACCGCGGCACCTTCGGCTTCCTCATGAACGAGTGGCGCGAAGAGGGGCTGATCGAGCGGATCGCCAAGGCCAAGCCGATCGATATCCTGCCGCTGAAGATGGAAGCCGAGACGATCCACGGTAAGGTCGTTACCCGGCCCGCGATCAACGAGGTCAGCCTGCTGCGCGAGACGGGGCGGACGGCCAAGATCCATATCGACGTGGCCGACCGGCCGGCGATCGACGAACTGGTGTGCGACGGGGTGATGGTGGCGACGCCTGCGGGGTCCACGGCCTACAATCTGTCGGCGGGAGGGCCGATCCTGCCTTTGTCGGCGAACATGCTGGCGCTCACCCCCATCAGTCCCTTCCGCCCGCGCCGCTGGCCGGGCGCGATCCTCAACGAGGATACGGCGGTGCGGCTGACGGTGATCGATCCCGAGGACCGGCCCGTGAGCGCGGTGGCGGACCAGTTCGAGGTGCGCGACGTAACGCAGGTGACGATCAGCCTCGACCGTGCGCGGCCCCTTACCCTGCTGTTCGACCCCGAGCATGCGCTGGACGAGCGGATCGCGCTCGAGCAGTTCGAAACAGGCTGATTTCCCCCTTGCATCGGCGCGCCCAATCGGTATACGCCCTCCCCATCGCCTTCGGGCTGCTCCCCGATAGCTCAGCGGTAGAGTAGGTGACTGTTAATCACTTGGTCGTTGGTTCGAATCCAACTCGGGGAGCCATTTCATTCCAATCGACGCATTTTATTGTGACTGAGGTCTGTCGCCTAGCTGCCGAGCCGCGACGTAGACCCGCAAGGCTCGCTCACAGTCCGCAAGCGCACGGTGTTCGCTGTGAAGGCTTATCCCTGCATCCGCGCATATCGCGCTAAGGCGATAGGATTTTCGCCCAGGCCAGACACGACGAGATAAGGCCAGCGCGCAATCATGCTTGTTCGTGAAGCGAGCGTGTCCGTGTCGGTCACATGCTGCCTCCAGCATCTTGCGATCGAAGGGCGCATTGAACGCCACCATTGGAAGGTCGCCAACGAAGTCGCGGAATGCTGCTAGCGCCTTATCAGGACTAATGCCGTCCTTTTTTATCATCGCCCGATTGATACCCGTGATTTCGGTTATTCGGCTTGAGATACGTCCTTTCGGCATCACTAGGGTAGTGAAGGTGTCGTGTAGATCGGTTTCGCGATGAACACGGATCGCGCCGATTTCGATAATCTCGTGCTTCGCTGGATTAAGTCCCGTCGTTTCTAGGTCATAGACGACAAAGCTCTCGGGTAGCACTTCGACCAACGGCTTTGGTTCGCGCTCGGTCGATTGAGTGGTAGTCTGCCAGAAACTCGGCTTGTCGGATCGTGCGCGGTCCTCCGACCGCCGCATAAGCCAAAAGAGCGCCGCTATCGCCGCGATGACTAAAAACATCTCCATTGAGCGAGGCTGGCTCACATAGACTGGGATCGCAAGGCTCACCGGCCTGCTTCAGTTTCTTCTCCCTGACCGAGGAAGCATGCGAGCGGCCGACTGGTTGCTAACTGACTGGGCCAAATCGCCCTGCTCCCTACCCGCTTTTGGTGGTCACCCCTCCAACGACGCCATCAAGCTCGCATTCCCACCCGCAGCGGTCGTATCCACACAGGTCACCCGCTCGGTCGCGAAGCGCTCGACATAGTTCGGGCCGCCCGCCTTGGGTCCCGTCCCGCTCAATCCCTCGCCGCCGAAGGGCTGGCTTTCCACCACCGCGCCGATCTGGTTGCGGTTGACGTAGAGGTTGCCGACCTTGGCGAGGCGCTGGACGATGCGGCGGTTCTTCTCGATGCGGCTTTGCAGGCCCAGCGTCAGGCCGTAGCCGGTGCCGTTGATCGCCTCGACGACCTTTTCCAGATCGCCCGCCTTCCAGCGGATGATGTGGAGGATGGGGCCGAAATTCTCGCCCTGTAGCTGCTTCAGATGCTCGATCTCGTAGATCGAGGGCTGGACGTAATAGCCGTGCGCGCCGACCGCCTCGGGCACGTCGCGGCGGACGATGCACTTGGCGTGCGTGTCGAGCCAGTCGAGGTGGCGGCGGAGCGACTGGCGCGCGGCGCCGTCGATCACCGGGCCGATGTCGGTCGAAAGCTTGCGCGGATCGCCGATCGTTTGCGTTTCCAGCGCGCCGCCGATCATGCGGATCATCTCGTCGGCGACATCTTCCTGGATGTAGAGGACGCGCAGCGCAGAGCAACGCTGGCCCGCCGACTGGAACGAGGAGGCGACGACGTCGCGCGTCACCTGTTCGGGTAGCGCACTGGAATCGACGATCATCGCATTCTGGCCGCCGGTTTCGGCGATCAGCGGAATGAGCGGGCCGTCCTGCCGGTCGGCGATGGTGCGGTTGATCATCCGCGCGGTCTCGGTCGAGCCGGTGAAGGCGACCCCCGCGGTGAGCGGATGCGCGACGAGCGCTGCGCCGACCTTGCCGTCGCCGGGGGTCAGCTGGACGATCTCGCGCGGGATACCCGCCTTGTGCAGGAGCCAGATCGCATAATCGGCGATGATCGGCGTCTGCTCGGCGGGCTTGGCCATCACGGCATTGCCCGCGGCGAGGGCGGCGGCGACGGGGCCGGTGAAGATGGCCAGCGGGAAGTTCCACGGGCTGATGCAGGTCCAGATACCGCGGCCGTGGAGGCGGAGTTCGTTTTCCTCGCCCGTGGGGCCCGGAAGCGGCACGGGATGACTGAACTTGGCGCGCGCCTCGCTGGCGTAATAGCGCAGGAAGTCGACAGCTTCGCGAACTTCGAGGATGGCGTCGGGAAGCGTCTTGCCTGCCTCGCGGATGCAGAGCGAGAAGAGCGTTTCGCGATGCTCCTCGAACAGGTCGGCGGCCTTGTCGAGCAGCCGCGCTCTCGCCTCGCCGCCCATCTGGTCCCATCCGGGCTGGGCGGCGGCGGCGGTGTGCATCGCGCGGTCGATGGCGTTTTCGGTGCTCTCCGCGGCGATGCCGACTTCGATGCGGTCATCGTGCGGGCTGGTGATGCGGCGGACGGGATGCTCGCCGCGTGCGGCCTCGGTCGGTTCGGCCTGGAAATTGCGCTCCGCTTCCTTGGCGAGGCGCTCCATCAGCGGTTCGCGGATCAGCGGATCGGACAGGTCGACGCCTGCCGAGTTGCGGCGGCCGATGCCGTAGATCTGATCGGGAAGCGGGATCGCGGGATTGCGCTTGGGTTCGATCGCATCGAGCAGCGCGACGGGGTCGCGGACAAGTTCCTCGACGCCGACACGGTCGTCGGCGATGCGGTTGACGAAGCTGGAGTTGGCGCCATTCTCGAGCAGGCGGCGCACGAGATAGGCGAGCAGTTCCTTGTGGCTGCCGACGGGCGCGTAGATGCGGATCGGGCTGCGCTGCTCGCCGATGCCGTCTTCGAGGTTATGCAATTCGGTGTAGAGCTCGTCGCCCATGCCGTGGAGGCGCTGGAACTCGAAGCCCGGTTTGCCCGGACGCGGGCCGGCCATCGCCTTGATCGCGCCGATGGTGTTGGCGTTGTGCGTGGCGAAGGCGGGGAAGAGCGCGTCGCCGCCAGCCAAGAGGATCTTCGCGCAGGCGAGATAGCTGACGTCGGTCGCCATCTTGCGGGTGAAGACGGGATAATCCTCGAGCCCGCCGACCTGCGCGGCCTTGATCTCGGTGTCCCAATACGCGCCCTTCACGAGACGGACGAACAGCTTGCGTTCGTACTTGCGCGCGAGGCGGACGGCCCAGTCGCACGTGTGGGTGCCGCGCTTCTGATAGGCCTGGATGGCCATCCCGAAGCCTTCCCAACCATCGGCGAACAGGCCGTCGTCGGCCACGATCGCCTCGATGATGTCGAGGCTGAGCTCGAGCCGGTCCGCCTCTTCCGCGTCGACGGTGAGGTGGATGTTGGCGGCGGCGGCTTTTTCACACAGGCCCTTGAGGATCGGGAGGATCGCGGTGGCGGCTTCTTCTGCGTGGCTCCACTCGTAGCGCGGGTAGAGCGCGGAGAGTTTGACCGAGATTCCGGGGGCACCGTGAAACGTCTCGTTGCGTCCGGCCTTGCCGAGACGTTCGATGGCGCCCTCATAGGCACGCGCATAGCGGGCGGCGTCCTCGTGGGTCATCGCCGCCTCGCCGAGCATGTCGAAGCTGTGGGACAGGCCGCGCTTCATCTCGGGCGCGGCGCGGCGGAGAGCCTCTTCGATCGTCCGCCCGAACACGAACTGCTTGCCGAGGATCTTCATGGCCTGGCCGACCGCGGTGCGGATGACGGGCTCGCCAAGGCGTCCGACTGCCCTGCCCAGCGCCGCGCGCCAGCCGTCGGCGGTGTCGTTGGCTTCGTCGAGCACCCGGCCCGTCATCAGCAGCGAGAAGGTCGCGGCATTGACGAAGGTCGAGCGGCTTTCGCCCATCTTCTGGGCCCAGTCGTTGCCGGTGATCTTGTCGTGGATGAGATCGTCGATCGTCTCGGCGTCGGGCACCCGGAGAAGTGCTTCGGCAAGGCACATCAGCGCGATGCCTTCTTCGGAGCCGAGGTCGTAGGCCTGCATGAAGGCGTCGATGCCCTCGGGTTTGTGCTTGCGCATCTCGGTGATGAGCGTCGTCGTCATCGCCTCGGCTTCATCGGCCTGCTCGCCCTCGAGCCGCGCCTGCTCGATCCGCTCCTTCACGACCGCATTTTCCTCCGCGCGATAGGCTTCGCGAAGGGCTTTGCGATCGATAAATTTCATACGGGGAACCTCAGACGAGCGTGCCATGACAATGCTTGTACTTGCGTCCCGAACCGCACGGACACGGTGCATTGCGGCTCGATGGCGGGGTGAATTCGCCGGCGGGTGCGGCGTCCATGACTTCCTTGGGCGAAGCGGGACGCGGCGACTGGCGCGGCGGAATATTCGACAGGATCGAGCCGGTGGCGGCGTCGATGTCGGCGGTATTGTCGTCACCCGAGAAGGGGTCGAAGTGCGACGTGATGAAGTCGGGCAGCGCCATCTCGGGCGGCGGCGCGGCCTGCGGCGGTTCGATCTCGACACGCACGCGCATCAGCGACTTGGTAACCGCCTCGCGGATGGTGACGAGCAGCCGTTCGAACAGAAGGAAGGCCTCCTTCTTATATTCATCGATCGGCTTCTTCTGCGCATAGGAGCGCAGATGGACGACCTGGCGCAGGGCATCGAGCGTGGACAGATGCTCTTTCCAATTGCTGTCCAGCGACTGGATGACGGTCTGTTTTTCCCACTGGCCCCAGCGATCGGGGTCGGCGTCCTTGACCTTGTCGGTCATCTTCGCGTCGGCAAGTTCGGCAATCCGCTCGATCCACAATTCCTGATCGACCGTGTCTTCCTCGAGCCAGTCGTTGACTGGGGGATGGAGGTCGAGAACCTCGTCGAGCGAGGTTTTCATCCCATCGATATCCCACTGCTCGGGGAAGGTGCCGAGCGGCGCGTGATGCGTGACAAGACCCGCGATCGTGTCGTGACGCATGTCCTCGACGACGTCGCCGACGGTATCCGCGTCCATCACGTCGGCGCGCATCTCGTAGATGACCTTGCGCTGATCGTTCATCACATCATCGAACTCGACGACCTGCTTGCGCACGTCGTAGTTGCGCGCCTCGACTTTCTTCTGCGCGGTTTCGATGGCCTTCGAGATCCACGGATGGGTGATCGCCTCGCCGTCTTCGAGATTTTTGTTCATCAATTTGGCGAACGCGGCCTGGGGCCCGAAAATGCGCAGCAGATCGTCGTCGAGGCTGAGGTAGAAACGGCTGCGGCCCGGGTCGCCCTGGCGCCCCGCGCGGCCGCGCAACTGGTTGTCGATGCGACGACTCTCGTGGCGTTCGGTGGCGAGAATGTAGAGGCCGCCCTTTTCCTTCACGCTAGCGCGTTCCTCGGCGACCTCCGCCTTGATCCGCTCAATCGCGGCGTCCTTTTCGGGCCCGTCCTCCATCTCGGCGAGTTCGTCGCCCACGCGGAAGTCGACGTTGCCGCCCAACTGGATGTCCGTCCCGCGGCCCGCCATATTGGTGGCGACGGTGACGGCGCCGATGCGGCCGGCCTGCGCGACGATATGCGCCTCGCGCTCGTGCTGGCGCGCATTCAGGACGCTGTGCTCGATGCCCTTCTTGTCGAGAAACTCCGAGAGCATCTCCGACTTCTCGATCGACACCGTGCCGACCAGGACGGGCTGCCCAGCATCCTGCCGTTCCTTGATCTCGTCGGCGATGGCGTCGAACTTCTCACCCATGGTCTTGTAGAAGACATCTTCGTCATCGACACGCTGGATGGGGAGGTTCGTCGGGATGGAGACGACCTCCATGCCGTAGATGTCGTGAAATTCGGGCGCCTCGGTGAGCGCGGTTCCGGTCATGCCCGACAGTTTGGGATACATGCGGAAATAGTTCTGGAAGGTGATCGAGGCCAACGTCTGGTTCTCGGGCTCGATCTTGACGCCTTCCTTGGCCTCCACGGCCTGGTGCAGGCCATTCGACCAGCGACGCCCATCCATCATGCGGCCGGTAAATTCGTCGATGATGATCACCTTGTCGTCCTTGACGACATAATCGGTGTCCTTGCGGAACATGACGTTGGCCTTCAGCGCCTCGGTCACGTGATGCACGACCTGCGTATTGGCGACGTCGTAGAGGTTGGAGCCTTCGATCAGCCCCTCGCTCTCGAGCATCCGCTCCATCTTCTCGGTGCCGTCTTCCGTCAGCACGACGCTGCGCTGCTTCTCGTCCTTCTCGTAATCCTCTTCCACGAGCCGCTTCACCAGCTCGTCGATCTTGACGTACAGATCGGACTTGTCGTCGGTGGGACCCGAAATGATCAGCGGGGTGCGCGCCTCGTCGATGAGGATGGAGTCGACCTCGTCGATGATCGCGAAGTTGAAGGGGCGCTGCACCATCTGGCTGCGGCTCATCTTCATATTGTCGCGAAGATAGTCGAACCCCAACTCGTTGTTGGTCGCGTAGGTGATGTCGGCCTTATAGGCGTTGCGCCGATCAGGCTCCATCATGTTGGGAACGATGACGCCGACCGAGAGGCCGAGGAAGCGGTGGACATTGCCCATCCATTCGGCGTCGCGCTTGGCGAGATAGTCGTTGACGGTGACGACGTGCACGCCCTTGCCGGGCAGCGCGTTGAGATAGGCCGCCAGCGTCGAGACAAGGGTCTTGCCCTCGCCCGTGCGCATCTCGGCGATCTTGCCCTGGTGCAGCGTCATCCCGCCGATCATCTGAACGTCGTAGTGACGCTGGCCGAGGGTGCGCTTGGCAGCTTCACGAACGGTCGCAAAGGCTTCGGCCATAATGTCGTCGAGGCTCTCGCCCGCCTCAAGTCGGTCCCGAAACTGCGCGGTCATGCCCTGCAGTTCCTCATCGCTCATCGCCTCGAAACGCGGCTCGAGATCATTGATCGTCTCGACGCTCTTGCGCATCTTGGCGACGGCGCGGTCGTTGGAACTACCGAAAATCGATTTGGCAAGGCCCGCAATCATCGAAAAATCCTTGTGAAATGGGCGGTTGTGACGGCGTTCGATGGCCCGTCGCTACAAAAGAAAAGGGTCGGGCGCGATGTAGGAGCGACCCGACCCTTCGTCAATCAAAGTGGCATTCGGTGAGCCTGGCCTAGAGCTCGCCCTCGACCCACTGCTGGATCTGCCCCTTCGGCGCGGCACCGACCTTTTGCGCAGCCGCCTCACCGTTCTTGAAGAGGATCATCGTGGGGATGCCGCGAACGCCGAACTTGCCCGGCGTTTCGGGGTTCTCGTCGATGTTGATCTTGGCGACCGTCAGCTTGTCGGCAAGCTCGTCCGAGATTTCCTCCAGCGCGGGGCCGATCATCCGACAAGGTCCGCACCACTCGGCCCAGAAGTCGAGGAGTACGGGCTTGTCCGCGTTGAGTACGTCGGCTTCGAAGCTTGCGTCGGTAACGGCCTTGGTCGCCATGATGGATACTCTCCTAAGAAGAAAAAATTTGCGTTGAAACTCGATATGGGATCGGTTTCGTCGTTCTCAACCCATGGGAAAGAGCGTGGGTCCCGCGGTGTAGAGGAGATATCCTTCGATCCGCCGTCCGGGCAAGATCTGCGACAACGCCGAGGCATAGGCCTCGACCTGCGCGACATAGGCGACCGGGATCTCCTCGATCGAGGCCGGAACATGCGCGCCGGTCTTGTAATCGACGAACGCCACGCGATCGTCCTCGACAAGCAGCCGATCGACGATCCCGGCAACCACATTGCCGTCGTCGAGCGTCGCGGTCAGCGGTGCTTCCGCGAGCGACCCTGGCGCGAAGAGGAAGGCGAAGGCACGATCGTCGATCACGCCGAGCGCGGCCGTCACGAGGTCGCGGCGACGCGCCGGCTCTTCGATGCCCCGTGCGTGCCGAAGCCAGTGGTCGGCGGCGGCGGCGCGCGCCCCGGGATCGACGGCCGGAAGGCGCTCGAGCAGGGCATGAATCAGAATACCTCGCTCCATCGCACCGCGCTGCGAGGGCGAGGGAGGCGGATAGACAAGATCTTCCTCGTTCGGCAGCGCCGAGGGTCGCAAAGGACGAGGTGGCCGGGCTTCGGCGGGCGCGGCGGCGTGCAGCCACTCGGGATGACCCTCGTCGGGAGCGGCCGTTCGGTCCGATGAGCCGGCTCGAGACTTCCGCGTACCCGTCTCGTATCGCAAGCCCTCGCCGGCCCAGTCGAGTTCGAGCGGGGCGCAATCCATCGTCTCCATCGCGCTGCGGACCTGTGCGTGCCAACTGGTCTGCGCAACTCTGGCTACGCCGTTCGCGCCACGCGGTCGGGGAAGCGTGCCGGCGACGACGAGATGCCGGGCCGCGCGGGTAAGCGCGACGTAAAGCAAGCGCCAATGTTCCTCGCGCTCGCGCTCTTCCAGTGCATCGAGCGCCGCGTCGAAGGGCGCGCCACGCTCGTCCTTGCGCGGTCGCGGCACAGGAAGGTCGCCGACCGTGCCCAGCGGAAGAACGACGCTCCCCTGCCCGCCACCCGCCTCGGGGTCCCAGGTCGCGTCGGCGAGGATGACGACGGGCGCTTCCAGACCCTTTGCCCCATGGACGGTCATTACGCGCACCCGTTCTCCCTTGCCGTCCGCTTCACGCTTCACTTCGGTTTCCTCGCTTTCGATGCGGTACAGGAAGCCGTCGAGCGACACGGTTTCGGCGCGTCCGTAGGCGATGGCGTTGTTGATCAATTCCTCGATCGGATCGCAGGCATCCTCGCCCAGACGCCCCATCAGCTTGCGGCGACCCTGCAACGGGCCGGACAGGATCGTCTCGAGGAAGATCGACGGGGCTACATAGTCTGCCATGCGCAGCATGTCCGCCAGCGCGGCGGTTGCCGTGCGGGCCTTGTCACTGTCCGCCGCGCGCAGTTGCGTCCAGAGGCTCGCCCCGCCGCGATTGATTGCGAGGCCCTGCAATTCCTCCTGGCTCCACCCGAACAGCGGGCCGACGAGAAGGCAGGCGAGCGACAGGTCGTCGAGCGGTTGCGTTGCGAACCGCACCGCCGCGAGCAGATCCTGCACGGCAAGCGGACGGGAAAGGAACAGCCTGTCCACTCCGGCCACGGGTACCCCTGCCGCGAAGAGACGTGCGACCAGCAACGAGGCGAGCTCGCTGCGGCGGCGAAGAAGGATGAGGATGTCTCCCGGATCGACCCCGTCGCGCGAGACCATTGCAGCGACCTTGTCGGCGAGGCGGGTGGCGAACTGACGGTCGCGAACATCCAGCCAATCCTCCTCGCCTTCCTCGTCGGCGACTTCTTCCTCGTCGAGAGCGAAAGCCGGCCAGAGATCGACCCGGCCCCAATCTTCCAGGCTTCGGGGTTCGTGGCGAACCGGGGGACGATCGAGGCCCATCGCCTCGTAGCCGACGGTCTCGATCGTCCGATCGACCAGATCGAGAACGGCAGGCGCGCTGCGAAAACTGCGTGCGACGGTAAGATCGGCAAAGGCACGCGCCATCGGCTCTTGATGGCGCGCAGCCTCGGCGAGCTCGCGGAAACGATTGCGCGCGGCGACGAACTGGCGGGGCTGTGCGCCCTGGAAACCGTAGATCGCCTGCTTGAAGTCGCCGACCATGAAAAGGGTGCGAAAGCGGTCTTCCGTTTCGGCATTGCCGGAGAAATATTCGTCCGCCATCGATCGGATGATGTGCCATTGGTCGGCATTCGTATCCTGCGCCTCGTCGACGAGGATATGATCCACGCGCGCATCGAGCTTGTAGCGGATCCAGTCGCCGATCCCGGGTTGTGCCAGCAGGCGCAATGTCCAGGCGATGAGATCGGAGAAATCGGCGTAGCCGCGCGCACGCTTGGCAGCGCCATATGCCGCCACGAACGATCGGCCCGCAGCAAGTGCAGCCTCGAGGTCGTCGAGATATTCGAGACGCGCCGAGAGATTGACGAGCGGTAGATACCAGTCTGCGAAACGCTCGACGAGCTCGGCATAATCCGGTTCGGCTGCGAGCTGTTTGGCGGCAGGCGTGCAGATCTCGCGCGAAGGCCGCTTGTTCGCTTTCTTCAGCAGATTATCCGACAGACTTGGCAACAAAGCCACCCGATCCGCTGGCGTCGCCGTCGCGAAAGCGCGGAGGTTCTCGACGATAGCGGTGGCCTTCTTGCCGCTGCCCCAAGCAACATTTGCGTCGATCAGGCGGTCGAACAACGCCCGGTCCAGGTTGGCGAGTTGGTCCTCGAGGATCGCCTCGGCGTCGCCTTCCGGCAAGTCCGCTTCTTGCCGCAGGAATCGGCCTAGATCTTCCAGCTCGAGCCGTTCGAAGGCGGAGGGAAAAGCGGCGCAGCGCTTGAGATACGTCTCGGCGCCCTGCTGTCCCATACGCAGGCTCAACGCTTCGAGGTGACCGAGAAAGGCACCCTCGCCCTTCGACGCACTTTCGCAAAGGTCGGCAAGGACGTCTCCCGCGAGGGCATCGGCGACGATATCGTCGATCGCCTCGAACCCGGGCGCGATGCCGGCTTCGGCGGGGAAAGCGGCCAGCAGCCCCTGCGAAAAAGCATGGATCGTCTCGATGCGCAGGCCACCCGGCGTGTCCAGCAGTCGCGCGAACAGCTGGCGGGCAAGCGCGAGCGTATCGTCGTGCGTGCTTTCGCCAAGATTGGTGAGGTCCGAACGCAGGTCCTGCTCGTCCATGCGAACCCACATCGCAAGCCGTTCATGAATCCGGTTGGCCATTTCAGCGGCGGCCGCGCGGGTGAAGGTCAGGCAGAGGATGGCGTCGGGCCGCACCCCGCGCAGTAACAACCGCAACACGCGTGCGGTGAGCACGGTCGTCTTGCCCGTCCCCGCCGACGCGGAAAGCGAGGCGTGTCGCGCAGGATCGGAAGCGCGGGCCTGGGCGCCTTCAAGCCTTGGAAGCGGTTTGACGTCGTTCATCGCACGGCTTTCCGCAAAGGCGTTGCATTCGTTTCCCGCGCGCTTACATCGACGCCATGACAGACAAGAATGATCCTGACAAAACCACTTCCGGCACCTCCCGCGACAAGACGATCCGCAAGGCGGGCGTCGCGGTCGGCATCGGCTCGGCCGCGATTGCGGCGGCGCTTCTCTATGCGAACCGTCGCAAGAGGGACCGGGACGACTCCCAAAGCTGAGCTTTTCGCAGCGCGCTCAGGCACGACCATACCATTCCTCGAGGCGCATGAGCTGGTCGTAGTCTCCGTAGGGAGCGAAGGCGGGGTTGAGTTTGGCGACGAACCGCTCGGTGCCATGGAGATAAGCGTCGGCAAGGCCGGCGAATGTGGCGTGGACGGCGGACAGGTAATCGTCGACCTCTTCACGCGTGGCACTCATCCGTTCACCGAAGCGATCGGCTTTCTTGGCGAATTTCCAATATTCCAGCGCGACCGGGTGTGACCCCGCATCGGGGAAGCCGCCTTTCTGCGCGATAAGTCCCAAAAGCCCGAGCTGCATCGCAAAATGCGCGTTGAGCGCCTTTCTGGTGGGTTTGCTGCCGGTCTTGTAATCGACGATGGCAAGCGCGTCTTCGCCGCAGCGATCGATGCGATCGGCAATGCCATATAGACGGACGCCCGCGATCGGCGCCTCGCCCCTCTGCTCGGCACGAAATGCCATCCGGCCCGCGGCGCGGTCGGCCGCAAACTCCTCCGCGAGGAAACGCGCGGATTCCCGCAGACGAACTCCCCATAGGGCGCGAAGCATGGGGTGCACGTCATCGCGCGCCAGAAGGCGTTCCAGCCCGGGGAGAAGCGCTTCGGGGTCGGCACCGTCCTGCTCGAGCCAATCCTCGAGCCACTCGTGCACACGGCTCCCCTGCCAGGCTGCGATCTGGCGGCTGTCGAGCGGATCGAGCGCACGAAGCCGCAGGATGTGACTGGCATAGAAGGCAAAGGGATCCACCCGCAGGCGTTCGACCGACGTGACCGAAAGCCGTTTGGGACGATGCTCCGCCGGGACGTCCGGCGCGGGACGCTCGGCGGGTTGCACTGAGGATGGCCGGTCGATCGTGGAGGCAAGGCGCTCGAGCGTCGTGTCGCGTGGGAGGCTGCCCGCCATGGCTTCCAGACGGAGCCAGAAACGCGATGCGATGGTCGGAGCGCGCTCGTCTCGTGCCGCGCGGGTCAGAAGGACTTGCGGCGCGCCGAGGGCGCTCATGAAGTCATGGCCCGCAAGGCCGACGCGATAGTCGAGGCCCGGCAGCCCGAGCCGACGACGAAGGCGCGGTGCGAGCCACGGGTCGCTGTTTTGCGATGCCGGCCAGCTTCCCTCGTTGAGGCCGCCGAGGATCATGAGGTCGCTTTGCACGAGACGCGCTTCCAAGAGACCGAGGATCTGGAGGCGGGGATGTCCTCCATAGGGTGGCCGGACCGTGCGGCCCTGCATCAGCGAGCGCCAGGCGATGGTTCGTTCGTCAGCTTGGATCGAGAGACCGCGCGCTGCCGGGGATCGCTCCAGATCCGCGATGAGGCTCGACAATTCGCGGCCCGCCGCACCACTCCACGCGGCATCCCCGGCGAGATGCGTCAGGGCGGTGCGCAGTGCTGCGGCGAGCGCGCCGATACTGGTCGCCGCCGACAGTTCACGGCAGGCGGCCTCGATCGGCTCGCGGATCAGCGAAAGCGCTGCCCGATCGTCCTCGCGATGTCTCGCGTCACGATTTTCGATGGTGCTGGCAATGCCCTCGAGGCCGGGCGCCGGACGCGGACCGCGCAAGGCGAAATCGAGACGCCGGACCGCGCGGAGCCAGTCTCCGCGCGCGCGCGCCTCGCCTCCGACGAGCGGGTGCTTGACGAGCGCCATGAAGGGGATCGGAGAAAAATCGTCTTCGACGGCTTCCAGCAGCAACATGGCGAGGCGACCCGGAGGCGTCAGGGCTAGCGCCTGCCCAGCGCTGTCGTCGACCATCACGCCCCAGCGCTGGAGGATGGCGCTGACGCGTCGCGCCAGGCCGCGGTCGGGGGTGATGAGCGCTGCGGTTTTCCCCGGTTCTTCGAGTGCGCGCCGCATCTCGATCGCCACGCCCGTCGCTTCGGAAGCCGGGTCGGCGAACACGGCCGCCCTGACACCGTTCCCGAACTTGCGATCCTCGGGGCCTAGCGACTGCCACTTGTCGGTGAAACGTGCAGCGGTCATCGCATTGAGAACGGCCCGGCTCCGTTCGGGCTCGGCGGCTGCATAGCCTCGTCGGTGCCAGTCGCGGACCTCCCCTCGCCCAACGTCCATCCGATCGAGCAGGAGGCGGAGATGATATTGGGGATGGCTGAGCATCGCAAAGGTCGGCGCGTCGTCGACCAGCTTCGGGTCGAGCCGAAGCGCCGCCCATTCTTCTTCGGGCATCTCGCGTTCACGAGCGAGCGCGGGCAGCACGACGCGGCCTTCGGGCAGGCGGGCGATGCTGGCGAGCAGTGTGGCCACGGCGGGCGCGGTGGTGGTGATCCCGGCGGCAATGGTGAACCCCTCAGGCGGCAATTTCTTCCAGCGTTCGGCAAGACGGCGCATCAGACGGTTGCGCCGGTCCGCCATGTCGATCACTCCGCGCTCCGCGAGAAGATGTGGCCAGGCATCGAAGATGACGTCCAGTCTCGCGAACAGTCGCGCCCAGTGATCGCTGAGGTCGGCACTGTCTTCGGCAAGCGACCGCAATTCCCGGGGTTCGACTTCCTCGATGAGCAGTTGATCGATCGTACGCGCAAGGTCGGCCGCCTCGCGGAGCGCATTGACGGTGGAGGTGCCGGGCTGACGCGCCAGCAACTGGGCGAGGATGAACACGCGTTCGTTGGGATCGATGGCGGGAGGGAGCGGCGCTTCATCGATGGGATCAAGCGCGCCGCCGATGGTGTCGCCCAACTCGGGATCGCCGATCGCGATCAGGCGCGGAAGTAGCAGACCGTCTCCCGATGCGCGTACGAACGCATCGCGCACGGTTCGGACAGCACGATTGGTCGGCAAGAGGATCCGACCGCGCGCAAGTTCGAGCGGCGAGCGCTGGCGCGCAAGGATGCCCGCGACGAGCGCATCGGCGAAACTGCGATGGGGCGGGATCGAATAGACCGCAGGGCGCGAAGGCGCCTCACTCATGCTCGAGCACGGCCTCGGTGCGTCCGATGGCCTCAGGGGTGCCGACATCGAACCACAAACCCTGGTGGACTGCGCCATGGAGGCGACCTTCCTCGATCGCGCGGTCCCAAAGGATGTTGGTGGAGAATTTGCCCTCCGGGGCATCGCGCAGCAGGCGCTTGGACACGATCTGGATGCCGGTGAAGACGTACGGCGCCACGCGATTCCCGCCGCGCCGCCGCACGCGTCCCGCGCGGTCGAGGTGAAAATCGCCCAGGCCCTTATGATTGTAGGCGCGGGCGTGGGGAACGAGCAGGAGCAGCGCATCCATCTGCTCGGCGTCCCACTGGCTGGCGAGCAGGCGCAGGGCGTCGCAGGGCCCGTCGACCCAGAAATTGTCGCTGTTGCAGGCGATGAAGGGATCGCTGTCGATGAGCGGCAGCGCCTTCACGAGCCCGCCGCCGGTTTCGAGCAACTGGTCCCGTTCGTCGCTGATGCGGATCTCCAGCCCCTTGTGCGCGTCTAGATGCCCTTCGAGCGAATCGGCCAGATAATGCACGTTGACGACGGCCTTCTTCACCCCGGCGCGTTCGAGGCGATCGAGGACGTGATCGATCATCGGCCTGCCCGCCAGCTCGACCAGCGGTTTCGGACGCGTCGCGGTCAGTGGGCGCATGCGTTTCCCGAGCCCCGCCGCCATCACCATCGCCGTGTCCGGGATCGGGGCGTCCACGTTCGGTCGAAAGCTGAGAGCCGAGCGCTTCATTCGGCATGTTCCTCGAACGCCGCCGCACGCTTGTCGGAGGGGATGTGGCGGTCGAACCATTCGGCGACCGGCGCGAGGGCGGGATGACGAAGATTATGCTCGACGAGTCGCCACACGCGCGGCTGCCACTTGAGATAATGCGGCTTGCCGTCACGCTTCCACAAGCGCGTGAAAATGCCGAGAATCTTGACGTTTCGTTGGGCGCCAAGCACCTCGTACTCCGCCTCGAAGCCGTCGCGATCTTCAATACCGCCATCGCGCACGAAGCGGTCACGCATTCTGCGTTCCAGCTCCGGGTCGACATCGCGCCGCGCGTCCTGCAGCAGCGAGACGAGATCGTAGGCGGGATGACCGCCGAGCGCGTCCTGAAAGTCGAGAAGTCCAAGCTCGCCGCCATCGAGGAGCATCAGGTTGTCGGCGTGATAGTCGCGAAGGACAAGGACCGGGTCGCGTCCGGTGCGTTCGAGGACGTCCTTCCAGCTCTGTTTCCATGCCCGCTCGAAGCTGCCGTCATCCTGATAATCGAGACCGACGGCGGGCATATACCATTCGGGAAAAAGCGCGACCTCGCGCAGGAGGATGGGTTCATCGTACGGGTCCACGAACGCCGGCACAGGATGGCGACCGAGCTCGACGAGGGTGTCCACGGCCTGTGCATAGACCTGTTCCTCGTCCGCTTCTCCTTCTTCGAGGACGGGGTTGACCCGGCGGTCGCCGAAATCCTCGAGCAGCAACAGTCCTTCATCGAGATCCTTCGCAAGGATGCGCGGCGCACGAAGGCCGTGGGCGTCGAGATGCTCGGCGATCGCGATGAAGGGGCGCGAATCCTCATGCTCGGGCGGTGCGTCCATCAAGACCGCACGGCCGAGCTCGGGATGATCGACGCGGAAGTAGCGGCGGAACGAAGCATCCCCCGCCAGTGGGGAGATAGAGGCCCCTCCCCAGCCATTGGCGTCGAGAAAAGCGGGAGCGGCAGTGGGTGGGGTCATGACAGCGGGCATCGGTCTTTCCAAGACGCAGGCGCCTTCACTGTCAAGCGACGCGCGCCCGATTGCGGATCGGGCTCGATCGACAGGGCCAAGGCATGATCCCATCGCCCCGCGATCTCGGGCCATTCCACGAGAAGAATGGCGTCGGACAGGTCGTCGAGACCAAGCTCCAGCAATTCATCCTCCGCCTCGACGCGATAAAGGTCGACATGGAAGACGGGCGGTGTGAGATGTTCGTACGGCTGCACGATTGCGAAACTGGGACTGGGGACCTCGCCTCGATGACCAAGCGCCTGCAGCAAGCCGCGCGCAAAAGCGGTTTTCCCCGCGCCGAGAGGGCCTGACAACGTCACGATGTCGCCCGGCCGCAGCGCTTCTGCGAGCGAAGCGCCCGCTGCACGCGTCGCCGCCTCGTCGACGAGCTTCACGCCGTCTCGCGCGGGATGACGAGTGTCACCGCCGTGCCTTCGCCCGGAGCCGACACGAGTTCGACGCGCCCGCCGTGTGCCTCGATGAACTGGCGCGTCAACGGAAGCCCGAGCCCCAGCGCCGCCTCGCCCCGCTCCCCGCCCGCACTGCGGTGGAAGCGGTCGAACACCTGCGCCTGCTCGGCGGCCTCGATGCCGGGCCCATCGTCCGAAACGGTGATGAAAGCATGGTCGTCGTTACCCGCAGCTTCGATCGCGATATGGGATCGATGCCCGGCATGCGCGACGGCGTTCGCGAGCACGTTCTCGACCGCTTCGCGCAACCGCCGTACGTCGCCCATGACGTTCCCTGTCGAGGGTTCGACCCTGACGTCCAGCTGTTGTTTGTTCTCCGAAACGCGAGACCCGAAGCCCTTCACGACGGTTCGCACAAGACCGGCCAGATCGACCCGTTCCTTCTCGAGCTGCAACGCGCCGCCCTCGGTGCGGGTCAGGTCGAGGACGCGATCGACAAGGCGGGAAAGCCGTTCGACCGACTGGAGGATGGCCGCGACATATTCGTTCGCGGCCTCCGACAATTCGCCTGCGTAGCCTGCCGCAAGCATTTCCCCGAAGCCCCCGATGGACGTCAGCGGCGTGCGCAGCTCGTAGCTCATATTGGCGACGAAGTCGGTCTTGACCTTATCCGCCTCCTCGAGCGCCTTGGCCCGCTCGCGAAGAGCGCTTTCGATCCGGAGGCTGTCGGTGACGTCGACCATGGTCACGAGGGCGTTGCCGTCCGGCAGAGGGACGGCGCTATACTCGAAGCTGCGACCGTCGGTCATGTTGATGCGCCCTGATCCCGCCTTGCGCCCGCTGGTCGTCGAGCGGACGAGTTCGCGCACCTGCGCTGCCTCGGTCGGATTGACCAGTCGCTGTGCCATGGCGGGCACGAGTTCATCGACACGTGGATGTTCCGAAAGCCAGCTCTCGTCGAGCCCCCAGAGCTGCGAGAATCGCCGGTTCCAGAGGTACAGGCGACCGTCGGAGGCGAAGACGCTAACGACTTCGAAGAGATTGTCGAAAGTCGCGGCGCGAACACGAAGCAGGGTGTCGCGCGCGCTTGCAAGCCGCACCTGCTCGGTACGATCTTCCATGATGAGCCTGAGGCCGCCGTTCGGTAACGGTTGGCCGACGACGCGCAAATGGTCCCCGTTGGCGAGGATCCAGTCTTCCTCGATCAGCTCCTCGGTAGCGGTGAACCAGTCGCGTCGCTCTGCCTTCCAGCTCGGGTAATCGCGCACTTCTGGAACGCGACCACGCTCGCGCATCGCATCGAGCAACCGTTCGAAGGGAATACCCTCGTCGAGGTCGTCGGTATCGAGCTGGCTCATGATCGCGAAGGGCTGGTTGTAGAAAGACAGGCTGCCGTCGGGGTCGAACTGGGCGGCGCCGGCCGCCATACGGTCGGCCAGTTCGCGCTGCGACTGGATGTTCTGCGCCAGTTGGTATCGCGCGTCTTCGAGATCCTGGATGTCGACGGCGAACCCGGCCACCGCGCCGCTCGGAAGCGGCACATCGACGAGCCTGAGAATGCGCCGCTCTCCCCCGATGATCGCGGGCTGCGTGCGCGAGTACGGCTTGCCGGCTTCGATCGCCGCGATGGCGCCGCCGCGTGCGCTCTTCTCGCCGGTGCCATCGACCAGCTCGGCCCCGCGCGCGATGACGTCGGCCGCGTCTTCACCCTCGACCGCCGCCACGAACGCCGAATTGACGAGGCCGAGGCTGAGATCGGGGCCACGGTACCACATCGGAAACGGCGCACTCTCGATGAGATGCGTGAGGCTGTCGAGCGCCGCTTCGGTCTGCTCGAGCCGCCGAGCGAGCCGGCGCTTGCGCTCCTCGCTCTCGGAGATGTCGATCACCCAGCCGAGGATCGCGCCCGGTGTCCCACCCGCGCCGGTCAGTTCGCCGCGGACCGCGTAAATCCGTCCGTCGACGGTTTCGATGGTGGTATCGAGGCCGTTTCCGCCGCGGCGCAAATGGTCGATCGAGGCGGTTAGCGCACCGATTTCCTCCGGGGGGACGACTCCACCCTCGCCAAGCGCTTCCAGTGACGAGGGGTCCGCATCGAGCTTAAATACGCTCCTCAGCTGGCTGTCGAGCTCGAGTGTGCCGTCAGGGGCGAGAACGAACGGTCGGGCAGGCGAGCGTTCCGACAAATCGGTCAGCGATTGCGCTGCGTCGAGAATCGCAGCGGCCCTGGCCATCCTCCGATGTCCCACCACCACCACCCCGAGCGCCAAGGCGACGAGAAGCGTCAAGGCAATCAGGACAATGAGATCGTGACTCATGGGTCTCCATCGAACGGGAGACGGACGTCCCCGCGTGTCGATCCGCTATAACGCTCTCAGCGCAAAGAAAAAGGGCGGGAAGCCGAAGCTCCCCGCCCAAATTCCTGCCAAGTCGGCTGCTTCTTAGAACGTCGCGCGGACGTTGGCAAAGAAGCGACGGCCGAGATAGTCGTACTGCGACGCGAATGCCGGAGCCTGACCGAAGGTCGAGAACGGGCTGACAACCGTCGACACCAGCGGCGGACGCGTATCGAAGAGGTTCGACACACCAAGCGTCACCGAGAAACGATCGAGCACGCGGGCAGTGCCCGACAGGCTGTGATAGAAGGTCGGTTCGAGCTTGAAGATCGGGCAGGCCTCGATCGGGCCGCTCCCGTCCGCGCTACGCAGCGTCGAATTGAAGCAAACGTCACCCGTGCCGATCGACGCAATGATGTCTTCCTCGTCGTTGGCACCGCCGATGACGTCGAGGCCGTAGTTGATCGAGAAATTGTCGAGGGCGTACGTCGCGTTGAAATCGCCGATCCAGTCGGGCTGTCCAACCTCACCCGTGTTATCGATGGGCGTAGCGCCATCGATGGCAATCGTTTCCGACGTGAGCTGCCAGCTCATCAGGGCATTGATCGAAAGACGACCGTACTCTTCGAGATCCTGAGTGAAGCGTCCACTCACGTCGATCGCCTCGTTGCGCTGCGCGGCAATGTTGACGAACGGGTTATCGACGAACTCGATCTGGCCGAGAAGCGACGGGTTCCGGATGCTTTGCCCACGCGTAAAGAGGTCGCAGAACGGATTGTTTTCCGGACGCTCGGGATCGTAGCAGGCCGCGACAATGAAGCCCGCGCCATACTGGCCGATCTGATCGTCGACCTTGATCTTGATATAATCGAGTGCAAGGCTGAGGTCCGCACCGCGCCATAGAAGGTCACGTGGGGTCAAAACCGCCGACAGGGTCAACGCGTCGGACGTTTCCGAATTCAGATCCTGCTCGATACCGCCGATCGAGAAAATTTCCGAACTACCGCCCCGAATAAAATTCGGATCGACGCCTTCGTTCGCACAACGCGAGACATAGGTGGGGTTCGGATTCTCCGGGACAAGAACATTGAGGCAAGGGTCACCCGGCGTCGCGAACCCGGTTTCCCGTCCGAGTAGGGCCTCAAACAGGGCCGGCGCACGGTATGAAGTACCATAGGAGGCGCGGAAGCGAAGCAGGTCGTTGACCTCCCAATTCACGCCGAGCTTGTAGGTGAAATTGCCTTTTTCGGAGTACGAGAGACCATCGATGCGCTCATACTCGTTATTCGTCACACGCGCCGCACCCGAAAGAGCAACGTACTGGAACGGCGCAGCCTGCGCGAGAACCGGTACCTCGATTTCGCCGAACGCCTCGTAGCTTGTAAAGCTACCGGCCGTGATCTGGGCCTGAGTGAAGCCCCAGTTCTGACCATCTTGAACCGCCTGATCGGGAACATCGTTAATCTCGTCTCGGCGCGCCTGAACGCCGACCACGAAGCCGACCGGGCCCGCAGGAAGCGTCGTGAGCTCGTTGCCGAAGATCAATTCGCTGTTGATCTGCGAGTAAGTCGTCTTGCCCACCGTTTCGAAGAACAGGAACGCTTCTTCTTCCGGGCTGAACTCGCCGTTCTGGATACGCGGATCGGCAAAGTCGATATCGACGCAGGGAACACCGCGATACGAGGTCAGACGTCCGTTACAGGCCTGCTGCCGGAATTCGACCAGATCAACGGCATCCTGCGCCACCTGATCGTTGCGATATTCGCCATCCGAATAGCTGTACTGAACATGGAAGTCGTAGAAGGCGTTTTCCCACCAACCGTCCATGCCGAAGTCCGCAAAGTCGCCACGAAGTCCCGCGACGCCGCGATAGTAATCGACCTCCTGCGAACTGTCGTAGAGGAACGGGACGATCGGACGTACCAGGAAGTCCCCTCGGATCGAGGTGACCGGGTCACCGATCGCGGGGTCCCCGAGAACCTGCGGCGTGATGAAGGCATCGCGCGTATACTGGAAGAAGAAGAGCTGGCGTTCGTCGGTGTTGTTCGTCTTACGCTTGTTGTAAAGACCTTCGGCGAAGAATTCGATCCCGTCGGCCAGTTCGTACGCGCCGTCCGCATAGGCGGTGTAACGCTCGATCTCGGGATAGACATCGACCTCGAGGGTCCGCGGCGATTCATCATTCAGGAGCGCATAGGCGTTCTGATAATATTCGAACGGCACCGATCCATTCCGGAATGCCGCAATCGGGATGCTCGTTTCATAGTACCCCGGAGCGAACGCACCCACGGGCGAAAGGAATTCGTCCAAACGATCACCCGGATCGTTAAACTGAATCTGACCGCCATTGGGATTGAAGAACGGCGATACGTAGCCTTCTCCTGTGGCGCCGACTAGGAAAGGATAATCGTAAACCTGAATGACCGGCCCATAGGTGTTTCCGCACAGCGGCTCGCCCGTGCGCGGGTCGTTCACGTCGACGCGCTGGCTGCCATCGCGGTTGAAGAGATACTCTTCGCCGCAAGCAAGGAAGTCCCGGTCGCCGCGCTTCAGCGCGCTGCGCTTGAAATAGTCGCCACCGATCTGGAAATGACCGCGATCGAATGTCTTGCCGAAGGCTGCAGAGGCACGGAACTGGTCAGCACCCCCCTCCTGTGTCGGCGAATAGAAGAGATCGAGTTCGAGACCATCGAACTCGGTGTCGGTGATCAGGTTGACGACGCCCGCGATGGCGTCCGAACCGTAGATTGACGAGGCGCCGGTCTTCACGATCTCTACCGAACCGATCAGCGATGACGGAATGACGTTCAAGTCGAACGGACCCACCGAACCGCGCGTACCTGCGGGACCGGCACGACGCCCGTTAACGAGCACCAACGTACGCTGGGCACCAAGGCCGCGCAGCGAAAGCGTTTGCGCGCCGGGACCGCCATCGGTCACAAAGTTCGACGAAAGTGCTGCGGTGATCTGCGTCGAGCCCGCAGCGAGCGGCGACTGCTGCAGAATATCCGCAGTCTCGACGTCACCTTCCTGCAGCGCGACTTCGGGGTTGATTACCTGAATGGGGTCGGTCGCGGTGAAGTTGTCGCGACGGATGCGCGAACCCGTAATGACGATCGCGTCCTCGCTCACTGCCTGCGTACGCTCGGCGTCCTCGGGCAGCGTGTCAGCGGATCCCGACTGGGTCAGCGGATCGACCGCGTCGAGACGCTCGAGGCAAGCCTGCTTCTCTTCTTCGTCGGCAATAACCGCGCAATTTTCGGGATCGGGCACGTCCTGAGCGTGCGCGGTGCCGGTAAACAGCAGCGCGGAGAGCGCGGCGACGGAGCTACCCGCCAAGGCCTTGGTTCGAGTGATTCGCATGTCGATAAAACCCCAAATGAATGAAATCAGTGGGGGCAACCTACTGAAAGAGCGGCGAATTGAAATCGCGTTGCAGCGCAAAACGGGACAAAGTCGAACGCTGTGTCATTTGTGACACATGAACGACAGGTTGACGACAAATGTCATTTGTCGAACGACTACGGCCTTTGGTCGATGTCGCGTTTGATCGAATAGAAACGAGGAAAGGGCGCCGCAACGCGACGCCCTCCCTATTTCTTCGTGGCCTGCCGATCAGTATCGATAATGCTCGGGCTTGAACGGACCCTGCTGGTCGACCCCGATATAGTCCGCCTGTTCCTTCGACAGCTCGCTCAACGCGACATTGAGCTTTTCAAGGTGCAGCGCCGCGACCTTCTCGTCGAGATGCTTGGGCAGGACGTGCACGTCGTTTCCATACTGTTCGGCACGCTTGAAGAGCTCGATCTGCGCCAGCACCTGGTTGGTGAAGCTCGCGCTCATCACGAAGCTCGGGTGACCGGTCGCATTGCCGAGGTTGAGTAGACGGCCCTTGGACAGGAGAATGATGCGGTTGCCGTCAGGCTTCTCGATCATGTCGACCTGCGGCTTGATCTCGGTCCACTTGAAATTCTCGAGCGCCTCCACCTGGATCTCGTTGTCGAAGTGGCCGATGTTTCCGACGATCGCCATGTCCTTCATCTCGCGGACATGGTCCACGGTGATGACGTCCTTGTTGCCTGTCGTGGTGACGAAGATGTCGGCGCGCCGGGCGGCCTGTTCCATCGTCACGACCTCGAAGCCGTCCATCGCCGCCTGCAGCGCGCAGATGGGATCGATTTCGGTCACGATCACGCGCGCACCCGCACCGCTCAGCGAGGCCGCCGAGCCCTTGCCGACGTCGCCATAGCCCGCGACGCAGGCGACCTTGCCCGCCATCATCACATCGGTGCCGCGGCGAATGCCGTCGACGAGGCTTTCCTTGCAGCCATACTTGTTGTCGAACTTGGACTTGGTGACGCTGTCGTTGACGTTGATCGCGGGGAAGGGAAGCAGCCCCTTCTTGGCGAGCTGGTAAAGGCGATTGACGCCCGTGGTCGTCTCTTCGCTCACGCCCTTGATGTTCTTGACGGTCTCGGTGAGGTAGCCCGGCTTGCGTTCGAGGAACGCGTTGAGCGCCTTGTTGAACTCGCGCTCCTCCTCATTGGCCGGCTCGGGAAGCTGTTCGCCCGCTTCGACCCGCGCGCCCCACAGCGCAAACATCGTGGCATCGCCGCCGTCGTCGAGGATCAGGTTGCAGGTGCCCTCGCCCCAGTCGAAGGTGCGACCGACATAGTCCCAATATTCCGCGAGCGTTTCGCCCTTCACGGCGAAGACGGGGATGCCCTGGTCGGCGATTGCAGCAGCGGCATGGTCCTGCGTCGAATAGATGTTGCAGGTGGTCCAGCG
This sequence comes from Sphingomicrobium aquimarinum, assembly GCF_039655735.1. NCBI lineage: Bacteria > Pseudomonadati > Pseudomonadota > Alphaproteobacteria > Sphingomonadales > Sphingomicrobiaceae > Sphingomicrobium > Sphingomicrobium aquimarinum. The sequence continues at coordinate 317,733 of NZ_JBBYXH010000001.1, read as the reverse complement.
AACATCGGCGCCAAGCGCGACGAGCGTTTCGATGAGCACGGCGGTCTGGATCGTCATGTGGAGCGAACCGGTGATGCGCGCGCCCTTCAACGGCTTCTCGGAGCCATATTCCTCGCGCAGCGCCATCAGGCCCGGCATCTCGGTTTCGGCGATGGTGATTTCCTTGCGCCCGTAATCGGCGAGCGACAGGTCCTTGACGATGTAATCGGTCACGTTCTTCTCCACGAATTTCGATTTCGCCCGCGCCCTAGCCGAGGTGCCATGCGCTTGCAACGCGTGCACGACGCGGCGGCGAACCCCCTGCGGCTCAGGCCGCGCCGGTCTCGGCGGCCAGTGCGGCCGGATCGATGCCGAGCGACGTCATGGCGCGCGCCCAACGCTCTGCTGGAGCGGTGTCGAACAGGAGTTCGCGCGAAGCATCGGCGACGAGCCAGCCGTGGCGCGTCATTTCGTCGTCGAGCTGGCCGGGGCCCCACCCGGCATAGCCGAGCGCAACAAGAAAATCGCTCGGCCCCCTCCCCTCGCCGAGCGCGCGCAGCACGTCGAGCGTACCGGTCAGGCTGCACAGATCGGCGATGCGCACCGTGTCCTGCCCGCCCCAATCGTCGGAATGGAGGACGAACCCGCGGCTCGGCTCGACCGGCCCGCCCTCGAGGATCGGTGCGGGCGGCGCCGAATTGCCCTCGACGCCCAAATTTTCGAGCAGGTCTCCGAAATCGATCGCGCTTGCTTCTTTGCCAATGCCGATCCCCAACGCCCCGTCCTCGTCATGTGCAGCCATGAGAATGACGGCACGCTCGAAGCGCGGATCGCCCATTCCGGGCATGGCGATCAGTAGGCGGCCGGTCAGAAAGGCGGGTTGGTCATGGGTCATGCGGCCTCAACGTGCGGGACACCGAATGGTTGAACCCCGGCGAGCCGCACCCCATTGGAACAGCTAGGGCGACCATCCGCTTTGCATTTCGAATTTTCCTATCACGAGAAGGATCAGCAACATGACCATTTCCATCGGCGACAAGATTCCCGACGTCGCGCTTTCGCTCGCCACCCCCGAGGGTCCCGTCCCGGTTCGCAGCGAAAGCTATTTCGCCGGAAAGACCATCGCGCTGTTCGCGGTGCCGGGCGCTTTCACTCCGACCTGTTCGGCAAAGCATCTCCCGAGCTTCGTCGAGAAAGCCGAGGATCTGAAAGCCAAGGGCGTCGACCAGATTGCCGCGACCAGCGTGAACGACGGCTTCGTGATGGGCGAATGGGGTCGTCAGGCCGGTAGTGACGACATCGATATGCTCGCGGACGGCAATGCAGACTTCGCTGAAGCGCTCGGTCTCACGATGGACGCATCGGGGTTCGGCATGGGGAAGCGCTCGCAGCGTTATTCGATGTTGGTCGAGGACGGTGTCGTGAAGCAGCTCAATGTCGAGGAACCCGGCGCTTACGAGGTTTCCGGCGCGGAAACGCTGCTCGGGCAGCTCTAATCGGTCAGCGGGGGCGCGCTTACGACGAAACGTGGAGCGCGCCCGGTATCCAAGCGTTGGTAAGACGAAACGATTATAAATCTCGCGAAAGGATATCGATCATGACCAAGCAACCCGTAAACACGCTCGACCAGACGAACACGACCAGTGGCCGCTTCGAGAATACGAAGCAGAACCTGGAGCAGCGCGACGACTTCGTCGGCTCGTCCTACCGCACGATCCGCGACAATCCCAAGACGAGCGCTGCCATCGCCGGTGGCGTGGTCGCAGCCGCTGGCGCCGGTGCGTTTCTCCTCAACAGGAAAAGCAAAACCGGAACGGCCTTCGGAACCGCTCGTGGTGTCGACAGCGACATCGTGAACAAGGTCGAAGAGCTGAACGAAGATCCGCAGTCGTAAATCGCAGCGATCTTCTTCAAGGGCGCCGCCTTCCCCTGTGGAGGGCGGCGCTTTTGATTCCAATGTCATGAACCTGCAAGCGAGTCGGCGCGTTGGCGCAGGGAACGAACAGAAGGATCGATCGATGAGCGAAGCCAACCCCACTTTGTCCGAAGCTGTCCGAAAGGGTGTCAGCGAACATCCCTATCTTGTCGCAGCAGCTGGCGGCGCACTGGTGGCAGCCGCCGGAAGTTTTCTCGCCATCCGCCAGCGCATCAAGCTGGATCGCCTCGAACAGGCGACCGCGGAAGACGTCGAGGAACAGATCAAGACGGGCGCGATCGCTTACTAAGCGACCGCGCCCGCAAGGGTTCTCCCCAGACTACCTACGGTTCCAACCGCAATTCTTGCCCGCGTTCTGCTGCTTGAGCCATGCCTGTAGCGGCGCGAAATATTCTTTCATCGGCTCGGCCGACATCTCGCGGTTGCCGGTAAAGGCCTCGAGGGCGTCGGGCCAAGGCTTGGATGCGCCCATCGCGAGCATCGCGTCGAGACGGCGACCGACTTCCTCGTTTCCGTAGAAGCTGCAACGGTGAAGCGGCCCTTCCCAACCGGACATTTCACAGGCCGCCTTGTAGAATTGGAACTGCAAGATGTGGGCGAGAAAATAGCGTGCATACGGCGTGTTGCCGGGGATGTGATACTTGGCGCCCGGATCGAAATCGATCGCATCGTTGCGGGCGACAGGCGGCGTCACGCCCTGATACTGCTGCTTGAGGCCGACCCAGGCCGAATTGTAATCGGCGGGCGTGATCGACCCGTCGAAGACGCCCCAGCGCCATTTGTCGACCAGCAGCCCGAACGGCAGGAAGGCGACCTTGTCCATCGCCTGATTGAGCAGCAGCCCGATGTCCTTGTCAGCACTCGGCACCTTGTCGGCGTCGAGCAGCCCGATCTGCACGAGATATTCGGGCGTTACCGACAGAGCGATGAAGTCGCCGATGGCTTCGTGGAAACCGTCATTGGCGCCGTTGAGATAGAGATAGGGCTGCTGGTTGTAGGCACGCTGATAATAGTTGTGACCCAATTCGTGATGGATGGTCACGAAATCATCGGCGTTGCGCTTGATGCACATCTTGATGCGCAGATCATCGACATTGTCGAGGTCCCACGCGGATGCGTGACAGACGACATCGCGTCCTTCCGGTTTGACGAACTGGCTTCGCTCGTAAAAACTTTCGGGCAGCGGATCGAGGCCAAGCGAGGTGTAGAAGCGCTCGCCCGCGCGAACCATTTCCACCTCGTCCATCCCGCTCTCGACGATGAGGTCGGTCAGGTCATAACCGATGTCGCCGGCGCCTTCGGGCGCGACCAACGGGAAGACATTGCCCCAGCTTTGCGCCCACATGTTGCCCAGAAGATCGGCGCGGATATAGCCATCGTCGGGCTGAACGTCCTCGCCATAATGGTCGGACAGCTCCGAGCGCACATAGCAATGAAGGTCGTTGTAGAGCGGTTCGACCTCGCCCCAGAGCCGGTCGTACATCGCCGAAAATTCCTGGGGCGTCATGTCATAGCCCGAGCGCCACATCGCGCCCGTATCGTCGAAGCCCAGTTCCTCGGCGCCCTCGTTGGCGATCGCGACCATGCGGGCATAATCGTCCTTCATCGGGCGACCGACATTCTCGTGCCAGCTCTGCCAGAGTTGGGCGAGCTCCTCGGGATTGCGATTGGTCCCCATCAAGGCTTCGGCATCGTTGCCGGAAATCCTCTCGCCGTTCAGTTCGGCCTCGCCCTTGCCGTAGAGCGAATTCAACTTGGTCGAGATGTCGTTGAGTTCCTTGGCCGCGCCGTCGGTGGTCGGGGCGGCAAGGGTGAGGCTGCCGCGCATGATGTCGAGCTTGCGAGCGGTGTCATAGTCGAGGCCATCGACCTCGGCATATTGTGCGGCCTTGGTTGCATATTCGACGCCTTTCTCGGTGAAGATGGTGCCGAAATAGGCGGCCAGCTGATCGGTATCGTCGGTGATATACGTGTTGTTCACCCAGGCGGCGCGGCTCGAGATGTCGGACAGAGCGAGATATTCGGCCTCGACGTCCTCGACGAACGCCTGCGCACCGGCCGGGGTCAGCGGATGATCGAGGTCTGCCGTTTCGAGGGATGATGGTGCCGCGTCGCTGGCAGTCGCCATGTCGCGATCCATGGACGTGGCACAACCCGCAAGCATGAGAGCCGCCAGCGAGACGGAAGCCGAAAACTTGATCATGATACTCTCCTGAGGAACCGTTCGCGCCGGAGAGTGCGCCGCTGGCGAGGCGAAATCAAGCGTCGAGGAACGAGACGATCGCTTCTCCAAGTTCGCTTTTGGTCACGCTCGACATGTGGGTGCCGGGAATGGCGATGGCCCGCGCATCGGGAAGCCGTTTTGCCAGCAGTTGTGGATCGCCATTGTCGCGGTCGTCCTTGCCGCAGATGACGGCGGTGGGCATCGTGAAAGCATCCAGCCAGGATTCCTTCGCGTCGGTAAAGCTCGGCAGCAGCAGCCGGGCGGCCTCGCGCTCGATACCCATTGTTTTCATGAAGGCGATTGCCATGAAGTCGGGATCGCCCCGTTTGGCGAGATCGTAGCGGTCGATCGCGCCCATGAAGAAGGCCTGCCGCCCAGCCCATCCGGTCAGGCCTTCGAGCCCCATGCCGCACAGCATCGCGCGGCGCGGGCGCAGCCCCTCGCCTATTCCCTGAACGACCGTACGCGCGCCCAGGCTGAAGCCTCCGAGGTCATAGGTGCCCGGCATAAGGCCGAGATGGCCGACCAGCTCTTCCAGATCGCGACCGAGGATGCCGTCGGGGTAGGCCGCAGGGTCGACCGGCGCCTCGCTCGACCCATGTGCACGCAGGTCGGGCATGATGACACGGTGGCCGGCGGCGGCGATGCGATCGGCGTGACCAAATTTGATCCAGTTGGTCTCGGCGTTCGAAAACAGGCCGTGGAGCAGGACGACGGGAGCGCCTTCGCCAATCACGTGATAGGCGAGATCGAAGCCATCGGAGGCGGTCCAGCGCGTCGCGGCGCTCATCGGTCGCGCTCAGGACTGACGTCGATCAGGGTCGCGTCATCGACGACCTCATGCGCATCCGTGTCGATCGTGTGCGGCGCGCCTTGCGCAAGCTTGTTGGCGATCGTGCGGCGCGTACCCATAATGATCAGCGCAACTATGCCGGCAAAGGCGAGCGCGGCATAGAAGATCGGCATGAGCTGCGGCTCGATCAGTCCGAGCGCGAGGGTGACCGCGAGGATCACGCCCCAGCGGCGCACAAACTTGCCGAGCAACAGCCAGGTCACGGCATCGAGCCCCTCGCGCGCGCGGCGATCCTTGCCGGGATCCTGGATCATGCTTTTTTCAGATGCTTGCGACCGAGAAGTTCGGCGATCTGGACCGCATTCAGGGCTGCGCCCTTGCGCAGATTGTCCGACACGCACCAGAGCGACAGGCCGTTGTCGACCGTGCTGTCGTCCCGCACGCGGCTGACGAAGGTCGCATAGTCGCCGACGCATTCGACGGGCGTGACGTATCCCCCGTCCTCGCGCTTGTCGACGAGCATGATGCCCGGAGCCTCGCGCAGCAGCTTCTGCGCTTCCTCGGCGGGCAGTTCGTTTTCCAACTCGACATTGATCGCTTCGGCATGGCCGACGAAGACCGGCACGCGCACGCAGGTCGCGCTGACCTTGATCTTCGCGCCGAGAATTTTCTTCGTCTCGGCAACCATCTTCCACTCTTCCTTCGTCGACCCGTCATCGAGAAAATCGTCGATGTGCGGGATGACGTTGAAAGCGATTTGCTTGGTAAAAAGCTCGGGCTCGGCGGGATCGCCGACGAAGATGTCGCGGCTTTGCTTGAAGAGTTCGTCCATCGCCTCGCGCCCCGCGCCCGAAACGGACTGATAGGTGGCAACGACGACACGCTTGACGATCGCGGCATCGTGAAGGGGCTTCAGCGCCACCACCATCTGCGCGGTCGAGCAATTGGGATTGGCGATGATGTTGCGCTTCTTGTAGCCGTCGATGGCCTCGGGATTGACCTCGGGCACGATGAGCGGAACGTCGGGGTCCATCCGGAACAGCGACGAATTGTCGATGACGGTGCAACCGGCTTTTGCTGCCTTTTCAGCATATTGCTGACTGACTTTCGAACCGGCTGCGAACAACGCCATGTCCCAGCCCGCAAAGTCGAAATGCTCGATGTTCTTGACCTTGAGCTCCTCGCCCTTGTCACCGAAGTCGATGCGCTCCCCTGCCGACCGCGAGCTGGCAAGGGCGGCAACCTCGTCGATGGGAAACTCCCTCTCCGCGAGAATGGCGAGCATTTCGCGGCCGACATTTCCCGTCGCTCCGACGACGACGACTTTGTATCCCATGAATCTTTTCCTTTTCGCTTGTCCCGCGACCTAGGGATTGAAGGCGCGATGTCAACGCGGCGGGGCGACTGCGGTGCTCACGAATTCGCTATACGTTGTGAGCGGGCGGGCTTTATGGCCTGGCCTTGGATCGACCAGGCGCGCCGAAAGCCGATCTCTCCGGATCTATTGCTCATTTTCGCCGCTCCCCAGCAAGTCACCTACCGTGCCCACGGCATAACCCTCCTTCGCCAACCGGCGGAGGAGAATGGGCAAGGCGGCGCGCTCGACCTCGCGCGAGGCAAACATCGGGTGGACGAGAAGAATGGCACCCGGTTCCACCTGCTCCATGATGCCGTCGACATAAGCGTCGACCCCGCGCGACGCCGAAGGCTCCTCGACATTCCACAGGATCATGCGTTGCGCATTGGCATCGACCGCACGTCCAAGGCCGATAAACTTCTTGCCGTAGGGCGGACGAAAATAGCGCGGCCGGGGCGCGCCTGCCGCGACGATCGCCGCGTCGGTGCGGCGCAATTCTGCCTCATAGTCCGCCGCACCTACCCCGATCATCGCATCATGCGACCAGCTGTGATTGCCGACTTCGTGTCCCGCCGCGACAATTTTCGCGACGAGTTCGGGACGCTCCGCGACCGCCTCGCCCTCCAGAAAGAAGGTCGCCGAAACCCCTGCCTGCTCGAGCGCAGGGAGGACCTGCTCGATCCCGCGCGCGGTGGGACCATCGTCGAAGCTGAGCGCCACGCGGCGTTCGTCCGCCGGTCCCGAACAGACGAGTTCACCGGTCAACGCGAAGCAGCGCGCACTCACCAGTTCGCGAAAACCGAATGCGAGTGCGGCTACGACACCGATGACGATCGCCGCGCGGACCGCGGCGACGCGCGCCCTAGCGCGGTCCACCCTCTACCCCGTTCTGGCGGAGGAAGCGCATGATCGTTTCCCACAACTGAACCGAGATGTTGGGGCCGCCAACGCGGTGGGTGTAGCCGGGATAGAAGGCCATATCGAACTGCACGCGCGCTTCCTGCATAGCGGCCGCCATCTGCGTGCTGTTATCGAGCACGACATTGTCGTCGCTCATGCCGTGGATGAGCAGAAGCGGATCGGCGATGTTCGCGGCCGTCGGGAAGGTGCTGGCTGCCGTATAGGCCTCCGGCACCTCGCGCGGATCGCCCATGTAGCGCTCGGTATAATGGGTGTCGTAGAGTTCCCACTTGGTCACCGGCGCTCCCGCAATGCCCGCCGCATAGAGGCCGGGATCCTTGCCCAGCATGAGCAGCGTCATGTAGCCGCCATAGCTCCAGCCGTAGGTGGCGATCCGGTCAGGATCGACGAAATCCTGTTGCTTGAGCCACTCCGCGCCCAGCTTCTGATCCTCGACCTCGATGCCACCCATCGCGCGATAGATACGCTTCTCGAAATCGACCCCGCGATTGTCCGACCCGCGATTGTCGATCTGGAACCAGATGTAACCCTGATCGACGATCCACTGCTGCAGCGCGCCGCTCCAGCCTTTCACGACCGTCTGCGCGTGCGGGCCGCCATAGTGTTGGAAGAAGACGGGATAGCGTTCGCCGGGCTTCATGCCCTCGGGCATGATCATCTCGTAATAGAGATCGGTGCCGTCGGGCGCCTTGATGGTGCCGTATTGCGTGGGGCGATGGCTCGCGAGGTAGGGCGCATAGGGATGATCGGCGTCGAGCTTGTTCTCCTCGATCCATTCGATCCGCTGCGCATTTGCATCGGCGAAATAGAGCTGGCTCGGCTGCGAGGGATTGGAGCGACCGACGATCGCGCGGCTCGCATCCTTGTCCATGCCCCAGCCATAGGTGTAGCCGGGCTCGGTCAGCAGCTTCGGCTGCGCGCCAGCGGTGCGATAGTCCAGCGAATAGAGATGGGTCTCGAGCGGCCCTTCGCGGTTGCCCGAAAAATAGAGCATGCCCGTCTTCTCGTTCACTCCGGACAGGCTTCCGACGACCCATTCGCCGCTGGTCAGTTGACGCCAGTGGCCGGTGTCGGTGTCGAGCAGGTAGAGATGGCCGTAGCCGTCGCGTTCGGACCACCAGACGAGATTGCCATCCTCAAGGAATTTGTAGCTGTCCGAGAGGTTCGTCCAGTGCCCCTCCGCGGCGCGTTCGCTGAAGAGGATTTCGCTCGCCCCCGTGGCCGGATCGACCTTGAGCATGTCGAGCACGGTCTGCGCGCGGTTCTGGCGCTGGACATAGAGGGTTTCGCCGTCGCGCGACCAGTTGACGCGCGCAAGATAGATGTCGGTTTCCTCGCCCAGATCGACCTTGACGCGCTCGCCGCTGGCGACGTCGATGACATAGAGATCGGTGAGGACGTTATCGGTACCGGCGGCCGGATAGCGCTGATCATAGGTCGAGGTGCCGCCCGCGCCGATCGAGGTGCGCGTGACGACGCCGACCGGGCTTTCATCGAACCGCTGGACCGCGATGCGCTTGTCGTTGGGGCCCCACCAGTAGCCGGTGTTGCGGCTCATCTCTTCCTGCGCGACGAATTCGGCCTCGCCCCAGTGGACGAGATCGCTTTCCTCCTCGGGAGTGATCGGACGCGGCTCTTGGCCGAGTGCACCCACATAAAGACGCGCATCGCGCACGAAGCCGACATAGTTGCCCTTGGGGCTCAGGGACGGATTGAGTTCGCCCTCTTCGGTTTCAGTAAGGCGCCGCACGCTGCCGTCGACGCCCGCAAGATAAAGGTCGCCGTCGATCGGGACGAGCAGCGACTGGCTGTCGGGCGCCCACTGGTACGTAACGATTCCGGATAGGTTGCCGATGCGCGCACGCTCGCGCTGCATCTTCTCGGCTTCGGAGAGTTCGGCACCCGTTCCCACCTTCATGCTGTCGACAAGCATCCGCCACTCGCCCCCATCGGCGGGTAGCGCCCACAGGTCGTAGCGGCGTGCATCGTTCTCGCGCGGTCGAAGCATCGTCAGGTAGGAGCCGTCGGGCGCGAGCATCACGCCGCGCGGGCTGGTGCCATTGAGGGAAGGAGAGCCGAAAATGCGGTCGAGCGTCAGTTCCTTAGACGCCGCGCCGTCCTGCGCGCTAGCGGGCGTGGTCATGACGAGGCTGGCGGCCGCGACGGCGCTGAGAAGAAGGGATCGCATGAATGGGAGTCTCCGAACGGGTAGGCTAAAAGAAAAAGGCGCCCGGCATTGGTGCCGGACGCCTTCATCATGTGCAAGTCGCAGATCGACGAACGTCTTACGCGTCGGTCTTTTCGCCCTTGGCCGGACGGTTGTCCTTGCGCTCGGCGATACGCGCCGACTTACCGGTGCGGCCACGCAGATAGTAGAGCTTGGCGCGGCGCACGGCGCCACGGCGCACGACGGTGATGCTGTCGACGTTAGGCGAATAGAGCGGGAACACACGCTCCACGCCTTCGCCGAACGAAATCTTGCGGACGGTGAAGCTCGAACCCGCGCCCTTGTTGGAGCGGGCGATGCAGACACCTTCGTAATTCTGAATACGGGTGCGTTCGCCCTCGACCACGCGCACACCGACACGAAGCGTGTCGCCGGGGCGGAAATCGGGGATGTCCTTGCCGAGCGCTTCGATGGTTTCCTGCTCGAGCGTCTGGATGATGTTCATGTTCACAAAAACCCTATGTCTTTCGCCGCGCGCCAGAGGGAGACTGACCTGGAGCATCCCCGTGACGCTCCCATAGGTCCGGCCTCCGTGACCGTGTATCCTCGCGGGCGCGCTGTTCACGCCATGCCGCGATGCGCGCATGATCCCCCGATCGCAGCACTTCGGGGATCGTGCGCCCCTCCCATTCCTGTGGTCGGGTATAATGCGGATATTCGAGCAGCCCGTTCTCGAAGCTCTCTTCCTCTCCGCTAGAGGTCGCGCCCATTACCCCGGGAAGCAGGCGAATGCAAGCGTCGAGCAGGAGCATCGCGGGGATCTCGCCACCCGAGAGAATATAGTCGCCCACGCTGATGGGTTCGACGGCCCGCGCCTCGAAGATCCGCTCGTCGAACCCTTCGAAACGTCCGCACAGGACGATGGCCCCCTCGCCTGCCGCCAGCTCTCGAACTTTCGCCTGGGTCAGGGGGCGTCCGCGCGGGCTCATCGCCAGCATAGGGCGCCCGTCTGCGACGCTGTCGAGCGCGGCGGCGAGGACGTCGCACTTGAGCACCATGCCCGCACCACCACCGGCGGGCGTATCGTCGACGGTGCGATGCTTGTCGGTAGCGAAGTCGCGGATGTTGCGCGCATCGAGCCTCCACCTCCCCTCCTCGAGCGCACGCCCCGCCAAGGACGTGCCCAGCGGCCCGGGAAACATGTCGGGGTAGAGCGTCAGGACGGAAGCGCGGAAAGTCATGATCGTGCCCTAGCGAACGCTCTTGAGGCTGACGAGTGGGTAGCGACTAACGAAGCGCCGTCACTTGCGTCGCGATGATCGTTCCTTCGCCTTCCATGCAGAAACTCGCGTCGGCGATCTCTCCGACGATGCGGACGCGTTTGCCGTACATCTGCGCGTCGATGCCGCTGCTGGATACGGACCATCGACGACCGTTATCGCCTGCGAGAACCGCGCACTCGGTGCCTCGCGAGAGCGTCCCTTCGAAACTGTAGAGCTGAGGCTCTCCGGCGGGCCGTGTCCCGGAAGCGCCATCGGACGCTGCGGGAGGCGGGGTATCGGGAGCTGCACAGGCGGCGATCAGGGCGAAGGGCACGAGGGCGACAATTTTTTTCATGCCGCGTCGACGTTCGGGCGAGGAAAAGCGTTCCCGATCCGCAGGAACGATGCGCCTTGGTACGGATTGACCCGCCATGCGCGATCATCCCCTCGACTGCCTCGTCATCGGTGCCGGCCCTGCGGGTCTTACCGCCGCTATCTATCTGGCCCGATATCATCTCGACACCTGGGTGATCGACGGAGGCGACAGCCGCGCCAAGTGGATTCCCACCAGCCATAATCACGCCGGTTTTCCCGATGGGATCAATGGCGAGGAACTCCTCAAGCGGATGCGCGAGCAGGCAGTCCGCTACCAGGCCGAAATCAAGAACGGACATGTCACGCGTCTGGAGAAGAAGGACGACGGCATGTTCGTCGCGGACTGGGGTTCTGGCCCGGTCGAGGCAAGAACCGTACTGCTGGCGACCGGGGTCACCAACCGTCGCCCGCCCATGATCGACAAGGAAACCCACGATGCCGCGATGGCCGAAGGGCTGATCCGCTATTGCCCGGTCTGCGATGGCTACGAGGTCACCGACAAGCGTGTCGGCGTCATCGGAACCGGCGATCATGCGGCCGCCGAAGCGAGCTTCATCCGCGGTTTTACCGCCGACATCACGTTGATTTCCGATGGAGAACAGGATCTTACCAGCGATTGTCGCGACGAGCTCAAAGATGCCGGAATCGCGCGAGTCGACGGGCCGATTACCGACATTCGTCCCGGCGACGGGGAGATTCACGTCAGCGTCGAGAGCGGCGAGACACTCTCTTTCGACAGCATTTATCCAGCGTTAGGGTCTGATCCCCACGTGCAGCTCGCGGAAATGGTCGGCGCGCTCCTGAAGGGTGAACGCTGTATCCACGTCGACGATCATATGCGTACGAATATCGAGGGGCTTTACGCCGCAGGAGACGTCGTCATCGGTCTCGATCAGATTTCCAATGCCATGGGTCAGGGCGGCGTCGCGTCGACCACGATCCGCAACGACCTTGCCAAACGCGAACCGATCCGCCGCGCGCCGGTCGCTCAGGCGTCGACGTAGAGGCTGTTCACGACGAGCCGCTCGTCGTCCCACTCGGGCACCGCGGCCTCGGTCAAGGGCACCATGAAGCGCTTGCCGTTGTCGCGCTCGATCTCGACGACATCGCTGGCACCGTAATTCTCGACAGCGACGATCTTTCCAACGGTAGCACCGGTCTCGTCGACCACCGATAGGTCCAGCAGGTCTTCGAGATAATATTCGCCTTCTTCCAAGGGTGGTAGCGCCTCACGGTCGATCTCGATCAGCGTGCCGCGCAAGGCTTCTGCCGCCTCGCGGCTGTCGCAACCCTCGAGCCGGGCGATCGCGCCCTTCGCATTGGCCCGGATCGACAGAAGGCGCCGCTCGTCCTCACCGACGAACAGCGCCTTCTGTTTTTTCAGCGTATCGATGCCGTCGGCGAACAGCTTGAGGCGAAGCTCGCCCCGCACGCCGTGCGCACCGGCGATGGCGGCGAGCGCGATGCGTTTGTCGTCCGCGCCCGCCATGCGCCGTTACTCGGCCTTTTCGCCTTCTTCGGCGGCTTCGGTCTCACCCTTGTCTTCTGCGGCGGGGGTTTCTTCAGCCGAAACTTCCTCGGACGTTTCTTCTTCGGCCGGAGCGTTCTTCGCTTCTTCCGCCGCTTCCTTGGCCGCCGCTTCCTTCTCGGCACGCTCCTCGGCGCGTTCCTTGGCCTTGTCGCCAGGCTCGGCCTTCTGCGGGTTGTTGCGCGCTTCGCGCTTCATCATGCCCTCGGCGTCGAGGAAGCGCAGGACGCGATCGGTGGGCTGGGCGCCGACCGAAATCCAATGCTCGATACGCTCCTTGTCGAGCTTCACGCGCTCGGGGTCGTCCTTGGCAAGCAGCGGGTTGTAGCTGCCGACGCGCTCGATGAAACGGCCATCGCGCGAGTTGCGGCTGTCGGCCACGACGATGCGGTAATAGGGACGCTTCTTGGCGCCACCACGGGCGAGACGAATTGCAACTGCCATAATGATATTCCTTCTGAAGTAAGTGTCGTTATTTCTTTGAAAACTTGTCGAAACCTGGCGGAAGGTTGTTGGGCATTCCGGGACCGCCCAGCCCCGGCAGGCCGCCGGGCGGAAGCTGCGGCATCTTGCCGTCCTCGCCTTCCAGATCGGGTCCCGCGCCGAACATGCTTGCGAGCTTGCCGAAGCCGCCCATTTTCTTGAGCTTCTTCATCATGCCTTCCATGCCCTGGTGCATCTTGAGAAGCTTGTTGACCTCCTGAACGGTCGTTCCCGAGCCGGCCGCGATCCGCTTCTTGCGCTTGGCATTGATGATCTTGGGCCGCGCCCGCTCCTCGGCGGTCATCGAGCTCATCATCGCTTCCAGACGCGTGAGCGCGTTGTCGTCGACCTGCGCGGCCTGCTTCATGCCGGGCATCATCTTGGCGAGTGCGCCGATGCCACCCATGCGCTTCATCTGCTGGAGCTGGAGGGCGAGATCGTCGAGATCGAACTTGCCCTTCTCCATCTTCTTGGCGAGCCGCTCGGCGTCTTCGGCCTTGACCGTTTCGGCCGCGCGCTCGACCAGCGACACGACGTCGCCCATGCCGAGAATGCGGCCCGCGACGCGGTCCGGATGGAAAGGCTCGAGTGCATCGAGCCCCTCGCCCGTGCCCGCGAACTTGATCGGCTTGCCCGTGACCTCGCGCATCGAGAGCGCCGCACCACCGCGTGCGTCACCATCCATACGGGTGAGGATCACGCCGGTAAGGTTGATCTCGGCGGAGAAGCCCTTGGCGACGTTGACCGCGTCCTGCCCCGTGAGGCTGTCGACGACGAGCAAGGTTTCGGCGGGATCGGCCGCCGCGCCGACCGCCTTCATTTCGCCCATCAGCGCATCGTCGACGTGCAGGCGACCCGCGGTATCGAGCATGAGGACGTCATAGCCCTGCAGCTTGCCCGCCTGGAGCGCGCGCTTGGCGATATCGGTCGGCTGCTGGCCGGGAACGATCGGAAGCGTATCTACGCCCGCCTGCCGCCCCAGCACCGCAAGCTGCTCCTGCGCCGCGGGACGCGCGACGTCGAGCGACGCCATCAGGACCTTCTTGCGATCCTTTTCCGTCAGGCGTTTGGCGAGCTTGGCGGTAGAGGTCGTCTTGCCCGACCCCTGCAGGCCGACGACCATGATGACCGCAGGCGGCGTAACCTTGAGATTGAGTTCGGCATTCTCGCTGCCGAGCAACTCGACCAACGCGTCGTTGACGATCTTGACGACCATCTGTCCCGGCGTGACCGACTTGACGACTTCCTCGCCGACCGCGCGTTCGGTGACTTGTTCGACGAACTTGCGCGCCACCGGAAGCGCCACGTCCGCCTCGAGCAGCGCGACACGCACCTCGCGCATCGCATCGCGCACGTCGCTTTCGGTCAAGGCTCCGCGGCCGCGGATCTTGTCGAAGACGGTGCCAAGGCGATCGCTCAGGCTGTCGAACAAAAGTCTTTCTCCTCAATCACGTGCCGCATGGCGCATAACGCAAAAATCGCCGGCGGACGAAACCTCGTCGGCCAGCGTGCGCCGCAGCGCTTCGCGATATGTCATCCCATGGGACAGGGAGGCGATAGGCGAGCGCGCCGTTCCCGTCAAGTTCGCCTAGAAGGCCGCCCCGTTGTCGAGCGCGCGCTGCTCCGCCGGCGTGCTCTCGCGCCCCAGCGCCTCGTTGCGACCCGGAAAACGCCCGAATGCCTCGATCTGGTCGCGGTGCAGCCGGGCGAACTTGGCCATCTCGGGATCGAGTTTCTCGTACAAGGCGACGGCTTCTTCCTGATCGTCGAGATCCTCGCTGTGCATCAGCGGCATGTAGATGAAGGTGCGATACCGTTCTTCCAGCTTCTGGTCGTAGCCGAGTTCGATGGCGCGGCGGGTCAGGCGACGGGCGAGCGGATCCTGTTCGAAGGCTTCTGCCGACCCGCGATGGAGATTGCGGCTGAACTGGTCGAGCATCAGGATGGCAGCGAGCATGCGGCGCGGCCCTTTGCGCCACTCGGCGGCCTTCGTCTCGATGATGTGACGACGCAGATCGCCATAGCGCCGCGCGATCTCGGCGTCGAAGTCGGGGTCCTTGCGCCACCATTTCGCTTCGCCCGCCTCCTCGAACCAGAAGTCGATCAACTCCTGCGCCTGCTGGCGGTTGGTGATGTCCTCGCTTGGCGGCATGGTTGCCCTTCCCTGTCCCTCACCCTAGATCGCGTTCCTATGAGCGTCAGCTTCCACAAAATGCACGGCCTCGGCAACGATTTCGTCATTCTCGATGCGCGGGAGACCGCGATCGAACCGACGAAGGCGCAGCGACGTGCCTTGTGCGATCGGCACCGGGGCGTCGGCTGCGACCAGTTGATCCGCATCCGCCCGAGCGCGCGCGCGGTGATCGCGATGGACATCTGGAATGCTGACGGCGGCGAGGCGGAAGCGTGCGGTAATGCCACACGCTGTGTCGCTGCGCTGACCGGGGCAACCACGATCGAGACAGCAGGCGGAATGCTCGAAGCGGCCGAGATCGGCGACGAGATCAGCGTTCGATTGCCGCCGCCGCGCTTCGAGTGGGATGCCATTCCGATGGCTGATCCCGTCGATACCTTTCCGGTCCCGATGGGCTGGGGCCCGTTCGATCGTCCGGACGCCGTGAACGTCGGCAATCCGCATCTCGTCTTCTTTGTCGAGAATGGCGAGGAAGCGATGCTAGGCGAACATGGCGCATCGATCGAACGCGACCCAGCGTTTCCCGATCGCATCAACGTCAACGTCGCAACTGTCGAGGATAAGGCACTGAATCTGCGGACGTTCGAGCGCGGGGTCGGGCTCACGCAAGCGTGCGGTACGGGTGCCTGTGCGACGGCGGTAGCGGCGATCCGACGGCGGCTCGTCGTGTCGCCGGTGGAAGTGCGGATGGCGGGCGGCTCGCTGACGATCAGTTGGGCACCGGGCGAGCCGATCCTCATGCAGGGCGGTGCGACCCACGTCTTCTCGGGCGAGATCGACCTCGAGGCACTGGCATGAGTGTCGAGACGATCACATTGGGGTGTCGCCTCAACTTTGCCGAAACCGAGACGATCCGGCGCAAGCTCGAAGCAGCGGGCGCGCGCGACGTGACCGTCATCAACAGCTGTGCCGTGACCAACGAAGCGGTGCGCACGACCCGGCAACACATTCGCAAGGCCCGGAAGGCGCGGCCCGATGCTCGGCTGCTGGTCACCGGATGCGCGGCGCAGGTGGAGTCCGACGCTCTGGCTGCGATGCCCGAAGTCGATGGTCTCATTGGCAATGCCGACAAGCTCGACCTCGATAGACTCCTGGGAAAAACAGATACTTGCGTCAGCGACGTCATGACGTCCCGCAAGGCGACGGTGGCAGCGGGCAATAGCGGAAAGGTCCGCAGCTTCGTGTCGGTGCAAACGGGCTGCGACCATCGCTGCACCTTCTGCACCATCCCCTACGGTCGCGGAAACAGCGTGTCGCTTCCCTACGACGAAGTGCGCCAAGCGGTAGCTGGGGAGCTAGACGGCGGTGCGCACGAGATCGTCGTCACGGGTGTCGATATCACCAGCTACGACCGCGACGGAATGCGCCTCGGCGACCTGCTCCAGCGCCTGCTCGCCGACGAACCGCGACTACGGCGACTACGCCTCTCCAGCCTCGACAGTATCGAGATGGACGGGGCGCTGTTCGAGCTTCTCAGTGGTGATCCTCGCCTCCTCCCCCATTTCCACCTCTCCCTCCAGGCAGGTGACGACATGATCCTGAAGCGCATGAAACGGCGCCACAGCCGAGCGCAGGCCGTAAGGATCGTCGAGCGACTAAAGGCCGCGCGTCCCGAGGTCACGATCGGCGCCGACATCATCGCTGGCTTCCCGACCGAAACGGACGCGATGTTCGCGAACAGTCTCGCCTTGATCGAAGATTGCGACATCGTTGCAGCGCACATCTTCCCGTTCAGCCCACGCGATCGCACACCGGCGGCGCGAATGCCCCAGGTCGACCGGGCGCTCATCAAGGCACGAGCGGCGCGGTTGCGGGAGCGGGCAGCGGCGCACCGCCAGCAATGGCTCGAAAGCCAGGTCGGAACCATGCAGCCCGTCCTGATCGAAAATCACGGCCGCGGCCATACCGACGGCTTCGCGCCGATCGCCATTGCGGGCACGGTTCGTGGCGACTACGGCGAGGCGATGGTTACGGACGCCGACGACAAGGGACTGACGGGGGAATTTCAATGAGTTGGCTCGACCGTCTCACGGGCGGCTTCCGCAAGACCGCTGACCGCGTGGGCGAGAATATCTCGGGCATCACGTCCAAACAGGCCCTCGATATCGCGACACTCGACGATATCGAGGAGGCGCTGATCGCGTCCGACCTCGGTCCCGAAGCCTCCAAGCGCATTCGCGATGCGATCGCGGCGCGCAAGTTCGACCAGCTCGACGAACGCGGACTGCGCACGATCCTCGCCGAAGAAATCGAGGCCATCCTTACGCCGGTGGCAAAGCCACTGGATGTGTACGGCTTTCCCCGGCCGCACGTCATGTTGGTGATCGGCGTGAATGGCTCGGGAAAGACGACCACCATCGGCAAGATCGGCCATCTGCTCATGGAACAGGATTATGGCGTGCTGCTGGCCGCCGGCGACACCTTCCGCGCCGCTGCCATCGAGCAACTGAAGATCTGGGGCGATCGTATCCATGCGCCCGTGATCGCGGGGCCCGAGGGCGGCGACCCCGCTTCGATCGTATTCGACGGGGTCAAGCAGGCGACGGCGACGGGCGAGGATGTTCTGATCGTGGATACGGCGGGTCGCCTCCAGAACAAATCCTACCTCATGGACGAACTTGCGAAGATCCGCCGCGTGCTGGGAAAACTCAACGAGGAGGCCCCGCACGACGTGATCCTTGTCCTCGACGCCACGACGGGCCAGAATGCCATCAACCAGATCGAGGTCTTCCGCGAGGTCGCCAATGTGACCGGGCTCGTCATGACCAAGCTGGACGGCACCGCACGCGGCGGTGTGATGGTCGCGGCGGCCGAGAAGTTCGGGCTTCCCATTCACGCCATCGGCGTCGGCGAGGGCGTGGACGACCTTCGCCCCTTCGATCCGCGCGCGGTCGCCCGCGCGATCGCCGGCTTGCCGCCCGCATGACCGACCAGCATCCCGGCCCCGAACTCACCGACAAGAAGAGCGGCAGCACAGGGTTGCAGCTGCTGCTCGATGTCGGGCCGCTCATTCTCTATTTCGCGGCCTTCAAGTTCGCGCCGGGAGAAGAGGTTCAACGGCTGCTCATCGGCACGGGAGCCTTTTTGGCGGCCATGATCGTCGCGATGGGGATCGGCTATCGGCGAACCGGCAAGGTCACCACGCTTCAGCTCATGTCGCTGGTGCTGGTTGCGGTGTCGGCGGCCATCACCTGGTTCACGCGCGACGGCAATTTCATCAAGATGAAGCCGACCCTCTTCTATGCGCTCGCCGCCGTGCTGCTCGGGTGGGGATATCTTACCGGGCGCAATCTCCTCCAATCCCTCTTGGGGGCGGCCTACCCCGGCCTGACGCCACGCGGATGGAGCCTGCTTTCGCGCAACTGGGCCATTTTCTTTGTCATCATGGCGTCACTCAACGAAGTCGTCTGGCGTAACTTTTCGACGTCATTCTGGATTGGCTTCAAACTGTGGGGCTTCCTTCCTCTCACCTTCCTGTTTGCCGCCAGCCAGTTTCCGATGCTCTCCCGCAATGGCCTCGATATTTCAGGTTCCGACACATGAGCATCATCACGATCGAGGGTGTGACCAAGGCCTACGGCAGCGGCACGCTCGCGCTGAAAGGCATCGATCTCGAGATCGAGCGGGGCGAGATCTTCGCGCTGCTCGGTCCCAACGGCGCGGGCAAGACGACGTTGATCTCGATCGTCTGCGGCATCGTCACCAAGACGGGCGGCAGCGTGACCGTCGACGGTTATGACATCGAAGACCAGTATCGCCCCGCACGCGAGCGCATCGGGCTTGTCCCGCAGGAACTCACGACCGAGGCGTTCGAGACCGTCTGGGACACGGTGCGCTTCTCGCGCGGACTGTTCGGGAAGGCCGCCGACGATGCCTATCTGGAAGACATCCTGAAGCGGCTGACGCTGTGGGACAAGCGCAAGTCGCGGATGATGGAATTGTCGGGCGGCATGAAGCGTCGCGTGATGATCGCCAAGGCGCTCTCGCACCAGCCCGAGATCCTGTTCCTCGACGAACCTACTGCCGGCGTCGACGTCGAACTGCGACGCGATATGTGGGAGTTGGTGCGCAAGTTGAAGGCGGATGGGACCACGATCATCCTCACCACCCACTATATCGAGGAAGCCGAGGAGATGGCGGACCGCGTCGGCGTGATCCGCGGCGGCGAACTGGTCGCCCTCGGCAGCAAGGTCGAACTCATGAGCCAGATGGGGCGCAGGACACTCAAGATCTTTCTGGACGAACCCCTGTCACAAATCCCCGCCGCACTCGAACCCTGGGATCTCCAGCTCGGAGACGAAGGGCACGAGATTTCCTATCAGTTCGACAGCAACGCGGAGACGACCGGCATCCCGACACTGATGCGCGAGCTCGATACCCTCGGACTGTCGTGGCGCGACCTGACGACGCAGCAGTCGAGCCTCGAAGACATCTTCGTATCCCTCGTCAACGAGGAGCGGGCATCATGAACCTGCGTGGCCTCTTCGCCATCTACAAGTTCGAAATGTCGCGCTGGCGGCGGACGCTGGGGCAAAGCCTCGTCGCGCCGGTCATCACGACCTCGCTCTACTTCCTCGTGTTCGGCTCCGCGATCGGCGGGCGAATGAGCGACATGGGCGGGATCGATTATGGCAGTTTCATTGTCCCGGGGCTGATCCTGCTGGCGGTGCTGACCCAGTCGATCGCGAACGCGAGTTTCGGGATCTACTTCCCGAAGTTCACGGGGACCATCTACGAGATCCTGTCGGCGCCGCTGTCGCCGTTCGAGACGGTGCTTGGCTATGTGGGAGCGGCCGTCACGAAGTCCTTCATCCTCGCACTCGTCACACTGGCGACGGCGACCTTGTTCGTCGAAGTGCGGCTCGAGCATCCATTGCTGATGCTGCTGTTCCTCGTTGCGATCGCGGTGGGGTTCTGCCTTTTCGGCTTCCTCATCGGGCTGCTCGCCGACAATTTCGAACAGTTGCAGTTCGCGCCGCTTCTCGTTGTGACACCCCTCGCCTTTCTTGGCGGCATTTTCTATTCGGTCGACTCTCTGGCCGAACCCTGGCGAACGGTCACGCTGTTCAACCCCATCGTCTATCTCGTCTCGGCCTATCGCTGGACCTTCTACGGTGTCGCCGACGTCCCGCTCGTCGCGAGCCTTGTCGCGATGGCGCTCGTCATTCTGATTCCGCTTGGCGCGATTACGTACATCTTCCGCACCGGAAGCCGGCTCAAACAATAAGGGCGGCGACCGAAGTCACCGCCCTCATCGTTCGTATGAACAGGAAGTCTAGGCGTCCTGGTCGGCGCGGGAAATACCGTTGCCGTCGAGGTTCTGGCTGACGAAATCCCAGTTGACGATGTTGTGGAGCACGCTCTTCAGATAGTCGGGGCGCGCATTCTGGTAGTCCAGATAATAGGCATGTTCCCAGACGTCGACGGTGAACAGCGGGGTCATGCCGTGCACGACGGGCGTGTCGGCATCGTGGAGGCTGGTGATTTCCAGCTTGCCGTTGTTGAGGATGAGCCAACCCCACCCGCTGGCGAAATGGCCGGCACTTTCTTCCTGCAGCTTTTCGAGAAGCTTGTCGGTCGACCCGAAATCGCTCTCGATCATCGACTGGAGCTTGTCTGAAGGCTTGGTCGAACCCTCGGGGGCGAGACCTTGCCAGAAGAAGCTATGGTTCCAGACCTGCGCGCTGTTGTTGAAGAGACCCTGCTCGCCATTCTCGCTGGCGTGCTTGATGACCTCGGAAAGCTTCTTGCTCTTCAGGTCGTGCTTATGGTCCTTGATCGCCTTGTTGGTCTTGTCGACATAGGCCTTGTGATGCTTGCCGTGATGATAGCTCAGCGTCTCAGCGGACATGTTGTCGCCCAGTGCGTCCTTGGCGAAGGGAAGTTCGGGAAGGGTGAAGGCCATGAAATGCTCCTGTTGGTCCTTGAGGGTTCACCTCGCCAACGCGCGCGGACGCCCACCGTTGCACTTGGGGAGCGATGAGCGAAATTAATCGATCGGATCGGTGTTGAGCTTCAGTCGCTTGATGGCGTGGCGCAGCTGATCGTAGCTGAGGCCCAGCGCCTCGGCCGTCGCACGCTGATTGTAGCGCTGGCGCTCGAGCGCGTCGGCGATCAATGCTTTCTCATAATCGGCAACCGCGGACTTGAAATCGTCTGTGGCGAGCGGAACCGCAGCGGTCTCCGACCCCGGTATCTCCGCGCGATCCGGGTCAGCGGAATCGCTGCGAGCGCCATCGCCCGGAAGCGGCGCCCACGGCGACTTAAAAGGATTGAAATTGATCTCGGCGACAGGCCTCTCGGGATCATCGGCGCGGTAGACCGCGCGCTCGATGACGTTGCGGAGCTCACGAACGTTTCCGGGCCAGGCGTACTCCTCGAGCCGCGCTTCGGCGCGCTTTTCGAACCCCGGCCAGTTGGGCCAGTCGAGCTCGACCGCCATGCGCCGTCCGAAATGCTCGGCGAGGAGCGTGATATCGCCTTCGCGCGCCCGAAGCGGCGGCAGGGTCACGACTTCGAAGCTCAAGCGGTCGAGAAGGTCGGCGCGAAACTTGCCCTGGTCGACGAGCTTGGGGAGATGTTCGTTGGTCGCCGCCACGATCCGCACGTCCACGCGAACGGGCTTCGAGGCACCGATGCGCGTAATTTCTCCATATTCCACAGCGCGTAACAGGCGGTCCTGCGCACCCGATGACAAGGTTGCCAGCTCGTCGAGAAAGAGCGTGCCGCCGTCGGCTTCCTCGAACCGACCCTGGCGGGCTTTGCTTGCGCCGGTGAAGGCGCCCGCCTCGTGCCCGAAAAGTTCGGCTTCGATCAGACTCTCGGGAAGCGCCGCGCAGTTCATCGTCACCAAGGGTCCGGACCAGCGGGTCGACAGGCGATGAAGGCGTTCGGCGATCAGTTCCTTGCCCGTGCCCCGCTCGCCGATGACGAGCACGGGCCGATTGAGCGGGGCGGCCTTGCTGGCACGCTCGACGGCGTCGAGAAAAGCCAGCGACTGGCCCACAAACTGGTTCGTCCGCTCCATGGGATTTCATGTGGTATTTTTTGCCACCATTTGGCAAGAAGTTTCACATCTTCCGGTCTTGGACTTTGGAGAAAACCCGGAAAGTCCTAGCTCACCCAGAACTGGCATGTTTCTGGCATAGTTGGGACTGAGAACGATTATTGGGAGCCGCATATGGCCATCTTTTCCCGTGTAAGGGACATTTTCGCAGCTAACATGACCGAGCTGCTCGACCGTGCCGAAGACCCGGCACGCATGATCCGCATGATCATCCTCGAGATGGAAGAGACCCTCGTCGAGGTTCGTGCATCCGCCGCGCGCTCGATCGCGGACGAGAAGGAAATTCGCAGGGCATTGGTGCGCCTCGATGGGCTGCAGGATAGCTGGACCGAGAAGGCCGAATTGGCCTTGTCGAAGGATCGCGAGGATCTCGCCAAGCAGGCGCTCGTGGAACGGCAGAAGGCCAAGGACCTTGCCGACGGTCTGCGTGAGGAAATCGGGCAGATCCAAGAGACGCTCAAGGTCTATGAGGAGGACATTTCGAAGCTGCAGACGAAGCTTCGCGAGGCCCGCAGCCGCCAGAATTCGATCGCCAATCGCCTCGAAAGCGCGATGAGCCGTCACAAGGCGCGCGAAGTCCTCAACGGCAACCGTACGCAGGATGCCTTCTCGCGCTTCGAGAGCCTCGAACGCCGCGCCGACATGGCGGAAGGCCAGGCCGACGCGCTCGGCATGACGGGCCCCAAGAGCCTCGAGGAAGAGATTTCGGAGCTGCGTTCGTCCGACAAGGTCGACGCCGAGCTGGAGGCCATGAAGGCCGCGCTCAGGAACAAGGGATAAATCGAATAACGCGCCTCGCGCGCGATAAAGGGGAAGATGATGGACGAATTCATGGGCTTCTTTGCCATTGCAGCGATCTTCATCGCGCTGCCGTGGCTGGTGTTTCACTATATCACCAAGTGGAAAAGTCAGGCGACGCTGACGCAACCGGACGAAAAGCTTCTCGAGGATCTGCACGACGCCGCGCGGCGCCTCGACGATCGCCTCTGCACGATCGAGCGGATCATGAGCGCGGAAGATCCGGACTGGCGCCGCAAGTGCGCGCTCCCAGAGCAGAACCGCGACCAGGCGCTGCTCGACCGTGCAGACGATCTCCTCGCCGAGCACCAGGAGTTGCTCGCGCGTCGCCGGGAGCGCGGATAATGGCCCCTCCCCCGTCCCGCACGAAATTCTACAAAGACAAGGCCAACGGGAAGGTCGCGGGCGTCTGCGCGGGACTGTCGGACTACACCGGCATCGACCTCACGATGATGCGCGTCATGGTGCTCTTCGCCATCCTCGCCAGCAGCGGATCGGCCGTGCTGCTCTATATCCTCACGGCGATCATTGCCGAGGATAAGCCTGCCGAACTTCGCTACGAGGACGAGGAAGACCAGCGTTTCTGGCGCGGGGTGCGCGCGTCGCCGACCAAGTCGGCCAAGCAGATCCATTCCCAGTTCCGCTCGATCGACCGTCGCCTCGCCGATATCGAGAGCTATGTGACGAGCGAGAACCGCGTCCTCGCCCGCCAGATCGACGAGCTCAAATAGGGGACAGCCAAAAATGGATCTTTCACTCTTTATCGAACTTGCGCCCTTCGTGACGATCGTGATGGTCGCATGGGTTCTAGGCTGGGTGCTGACCACCTGGCTCCGGATCAAGAACGGCTATCCGCTGGAAGGAAGCTGGGGCAACGCCATCCATCCGCACAAGGATCGCGAGGCGGAGGAGCGAATCAAGCTTCTCACCGGCGAAAACGCCGAACTGCGCGCGCAGATGAGCGCGATGAAGGAACGCGTCGAGACGGTCGAACGCATCGTCACCGATCAGAGCTACAGCGTAGCGCGCGAGATCGAGCAGCTCGAACGCAAGAAGGGGGCGAATTGATGGGCACGTTTGAATTCATCATCGCGATCATCGCGCTGACCAGCATCGGGACGTTCCTCTCGAACTGGCAGCGCGCCAAATATGGCTACCCGATCACCGACGAGCTCGGGAACGAAGTTCGCCGTGAGGAGGGCACGCGAGCCGAGGCGCATGAGGCCCGGATCGAGGCACTGGAGAAACGGTTGCGCGTGCTCGAGCGGATCGCGACCGACCGCGGCATCGAGACCGCCGATCAGATCGAGGCATTGCGCGATCTTCCCGAATACGGAGTACGCGAGAGCGTGGCGAGAGGCCGCTGATGTCCACTCTGATCGTCATCGGTATCTTTGTCATCGTGCTGATCGCACTCGTCGGCGGACTGGTGCTCGAATATGGCAATGTCACCAATCGGAAGGGGAGCTCCGATGAAAGGGGCGCCGCAGATGCAAGGCTGAAGGCCGAGAATGTCGCGCTGCGCGAACAACTCGACCAGGTCTACGATCGGCTCGAAACGCTCGAGCGGATCGTGACGGACAAGCCCTCGCGCCTGTCGGAGGAAATCGATAGGCTGGCTACCTTGCCGCCGCGACCTCCCAAGGCCGGACAGCCGCCCGAGCCGCGGCGCGAAGAAAAGGAATAGACATGGATCCGTTTTCGATGGTCGTCGCGATCGTCCTCATCGCCACCATCGGCGGGGTCGTGAAGGAAAATGCCAAGACGCGTCAGCGCATCCGCGAGAATGTCCCCGACGATGGCGAAATGAAGATGCTCCGCGACGAAGTGGTGAAGCTGCGAGACCGCGTGCAGGTGCTCGAACGGATCGCGGTCGAGAAGGAAGACACGCTCACCCGTCAGATCGAGGAATTGCGCGACCGTTGAGGCTTGGCTAGGGCGGCGACATGTCCCTTCCTCCCCTGTCCGACCTGCAGACCGAATATGAGTTTCTCGATAGCGAAGATCGCTATCGCCTGCTCATCGATCTGGGCCGAAAGCTCGAGCCGATGCCCGAGGCGCTCAAGACCGACGCGACCAAGGTGCGCGGCTGTTCGGCCAGCGTCTGGGTCTATCCGACGCAGGATAACGACACGCTGCATTTTCTTGCCGATAGCAATGCCGCCATCACAAAAGGCATCGTTGCGCTGGTCCTGAGCGCGGTTCAGGACAAGCCCGCTGCCGAGGTCGCCGCGACCGACATCCACGCGGCACTGGCACCCTTCGACCTCGCGAACGAATTGTCGTCGAACCGCACGCAGGGCGTTCCCAACATGATCGCGCTCATCAAGGAAACGGCGGGGCGGTTGGCGTGAGCAGTCTCGGCGAGCCGGGGGCGGAGTTCGATCTACCGCGTTTTCTAAAGCTTGCAGGGTCGGTCGGGCACGGCAAGGCGCTCGGCTACACGTTCCACGACGAAGGCGAGGGATGGATCGAGATGTGCCTTCAGCCGAAAGCCGAACTGGTGGGCGTCGAGGACGGCGGGATCCTCGCTTCCGGCGCCATCGTGGGCTTGCTCGATGCGTGCGGCGGTGCCGCGGTCTGGCAGAAGCTGGGTGGTTTCAAGACCATCGTTACCGTCGATATGCGGCTGGACTATCTGCGTCCCGCGACGATCGACGATGGGACCATCATCGCGCGGTGCGAATGTTATAAGCTGACGAAAAAGATCGCCTTCGTGCGGGGGACTGCGCGTATCGAGAATGGCGGCGAGCTGGCGCATGTCGCCGCCACCTACATGAAGCCCTAGCCGAGGGCCTGTCGTCGTTCTTCGGCGCTTTTCAGCACGTCATAGGCTGCCTTGACCTTCTGGAACTCGGCCGCCGCCTCTGCATCGCCCGGATTGACGTCGGGGTGCAGTTCCTTGGCACGCTTGCGGTAGACTTGGCGGACGTCCTTGAACTCCGCATGCGCGTCGAGGCCGAAGAGGTCGAGCGCACGCATCTCGTCGCGGCTCCTGCTGCCGTCGCCCGAGCCCGCCCATTCGTAGTGCGCACTCTGGCGGAACCCCGAGGCGTCGCGGCTTTCATCGGCCGCCCGCTTGGCGGCTTCTTCCTTCGACAAGCCTTGGAAATAATTCCAGTTCTTGTTGTATTCCGCCGCATGTTTCTCGCAGAAATACCAGCGTTCCGGGCTGTTTGGCGCCTTGGGCGCAGGTCGGTCTCCAGCCTCGGAACAATCGACACGGTCGCACAGGCGCACCTTGGCGGCCTCGCGGCTCGATTCACCGTAGGCGCGCCAGCGGGGAAAACCCCAGTCGTTTGATCGTCGTGCGCGTGGCATCGTCTCTTCCATCTAGGTGGCGCAACCGATGCTGACCACCCTGTCCTGTCGCGGTCGTGCAGAAAAACGCCAGGGGACCTGTAAGCCGGGTTCTGTCCACCCGCTTGTCGCGGGATGGGCGACCATTCATCTAGGACCGCCGTTACCGGCGACCTCCAGCAGCCAACCCGGGCGACGAACCGGAACCGGTTCATGCGCCGCCCCTATTCGGCCTTGCTCCCGGTGGGGTTTACCGTGCCGCCGACGTTGCCGCCGACGCGGTGCGCTCTTACCACACCCGTTCGCCCTGACCGCGCCGAAGCGCGGCGGGATGCTTTCTGTGGCACTGTCCCTGAACCCGCCCTGAGGCGAGCCCGCCGGGCGTTACCCGGCACCGTCGTTCCGTGGAGCCCGGACTTTCCTCGAAGGATCACTCCCTCGCGGCCGCCCGGCCCCCTGACGACGGGCGATATGGTCTATTGCGGACGGGGCAGCAAGAGGGCGAGCAGCTTTGCCCTGCATTCTCCATCGATGATGCCGTCGATCGTCTCGGGCCGGAAACGCCGCTGGAAGGCTTCCACCGCCGCCGTTTCGTCGGTCACGTCATAGCCGAACCGCTCGAGTGCGAGCATGAAGCCGGCATCGGTCCAGAACGGGTCCATGAGATCGCGCGTCGGCGAGGGAAGCGCGAGGCGACGCTTGGCAAGCGCGGGCCAGGGAAACTTCTCGCCGGGGTCCTGCTTTCGCCTGGGCGCGACGTCCGAATGGCCGACGATGTTGCCGCGGCTGATGCCATGGCGGTTCTTGATGTCGGACAGGAGCGGGATCAGGGCGGCAATCTGTTCGTCGGGGAAGTCGGGATAGCCGAATTCGTGACCGGGATTGACGATCTCGATACCGACACTGGCGGAATTCACGTCCGTAATCCCGCGCCAGTAGCTTTTCCCCGCGTGCCAGGCGCGTTTCTCCTCGTCCACCAGCTGGTAGATGGTCCCGTCCTCGACGATACAATAATGCGCGGACACCCCGCCGGCCTCGCTGCACATCTTGTCGAGCGCCGCCTCGGCGGTGGGCATCCCGGTATAATGCAGGACAACCATCGAGACGGGCAGTTGCCGCTCGTTGCAATTGGGGGAAGGTCGATCGACTACATCCATGGAGCCGCTGTTAGGCACTTTTCGGAGGCCGCGGGTCAAGCCCCGACAGCGCGCCGATCCACATTTTCGTGGCCATCGAGGCGATAGATGCCGCGCATCATCCGGTCGGCAGCGAAGCGGTCGGTCTGGCCGATGACGGTCTCACCCGCGCCCAGCAGCAGTCCGCCATCCGGCCTCAAGGCACGCGCGAAGTTTTCGAAGGCTTCTCCGCGTCGTTGCGCGCAGAAATAGAGCAGCACGTTGCGGCACAGGATGAGATCGAAGCGCCCCGGGCGCGGCGGCGTGTCGAACAGGTTTCGCACCTCGAAGCGGACCTTGTCGCGAATGCTCTGTGCGACCTGCCACTCATCGCCTTTCTCGGCAAACCAGCGGACGGTCTGCTGGATCCCGAGTCCGCGCTGCACTTCGAAATGCGTGAACATTCCCTCGCGCGCCCGGTCGATCACCGCGCTGGAAACGTCGGTGCCCACGATCTCTATGGTCCAGCCCTGCCACGCGACAGGGTCCTCGGCGATCATCATCGCGAGGCTGTAGGCCTCCTGACCGGTCGAGCATCCGGCCGACCACAGGCTCAGCTTCCGCTCTGCCATCCGTGCCTTTCGGAGCGTAGGGAGGAGGTCACGCGCCAGCATGTCGAAGGGCGCACGGTCGCGGAAGAAGTAGGTTTCGTTGTTCAACAGCGCTTCGACGACTTCGTCGGACAGCCGCGGCTCCTTGTTTGTAACGAGCAACGTGATCAGCTCGTCGATCGAACCGATCTGGCGCTTGCGCAGGATCGACTGGAGCGCGGTCTCGATACGCCAGCGACGGCTCATCGTGAGCTGCTGCCCCGTACGCGCTTCGAGGAGACCCGCGAGGATCCGGCTGCTGCTGTCACTGATCGCCATTATGCGGCGCCTCCGATACGCTTGGATACGAACCTTGCAAGCTCCTCGGGTGGTGCAAGGCGACAGGCGAGACCCGCGTCGAAAATGCTCTTGGGCATTCCCCACACGGCGCTCGACGCTTCGTCCTGCGCCATGACCACCGAGCCGCACGCAACGAGCCGCTGCGCGCCCGCCGTGCCGTCGCGGCCCATGCCAGTAAGGACCACGCCGCAGGCGCGCTCGCCGCAGGCCTCGGCGGCCGAAGCGAACATGGGGTCGACCGAGGGAAGGCAGCCCACGGCCGTGCGGCCCTCCGTGAGGCGCGCCATAAGACCGTGAGCGGTGGCCTTGATCTCGAGGTGCTTGTCGCCGGGCGCGATATAGATGCGGTCGGCAAGCAAGGGGTGGCCGTCGTCGGCCACATGGGTCTTGCGGTTGGCGAACTGGGTCAACTGCCGCGCGAAGACGGTCATGAAGGCGCCGGGCAGATGCTGGGTGATACAGATGGGCACGCCGATCTTTGGCGGCAGCGCACGCAGGAAATTGCCCAGGGCGTGGATGCCGCCGGTGGACGAGCCGATGAGCAGAACGTCGATGGGGCCTTCGTGATCGTTGCGCAGCTTCGCAAGGCGCACGGGCGTCGGCGCTGGCGGGATGGGGATAGCCGGTTTGGGAACCGCACCCGACTTGGCGAGCGCACGGAGCTTGTCGAGCAGCACCTGTGTGAACGTGCCACCAAAACGGCCGGTGCCGGGCTTGGGGATGGTGTCCGATGCGCCCATTGCGAGCGCCGACACGGTCGCCTGCGCGCCTTCCTCGGCAAGCGAGGAGCAGACGAGCACCTGCGCACCGCGCGAGGCTTCGAGGATTTCGGGAAGCTTCTTCAGTCCCCCTTCCCCGGGCATTTCGAGGTCGAGAAGCACGATGTCGGTGTCGACATGACGCAGCTGCTCGATCGCATCTTCGGCGGTGGGTGCATCGGCGACGACGGTGAAGGTGGGATCGCTCTCGATCATGCGCGTCAGCACCGCGCGCGCGACCGTGCTGTCGTCAACCACCATCAGCCGCACGCGTTTGTCGGTGCGGCCCGGTTCGTCAAAGGTTGTGGATGCGAGCACCCCGCCCATGGGGAGCTCCTGACTAGGCGACGCCGACGAGCTGGAGTTTGACGTGCAGCGTCTCGCGGTCGAACGGCTTCATGACATATTCGTCCGCGCCCGCTTCCAGCGCGGCACGGATGTGCGCCATGTCGTTCTCGGTCGTGCAGAAGACCACCTTCGGCTGGTCAGCGTGGCCGCCCTGGCGCAGGAGCTTCAGAAACTCCATGCCACTCATGACCGGCATATTCCAGTCGAGGAGGACGACGTCGGGCATCTCCTGCTCGCAATGGCTGAGCGCCTCCTTGCCGTCGCCGGCTTCTTCGACCTTGAAGTCGAGCGTTTCGAGGATGTGCCGCGCAACCTTGCGGATCACTTTGCTGTCATCGACGATGAGGCAGGTCTTCATGTGGGTCAGCCTTCGGGTTGGAGTCTCGTTGTGAGACGGTGTAGCGTTAAAGTGCAAACAGGCGGTTAAGCAGCGCGCGTCTCGACGGCGTCGGGGCCAGCGATGATCGCGTCGATATCGACAAGGAGCAGCGGGCCTTCGGGCGTGTCGACCATGCCGAGCGCGACACGTTCCCAGCCTGCGCCCATATTCGCGCGCACCGGCGTCGGATCGCTCGATCCTTCGACGACGTCCTCGACGCTATCGACGCTCAGCGCATAATGATGGCCCTCGACTTCGACGACGGCCGCCTCGTGGATCCTGTCGGCAGCGAAATCGGTCGCACCGAGATCGAGCGCGCGGCGACAATCGACGACGGTAAGGACCCGGCTGCGAAGCGCCGACAGTCCAGCAAGATGCGTCGGCGCGCGCGGGACCGGGCTGAGTGCGTCCAGTTCGATGACACTCTCCACTCGGGCGGCGTCCAGTGCGACACGGCTGTCGCCGATGGTGCAGATCAGGAGCAGGTTCATGCGACGTCTCCTCCGGCAGCGGTCTTGAGGGCGAAGAGCAGGCCTGCGCGGTCGTAGCGGTAGATGCTGTCGGCATCGCCGTCAGGTGTCGCGCGCAGCTTGAGAAGCTTTGCCTTCGACCCCTCTGGCGCGGCGGCATCGGCACGAGCGTCGATGACGAGGTCCGCGTCCTCGGCGGCGTCGGTGCCGCGCGCGACGACGCGATAGCCGGCGGCCTCGACGATCGGACGAAGCATGTTCTTCATCCAGGGATCGTCGGCCGGAAGCGCACAGACGAGGTTGTTCGAACAATGTCTGCCGTCATCGCCAAGGGTGGCGAAGAGATAGTGGGTGTCGACCATTTCGGCGGGTTCCTCACCCACCAGACTGACACCTGCGACCTCGCCCTGCCCTTCGGCAGCGATGACGTCGTGGCTGAGGGTCTTGAGGTCGATCACTTCGTCGAAGACGTACCCGATCTCGCGCTCGCCGTCCGAAAGACGGAAAAGGCGGACGCGGTCGCGGCCTTCGAGCGCCGTCAGGTCGGTGATCCCCGCAAGTGGGAGAATCTGTTCGCCCAGGGTGACGCGCATCGCGCCCGCGCTCTGGCTGAAGGCGCTGGTGGCGACATCTTCGATGCGATCGACATTGCCGAGCCGGATGACGCGGCGCTGGCCGGCGAGCGAGCGGAAGAGGAGAAGTTCGACCAGATCGTCGTTGGCGGCCTGTTTGCCCTCCCCGACACGCGCGGTACGGTCTTGTTTCTCGAGTTTGACGCCTCCGACGTGCGCGAGCCCCGCAGCATCGAAAAGGAGAATGGGCGATCCATCGTCGGCCAATGTCGTGCCTGCATAGAGGCCGGTCGCCATCACGGCGGGCGCGGCAGGCTTGACGACCAGTTCCTCGTGATCGTGGATCCGGTCGACCGCGAGGGCATAGACGTCTCCGCCCGCGGGGCGCAGGACGACCAGCGTGCGTTCTTCGTCGGACAGCGAGCTGTCGAGGCCGAGGACGTCCGCAAGCGCGATTTCTGGTACGCGGCGGCCTCGAATGGTCGCGATGCCCGCACCGCCGACGCGCTCCAGGGTGACGCTTTCACCATTGGCGCGGACGATCTCGTCGATGGCGCTGCGGGGAATCGCGAAATGCTGGTCGCCGATCGAGACGGTCAGCGCCGGGATGATGGTGAGCGTCAACGGGACACGCAACGTCATGCGCGTGCCCTCGCCCGGCTTGCTGTCGATTTCGACGAGGCCTCCGATCCGCTCGATGTTGGAGCGCACGACGTCCATACCCACACCGCGGCCCGACACGGAGGTGACGGCCTTGGCGGTCGAGAGACCGGCCTCGAAGATCAGGCTGAGTTTGTCGCTCCGGCTCATCTCCCGCGCGACCTTCTTGTCGATCACGCCATTGGCGATGGCCTTTTCGACGAGGCGGTCGGCATCGATGCCCTTGCCGTCGTCGATGATGTCGATGAGGATCTGGTTGCCTGACTGCCGCGCCGAGACGCTGATAACCCCATTTTCGCGCTTGCCGGCCGTGAGGCGTTCGGCGGGCGCCTCTATGCCGTGATCGACCGCATTGCGGATGATATGGGTCAGGGGGTCGCGGATCATCTCGATCATTTCACGATCGAGTTCGACGTCGCCCCCGTCGATATCGACGAGAACCTGCTTGCCGAGTTCACCCGAAAGGTCGCGGACGAGGCGGGGCAACGCGACAAAAAGATTCTCGATGCGCTGCATGCGGGTGCGGGTGATGCTGTCGCGCATATCGGCGATGATCGAGGAAAGGCGCTCGAAGGCACCCGCGACGGCGGGGTCCTCGTCGGCTTCGCGCAGGCGGCGAGCCAATTCATTGCGCGCAAGCACCATGTCGGAGACGCCGCTCATGACCCGGTCTAGCAGTTCGACCGACAGACGGATGGTTCGCGGGGCGCTCGTGGGTGCCGTTGCGGCGGGTTCGCTGACATTCACAGGCGCAGCGGCGACCGCTTCGATCGGACCCTCTCCGGAAACGGCGGCGATGAGCGCACTGTCGTCACCCTCGGGAAGCTCTTCGCCCTGATCGATGATTTCGATCATCTCCCCGATCTTGTCGATGATGGCCAGGACCGCGCTCACCATATCGGCATCGGGTTGACGTCGACCGGCGCGTACGTCGGACAGCGCGTCTTCGGCAGCATGGCTGAGGGCCTCGAGGCGCGGGAAGTCGAAAAATCCGCAATTGCCTTTCACCGTATGGACGAAGCGGAAGATGTTATCGAGGCGTGCGCGGTCGCTGGGCTCGGCCTCCCAGGCGACGATCTCGCCCCCCAGGCTCTCGAGCATTTCGCGGCTTTCCGCGACGAAATCGGCAATCAGATCGTCCATGCTTTGGTCACGTCCCGTAGCTGTTCGGGAGCGTCATGCCGCAAGGAAGGTTAAAAGCGCGTTAGCGAATGCGCCATTTTCAGGCGTTCAGTGAAGCGCCGATCATCATCACCGTCTCGGCGGGCGAGGAGAACTGGATCCCTCCGCCGAGACTTTCCGCCAGCTTGAGGGAAAGGAGTGCTCCGGCGGTGCGAGGTTCGGGATCCTCCGGCGCCTGCCCACTCTCGAGAATCGCACGCAGCGTCTTGTCCATGATCAGGCGCGGACCCTCGGCGCGGATGACGACTTCGATGAGATCGCCACGTTTTTCCGCGCCGACGTCGAGTTTGCCGCCCCGCACCAGCGCGTCCCCCGCAATGAGGGCGAGATTGAGGAGCAGTTTGACGGCGTCCTTGGGAAGGCGCGGTTCCTCGACCATCCATTCGAGCTCGACCTTCTTCTCCTGACCGAGCAATCCTTCGAGCACCATCTTGGCCTCACCCGTATCGATTTCGGCGCCGAACCCGCCCGCCGCGCCGAACGCCAGGCGGAAGAATTTCAGTTTGGCCGCGGTCGCGGCGGCGCTGTCGCCGAGCAGTTCGACAATCTGTTCGCGCATTCCAAGGTCTTTTTCGTCCTCAAGCAATTCGAGGCCGTTGTTGAGTGCGCCCACGGGGCTCATCAGATCGTGGCAGAGACGGCTGCAAAGTAGCGCGGCGAAATCATGATCGGTCATGGCGTCTGTTGATGGCCAGCAGGCCGAAGCGACGCAACCCCTATTGAAGCGTCTCCGGCCCTTCCCCATCTTGGCGTCTATGGGCGGGGGGCGTCACGACATCGTGCTGAATAGCGACCATGCAGGCTGGCGGCTCGACCGCGCGGTCACTGATGTGGCGGGCACGCTGTCGCGCGAGCGGGTCAAGAAATTGATCGCCTCGGGCGCACTCGAAAGTGCCGCCGGAGCCGTACGCGATCCGGCGACAAAGGTTAAAGGTGACGAGCGCTTCGTGTTGAACGTCCCCGAACCGCGCCCGCACCACGCCGAACCGCAGGATATCCCGCTCACGATCGTTCACGAGGACGAGCATCTGATCGTTGTCGACAAGCCCGCGGGGCTGGTCGTGCATCCGGCGGCGGGCAATCCCGACGGCACCTTGGTGAATGCACTGCTCTACCATTGCGCCGGGCGCCTGTCCGGCATTGGCGGGGTGGCTCGGCCCGGCATCGTCCACCGCATCGACAAGGACACGTCGGGATTGCTGGTCGTCGCCAAGACCGACCCCGCGCATGAGGGGCTGGCGAAACAGTTCGCCGACCATTCGATCGAGCGGGCCTACACGGCAGTCGCCTCGGGGCTGATGCTGGCGGGGTCGGGCACGGTCGATGCGCCGCTCGCGCGGTCGAGCGCCAATCGCAAGAAGATGGCGGTGGTCGAAACCCAGCGCGGCAAGCGGGCCGTGACGCACTGGACGAAGCAAACCAATCTCAAGTCCGCGAGCCTGATCGAATGTCGCCTCGAGACGGGGCGCACGCATCAGGTGCGCGTGCACATGGCCCATCTGGGGCATCCGCTGATCGGCGACCCGTTCTACGGACGTACCAAGAAGGAACATCGAACGATCTTGAAGGAGCTGGGGTTTTCCAGGCAGGCATTGCACGCGGCGCGGCTAGGGTTCCTACATCCCGCCTCGGGCGACCGTTTGTCGTTTGACAGCGCACTTCCGTCGGACATGCGTGAACTTTTGGATGCCCTTCACGTATAGGATTGGGTGGGCTATTAAAACCGACCCGCATGAGCGCACTGCGGCAAGACCCTATTCAGGTCGCACGTGCTAAGGAGCTATGAATGGCGAAGAGCGCAGCATTGTCGATCCCGAGCACCGGAGGCGAAGACGGCCTCAACCGGTATCTGTCGGAGATCAAGAAATTCCCGATCCTCACCCCTGAGGACGAATATATGCTCGCGACCCGCTGGAAAGAGCATGGCGACACCGAAGCGGCGGCCGAACTGGTCAATTCGCATCTCCGCTTGGTGGCGAAGATCGCGATGGGCTATCGCGGCTATGGACTGCCTGTCTCGGAGCTGATTTCCGAAGGAAACATCGGCTTGATGCAGGGCGTCAAGAAGTTCGAGCCCGAGCGCGGTTTCCGGCTTGCGACCTATGCGATGTGGTGGATCCGCGCCTCGATTCAGGAATTCATCCTGCGCTCGTGGAGCCTCGTCAAGATGGGCACCACTGCGGCGCAAAAGAAGCTGTTCTTCAATCTTCGGCGGATGAAGAATCAGATCGAAGCCTTCGAGGAAGGCGATCTCAAGCCCGAGGACGTGACGCACATCGCGACCGAATTGGGCGTGTCCGAAGACGACGTCATCTCGATGAACCGCCGCATGGCGCGCGGGGGCGATACGAGCCTCAACGCGCCTATGCGCGGTGCGGATGACGAAGGGGACACGCAGTGGCTGGACACGCTGCATTCGGAAGCGCCGCTTCAGGACGAAATCGTCGAGGACGACGAGGAACGCCGAGTCCGTCACGAGCTGCTGATGGATGCGATGAGCGCGCTCAACGAGCGCGAGCAACATATCCTCACCGAGCGGCGTCTGACCGAAAATCCCAAGACGCTCGAGGATCTCAGCCAGGTTTATGGTGTGAGCCGCGAGCGTATCCGGCAGATCGAGGTGCGCGCGTTCGAAAAGCTGCAGGCGGCACTCATCAAGAATGCCGAAGAGCAGCGTTACCTAATCGCGGGCGACGCGGCTTAGGCTTTTACAGACCTCCGACGGTCATCAAGGGGCGCCAGTTTTCGAACTCGGCGCCCCATTCGTATCCGGCGTGGGAAACGCCAGCAGTAACGAGCACGCCCGCTATTCCCATCCGGCACGCGCCCAGCATGTCGGTAGCGGGATTATCGCCGATCATCACCACCGTGTCGCGGTCGGGGTTGCCGGCGAGCTTCAACGCATGCTCGTAGATCGGTCGATGGGGCTTTCCGTAATAACGCACTCGCCCTCCCCTTCGCTCGACTTCCTCCGCAATCGCGCCGCCGCAGAGGACTTCCTCGCCGCGATGCATGACGATGACGTCGGGGTTGAGGCAGTGAACGAGCAGGTTCTGCTCGATCCAAGCGGTGATCTCCTCCTCATATTCGGCAACGCTCGAGCGATGTTCATCGAGGCCGGTCAGCGCAATTTCCTCGATGGCTTCGCCGCGTAGCGCGATGTCGACGCCGTGTGCGGTGAGATCGTCATAGTCGAAACGGCTGCCTGCAAACCCGACCTTGCGGGGTGGGTGGGTGAGCGCCTCGATGCCCGCCTGCCCGCTGGAAGTGAGGTCGTGCCACAGCTCGCGCGACAGCCCTATCGCTTCGAGGTCCGCCACGACGCGATCCGCAGGCCGCGGCGCGTTGGTGAGGATGACGACCGTTCGCCCTTCCTCTCGCCAGCGTTCTAACCGCGCAAGCGTATCTGGGAACAGTCGTGCGCCATCATGAATCACACCCCAGACATCGCAGAGAATCGTATCGTAGCGCGACGGGAGGTCGTCGAGGGTCATGCGGTCTGGAGGTCGGAAAGCTCCGTCTTGGGCTTGTCGTCCTCGCCCTTGGACACGAGCGTGGCGATGGCCAGGTCGCCCGTGACGTTCAGGGTCGTGCGGCACATGTCGAGCAACCGGTCGACGCCGAGGACGATACCGATGCCCGCCGGTGGCACACCGACCATCGCGAGGATCAGCGCGACCACGGGCAGCGAGCCGGCGGGAACGCCTGCCGTGCCGATGCCGCCAAGGATGCACATCAGGAGCACGATGACCTGCTGACCGATGGTGAGGTCGACACCGAAGAACTGCGCGAGGAAGAGCACCGTGATGCCCTCGAACATGGCGGTGCCATTCTGGTTGGCAGTTGCGCCGATGGTGAGAACGAAGCGGGCGGGCGCGCGCGGGAGTTTGAGGTTCTCGTCGGCGACCTTCAGGGCGTAAGGCAGGGTCGCGTTGCTGCTTGCCGTAGAGAAGGCGATCAGCATCGCTTCCTTGACGTTCTTGAAGAACCAGATCGGACTGACGCCGGCGAACAGCCGCAGCACGATCGGATAGATCACGAACATGTGCACCGCGAGCGCGAGCAGCACGACGCCGACATAGGCCGCGAGGCGAAGAAGGAGGTCCCACCCGAACGCGCTGGCGAGGTTGAACATGAAGCATGCAATGGCGATGGGCGCCAGGCGGATGACCCACATGATGAGCTTCATGGTGACGTGGAAGACACCTTCGATGCCGGCCTGCAGGATGTTCGCCTGCTTGCTGTCGGTGAACAGTAGGCCAATGCCGAAGAACAGCGCGAAGAACATCACGGCGAGGATGTCGTTGGCACTCATGGCACTGAAGACGTTGGACGGCACGATGGCCAGGACCGCATCGAGGCCGCCAGGGGTCTCGGCGTTGCGGTCGATGATCGCGGCGGCGCCCTCCGCGGCATCCGCAAGCAGGCCCTCGGCGATGGCACGATCGACACCCGCGCCCGGCTGGAAGATATTCGCCGCAGCAAGCGCGATGACCACCGCGACGCTCGACAACAACACCGTGTAGAACAGCGTCCGCAGGCCCACCCGCTTGAGGCTGCGCGCATCCCCCATCTCCGCGATCCCCACGACGAGCGCGGAGAAGAGCAAGGGAATGACGAGCATGAACAACAGCCGCAGGAACAGCTGCCCGATGAACCCTGTCACCTGGCTGACTTGCTCGACCCAGCCTGCGTCCTGTGCTGTCGCATAGACGATCAGGCCAAAGATCAGGCCGACAAGGAAGCCGATCAGCATCTGCCATTGCAGGCCGATGCCGCCGGTCCTGGGCTGCGTCAGGTCGTCCATAATTTCACACTCCCCCAGGAGACTTTTATCGGCGCCGTTGTGCGGACCCGCCTTGCCTGCGTCAACTAGGCGTAATCGTACGAGCCGCCACGCGCGAGCGCTGCCTGATAGGCTTCACGTTCGTGACAGCGCTTCAGCCACGCGCGGATATTGGGGTAGCGCTCGTCCAGCCCCGCGCGACTTTGTGCGGCTTCCATCGGAAAACTCATCATCATGTCGGCGGCCGTCAGGTCCGGCCCCGCAAACCATTCCCGCGCCGCAAGTTCGCGATCGAGAAACGCGAAATGTTCATGCAGCATCCCGCGCAGAGGTTTGCGGGCGGGGCGGCCGAGGATGCCGAGCCGCTTGACGATGAGACTGCCGAACAGCGGCGGCATCAACGAGCCTTCCGCATAATGCATGTAGAAATTGTAGAGGCGCGCGAGAAGCGGGTCCTCTGGAGGGCCGTAGCGGCCGCTCCTCGCGACGAAATGCTCGATGATCGCCGCGCTTTCGGCGAGGACGACATGATCCTCTTCGACGAGCGGCGATTTGCCCAGTGGATGCACCTTCTTGAGCGCGGCGGGCGCGCGCATCGTTTTGGGATCGCGTTCGTAGCGCCGCACCTCGTAATCGAGCCGCAATTCCTCGAGCAACCAAAGGATTCGCTGCGACCGGCTGTTCTCGAGATGGTGGACGATAATCATGAAAGGGCTACTCCAGCGGGTTCGGGACGATGCTTGTTGCATGTCGGGACGGGATAGGCCAGCGACCCCGGATGACAGCAACTCCCTCCGCCACGTCTCCCGAAAAGCGGCGCGTCGGCCCTCGTGAAGTGGTCTTTCTGCTCGCCGGCATGATGGCGATGAACGCGCTCGCGCTCGACACCATGTTGCCCGCCCTCCCGTCGATCGGCGCCGATCTCGGCGTCTCCGACGCCAATCGCACGCAGCTCGTAATCGTCGCCTATATCCTGGGCTTCGGATCGAGCCAGATGCTCTGGGGACCCCTCGCCGACCGTTTCGGACGAAAGCCGGTGCTGGCAGCGGGAGTGGGGCTTTACGTTCTCTTCTCATTCCTTGCCGCCTCGGCGCAGGACTTTACGCTTCTGCTCATCGCGCGCGCGGCGATGGGTGCGAGCGGCGCGGTCAGCCGCGTTCTCGTGCTCGCCATCGTGCGCGATCTGTACGAAGGCGAGCGGATGGCCTCGGTCATGAGCCTCGTCCACATGGTCTTCATGGTCATTCCCGTGATCGCACCGAGCCTGGGCCAGCTCATGCTCGGAATCGGGCCCTGGCGGCTGATTTTCTACGCCCTCGGATTATACGGCGTCGTCCTGTTCGTCTGGAGCATGGCGCGCCTGACCGAGACGCTGAACCCCGAGTATCGGCGCCCGATCAGTCTCACGAGCCTTAGGGAAGGCATCTCGCGCACGCTAAGCGATCGTCTGTCGCTCGGCTACACGCTTGGGCTGACGAGCGTCTATTCCACCCTCATCGCCTATCTGGCATCGATCCAGCAGATCATCGGCGAGGTCTTCGGCAGGCCCGAGGATCTGGGATGGATCTTCGCCGCGATCGCTGGACCCATGAGCCTCGCCAGCTGGACCAATAGTCGGATCGTGGGACGCTTCGGACTACGCCCGGTCGGCCACGGCGGTCTCATCGCCTTTGTTCTCGTGACCTGCTTGCATCTTGGATGGCACGAGTTCGTCGGGTCCACCGTCGCGAGCTTCGCCGTTCTGATGGCCGCGACCATGGTGGCCTTCGCCTTCTGCACGGCCAATTTCGGTACGCTGGCGATGAGCAACATGGCGCCGATTGCCGGCACCGCGAGCTCGACCCAAGGAACGCTCAGCACCATCCTCGCGGGGGTCATCGGCGCCGCGATCGGGCAGGCGTACGACGGGTCACTCACGCCATATCTTTCCGGCCTCGCACTCATCGGCGTGACAGCGCTCGCGATCGTGACCGTCACCGAGCGCGGTAGACTGCTCCGCCGCCGTTCAGCCGAAGTTGCGACGACCGCGCCTCTTCGTGCCACCGACGAGAGCGAGCTTTGCTGACCGCTTTCATACGCTGATCTGGCGCCGGGCGGGATGGATATCGCGACGCCCACCGTGTCCATATGAAAACAGGGCCCGCCGAAGCGGGCCCTGCCGGATTCAGAAAAACAATTCTTCGATCAGTCGTCCGCGTCGGGACCCGTCATCATTGCTTCCTCGAGCTCTTCCTTGCGATTGCCGCGGATGGCTTGCTCGATCTCGTTCGCCATTTCCGGATTTT
The DNA here is from genome assembly GCF_039655735.1 of Sphingomicrobium aquimarinum. Classification (NCBI taxonomy): domain Bacteria; kingdom Pseudomonadati; phylum Pseudomonadota; class Alphaproteobacteria; order Sphingomonadales; family Sphingomicrobiaceae; genus Sphingomicrobium; species Sphingomicrobium aquimarinum. Next base: position 277,845 of record NZ_JBBYXH010000001.1, on the reverse strand, counting down.
CCTTGAGAAAGGTCTTGGCGTTCTCGCGACCCTGTCCGATTCGCGTGCTGTCGTAGCTGAACCAACTGCCCGATTTCTCGACGAGACCGGCCTTGACGCCCAGATCGAGGATTTCACCCAACTTGGAGATGCCCTCGCCATACATGATGTCGAACTCCACCTGCTTGAAGGGCGGGGCGACCTTGTTCTTGACGACCTTCACGCGGGTCGAGTTGCCGACGATCTCGTCGCGATCCTTGATCTGACCGGTGCGGCGGATGTCGAGGCGGACGGAAGCATAGAACTTCAGCGCATTGCCGCCCGTCGTCGTTTCGGGATTGCCGTACATCACGCCGATCTTCATGCGGACCTGGTTGATGAAGATGACGGTCGTCTTGGAACGGTTGATCGAGCCGGTCAGCTTGCGCAGCGCCTGGCTCATCAGACGGGCCTGCAGGCCGACGTGGCTGTCGCCCATCTCGCCCTCGATCTCGGCCCTCGGCACCAGCGCGGCGACCGAATCGATTACCAGCACGTCGATGGCGTTGGAGCGCACCAGCGTATCGACGATTTCCAGTGCCTGCTCACCCGTGTCGGGCTGCGAGACGATCAGTTCGTCGATGTCGACGCCCAGCTTCCTGGCGTAGACAGGGTCGAGCGCATGCTCGGCGTCGACGAAAGCGGCTGTGCCGCCGGCTTTCTGCGCTTCGGCGATCGAGTGAAGCGCGAGCGTGGTCTTTCCCGAACTTTCGGGCCCGTAGATCTCGACGATACGGCCGCGCGGAATCCCCCCGATTCCCAGCGCGATGTCGAGCCCGAGGCTACCGGTCGAGACGCTGTCGATCTCGATCTTTTCGCGGCTGCCCAGCTTCATCGCCGAGCCCTTGCCGAAGGCGCGGTCGATCTGCGCCAAGGCGGCGTCCAAGGCTTTCTGCCGATCGCTGTCCATGTTGGTTTTCCCCGAATCTACGACTTTCAACTGGGCTGCCATCATCCATCCCCTTTCGTCAATCGCCAGCGGCAGAATGCGCTGGTCACGAGAACGATGTACACAGTTTGTTCCGCAAGAACAAGGGGAGAACGGATTGGCGCTCTACCGGCTTAGAATTGCGTCCCGCGCTTCGTGCATCGCGGCGGCGAATTCTCGCCGTCCGTAGAGATCGTTGTGCCCCGCGCCCGCGATCGTGCGATCGAGGACGAGGTTGGAAGCTACTGCTCGAAGGCCGTCGGTGCGAGGCTTCGAGATGATTTCGTCTTGTTCGGCAGCGATGATCGCGACGGGCAGCTGTTGCGCCGCGAGGGCTTTGGCGGAGGCGATTTCGTTGCGGAAGAGCGCGCCGACGGGGAGCATCGGAATGGCATCGGCAGCGACCTGACGCAACGAATCGAACGGCGTGACGAGGATCAGCCCCTCGGCTTCGCGGTCGGCAGCAAGGTAGGTGGCGACGCCCGTTCCGATACTCATTCCGACCACTAGGACGCGCGCGGCCTCCGTAGCCTCGAGCGCGGCGTCGTAAACGAGCGGGGCGTCGGCGAGGAGCGCTTTTGCATTGGGCGAGCCTTCGGATGCGCGGTAGCCGCGATAATGAAAGCTGACGACATGGGCTTTCGGAAAGAGCGTGTGCGCGAGCATGGCCGCATCGCCGCTGTTCCAGACATTGCCGGGAAAGATGAGGACCATGAGGTCGCTCGGCTGCGCGGGCGGAATATGAATGCCGACGAGGCGATGCCCGCCCGCCGAACGGGTTTCGATTTCCCGAGCGGCTTCGGGAAGCGGTTCGCCTTCTCCCACGGCATGGGCGGGAAAGAGCAGTCGTTCTTCCAACGCCATCAAAAGGAGAAGGGCCGCGCCGAGCGCGATGACGGCTGCCGTGAGCCAGAAGCGCACGTCCTACGCACTGTCGGCATGAGCCAGCGCCTCGGCGATCACCGGCTCGACACGGTCGATGGTAAAGGGCTTGGCGAGCGTTGGGGTGTTTGCAAAGCGTTCGGGCGGATCGGTCACATGACCGCCGGTCGCAAGCGCAATCGGCACCCCGCGATCGGCGAGCAGTTCGGCGACCGGCCAGATCGCCTGCCCGCCGACGTTGACGTCCAGAATAGCCAGATCGGGCTTCCCGTCTTGGAGCCACTCAAGCGCGGCATCGACCGCATCGCAGGTCGTCGCGACCGAGTGGCCCAACGATTCGAGGAAATCCTCGAGCATCATCGCGATCAGCGGCTCGTCTTCGACCAGCATTATGGAGAGGTTTTGCGCCATATCGGTCCTGTCGTTAAGGGGCAGCGGCGAGAACGCCAAGCTATTTGTCTTCGAGCACAGCGCGGACAGCCTCGGCGAGCTCTTGCACGCTGAATGGTTTGGGAAGGAAATTGACATTGTCGATGTCGATGGATTTGCGCAATTGCTCTTCGGCATAGCCCGACATGAAGAGAATCGGCAGGTCGGGCCGGTCCTTGCGCGCTTCGCGACCCATGGTAGGCCCGTCCATCATCGGCATGACGACGTCGGAAACCAGAAGTGCGATATCGTCGGCGCCCTCGAGAATTTCGAGCGCCTCCTCGCCATTAGTGGCCGTGAGCACCTCGTAACCGTGGCGGGAAAGCGCACGCTCGGCGACGGTCCGCACCATTGGTTCGTCCTCGACGAGAAGGATGGTGCCGGACCCCCACAGCTCGTTCTCGGAACCCTTGGCTTTCGCTGACGGCCGCTTCTGCTCCTCGACCGCGATTTCGTGGACGGGGAAGTAGATGGCGAAGCTGGTCCCCTCACCCACCGTGCTGTCGGCGAAAATGTAGCCACCCGACTGCTTGACGATACCGTAGACGGTCGAAAGCCCCAGCCCAGTTCCCTTGCCGACCTCCTTGGTGGTGAAGAAGGGCTCGAAGATCTTGCCAAGAACGGCGGGCGGGATGCCCGAGCCCGTATCCCGTATCGATAGCGCGCTGTAATCGGCCACGGGAAGAATCTCGCTGCCGATATCCGCCACCTGATCGGCGCGGACCGGGTAAGACTGGATCGTGAGTGTTCCCCCGCCCTTGTCGAGCATCGCGTCGCGGGCATTGACCGCAAGATTCACGATGACCTGCTCCAGCTGGCCTGGGTCCGCACGCACGGCCCCCACGTCGCGACCATGCTTGACCTTGAGTTCGACCGTCTCGCCGAGCAGACGCTTGAGCAGATGCGAGACCTCCGCCACCACATCCGCGAGCTGAAGCACCTGGGGTCGGAGCGTCTGCTGGCGCGAGAAAGCGAGCAACTGGCGGGTAAGACCCGCCGCACGGTTGGAGTTGGACTTGATCTGCTGGATGTCGTCGTAATCGCTGTCGCCGGGCGTATGGCGCATCAGCATGAGGTCGCAATGCCCGATGATGGCGGTCAGGATATTGTTGAAGTCGTGCGCGACCCCGCCCGCCAACTGGCCGACCGCCTGCATCTTGGTCGCCTGCGCGATCTGGCGCTTGAGCTTGGCTTCCTCGCTATTGTCCTTGAGCAGCAGCAGGACGCTTGCCTCGCCGATGCCGCGAAGCCCCGCGACGGTCAGCGCAACGGGCTCCTTGGGATTGTGCGCGAGCCGCACCGCGATGTCGCCCGACATGGCGGGCCCTCTGGCATGGCGGCGGACCGTATCGGCAACCGTGGCCTTGTCCTCTTTCACGACGAGATCCCCGGGATACGCAGGCCCGTTCGCTTCCTGCACACCGCCCGCGACACGGAACGCGCGGTTCATGGTCAGGAACCGCCCGTCGCGATCGACCAAGGCGAGACCCAACGGGAGCAGTTCCAGCAGTGCCTGCACATTTTCCGAGGCAGCAAGGCCGCCCGCTTCCTGCGATTCGAACAGCAGCAACGTGCCCGCGCCGGCTTCGCTGTCGGGATCGAGCGGGACGTGGACGCCGCGTAAAAGCGGCGCATTCTCGCCTTCGTTCACCAATGACAATTGGCCCTCGCCGTGCTGGCGAAGAAGTTCGGTAAGCCGAGGCGCCTCCTGCGGCGTTTCGGCGAAAGCACGCTGCGTGAAGGGCTGGTTGGCGGCGACAAGACGGCCATCGTCGTCGACAAGGACCGAAAGGACGCCGGCCGCGGCGAGCCGCTCACCCGTTTCTCCCGCGACCCGCCGCGCAGACAGTTCCAGTCGATCGGGTTTTTCACGCGCGAGGAAGTGCCAAAGAAGGAGAAAATCGTCACCCGTCCCGATCCGCTTCACATGGATCGACGAAGTCTCTTCCGCAGAGATGGGCAGCTCTGCACGCACCTCGCCCTCGTTCGACGCCCGCTTCAGCACCGAATCCATCGGTTGCGACCGTGGTTCGGCAAAAGGGTCAGGAGACGACGCGAACCGTTTTTGAAAAGGTTGGTTGGCGATCAGCAAGCGCGCATCGCGATCGGTCACCGCAGCCGGATCACGGGCTAAATGGAGCGCAGCGTGAGCGAGCGCGAACGCTTCGGGAGCCCCCTTGGCGCCCTCCCCGCTCATATCGAGTTCTTGGGTTCGCTGGCGCGTGAGGGCCCAGGCAAAACCTCCGCCGAACAGCAGGGCAGCGCCCGCCGCCGCGCTTGCCAGCGCCGGGTCGAAGGAAAAGCCGACGACCAAGACGATCGCCGCCAGTCCGGCCGCGGCGACGAGCGGAAGGGCGCGCGCAAGGCGCCCTTCCTCCGTTCCCGTCGAATCGAGGCCGGCGTGGCGGTCGAGCATCGCCTGCTTGCCGCCTACCAGACGGTAACGCGGTCTTCGGGCGGCAGATACATGGCATCATCGGGGCCGATGTCGAAGGCATCGTACCACGCATCGATGTTGCGGATCACCCAGACACGCTGGACCGATGGGGAGTGGCTGTCGGTCTTGAGCCGCCGCTTGAGTTCCTCGTCGCGATAATTGCGCCGCCAGACTTGCGCCCAGCCGAGGAAGAAGCGCTGATCACCGGTGGTGCCGTCGATGATCGGCGCTTCCTTGCCACCGAGCGACTTCTTGTAGGCATCGTAGGCGATCGACAGCCCTGCAAGGTCCCCGATATTCTCGCCCAGCGTGAAGGTGCCGTCGACATATTCGCCGGGGAAGATCTCGTAGGCATCATACTGGTCGATGAGCGCCTTTCCGCGCGCCTCGAACCGCTTGTAATCCTCGTCGGTCCACCAAATCTTGAGATTGCCGTCGGAATCGTACTTTGCGCCCTGATCGTCGAAGTGATGGCTGATCTCGTGGCCGATCACGGCGCCGATCCCACCATAATTGATCGCCGGATCGGCGGCGGGATCGAAGAAGGGCGGCTGGAGGATCGAGGCCGGGAAGACGATCTCCATCTGCCCGAAATTTGCGTAGGCGTTGACCGTCATCGGCGCCATGCCCCACTCCCAGCGCCGCAGCGGTTCGTTCAGCTTCGCGAGCGAGTCTTGATGGCTCCATTCGCGGCGACGCTGGACGTTGCCGAACAGGTCGTCGGGACGCATGACGAGGCCCTCGTAGGTTTCCCAGCGATCGGGATAGCCGATCTTGGTCGTGAACTTGGCGAGCTTGGCCATCGCCTCGGGCTTGGTTTCCTCGGCCATCCAGTCGGCAGTGACGATCCGCTCGCGCATGGCATCGATGACATTGTCGACGAGCTTCATCATCTCGGCCTTATACTCGGGCGGGAAGTGCTTCTCGGCGTAGAGTTTGCCCACATCGTCACGCACGGTTCCCGAAACGAAGTCGACTCCTCGCTTCCAGCGGACTTCCTGCTCGGGAACGCCCGACAGCGTCGTTGAGTAGAAGGCGAAGTTGCGGTCGTTGACGGCGGCGGGCAGTGCACTCGAGAAGCTCGAGACCGCGCTCACCAGCATCTTGTCCTTGAGCACGCGAAGATCGGTGTTCGAGGCGATTTCGAGGCCCTCGGAGATGGCGCTGGGGGTCGCGACGTTGAGGCGCGAGAAGTCATACTCGCCCTGGGCATACATCGTGTCCCAGGCCCAGTTCGGATAGAGCGCCTTCATCTCGGCGACGCTCATGGGATTGTAGGTTTCCTCGCTGTCGCTGCGACGATTGCGGTCCCAGTGCACTTCGGCAAGCTTGGTCTCGTAATCGAGGATCGCCTGCGCCCGCTCGCGTCCGTTTGCGACGCCCGCGAACGACAGCATGTCGGTCAGATAATCGACGTAGGCGCTGCGCACGCTCGTGAAGCGCTCGCTGTCCTGCAGGTAATAATCGCGATCGGGAAGGCCGAGACCCGACTGGTAGAGGGTGAGGATGTAGCGCGAGCTATCGCCCGAATCCTGCCCGACGTACCAGACGAGCGGCGCGCCGCCGAAGCCCAGCCGATCGCCGCGTCCGACCTGGCGTGCATAGTCCTGCCAGCTGTCGACCGCTTCGATCTCGGCCAGGATGGGCTGGATCGGCGCCATTCCCTTCGCCTCGATCGACGCTTCGTCCATGAAGGCGGTGTAGGCCGCACCGATCCGGCTCGACGGCTTGTTCGCCTCTTCGAGGATGATCGCCTTCGTCCGGTCCTTGGAAAGATCATCGAGAGCGCCGAACATCGAATAGTTGGACTTGTCGGCAGGAATTTCGGTCGTGTCCGCCCAGACACCATTCGCATAACGATAGAAATCGTCACCCGGAGCGACGCTCGGCTGGGCGCCGGTCTGATCGAAGCCGTAGGTGCCGAGCTCGGGCTGCCCCGCCGGGTCGTCAGACAGCGAGGCCGTCGTCGCGTTATTGCCCGACGAATTGGCGACCTCGTCATTGTCGACGATGGCGGTGTCGACCTCGGGCGCTTCGGGTCGCGGCTCCTGACCCATCGTGACATCATTGTCCATCGTGGTGGCACAGGCGGCGAGGCTGGTCGACGCCAGCATGAGGATCATCAAACGGGTCATGGGATTCACTCCTGAACGGAAAAACTAGGCGGGGGGGGGCAGATTACGATGCTTCCAACGCCGCGCAATCCAGAGTCGCCAACCCACGACCGAAATGACGTAGGTGAGGAGCCCGAGGACAAGCGCGATCACGAACAGGCCGAACATGACTGCCGGAGCGGCATCCGACAAGGCCCAAGCGAACCATTGCGACAGGCTGGCCTGCTCGCGCACCAGATTCATGAAGGCATCGACGTTCGTCCGGAAGCCGAACAGGCTTCCAACTTCCAGGCTTGCCAGCAGGAACGCCGGTGTCGTGACGGGATTGCTGATCCACGTCACGGCGGCGGCCATCGGAATGTTGGCGCGCAGCGGAACCGACATGGCGGCTGCGGCGATCATCTGGGTGCCGGGGATCATCAGGAAGACGCCGATGAACATGCCGACGAACACCGCGCGCGGCACGCTACGGCGCGTGAATCGCCAATATTCGGATCCGGCGATATAGCGTCGGACCGGTTTGAGCCATCGCGATTGCATCAGCTCGGCGCGGGTCGGCGCATGGCGCGCGAGAAAGCGCTTGAAGGGCCCCGGGGGCCGTCTAGCCATGGTTCTTCATGATCCGCTGCTGCTGGCGCTTCCAGTCGCGATCCTTGATCGTCTGGCGTTTGTCGTGAACTTTCTTGCCCTTGGCCAAGCCAAGTTCGACCTTCGCCCGGCCCTCGCCGTTGAAATAGATGGAAAGCGGGACGATCGTCATTCCCTGCCGCTGCACCCCGCCCAGGAGCTTGCTGATCTCGCGGGCGTGCAGGAGCAGTTTGCGCGGGCGGCGCGTCTCGTGATTGAGCCGGTTGCCGTGCGAATATTCCGGGATATGCGCATTGATGAGCCACGCCTCCCCATCCTCGACCGCGGCATAGCTTTCCTTGATCGAACCTTCGGAGTTACGCAGCGCCTTCACCTCTGTGCCCTGAAGGGCGATGCCCGCCTCGAACCGTTCCTCGATCGAATAGTCGAAATGCGCGCGCCGGTTGTCAGCGACGACGCGGACCTTGTTGAACACCTTGCTCATCCGGCGAGGCCGGCGTGTGCCAAGGCCGCATCGACGGCGTTGCGAGCGGCCTCGGACGGCTCGGTAATCGGTAGGCGGACACGGGTCGAAAATCCGGCCCGCACCTTGGAAAGCGCATATTTCGCAGGACCGGGAGAGGCGTCGGCGAAGAGCGCTTTGTGGAGCGGAAAGAGCTTGTCCTGCAATTCCAGCGCGCGGTCCCAGTCCTTTGCCATCATGGCCTCCTGGAATTGCGAGCAAAGCTTCGGCGCGACATTCGCGCTGACCGACACGCAGCCGACGCCGCCCATCGCGGAAAAGCCGAGCGATAGGTCGTCGTTGCCCGAGAGCTGCGCGAACCCCTCGCCGCACAAGGCGCGGTGCGCGGTGACACGCGTGAGATCTCCGGAGGCGTCCTTGATGGCGACGATCTTTTCGTGCTTCGCGATCTCGCCCATCGCCTCCACGCCGAGATCGGCCACCGTGCGGCTGGGCACGTTATAGACCATGATCGGTAGGGGCGAGGTCTCCGCAAGGTGCGTAAAATGAGCGACCAGACCCTGCTGATTGGGCTTGTTGTAATAGGGAACGACGCACAGCGCTGCGTCCGCGCCCGCCTCCGCGACCATCTGGATGTTTTGCGCCACCGCAGCGGTGTTGTAGCCGCCGCATCCCGCGATTACGGGCACCCTGCCCTTCGCTTGCTCGACGGTCGCGTGAACGACCGCGCGATGCTCCTCGGCGCTCAGTGTCGCGACCTCGCCGGTGGTACCGCAGGGCACGAGGCCGTGACTTCCCTCGCCGACCTGCCAGTCGACGAAGGCGCGCAGGGCATCGAGATCGACCGCACCGTCGGCGTCAAACGGGGTGACGAGCGCGGGAATTGAGCCCTTAAACATGAGTTTTGTCCTTTCCGGGGAACGGTTTGGCGCTCCCAGCCCTTCCTCAAGAGAATTGTTCAGCGCGTGATAAGAAGTCTTTGCCCATTATGTCTACCATGAGAAACAAGCTCCTCTTCGGTTCGATCGTCATCCTTTCCAGCGCGGCGGGGTCGTCGGTGCTGACGGAGGGTGTCGACAGGAGCGCGACGGCCTCGAGCGTCGCCACCGTGGCGCAGGTGCGCCCGACTACGCAGCAGATCGACGCTGCGATCGCGGAATGGCGCCAGTTGCGTCGCGACAACCGCCCGAGTTTCGAGCGGGCGGCGCGCTTCGCCATCGCCTATCCCGATTTCCCCGAAGTCTCGACGATCCGCTCGCGCGCCGAGAGCGCCCTCGGCGCAGGAGCACGACCCGAACAGGTCATCGAATTCTTTCGCATCGCTCCGCCGAAAAGCGGGCGTGGCTGGGCGCGGCTCGCCGAAGCATTTGCCAGCGTCGGACGCACGCCGGAAGCCAATGCGGCCGCCAAGGCTGCATGGCTCCAGCCCAGTCTCCAGGGCGAAGACGAAGGGCTGATCCGGTCGCGTTTCTGGAGTGCGCTGACCCGCGCGGATCACGATCGCCGGATCGATGCGCTTCTGTTCGAGCGCGAGCCGCGCCGTGCCGCACAGATCCTCGACCTCGCCACGCCTGCCGAGCGGCCCATTGCCGAAGCCCGTATCGCGCTCCAAACGGGCGCAAGCGACGCCAATGCCCTGTTTGCCCGCGTGCAGGACAAGGCGGCCAGCCATGCCGGGCTTCTGATGGACCGCGCCCGCTATTATCGCAGTGCCGGCGCCGTCTCGCAGTCGCACGCGCTCCTGGCCCAGCCTCACCAGTTCACCACGCGCCCCACCGATATCGACAAATGGTTCGAGATGCTGCTTTTGGCAGCGGACGAGGCGAACCGCTCGCGTGACTATGCCACCGCCTTCAACATCGCGCGTCAACTCGAGGACGCATTCGTTCCGGGCGACGACAAGACACTCCAGCCCTACGGCGTACGCGACAAATATACCGACCTCGCCTGGCTCGCGGGAACGATCGCGCGCGATCGACTGCGTCGTTTCGATGCGGCGAGCACGATGTTCGAGCTTTATTCGGGTGGCGGGCAGTCGTTGCAGGTCAAGACCAAGGGCCTCTATTGGGCAGGCCGTAGTGCCGCCGAGGCGGGCAATGCGGCCCGCGCGAACCAGATGTTCGCCGCCGCTGCCGAAACGCCCGAGCTGTTCTACGCTCAGTTGGCGCTCGAGCGCCTGGGTCGCGAAATTCCGGTGCCAAAGGACCTTCCCGGCGTCGACACAAACGTACTGGCAGAATTCAACGCGCGGCCGATCGTGGCCGCGCTGCCCCGACTCGCCAACAGTCGTGACGAGCAGGCCCTTTTCGTCCGCGCGCTTGCGGAGAGCCTCGAGAGCCAGGGCGAACGCGTCGCAGCGAGCCGCCTCGCCGAGCAGGTCGGACGACCCGACCTCGGCGTGTGGATCGCGCGCGCCGCGCGGAACAGCGGCACCGATTTCTATTACAAGTCGGCCTGGCCCACCCATGACGCGGGCGTGCCCGGCGGGCAGCTATGGAGCTATGCCCACGGTGTGACCCGGCAGGAAAGTTCGTTCGATCGCTCGGCGCGTAGCCACGCAAATGCTTTTGGAATGATGCAGCTCCTTCCCGGCACCGCGCGCGACCAGGCACGACGCAGCGGATTGCCGTACGATTACGGGCGGCTGACCAGCGATCCGGCCTACAACGTCCGGCTTGGCAGCGACTATCTCGCACTTCGGTTGGGTCAGTGGGAGGGCAACCTTGCGCTGGCGGCGGCCAGCTACAATGCCGGCCATGGCAATGCGCTGAAATGGGTCAGGCGTTATGGAGACCCGCGCTCCTCCGGCGTCGATACGCTAACCTGGATCGAGAGCATCCCGTTCAGCGAGACGCGAAGCTACGTGCAGCGGGTCGTGGAGAATGCCGCGGTTTATGACCGACTGAACCCGTACGTGCCCTCCTATGGCGCGGTGCATGTGTCTCGCCATCTCGGCAAGTCGAACCGGCCCGGCTGACCTATGGCGGGGGGCAAGCGCCCGCGCTACATCACGCCCGAGGGGCTGGCGCGGATCAAGGCGGAATATGACGACCTGTTCGGTATCGAGCGTCCCAAGCTCGTCGAGCTCGTCTCGTGGGCCGCGGGCAATGGCGATCGCTCGGAGAACGGCGACTATATCTACGGCCGCAAGAAGTTGCGCGAGATCGACCGCCGATTGGGCTATCTGTCCAAGGTGATGAAAGGTGCAAAGGTCGTCGACCCTGCGCGGGCCGAGAGGCGGGACGAGGTGCGGTTCGGTGCGACGGTGCGCTTGGTCGACGAGGAGGACCGACCGCGGACCTTCACGATCGTCGGCGACGACGAGGCCGAGGCTGGTGACGGGCGCGTTGGCTGGTCCGCGCCGATCGCACGGGCGATCATCGGCGCAAAGATCGGCGACGAGCGCGCCGTGCGGCTACCTGCAGGCGAGATTTTCTACGAAGTCGAAGCGATCAGCTATCCCGACGCCTGATCGGCGCGCCCACGGTTGCCGCGGCATCGCTCGGAACAATAGCGCACCTCGTCCCAGACGTTCGCCCATTTCTTTCGCCAGGTGAACGGACGTCCACAGACGGCGCAATCCTTCTGGGGAAGATCGGATTTCTTTCGCATCGCGGCTGCGAGGCTATCGCGAAACGCTCGCCAGGTCGACGATCTGGGCGCCTTCGCTGTCGTCCTCGCGGGGTGCCTCTTTCGGCAAATTCTGGTCGAGCGTCTTCACGAGATGCTCCATGGCGGCAACCATGCCCGCAGCGCTGTTTTCGGCGTCGATCAGCGTCCACGGTGCCCAGCGCGTATCGGTTTCGGCAAAGACCGCATTCCAAGCTTTGACATGATCGGGACGCTCGACGTCGGGCTCATCGAGCAGGAGGCGTTGCCATGGATCGACGCGTCGTTCGCGCACGCGGCGGGCCTGCATTTCGGCCGAGCAATGGAGGAAGAGCTTGACGATCATCGTATCGTGATCGTTCTGCTGCGCCTCGAATTCGTTGATTTCGTCACAACCGCGCGACCAATGTTTTTCGCTCATCGCACGCTCGATCCGCTCGTCGACGAGGCGACGGTACCAACTGCGATAGAAAAGCGAATTATGCCCTGCGGCAGGCAGCTCGCTCCAATATTCGGCCAGCCAGTGACGCCGGCTGCGCGTGATCGGACGAACGTCGCTGCAATAGGTACGGGTGGAACAGGGGTCGAAGCTGGCCAGCATCTGCCGCAGCAACGCACGCTTTCCGGTCGCCTCCCAGCCCTCGACGATGACGATCAACCGCTTGCCGTACGCGATCTGACGAAGATGAAGATGTGAAAGCGACGCACGCAGCCCGGCAAGCCGCGCTGCGATATCCCCCTCAAACGTCGTCCCCCGTCCCGGCGCTTTTGTTAAATCGATTTGCACAAACGTGGATTTAACCGCGCAACCACGGAAGCGCAATGTGCATCAACCACCTTCGTCCCTTCGCAGGACAATGTGGTTCCTGTTCCCTTGGACTAGTTGCGGTTGTCCTCGACCAACTCGCTTGGCGCCGGGGTCTCGGCGTCCTCGTCCGGTTCGACGGTGATCGCCAGGCTGAGTTCCTCGAGTTGCTTGTCCGTCACCGGTGCCGGTGCGTTCATCAGGAGATCCTCGGCCTTCTGGTTCATCGGGAAAAGGATGACCTCGCGGATATTGGGTTCGTCGGCGAGCAGCATCACGATGCGGTCGACGCCCGGCGCCGAGCCGCCGTGCGGAGGGGCACCGTAGCGGAACGCGCCGATCATGCCGGGGAAATTCTCGTCGACCTGTTCCTTGCTGTAACCAGCGATCTCGAACGCCTTGTACATGATGTCCGGGCGATGGTTCCGGATCGCGCCCGAGGACAATTCGATGCCGTTGCACACAATGTCATACTGCCATGCGAGGATGTCGAGCGGGTCCTGATTTTCCAGCGCCTCCATCTCGCCCTGCGGCATCGAGAAGGGGTTGTGGCTGAAGTCGATCTTGTTCGTTTCCTCGTCAAGTTCGAACATCGGGAAATCCACGATCCAGCAGAACTTGAACGCATCCTTCTCGATAAGGTCGAGGCTGGTGCCCACACGGGTGCGCGCGAGACCGGCGAGCTTGGCGGCTTCGGCTTCCTTGCCCGCGGCGAAGAAGAGGCCGTCGTCGGGGCCGAGGCCCAGTTCGTCGGCGAGCGCGTCCATCTTTTCGGGACCGTGGTTCTTGGCGATGGGTCCGCCCCACTCGCCGCCCTTGCGGGTGGCGTAGCCGAGACCCGCAAAGCCTTGCTCACGTGCCCAGTCGTTCATCTCGTCGAAGAACTTGCGGCTCTTCTCGGCGGTCCCCGGCGCGGGGATCGCGCGCACGACGTCGCCGCCCGCGACGATCTTGGCAAAGAGCCCGAAGCCCGAGCCTTCAAAATGCGATCCGACGTCGGAAATGACGATCGGGTTGCGAAGGTCCGGCTTGTCGTTGCCGTATTTCAGCATCGATTCCTTGTAGGGAATGCGCGGGAAATCACCGGCCGCCGTAACGCTGCGGCCTTCGGCGAATTCCTCGAAGAGACCCGCAAGAACAGGCTCGATAGCGTTGAACACATCTTCCTGCGTGACGAAGCTCATTTCGAAATCGAGCTGGTAGAATTCGCCCGGGCTCCGGTCCGCGCGCGCATCCTCGTCGCGAAAGCAGGGTGCGATCTGAAAATATTTGTCGAAGCCCGCGACCATCAGCAGCTGCTTGAACATCTGCGGCGCCTGCGGAAGCGCGTAGAACTTGCCGGGGTGAACGCGGCTCGGAACGAGATAGTCGCGTGCGCCTTCGGGCGAAGAGGCGGTCAGGATCGGCGTCTGGAACTCGGTGAAGCCCTGATCGATCATGCGACGGCGGATCGAAGCGATGACCTTCGAACGCAGCATGATGTTGGCGTGCATCGTCTCGCGGCGCAGGTCGAGATAGCGATACTTGAGGCGAATATCCTCCGGATACTCCTGCTCGCCCGCAACGGGGAGCGGCAGCTCGGCAGCCTCGCTCTCGACATTGACCGAACGCGCGAACACCTCGATCTGGCCGGTGGGCAGGCGGTCGTTGACGGTGCCTTCCGAGCGCGCCTTCACTTCGCCGTCGATGGTGACGACGCTCTCGACCCGCAGCTTGTCGAGGATCGGCAGCGCCGGGCTGTCCTCGTCGGCGACGATCTGGGTGAGACCGTGATGGTCACGAAGATCGACGAACAGCACCCCGCCATGGTCGCGCTTGCGGTGGATCCAACCCGAAAGGCGGACGGTCTCGCCGACATTTTCTGCGGTCAGGGCGGCACAGTGATGGGTGCGGTAAGCGTGCATGATCGTTCCAGATTTTCCGTGATGGGCATGGGCCCCAAAAGTCGCGGCACGCACTCGCCTTGCAAGCAGTCTTTGTCAAGCCGCGCCCACTGCGCTAGGGCCGCCTGCAAATGAAAATCCATGACCTGATTACGGACTCCGAGAGTCTCGCCCAACTGATCGAACGCATGAGTGTCCACGGCTATGTCGTGGTCGATACCGAATTCATGCGCGAAAACACCTACTGGCCCATCCTGTGCCTCGTCCAGATTGCGACCGAGGACGAAGCGGCGGCCATCGACCCGCTGGCGGACGGAATCGACCTGACGCCCCTGCTCGACCTGCTCGTCAACAATGACGAGGTCTTGAAGGTCTTTCACGCGGGCGGGCAGGATCTGGAGATCTTCCACAATCTCACCGGCAAGGTCCCTGTCCCGCTGTTCGACACGCAAATCGCGGCGATGGCCCTGGGCTACGGGGAGCAGGTCGGATACGCCAATCTCGTCCAGGCGGTTCTCGGCCATCAGCTCGACAAGGGCGCGCGCTTCACGGACTGGTCGCGCCGGCCGCTCGACAAGCGACAGCTCGATTATGCCATCGCGGACGTGACGCACCTCGCCGAGATCTTCCCGATGCTCCTCGACAAATTGAAGGAGACTGGGCGCGGCGACTGGCTCGACGAGGAAATGGCGCGGCTCGCCGACCCGTCGAGTTTCGCCTTCGAGCCGGAAGATGCGTGGAAGCGGATGCGCCTTCCGAGCCGCAAGCCCGATGTCCTCGGTCGGTTGAAGGCGCTGGCGGCGTGGCGCGAGAGAGAAGCGCGGGGCAAGGACATGCCGCGCGGTCGTATCGTGAAGGACGACACGCTGGGCGAACTCGCGAACCATCCGCCGAAGAAACAGGAAGATCTCGTTCGTATTCGCGGCCTGTCAAAGGGTTGGAAGGACAATGATATCGGCGGGCGGCTGATGGAAGCGCTGAAGAGCGCCGAGCCGCTATCCGACGCGGACATGCCGCCCAAACCGCCGCGCCGTCCGGGGCTGACCAAGGATGCGAGCCTCGTCAGCGACCTTCTGAAATTGCTGCTGAAGATTCGGGCGAAGGAAAGCGGCGTTGCCCCGCGGCTCATCGCACGGGCGCAGGAATTGGAACTGCTGGCCGCGGGCGAGCGCGAGAATCTCCACATCCTGTCGGGATGGCGGTTCGAAGAGTTTGGAAGCGACGCGCTCGACCTTGTCGAGGGTCGGCTCGCTTTCGCGACCGAGAACGGCAAGCTCAAGATGACGCGCACGGGTTCCTAGACGAACCGCACCGCCGCTTCCAATCCCAGCGCGCTGGCGAGTTGCTCGTGGCGCTTTTGTACCGACAATCCATAGAGCCGATACTGCTTTTCGCGTAGCTCGATGACGAGTTTTCCCTCGAGCCGACGGAGCGCGGTACGGCGAAGGAATTTCTCGGTACCGCCCGAGAGGCGCTGACCGAGCCGGATGGCGCGGCCCCACGCGATGCCGCTGGCAATCTGCTCATCGGAGAGCAGCGACAGGCCGCCCGGATCCGTCCCGTCCGCCCCTCCGAAGGCCGTGTAAAGCGCGCGGGCGATCAGCGCCCTGCCCTCGGCGTCGATGCCGACCCAGTTCCCGTGCAGCGCAAGATCGACCGCGCGTTCGGCGCGAAAATCCGGGTGGGCGTTCCAAGCGATGTCGCTCAGTAGGCACGCAGCGAGCCTGAGGCGGGCGCGCCGTGGTCCCTCGTGAGAGAACAGGGGAGCGATCCATTGGTCGAGCAGCGCTCCGATGCTGCCGAACCGACCCAATTTACGACCGACTTCAAGTGCTGCGGCCAGCAGCGGGTCCTGCGCGCGGACGTCATCGGGGAGATCCTGGTAGAGAAGCCCTTCCCGCAATCCGAAGGCGGAGATGGTGATATGTGCAGGCTCCAGCGTCCGGACCAGTTCCTCCAGGATCATCGTCGCGGCAGGCAGGTGCGGTGCGCGGCGGCTCGAGATCGTTCCGACGGCTTTGAGCTCGTCGTCACTCCACTCGTCGGCGAGGCGATGAAGTTCGGGCAGACGCTCGAAGGCGATCCGATGCTGATGGGCGATCGGCAGCGGATGGCCGCTCTCGCGAAGGTCGAGGTGCGCGATAGCGCGGAAGCTGCCGCCGACGAGGTACAGGCCGTTGCCTTTGGCGGCCTGCGCGAGCCGACCGCCTTCGAGAGCATCCTGAAGCTTGGCGGCGACAAGCTGGCGATCCGGCGGTGTTCCGACGCGAAGCACGCCGATCGGCTGGCTGGACACGGCGCCGGCGGCCCCGCGGGCGACGCCTGCCAGTTCGAGACTCCCGCCGCCGAGATCGGCGACCACTCCGTTGGCGCTCGGAATCGCACTGAGGACACCGAGCGCCGAAGCAACTCCTTCTTGCTCGCCCGTTAGCAATGCGGGCTTCAGTCCCATCCGGCTTACGGCATAGAGAAAATCGGGTCCGTTGCTGGCATCGCGCACCGCTGCGGTCGCGACGGTCCGCAACCGTTTCACGCGCATCTGCTTCGACAGGACGCGGAAGCGGGCGAGCGCATCGAGCGCCATCGCCATGCTTTCCTCATCCATCGCACCACTGGATCCCAGTCCGGAGCCCAGACCTGCCATGACCTTCTCGTTGAAGAGGATGGAGGGTACGCGTTCGGTCCCGCCGTAGACGACGAGCCGCACCGAGTTGGAACCGATGTCGATGATGCCGACGGGGCCGAAATCGAGCTTGTCGATCATCCGCCGCGCTGAGTGAGCTTGAGTTTGGGAATACGCTTGCCCGCCAGCGCGGTACCGCGGCCGGAGAGCGAGGGATTGTTCATGAAATAATGGTGGCAGTTGAAGCGGCGCTTGCCGGCCACGACCCGGTCGTAACTGCCATCCTCATTCAAAACCCAGCTCTGCTCATTGTCGATGAGATTGGCGATCATCACCTGGTCGAGCACCTGCGCATGCACGGTCGGATTCTCGATCGGCATCATATATTCGACCCGGCGATCGAAATTGCGCGGCATCCAGTCGGCGGAGCTGATCAGGACGCGGGCTTTTCGGTGCGGCAGCCGCGCGCCGTTTGCGAATACGAAAATGCGGCTGTGCTCCAGGAACCGTCCGACGATGGATTTGACGCGGATGTTCTCGGAAAGGCCGGGAACTCCCGGTCGCAGGCAGCAGATACCGCGCACGATCAGATCGATCGACACTCCCGACTGGCTGGCCAGATACAGCCTGTCCATCACCTCGCGGTCGACGAGCTGGTTCATCTTGGCCCAGATCGCGGCGGGCTGGCCTGCCTTGGCATTGTCGATCTCGCGGTCAATCAGCGTGAGGATACGATCGCGCAGGCTGGCGGGACTGAAGGTCGCCAGCTCGACGCCCCGGGGCTGTATGAACCCCGTGACGAGATTGAACATCTTGGCCGCATCGCGCGCCGCGCGGGTCGATGCGGTGAAATAGCTGAGGTCGGTATAGATCTTCGACGTGACGGGATGGTAGTTGCCCGTCCCCCAATGCGTGTAGGTGCGCGTCTTGCCACCTTCGCGCCGTACGACCATCGACGTCTTGGCGTGGGTTTTCCACTCGAAGATGCCGTAGACGACCTGCACCCCGGCCCGTTCCAGGCGCGCAGCCCAGAAAAGGTTCTGCTCCTCGTCGAACCGGGCCTTGAGTTCGACCACGGCAGTGACGGACTTGCCCGCCTCGGCCGCCGCTGCGAGCGCTTCGATGATCTCCGACTGCTTGCCCGCGCGATAGAGCGCCATTTTGATTGCCAGCACGTCGGGATCTTCCGCCGCCTGGCGCAGGAAGCTGACGACGACATCGAATGTCTCGTAAGGGTGGTGGACGATAATATCCTTGGCCCGGATGGCGGCGAAACAGTCGCCTCCATACTCCTTGATCCGCTCGGGAAAACGCGGGTTGTAGGGCGGGAATTTAAGGTCGGGGCGATCGACCTCGACGACTTGTTCGAGATCGGCGATGCCGATGAGCCCGGAACTCTCGAGCACCTGCGCATCATCGGCTTCGAGGCCCTCGGTGATAACGCGCTGAAGGCTTTCGGGTGTATCGGTGGCAATCTCGAGCCGGATGACGCGCCCGCGCCGGCGCCGCTTGATCGCGCTGCGGAAGGTCAGGACCAGATCCTCGGCCTCTTCCTCGATTTCGATGTCGCTGTCGCGAAGGACGCGGAAAGCCCCCGCCTCGTGCCGCTCGAAGCCGGGGAACAACCGGTCGAAGAACTCGCGCACGACCATCTCGATCGCGATCAGGCGCTTGGCAGGCCCATTCGACGGAAGTTCGAAGAAGCGCGGCAGGCTCGAGGGGATCATTAGCAATTCGACGATATGCTCGCCTGCGGCCGGATCGAACAGATTGTAGATGAGGCCGAAGCCCGCGTTGGGGACGAAGGGAAAGGGATTGACGTTGTCGATGGCCTGCGGGGTCAGGACCGGCAGGATCTCGCCGTCGAAGCGTTCGGAAAGATCCTCGCGTTCGGCATCGGTCAACTCGTCGCGGTGGATGACGTTCACGCCCGCCTCGTCGAGCTTGTCGGATAGTAATTGCCAGACACGCTGCGCCTCGGCGGTGAGTTCGTCCGCCATGGCAGCGATCTCGTTGAGCTGCTCCGTCGGCGTGCGTCCGTCGATCGAGCGTTCCTCGATGTCCTGGAGCTGCTGCCCCTTGAGGCCGGCGACACGGACCATGAAGAATTCATCGACGTTGGAGCCGGAAATGGAGAGAAAGCGCAGCCGTTCGAGCAGCGGATGATCCTCGTTCATCGCTTCCTCGAGCACGCGTCGGTTGAAATGAAGCCAGGACAGTTCGCGATTGAAGAAGCGATCGGGACCGAAAGCCTCGATCGCGTCTCCGGCTCGTTCGACGATCGGATCGGCCTCGCTCATGCTGCCTGTCCCTTCTGCTCCAGCGCCGCACGGATCGTCGGAATCGTCAGCCGGGCGCGATTGGCCATCGCGTAGCGGTCGATCCATTGCACCAGTCGCTCGGCGGCATAGTAACTGCGTTCGCAGCGCTCGGTCAGGTAACGCCTGGCATCCGGCGCGAGATGCATACCGCGGTCGGCGAAATGCAGTTCGAGGAGCGATCCGAACAGTTCGTCATCGGGAGGTCGGATCTGCGTCACCGGCGTCACCGCGAGGCGTGTCGCAAGGTCCGGCAGCGTCGGGGCCCAGTCGGGCGGTGAGCGGTCGGCGATCAGCAGCAGCGGGAGATGGTCGTCCTGTGCCCGGTTCCATGCGTGAAAAAGCTCCTCCTCGTCATGCTCTTCCGCATCGTCGAAGAGCCTTCCCCCGGTGCGCTCGACGAAGAGCCGGCCGAGAAGGCTCCGGCCCGAGCGGCGCGGGCCGACGAGGACGGTAGCGCGGACAGGCCATGTCGACCATTTCTCGAGATGGTGAAGCGCCGCTTCATTGGCTTGGGAAACGAGAAAGCGATCCGGCGTGAAATGCTCGGGCCAGCGCAACGGCAGTGCGATCTGGTCGCTCATCGCCGCGGGTTCTGGATGACCCTTTCGGGCTGGATGGGCACCGGCGCGGGCGCCTCGTCGGGGGTCGGCACCGGAGAGGGCTCGGGATTTGCAGGCGTCGGAGCGGGATTGGTGATTTCCTGCCGCTGAATTTGCAGGACGCCTTCGACATAGGTCGAGTACCATCCGCGCTGCGCAAGCGATGCGCGCAATGCCGCCACGTCCCCACGGTAGGAGATCAGAACGTTGCTGATTCCTCCGATTGCGAGGCTGAGCGAGGAAACGTTCGTCACCCCCGGGACCGATCGCAGCGCGCCGATGGCCGAATCGAGCTGACTCGAACTCTGGGCAAACACGCGGAGCTGGTAATTCGCGGCCGCGACTTCGCTCGGCGCGTCTTCTTCCTCCTCCTCAATGGGCGGCGGTGCTTCCTCGACGATCAATGCTTCGTCGGGGCGAAGCCGACCGGCGCGGAAAGCCCGCTGGAACAGTTCGTCCATCTGCTCCGCTCCCTGCTGCATCATCGCGGGAACGCCGCTGGAGTCGGCGACGCGAAGCCGGAAGCTTCCGATCTTCTCGCGGTTGCGGCCGACACGCGCCACAAAGCGCCCTTCGGCGGGGCCGCCCGGATAGAGTCGGTCGACGGTGACTTCCGCGACCAGCACGTTCGCGACCCCGTAGAGGTCCGCGACGTTGGTCCACCATTCGGTGTCGGGACGCCTCGTGACCGCGGCGTTCACGAGCAGCGGATCGGCGCCGAGTCCCGACACCCGGACATAGTCGACCTGGCTATCGCCGGTGCGAAGCTGCGCCCACGCGCGTTGCCAGGGATTGCGCGTTTCGACGGCGGTGACCGTCCCGCCCGTTACCATCACCGGCACGACCAGCATGGGCGCGGAACGGCTGCGCCCTCCTGCCAGCCCGAGTCGCTGCCCCGTGCGGGCGCGGTCGAACTGCACGCCGAGCGTGGCGATATAGCGGTCCGTCCCGATCTGCTCGCGTTCGACCACCACTGCGCTGACGAGGCCGTCGAGCACATCGTCTCCGAGCTTGGGTGCCTGCGCGGCAGGCTTCTTGGTCGTCTGCGCCCAGAGCTTCGCCCAGCCCTTGCGCTGCGCTTCGCGCCAACCGTTGTAGCGGGCATCTTCCGCATCCTCGCCAACGACATCGACTTCGATACCGCCGACCTCGAGCACGCGACTGGTGTCGCGCGGCAGGATGCCACGATCGCCATCCTCCATCTGCGCAAAGGCATAGCCGCCCGACAAAGCGAGGCCGACAAGGGCGATGAGAAAGAGGCGCATGGACATGGAAGCAACGCTTTTGGCGATTTGGGAATGGAAATCCAAGGCGCATCTCGCTAGCGAGCCAGACATGAGCGACGACACCCCCCTCACCTATGCCGACGCCGGCGTTTCGATCGATACGGGCAATGCGCTGATCAAGTCCATTGCGCCGCTCGCCAGAATGACCGCGCGACCGGGCGCCGATGCCTCGCTCGGCGGCTTTGGCGGTCTGTTCGATCTCAAGGCGGCAGGTTTCGTCGATCCGCTGCTGGTCGCTGCCAACGACGGGGTCGGCACGAAACTCAAGCTGGCAATCACTGCGGGTGATCATTCGGGCGTGGGGATCGATCTCGTCGCGATGTGCGTCAACGATCTCATCGTGCAGGGTGCCGAGCCGCTCTTCTTCCTCGACTATTTCGCAACCGGAAAGCTCGATAACGACATTGCCTCCGCAGTGGTCGCGAGCATCGCCGAAGGGTGTCAGCAGGCAGGGTGCGCGCTGATCGGTGGCGAAACGGCCGAAATGCCGGGCATGTACGCGGACGAGGACTATGATCTTGCCGGTTTCTGCGTCGGCGCGGTGGAGCGGGGTCAGATGCTCGATGCCAGCGCGGTACGTCCCGGTGACGCGCTCGTGGGATTGGCGTCCAATGGTGTCCATTCGAACGGCTTCTCACTCGTGCGCCGGATCATCGATCGCGAAGGCTGGACGCTCGAGACTTCGGTCGACGGTGATAGTGCGGGCCAAACACTAGGTGAAGCGCTGCTGGCGCCGACGACGATCTACGTGCGCGCCCTGCTTGAGCCCATCCGCGAAGGCGGGGTGCATGCGCTGGCGCATATCACCGGCGGCGGCCTGCTCGAGAATATCCCCCGCAGCCTGCCCGATGGCTGCCACGCGCATGTGGATATGACCGCATGGGATCGCCCTCCTCTCTTCTCGATGCTCCAGCGTGGCGGGAGCGTGTCCGAGGAAGAGATGGCGCGGACCTTCAACTGCGGTGTCGGGATGGTCGCGATCGTGCCCGATCCCGACGCCATGGTGCTGGCACTGGGTCGCGCAGGCGTGGACGCATTCGTCATCGGCGAGGTGCGCGAAGGCGATCGCGGCTGTACGGTCGCGGGCGACGGCTGGTCGGCCACGCATGACGCCTGACCCCTGCAAGGTCGCGATCCTCATTTCGGGTCGGGGCAGCAACATGCGGGCGTTGATCGATCGGGCGGATGGCTACGATGTCGTCCTGGTCGGATCGAACCGTCCGACCGCGGCCGGACTGCAATGGGCCGAGGAACAGGGCATCCCGACTTGGTCCGAAGACAGCCGCCGCAAGGATCGCGATGACTTCGACAGGCGGCTCGGCGACCGGATCGAGGAGAGCGGCGCCGGAACGATTGCCCTTGCGGGGTTCATGCGCGTGCTCGGCCCCGATTTCATTCGACGCTTCGAGGGGCGGATCCTCAATATCCACCCCTCCTTGTTGCCGAAATACAAGGGTCTGGACACCCATCGACGCGCGCTCGATGCCGGAGACGCCGAACATGGATGCAGCGTCCATGTCGTGACCGCCGAGCTGGACGCGGGTGACGTTCTCGCGGCGGCCCGGGTCCCGATCCAGCCCGGCGATCGGGCCGAGGACCTGGAAGAGCGCGTGCTCGAGGCCGAGCATCGCCTCTATCCCGAGGCTCTGCGCGACTTCGTCCGGTCGCGCGGGCGCTAGCGCAGCCGCTCGATCCAGTCCGCGAAACTTCCGATCGATTTCTTGAGGAAATCGCGCGTGTCCGCGTCGGTGAGCTTGCCGTCCTCGATCTTGTCCGTGCAATTGTTGACCAGCACCTCGGGCCCTGGCCACAGGCGCATTCCGATTGTCCACGCGACGACGCGAAGGTGCGCATGGGCGCGTGCCGTCCCGACGGCTCCCGGCGAAGCGCCGACGGGCATGGCGGGCATATCCTTGAGCGGTTGCCCCGCAGAGGGTCGCGACAGCCAGTCGAGCGCGTTCTTGAGTACCCCGGTGAGCGAATGATTATATTCGGGATTGCCGATGAAGATGGCATCGGCCTTCTGCGCCGCCTCGATCAGCGCCTTCGCACCGGCGGGAGGATTGTCCTCCAGATCTTCATTGAAGGGTTCGACGTCGTCGAGCGGATGCTGGGTCACCTCGAAGCCGTCGGGCGCGAGTTCGACAGCCGCATCGAGCACTGCCTGGTTGAAACTATTCTTCCGGATCGAACCGTTGATGGCGAGGATGTTGGTCATGAAGTCTCCTTTCCACCGCCAACGGCATTCGGACGGCAAGCGTTCCCCGCCGGCGGCATCCCGTCGGGATAGGAGGTGGATTCGGCCCAACGCCGTCCGGATCGGAGATGAGAAAGGGGTGCGCGTCCGCCGCTGGGCGATCGTTATTGGCGATCGTCAGACGATCGCGTCTCGACGCCATGTCGCGGGTATGGGCCCGTCTCAAAACAAAAAAAGGGGCCACAGGCACGACCCTGCGACCCCCTTCGGCACGTTTGAGTAAGAGTCCCTTAGCCGACAATTTCGCTTTCGTCGAAGAAAAAGGCGATCTCGTTGGCGGCATTCTCCTCACTGTCCGATCCGTGGACACTGTTGGCTTCGATCGATTCGGCATGTTGACGGCGGATCGTACCCTCTTCCGCGTCGGCCGGATTGGTCGCGCCCATGATGTCACGGTTGCGCTTGACGGCGTCTTCGCCTTCCAGAACCTGCACGACCACGGGGCCCGAGGTCATGAACGAGACGAGATCGTTGTAGAAGGGGCGCTCCTTGTGGACTTCGTAGAAGCCCTGCGCCTGTTCTTCGGTCATCTGGATGCGCTTGGACGCGATCACGCGCAGGCCGGCTTCTTCCAGCATCTTGGTGACCGCACCGGTGAGGTTGCGGCGGGTGGCGTCGGGCTTGATGATCGAGAAAGTGCGGGTGACCGCCATGATATGTCTCCGAAAATATTGGGGGCTGATATTGCGCGCGCCCCTAGCCCGCGCGCACGCGGCGCGCAAGGCTCAGGCGCGCTGCACCCACCTGCCGTCCTCGCGCGCCCAGTAATGCCGTTCGATGTCCGCCGTGTCCCCGAGAGCCTTCCATGCAATGCGTGCGGCCTCGATGGTTTCACTGTCGAAGAACATGAACGCCCGCTCGAACCCGAGCGCGGCGGGGCGCCATTCGCCGTCCGCCAACGCGATGTTGCGAGCGCCATTCGGCGCAACCGTTCGCGTGGACAGGAGGATGGGCTGGTCGGTGTCACGCTGCCCCCCTTCGACGCCATGTGCGAGAAAGGTATCGGGTGAAAGCGTCCAGAACGCCCGGTCGAGGCGCGCAAGCTGCGCCTCGTCGGCAGAGGTCACGAGCAGCCGCTCGCCGGCCTCCAGCAATTTGCCCGCGACGGCGGCGAGAACTCCCGTCCCCGCCGCCTCGTCATCGAGCTGGTAGAAGTCGATGCGCAACGCGCGATCAATCTTCGCAATTCTGCTCGACGTACAGGTCGAGAAGGCGAACGCCGTAGCCGGTCGCACCCTTGTCGATCTTGGGACGCGGCTTGTCGGTCCAGGCCATGCCCGCAATATCGAGATGCGCCCATTTGACGCCATCGTCGATGAACCGCTGGAGGAATTGCGCCGCCGTGATCGATCCCGCTTCGCGAGGCCCGACATTCTTCATGTCGGCGATCGGCGTATCGATAAGGCGGTCGTAATTCTCACCGAGCGGCATGCGCCACAGCTTGTCGCCGGAGCCGCCCGAGGTCTGCATCAAGCTTGCGGCAAGATCATCGCTATTGGTGAAAAAGCCGGCCTGTTCGTGGCCGAGACTGATGACCATCGCACCGGTCAGGGTGGCAAGATCGAGGATCACCTCGGGCTTGAACTCCTTCTGTCCGTAGGTGAGCGCATCACACAGAACGAGGCGGCCCTCGGCGTCAGTGTTGATGACCTCGATGGTCTGCCCCGACATGGACGTGACGACGTCGCCCGGGCGCTGCGCATTTCCGTCGGGCATGTTCTCCACCAGCCCGCACAGCGCGACGACATTGGCCTTGGCCTTGCGCGCGGCAATCGCGATCATGGCACCCGCGACCGCTCCTGCACCGCCCATGTCCCATTTCATCGATTCCATGCCTTGCGGCGGCTTCATCGAGATGCCGCCGGTGTCGAAGGTCACGCCCTTGCCGACGAACATGGTCGGCGTGGCATCGCCCGCGCCGCCCATCCACTTAAGGACCAGCATCCGCGGCGGTCGGACGGAACCCTGGCTGACGCCGAGCAGCGCACCCATGCCGAGCTTTTCCATTTCTTCCTGGCCGAGCGTCTCGACAACCAGCCCCGTCCCTTCGGCATGCTCGCGCACGCGCTCGACGAAACTTTCGGGATAGATAATGTTGGCCGGCTCGGTGACCAGTTCGCGGGTCAGCGCGAGACC
Organism: Sphingomicrobium aquimarinum; assembly: GCF_039655735.1. Classification (NCBI taxonomy): domain Bacteria; kingdom Pseudomonadati; phylum Pseudomonadota; class Alphaproteobacteria; order Sphingomonadales; family Sphingomicrobiaceae; genus Sphingomicrobium; species Sphingomicrobium aquimarinum. The sequence goes on along the minus strand of NZ_JBBYXH010000001.1, from coordinate 252,467 downwards.
GCGCGAAAGCGGCTCCCAACGCGCGTTCCATCGCCCTTCGGCATCTTTGGGCGCGCCGACGATGGTCAGCGTCTCGAGGCTGATTTCTTCCTCGGGCTTGCGCTTGGACCGGTGGTCGAACCGCCACGCGCGGTTGACCGCACCCAAGGCGATCCGGGCCGCATGGTCGGCGTCGACCGACTTGGCCGAGAGATCGACCACGGCATGCGTTTCGCCCGAGGTCAGCAGATGCTTGACCAAGGTGGCCCCCAAGACTTCGGCATCATTGTCCTTGCCCGACCCGATACCCACAACAAGAACGCGGCGTCCGTCGCCCGGCAGATAGGCCGTCGCGGATTTTCCGGCCTTTCCCTCGAAGCGCTGCTTCTCCAGACTTTTGACGATCGAGCCGTCGGCTCCAAGCGCCGCGATCGCCTCGTCGTCGGTGCCGGTAGCGGGGACGACATGGACATAGTCGCCGTCTGGAAGCTGCGATGCGAAACGGATCTGCATGGGAAAACGGTCCTTGTTGAATGAATGGATTGCGCGCGTCTTAGAACGGCGGGCGGCGAAAAGGCAAAGCCGGATTGCGGGGGCGCGGACGAGCGGGCATAGGCGGGCGATGGGCGGAGCAATTCGGAAGGCGCACTGGCAAACGGGAGCGGCGATGGCGCTCGTCCTCGGCGTTTACGCGCCGGCTTTTGCGCAGGACGTGACGATCCCGCCGGCGCTCGAGGGGCTTGGCGAAGAAGGCAGCGAGATCGCGTTTGCCGCCGATGAAATCGTCTATTCGCCCGAAACAGACGAAGTTCTTGCGGTTGGACGCGTACGGATGCGGCAGCAAGGCTATGCGCTTGCCGCCGACCGGCTGCGCTGGGACCGCGCCGCTGGAACAGTGGTAGCCGAGGGCAATGTCGTCCTGCGCGCGCCGACGGGCGACAAGCTGATCGGCGACAGCGTCCTCTTGGAAGACACGCTCGAAGCCGCGACGATCGATAATTTCCTGCTTGCGCTCGAAACGGGAGGGCGGATCGCGGGCGATGTGGGCCGGCTCGAGAATGGCGATGTGACGGTCGACAATGCGGCCTACTCCCCCTGCCCCGCCAATTGCGAATCCCTCCCTTGGCGAATTTCCGCGGCTCAGGTCGTCCGCGAGGCCGACACCGGCCGGCTGGTCTTTCGCGGGGGACGCCTCAGCATCTTCGGGCTCGACCTGCCGTTGCTGCCCGTCTTCACCATCGGCGATCCCGGTCCCCTCGGCGGGGTGTCGGGCCTTCTGGTCCCCGGGTTCAGCATTTCGGGCGTCAACGGCGTCGAGCTTTCCCTTCCCTATTACAAGCGCATCGCACGCAATCGCGACATCACCGTCACGCCACATCTCTACACCGCCAACCTGCCGGGCCTCTCCACACGCTATCGACACCTCGGCGAGCATGGTGCCTTTCAGGTCGGCGGCTTCATGACCTACGGCGATGTCGACAATCCCGATTTCGATGCCGTCGACGAAACGCTCGGCGAAGACTTCCGCGGCTATTTCGACGCCAACGGGCGGTTCCAGTTCGACCCCTACTGGCGTGCGACAGGCTCGTTCCGCTATGCGACCGACAAGACCGTCACCCGTCGCTTCGACCTCACCCGCGACGATCGTCTTCGCAATATGGCGCTCGTTGAGCGGCTCGACGAAGACAGCTACATCTCGATTGCCGGATGGGCGTTCCAGGGCCTGCGTGTCGACGACGTGCAGGAAACCATCCCCATCGCGCTCCCCGCGATCGATGCCCGCTTCCGGCTCGAGGATCCCGTTCTCGGGGGGCGCGTCGAACTGCACGGCAACAGCCTCGCCATCCTGCGCACCGAGGGACAGGATACCCAGCGTGCGTTCGCCCTCGCGCGCTGGGATCGCCGCCTCCTGACCAGCCTCGGCCAGGAACTGACCTTCACCGGATATGCGCGCGGCGACGTGTACCATACCGACGAGGTTCTAGAGACGCCTGTTCCCATCTATCGCGGCGAAGAAGGATGGAACTATCGCGGGATCGCTGCCGCAGCCGCAGACCTGCGTTGGCCGCTGATCGGTTCGGCATTGGGCGGCACCCAGCGGCTCGTACCGCGCGTGCAACTGGTGCTGACCCCTCCGACTTCCAATCTCGACATTCCCAACGAGGACGCGCGCGCGATCGATCTGGAAGACAGCAATCTGTTCGCCCTCAACCGCTTCCCCGGATACGACCGCTGGGAAGACGGAAGCCGCGTCACCTACGGCGTGGAATGGCTGCTCGACCGTCCCGGTTTCTCGGTACGCTCGAACATCGGGCAGAGCTACCGGCTGACTGACGAGCCGCTGATTTTTCCGGACGGGACGGGGCTGACCGATCAATGGAGCGATTTCGTCGGGCGGACGCGCGTCCGATACGGCAGGTTCATCGACCTCACGGCACGCTACCGCGTCGACAAGGACGATTTTTCCTTCCGCCGCAGCGAACTCGACCTCACTGTCGGCTCGATCGAAACATACGCGACCATTGGCTATCTGCGCCTCGACCGCGATATCGATCCCTCGATCGAGGATCTGCGCGATCGCGAGGAATTGCGCGTCGCGGGACGCCTCCATTTCCTCGATCATTATTCGCTCTTCGGATCGACCGTGCTCGATCTGACCGATAGTGCCGAAGACCCCTTGTCGCTGTCCGACGGGTTCGAACCCGCGCGCCATCGTCTGGGCGTGTTCTACGACGACGACTATATCGAGCTTGGGCTTTCGTGGAAACGCGACTATGAGCGGATCGGAACGTTCCGCCGGGGATCGACTTTTTCGGTCACTTTCAATCTGAAAGGTCTCGGCCGCTAAGGCGAGGTTCAGCCGCCTGGCGCCACATCGGCGACATAAACTCGCAGGGACTGCAACGACTTATGACGACTTTCACGAAATTTACCGGAGCGATTCTCGCGCTCGGAGCCGCCACGTTCACCACTGCCGCCGCGCACGCGCAGCAGGGCGATAGCGCTCGCGCGCTGAACATCCCCGACAATGTCAAGATTTACGGGCAGGCGTTGCCGCCGGTGGTGAAGGCAACGGCAATCGTCAACGGCGAGATCATCACGCAGACCGACATCGACCAGCGCGTCGCGCTGTCACTGTTCGGAAGCGATGCCGAGCTCAGCGCCGAAGACATGCGTACGTTGCAGCAGCAGACGCTGCGCAATCTCATCGACGAGACGCTTCAGTCGCAGGCCGCCAAGGCAGAAGAGATCGCGCTCCCGCAGGCGGATATCGACAACGCCATGCAGCGGATCGCCGAGCGCGCCAACATGAGTGTCGAAGACCTCATCACGTCCCTCGAGGCGGCAGGCAGTTCGCGCGCTTCCCTCGAGCGCCAGATTCGCGGTGAGCTTTCCTGGTATCGTCTTCAGGACGCGAAGATCTCCAGCGGCGTGACCGTCGGCGAGGAAGAGATCGACAGCATTCTCGCCAAACTCGAGGCGGACAAGGGCCAGACCGAATATCAGGTGGGCGAGATCTTTCTCTCGTCCACGCCGGCCACCGATGGCGAAGTTCGCCAGCAGGCGCTGCAGGTTCTCGACCTGCTCCGCCAGGGCGTCGATTTCCGCGCCCTCGCGCGCCAGTATTCGGAAGCCAGCCATGCCGCGGTCGGTGGTCTTCTGGGCTGGGTGCGTCCCGACGATCTTCCGGGCGAACTCGGGGCGGCGGTTCAGGATTTGACGGTCGGGTCTGTGTCGATCCCCATCAAGATCCCCGGGGGATATTCGATCCTCGCGCTGCAGGACAAGCGGACCATCCTGACCGCCGATCCGCGCAATTCGGTGCTCAGTCTGAAGCAGGTCGCGATCCCCATTCGTCCCGGCCAGTCCGAAGCCGAACTCAACAGCTTCGTGGAGCGCTTCAGTCAGGCAGCCGCCAGCAGCCAAGGCTGCGGCAGCGCGGAACGCCTCGCTTCCGATTTCGGTGGTCGCGTCCTGACCCAGGAAGGGATCGTGGTGCGCGACCTTCCGCCGGCGCTGCAGGCGATGGTCGCCGACATGCAGATCGGTCAGGCCACCCGCCCCTTCGGCTCCATCGACGAGGCGCTCAGCGTGCTGGTGATGTGCGGGCGCGAGGATCCCACGGTCAGCCTGCCGAGCCGCAACCAGATCGAGGCGCAGAAGCTCGATGAACGGGTCGCGATGCGCGCCCGCCGCTACCTGCGCGATCTCCGCCGCGACGCCATCATCGACTTCCGCTAGGGTACGGTCCGAACGGTGGGGGTAGCCGATCCGATCGTATTGACCATGGGCGATCCCGCCGGGATCGGTCCGGAGATTGCCGCGAAGAGCTGGGCCGCACGTCGGGAACAGGACGTTCCGGCATTCGCGCTGGTCGGCGACCCGGCGGCGGTCGCCGCCGTCTGGGATGGCCCGATCGAGGAGATCGGCATGCCCGGCGCGGCGAGCGATGTTTTCGCTCATGCCCTGCCCGTCATTCCCGTCCGCTGTGAGCGGGACACGGTGCCGGGCGAGCCGAGCGGCTCGAGCGCCCGCTGCGCATTGCAATCGCTCGAACTGGGGGTCGGCCTTGCCCGGGCGGGGTCGGCGAGCGCGGTCGTCACCGGTCCCGTTTCCAAGAAGCAGCTCTACCAGATCGGCTTCACGCACCCCGGGCAGACCGAATTCATCGCCGAGCGATGCGGCGTCTCGAGATCGAATATCGCGATGATGCTCGCCGGGCCGACGCTGCGCTGCGTGCCCGTGACCGGACATATCCCGCTGGCCGACGTGCGCGACGCGCTTTCGGTCGAGCTGATCCTGGCGCGGGGACGCGCGACGTTGCGTGGCCTCATCCGCAATTTCGGGATCGAAAAACCGCGCCTGGCCGTGTCGGGGCTCAATCCTCACGCAGGAGAGCAAGGCGAGATCGGCCGGGCGGAGATCGACGTCATCGAACCCGCGATCGAGACACTCCGTAGCGAAGGCTGGGACGTCTCCGGCCCGCTCCCCGCGGACACCATGTTCCACGAGCGTGCGCGAGCCCACTACGACGCGGCGCTGGCGATGTATCACGACCAGGCGCTCGTGCCGTTGAAGGCACTCCACTTCGACGAAGGCGTCAATTTCACCCTGGGGCTGCCCATCGTACGCGCGGCCGCCGATCATGGCACCGCCTTCGAAATCGCAGGCAGCGGAACGGCGCTCGCATCGGCGACGATCGCGGCGCTCAGGATGGCGGCCGAAGCCGTTTCCAACCGCAGCGCGCAGGGCAATCCGGCACCGCAGAGCATCGCCGCACCGCTGTGAGTGGCGTCGAGCCCTTGCGCGAGGTCATCCGGCGTCACGGCCTGAGCGCTTCCAAGGCTCTCGGTCAGAACTTCATCCTCGATCGACAGCTTCTGGCACGGATCGCTGCCATCCCCGGCCCGCTGGAGGGGGAAACGGTCTTCGAGGTGGGCCCGGGTCCCGGCGGACTGACACGGGCACTGCTGGACACCGGCGCAAGGGTCATCGCGGTCGAGCGGGATGCGCGCTGCGTGCCCGTGCTGGCCGAACTGGGCGAGGAGTTCGAAGCGACCTTCCGTCTCATTGAAGGCGATGCGCTCGAGGTCGATCCGGCCAGAGAGGCGGGCGGCCGCGTCCACATCGTCGCCAACCTTCCCTACAATATCGGCACGCAGTTGCTGGTGGACTGGCTGGAAACCGATCCCTGGCCGCCCTTCTGGACGTCGCTTACGCTCATGTTTCAGCGCGAAGTCGCCGAGCGCATCGTGGCGTCGCCCGGAACGGGCGCCTACGGGAGGCTTTCGGTACTTTCGCAGTGGCGAAGCGAGGCCCGGATCGCGATGAAACTGGCCGCCGCGGCCTTCACTCCTCCGCCCAAGGTCTCGAGCGCGGTGGTGCATCTGGTCCCTCGCGCACAACCCGAAGGCGTCGACCCAAAACGCCTCTCCGCGCTCACGGCCGCCGCTTTCGGTCAGCGCCGAAAGATGCTGCGCCAGTCACTCAAGAGCGTGGCGGGGGCGCTCGATGCGCTGGAAACGGTAGGAATCGAGCCGACACGGCGCGCCGAAACGGTCAGCGTCGAGGAATTCGTGGCGCTGGCGCGCGCGCTCTAGTTCGCTTCGCCTTCCTCGGCGACATTGTCATTGGCCGCCACGACCGGCCCGCGCTTGATCGCTGCGCTGATCGCATCCTGCTCGGCGCAACGCTGTCCGCAGATCCGCTCCAGACGTGCGATATTCGCCTCGGCCTTCGCCACCGCGCCGAGCGCCGCATAAGCCTCGCCCTGCACCGCCAGCGCGGACCGGTCCGTGGGTTCGATCGTCAGCGCCTTGCGCGTGAGACGGATCGCCTGACCGAACAGATCCTGCTCGATCGCGACCTTGGCCATCGACACATAAGCGGCACGGTTGCGGGGATCGGCGACCAGCGCCGCCTCGAACGCATTGTCGGCGGCGACGAGATCGCCGGCCCTGAGCGCCGCTGTCCCCTGCTCCACCAGCGCGATCGACTGGGGCGCAAGCTCGTCATCTGCGGGCTGGGCGAAACCGGGAACGGCAAGGGTCGATGCGGTCAGGCCGAGGGCGATCAGTACAGGGGTCAGGCGCATCACTATCTCCACGTCAAGGCTCCAGCCTATCAGGATTTTTCCAGTCTCGCGACGAAAAACCCGTCGGTGCCGTCATGGCCGGGTGTCAACAGGCGCCCGCCTGCCGAACCGCGACCGAATTCGAATATATCCTTAGCAACGAAGGATGAATGTGCGCTGAGGAACCGCTCGAGCTGGGTTGTGCCTTCGGCATCGATCAGCGAGCAGACGGCGTAGACGAGGCGCCCGCCCGGACGCACCAATGGCGCGGCAAGTTCGAGCACACGCTCCTGCGTGGCGACGAGGTCGTCGAGCCGCTCCGGCGTAAGGCGCCAGCGCAACTCCGGGCTGCGTCGCCATGTCCCCGATCCGCTGCAAGGCGCATCTACCAGCACGCAGTCGAATTGCTCGCGATAGTGCATCAGCGCCTCGGCTTCGCGCGGCGGGTCGAGCAACAATGTCTCGATTTCCGCCCCCGCACGCAGCGCGCGTGGCCCCAACTGGCCAAGGCGCCGCTTGTCGACGTCGGATGCGACGATGCGCGCGTCCGGTTCAGCGGCGGCCAGCGCGAGTGCCTTGCCCCCTGCCCCGGCACATAGATCGAGGAGCGTTTCCCCCGCACGCGGCGCGCACACCAGCGCGACCAGTTGGCTTGCCTCGTCCTGGATTTCCACGGCCCCGGACTTGAAGGCTTCGCTTCCCTCGACGGGGGTGCCGGTCGCAAGACGCAGTCCCCAGGGACTTAGCGGAGTTCGTTCTCCACCAAGATCCGCGCGGACCTGGTCGCGGTCGGCCTTCGCGAGATTGACGCGCAGGTCCAGCGGCGCACGATCGATAAGCGCCGCGTGCTCGCTTTCTTCGACGAGTGGCGACAGGCGCGCCGCGATCCAGTCGGGGACGATCCCCGCAACGGGAACCTGCTCCGTCGCTTCGATGGGCGCTGGCCCGTGCTCGCTGCCGTCGAACAGGTCGCGAAGCGCCGTCTCGTCGCGCGCGAGACCGAGCATTGCGGCTCGTCCATCGGCGGGCGGCTCGGCATGGCGCCTGATGGCAGCGAAAACGTGTTCACGCACCGCGCGGCGGTCCTTCGAGCCCGCGTAGCGACGCGTTCGAAAATAGTCGCGCACCAGCGCGTCGGCGGGCGGTCCGCCCTCGCGCGCGGCCGCGATGACCTGATCGAGGATCTCGATTGCGGCCTGGACACGGGCGGCAGGTCTCATCGGGTCGGGTAGTTCGGTGCCTCGCGGGTGATCGCGACGTCGTGGACGTGGCTCTCCGACAGGCCCGCGTTGGTGATCTGCACGAAACGCGCGCGGGTCCGGAAATCCTCCATCGTGGCCGAACCCGTATAGCCCATCGCCGCTTTCACGCCGCCGACCAGCTGGTGCACGATGTCGCGCACCGGTCCCTTGAAGGGAACCTGGCCCTCGATGCCCTCGGGGACCAGCTTCATATGGTCCTTGATGTCCTGCTGGAAATAGCGGTCGGCGCTGCCGCGGCTCATGGCCCCGACGCTCCCCATGCCGCGATAGCTCTTGTAGGCGCGGCCCTGATAGAGGAAGGTTTCGCCCGGTGCTTCCTCGGTGCCTGCGAATAGGCTGCCGATCATGACGCTGCTGGCGCCCGCCGCGAGCGCCTTGGCAGCGTCCCCCGAGGTACGGATGCCGCCATCGGCGATGATGGGAATGCCCGCTGCCGCAGCGGCCTTGGCGCAGTCGAGGACGGCGGAAAGTTGCGGAACGCCGACGCCCGCGACGATCCGCGTCGTGCAGATCGAGCCGGGGCCGATCCCGACCTTGACCGCATCGGCGCCGGCATCGACGAGCGCCTTGGTCGCATCCGCGGTGGCCACGTTTCCGGCGACGACCTGAACCTCGCCCGACAATTTCTTGACCGCGCCGACCGCCGCACCGACCGCATCGTTATGGCCGTGGGCGGTGTCGATGACGATACAGTCGCACCCCGCATCGATGAGGGCTTCGGCGCGCTTCAATCCCTTGTCGCCCACCGTCGAGGCCGCCGCCACGCGCAGCCTGCCGGCTTCGTCCTTGGTGGCGTTGGGGCTGGCGACCGACTTCTCGATGTCCTTGACCGTGATGAGGCCGACGAGATGGCCGTCATTGTCGGTGACGAGCAGCTTCTCGATACGCCGCTGGTGAAGGATTCGTCGCGCTTCCTCCTGGCTGGTGCCTTCCTTGACGGTGGCCAGGTTCTCGCTGGTCATGAGTTCGGAGACCGGCTGCTCGGGGTTTTCGGCAAAGCGCACGTCGCGGTTGGTGAGGATCCCCGCCAACTTGCCCCCCTGCTCGACGACCGGGATGCCGGAAATCTTGTTGGCCTTCATCAGCTCGAGCGCCTCGGCGAGCGTCTGCTCGGGGCGCATGCTGATCGGCTCGACGACCATGCCGCTCTCGAACCGCTTGACGGCGCGGACCGCGCTTGCCTGCTGGCCGATCGACAGGTTGCGGTGGAGGACCCCGATACCGCCCAGTTGGGCGATGGCGATCGCCATGTCGGCTTCGGTGACCGTATCCATCGCCGAGGAAAGAAACGGGATGTTGAGCGAGATCGAGCGCGTCAGGCGCGTCGAGGTGTCGGTTTCGGAGGGAAGCGTGTTGGAGCGCAGGGGCTGCAGCAGCACGTCGTCGAACGTGAGCGCTAGGGGAATGTCGTGAGCCATCCCCTCCCCTTGCAAACTCGCCGCGATTCGCCAAGCCCTGCGGCGTCACACACCCCGCTAGTGACGCTCCGCCCGCTCCAGCAGACGTTTTGCGGACGCGATATGCATGGCCTCGACCATCTCGCCCTCGAAATTGATCGCGCCTCCCTTGCCCGCCGTATGATCGAGGATCGCCCGCGCCCGCGCGACATCGGCCTCGCTCGGCGCGAAGACCCGCTGAACCGCTTCGATGTGCGAAGGATGGATCAGCGTCTTGCCGTCAAACCCGAGGCGATGACCGTCGCGCGCCGCTTCCTCGAGGCCGGCCGGATCGTCGATGCGATTGTGCACGCCGTCATACGCGGCGATGCCGCGGGCGCGGGCGGCCAGCAGCGTGCGTTCGAGACAATGCCGCATCCCCTCGCGCCCCGTTCCGGCAGGCAGGCGCAGGTCGGCCGCAAGATCGTTGGTCCCGACGATAAGCATCGCGGAAACGTCCGCGATTTCCCCGACGTTCACCACGCCGCGCGCGGTTTCGATCATGGCGGCGACCGGGCGTCCGCACTTGGCTGATAAGGATGCGACGAGATCGGGATCGCTGACCAGCGGCAGGACGAGAAAATCCGCGTTCGACCCGCACGCGGCGGCGACATCGCCGCTATGGCAGCCGTGCCCACGTCTATTGACACGGATGGCGACGGGCATCGGCCATTCCTCTTCAAGCGCGGCCACTGCCGCATCGCGTGCGCTGTCCTTTTCCTCCTCCGGAACCGCATCTTCGAGATCGAGAATGACCATGTCGGCGCCCGAGGCGCGCGCCTTGGCGATCGCGCTGTCGCGGTTGGCGGGGCAGAAGAGCACGGCAGGGCGATCGAACAGCGCCGCACGAGAAGCGAATTTTCTTTGCGTCAACGGGGGCGCTCCTGCATCATGCGAGCCGACAGCAAATCCGGGGAGGACGGCTCAATGGAATATATCGTCGGCGTCATTGCCGCCTTCGTGTTCATCTACTTTGCGATGGCGATCAAGATCGTGCGCCAGGGCTATCGCTATACGATCGAGCATTTCGGTCGGTTCACTCGTACCGCGCTGCCCGGCTTCAATTTCGTTCCTCCGGTCTTCTACCGCGTCGGACACAAGATCAACATGATGGAGCAGGTCGTCGATATTCCGGGCCAGGAGATCATCACCAAGGACAATGCGATGGTCTCGGTCGACGGGGTCGTCTTCTTCCAGGTCCTCGATGCTTCCAAGGCCGCCTACGAGGTGAGCGACCTCTATTCCGCGCTGCTGGCGCTGGCGACGACCAACCTGCGCACGGTGATGGGCTCGATGGATCTCGACGAAACCTTGTCGAAACGCGACGAGATCAACGCGCGTCTCCTGAGCGTCGTCGATCAGGCGACCGAAGCCTGGGGCGTCAAGATCACGCGTGTCGAATTGAAGGACATCCGCCCGCCCGCCGACATCATCAATGCGATGACGCGCCAGATGAAGGCCGAACGCGAAAAGCGCGCTTCCATCCTGGAAGCGGAAGGCGAACGCGCAAGCCAGATCCTGCGCGCCGAGGGCCTCAAGCAAAGCCAGATTCTCGAGGCCGAAGGCGAGCGCGAAAGCGCCTATGCAGAAGCGGAGGCGCGCGTGCGCCTCGCCGAAGCGGAAGCCGAGGCGACCCGTTCGGTCTCCGAGGCCATCGCGAGCGGCGACCGGCAGGCGATCAACTACTTCATCGCGCAGAAATATGTCGATGCGATCGGCAAATTCGCGACCTCGCCAAACGCCAAGACGATCCTCTTTCCCGTGGAAGCGACCAACCTCATCGGCTCGCTCGGCGGCATCGCGGAATTGTCGAAGGACCTGCTCGGCGACGATGCGGATAAGCGCAGCGTGCCCACCAAGCCGCAGGTTCGCCGCACGCCCGACTCCCCGCAGATCGGATCGGGCATCCCGCGTTCGGGTGACGACAGCTGATGGAAACCATCCCTCCCGGCGGCTGGTGGATCATCGCGGGGTTCCTGCTCGTCGCGCTGGAACTGATGCTGCCGGGGGTGTTCCTCGTCTTCATCGGCGCTGCTGCGATCGCGACCGGCGCTTTCGTGTGGCTGTTCGACCTGGGCCTTACCGAAAGCCTCGTGCTGATGACAGTCTACACCATCGTCGCGGTTCTGCTCGGCCGCCGCTTCTACGCGCATCCCTCGATCGACGAGAGCGACGGCATGATGAACGACCGCGCGCTACAGGTCATCGGCCGCGGCGTGACCGCAGTGCGCGATTTCGAGCATGGCGAAGGACGCGTGAAACTGGGCGACAGCGAATGGAACGCGCGCGGGCCGGGCGATGCGAAGGCGGGCGAGCGGCTTGAAATTGAAGCGGTGGAAGGCACGCGGCTCGTCGTCTCACGTCCCGCAAAGCGCCTTTCCTGAGCTGAGCAGATCACTACGGGGACCGCGTTTGACGCCTCCCCCCTGGGTATGTGACAATGCGAAGCACGGCTCCTCAGGCGAAGCTTTCACGCGCGCCTTCGTACCGACGCCGCAATCATAACCCAAAAGGACAGATATGACTTCAGCAACACACGGTGACACCGTGACCATCGACTATGTCGTCAAGAAGAGTGACGGAACCATCGTGGGCAACACGCAGGACGCGGGCCCGCAGGACATCACGCTCGGCAAGGGCGAAATCTTCCCGCAGATCGAGGAAGCGCTGACCGGCATGAACCCCGGTGACCAGACCGAAGTGTCGATCGACAGCGACAAGGGTTTCGGACCGCACCGCGACGAGCTGGTCGTCGACATCCCCCGCGCGAGCCTGCCGGCCGAAATGACACCGCAGCCCGGCATGGGGCTTCAGGCACAGTCGCCGCAGGGCCAGCCCGTCAATCTGGTCATCGTCGAAGTGGGCGACGAAACGGTGAAGGCGGATGGCAACCACCCGCTCGCCGGCGAAGATCTCGTCTTCGACCTCACGCTGCGCGATATCCAGAAGGCCGCGTAGTCAGTCCCCACAAAAAACCCGGCCGCCGCATTGCTGTGGCGACCGGGTCTCTCTCCTGACGGGGCAGTCGGTGACTTACACCGTCGCTTTCACCGGGCCTGCTTCGCGGACTCCCGCGTCGACATGCTCGGCAAACTGGGAAAAGTTCTCGTTGAACAGGTCGACGAGCTTGGCTGCGGTCGAGTCGTAGGCCTGCTTGTCGTCCCACGTGGACCGCGGCTCGAGGATGGCAGCATCGACGCCCGGCACCGCGACCGGCACCTCGAAACCGAAATTCGGATCCTTGCGGAACTCGGCGTCGTTGAGCGAACCATCGAGGGCGGCGTTCAGCAAAGCGCGCGTGGCCTTGATCGGCATGCGGCTACCGACACCATATTTACCACCCGTCCAGCCCGTATTGACGAGCCAGCAATCGACCTGCCCTTCGGCAATGCGCTTCTTCAAGAGATTGCCGTAGACCGACGGGTGGCGCGGCATGAAGGGCGCGCCGAAGCAGGTGCTGAACGTCGCCTCGGGCTCGGTGACCCCGATCTCGGTGCCCGCGACCTTGGCCGTATAGCCCGACAGGAAGTGATACATGGCCTGATCGGGAGTCAGCTTCGCGATCGGGGGGAGCACGCCGAACGCATCGGCGGTGAGCATGATGATATTCTTGGGCGGCGGCCCGAGATTGTCGTCCGATGCATTGGGGATGAAGTCGATCGGGTAGGCGCCGCGGCTATTCTCGGCGAGCGCCGGGTCGTCGAGGTCGAGATCGCGCGTGACCGGGTCCATCACGACATTCTCGAGAACGGTGCCGAACTTCTTGGTGGTCGCGTAGATTTCGGGTTCGGCTTCCTCGGACAGGCGGATCATCTTTGCGTAGCAGCCGCCCTCGAAGTTGAAGACTGCCTCGTCCGACCAGCCATGCTCGTCGTCGCCGATGAGCGTGCGGTTGGGATCGGCAGAGAGCGTCGTCTTTCCGGTGCCCGACAGGCCGAAGAAGATCGCGGTGTCCCCGTCCGGTCCGATGTTGGCCGAGCAGTGCATCGGCATGATGTTGTTCCGGGGCAGGATGAAGTTGAGGAGGCCGAATACGCTCTTCTTCATCTCGCCGCCATATTCGGTGCCGCCGATGAGGATGAGCTTGTGCTTCAGGCTCACCGCAATGACGGTCTCGCTGCGGGTCCCGTGACGCTCCGGATCGGCGCGGAAGCTGGGCAAGTCGACGATCGTATATTCGGGATCGAAGCCGGCCAGATCCCCGGCCTCGGGACGCACCAGCATCGTGCGGATGAACAGGTTGTGCCAGGCATATTCGTTGACGACGCGCACACGAACGCGATGCTCGGGCTGCGATCCGCCGTAGAGGTCGGCGACGAAGAGCTCTTCCTTCTCTCCCAGCGCCTTACGGAAGTCGTCCCACAACGCGTCGAAATGCGCTTCGCTCATCTCGACATTGACCTTGCCGAAATGCACCTCGCCCTCGGACACCGCATCGCGAACGATAAACTTGTCCTTGGCACTCCGCCCCGTGTGTTTACCCGTCGCGACGACGAGCGGCCCGTGCTTGGCGAGCTTCCCCTCATCCCGCGCGAGTGCTTCTTCCACCAGCGGAGCGGTCGTCAGGTTCCAGTGGATCTTGGCGTTCGTCTCGATATTCTGGTGGTCGAGGCCCTTGGTGGGCGTGCGATCGGTCACGACTGATTTCCCTTCACGTTGTACAGGCGCGCGCGACAGAGCGCCGCGTTCGCATACGTATGCATGCGCCTAGTGGCAGGGCATCGCTCCCGCCTCAAGGCTGTGAACGTTCACGCAGGCGTGTTTTCCGATCATATTCCGACGCGTCGCCTTGTTTTCGTGACCGATTGCGGCAAGGGATGGACCGTGATGGCCAAGACGATCGCTCTCGTCGACGACGACCGCAACATTCTCACCTCGGTGCAGGTGGCGTTGCAAGCCGAAGGTTTCGTGACGCGGATCTACACCGACGGGCCCAGCGCGCTGCGGGCGTTTGCGGAGAATCCGCCCGACCTTGGCGTCTTCGATATCAAGATGCCGCATATGGACGGGATGGAGCTGCTCGGCCATGTGCGCGCGGCCGATCCGCCGGTCGGGACGATGCCGGTGATCTTCCTCACCTCCAAGGACGACGAGCTCGACGAAGCCGAGGGGCTGAGCCGCGGCGCGGACGACTATATCACCAAACCCTTCTCGCAGCGCCTGTTGATCGCGCGCATCCACGCGATCCTCCGGCGTCAGGACCTGGCCAGCGGCAACGGCGATACCCCCCCGGACGAGGCCGGCGACGTCCCGATCCTCAAACGCGGTCGGCTCGAGATGGATCCGGCGCGTCACAAGGTTTTCTGGGACAGCCAGCCCGTGACGCTCACCGTCACCGAATTCCTCATCCTGGAAAGCCTGGCGCAGCGACCCGGCGTCGTGAAATCACGCAACCAGCTGCTCGACGCGGCCTATCATGACGACGTCTTCGTCGACGATCGCACGATCGACAGCCACATCAAGCGCATCCGCCGGAAATTCCGTCAGGCGGACGACAGTTTCGACGGAATCGAGACGCTCTACGGGGTCGGATACCGGTACGGCGAGGAATGAACGCCAAACCGCCTTCCGCCGGCTTCGAGGCGCCCGTGCGCGAGCGCGAGGCGCCGGCCTTCTGGAAATACTGGACGCTCGTCCACCGCATTCTGGCGGTCAATATCCTGCCCATCCTCATTTTCGCACTCGGGATCATCTGGCTCGACACCTATCGCAATCAGCTGCGCGACGAGCGGGTCGATAGGCTATCGAAGGATGCGATGGCCGCTGCGCAGGCAGTGATGCAGGTCGATAGCGACGAGCGCGCGACCCTCTTGTCGGCGCTTGGCCGCGCCGAAGGCGCGCGGTTGCGAATCTACGATCCCGAGGGCGGTCTTGCCGCGGACAGCTGGACCGCCGGGCCGGTCACCTACGAGTTGCAGGATCCCGCCACGCAGCGATGGACCAAGAAAGCCGCACGGATCATCGATCGCGGTTTCAATTTCATCACTGGTGCGCCCGCCATCGAGCCCTTCGAGGAACCCGCGATCGACCGTGCTTCGGCATGGAGCGAGGTCGGCGCGGCACGGGACGGTGAACGCACGGTCACGAAAGTGCGCGAAGCACCCGAACGCACACCGGTCTTCTCCGCCGCCACGCCCGTGGAGGACGGCTCCACCTTGCTCGCGACGATCAACGACCGCGACTATACCGACATCGTTCGCCGCGAGCGCGGATCGGTGGCGATCCTGCTCTTGGGATCGGTGCTGCTGGGCGTACTGCTATCGTTGTTCCTCGCCCGCACCATCGCACGTCCCCTTCGCCGCATCGGGCTGGCGGCCCACCGGGTGAGGACGGGGCGTGCCCGCGAAGTGAAGGTGCCGCGACTTCCCAATCGCTACGACGAAGTCGGTTCGCTCGCCCGTGCCGTCAGCGACATGAGCCGCGCGTTGCAGGAGCGGATCGACATGGTCGAGAGTTTCGCGGCAGACGTCAGTCACGAACTGAAGAACCCTCTCGCCTCGCTGCGTAGCGCGGTCGACAGCCTCGATGCCATCGACGACCCCAAGGTGCGCAGCCGCCTGCTCGACGTCGTCCGCCAGGACGTCATCCGGCTGGACCGGCTGATCAGCGACATTGCCGAAGCCGCGCGCGCCGATGCCGAACTGACACGCACGCAGATGGAGCGCATCGCCCTCGACCGCCTGACCGGGGGGCTGGTGGATGCGTGGCGGCAACGGCGCGAGATTGGCGATGTAAAAATTGCGTTGCAGAAGAAGGGCGCGGGGGACTTCGATGTGCCCGCCGAACCCAATCGCCTCGCCCGTGCCATCGACAATCTTATCGACAATGCGGTGAGCTTTTCTCCCGCCCACGGGCGGATCGACTTGACGTTGTCACGTGAAGGAGACCGGATTCGCCTGGTGGTGACCGACGAAGGGCCGGGCGTGGCGCCCGAGGACCGGGACGCCGTCTTCCACCGCTTCCATTCGGACCGCCCCGAGAGGACCGAATTCGGACGCCACTCGGGCCTCGGTCTCGCCATCGCCCGCGCGATCGTCGAAGGACATGAAGGCGAGATCTTTCTGTGTGAGCGCGACGACGACGCAGAAGGCGCCTGTTTCACAATCCTGCTGCCCGCCTGGTCCGACCGATGAGCGAGAACATCCACGCGACGACCGTCGCGAAAAACGGGCGCGCCACCCTTCTCGTCGGGCGATCCGGCGCCGGCAAATCCGATCTGGCCTTGCGTCTTATCGACCGAGGCTGGACGCTGGTTTCGGACGACCGAACGTTGATCGAGGCAAGTGACGGACATCTGAGCGCCACGCCCCCAGAAGCCTTTGCGGGCCGCATCGAGGTTCGCGGGCTCGGGATCGTGACCATGGACTACTTGCCGCGTGCGACGGTCGCGCTCCATGTCGACCTCGATGCTGCGCCGGAACGGATGCCGATGGACGCGCGGCGCTTCACGCTGCTAGGTGTGTCGGTTCCCAGCATCACCGTCGATGCGCGCGCACCATCGGCCCCGATCATCGTCGAACTGGCCTTCGACGGACTGGAGACCCCACCGCGATGAGCGACGCTGTCCCGCAGATCCTGTTCGTTACCGGAATGTCGGGCGCGGGTAAGTCGACCGTCCTCGACACACTCGAGGACTGGGGCTGGGAGGTCGTCGACAATCTCCCGCTCGATCTTGTCGGACGTTTTGCCGAAGGCAGTTCGAGCGATGGCGCGCCGATGGCGATCGGCGTCGATATCCGCTCGCGCGGTTTCAGCCCCGAAGGCATCGAGCGCGCCGTCGCTTCCCTCGACGATCGCGATGTCCAGACGCTCTTCCTCGACTGCTCCTCTACCGAACTTGCGCGGCGGTTCGACGAGACGCGGCGCCGGCACCCCCTCGCCATCGACCGCCCCGCCGAGGACGGCATCTGGCTGGAACGTCGGCTTTTGAAGGTGCTGCGCGGCACGGCCGACGCGGTCATCGACACGACCGCGATGAAGCCCGTCGAACTGCGCGAGGAACTGCAGAAACGCTATGGTACGGCTCTCGACCGTCCCGTCATCACGGTCGCCAGCTTCGGATTCTCGCGCGGAGTCGCCCGCACGGCAGACCTGGTTTTCGACATGCGCTTTCTCGACAATCCGCATTGGGATCCCGAGTTGCGTCCGTTGACGGGGCGTGACGAGCCCGTGAAATCTCACGTTTCCGCCGACCCGGCCTATGGCGAGACGATGGACCAAATTGAAACATTGTTGAAACGGCTCATTCCGCGCTATTGGGACGCGGGCAAAAATTATCTGACCATCGCCTTCGGCTGCACAGGGGGACGCCACCGTTCGGTGGCCGCAGCGGAGGATATGGCGGCACGGCTCGGGGCAGACGGTCATGGCGTTTCCATTCGGCATCGCGATCTGACCGCGACGCCCGACGACCGGCTCGAGAAGCGCGGACGACAGCGCTCCGGGTCGGACAGCGAGCGGAAGAAGGATTGAGCGGTAAGTTGATGATCGGTCTGGTACTGGTGACACACGGGCGCTTGGCGCCGGAATTCATCTCGGCGATGGAGCATGTGGTGGGACCGCAGGACGCCATCGAGGGGCTGTGCATCGGCCCCAACGACGACATGGAAGCACGCCGTGCCGACATCGCCGCCGCGATCGGACGCGTCGACCAGGGACAAGGTGTCATCATCCTCACCGATCTTTTCGGCGGCACGCCCTCCAATCTCGCCATCAGCCTGATGGGCGAGACCGAATGCGTCGAGGTGATCGCAGGGATCAATCTCCCGATGCTCATCAGGCTCGAGAGCGCGCGCAAGACGATGGGCGTGGCCCAGGCTGTCGCCGCGGCGCGCGAGGCCGGGCAGAAATATATTTCGGTCGCGAGCGAAGTGCTCGGCGAAGCGGCGGCCTGAGGCCTCGATCGATGACCGAAAGCCGTAAACTCAAGATCGCCAACCGGCGCGGACTCCATGCCCGGGCGTCGGCCAAGTTCGTCAATCTCGTGCACGAGATCGGCGACGGCGTCACGGTCGAAGTCGAGAAGGACGGCAATCGCGTCACCGGCCGGTCGATCATGGGACTGATGATGCTCGGCGCCGCAATGGGCGACTGCATCACCATCCACGTCGAGGGCGAGGACGCCAAACCCGCGCTCGACCGGCTATCGGGACTCGTCAAAGACCGGTTCGGCGAGGACTGAGGGCGAGCGATGCCCCGCGAGATCACGTCTTTCTCCAACACGACCGTCAAGCTGATCCGCTCGCTGCGCGACAAGAAGGCGCGGCGGATCGAACGAATGTTCCTTGCCGAGGGTTTGCGCATCATCACCGAGGCACGGGACGAGGGGCAGCTACCGAAACTCCTCGCCTTCGCCGAAGCGGGCGCGGCGCATCCGCTGGCGCAGGACATCATCGCGGCGACCGAAGCGGCAGGCGGCGACTGCATCCTCACCACGCCGGACATTCTCACCAAGATGAGCGGCAAGTCGAACCCGCAGGCGTTGATCGCCGCCTACGATCAGCCCGATACCGCCTTGTCGTCGATCGATCGTGGCCGTTCCGACCTGTGGTTCGTCGGGCAAAGCCTGCGCGATCCGGGCAATATCGGCACGATCCTGCGCACGGGCGACGCGGTCGGTGCGGGCGGGCTGATCCTGCTCGACGACAGTGCGGACCCGTTTGCCGTCGAGACGGTGCGGGCCTCGATGGGTGCGATGTTCACGCAAGGCCTGGCGCAGGCAAGCTGGGACGAGTTTCTCCCTTGGCTCCGCAGCGGCGCGGGCCGACTCATCGGCACCAGCCTGCAGACCGAGCATGACTATCGCGACGCTCCGTATGAAGCCCCCGCCTTCGTCCTGATCGGGAACGAGGCGCAGGGACTGCCCGAAACGTACGAAGCCGCGTGCGACCTGCTCGTCAAAATCCCGATGCACGGTCGCGCCGACAGCCTCAACGCCGCGATCGCCGCCGCGGTCACCGCCTACCAGATCCGGAGCAGTTGGCGGAACCGCTGAAACATGCCGCTCGTTTCGGGGGCATGAAGTATCTCCTTCTCGCCGCCGCGACCGTATCGCTCGCCGCTTGCACCCAGCCCTATGGCGATCGCTATGGCGACCCCTACGGCTATCCCCCCGCGCCGCCGACGGGCGGCTATTACCCGCAGGATGGTTCCGATCCCTACGGTGGCGGCTATGGTGAGACGCAGACGATGGATCCCTATCGCGCCACGGGAACCGAACCCTTCTGGAGCCTGACGATCAATCCGCAGAGCATGCGTTTCGAAGCGATGGACGGGCGCACGGTCATCGACGATACGCCGCGAGTGCAGGCCGGCTACGCAGGAGACGTCTATCGCGGGCGACGGATGGAAGTGAATATCGTCCACCAGCGCTGTTCGGACGGCATGAGCGATCGCGTCTATCCCGACCAGGTCCAGGTCTATGTCGACGGCCGCGAATGGCGCGGCTGCGGGGCGCCCGAACGCTACTTCCAGCAGGGTTGGGAGAGTGGCACCGCGCCCGGATATGGCGATTATGGGGACAATCGCGACCCCTACGGTTACGACCGCGACCCCTATGCGGCAACGAGCCCGCTCGCACGCACCAGCTGGCGCGTGACGCGGATCAACGGCGCGGCCGTGTCGTCGGGCGGCTATTACATGAATTTCCTGCCCGACCGCTTGCAGGCCCGTTTCGGCTGCAACGACCTGTCGGGTGGCTACGCGCAGCAGGGCGAGCGTTTGCGCGTCGATCGCCTCTCATCGACGCGCATGGCCTGCCCCGACCTGGCCGCCGAAACGCGCGCGTCCAATGTCCTGTCGGCGCCCATGCGCGTGCGGCTCAGCGACGATCTGCTCATCCTTTCGAACGACCGCGGCGAAATCCAGGCCCGCCGCTCCAATTGACATGCAAACAGGAGAACCGCCCATGACCCGCCTTGCCCTTCTCGCCATCGCCGCCCTCCCCCTCGCCGCGTGCGCAACGCCGCAGCAGCAACGGGGTTATGACGACTACAACCGCTACGAAGGACCCATCCAGGCGGGGCCGCAGACCGATTTCCGCTACTCGGCGACCGGCATCAACTGGACGATGACGATCGATAACCAGCAGATGCAGCTGCGCACGGACGAGGGCTTTGCCGCGACCGACCGGCTGCTGGACTTCACGCCCAACCGCCAGAGCGGCGATGTCTATCGGGGTGAGGATATGCTCGTGACTATCGTGCAATCGCCCTGCACGATCGGCGATGGCGGCCAGTCCTATCCGCACCAGGTGCAGGTCCAATTGGGCGGCCAAAGCTTCCGCGGCTGCGGCCAGCCCAGCCTCGTCCCGCCGACGCGGTCGCGCTACTGATCGTCCTCGTCGCTTGCTGACGTCAGTTTGGTGAGCGAGCGCGGGCTGGTCTCGACCTGCCCCGCCTCGACGATTTCCTTCGCGCTTCCAGCGCCATAGTCCTCGAACCTGCGGGCCTGTGTGAGCACTTGGCTCTCAAGGCTGCCGACCATGCGGTTGTAGCTGTCGTTGGCGCGCCCGAGGTGGTTGCCCATCTTGGCGACATGATCGGCCATGGTGGCGATGCGGTTGTGGAGTTCACGTCCAAGGGCGGCGATCTGGCCGGCCTCGGCGGCGAGCTTCTCCTGCCGCCAGACGCTGGCCACGGTGCGCGCGATGGCCACGAGGTTGGTCGGCGTCGCCAGCAGCACCTTGCGCTCGAACGCCCAGTCCCACAGCGCCTGATCCTTCTCGAGCGCGGCGGTCAGGAAATGCTCGCCCGGGATGAACATCACGACATAATCCGCCGCATCCTCGAACTGCGCCCAGTAGCTCTTCGAGCCCAATTGCTGCGCATGGTTGCGGATCGAGGCGACATGCGATGCGAGGTGCCGGTCGCGCTCGCTGTCGTCGGTCGTCTCATAAGCATCGAGATAGGCGTTCAATGAGCATTTCGCGTCGATTACCAGCTTGCGGCCGCCGGGCAGGTTGACGACGACGTCGGGACGCAGCCGTCCTTCTTCGCCACCGACCGACACTTCCGTGGCGAAATCGGCATGCTGGCTGAGGCCCGCCTGCTCGAGCACGTTCTCGAGCGTTTTCTCGCCCCAGCGCCCGCGGGTCTTGGGCTGCGCGCGCAACGCCATGACGAGATTGCGTGCTTCGTCGCGAACCTCCCCCTGACCCAAGCGCAGCTCCTGCGTCAGCGACTTCAACTCCGAATAGGCGCCGACACGCTCCTTCTCGACC
Organism: Sphingomicrobium aquimarinum; assembly: GCF_039655735.1. NCBI lineage: Bacteria > Pseudomonadati > Pseudomonadota > Alphaproteobacteria > Sphingomonadales > Sphingomicrobiaceae > Sphingomicrobium > Sphingomicrobium aquimarinum. The sequence goes on along the minus strand of NZ_JBBYXH010000001.1, from coordinate 230,996 downwards.
CGGTCGATCTTCTGCGCCTGCTCGCTGAGGAGTTTCTTGATCGGGTCGACAAGCTGCGAGAGTTTCGCGCTGCTTTCCTTGTCGGCCTCGCCGAACCTCTTCTCCGCCTTCTCGAAAAAGTCCTTCGAGATGCGGTCGAGCGCCTTGTCGGAGAGTTCGCGAAACTGGTTCTGCAGTTCGTTCTTCTGCCGCTCGAAATCGGCAAGACGGGCATCGAAGGTCGCCTTCTCGGCGCGCAGGGCATCGAGTTCGGATTGCATCGCGTCCCGCCGTTCGACGGCATCGCGGCGTTCGGCGGATACGGCGTCGAGCTGCATCCTGAGGCTTTCTACCGTCCCTTCTGCCTTTCCTGCGCCCTGCCGCCCCACCAACCAGCCGACAGCGGCCCCCGCGAGGAGCGCAATAAGTGCGATGGCGACGAGCGTAAGATCCATGAAATCCCCCGATGAGAACGAAAAGCGAACCTAGCGCTCTACGAAACGCGCCTCAAGCGGAACCTTCCGCTTTGCCCCGCGCTCCCTTTCGAAACAGGAGGGAGAAACCCATGTCCATTCGCAAGATGATTTCGCTGCACCCCGACGTCGCGGGCCATAACAACGAGCCTTTGGGCGACGCTGTCCATCACGCCATGTATTGCGCGATGATGTGCCTGAGCTGCGCCGACGCCTGCTCGGCCGAAGAGATGGACATGACGCAGTGCGTGCGCAGCTGTTCGGACTGTAGCGACGTCTGCAACGCGACCGCACGCCTCGGATCGCGCCGGTCGGGCACCAACGAAGCGGTGCTGAAGGAAATGCTCGAGCTGTGCGCGCGTGTCTGCGATGGCTGCGCCAAGGAATGCGAAGGGCATGACAATCCGCACTGCAAACTCTGCGCGCAGATCTGCCGCGAAACCGCCGAGGATTGCCGCAAGGCCGCGCAGACGATCGGCGCGTAGGGAAGCTTAACCGCGGCGAAAGCCGGGGTGCCGCCCCTGAAAGACCGGATACCGGCCTTCGCCGGGAAACGGTTTACGCCGCGATGCGGCCCGTCTTGCGCATTTTCGCCAGCTTCTTCAGCACCATGTCGCGCTTGAGCTTCGACAGGTGATCGATGAAGAGCACGCCTTCCAGATGATCCATCTCGTGCTGGAGGCAGACCGCGAGCAGGCCGTCGATCACTTCCTCATGGCGGTTGCCGTCCGCATCGAGCCATCGCGCCTTGATACGGTCGGGGCGCATCACGTCGGCATATTGCTCGGGGATCGACAGGCAGCCCTCGGTGTAGGGGATGTCGGTCTCGCTCGTCTCGAGGATCTCAGGGTTGATGAACACCTTGGGATCCTTGACCGGCTCGCCGCCCTCTTCCTCGGGCTCCTGAAGATCGATGACGAGGATGCGGATGGGATGACCCACCTGCACCGCCGCCAGCCCGATGCCCGGTGCGTCGTACATCGTCTCGAACATGTCGGCGATCAGCGCGCGATGCTCGTCGGTCACCTTGTCGACGGGCTTGGAAATCTGCCGCAGCATCTCGTTGCCGTCGGGCGTCTCGTAAATCTTCAGAATGGCCATGGGCGCTATTTAGTCAGCGAAGCCAACAGGTTCAAGCCGCGTGTCAGCCGACGGGGCGGCGTGCGCGGAGCGCCTGAGCGAGGGTGCCCTCGTCCAGATAATCCAGCTCGCCGCCAACAGGCAGGCCATGCGCGAGCTGGGTGAGACGCAGCGGATAGGTCTCGAGCCGTTCGGCGAGATAATGCGCCGTCGTCTGACCCTCGAGCGTGGCGTTCATCGCCAGCACCACTTCATCAACGCCGCCGCCCTCGATGCGGGCGACCAGGCCGTCGATCGCCAAGTCTTCGGGCCGCACGCCATCCAATGCCGACAGGCGCCCGCCGAGGACATGGAAGCGTCCGCCGAACAGTTTCGAGCGATCAAGCGCCCACAGGTCGGCGACATCCTCGACCACGCAGATCGCGCTATCGTCGCGGCGCGGATCGGCGCAGATGCCGCAGGGATCGCTGGTATCGACGTTGCCGCAGCGCGTGCAGGTGACGAGCGTGTCGGCAACCGCCCCCAGGGCCGCGAGCAGCGGATCGAGCGCCGTCTCGCGTTTCTTGACCAGGTGCAGTACCGCTCGGCGCGCCGAACGGGGCCCGAGCCCGGGAAGCCGGGCCAGTGCCTGCGTGAGCGCGTCGAGTTCGGGAGAGGCCATGGCAAAACACATAGGAATTGCGCGGCATTTCCGCCATAGGCTGCGGCCATGCGTGTGATCATGATGGGAAGTCCCGATTTCGCCGTGCCGACGCTCGAAGCGATCCTCGCGAGCGGGCATAAACTGGTAGCGGTCTACTGTCAGCCGCCGCGCCCTTCGGGACGGGGGAAGAAGTTGCAGCCGACCCCGATGCAGCGCCGGGCCGAAGAGCTGGGCCTCGAAGTTCGCCATCCCAAAAGCTTGAAGAAAGCAGAGGCGCAGGCGGAATTCGCAGCCTTCGCGCCCGACGTCGCGATCGTCGCCGCGTACGGCCTGATCCTGCCGCAAGCCGTGCTCGATATCCCGCGGCTTGGATGCGTCAATGTTCACGCTTCGATGCTCCCCCGCTGGCGCGGAGCCGCACCCGTCCAGCGCGCGATCATGGCGGGCGACGAACGGACGGGCGTGACGCTGATGCAAATGGAAGCGGGCCTGGACACCGGACCGATGCTCGCGAAGCGTGATGTCGCCATTGCACGCAAGGACGCAGGGCAACTGACGGAAGAACTTGCAACGCTCGGAGCAGCGATGATCGGCGAATGGCTCGCAAATCCCGACGGTCACGAAGCCACGGCACAGCCCGAGGACGGCGTCACCTACGCGCACAAGATCGACAAGGCCGAAGCGCGGATCGACTGGTCTTGCGATGCCCCCGTCGTCGTCCGCCACATACAGGGGCTCGCCCCCTGGCCCGGCGCCTGGACCGAGGCGGACGGCGAGCGGCTCAAGATCCTCGATGCGGAAGCGATCGAGGGCGCGGGAGCACCGGGAGAGATCATCGACGAGCGGCTCGGCGTGGCATGCGGATCGGGCGCGGCGCGCGTCCTCAAGGCCCAGCGTGCCGGCAAGGGCGTACAGTCCGCCGACGAACTGCTGCGCGGCTATGCACTCGCGCCCGGTACGAGGCTGACGTGACCCGCTGGCGGCTGACGGTCGAATATGACGGGACGCCCTTCTCTGGATGGCAGCGGCAGGACGGCGCGCCCTCCGTCCAGCAGGCGATCGAGGAAGCGATTCATGCGATGAGCGGCGAGGACGCGCGGCTTCACTGCGCAGGCCGGACCGATGCCGGCGTACACGGCCTCGCAATGACCGCGCACTTCGATCTCGACAAGCCTTTCGAAGCGTGGCGGCTTCGCGACGGTCTCAATGCGCACCTGCGGCCCGCACCGGTCGCCATCCTCTCGGCGAAGGAGGCGGCGGACGATTTTCACGCGCGCTTTTCCTGTGTGGGCCGCGAATATGTCTATCGTATCCTCAGCCGCCGCGCCCCGCCGACGCTGATGCGCGATGGCGTGTGGCATATCCCGCAACCGCTCGATGTCGACGCCATGCACGCCGCCGCACAGCAGCTCGTGGGCCGTCACGATTTCACCACCTTTCGCTCGGCGCATTGCCAGTCCGACAGTCCAGTCAAGACCCTCGACCGGCTTGACGTCGTTCGCGAGGGCGAAGAAATCCGCTTCCACGTCGCCGCGCGCAGCTTTCTCCACCACCAGGTTCGATCGCTCGTAGGCACGCTTTCGCTGGTCGGGCGCGGTCAGTGGAGCGCTGCCGACGTACGGGCGGCGCTCGAGGCGTGCGATCGTCAGCGGCTCGGGCTCAATGCGCCGCCCACGGGGCTTTATTTTATGCGCGCCCTCTATCCCGACGACTGAGCGAGCATCTCGACGGCACCGGGTTGCGTCAGGAAATCCCGCGGGCTTGCGGTCAGCCCGTAGGCGCCCGCGCAGAAGATCGCGACAAGATCGCCGACGTCGGTTCCGGCCGGGAGCGGAACGAGGTCTCCGAGAAGATCGAGCGGCGTACAGAGGCGCCCGACGACATTCATTGCGGTGTCCGCGGCCTCCGAAAAGCGCGACGCATTTACGATCGGATAATTTCGCCGCAGGAACTGTCCGAAGTTGCCAGTCGCGGCGAGCATGTGATGCAGCCCGCCATCGGTCCCGAGAAAGGTCTGCCCGCCGCTTTCCTTGCGGTCGAGCACCCGGGTGACATAGACCCCCGCCTCCCCGACCAGCCAGCGTCCGAGCTCGAGAATCATCTTGGTATCCGCGAGGGCATCGCTCGCGGCCAGTCTGGTGCCAAGCGCGTCGCCGACTTTCGCGATGTCGAGCGGACGTTCGCCGTGGTAATAGGGAATGCCGAACCCGCCGCCGAGGTTCGTCTCGGCAGGCGCCGTTCCAACGTCGTCCGTAAGCTGGCGGACGAGATCGAGCGTCGCACCCTGCGCCTCGATGATCGCGTCGGCGGACAGGCTCTGCGATCCGGCATAGACGTGATAGCCGCGCCAGTCGCAATCCTGCTCGATGAGCCAGCGCACGAGCGGCGCCGCGCGGACGTGATCGATCCCGAAGGGGCTTGCCAGGCCGCCCATTTTCATTCCTGCGCCCTTGAGCAGGAACGGCGGATTGATCCGGACCGCGACCGTCGGGCGTATCCCGAGCCGCGACGCGACGTCGCACAGGCGCCGGGCCTCGCCTTCGCTTTCGAGATGGATGGTGACGCCCGCCCGCAAGGCCGCCTCATGGTCGGCGACGCTCTTGGCCGGGCCGGCGAGCGACTTGGGCAGATCGAAATGTGCCACGCGTTCGATTTCGCCGCGCGAAGCCAGATCGAAGCCATCGACGAGCGCCGCAAGATGCGCGAGCAAGGGCGCAAAGGGATTGGCCTTGATGGCGTAATGGAGCCTCAACCGCTCCGGCATCGCCGATCGGAAAGCGGAAACCTGCGCTTCGACACGCTCGACATTGTAGAGGAAGAAGGGCGTCGTCCCCGCTTTTTCCGCCCAATAGCCGATCGGATGACGCGCGATTTCCAGCGCACCATTCTCCGCCGCCCGGAATTGCTCCGGAATGGGTCCCATCGTCTTCACGCAGCCTTCTCCAGCGCGCGATGATCGATCTTGCCGTTGGGATTGCGGGGCAGCATTTCGTGACGGACGATCCGATCGGGCATGAACCAGCTCGGCGCGTGCGATCGGAAATGTCGGCGGAGCATCTCCTCGCTCTCCTCCCCGACAATGTGCAGGTCGATCGCCGCCCCGACCGCATCGTCTTCGCGAACGGTCACCGCGGCCTCGGCGACCCCTCCGATCTCCAGCGCGAGAGCCACGATCTCGTCGGGGCTGATGCGGTTGCCGGACACCTTGATCATCCGGTCGGCGCGGGCGCGAAAATGGAGCAGTCCTTCGGAATCGCGCACAAAGCGGTCGCCCGACCAGACCGCCGTGCCGCCGTAGCGACTATGGGCGGGGGCCGGGCGGAATTTCGCTGCGGTCAGCTCCGGCGCGTTCCAATAGCCTTGGGCGACCAGCGGCCCCGCCTGGACGAGCTCGCCCTCTTCGCCGGGATCGCACGGCGTGCCATCCGCGCGCACGACCATCAGCTCGGCGTGGGGAATGGCGGTACCGACACTCGTGGGATGGCGATCCGCGAGCCGTGGGTCGAGGCTTGCCGCGCGGAAGGCTTCGGTGAGGCCATACATGAGATGCGCCTCGGCGCGGGGGAACGCCGTGCGCAGCGCGGCCAGCAAGGGCGCGGTCATCGCGCCTCCGGTGTTGGTGATCGTCCGCACGCTTGCGCCCTCCCCGTTCGACCAGTCGAGACGCACAAGTTGATGCCACAAGGGAGGAAGTGCAGCCAGATAGTTGATTTCGTGCCGAACAACCGCCTTGCGGACATCCGCAGGCAGGAGATAATCGAGCGCGAAGACCTGCCCTCCTCCACGCCAGGTTGCGAGCAGCTGGTTCTGTCCGTAGTCGAAGGCGAGCGGCAGGAGCGCAAGCGTGCGCGTCCGATCGTCGATCTTCGTATAGGCCGCCACCGCCTCGGCGCCGAGCATGAGATTGGCATGACTCAGCATGACCCCTTTCGGGCGGCCGGTCGATCCCGACGTGTAGAGAAGCGCGGCCAGCCGACCGGGTGACTGAGCAGAAGGCGCGAGGCCCTCGCCGCGAAGATCGAGCGGCACCAGCATCTCCACGCGATGGTCGGCCGACACTTCTTGCTCGATCATCCGCAAGCGGGCGCCGGAAGAGATGAGCGTCGCGCCGCTGTCGGCGAGGATTTCGGACAATTGTCCAGGTTTGAGCGCCGCGTTGACGGGGACATGGACCAGCCCCGCCCGCGCTGCCGCGAGCGGCATGAGGCAGGTGAGCAGCGTCTTGGGCTCCCACGTGGCGACGCGCGCTTTCTCTTCGAACCCGCGCTCCCGAAGCCACCGCGCCATCCGCCCGACCATGATTTCGAGCGCAGCATAGTCGAGTCGGGCCTGCCCCACGTGAAGCGCCGGCGCATCCGGATCGCCGAAGGTCGTCAGATGGTCGAGGGGCAGGCATTGCATGGCTCCCGCCCTAGCGTCATGCTTGCGAAAGCGCCACGCTTTGCCTAGGGCGCTCGGCCATGACTGCGACAGGCGATGCCACCCCCAGCCCCACCGAGCGCGACCGTGTCGACATGGTGGTCGACGCGTTGCTCGTCGAGATCGTGGGACTCGATGCCGCCACTTTGCAATCGCTCGAGGAAAACAGCGAACTGTTCGGCGCGATGCCGGAATTCGACAGCATGGCAGTCGCGCAGTTCCTGACCGCGCTCGAGGAGCGGCTGGGTGTGCTCGTCGAAGACGATGACGTCGAGGCCGAGGACTTCCTGACCTACGGCCGCCTCATCGCCTTCGCCGAGCGGCTGGCACTCGGCTAGCGCCGCGCCGTAACGGTCCCTGTCGCGACCTGCTCGTCCCCGGTTTCGGGGACGAAAGCATTGATCGCGAAGGCGTATCCCGCCTCGCGCCCCGACGGCCCGAAGAACCATCCTCCGAAGTTGGATGCACTTGCCACGCGGTCGTCGCCGAACACACCACCAACGAAGCTTGCGACCGAGCCATCGATCTCGGCTTCACCGAAGTAGATGCCGAGCGAGGTCCGCTCGTCCGAGAGCCCACCCTGCGCGAACCGTCGACCGATGAGGGTCATCCGCGTACGGATCTCACCGTTGGCGGGGTTCGCCGAGAGCGTCACGGTGCTCTCGCCGAGGTCGTACTGGCCTTGCAGTTCGCCCGAACGCACCACCATGTTCCCGCTGATCGAGAAGCTGGAATAGCTGATGGTGCTGGACGGTAGCGCATCGTTAGTCTGAGTCGGGACCCCGAAGACGCAGTTAATATCGAGAATTCCGCTCGATCGTCGGGCGAAAAGCCGCGCGGTCCTGACGTATTCGGGCGTGATGCCGCCGAGTTGGCGCGCGCCGATGCCGAAGCGGGTCGTGAACCCATTCTCGTCCAGCTTGGAATAGAGAAGCGACGACGCCGTGCTGTTCGGATCGCGTTCGGAAGGGCCGAAGGCATACGTGAACGGGGCATCGAAAGCACCTTCGACCGAATAGGTCTGGGTCGCTGCGGTATAGTCGATGTTGAGCGAGGCCTGCGATTCCGGATAATTTCCGAAACCCGTCGATAGGATCACGCTGCCGGCATTGTAGAGGCCCGCACACGCCGAGTCGAAAGACTGGTTGCCACTGAGACTGGCATAAGGAGTGTAGCTGATCGGCGTGGGGGTCGGTGTCGGCGTCGGAGCAGGCGTTCCTCCGCCGGTGGGGGGCGGTGCCGAACTGCCGCCTCCCCCGCCGCAAGCGGTGAGCGACAATGCCAAAGCGAGCAAGGGAAGCGCAGCGATACGAGCCATGATGGAAACTTTCACCGACGATTACGGTGCAAGATTTGCGCGCGCTTCCCGAATTTTTCTACGAAATTAAGCGGGCAGGCCCCTCGGGGAACTGTGGTTCGACTGCAACGAAAATTTGGCCTCGAAACGCCATTCCATTCGCGACTTCATCAACAGTGCCAGTGGGATGGCTGACAATGCACGCCGCTTCGACCGTTTCTGTGGCCGGGCTGCCACAGTGAGTTATTCGGCGGCCTGACGCTCCGAGAAGGCGATTTCGGCAAGATAGCGCTCGGCGTCGAGCGCGGCCATGCAGCCGGTCCCCGCCGCCGTCACCGCCTGGCGGTAGTGCTTGTCCATCACGTCGCCGCAAGCGAACACGCCGTCGACGCTCGTGCGGCTTGTGCCGGGTTCGACCCACAGATAGCCGTCATCGTCGATCTTGAGCTGCTCGGTGAACAGTTCGGTCGCGGGCGCGTGGCCGATGGCGACGAAGGCGCCTTCGCAATCGAGCCGGGTGACTTCGCCCGTCTTGGTCGACTTGACGTCAAGGCCGACCAGCGCCTGCGGCTGACCCTCGAGCACGAATTCCTCGACCTGATGATCCCACAGCATGGTGATCTTCTCGTTGGCGAACAGCCGGTCCTGAAGGATCTTCTCCGCACGCAGTTCATCGCGGCGGTGGATCAACGTCACGTCGTCGGAATGGTTGGTGAGGTAGAGCGCTTCCTCGACCGCGGTATTGCCGCCGCCGATGACCGCGACCTTCTTGCCGCGATAGAAGAAGCCGTCGCACGTCGCGCAGGCCGATGCGCCCTTGCCCTTGGCATGTTCCTCGCTCGGCAGGCCGAGCCACTTGGCCTGAGCGCCCGTGGCGATGATCAAAGCGTCGGTCTCGTAGACCGTGCCGCCGTCGCCCTTGAGCGTGATCGGTCGCTTCGAGACATCGACCTCGACGATATGGTCCCACACCGCCTCGGTGCCCACGTTCACCGCCTGCTGCTTCATTTCTTCCATGAGCCAGGGCCCCTGGATGACGTCGCGGAAGCCGGGATAATTCTCGACGTCGGTGGTGGTAGTAAGCTGGCCGCCGGGCTGGATACCCTCGACGACGATGGGCTCGAGGCCAGCACGCGCGGCGTAGATGGCGGCGGTCCATCCCGCGGGGCCGGAACCGAGGACGAGCAATTTGGTGCGTTTGGTGTCGGACATGATCATTACCTAAGGCGCTGCGTCGCGCCGTTCAATCAGACGAGGCGACTCTGCTCGAGCGCGGCCGCGATGAAGCTGGAGAAAAGCGGATGCGGGTCGAAGGGCCTGCTCTTCAATTCAGGGTGGAATTGCACGCCGACGAACCAGTTGAGATCGGGCCGCTCGACGATTTCGGGCAAGCGCCCGTCGGGGCTCATGCCGGAGAAGACCAGCCCGCCCTTGGCGAGACGGTCCATGTAATTGGCGTTGACCTCGTAGCGATGACGGTGCCGCTCGGAAATCTCGGTCTCGCCGTAGATGCTCGCGACCTTGCTGTTGGCATCTAGGCTGGCGGGATAGGCACCCAATCGCATCGTCCCGCCGAGATCGCCGTCGGCGCTGCGCTGCTGCAGCCCTTCCTCGCTCATCCACTCGGTGATGAGGCCGATGATCGGCTCGCCATCCTCGCCGAATTCGCTGGTCGTCGCCTGCGTGATCCCCGCTTCGGTTCGGGCGGCCTCGATGCAGGCCATCTGCATGCCGAGGCAGATCCCGAAGAAGGGAATGTCGCGCTTCTTGGCAAAGCTGATCGAGGCGATCTTGCCCTCGCTGCCGCGTTCGCCGAAACCGCCGGGCACAAGGATGCCGTGCAACGGCTCCAGCGCCGCGACCAGCTCGTCTTCCTCGCCGCTTTCGAACAATTCGGCATCGATCCACTTGATGTGAACCTTGCAACGATTGGCGAACCCGCCGTGGATTAGGGCTTCGCGAAGGCTCTTGTAGGCATCGGGCAGCGACACATATTTGCCGACGACGCCGATCGTGACCTCGCCCTCGGGATGATCGAAGCGGTCCATGATGTCGTGCCAGACGGCCAGGTCGGGATCGGGCGCATCGAGACCGAAGGAAGCCAGCACCGCATCGTCGAGGCCTTCGCGGTGATACTGCAGCGGCACGTCGTAGATCGAGCGCGCATCCAGCGCCTGGATGACCGCATCCTCGCGCACGTTGCAGAACAAGGCGATCTTGCGCCGCTCTTCGAGGGAAATCTCGTGCTCGGTGCGGCACAGCAGCACGTCGGGCTGGATCCCGTATCCGGTCATCTCGCGCACGCTGTGCTGCGTCGGTTTGGTTTTCAGTTCACCGGCTGCGGCGATATAGGGCACGAGCGTCGTGTGGACGAAGCACACATTCTCGCGTCCGAGATCGTAGGAAAGCTGTCGCAGCGCTTCGATGAAGGGCAGGCTCTCGATATCGCCGATGGTACCGCCGATCTCGCAGATGACGAAGTCGAGGCCCTCGATATCCGAAAGGGCGAATTCCTTGATCGCGTCGGTAACGTGCGGAATGACCTGCACGGTCGCGCCGAGATAATCGCCGCGCCGCTCCTTGGCGATGATCGACTGATAGATTCGCCCGCTCGTGACATTGTCGCTCTGGTGCGCCGAAACGCCGGTGAAGCGCTCGTAATGCCCAAGGTCGAGATCGGTTTCCGCACCGTCGTCGGTGACGAACACCTCGCCATGCTGGTACGGCGACATCGTCCCCGGATCGACGTTGAGATAAGGGTCGAATTTCCGGTTTCGGACCGTGTATCCACGCGACTGAAGGAGGGCACCCAAGGAGGCTGCCAACAGACCTTTGCCGAGCGAGGAAACCACGCCGCCGGTAACGAATATGAACCGCGCCATGGGAGTGTTGCCTTAAGTGGCGTTTGGGGGCGAGCGCAAGCGCGCGAATCGAAAAGCGCGCACTATTTTTGAGGCGAGCGCGCGTTTCGCGACCGGTTTCGCTTACTGGCCGAGCGGCGCTTCGCCCTCGCCCTGCGTGTCGGCGGCCTGTTCGGGTAGCGTCGGCTGCGAACCGACGGGCACCGGCTCCGGCTCCTCGCCTTCGAGCGGCGCCTGGATATCGATGGTGGTCTCGCCCGCGAGGCTGGTGTCGAGTTCGGCGGCCTCGTCACGCGTTGCGGCAATGGCGGCGAGCGCGATCGCCATGACGACGAAGAGGATGGCAAGAACTCCGGTCGCGCGGGTCAGGAAATCGGCTTGGCCACGCGCGCTCATGAAGCCTGATGAGGAGCCACCCACACCAAGCCCGCCGCCTTCCGAACGCTGCATCAGGATGACCGCGACGAGCGCGGCGGCGATGATGGTCTGGACGACGAGAAGGAAGGTGAACATGGGAGGGCCGGTCTTTTCGATGAGATGGAAAGTTGCCGCGACCTAGCGCTGCCCGGCACAATTTTCAATCGTCACATGTGTGGTGCACAAACGACAAGGGCCGGAGCATGACGCCCCGGCCCTCGCTTGGTCCGATCAAGATCGCGCTTTAGTTCGCGCCGCTGACCTTGGCGCTGTCGGCGGCCTTTTCGGCGGCCTTCACCGCCTGCTCGGCAGCTTCCTCCGCCATTTCGGCAGCTTCGACCGCTTCCTCGGCGGCCGTTTCAGGCCGGTCGACGGCCTGCGCCTGCAGCTCTGCAACCTTGTAGAGCGCAATCGCGCCGTTGGGGTCCTTCTGGAGGCCGTTCGTCGGCAGGCGGACAATCTTGCCCGAGGCCAGTTCGACCTGAACATACTCGTCCGTGATCTCGTCGATCGTGCCGACCGACGCGCCTTCGACGTCAACGACCGCCTTGCCGACCGAGACCGAAGCCTCGGTATCGGCGAGCGCCTTCTCGTACGACGCGTTCAAGGCCGGAGCGCTCATGCCGAACAGGAGCTTGCCCTCGTGCGGCGTGAAGCTCGCCACGGGCACGGGGATCATGTGCTTGTCGGTCTTGACGGTGATGAAATTGGCGTCGGTCGCGGCGACGGCGCCGACCGGATTGCCCTGCGTATCGACGACCTGCATACCGACCTTCATTTCGGCGGGCGCAGCTTGGGCGAATGCGGGGGCGCCCGGCGCGGCGAGCGCGATGGTGGTGGCGGCGAATGCAGTCAAAATCCGTTTCATGTGTACCTTTCCAGTGTGCAAATTTCAGTTTCTCTTATAGACGGACAACGCTTAAACGAAGCTGAACGCTCCCTTCAACCAGTTGAAATCAGGCTTTTTCCGCCGCCAACATGATCGGAAGGAAATCGGCCGCGGAGAGGCTCGCACCGCCCACCAGAGCGCCATCGACGCCCTCGGTCGCGAAAATCTCCGCCGCGTTCGACCCATTGACCGAACCGCCATAGAGGATGCGGACCGACTGGTGTCCGTCGCCGTAGGCGGCCTCGAGCGATTGACGCAGGCGATTGTGCATCGCGGCGATGTCGGCGGGTTTCGCGGTCTTGCCGGTGCCGATCGCCCAGACGGGCTCGTAGGCAACCGAAAGGTGCAGCGGTGCGGTTACGAGATCCGGGAGCGAGCTTTCGAGCTGCGACGCGACATGTTTCAGCGCCTGGCCCGTCTCGCGCACCGTGAGATCCTCGCCCACGCAGACGATCACCTTCAGTCCGGCATTGATCGCCGTTTCGGCCTTCTTGCGGACCTGCGCGTCGGTTTCGCCGAACGCCTGCCGCCGCTCCGAATGGCCGACGATCGCAAGGCTGGCGCCCGCGTCCCTGACCATTTCCGCCGAAACGGATCCGGTGAAGGCGCCCTTGGTATCCTCGTGCACGTCCTGTGCGCCGATCATGAAGCCCGGCGTGGCGGACGAGGCGCGGTTGATGAGCGTCGCGGGGACGCACAATGCCGTCAGGACATTGTGGAGCGTCTCCGCCTCGATCGAGATATGCGTGGCCTGCCCCAGATCGGCGCGCGTCCCATGCATCTTCCAATTGCCAACGACGAACCGGCGCCGAGCCATGTCGACTCCCCTTCTTCTCGTCCCACCCGATGTGATGCGGCCCGCTCTAACCGCAGCGGCGCGCCCTGCGCAACCCGCGATGCCGGCAAGATCAGCCGCGCAGGCCCATTGAAAGCCCTGCCCGCTCCGCCTATTGCGGCAGCACACGAGCGCCGCCGCGCGCACCAGAACGAAGAAGATTTCATCCATGTCCGCCAAATTCCGCAATCTGTCGAAGTCGAAGTTCGGCAGCGTCTTCCTGATCGGCTTCCTGGTCCTGATCCTCGCCAGCTTCGCGCTTGCGGACCTGTCGAACTTCAACATGGGCGGTGGCGGGCAGAACGGCACGCTCGCCGAGGTCGGCGGGCGCAAGGTCACCGATGCGGACATGAGCCAGGCGCTCGAACGGCAGCTCAACGCCGCGCGCCAGAATAATCCGGAAGCTGTCTACACCGACATCGCTGCCGACTTCGATCCGCTGCTCAATCTGCTGATCCAGGATCACGCGCTCGCCGAATTCGGCGAACAGAACGGCCTGTATATCTCGAAGCGTCTCGTCGATGCGGAAATTGCCAAGCTCCCGGGCGCGGCCGGCCTTGATGGAAAGGTGACGAGCGAAAGCTACAATGCCTTTCTCGCGGCCAACCGCCTTACCGATAGCGAAATCCGCAAGCTCATTCGCGACGACCTCGCGCAGCGGCTGATGGTCGCGGGCATCGGGGCGGAATCGCGTGTGCCGTCCGGCCTGGCGCAGACCTACGCCTCGATGTTGCTCGAAGAGCGCAAGGGTGTGCTCGGCCTGATCCCGACGGCACCGATCGCCGCCGCCATCGATGTGTCCGACGAGGACGTCACCTCTTTCTACCAGCGCAACAGGCAGCGCTACACCATCCCCGAGCAGCGTGTGCTTCAGATCGCGCGGCTTGCCCCTTCGCGGTTTGCCGACCTCGTCGCCACCCGCGCCGAAGTCGACGAGGCGCTCGCGGATCGCGAAGGCGAACTCGGCACGCGCGTCATCCGCACGATCAGCCAGGTCGTCGTCCCCGATCGCGGCACCGCCGACCAGATCGTGGCGCGCACCGGCACGATGAGCTTCGCCGACGCCGCAAAGCCTGCGGGCTTCTCGGCTGCCGATATCTCGATCGGGCCGCAGACGCGTCCGGAATTCCGCCAGCTCGCGGGAGAGGCAGTCGCGTCCGCGGTATTCGCGGACGACGTGGCGGCCGGCGACGTCGTCGGTCCGGTCCGCTCGCCCTTCGGATGGCATGTCGTCAAGGTCGACGGCATCGAGACCGAGGAAGGCGAAAACGAGGCCGAGGCCCGCCGTACCGCTGCCGACGAAATCACCAACCGCAAGCGCGTCAATGCGATGGCCGACCTTGTCGCGGACGTCGAGGATGCACTCGACGAGGGTGCCAGCTTCGAGCAGGTCGTCGACCGTTTCAACCTTGATCGCGTGCAGACGCCGCTGGTGACCGCAACCGGCCGGGCGCGCGGAAATGAGGGTTTCGAACTTCCGGAAGAAGTCCGCCCCGCGCTCGAAGTCGGGTTCGATATGATGGCGGGCGACGATCCCGAGACGGTCCAACTGGGGGAGAGCGACGGTTTCGCCATCGTGATGGTCGACGATGTCGTCGAGCCCGCCCCTGCGAAGCTGGCCGACATCCGTGACCGCGTCCGCAGCGATTATGTCGCCGACCAGGCCACCCGCACCGCCACCAAGCTCGCCAATCAGGCACTCGAAGCGGTTCGCAAGGGCAGCTCGCTCGCCGAGGCCATTGCCGCCATAGAAGAGGAAACGGGTCTCGACCTGCCGACGCCCGAGGATACTACGCTGCGTCGTCTCGACCTGTCGCGCTTCGGCAACGACATTCCTCCTCCGCTCCAGATGCTTTTCCGCCTGAGCAAGGGTAATGCGCGCCTCGTCGGCGATCCCGAGGATCGCGGCGTTTACGTGGTGCACCTGCTCTCCACCGAGCGCGGCAATGCCTTGTCCAACCCGCAGCTCATCCAGCAGACGAGCGAGAGCTTCCTGCGACCCGTGGCGGGAGAACTGCAGCAGCAGTTCCTCAACGCGGTCGGGCGCGAGGTCGGGGTGAACCGGAACCAGCGACAGATCGACGCGACCCGCAACCGGATCGTCGGCGGTGGCGCGGGAGCCCAATGATCGGTGCGCGTCCTCGCGCTCGACAATCGCGATAGCTTCACCTTCACCCTCGTCGACTATCTGCGTCAGGCGGGTGCTGACGTGCGTGTCCACCGCTCCGATGCCGTCAGCGTCGCGCAGGCGCTCGAGATCGGTCGCGACGGGATCATGGTCTCTCCGGGTCCCGGTCGTCCCGAAGATGCCGGAATCAGCGTCCGGCTCGCGCGCGAAGCCATCATGGTACGCCGTCCCTTCCTAGGTATTTGCCTGGGTCATCAGGCGCTGGCGCTGGCCTGTGGAAGCACCGTCGAGCGTGTCGACCCGGTGCATGGCAAAACGGCGACCCTCACCCATGACGGCGCCGGCCTGTTCGCCGGCCTGCCCTCGCCGTTCGATGCGACCCGCTACCATTCGCTTGCCGTCACCGAGGTTCGCGCGCCCCTCCGCCCGAGCGCCTGGAACGCCGATGGCCTGTGCATGGCGGTACATCATGATGATGCGCCCGCGTGGGGCATCCAGTTCCACCCCGAAAGCATCGCAAGTCGCCATGGCCACGCCCTGCTGCGCGCGTTCGTGGAGCGATGCGTTTCGCCCGGCGCTTGACAGGCTCCCCTTTAGTTGCCATTCTGTTCCGCGTTCGTTCCACTGGCTCCTGGGGGCTCACATGCTGACGCCGAAGCAACATGAACTGCTCGTTTTCATCAACCAACGCCTGAGCGAGACCGGCATCAGCCCGAGTTTCGACGAGATGCGCGAGGCGCTGGATCTCAAGTCCAAATCGGGTGTCCACCGCCTGATCGGGGCACTGGAGGAGCGCGCTTTCATCCGCCGCCTACCCAATCGCGCGCGTGCGCTCGAAGTGCTGAAGCTGCCAGAGGGTATCGCCGAGGCCGCGAACGACACCGGCTCCAAGCCGCGCGAGGTTCCGGTCGTCCCGACGCCCGCCAACGACGTGGTCGAGATTCCGATGCACGGGAAGATCGCGGCGGGGACGCCGATCGAGGCGCTTCAGGGCGATGAAGGCTTTGCGGTGCCTGCCGCGCTTCTCGGTCCGGGCGAGCATTATGCGCTCGAGGTGTCCGGCGATTCGATGGTCGACGAGGGCATTCTCGACGGCGATTATGCGCTCATCCGCAAAGCCGATACTGCCCGTGACGGCGAGATCGTGGTCGCGCTCGTCGACGAGGCGGAGGCTACGCTCAAGACCTATCGACGCGAGGGTTCGATGGTTCGTCTCGATCCCGCTAACGCCTCTTACGCAGCGCAGCGCTACGAGGAAGGCCGTGTCCGCGTGCAGGGTCGGCTTGCCGGGATCATGCGCCGCTACTGACCCCTCTGCTGCGCGTTCGTCCGATCGCTGATCAACGTCCCGTTCCGCCGTTCGCCTAACGGCGGCGGAAATGGGCGTCGGGTGGCGGGACGCTTCTTTCGATCAACGGAGACCGCCGTGCCCGTACGTTTCGATTATCTCGAACTTCCCGCCCATGACATCGGCGCGACCCGCAAGTTCTACGAAGACGCCTTCGACTGGGAGATGACCGATTTCGGCGGCACCTACATGGCCACCGTCACCGGCGATACCGACGTCGGATTGTTCAGCGAGCCCGACGAGCGTCCGGCCGCTCCGCTCCCCGCCTTTCGGGCCGACGACCTGGAAGCGGTTCTCGAAAAGGTGGTTGCGGCAGGCGGAAGGCTCGAGCGACCGATCTTCGCCTTCCCCGGCGGGCGCCGGTTCGAGGCCGTCGATCCCTCGGGTAATCGGTTCGCGGTCTACGAAGCCGAACCGCCCTCCGGCTCTGCGTAAGCAGCGGTCGGGGTCTGCCGCGACCTGCGCGCAAAGAATTTTTCCGGTCCCCGGGCAGGCGGCCCCGCCGGGATCAGCGCGCCGTTCGTCCCCAGGGGTGCTGAGCTACATGCTCGGCGACCGTATCGATGCGCGGTTCGCTCCCCAGATGGATCGCAACGCCGCCATTGGCCTCCAGCGCCTTGCGATCGAGACGGAGCCAGCGCGGCTCGCAACCTTTCGGCAGCCAGCGCTCCGAAACTACGATATCGGCACGCGCGCAGGCCTCGACGAGGTCCGGCCAGGCGATGAGGTCGCGCGAACGGGTGGCCAGCAGGTGCCAGTCTCGCCCGCCGCGTCGCACGATCGCGACGCAGGAATCGCGGTTGCAGTTCGCAAATCCGCTATCGTCGAGCGCCGGCGCGTCGCCGTCGTAGCCAGCCCCTTCGGCCAGCACGTCGCGAACGAAGTCGCCCGCCCGCGCACGCAGGAGATGGGGCACCCCCGCCTCATCGACAATCGCGAGATGGCGCCCGTCTCCCGTCACCAAGAGGTCGGGCCGCGGTGCGAGCGCGGCGGCGGCCAATCCGATGACGATGGGCACTGTCCCGAGGTAGCGCGTACGATGCCGCCACAAGCATAGCCACAGGAAGCCGATGACGCAGGCTCCGAAGGCCCATCCGGGCATGCTCGGCACCATCGCGACCGCCCCCTTCGCTCCCGCAACGGAATGGGCGAGGGAGAGCAGAAGGTCGAGCGTCAGTCCGACGACCCACCAGAAAGGCGCGCCCAGCCCGACAAGGTCGGTCAGCAGGGCAAGCGCCAGCACCGGCATGATCACGAAGGTCGTGAGTGGAATGGCGACGAGGTTCGCGACAACGCCGTACAACCCCGCCTTATGGAAGTGAAAGAGCGCGAAGGGCATGAGCGCAAGCTCGACCGCGATCCCGGTCAGGAGCAAGGCCAAGAGCCCGCGACCGAAGCGTCGGACGACATTCTCCTCGCGCGCCGAAAGCACGCGCTTGACCGCGGGATGTGCGTGAAGCGCGATGATCGCGGTCACTGCGGCAAAGCTGAGCTGGAAACTCGGGCCGGCGAGCGTTTCGGGCCGAACGGCCATGATCACGACCGCCCCGACCGCGACCAGTCTAAGGCTGAGCGCATCGCGGCCCAGCGCCAGCCCGAGTAGCACGAGCAGTGCGGCGATACAGGCACGCACGGTCGGAACCTGCATGCCGGTCAGCAGCGTATAGGCGACGCCCGCCCCTGCCCCGATCGCGGCGGCAAGGATCACGAGATTGATCCGGTTCGCCAATTTCGGAGAAAGGGCAAGCAGCCGCAGCGAAAGGATCATCGCCGATCCCACGACGGCGGCGATATGAAGCCCCGAAACCGCGAGAAGATGCGCAAGACCCGACCGGCGCATCGCCTCGGCATCGTCTTCGCTGATCGCATTCTTGTCGCCGGTCGCAAGAGCGGTCGCGATACCCCCACCGTCTCCGGGAAGCCGCTCGCGGACCTGCGCACCGAGCGACTGGCGCGCACCGGCGAGAAATGCGGGATTGGAGGGTTCAAGCAATCGCACATCGCTCAGCGCGCTCCCTACCCCGCCGATGCCGCGAAACCAGGCGGTCTGCGCGAAATCGTAGCCGCCCGGCACCGCCATCGAGGGCGGCGGCACGAGCCGGGCGCGCACCTCGATCCGCGCGCCCTCGCCCATGCCCTCGCGCCATTGCGCTTCGCGAAGGCTCACGCGAAGCCGCTCGGGCAACGCGGCGGCGGCGTCCGGGCGCACCGTCAGGCGCCACTTCCCACGCGCTACCAACGGCTCGCTTTTCTCGATTGTCGCCACGAAGCGCGTGATCGTGATCCGCTCGATCCGGTCGTGCGCGACGCTCTCCGCGCGCAGCCAGATCCACCCGCACCCCAGTGCGGCGGCGAGACCAAGTCCCATCAGCATCGCGCCAAGCCGCCCTTCGACCAAGGTGCCGACCCCGGCGAAGGCCGCGCCGATCAGGATCAGGCCCGCCCATGCGCGTGCGTCCGGCAGCGCGAACCACAGCGCGATGCCGGCCCCGAAAGCGGCCACGATCCATAAGGGCAAATGGCTTCGTTCGGCTTCGAGTAGCCGTTCCAGCCTCTTGCGTACGCGCCCCAGCGCCGATACGAGGCCGCCGAGCCGACCTGTCAGCGGCGGGGAGCCACGCGACAGCGTCCGCCCCCAGCCTTGCATGGCCCGAACTGAAAAGGAAAAGCCGCGTGAGCGCAACCGATATCGTCACCCGCTTCGCCCCGAGCCCGACGGGCTTCCTCCACATCGGCGGCGCGCGCACCGCACTGTTCAACTATCTGTTCGCCCGCGCCAATGGCGGCAAGTATCTCGTCCGCATCGAGGATACCGACGCCAAACGCTCGACCCCCGAAGCCATCGACGCCATCTTCGACGGATTGGGCTGGCTCGGCCTGCTCGGCGACGAGGAACCGGTCTTCCAGTCGGCGCGCGCCGAGCGCCATGCCGAGGTCGCGCGCCAGCTCCTGGAGAGCGGCAACGCCTATCGGTGCTACCTCACCAGCGAGGAACTTCAGGCGCGCCGCGAGAAGGCGCAGGCCGAAAAGAAGCCCTTCCGACTGCGCAGCGAATGGCGCGATCGCGCGCCCGGCGCGGAAGAAGAGGGCAAGCCCTTCGTCGTCCGCATCAAGACCCCGGAAGACGGAGCGACGACCATCACCGACATGGTGCAGGGCGACGTCACCGTGAAGAACGGCGAGATCGACGACTTCGTTCTGCTGCGCGCGGACGGCTCGCCCACTTACATGCTCGCGGTCGTCGTCGACGACCATGACATGGGCGTCACCCACATCATCCGCGGTGACGATCATTTGAACAACGCCTTCCGCCAGCTTCCGCTGATCGACGCGATGGGGTGGGAGCGCCCGACCTATGGCCACGTGCCGCTGATCCATGGCGGCGACGGTGCCAAGCTCTCCAAGCGCCACGGCGCACTGGGCGTCGATGCCTATCGCGACGAGATGGGCCTGCTTCCCGAAGCCGTCTTCAACTATCTGTTGCGGCTTGGATGGGGGCATGGCGACGAAGAGATCGTGGATCGCGAGCGCGCCATCGAGTTGTTCAGTGCAGACGGTCTCGGCAAGAGCCCGTCGCGCTTCGATCTGAAGAAACTGCTCAACCTGAACGGTCACTACATCCGCGAAGCCGACGATTCGCGCCTCGCCGATCTCGTGGCGGACCGGGCCGGGGCGACGACCGCAGACGACAAGGCCCTGCTCGTGCGCGCCATGCCCGAACTGAAAGCGCGTGCGCGCGATCTCGACGAACTCGGCGACGGTGCGACGTTCCTGTTCAAGAAGCGCCCGCTCGACATGACAGAAAAGGCTGCCGACCTGATCGATGACGAGGCGCGCAAGAATCTTGCCGACCTGCATGCAGCCTTGAGCGATGTGCCGCGTTGGGAAATGGACGCGCTGGACGCGAAGGTGCGCGAGGTTGCGGAAGCCAGGGAGTTGAAGCTAGGGAAGCTCGCGCAACCGCTGCGTGCCGCACTGACGGGCAGCAATACATCACCGGGGATTTTCGATGTCCTCGTCCTGCTGGGCCGCGAGGAATCGCTGGCCCGCATCGCCGACCAAATGGAGCAATAATTCGATGAGCGACAAGACCGCGACCCTCAACGTAGACGACCAGAGCCTCGACCTTCCGGTCCTGCCGGGTTCGGTCGGCCCCGAGGTCGTCGATATCCGCAAGATGTATGGCCAGACCGGCAAGTTCACTTACGACCCCGGCTTCACCTCGACCGCCAGCTGCCAGAGCGCGATTACCTATATCGACGGCGACGAGGGCGTTCTCCTCCATCGCGGCTATCCCATCGACCAGCTCGCCGAGCAGGCCCGCTTCCTCGAGGTGGCCTACCTCCTCCTCCATGGCGACCTGCCCAAGAAGGACGAGTTCGAGGAATTCGACAACACCATCACCTATCACACGATGGTCCATGAGCAGCTGGCACAATTCTTCCGCGGTTTCCGCCGCGACGCGCACCCGATGGCGGTGATGACCGGCGTGGTCGGCGCGCTGTCGGCATTCTATCACGATTCGACCGACATCACCGATCCGCAGCAGCGCCTGATCGCCTCGCACCGCCTGATCGCGAAGATGCCGACGATCGCCGCGATGGCGTACAAATATTCGATCGGCCAACCGTTCATTCACCCGAAGAACGACCTGACCTACACCGGCAACTTCCTGCGCATGACGTTCGGCGTTCCGGCCGAGGATTACGAGGTCAATCCGGTCATCGAGAATGCGATGCGCCGGATCTTCATTCTCCACGCCGACCACGAGCAGAACGCCTCGACCTCGACCGTCCGGCTCGCCGGCTCGTCGGGTGCCAACCCGTTCGCCTGCATCGCCGCGGGCATCGCCTGCCTGTGGGGACCCGCCCATGGCGGCGCCAACGAGGCGGCATTGAACATGCTGCGCGAGATCGGCGACAGCAAGAACGTAAAAACCTATGTCGACCGCGCGAAGGACCGCAACGATCCGTTCCGCCTGATGGGCTTCGGACACCGCGTCTACAAGAACTACGACCCGCGCGCGAAGGTCATGCAGCAGACCGCCGAGGAAGTGCTCAAGGAGCTCAATATCTCCGACCCGGTGCTCGACGTGGCGCGCGAACTCGAGCAGATCGCGCTCAACGACGATTATTTCATCGAGAAGAAGCTCTACCCGAACGTCGATTTCTATTCGGGGATCATCCTCAACGCGATCGGCTTCCCGACGGAGATGTTCACCGCGCTCTTCGCCCTCGCGCGCACCACGGGCTGGGTCGCGCAGTGGAACGAGATGATCTCGGATCCCGAGCAGAAGATCGGCCGTCCGCGCCAGCTTTATGTCGGCGCCACACAGCGCGACTTCGTGCCGCTCGAGGACCGCAAGTAGGGTCGGGTCAGGGGCGCGGCAGCTTCAGCGTGAAGCGCGCGCCCTCCCCCTTGGCGCTATCCAGCACGATATCGCCCTGCATCGAGCGCGCGAGGCGGCGCGAGATGGCCAGCCCGAGCCCGGCGTGATCGTCGTCGCTGCGGCCTAGCCGCTCATATTCCTCGAAAATCCTGCCCTGGTTCGGGCGATCAATCCCGGGCCCCTGGTCGGCGATCGTGACGGCCGCCTGGCCTTCCATCTCGTCGAACACCACCGCGACCGTGCCGCCGACGGGGCTGTGACGGATGGCGTTGCCCATTATGTTGACGAGTACCTGAAGGATCCCGCGCGGTTCTCCCAGCGCGGTGAGCGGCTCGTTGGTCTGTTCGAGTTCCAGATCGACCCCTACGGCGCGTGCATCGGCACTGACCATCGCCGCGGCTTCGCGCGCCAGTTCGGCGAGATCGACTTCTTCGGCTTTTGCAGGCGCGGCCGCACTCATCGACCGGATGACCGAGAGGAGGTGCCGGCCCGCAGTGGCGATGTCGCCGGCATAATTGGCATAATCGGAGCGCAGCGGTCCGTCGCTGCGATCGACGATCTGGTCGGCCGCACTGATGATTCGCGTCAGGGGCGAGCGAAGCGTTTCGTCGAAGCCCTCGTCGGGCGCTTGGGCGACGTCGGGCAAATGAAGGATCGACAAGGCGAACCCGCGAAGCTCGCCTTCATCATCAGTGACGGGCGCTCCGGAAAAAGCGAACTCGAAGTCGTGGGATTTGACCATGGCGCGCTGCTTGTCGAAACGCTTTCCGGTCGCGAGCGCTTCGAGGAGCGGAAAACTGCCGTCTCGGCGCGGGCGCAGCGACACGAAGTCGGTGAAGGGACGCGGAAGGCTCGAGAGATCGACATCGAAGCGCCGCGCGACGTCGCGATCGAGCCGCGTCATCCGAAGTCGGGTATCGAGCTCGATATCGCTCGCGACACGATCGGTGAATCTCGCCAGTCCGCGCGGCCGGGCCTGCCAGTCCTCGATCGTGATGACCGCACCGCCGTCCCCGTCGGGACGCACCTCGATCCGGAGTTCGAGATCCTCTGCTTCGGACGCCGCGATGATGGCCCTGCGGAGCGTCCGGTCGTGCTTGAGCGCCTCGCGCACGACTGCCGCCAGCTGTGGGACGGCGATGCGGTCGCCGAGCCGCGCGCCGGCCGCAGCCTGCAAGGCATAGAGCGGCCCGTCCGCCGCGACGAGCCGCAGCTCGCCATCCGCCGCGCCCGTAAGGGGCAGCGCCATCGGATCGATGGAAATCACGCCGTTCATCGCCTCTGCATAGACGAACGGGGTTAACGCGGGGTCAACCGCCGGAGCGAAGGTAGGCGCCGACGAACGATGCGGCCGTATGGAGCAGGATCGCCATCAGTCCCACTAGCGGTGCTGCCGTAACCAAAGCCGCTGCAATGATGAGCATTTCGAAATTCCCGCTGGTCGCCACCAGCGCCCATCGGTTCGCCACGGGACGACGTGCGGCCTCGACCCGGTAGAGGCGCGCGAAGGCCAGTGCGCTTGCCACCAGCGGCACCGCAAGCCATCCCGCTTCGGCGGCAACCGGCACCCCGAAAGCAATGAGCACGGCGATGCGGAAGAGGCTGACGAGTTCGCGGCGTCGCTTGGGAACGATCTGCAGACGCCGCGCGGCCAGCGAACGTTCGATCTGCGGAAACGGCAGCGACAAGATGAGCGCGAGACCCGCGAGGATCGGCCACCCGAGGAGGATGAGAAGGAAAGCCGCGAACAGCAGGACAATTCCGGCGCCCCAGAAAATCCTGGTCGGCGTGGCGGTCGAAACGATCCTCTCGACGACAAGGGTTTCCAACGGCGCGATCAATGCGCGGGCGATAAGGTCGGGGCGCGCCCGCCGGGCAGCCGCTTTCTGGCGCTGCTCGAACGGAAGCGCGTCGGACGCGCGATGGATCAGCAGTGGGACGTCGCCTTCGGGATCGTCGAGCGCCCGGATCGGGACGCGCGCCTGGACGAGCCGCCGTAGCAGCGTGGAAACGAGATCCCAGTCCCCCGCCATCGCCGCCGTCGAGCGCACCTGTTCCCCCGATGCGACGGCAAGCCCGGCCCAGCGCCATTCCAGGTCGATCCGTTCGAAGCGCGCGCTATGCTCGCCATCCAGAAGCCCTTCGATGGAAAGCCCCTGTTCCTCGTGCAGGCTCGCGAGACGGTCGGCGTCGGGAATAAGCCCATCGGCGACGAGAACCATCCGTTCATCGGGCGCGAAGCGGGCCGCGGCATCGCGCGATTCCGCCGCATGATGGACGGGAAAGCCTTCGGCACGCAGCCGTTCTACCCGCGCCTCGACAACCTCGTGCGGGCCCTCGCTATAGACGATGATCGGCGCCATGCCTGCCGCAGCGAGCAGGCGCACCTGGAGGTCGAGCACCGCCTGCCCGCCGACAGGCACGAGCGCGTGGCGCACGCCTCCCGTCTCCCCGTTCGCCGCAATCAAAGCGCCCAGCGCCATCGTTTCGTCCCTTCCCCGCTCCGCTTCCTTTAATGACGACCGCTCATCGGCCGTGCCACCCCTATTCGCGGATAATTCGCGCCTTTCCCCGAGCGTCAAAGGGCAGTAGCCTAGCGGCTATGAGTGGACACCCCTTTCGCGGAAACCTGGGCGGCAAGAAGCCCGATGACGAACAGCCCGACCCGATCGAGGATCGCGCCCTCGAGGACGATCGTGAACGGGAGATGCAAGCCCCGTCCGACGACCCGCATCCGTTCGCACGAGCGACCCGTTTTTCCGCTCCGCCGAAGGAGGAGATGCCGGGGGATGAAAGCGAACCGTTGCTTGCCAGCAAGGGCGCTGCGAAGGGGGCACACGACACGCTCGACCTGACGGACGAGCAGATGCTCCCGACCAGCCAAAGCGACTTCGATGACCATGCGATCGGTGATGACGGGCTAAGTGCGACGCTCGAGGATGATGATTCTTGGGATCCGCTGCCACCGATCCACTCCGATCCGCTCGCTCCCGAAGACGACCGCAATCTGCCTCAAGGCGCGCCCGACGATGAAGCGGGTACCGATCCGCTCGACACCAGCCAAGAGGATCGCACACCCGAGGATGGACACGATCATTCCGCGATGGAGCGCGAGGAACACGTCGAGGATTGGCGAGAAGACGCCGCTCCGCTCCCCCCAAACGAAGATGAGTGGGCCGAACCGGACGACACGCAGGCCGCTGAGGCAATGGACACGGACGAAACGCCCACCCCCGTCGACTGGGGCGCCGAGCCCGTCGCCGATCATGTCGAAGACGTGCCCGCCACGCCCGCTGGCCGGCGGATCCTTGCCGTCATCCTCGCCATCGCCGCGCTGGGCTGGCTCGGACTGGTCGGCTGGTCTGCGGGCAGCACGCTTGGTGCTGGCGTTCCCCGACCCGACGAGCTTGCCTTGTGGATCGCCATCGCCGCGGCGCCGCTCATCCTCCTGGCTCTCTTGTGGATGATGTTCGGGCGCACGCGCCGACGCGAGGCCGAGGCCTTTACGCGGCAGGTCGCCTTGATGCGCGCCGAAGCGCAGGCGCTCGACCAGCGTCTCCACTCCATGAGCCACAATCTTGGTGCCAACCGGATGCGGCTCGGCGAACTCGCAGGCGAACTGGAAGGCCGCGCCGACCAGGCGACCGACCGGATGCGCAGCGTCGCCGACGAACTCGAACATGGCGCCTCGCGGCTCGCGCAACATGGCGTGACCCTCGACACCGCCGCCAACAATGCCCGCGCCGACATGGCCGCGCTGGTCGAG
The DNA here is from genome assembly GCF_039655735.1 of Sphingomicrobium aquimarinum. Lineage (NCBI taxonomy): Bacteria > Pseudomonadati > Pseudomonadota > Alphaproteobacteria > Sphingomonadales > Sphingomicrobiaceae > Sphingomicrobium > Sphingomicrobium aquimarinum. Next base: position 205,472 of record NZ_JBBYXH010000001.1, on the reverse strand, counting down.
AGCCTGCCCGACGCCGAGGCGCGCGTGCTTGCGATGGGGCAGCAGCTTCAGGGTGCGGGCTCGGGAGCCATCGAGGATATTCGCAAGCTCGAGGCCGCGATCGCTTCGCTCGGCGCACGCACAAGCGAAACCGAGACGCGCATGGCGGACGCACGTGGTGGGCTCGAACAACAGCTTCGCGCGCTGGAGGAAACCGGCGACAAGGCGATCGGCAAGGTCGAGCATGCGCAACGTTCGACAGGCGAACTGGTCGACGGGCTTCTTGCCCGTTCGGCCTCGACACTGGAGCAGATTCGAGGCGGCATCGCCACGCAGGCCGAGGCCGTCCAGACCCTCCTGCAGCAAGCCCAAGGCGGCATCGAGCGCAGTTCGACGGATGCGGCGGCTGCGCTCGCCAATCACATTCGTGGCGCGGATGGCGCCCTTTCCCGCCTCGGCGAGCAGGTGAAGGCGCGCGACGAACAGACAAGGCTCATGCTCGCCAACCTCGACGAGGGCCTGGGCGCACTAGAAGAGCGGTTCGACCGCTTCGGCCGCGACGGTGACGGTCGGGCGCAGAATGTCGTGGCGCAATTGTCCGCCGTGCGCGAGCAACTCGCCGCGACGCGCGCCGAGGCGCAGGAACAGGACGGGATGATCGACAGCCTCGCCACCCGCACGAGCGGGATGCGCGACACGTTGAACGCGCTATCGTCCTTCCTCAACCAGCAGCTTGCGGGCGATATCGGCGGCGCGCAGGACGGGATGGAACGGCTCGTCTCGACGGGCGAGGTGCTCACGCCCCAGCTCACCGACATCCGCGCCAACGCCACCGGCGCGCGCGACGCGCTGGAAACGACGGCCGCGCAGATCGAGAAAAGTCACTCGACGCTCGCAGCGATGCTCGAGACAGTCGATAGCGGCGCCGGAAAGGCCGAGGCACGGCTCGCGGAGCTTCAGGAGTCGATCGCAATCCTGCAGAGCGATGCAAAGAGCCTTTCGGACGAAACCGGCCCCGCGCTGCTCGAGGCGCTCTCCAAGGTCCAGGATGCCTCGGGCCGTGCCCGCGAAGCGGCGCGCGATGCCATCTCGAAGGCTATTCCCGAGGCCGCGGGCAATCTTTCCGAAGAAGCGCGTAAGGCGCTGGGGAAAGCCGTCGAGGATGTCGTCCTCACGCAGATGCGTGAACTCGATCAATTGTCGAGCCGCGCGGTCGAAGCAGCGCGCTCGGCCAGCGATCGCCTGTCGGCGCAGATGCTGTCGATCGGCCAGACCGCCAATGCCCTGGAAGCGCATCTCGCCAACGTCGGCGAGCAGAGCCGCGAGGGACAGAGCGAGGCCTTCGCCAGCCAGGTTTCGCTCCTCATGGAATCCATGAATTCGGCGGCCATCGACGTCGAGAAAATCCTGTCGGACGAGGTCGATGACAAGAGCTGGGCCGCCTATCTGAAGGGCGAACGCGGGGTCTTCACCCGGAAGGCCGTACGGCTGTTATCGGCCGGCGAGGCGCGCGAGATCGGCGCCGTCTACGACGAGGATCCGGAGTTTCGGAACGCGACCAATCGCTTTGTCCATGATTTCGAAGCCATGCTGCGCCGCGTTCTTGCCGAACGCGACGGGGCGATCATCGGCGTGACGTTGATGTCGAGCGACATGGGCAAGCTCTACGCCGCCCTCGCGCAGGTCGTGGAGCGCAGGCGCTAGGAGTAGAAGTCGAACGCCTCGGCGCCAATCCAGCCATATTCCCAGTTCGCGACCCACAGGCCGGTCAGCGGCAGCGCGATAATCGCGGCGCGGATGAGGTGGCGCTTGAGGTCGAAGCGATGCGGCGCGCTTTCGGCCTGACCCGGGACCAGATCCGCCCCGACTTCCTCGTCGGTCTTCATTCCGAACGGCAGGCTGATGAACGCCGCAGCGACGAACCAGAGGAAGTAGATCGCAAGGATGCTGACGGGCTCCATCGCCTCAGCCGCCGACCGCCATCACTTCCACGATCGGCTTCTTGCCCGTCCAGGCGAAGGCACAGCGGCGCACCGCGATCCGCACCTTCTCGCAGGCCGAGTCCACGTCCTTGCCGGGGTCGAATGCCTTGGCGGCACTATCCGAAAGGTCGGCGAGAAAATCCTCCGCATCGGCCTCGACCGGGACGCCGAGCGCGCGCACCTCGGGCGAGCCGGACAGTCCTCCGCGTCCACCGAGCGGCAGCGCCACGGCAATCACGCCGTTGTGGGCGATCTTGCGGCGCTTGTTGATCGTCTCGCCATCGGCGGGAAGAATGACGTCGCCGTCGAGCACGAGCCTTCCCGTACGGACATGATCGACCTTCTCGGGCTTGCCGGGCGCGAGTTTCACCACCTCGCCGTTCACCTGATAGACGTTGTGCGGAATGCCGCTCGCCTTCCCGAGGCGCGCCTGCTCGCGCATGTGCCGGTTCTCGCCGTGCACCGGCACGAGGATGTGCGGGCGGATCCATTCGTACATCTGCTTGAGCTCGGGTCGGCCGGGATGGCCCGAAACATGGACGTGGTGCTGCTTCTCGGTGACGATCTCGACTTCGAGGTCGGACAGATTGTTCATGATCCGCCCGATCGCGACCTCGTTGCCGGGGATCTGCTTCGAGGAGAAGATCACGGTGTCGCCCTTCGCGAGCTTGATCTCATGATCGCCGCGCGCCACCCGCGCCAGCGCTGCACGCGGTTCGCCCTGCCCGCCCGTGCCGATGATCATCACCTTGTCGCGCGGGAGTTGCATCGCCTCGTCGAACCGAACGGTGTTGGGAAAGTCCAGCAGATAGCCCGTCGACTGCGCGACGCGCAGAATACGGTCGAGACTGCGCCCCGCGACACAAACCGTCCGCCCGGTCTCCTTCGCAATCCGCCCCAGCGTCTCGAGCCGCGCCGCATTGGAGGCGAAGGTCGTCACGAAGACACGATTCTTTGCCTCGCCGATCGCTTCCTTCAGCCCCTCGTAGACGCCCATCTCGCTGCCCGAGGGCGCATTGGTGAAGACGTTGGTGCTGTCGCACACCAGCGCGAGCACGCCCTCGTCGCCGATCGCCTGCATGGCCTCGTCGCCGGTCGGCGTCCCGAGCACGGGCGTTTCGTCGATCTTCCAGTCGCCGGTGTGGAAGACGTTTCCATAGGGCGTCTCGATGAGGACGCCATTTCCTTCAGGGATCGAATGCGACAAGGCCACGAAGCGCACGGCGAACGGATCGAGGTCGATGCGGCCAGCAAGCGGGATCTCGTTGATCTCGACCTGCCCCGTCAGCCCTTCCGCCTCGAGCTTTTCCTTGATCAGTCGCGCGGTGAAGGGCGTCGCATAGAGCGGGACCTTCAATTCGTCGGCCAGATAGGGAATCGCGCCGATATGGTCCTCGTGACCATGCGTCAGCACGATGCCGACCAGTTCCTCCTGCCGCTCCTCGATGAATTCGAGATCGGGAAGAACGAGATCGATACCGGGATAATAGGGGTCGGCGAAGGTCAGCCCCAGGTCGACCATAACCCACTTGCCGCGGCAACCGTAGAGGTTGACGTTCATGCCGATTTCGCCCGAGCCGCCCAGCGCGAGGAAGAGAAGTTCGTCACCGGGGCTCATGTCGTCACCGCCTTGTCATGAAGCTGCACGAGGCCGCGCAGCGTGAGTTCGAAATCGACATGATCGAACAACCCGTCGATCTCATCGAAAAGCGCCGCAAGACCGCCGGTCGCGATCACTTTGGCGGGGCGGCCGATCTCGGTACGCGTCCGCGCCATCAGTCCTTCGATCATGCTTACATATCCCCAATAGACGCCGATCTGCATCTGCTCGACCGTCGTGGTGCCGATGACGCTGTCGGTGTCGGGCTCCTCGATCGCGATGCGCGGCAATTGCGCGGTATTGCCGACCAGCGCATCGAGGCTCAGATTGATCCCCGGCGCGATGACGCCACCCTTGTAGGCCCCCGTGAAGTCGACGACGTCGAACGTGGTCGCCGTCCCGAAATCGATGATGATGAGGTCGCCTTCGTAAGTCGCGTGCGCTGCGATCGCGTTCAGAGCACGGTCGGCGCCCAGGCTTTGGGGTTCCTCGACGTCGATCGTCAGGGGCCATGCGGCCGCCCCCTGCCCCGCGACGACAAGCTCTGTGCCGCAATAGCGCAGGGCGAGCTGCGAGAGATTGTGCAGGGCACGCGGCACGACGGTGCCGGCGATCATCCCGTCGATATCGGCGAAGGAATGACCGTTCAATTCGAGCAACTGCTTGAGCCAGACCGCATATTCGTCCGCCGTCCGGCGCGGATCGGTCGCGATCCGCCAGCGTGCCTTGATCTCCGTGCCCTCGCATAGGGCGAAGACCACATTGGTGTTTCCGACATCGACGACGAGCAGCATGGCCGCTCTTTACGCTCCGTCCGGGCGATTGGCGAGGCTGACGTCGCCCGCGCGCACGATCAGCAATTCGGTCGGCGTTTCGAGCATCAGCGCTCCGCCGTCGTTGAGCCCCGCGAAGACGCCCTCACGGGTCGCGCCGCCTTCGTCGTGGACGGTGATGGGCGTTCCGATGGGATGCCCGCGCTGCATCCAGGCCATGACGATCGCGCTGGTCGGCGAGGATCGCCATGCAGCGAGCATCCGCGAGAACGCGCCTGCCAATAGCGGTGCGAAGGCTTGGGGCGTGGTCCTGGCCGTGTCGGCCAGCGCCGCCGTCCGCTTGCCCTCGATGGCGGGAGCTTCGGCGAGGTTCACGCCGAAACCGGCCACGACGCGGCTTCCCGACCGCTCTAGCAGGATTCCCGCAAGCTTCGCGCCGCCCAGCATCAGGTCGTTGGGCCATTTGAGTTGCAGATCGGCCTGTGGGGCGACGAGTTCGACCGCATCGAGCAGCGCGAGCCCCGCGACCAGCGACAGCGTCGCGGCCTTGGAGTCTTCCTGCTGCAGCTCGATGAGCGTGGAGCCGAAGAAATTGCCGTCCAGACCCTGCCATTGTCGCCCTTGGCGGCCGCGCCCGCTATCCTGCCGACGCGCGACGAGCCAGTCGCCTTCCACGGCGGACTTGTTTTCCAGAAGGTCGCTGTTCGTCGACCCGGTGACGTCGATGATGCGGATCTTGCTCAGAACAGCGCCGCCGCTGCCTGTGAGGACCAGTCACCGATGGGTCCGATGAGGAGATAGCCGAGCGGCGAGACGAGCAGCGCGAAGACAGCGATGAAGGCCGTTTCGAGGCCGCGATGGCTGACGATGGAGCGGTCGGCATCATCGAAATACATGATCTTGACGATCTTGATATAATAGAAGGCGCCGATCACCGTGCCGATGATGCCCAATACCGCAAGCGGCACCAGCCCCGCTTCGACCGCCGCGACGAACACGAGCAGCTTGGGCCAGAAACCGAACAGCGGCGGAATGCCCGCGAGGCTGAACATGAAGATGGCCAAAGCCGCTGCCATGCCCGGACGGCTGGACGAGAGGCCCTTCAGGTCCGCAATCGCCTCGATCGGCCTGCCCTCGTCGTCGACGAGCATCATGACGACGAGGAACGCGCCCAGCGTCATGGCGACGTAGACGGCCATGTAGAACATCACCGCGCTCGCGCCCTGCGTCCCGCCGGCGGCGAGACCGATGAGGACGAAACCGATATTGTTGATCGACGAATAGGCCAGCAGCCGCTTGATGTTGCTCTGTCCGTAGGCGGCGATGGCGCCGAGCAAGATCGACGCGATGGCCGCGAAGATAACGATCTGGCGCCATGCCTCGATGGCCGGACCCAGCGCCTCAAAGCAGAAGCGCGTCGCCATCAGCACGGCGGCGACCTTGGGCGCACTCGCGAAGAAGGTCGTGACCGGCGTCGGCGCGCCTTCGTAGACGTCGGGCGTCCACATGTGGAACGGCACCGCGCTGATCTTGAAGGCGAGGCCCGCCATGGTGAAGACGAGGCCGAACAGCAGGCCGATCCCCAGCTCCTCGCGCGCGAAAGCGGCGGCGATCCCGGGGAAGCTGGTCGTTCCGGTGAAGCCGTAGACGAGGCTGATGCCGTAAAGGAGGATGCCCGAGGCCAGCGCGCCCAGAACGAAATATTTGAGCCCTGCCTCCGCCGAGCGGGCATCGGTGCGACGATAGCTGGCGAGAATATAAGCGGCGAGACTGTTCAATTCGAGCCCGACATAGAGCGTGAGCAGATTGGTCGCGGACACCATCACGCTCATGCCGACGGTCGCGAGAAGGATCAGCACCGGATATTCGGGCCCATGTTCCTCGGCCTTGCCGAACCAGCGGTCGGCCGCGAGGATCGCCACGATCGCCGACACGTAGATGAGGATCTTGCCATAGACCGCGAAGGGATCCGCGCTCAGCAGACCGCCGAACAACGGACCCGCGCTCGACGGCTCGCTCGTCAGCAAGGCGGTTATGCCCGCCGCTATCAAGAGGAGGATCGTTCCCCAGGTAGTCAATTTGGTGGCGCGCGCGCCCATGGTGGACGCGGTCAGCATCAGCACCGGCTCGCCGAAGATAAGGATGAGTTCGGGCGCGATGGCGGCGAAATTATAGGTCATCAGTGGGCCCCACCAAGGTCAGCCGCGGCAGCTTCGGTCGCCGGAGCACCGGTGCCTTCGGTCGGACGCATGTCGAAATGCACGGCCGAAGGCTCGATCCGCTCGAGCAGATAGCCGATGTCGGCGCGCATGGGTTTGATAAAGCTTTCGGGATAGATGCCCATCCATAGCACCACGAGCGCGATCGGGAGCAGCAGCGCCCATTCGCGGCGGTCGAGGTCGGGCAGCGTGGCGGCTTCCTCGGTCCGCGCGGCGCCGTAGCAGATGCGCCAGTAGAGCCACAGCATATAACCCGCACCGAGGATGATGCCCGTCGTCGCGACCACCGCGCCCCAGCTCGACATTTCGTAGGTGCCGACGAGCGCAAGGAATTCGCCGACGAAGCCCGATGTGCCCGGCAGGCCGATCGACGCCATGGTGAACAGCAGGAAGACGAGCGCATAGCCCGGCATGTTGTTCGCAAGGCCGCCGTACTTCGCGATCTCCTTGGTGTGCATCCGGTCGTAGATGACGCCGACGCACAGGAAGAGTGCGCCCGAGACGAGGCCGTGGCTCAGCATGACGATCATCGCGCCTTCGATGCCCTGCCGGTTGAAGGCGAACAGGCCGAAAGTCACGAACGCCATGTGCGCGACGGACGAATAGGCGATAAGCTTTTTCATGTCCTTCTGCACCAGCGCGACGAGCGAGGTGTAGACGACCGCGATACTCGACAGGACGAACACCAGCGGCACGAACGTCGCGCTGGCATCGGGGAACATCGGAAGGCTGAAGCGGATGAAGCCGTAGCCGCCCATTTTCAGGAGCACGCCCGCGAGGATCACCGACCCGGCGGTCGGCGCCTGGACGTGCGCGTCGGGAAGCCAGGTATGGACGGGCCACATCGGCATCTTCACCGCGAAGCTGGCGAAGAAGGCGAGCCACAGCCACCATTGGACGCCGGCGGGGAAGTCCGTTTCCATCAGCACCGGGATCGAGGTCGTGCCTGCCTCGAGCACCATGTAGATCATGGCGATCAGCATGAGCACCGAGCCGAACAGCGTGTAGAGGAAGAATTTGTACGCCGCCTTGATTTTTTCCGCACCGCCCCAGATGCCGATGACGAGATACATCGGGATGAGGCCGCCTTCGAAGAAGATGTAGAAAAGCAGCAAGTCCTGCGCCGCGAACACGCCGATCATCAGCGTTTCGATGAACAGGAAAGCGCTCATATACTCGGGAACGCGGTGGGTGATCGCGCGCCAGCTGGCGCCGATGCAGATCGGCATCAGGAACACGCTGAGCATGATGAGCATCAGCGCGATCCCGTCGATCCCGAGCGCCCAGGCTGGCGCGAAGGCGCTATTGGCGAAGCCGAGATACTCGGTGAACTGCCAGCGATCGCCGCCGACCTCGTAGGCGCTCCACAGCGCGATGCCGAGCGCGAGGTTGACGAGCGTGGCGATGAGCGCCGTCCAGCGCGCAGCGTTCGCGCCCATGAAGAGCACGGCGACGCCCGCGATCGCGGGGATCGCGATCAGTGTCGAGAGAATGGGAAAGTCCATCAATGCCCCGCCCACCAGTATGCCCAGCTGGCGGCAGCGATGAGCCCCAGCAGCATGACCAGTGCATAAGAATTCAAGTAACCCGTCTGGAGACGCGTCGTGAGCCCGTTGCCGAACGCTACCAGCTTACCCGCCCCGTGCGGACCGAAGCGGTCGATCGTCTGCTCGTCACCGCGATGCCAGAACTGGCGCCCGAGCCACAGAGCGGGCTTCACGAAGATCGCATGGTAGAGCTCGTCGAAATACCATTTGTGCTTGAGGAAGGTGTAGACACCCCCCGTCGACGCGACCACGCGGCTCGGCGCGGTCGGATCGCGCATGTAATTGTTCCAGGCGATGAAGAGGCCGGTGAGCATCACGAGCGCAGGCATCAGCTTCACGAGATAGGGGACCTCGTGCGCGTGGTGCACCAGCTCTTCGTTGTGGACGAGGCTGCCCGCCCAGAAGGCCGCGCCCTCTTCGACACCGAAGAAGGGATAGTAGAAAGCATAGCCCGCTAGCACCGCGCCGACCGACAGCACGATCAGCGGCACCAGCATCGACCAGGGGCTCTCGTGCGGATGATAGCCCGCCGTTCCGACCTGCCCGAGGCCCGGCGCGACGTCCTCGCTGTCGACATTTTCCTCGTGCGCGGGATCGTCGTGTGCGGCGTCATGCGAAGCGTGCGCAATATGCTCGGACCCGACCCAGCGGGGCTTGCCGAAGAAGGTGAGGAAGATGAGCCGCCACGAATAGAAGCTCGTCAGGAGAGCGGCGAGCAACCCGATGAAGAAGGCGAACCCGCCGGGCACCGTGCCTGCCGCGAAGGCGCTTTCGATGATCGCATCCTTGGAGAAGAAGCCTGCGAAGCCGAAATAGGTGCCGGGAATGCCGACGCCGGTGATGGCGAGCGTGCCGAGCATCATCGCCCAGAAGGTGATCGGGATCTCCTTCCGAAGCGCGCCGTAGTAACGCATGTCCTGCTCGTGGTGCATCGCATGGATGACCGAGCCCGCACCGAGGAACAGGAGCGCCTTGAAGAAGGCGTGCGTGAAGAGGTGGAACATCGCCGCGCCATAGGCACCGACGCCTGCCGCGAAGAACATGTAGCCGAGCTGCGAACAGGTCGAGTATGCGATGACGCGCTTGATGTCGGTCTGCACCAGCGCGACCGTCGCGGCGAAGATAGCGGTCGCGGCGCCCACATAGGTGACGAGCTCGAGCGCGCCCGGAGCGACTTCGAAGAGCGGCGACAGGCGACAGACCATGAACACACCCGCGGTCACCATGGTGGCGGCGTGGATGAGCGCCGACACGGGGGTCGGGCCTTCCATCGCATCGGGGAGCCAGGTGTGCAGCCCCAGCTGCGCCGATTTCCCCATCGCACCGATGAACAGCAGGATACAGATAAGGGTCAGCGTATCGACCTGAAGTCCTGCAAAACCGATCGTCGACCCGACTGCGCTTGGCGCCGCCTCGAGGATCGCGGGAATACTGACCGTGCCGAAGACGAGGAATGCGGCGAAAATGCCGAGCGAAAAGCCGAAATCGCCGACGCGGTTGACCACGAACGCCTTGATCGCGGCCGCATTGGCCGACGGCTTATGATACCAGAAGCCGATCAGGAGGTAGGAGGCGAGACCCACCCCTTCCCAACCGAAGAACATCTGGACGAGGCTGTCCGCCGTCACCAGCATCAGCATCGCGAAGGTGAAGAGCGAGAGGTAGGCGAAGAAGCGGGGCTGCGAGGGATCTTCCTCCATATAGCCCCAGCTGTAGAGGTGGACGAGGCTCGACACCGTCGTCACCACCACCAGCATGACCGCGGTCAGGCTGTCGACGCGCAAGGCCCAGTCGACGCTCATGTCTCCCGAATTGATGAAGTCGAGCACCGGCACGACCGTGGCGGCGTTCGCGCCCGTCAGGAAGCCGATGAAGATGGGCCATGACAGCGCACAGCTGGCGAACAGCGCGCCCGTGGTGATGACCTTGGACGGCAATTTGCCCATGTACCGCCCGAACAACCCCGCGACGATCGCGGCGAGCAGCGGAAGGAAGACGATCAGCTTGATCGACAGGTCCATCGCCTCAGCCCTTCATTCGATTGACGTCGTCGACGGCGATCGAGCCCTGGCGACGGAAGAAGATGACGAGGATGGCAAGGCCGATGGCGGCCTCGGCGGCGGCGACGGTCAGTACGAACATCGCGAAAATCTGTCCCGTCAGATCGCCGAGAAAGGCGCTGAAGGCGACGAGATTGATGTTCACCGACAGGAGGATGAGTTCGATCGCCATCAGCATCAGGATGATGTTGCGGCGGTTGAGGAAGATGCCGAGCACGCCGATGGTGAACAGCACCGCGGCGACGGCGAGATAATGCCCGAGCCCGATCATAGCTCGACCCCCTCGCCCGTCTTGGGCGTCGTCATTCGGATGGCTTCCTTCGGATCGCGGCGGTTCTGGCGGTCGATCTTCTGCGGACGAGCATCTCCGCGCGAGCGATGCGTCAGCACGATCGCGCCGATCATCGCGACGAGCAGGATCAACCCCGACAGTTCGAACGGCACGAGGTAGCGGCTGAACATCAGTTGGCCGAAGGCGACGATATTGGATGTCTCGCTCACCGGCGGCGCATCGGCGATGACCGGGCCCGCGCGGCTCGCCAGGACGGCGATCGACATTTCGGCGAGCAGCACGAGCGCGATCAGAATGCCGAAGGGCAGGTTCTGCGTGAAGCCGCTTCGGAGCCCCGCAAAATCGATATCGAGCATCATGACGATGAACAGGAACAGGACCGCGACCGCGCCCACGTAGACGAGGATCACGAGGATCGCGATGAATTCCGCGCCCAGAAGGATCATCAGTCCCGCCGCGTTGAAGAAGGCGACGATCAGCCACAGCACCGAATGCACCGGATTGCGGGCGAACACGACCAGCAACGCCGACAAAATGGCGAGGCTCGCGAACAGGTAGAAGGCGAAAATTCCGATCACTTGATTCCCCGGTTTCGAGCGCGCCCTAGCGGTAGGGCGCGTCGGCGGCAAGATTGGCCGCGATGGCGCTTTCCCACTTGTCGCCATTCTCGAGCAGTTTGGCCTTGTCGTAGAGAAGTTCCTCGCGCGTTTCGGTCGCGAATTCGAGGTTCGGCCCTTCCACCACCGCATCCACGGGGCACGCCTCGGCGCAGAGCCCGCAATAGATGCACTTCACCATGTCGATGTCGTAGCGCGTGGTCCGGCGGCTGTCGTCGGCGCGCGGCTCGGCCTCGATCGTGATGGCCTGCGCGGGGCAGATCGCCTCGCACAACTTGCACGCGATGCACCGCTCTTCCCCGTTCGGGTAGCGGCGCAAGGCATGCTCGCCGCGAAAACGCGGGCTCTGCGGGGTCTTCTCGTAGGGGTAGTTGATCGTCGCCTTGGGCTTGAAGAAATATTTCAAGGTCAGCGCATGCGCCTTGAGAAATTCCCACAGCGTGAAGCTCTTGATGGCGTGCGCGATCACAAGACGCCTCCATTATAGCGCGTAAGCATGAGATAGCCCGAAATGACCATCACGAAGAGAATCGAGAGCGGCAGGAAGATCTTCCACCCAAGGCGCATCAGCTGATCGTAGCGGTAGCGCGGCACGGTCGCCTTCACCCACCCGAAGATGAAGAAGAAGATGCCGATCTTGAGGAAGAGCCAGAAGATACCGGGGATCCAGTAGAGCGGCGCCCAGTCGACGGGCGGCAGGAACCCGCCCCAGAAGAGGATCGCGTTCAGCGCGCACATCAAGAGCACGTTGGCATACTCGCCGAGCCAGAAGAGCGCGAAGCTCATCGAGCTATATTCGGTCTGGTGGCCGGCAACGAGTTCGCTTTCCGCCTCGACAAGGTCGAAGGGCGTTCGGAAGGTTTCCGCCATCGAGGAGATGAGGAACACGACCGCCATGGGGAACAGCAGCGGGTTGAACCCGAAGCCGTTGAGGAAGCCCAGGACATGGCCCGTCTGCGCGAGCACGATCCCGGTCATGTTGAAGGTCCCCGCCCACAGCACCACGCAGATGATGACGAAGCCGAGGCTGACTTCGTAGCTGACCATCTGCGCCGCGGCACGAAGCGCGGAGAAAAACGGATACTTGGAGTTGGACGCCCAGCCCGCGATGATCACGCCATAGACGCCGATCGAGCCGACGGCGAGAATGTAGAGCAGGCCGATGTTGAGGTCCGCCAGCACCACGCCCACGTCGAACGGCACCACCGCCCAGACGAGCAGCGCGATGGTGAAGGTGATGATCGGCGCGATCAGGAACAGCACCTTGTTGGCGCTCGACGGGATGATCGTTTCCTTGAGGAATACCTTCAGCCCGTCGGCGAAGCTCTGCAGCAGCCCGAACGGTCCGACCACGTTGGGCCCGCGCCGCAGCGCCATCGCGGCCCAGATCTTGCGCTCGGCATAGATGACCATCGCCACCGCGAGCATCAGCGGCAGCGCGATGACGAGAATGTGGATCGTCGTGCCGAGGAACCAGGCCCAACCGTCCTGCATCCCGGCGCTCTGGAACGAGGCGACGGCGCCTTCGGTAAAGAGGAACTGCACCCCTTGGCCGACGACCGGAAACACCAGCGTCGCCAGTGCGACGAGCGCAGCGATCACGACGAGGAGGCCGACGAGAACGATCATTCTGCCGCCTCCGCAAAATCCTCGCCATGAACGAGTTCGGCCGAGCAACGGCGCATGGTCGGGCTGGCGCGGCAGATGGCGTTGGTGAGATAATAGTCGCCGATCGGATAAGCGAGCGCACCCGAGCCGACCGCGTCGATCGACGGCGGATCGAACGCCCAGTCGAGCAGTGCGCCCTCATCGGCGCCGAGCTCGGGATGATCCTGCTTCATCGCGGCGCGCAGCATTGCGAAGTTGTCGAATTTCAAGGGCGTGCCCGTCAGATCGCTGACCGCGCGGAAGATCGACCAGTCCTCGCGCGCATCGCCCGGCGCGAAAACGGCCTTTTCCGAGCGCTGCACGCGCCCTTCGAGATTGACGTAAGTACCATGCTTCTCCGCCGGCGCCGCACCCGGCAGCACGAGATCGGCCATCGCCGCTCCCTTGTCGCCGTGGTGACCGACATAGACCTTGAACGCCTTGGGGAAGGCCTCGGCCGAGACTTCGTCCGCGCCGAGCAGCAGCACGAGCTTTGGCTTGGCATCGACGATGTCGGCGATCCCGCCATCCTGGTGATATCCCAGCAGCAGCCCCGCCATCCGGCTCGCCGCGGTGTGGACGAGATTATGGCTGGCACCCAATGTGTTGGCGGCCGCGATCAGGTCGCCCTGCCCACCAGAGGCCAAAACAGCCGGCCCACCGATCACGACCGGCGCATGGGCCCCCTTGAACGCCTCGACCACTGCCTTGGGCAGTTTGGAAAGCGCATCGAGCCCCTCGCCCAGCCATTCGACCGGATAACCAAGGTCGACCTGCGGCCCGACACCGTAGATCTTCGCGCCGCGACGGAAAGCCTTGCGCACGCGTGTGTTCACGAGCGGCGCTTCCCAGCGCAGGTTCGTGCCGACGAGCAGCACCGCGCCCGCATTCTCGATCTCCGCAATGGGGGTCGAGAACCGCACCGCACCGAGGTTCGACACGTCATAGTCTAGCCCCGTCTGACGGCCCTCGAAGAGCTTGCCCCGCTGCTGCTTCAACAGCGCTTTTGCGGCATACATCGTCTCGGCATCGACCAGATCGCCTGCGATCGCCGCGACCTTCGATTTCGCTTCGCCCAGCTTGTCGGCGAACAGTTGCAGCGCCTCGTTCCAGTCGGCGGCGCGCAGCTTCCCATTCTCGCGGATCCACGGGCGGTCGAGGCGGCCGCGCACCAGCGCATCGACATGATGCCGCGCCTTGTCCGAGATCCATTCCTCATTGACGTCGTCGTTGATGCGCGGAAGCACCCGCATCACCTGCCGCCCGCGCACGTCGTAACGGATGTTCGAGCCGACCGCGTCATGCACGTCGATCCCCGGCACCTTCTTCAGCTCCCATGGCCGCGCCTCGAAGCTGTAGGGCTTCGACAGCAGCGCGCCGACGGGGCAAAGATCGTGAAGATTGCCCGACAGCTCCGACTGGAGCGCGGTTTCGAGATACGTCGTGATCTGCGCATCCTCGCCGCGGAAATACATGCCGAGCTCGGGCGTGCCCGCCACTTCGTCTGCAAAACGTACGCAGCGCGTGCACTGGATGCAGCGGGTCATCGCCGTCTTGACGATGGGCCCCATATATTTGTCCTCGACCGCGCGCTTGTTCTCGTCGAACCGCGTGTAACCGCGCCCGTAGGCCATCGCCTCGTCCTGGAGGTCGCATTCACCACCTTGGTCGCAGATGGGGCAGTCGAGCGGGTGGTTGATGAGAAGGAATTCCATCACCCCTTCGCGCGCCTTCTTGACCATCGGCGTGTCGGTACGGATCTCCTGCCCGTCGGCGGCGGGCAGCGCGCAGCTCGCCTGAGGCTTGGGCGGTCCCGGCTTCACCTCCACGAGGCACATCCGGCAGTTGCCCGCGATCGAGAGGCGCTCGTGATAGCAGAATCGCGGGATTTCCTTGCCCGCAAGCTCGCAAGCCTGCAGCACGGTCGCCCCATCGGGGACTTCCAGTTCAACGCCGTCGACGGTGAGTTTGGGCATGTTCGATCCGCTACACGTTATCAGTTCCGCGACAGGAGCCGCGTCTTGGGCGTCTCTCTGGAAGAGATGGGGGTAAAGTGCAACCCGTCGCTTGGCCCAGATTCAAATTCGCGCCAGGCGATTGAAGGAGCGCGGCGAACGCTTCCAACCGATCATCGCTGGCGACGTTAACCGAGGCGATACCAGCGAAAAAGTGCCATCGCGATCGCATTACGTTGATAGACGGGATGGAGGTCCGGAGTGTCCTTCAATCCGCATTCCGGCGAGGCCGAATAAAGAGCTCGAAGCGCGGTGCTTTCCTCCTCGCTCATCGGCTCTTCGCGTAGAACAGCCAGAGATCGGCCGGGCGACACTACCGCCAGGCAGCGCGCAACCGTCGCAATGTCGCTGTCACCAACAGAATCCTCTTCATGAATGAACCGGTTGGCTGCCTCCACATCAATGGTCTCGGACCGGTCTGGCACATCGACGATGCGCCGTGTGACGATGATCTCGGCGAGTGCAGCGTTGATCAGCGGGGTCGGCGCACCGGCTGCAGCCGAAGTGAGGCAATGCCGGTGGCGACCGAGAAAGGCCTTCGAGATCGAATCAAAACCATCTTCGGGTCGCTCGGAAACATAAGCGGCTGCGCGATCGCCGATCGACGCGACGGCGCAATTCGCTACATAGCCGGCCATACCGTAGCGATAGAGCACATCGTACCCGGAGAACTGATTCTGCAGCCAGATCGCTTCCCAATCTATCGAATCTATGCCGAAGTACGGACCCCTTTTCGAGGTACCGTCCGTCGCTAGGTTGATCGATCCCATCAGTGACTTGGATCTTGGTTCCGCAACCGGCGAGGTCCGCTCCTCGATCGTGTCGTCGTCCTCGAGCGCCTCGCCCTCGATAACGATGGCTTGTTGCCCCTCGACACCTTCTTGGTCATCGTCACGGTCTTGAGCCATCGCACCGGAAGACCATATACATGCGACCAAACAGAAAATGAGCCGCTTCATGAATTGGACGCGCCCGCCATGGAAGAAACATCATACCAATTGAACAACGCCATCGTCAGCGCCATCCGTTGATAGATCGTGGACATACGGCCCTTGGGCCGCTCGGAGAGGCCGCACTCGGGCGAATTGGAATAAGCCCGGTCCAACGCTTCGCGCTCGTCGGGATAGCCGGGGGTCGTGAAGAGCACGTCGTACGCATAGCCCGGCGAGAGCGCGACGATACACCGACCCACGGTCGCAATATGACTGACGCCCTCGGGACCCTGGATGAATGACCAAGCTCGACCGTTGTCCACCGCCGCCGCTCGAAGGGGCGGCTGGTCGACGTTCCGCACGACGAGTAGTTCGGCGAGCGCAGCATTGACCATCATGATCGGCGCCGCGCGCTCGGCGCTGTTGACGCAGTGAAGATGCCTTCCACGATAGGCTTTCCAAAGCGTCTCATATTCGGTTTCAAATTCGGTCGATACGTAAGATGCGGCGCCGTTACCGACCGATGCGAGAACGCATTCCGCCATCTCACCCGCATGCCCGTAGCGCGCGACGGGATTGTTGGTATCGAACCGTCGCGCAAGACCGGCCGCGCCGAAGTCGATTTCATCTTCCTGATTGACCATCCCCAGCCTCCCGGGGGGGGATTTGCGGTTGCTTGGACGCTCGACCGGACGACCATCCTCGCCGGTCACGATCCGCTCGATGATGATCGCAGGCTGGCCGTCGGAGCTTGCCTCCCTATCCTGCGCGAAAGCAGGGATCTGCCCCGCGACGAGAACGAACCAAGCGAAACCAAGACCGGCAAGGAAACGCCTCATCTGTCTTAGCTCCGCTGGGCGAGTTGAAAGAGTCCCAGAGCGAGACTGCGCCGCTGTTCGATCGGCGAGATATCGGGGACTTCATCTACCCCGCAATTGCTCGCGGAGGCGTAGAGAGCTTTCAAACGGGATCGCTCGTCGGTCTCTTCCTGTGACGGATCGCGGCCAAGATAGGCTCCGACCGCAGAAGCATTTGTGTATGCGACGCACCGCGCCACCGTATCCATCGTGACCTTGACCCCTTCGCCATAGATAAAATCCTTGGCCTCTGCCGGACCGAGACGAATGATGGTCGGTGCCTGCCCGACGAGACGCTCCGCAATGGCAGCCTGGAGATACTCGGCGGGCACTGCGAATTGCATCTGCTCGACACAGATCGGATGGCTACGCGCAATCGCGCCGACCATCGCCTCGTAATTCTGTGTCTCCCCGAGTCTAACGAGGCTGGCCGCACGCTCGCCGCGGGACGCAACAACGCATCTCGCAACAGCACGCGCCTGATTGAGTACCGACACGCTGGATTGATATTCAAGGCCTCCGAAACGCGTCCCGTAAGCGAGGTTCTCGAAAGCACTGAGGCGCCGCTCGTTGAGTTCGCGCTGTTGGCGCTGGGCAGCGTAGGGATCGTACTGTGGCCGCTTCTGCTGCTGTTGCTGCTGACCTTGATTGCCGTTCTGGGGCTGGGTCTGCTGCGCCATAGCGGGCCCAGCGACAAGGAGACCTGCGGCCGCACCCGCTAGCATTGCCGGAATTTTGAGGAAAAGAGCCACGTGGGGCCTCCTGCTGACACGGTTGGGAAACAAAACGACTTTCCGAGACCTTCGTCAGAATACGCTAAAACCACCCGGTGAACCTTGTCTGAATGCCAGACAACGACCATGAAATGTCATGTTAAGCGGTTGGGACACGATGCTTCGAGGGGGGCGATCCCGCGCACTAGATTCGCGACTTCCCACCCCTCCCATGAGGCTCCCCTTTCAGACTACCCGCGAGCGCTCCAGAAATAGAGACCGTTTGCGGCCGCGGCGCGCTGGAAGATGGGCGGAATATCGGCCGGCCGCTCCTTCAGCCCGCATTGCGGAGCTGCCGCATATAGCGTGTCGAGCGCTGCGAGTTCGGCGTCGGTTCCCGCGCCCGTTTCGAGCACGGCGATCGCTTGGCGCGGCGCGAGAACGGCGACGCAGCGGCCGATCGTATCCACGTCGATGTCCGACCCGCCCGACATGATGAAAGCCTGGGCTTCCGACGGACTCGCATCGCCAAGTCCGAGAACCATCGTCTGGCGCCGTTCCATTACGACTCGCTCGGCGAGGGCTGCACTGGCGATCATCGGCGATACGCCGGAGGCCTCTTCCGTCATGCAGGAACGGTGATCTTGCCGCAGGCCTTCTGTGAGCTTGCCATACTTCTCGTCATCGACGATGGCGCCGCCAATATACGAGCCAGCCTCGTCACCCGCCGAGCGCACCAGGCAGTTCGCGAGCGTCTGACCCTTCTGCCAAAGGCGTGTAGCCGCCTTGTTGTCATCCATCAGCAGCCGCTGGTTATATTCCTGCTCGAAATACTTCTTGTTCGGCGCGAAAGAGTCCGCATTCGGCGCCTGCTGCGCAGCCGCGCTGCTAGCGAAGGCGGCCGAGCAAAACGCGATACAGGCAAAAGCGGCAATGATTTTAAGCGTATTCATAAACTTTCCTCCCGATCGAGTCCCATGTTGCGCTCGGTGCCGAGGATAAGCAAGTCCTACAATATCGCTGTCATTCCGCCGCGATCGCCGGCCGGTCGCCGTCCTGCGCTGCAATCCGGCGCTCGATCTCGGGGCGGAAATGCTTGATGAGGCCCTGGATCGGCCAGGCTGCCGCATCGCCCAATGCGCAGATGGTGTGACCCTCGACCTGCTTGGTGACGTCGTGCAGCCGGTCGATCGTGCCGACCTCGGCGTCGCCCTTCACCAGCTTTTCCATCGTGCGCCACATCCAGCCCGTACCTTCGCGGCAGGGAGTGCACTGGCCGCAGCTCTCGTGCTTGTAGAAATAGCTGATCCGGCTGATCGCCTTCACGATGTCGGTGGACTTATCCATGACGATGACCGCCGCGGTGCCGAGGCCCGAGCCCTGCTCCTTCAATCCGTCGAAATCCATCGGACAATCCATGATGTCCTTCGCCGGCACCAGTGGAACCGACGAGCCGCCGGGGATCACCGCGAGGAGATTGTCCCACCCGCCGGTGATACCGCCGCAATGCTTCTCGATCAGCTCGCGGAAGGGAATGCTCATCGCTTCCTCGACCACGCAGGGTTTTTCGACATGGCCCGAAATCTGGAAGAGCTTGGTGCCGTGGTTGTTCTCGCGGCCGAACGACTTGAACCAGTCGGCGCCGCGGCGAAGGATCGTCGGCACAACCGCGATCGATTCCACGTTATTGACCGTGGTCGGGCACCCGTAGAGCCCCGCGCCCGCTGGGAACGGCGGCTTCAACCGCGGCTGACCCTTCTTGCCCTCGAGGCTTTCGAGCATCGCGGTTTCTTCGCCGCAGATATAGGCCCCTGCCCCGCGGTGCAGGAACAGGTCGAAGTCGACGTCCGAGCCGCAGGCGTTCTTGCCGATGAAGCCCGCCTCGTATGCTTCGTCGATGGCGCGCTGCATCGCGATCGCCTCGGCGATATATTCGCCGCGAATGTAGATGTAGGCCGCCCGCGCCCGCATCGCGAAGCTGGCGATCAACGCCCCTTCAATCAGCTTGTGCGGATCGTGGCGGATGATCTCGCGGTCCTTGCACGAACCGGGCTCGGACTCATCCGCATTGATGACGAGGAAATTGGGGCGCCCGGGCGTCGGCTCCTTGGGCATGAAGCCCCACTTCACGCCCGTCGGGAAGCCCGCGCCGCCGCGACCGCGCAGGCCCGAGGCCTTCACCTCCTCGATGATCGCATCGGGGTCGCGCTTCAGTAGCGCCTTGGTATCGTCCCAGTCGCCGCGCGCCTGCGCCGCCTTCAGCCACGGCTCCTGATAGCCGTAGACATTGGTGAAGATCCGGTCCTTGTCCTCAAGGCTGGTGATGCCGTTCATCAATATTTCTCCAGCATCTTGGTCGCGCCGACATAGAGAAGCGCGGCGAGCACTAGGCCGATGATCAGCCCGAACAGGTTTTTGAGCAGGTATAGCGCGAGCATCAGCCCGAGCACCGCGACACCGATCTTGATGACGAGATGCATCATGCCGGCACCCCGCCGAAGACGAAGAAGAGCGCGACGAGGATTACAACCGCGATCAGCGCGAACTTCACGAAGCCCACCACGAACTTCCAGATGACGAACGCGATCACCAGCGCGACGAGGATGGCGACGATATCCATCTACCACTGCCCCCGATAATCGTAATTGCGCTCGGCCATCTTCTTGAGGCTCGTCGGCCCGCCTTCGGGCACACTCGCTTGGCGGCCGATCTGCGACCCCACCTTCGGCTGCTCGCCGCGGGCCAGCGCTTCGAGGATCGCCTTGGTCGTTTCGGCGGTCAGATCCTCGTAATTGTCATCGTTGATCTGCATCATCGGCGCGTTGGCGCAGGTCCCCATGCACTCGACCTCGGTCAGCGTGAACAGCCCGTCGTCGGTGGTGTGACCCTTCTTCATGCCCATCGCCTTGCAGGCCTCGATAATGCTTTCCGCCCCACGCAGCATGCAGGGAGTCGTGCCGCAAACCTGCACATGGAATTTCCCGACCGGCACGAGGTTGTACATCGTGTAAAAGCTCGCGACTTCCATCGCGCGCACCACCGGCTGGTTTACCGCGCGCGCGACGAACTCGATGACGGGCACGGGCAGCCAGCCTTGCGTATCGGTCATCCGCCCGACCTGCCGCTGGGCGAGGTCGAGGAACGGCAGCATCGCCGAGGCCTCGCGCCCCGCCGGATATTTGGCGAAAATGGTTTCGGCGATTGGCGCAGACGTCTCGTCCCACGCAAAATCGCCCCACTTGGCGCGCAGGTCCGGCGTGTCTTCGGCGAAATGACGGAGGGCCATTAGTTGATTACCTCTTCGAGCGATCCAGTTACGGTGGATCGCAGCGTCCCAACAGCCGACACGAGCGTTCCGTCCTCGTAGGAAAATTCAACAGTCACAGTCTTGCTGCCATCATCGTCCGGGAAACGAATGTCGATTGTATAATCACCACAGGGATCCGTTCTATGGTGTTCGTAACGAACATCAAAAACGAATGAACTGTTCAGCAATACCGCGAGATCTGCGATCCCAGCAAAGCCCGAGGCGAACATTATGGTCGGACCGCCAGTGACATAAGAGAATTCAGCATCCGGCCGCACCCACTCTTCAATTTGCTCCCGGTCCAACGCTTTTGCAGCCTTAACAATAGCGATGCTTCTCTGCGCGTAAGCCTCAACTTGAGCGCTGCGATTAAGCCCCATCGGTTCGGGCGCTGGGCACGCCAAAGCTATGGAGAAAGCGGCGGCAATCACCGGTCACACTCCCCGAACACTACGTCGATCGCGCTCAGCACGGCGGTGGTGTCCGCCAGCATGTGGCCCTTCATCATGAAGTCCATTGCCTGGAGGTGCGAAAAGGCCGTCGGGCGGATCTTGCAGCGGTAGGGTTTGTTCGTGCCGTCGGCGACGAGATAGACGCCGAATTCGCCCTTGGGGCTTTCGGTCGCTACATACACTTCGCCCGCGGGGACGTGATAGCCCTCGGTGTAGAGCTTGAAGTGATGGATGAGCGCTTCCATCGACTGCTTCATTTCGCCGCGCGAGGGCGGGAAGACCTTGCGGTCGAGGCTGCCGATCGGGCCATCGGGCATTTCCGACAGGCACTGGCGAATGATGCGCGCCGACTGGCGGACTTCCTCGACGCGGACCATGAAGCGGTCGTAGCAATCGCCGCGCGTGCCGACGGGCACGTCGAACTCCATGCGATCATAGACTTCGTAGGGCTGCGACTTGCGCAAATCCCACGCGATGCCGCTCGCGCGGATCATCGGGCCACTGAAGCCCCACGCCAGCGCGTCTTCCTTGCTCACCACGCCGATATCGACGTTGCGCTGCTTGAAGATGCGGTTGTCGGCGACGAGGCTGATCGCATCCTCGAAAAGCTGAAGGCGGTTGTCGAGAAACTCGCTGAAGTCGGCCAGCACGCTTTCGGGAATGTCCTGGTGCACCCCGCCGACGCGGAAATAGTTGGCGTGCATCCGCGCGCCGGAAACGGCTTCGTAGAATTGCGCGATATCCTCGCGCACTTCGAAGAGCCACAGGTTCGGCGTCATCGCGCCGACGTCCATCACATGGCTGCCGAGGTTGAGCATGTGATTAAAGATGCGGGTCATTTCCGCCATCATCGTGCGGATGTACTGGGCGCGGATCGGGACCTCGAGCCCCATCAGTTTCTCGACCGCGAGCACGTAGCTATGCTCCATGCACATCGGCGAGCAGTAATCGAGCCGGTCGAAATAGGGCAAAGCCTGCGCGTAGGTCTTATATTCGATCAGCTTCTCGGTGCCGCGGTGGAGCAAGCCGACATGCGGATCCACGCGCTCGACGATTTCGCCGTCCAGCTCCATGATCAGCCGCAGCACGCCGTGCGCCGCCGGATGCTGGGGTCCGAAGTTAATCGTATAGTTCGAGACCGCCTCGTCGCCGGCGGTCGGATTGTCCATGCTGTCGGCGCGCGTATGCTCGCGGATCAGCTGGGTCTCGCCCGGCGCGCCCGCGACTTCGACGACCTTGATCTGGGGATCACTCATTTCTCGTCCTTGCGCGGCTCGGCCGGCGCATCCTCACGGGTTTCGGGCGCCTTGACGTCGCTGTCCTTGCCGCCTGCATGATCGGCCTTGGAGGCGGCGCTGTCGCGCGCTTCTTCCTCGGCCTTCTTATTGGTCGGCGCGCCCGCGCCCGTGTCCTTGGTGCTCTCGGTCGTCTTGGGGTCGCCCGGCCCCGCTTTCGCATCGACCTTTTCGGGGCCGGCCGGCGCCTTGGCGGGCGACTGGCCGCCCGGGGCGGTGGCTTCGGCCTTTTCGTCGCCCGGCAGGCGATATTCGGGCCCTTCCCAAGGGCTGAGGAAGTCGAACGTGCGGAAATCCTGCGCGAGGCTTACCGGCTCGTAGACGACGCGCTTCTCGGCTTCCGAATAGCGCACTTCGACATGCCCCGTCATGGGGAAGTCCTTGCGCAGCGGATGGCCCTCGAACCCGTAATCGGTAAGGATCCGCCGCAAATCGGGATTGCCCGCGAAATCGACGCCGTAGAGATCGAACACCTCGCGCTCGAGCCATCCGGCGACCGGCCACAGCCCCGTCACGCTCGGCACCGGCGTATCCTCGTCGGTCATCACCTTCACGCGCAACCGATGGTTATGCGTGACCGAAAGCAGGTGGTAATTCACCTCGAACCGCTCGGGCCGTTCGGGATAATCGACGCCCGCAATCTCCATCAGCTGCTGGTAGCCATGCTCGTCGCGCAGGCTTTTCAGGAGCGGCACCAGCGTCTCGCGCGTCACCGTCAGCGTCAGTTCGCCGACATGGCTCGCCTCCTCGACGATGCCTTTGCCATGGCTCGACCGGACGCCGTCCAGAAAATCGGTGCGCTCGGCAATTTTCGGGTAGGACAAACTCATCGCTCGATCGTGCCCTCGCGGCGGATCTTCCGCTGCAACTGCATGATGCCGTAGAGCAAGGCTTCGGCCGTCGGCGGGCAGCCCGGCACGTAGATGTCGACCGGCACGATACGATCGCAGCCTCGCACCACGCTGTAGCTATAGTGATAATAGCCGCCGCCGTTAGCGCAACTGCCCATCGAGATGACGTAGCGCGGTTCGCTCATCTGGTCGTAGACCTTGCGCAGCGCCGGGGCCATCTTGTTGCACAGCGTGCCCGCGACGATCATCACGTCGCTCTGACGCGGCGATGCGCGCGGAGCGGCGCCGAAACGCTCGAGATCGTAGCGCGGCATGTTGACGTGGATCATCTCGACCGCGCAGCAGGCGAGGCCGAAGGTCATCCACCACAAGGAGCCGGTACGCGCCCATTTGAACAGGTCTTCGGTCGAGGTGACGAGAAAGCCCTTCTCGTCCAATTCGGCCTGCATTTCCTTGAACTTGGCGAGCGTTTCAGCGTCCGGCTCGCCGACCTCAAGGCCTTCGATCCGTGCGATGTCCTGCTCGGTGGGCTTGGGCGAATAGGTTACTCCCATTCGAGCGCTCCCTTCTGCCAGGCGTAGACGAGGCCCAGCGTCAATTCGGTCAAGAAAATCATCATCGCGGCCCATGCCGCCCATCCAAGGCCGAGCACGCTCACCGCCCAGGGAAACAGGAAGGCCGCTTCGAGGTCGAAGATGATGAACAGGATGGCGACGAGGTAGAAACGCACGTCAAACTGGTCGCGACTGTCCTCGAAAGCGGGGAAGCCGCACTCATATTCCGACAATTTCTGCGGATCGGGCCGATGCGCGCCCGTCAGGCGCGACACGCCCATCGGCAGAAACACGAACAGCGCCGACAGCGCCAGCGCTATGCCGAGGAACAGGAGGATGGGAAGATAGTCGGCGGCAACGTCGGCCAAAGGGTCTCTCCGCTAGGGGTTCGCGGGTCGCTTTAGGACAGGAGGAAGGGCCTTCGCAACCGCCAAAAGCCCATGCGGCGCGGGCTAGCGCAGCGCGCCCGCGACGAGCTTGTGCAGCTTGGAATGAAGATCGCTGTTCGCCGCCAGATATTCGCGCTTCTGGCGCATCCGGTCCTGCCCGCGATAATCGGTCACGAATCCACCCGCCTCGCGCACCAGCAGGAGGCCCGCCGAGACGTCCCAGATATCGAGATCGTCTTCCCAGAAGCCGTCCATGCGTCCTGCGGCGACCCAGGCGAAATCGAGCGTTGCCGCGCCGAACCGGCGGATCGCCGACACTTCCGCCCCGACCGCGCCGTAGATGCGCACCCACTGGCCGATGTTACCGCGACCGAAGTGGGGCATACCCGTCCCGATGAGCGCCTCGTCGAGATGCCGCCGCGCCGAGACGCGCAGCCGCTGGTCCTGCAACCAGGCCCCGCGACCCTTCTCGGCCCAAAAGCTCTCGTCGGTTACCGGCTGGTAGGTCAGCGCATGGGTCACTTCCGGATCGCCATTGGGCTTCTTGTCCTCGACCGCGATCGAAATGGCGAAATGCGGGATGCCGTGGAGAAAGTTCGAGGTGCCGTCCAACGGATCGACGATCCAGCGCGGCTTGTCGGGATCGCCCTCGATCGTACCGCCCTCTTCCAGCACCATCCCCCAGTCGGGGCGTGCGTGCCGCAATTCTTCGACGATCGTCGCCTCGCAACGCTTGTCCGCCATCGACACGAAATCGGCCGGGCCCTTCTTGGACACCTGCAACTGCTCGACCTCGTTGAAATCGCGACGCAGCCGCGGCGCAGCCTTGCGCGCGGCGCGTTCCATCACCGTAATCAGACCCGAATGGGATACCATCTATTCGCTCGTTTCTTCGTTCATGATCACGGGCGCATCACCCGGACCGTTATCGTCTTCTCGCGCCGAGCCTGCCTTGCCAGCTGCCGACGTTGCCAGGCCCTCGAGGGCGGTCGCGACCTTCTGTACGCGCTCGTCTTCGCCTTCGATCCCGTGGCGCGAGGCCAGCCAGACGGGGCTGTTGTAGGCGATCATCACTTTGCCGTCGGCCTCCTGGTAGACCGCCATCTTCTGCGGCAGGTCGAGCGCCGCGCCCGGCGCTGCCTGCATGAGACCCGTTCCGACCTCGGGCTTGCCGAAGATGATCGTGACCGTCGGCCCCAATTCGAGATCGACCGTGCCGGCATTCATCTCGTGATCTATGCGCGCGACGACCATGAAGCCGCCCTCGTCCAGCGCAGCCTCCAGCCGCTCGACGGTTTCGAGAACGGTGCCGTTGCTCTCGACCCGCTTGATGCCGTTGCCGAATGTCGCAACCTCGCCGCCCGTCGATTGCACTTCTTCCTCGGCCGTTTCGGCGCGCCCCGCCTCGGCTTCGTCGGAGGACCATTGCTGGTCGCAGGCCGATACCGCGAACGCCGCACCGAGAAGAAGTGCCAGCCGCATCAGTCGGCGCGCTTCACGTAGGTGAAGTCGGTCGTGTCGACGATCACGCGCGTGCCCGAGGTGATATGGGGCGGCACCATGATCTTGACGCCATTATCGAGCACGGCGGGCTTGTAGCTCGAGCTTGCCGTCTGGCCCTTTACCACCGCGTCCGCCTCGACGATGTCGGCTTCGACATGCTGCGGAAGCTGGACGCTGATCGGGCGATCCTCGTGCGTTTCGAGGATGACGTCCATGCCATCGTTGAGGAAGGCCGCCTGATCACCGAGCATGTCGCGCTGGACGATCGTCTGCTCGAAGGTTTCCTTGTCCATGAACGTGAGTTCCTCGCCATCGGCGAACAGGAACTGGAAATTCTTCGTATCCAGCCGCACCTTCTCGACCGATTCCGCCGAGCGGAAACGCACGTTGGTCTTGCGCCCGTCCTCGATGTTCTTGAGTTCGACCTGCATGTAGGCGCCGCCCTTGCCGGGCTGCGTATGCTGGATTTTCACGGCCTTCCACAGGCCGCCCTCGTAATCGATGATATTGCCGGGACGAATGTCGACCGCGTTCATTTTCATGGGTCTGTGGACCTCTTCGAATGTGCTAGGGTTGGTTCGCGCCCCGCCTAGCCTTCATCGTCCTCGCCCGCAAGAAGCGGGTAGGGATTGACCGGTCGGCCTTCCCACCAGCTCTCCTCGGGCTCCATCCGATGGATCGCGAAATGAAGGTGCGGCCCATCGGGCGAGGCGTTGCCGCTGTAACCGACGGTGCCGAGCGTCTGCCCAAGCGCGATCCGGTCGCCTTCCTTCAAACCCGGCGCATAGTTATCGAGATGGGCGTAATAATAGACCCAGCTCTTGTCGCCCGACCGGACGTAGAGCGTCTTGCCGCCGCCGCCCTCGGAATAATAGATTTTCTCGAGGATGCCGGGTGCCGCCGCGACGACCGGCACCCCCGTCGCGGCCATGATGTCGATGGCATCGTGGCGACGGGCACCACCCGCGCGCGCCGCGGTGAACGTGTCGACCAGGTCCCCGGGCGCGATCCCGGCGACGGGCACCGCAAGCCCGCGCGGCCCGATCTCGACCGACCGGGCGCGGCGAAGGCTCGGGTCCATGCGAGGCGCAACGCGCACCGTGTCCCCGCGATCGAGCCCCTCCTCGGCGACCGATCGCGGGTGTTCGGGCACACCGTCTTCCGTGGGAGCCTCGACCGAAGCGGGTGCGGCAGTCACCGCTCCCGACTTGACGGCGACCAGCCACCCCATCGAGGTGATGATCGCCGTCGCGATGGCAACGAGGATCGAACGCATCGATCTAGGCGACGAATTCCGCCGAGAAGCCCGGGCTCATCATGTAAGCGAGTTTCAGCACGTCCCAATTGGTCATGCGAAGACATCCATGGCTCTGCGCATAGCCGATCGTCGACGGCGCACTCGTACCGTGGATGCCATAATGCTCCTTCGTCAGATCGAGCCAGGCGACCCCCACCGGACCGTTGGGGCCCGGCGGCAGCATCTGTTCTTCCTCGCTGTCGGGCACGTCCCAGAACAGGTCGGGCTGGTAGCTGAACTCGGGGAGGAAGGCGAAGCTCGTCACTTCCCAGTTTCCGAGCGGCAACGGATCCTTTTCCGAACCCGTCGTCACCGGGAAGGTGGCGATCAGCTTGTCTTCCGTGTCATAGACTTCCATCACACCTTCGGACTTGTCGACGATGATCCGGTCGCCCTTCTTGCCCGTCGCGTTGACGTTCATGGCGTTGAACCAGTTGCGATATTCGGAATAGACCTCACCGCTATACTCGCGGCTGGTGGGCAGCACGTTGGGCAGCGTCAGCACCGAGCCGATCTTGAGTTCGGTCGAGGGATCGTTGAGCGCGATGATCGTGTCGGGCGTGGTGTGGAACCGCTCCGCGACCTCTTCGAGCAGGTTGCGATAGTTCAGCCGCTCGAGCTTGGACTGCGCTTCGGCATCCTCGGGCCAGTCGGGCACGAAATTGCCGTCGACTACCGAACTGTCGATCTTGAGCTTCTTGGTCGGCTGGCGCTTGTCGCGCATGAGCAGCGAACGGGTCTCTTCGTCGAGCGAACCCGTCACTTCAAGTTCGTTCGCTTCCTGGAAACCACGGAGCGCCTTTTCGAAGTTGGTCCCCTCCATCCCGTCGATCACGCCCGGCGAAAAGCCCGCTACATCGAGCAGGACCTGCGCGTGCAGGATCTGCTCGTCGTACTGACCGTCCTTGGAAGCAGGGAGGTTGTTGATCCGCTGCGAGAGCGTCCGGCTGTCCTGCGCGTTCGACTGTGCATTCTGGCTGGAATCGGTCGATTGCGAGCCAGACGTTTGCGAGGGCGAGGACTGCGATCCCGTCGCATTCTGCGGCGCGGCGGTCGCATCCTGCGAAGGAGCGACAAGGCTGCCGCCAAGCGCGAGGGCGATGGCGAGCGAGAACGAGGAGACGATAGCGGTACGCGGCATAGGTTCACTCCCGAAATGATTGATCGGATAGCGAACGCACGTTCCGCGATATCTATCCCTCATTCAGATTCGGGACGAACGCCTCGATTGCCGCTGTCACGTCGCGCGCGCTCCACACCGCTTGGCTGACCGCAAGAAAATCCGCTCCCGCTCTGACCAACGGTGCGCAATTCTCTGCAGTGATGCCGCCAATGGCAACACAGGGCAATTCGAAGAGGCCGGCCCACCAGGAGAGGATCGGCGGTTCGGGTCGATGCTCGCTCGGCTTGGTCGCGCTCGGGAAGAAACTTCCGAAGGCGACATAGTCCGCACCCGCCTCACCCGCCTCCATCGCGAGGTGACGACTCGCATGACAGGTCACCCCGATCTGCTTCGACGGCCCCAGCACCGCACGCGCGTCGCGCACGTCGCCGTCGCCCTGCCCCAGATGGACCCCGTCCGCATCGAGCCGCTTGGCCATCGCCACATCGTCATTGACGATGAAGGCGACGTCCGCCTCGGCGCAGATCTCCTGCAACGGTGCCGCGGCACGCGCCACATCATGGCTCTCCGTCCCCTTGAGCCGCAATTGGAAGGCGGTCACCGCCTGGTGCGCGACCGCATCCTTCAGCCGCGCAGCGAAATCGCCGCTGACATCGGCGGGGCTGATGAGGTAGAGATCGCAGGGCTGCTGGCGCGGCGGCGGGGTGAAAGGGTCATCATCGTCGATCATCGCGCCCCACTGCCACGGGAAGAGGGCTCATGCCAATGCGTCAATTGCTGATCGTCACGACCATCGCCGCGGGCCTGAGCGCCTGCGCCCAATATGAGGATCGCCCGCTGATCGACGGGCCCGTCCCCCAGCCTCAGGAGATCGCCGTTCCGCTGGGCCAGCCGGTCTTCGTCGCGCCGCGCCTGGTGGCGACCCCGATGCGCGTCCATGAAGACAGCCGCTGCCCGGTCAATGCGCGCTGCACATGGGCGGGCCGGATGATCCTCGAGACGCGGATCGACGGTCCCGGCTGGCGCGAGACCACCTATCTCACCCTCGGCGAACCGCAGTGGGTGCGCGATCGCTACGTCACGCTCGTTTCGGCCGAACCGGGAACGATGGCGGGGCAGACGACCGCGCCGTCGGCCTACCGCTTCGGGTTTGCTACTCCCTAGCCGTTGCAGACGCTGGCGGCGTAGATCTCGTCGATCGCACCGCCCAGCGCCTTGTCGAAAGCCGCATCGTCCATGTGGCTACGCAAATCCTGCAGCAGCGCGCGGCTGAAGCTCGCGATCATGCCGGTGTTGCGCGACAGCTTTTCGACCGCTTCCTCGCGCGTATACCCCCCTGAAAGCGCCACCACGCGCGCGACGGCATGATGCCCCACGAGCGGCGCGAACAACTCGTCCTGCTCGGGAAGGCTCAGCTTGAGCATGACCCTCCGCCCCGGTTCGAGCGATCCTAGCGCCGCCACCAGCTTGGTCAGCAGGATGCGGTCCGCTTCCCCGCGCGAACGACTGCGCAGGTTCACTTCAGGCTCGACGATCGGCATCAGCCCCTTGTCGATGATCCGATTGGCAACTTCGAATTGCTGCTCCACGATCGCGCCGATCCCCTCGTCATGCGCCTCGTTGATGACGCTGCGCATCTTGGTGCCGAAAATGCCGCGTTGCCGCGCGCGGTCCAACATCGCGTCGAGACCGGGCATCTCCTTCATCATCTGGACGCCGCGGTCCTCGGCCTCCAGCCCCTTGTCGACCTTGAGGAAGGGAACGACGCCCCGCTCCCACAGATGTTGGGGCACGGGCTTGCCGTCCGCCTCGCCGTCCATGGTCTTCTCGAACAGGATCGCGCCCAGCACCTTCTTGCCCGAAAAACTCGGCGCGGTGACGATCCGCTCACGCATCTCGTGGATGCGGGCGAACATGTCGTCCTCATTCGAATAGGCATCCTCGGCGATGCCGTAGCCCGCCAACGCCTTGGGAGTGGAGCCGCCCGACTGGTCGAGCGCGGCGATGAACCCCGCCCCGCCGACGATCTGCGCCATCATTTTCGGATCGTGCATCGAAAAATTCCCCTACCCATGCATACGTATGCGCGTCGCCTAGCGGGGCCCAGTGGTACCCGCAATGCTGTGAACGCTCCCAACCGCGCCAAGGGAACTCCCGTGCCGACACGACGCTGAAAGGGGCATGCTCGATCACGGCTCCTTCCTGCATCGCCTCTGGCACCGCGCCCATCGCATCGACAGCTGGCTTCTCGTCGGCTTCATGATCTCGACCCTAGTTTTGTTCGGGCTCGCCGTCCTTGCCGAGGAGATCTTGGAAGGCGACAGTTTCGCCTTCGACCAGACGATCATCTCGGGCCTTCGGCTGGCGACCGATCCGGCACAGGCGATCGCCCCTGGATGGGTCACGAGCGCGATGATCGACATTACGGCAATGGGCGGCGGGACCATCCTGTCGTTCGTGACGATTTTTGCTGTCGGTTACCTTTTGGCGATCGGGCGGCAGCGGATCGCGCTGTTCGTCGCGGCGGTCATCGTCACGGGCGCAATCCTGACCGATCTTCTGAAGTCGCTGTTCTCGCGGGCTCGGCCAGATCTCGTCCCGCACCTCGTGGAAGTGCATTCGCTGAGTTTTCCGAGCGGCCATTCGATGAACAGTGCACTCGTCTACCTTACGCTCGCGGCCCTCGTCGCACGCACGCGCACCGACACGGGCGTGCGCATCTACCTGATGAGCGCGGCGCTGCTGCTGACCTTCCTCGTCGGCGTGAGCCGCGTCTATCTCGGCGTCCATTGGCCGACCGACGTGCTCGCGGGCTGGGGCGTCGGCGCGCTATGGGCGGCACTGGCCTCGCTGATCGCAAAACGGCTTCAGGAAAAGCACGAAATCGAGCCCCCGAGCGAGGGCGAGGAAGTGGAGAAGGCCTAGTTCCAGAGCTGGAGCGCGTGGAGCGATTTGGCAACGCTCATGTCGGTCTCGAGACGCGCCAGGCTGCGCTCCTCCATCCGCCATCCGCGCCCGCGCAGCTTCACCCACAGGTCCTGCAACCAGAAGCTCCCCTTCCAGTCGCCGCCGTCCAACGTCATCTCGAGTTCGGCGGGTGTCGCGAACAGCGCCATGCGTCCGTGCTTGCGCGTATAGATTTTCCCGAACCGATAACCCCGACACGAGAATTCGTCCTTGGGCGCCCGCACGAGGCTGGCGCGGTCGAGCAGCACTGGTTTCTCGCCGCCCAGCACGAAACGGAAGCTCTTCGACGTCATCGCCGTCAATTTCTTGTTCTCGCCCTCGACCCACGCCCGCATCCACTGATGCTCTAGCGCCTCGATCGTCGCATTGAAGTCGGCCATCAGTCGGCGCGCTCCAGTGCCGCTACACCCGGAAGCGTCTTGCCTTCCATCCATTCGAGAAAAGCGCCGCCCGCGGTCGAGACAAAGCTGAAATCGTCGGCCACCCCCGCCTGGTTGAGCGCTGCGACGGTATCGCCGCCTCCCGCAACGCTGACGAGAGAGCCTTCCTTCGTGAGCGCCGCCGCCGTGCGCGCGAGGCTGACCGTCGCCGCGTCGAACGGCGCGGTTTCAAACGCGCCGAGCGGCCCGTTCCACACCAGGGTGTTGCAGGTCTTGAGCACATCGGCGAGCGCCTCGGTGGCCTGCGGGCCGATGTCGAGGATCATTTCGTCGTCGGCGACTTCATGCACGTTGCAGGTCCGCAGACTGTCGGGATTGGCGGCGAATTCCTTGGCGACGACCACGTCGTAGGGCAGGTGGATCGTGCAGTCCGCCCGGTCTGCCGCCTCGAAGATGCCGTCCGCATCGGGCACCAGATCGCGCTCCATCAGGCTCTTGCCCACCTCCACCCCTCGCGCGGCAAGAAAGGTATTGGCCATCCCGCCGCCGATAATGAGATGATCGACCTTGTCGACGAGATGCTCGAGCACCTGGAGTTTGGTCGAGACCTTTGCGCCGCCGACGACCGCGGCGACGGGAAGTTCGGGCTCGCCCAAAGCCTTGGCTAACGCCGACAGCTCAGTCTCCATCGCCCGCCCTGCGAACGAGGGGAGATGTTCCGCCACGCCCACCGTCGACGCATGCGCACGGTGGGCCACCGAAAAGGCGTCGCTGACGAAATAGTCGCCGAGCGCCGCCATGGCCTTGGCCAATTCGGGATCGTTTTCGGTCTCGCCAGCGTGGAAGCGCGTATTCTCGAGAATGCCGATCGACCCCGGCAGCATGATCGACACCGCCCGCGCCGCTTCGACCCCTTGGCAGTCCTCGACATAGCGCACGCTGCGCCCCGTCAACTCACGCATCGTCTCGACCAGGAGCGCCGTCGACATGCCGGGCTGCGGCGCGCCGTTCGGGCGCCGGAAATGCGAAAGCAGCAGAACCTTGGCGCCCTTGTCCGACAATTCGGCGATCGTCGGCAGATGCGCCCGCAGCCGCGTATCGTCGCTGACGTCTCCGTCGTGCATCGGGACGTTGAGGTCGCAGCGCACCAACACGGTCTTCCCCGAAAGGTCGGCGGGCAGGTCGTCGAGTGTCTTGAAAGTCATGAATGTTCCTCGGCGGACGTTCGCATCAGATCAGCTTGGCCATCACCCCGGCGGTGTCGATCATGCGATTGGAGAAGCCCCATTCGTTATCGTACCAGCTGACGACGCGCGCGAGCTTGTTCTCGAGCACGGCTGTCTCGAGGCTGTCGACGGTCGAGCTCGCCGGATGATGGTTGAAGTCCGAACTGACGAGCGGCTCATCGGTATAATCGAGCACGCCCTTCATCGCACCGTCGGCGGCGGCCTTGAGCGCCGCGTTCAATTCGTCGGCATCGGTGTCGCGCCCCGGCTGGAATACGAGATCGATGAGACTGACATTCGGGGTGGGCACCCGCACCGACGAGCCGTCGAGCTTGCCCGCGAGTTCGGGAAGCACCAGCCCGACAGCGCGCGCCGCGCCCGTCGTCGTCGGAATCATGTTCACCGCGCCAGCACGCGCCCGCCGCAGATCGCTGTGGGTCTGATCGAGGATGCGCTGGTCGTTGGTGTAGCTGTGCACCGTCGTCATGAATCCGCGTTCGATGCCGACTGTATCGTTGAGCACCTTGGCGACCGGCGCGAGGCAGTTGGTCGTGCAGCTTGCATTGGAGACGATCACATCGTCCGCCGTGAGTGTATCGTGGTTGACCCCGTAGACGATGGTCTTGGAAACATTCTTGGCCGGGGCGCTGATGA
Source organism: Sphingomicrobium aquimarinum (assembly GCF_039655735.1). NCBI lineage: Bacteria > Pseudomonadati > Pseudomonadota > Alphaproteobacteria > Sphingomonadales > Sphingomicrobiaceae > Sphingomicrobium > Sphingomicrobium aquimarinum. The sequence goes on along the minus strand of NZ_JBBYXH010000001.1, from coordinate 172,241 downwards.
GCACGCGCTTGGCGCCCGCATCGAGATGCGGCTTGGCCGCTTCGTGGCTCTGGAAGGCTCCCGTACATTCCAGGACGATGTCGATGCCCATTTCCTTGTGCGGATGGTTCGCCGGATCGCGGTCGGCGACCATCTCGATCTTGTGCCCGTCGACAATGATCGAATTTTCCCGCACCTCGACGGGCTTGGAAAAGCGGCCATGCGTGCTGTCGTAGCGAAACAGGGTCGCATTATGCTCGGTGTCGGTCAGATCGTTGATCGCCACCAATTCGAGGTCATGATCGTCCCGCTCGAGGATCGCCCGTGCGACGAGGCGACCGATGCGACCGAAACCGTTGATGGCGACTCTAGTCATTCTTCAGATGCTCCATGATCTTGGTTTGGATGGCCTCGGGCGTGAAGCCGAATTTCTCGAACAGGTCGGGCGCGGGGGCGCTGGCCCCGAAGCGGTCGATCCCGATGTTGAGCCCGTTCTTCATCGTGATATCGGACCAGCCGAAGGTCGTCCCCGCCTCGATGGAGACGCGCAGGACCTCGGAGGGATCGACGTCCGGAAGGAGATCGGCACGATAGGCCGCGTCCTCCTTCTCGAACTTCTCCCAGCTTGGCATCGAGACGACGTCGGCGCCGATCCCGTCATTCTCGAGCCGCGCAGCGACTTCGAGCGCGAGATGCACTTCGCTTCCCGTGGCGATCAGGATGACGCGACGGTCCTTGTCCGCCGCCTTCAACCGATAGGCACCCTTGGCGACCAGATTGTCGCTCTGCTTCTCGGTGCGCACCGCGGGCAGGCCCTGTCGCGAGAGCGCGAGCAAGCTAGGCCCGTCCCCCGCCAGCGCATCCGCCCAGGCTTCGGCTGTCTCGACCGCGTCGGCGGGACGATAGACGGTCAGTCCCGGCATCGCGCGCAGACTCTGCAAATGCTCGATCGGCTGATGCGTCGGCCCGTCTTCGCCCAGCCCGATGCTGTCGTGGGTCATCACATGGACGACCTTCGCGCCCATCAGCGATCCCAACCGGATCGCGGGCCGCGAATAGTCCGCGAAGACGAGGAAGGTGCCGCCATAGGGCAGCACGCCTCCGTGCAGCGCCATGCCGTTCATCGCAGCGGCCATGCCGAATTCGCGAATGCCGTAGTAGATGTAGCGTCCGCCGTAATTGCTTGCGGTAAGCGGCTCGATCCCGCCCGCCTTGGTATTGTTCGATCCGGTGAGATCCGCCGATCCGCCGATCGTGGCGGGGATCGCCTCGTTGATCGTGTCGAGCACGATCTGGCTGGCCTTCCGCGTCGCCATCTTTTCGCCTTTGGCGATGAGGTCCTCGAGCAATCCCGAAAGCCAGCGGCGATCGAACTTGCCGTCGATCCGGCTCCGGAAGTCGCTGGCGTCGGCATGATCGGCGAGCCGCCCCTTCCAGGCCTTGTGGGCCTCCACGCCGCGCTGCCCGAGGTCGCGCCATGCGTCCCGCACGTCGTCGGGAATGACGAAGGGTTCGGCATCCCAGCCGAGCTCGGCACGCGCGGCGGCAATTTCTTCATCGCCCAACGGGGCACCGTGCGTCGCCGCGGTCCCCTGCTTGTTGGGCGCGCCGTAGCCGATGGTCGTGCGGCAGCGGATGATACTCGGCTTGTGGCTCGCCTTGGCCTCGCCGATCGCCTTCGAGACGCTGTCCGCGCTCATCCCGTCGCAACTGAAGGTCGACCAGCCCATCGCCTCGTGCCGCTTGAGCACGTCTTCGGTGCGCGAAAGATCGGTCGAGCCGTCGATGGTGATCTCGTTATCGTCCCACAGTACGATGAGGCGCCCGAGCTGGAGATGGCCCGCCAGCCCCGCCGCCTCGTGATTGACGCCTTCCATCAGACACCCGTCGCCCGCGATAACATAGGTATGATGATCGACGAGATCATCGCCGTAGATCGCGTTGAGGTGACGCTCCGCGATCGCCATCCCGACCGCGGTGGCAAGTCCCTGCCCCAGCGGCCCGGTGGTCGTCTCGACGCCGTCCAGCATGAAATTCTCGGGGTGCCCGGCACAGGGACTGCCGAGCTGCCGGAAATTGCGAATCTCGTCCATCGTCGGGTGCGCGTAGCCCGTCAGGTGCAAGAGCGCGTACACCAGCATCGATCCGTGCCCTGCCGACAGGACGAAGCGGTCGCGGTCGGGCCAGCTCGGGTCACTTGGATCGTGCTTGAGATGATCTGCGTAGAGCGCGACGGCCGCATCCGCCATTCCCATGGGCATTCCGGGATGCCCCGAGTTGGCGGCTTGCACCGCATCCATCGAGAGCGCGCGGATGGCGTTGGCTAGGCGGCGCTTGGTCGGCATGCTGATCCTCGTCTTCAGGGGGTCGTGAGGCTGCTATTGGAAGGCGTGGAAACGCACGTCAACCATGCCCGCCCACAAACCGCCGTGCGATCCCCTTGCAGGGGCGTATCGGCTGGCCTACGTCCCCACTGACATGGCCGATCCCACCCTCGACAATGCGCTCGACCGCGCCGATGCCGCCCTCGCGCGGATCGAGAAGGCGCTCGCGAGCCGTCCCGACGGGGAAGCGAAATTGCGCGCGGAAATGCGTGCGGTACTGGCCGATCTCGACGCCTTGCTCGCGAATGCGGAGAGCGATTGATGGCCGAGGTTACCCTGCACATCAACGGGCGCGACTATCGCATCCGCGCCAAGGATGGCGAAGAGGAAAAGCTCGTCCGCGCCGGCCAGATCGTCGAGGACCGTTGCGAGAAGGCGCGCGAGGCTCTGGGCAACCTGTCCGACACCAGCCTCTATTTCTATGCCGCACTCATGCTCGCCGACGATCTTGCGTCGGACGAGCCGGTTGCGCCGCCTGTCGATCCGCAGGCGGCCGCCCGTGCGACACGGCTCGCCGAACGGCTGGAAGCGCTTGCCGAAACTCTCGAGCAGGGCGCTTGAGCTTGCCCACCCTCGTCCCTACATCGTGCGGGACGGGTACTGCCTGGCACGAGCGTTCTACTATCCCTGAGGCTTTCTACATCCTAGGGAGCCGTCCCTACCCGGACCGTGGTCCGGGATACATGGCGCCCACCTGACGTTTTGGCGTCAGAGGATACAGAGGCAACGACCAAGGCGGTCCCGTCACCATGAACGCACCACTCCCCCACACTAAATCGGACATCCGCGCCGACATGCGCGAGCGACGGCGAACGTTCGTCTGCTCGCTCGAGGACATCACGCGCGACGCGTTGGAAGAGCAGCTCGCCGAACTGCTCGCTCCCTACCTTGCAAGCGCGCAGATCGTCGGCGCCTACCGCGCCGTTGGAGGCGAAATCTCGCCCGACGCCGCGCTGGAACGCGCGCGCCGCCTCGGCCGAACGGTCGCCTATCCCTGTTTCGGCGAAGACGAGGACCGCTTCGTCTTCCGTGCCGGCGATCCCGATATGCCGGGTCCGTTCCGCATCCCCCAACCCTCGCCGGACGCACCGGAAGTTCGACCCGACCTCATTCTCGTCCCGCTCCTCGCGGTCGGTAACGGGGGCATGCGGATCGGGCAGGGCAAGGGACATTTCGACCGCGTCCTCGCGCAGGTCGACGGCGCGCTCGTCTGCGGTATCGGCTGGCAGATGCAGCGTCTCTTCCAAGACATTCCGACCGACGAATGGGACATTCCGCTCGACCTCTTCGTCAGCCCGCGCGGCATCGAGGATTTCCGCTCGTGAGCGAGGAACGTCACGAGCCCAAATCGCGCGTCGCCATCGGCGTCCTCGGCATCGTCCTGTGGATTTCGGCATGGACCGCACTCGTCGTGTCGGCGTCCGACTGGGTGTCGACCTGGCCCGTCCTCGTCCAGATGCTTTTCTACCTCGTTGCGGGGCTCGGCTGGGTGATCCCCTTGAAGCCCGCACTACGCTGGATGGAAACGGGCCGCTGGCGCTAGGAAAAGCGCGGCGAATTCGGGTTTCGGGAGGAACCGCGCCCTCTCCTCCGATAGGGGGAAAGTGGCGCGAGTGACGGGACTCGAACCCGCGACCTCCGGCGTGACAGGCCGGCGCTCTAACCAACTGAGCTACACCCGCTGAAGCGTGGTGGCGGCCAACTATGATAGGTGCCCCCACCTGTCAACAAGCTATTGCCGTTTTTCTTTCGAACTTTCGTCCTTGTCCTCGCCCGCGTGCGTGAGCGTGCCATGCTCGAACAGGAAGCCCGCGATATCGGGCGTGCCCGCCGCCGCGATCACGGTCTTGATGATGATCAACAGGGGAACCGCCAGCAACGCCCCCACCACACCCCAGATCCACGCCCAGAAGCTCAAGGAGATGAGGATCAGAAGCGGCGAGACCTGCACCCGCTTGCCGACCACGAAGGGCGTGAGGACGTTCGCCTCGATCATGTGAAAGACCACGAAGAGAAGCGGCGGCAGCAGCGCCGCCCAAGGGTCGGCGAACGCCATCAGCCCGCCCACGGCCAACAGCAGAGTCGCCGCGATCGGTCCCAGATAGGGAATGAAATTGGTGACCGCGACGATGCCGCCCCACATGATGGGACTGTCCATCCCGATGATCCATAAGGCGAAGGCCGTCACGATCCCCAGCGAGACATTGATGAACGTGATGGTGCCGATATAGGTCGACGTCGCATCGACGACCTGTCCGATGACCCGCGCGGTCGTCAACGCTCCTTCGAAGCTGCCGCGGCTCGTGATCGTGCTCTCGCGCATGGCGGTCCAGCGCGACAGGAAGAAGAAGATGACCAGCATGGCATAGAACATCTGGATGAGCGCGATGGGCGCCGAGGTCGCGAACAGGTCGAGCACCGAATCGGGGGTCGTCACCGCGACGGCCGTATTCGTCCCGTCCGCGCTCATCCCGGAGAAGGCGTCCTCGATAAAGGCTTCCAGTTGCGCATAATATTGGATGATCGGCATGACCGTATCGCGGATCCGGTCGATGCGCTCGGGGATGAGGGCAAAATAGTCGATCGCGGGAAGCACGATCGAGGCGATCACGAAGCTTGCGAAGAGGATGAAGAGGATGAGGCTGGCGATACTCGCAACCGCGCTCGGCAACCCGCGCCGCTCGAACCATTCGAGCAGCGGAACGAGCGCGATCGCGATCACCAGCGCGGCCGCTGTCGGCAGGAAGAATTCCGCGCCGAGCGACAAGGCAAAGGGCAAGGCGATGACGACGAGCAGGCCCATGAAGAGCGCCACTGCGGCGAGCAACCGCACGCGCTTCACTTCGAGCGTATGCCCATCCTGCAATTCGATATGTTCGTCGGGAAGCGGTGCTGCCATGAACGCGAACCTAGCGACGGCGCGTGATACGGCAAAGCGGTTTGTGAGGGGCTAGGCAGACCTCCACTTCGCTGCGGGGCCAGCACGTCGGCCGTCTCGAAGAACGGACCTTTGTGCTGGTACCTCCGGCCGGACTCGAACCGGCACTTCGTAAGAAAATCGATTTTGAGTCGATCGCGTCTACCAATTCCGCCACGGAGGCCGACACCAGCGAAGCGCGGACCTACAAGAGCCGCGCGCGATGCGCAATATCGCGTGAGGCCGTGGCGAGGGAACATGGGCCGCGCCGATCCATTGGCACAGGGTCAGTAACGCGCCACGGCCGATCAACAGGGCACGGCGCATGCAAGGAGCCTGCCCCATGGATCCGTTACTTCTCGTTCTTATCATCGTTGGTGCGCTGGTCGTCGTCGGCCTCGTCATTATGGCCAACCGGAAGAAGCATACCGATGAACTCAAGGGTCAGTTCGGTGACGAATATGACCGCACGCTCGAGCGTTCCGATTCCCAGCATGCCGCCGAAAAGGCGCTGGAAGAGCGGCAGGACCGCGTTTCGCAGTATGACATCCGCCCGCTGACCACCGCGCAGCGCGACCGCTACACCTCGACCTGGACCGACGTGCAGTCCGAGTTCGTCGATCATCCCGATAATGCGGTGCGTCGTGCGCACACGCTGATCGACGATGTGATGCGCGACAAGGGCTATCCGATCGACGATTTCGAACATCAGTACGAGGATCTGTCGGTCAACCACCCGAAGGTGGTTTCCGAGTATCGCGCAGGTCACGATATCGTCACCCGCCACGAAGCGGGCAATGCGACGACTGAGGAAATGCGTCGCGGCATGATCCATTACCGCACACTCTTCGACGAGTTGATGCGGGACGTCGATCAGGCCGTGGATCGTGCGACCGGAGACCGCGACGGTGACGGAATGCCCAATGCGCTCGATACCCGCGATACGCCCGCCAATCCGCCGCGCCCGGCATCCGAACGCCCGCTCGGCGATCGCGACGGCGACGGAACCCCCAACGCGCTCGATGCGCGCGACGAACGCGGCGACCGCAACCGCCCCTTGGGCGACCGCGACGGCGACGGAACACCCAACGCGCTCGATGCGCGCGATGAACCTGGCGACCGCAACCGCCCCATGGGCGATCGCGACGGCGATGGAACTCCCAACGCGCTCGACACACAGGACGAGCGCCCTGTCGCTCCCCCGCCGAGCGCACCCCCCCGCCGCTAGTTGCGCGGTGGCTGGTGGCGATAGCTAAGTGCTTCGGCCACATGAATTCGTCCGACCTGGTCGCTTTGCGCCAGGTCGGCGATCGTTCGGGCCACCCGCAGCACGCGGTGATACCCACGTGCCGATAGCCGCATCGCCGACGCCGCATCGGCCAGCAGCCGCGCTCCCGCCTCGTCCGGGGTTGCATGTGCTTCAAGCTGGTCCGCATCGGCCTCGGCGTTGATGCGGATGCCCGTGTCCCGATAGCGGATCGTCTGTCGCTCGCGCGCTGCCGCGACCCGCACGGCGACCTCCGCGCTTCCTTCCGCAGGTCGCGGTAGCGTCAGGTCTGCCGCGCTCACCGCCGCGACTTCGACGTGCAGGTCGATACGATCCATCAGCGGTCCCGATACCTTCGCCTGATAGTCGGCCGCACAGCGCGGCGCGCGCGCGCAGGCTAGCGCCGGATCGCCGAGGTGCCCGCATCGGCAAGGATTCATTGCCGCCACCAGTTGCACGCGCGCGGGAAAGGTAAGATGCGCATTCGCCCGCGCCACGCTGACCGTCCCCGTCTCGAGGGGCTGCCGCAATGAATCGAGCACCCCGCGCTGGAATTCCGGCAATTCGTCGAGAAACAACACCCCGAGATGCGCGAGGCTGATCTCTCCCGGCTTCACCTTGAGTCCGCCGCCCACCAGCGCCGGCATGCTCGCCGAATGATGCGGATCGCGGAACGGCCGTCGCCTCTTCAGCCGCCCGCCTTCCAGCGTCCCTGCCACGCTCGCGATCATCGACACTTCCAGTGCTTCGCTAGGTCCCAGCGGTGGCAGGATCGACGGGAGGCAACTCGCCAGCAGCGATTTGCCCGACCCGGGCGGTCCGCTCATCAGCAGATTATGTCCTCCCGCCGCCGCGATCTCGAGCGCTCTCTTGGGGGTCTCCTGCCCCTTCACCTGCCGCAAATCGGGCCCGCTCGTCAGCTCCTCCGGCTCCCCCGGCTCGGGCGGCTTGATGACGCTGGTTCCCTTGAAATGCCCGAGCAGCGCGAGAAGATCGCCCGCCGCCAGCACCTCGACGTCGCCCGCCCAAGCCGCTTCGGCCCCCTGTGCATGGGGACAGATAAGCCCCTTGTCGGCCCCCGCCGCGTGCATCGCCGCCAGCAGAACGCCGGGCGAAGCGGCGATCCGCCCGTCGAGTCCCAATTCTCCGACCGCGATATAATGCGACAGCATCTCGGCATCGATCACCCCCATCGCCGCAAGGAGCCCCAAGGCGATCGGAAGATCGAAATGCGAGCCTTCCTTGGGAAGATCGGCGGGTGACAGGTTCACCGTCACGCGTTTGGGCGGCAGCGACAGGCCGATTGCGGACAAGGCGCTCCGCACCCGTTCGCGGCTTTCGCCCACCGCTTTGTCGGGCAACCCGACGATGATGAAATTGGGAATGCCGGCAGAAAGCTGCACCTGGCATTCCACTTTGCGCGCTTCGAGCCCCAGATAGGCTACGGTGTCGACGATCGCGACCATCAGCGAGCGTCCATCGAATTCAGTTTCAGGCCACGCAAAAATCCCCCTAGCTCGGCGTGCACAACCCTAGAGCGCGCACGAGTGAAAACAAGTCGCGTCGATCGCCCCGTCCCGTCTTGAGAGAGTCGCAAACACACACCACATGGTCGTCATGGGCAGAAGACCGAAGCGATGGATCGACCACGACCCCTGGCGCACGATCATGTTCGTCGTCGGCGTGCTCGTCATCATCGCGTCCCCTGCGGTCGGCATCCTGCCCGGCCCCGGCGGGGTCTTCGTGTTCGCCTTCGGGCTCGCGCTGTGCCTGCGCACCTCGCGCTGGGCGCGACGGCAATATGTGCGCTTCAAGCGCTGGCAGCCCGAGGCGGGGCGCTGGGCCGACTGGGGCCTGCGTCGAAAATCCGCCCGCCGCCGTGCCAAGCTGCGCAAGCAGGGCGCCGACGTCCACGACGCAGCGCGCATCGGCTATCGCGAGGAACAGTCGTGAGCGGTTTGACTTTGCGCGCCGATGACAGTAATGCCGCGCGCAACGGGAGGCCGCCGCAGCGCGGCCCTTTTTCATTCAACCGCTTTTTCGAGGATTTGAGCGATGAAACGCACGTTCCAACCGAGCAACCTGGTCCGCAAGCGTCGTCACGGTTTCCGTACGCGCATGGCCGATGCCAATGGCCGCAAGGTATTGGCGCGTCGCCGCGCCAAGGGCCGCAAGAAGCTCTCGGCCTGACGATTTCGACGGTCCGGGCACGACGCGATTTCCTTGCCGCCAATGCCGGCAAGCGCGTCGCCACCCCGGGCTTCGTCCTCCTCGTCCACGACCGCGGGGACAAGGATGCCGCGATACGCGTCGGCTACACAGTCTCGAAAAAGGTTGGCAATGCCGTGGTGCGCAATCGCACCAAGCGCCGCCTTCGCGAACTGGCCCGCGTGTTGCTGCCCGATCACGGGCGACCCGGCGCCGATCATATCATCATCGCGCGCGCCAAGGCTGCCGAACGCGACTTCTGGCTGCTGCGCGATGAACTCCATCAGGCACTCGATCGGGCGGCGCGATGATTACAAGGGCCCTGATCCTCGTCGCCAAGGCGTGGCAGAAGGGCCCTTCGCGCATCCTGCCGCCGTCCTGCCGATTCACGCCGAGCTGCTCGGCCTATGCGATCACCGCCTGGACGCGCTATGGGCCGGTGAAGGGCAGTTGGCTCGCCACCAAGCGGATCTGCCGCTGCCATCCTTGGGGGGGACAGGGTCATGACCCCGTTCCGTAATCCTTATTAAACGGGGCCTATCCACGTGAACGACAACCGCAACATGATGCTCGCGATCGTGCTGAGCATCCTCGTCCTCATCGGCTGGAGCGTGGTCAGCGACCGCTATTTCCCCACCGCTGCCGACGAGACCGTTACCGTGCAGGACGGCGAAGTCGTTGACGTACCCGGCCCCAGCGATGTCGATATCAGCCCGGCGGGTCCGACCGACACCACCGCGCTTCGCGATTATGACGAGGTCGTGGGCGAGACCGATCGCGTGGCGATCCGGACCCCCAGCCTCACCGGCTCGATCAATCGCACCGGCGCGCGCTTCGACGACCTGATGCTGACGCGCCACACCGAGATGCTCAATGGCGAGGAGCGCATCCACCTTCTCTCGCCGCAGGGCGTGGATAAGAGCTATTTCGCGCAGTTCGGATGGGTTGGAGACGGGATCGAACTGCCCGGCGCCGATACCGTCTGGCAGGCCGACGACACGACGCTGACCACCGAGGATCCCGTCACGCTGCGCTGGCAGAACGGCAGTGGGCAGACCTTCATCCAGCGCATCTCGGTCGACGAGGATTATCTCTTCACCATCGACCAGCGCGTGGAAAACCGCGGCTCGGGTGCGATCGCGGTGCGGCCCTACGCGCTCACGACACGTGCCGAACAACCCGAGACGCTCGGACTGTGGACCGTCCACGTCGGCCCCATGGGCGTCTTCAACGATGCCGCCGAATATGGCGTCGGCTATGATGATCTCGAGGACGCCGGATCGAAGGGCGAGCGTTTCGAGAGCGAAGGCGGCTGGCTGGGGTTCACCGACAAATATTGGCTCACGGCCATCGTCCCCGACCAGTCCTCGAACGTGAACGCGCGCATGGTCGAAACGCCGAGCGGTTCCTATCAGGCCGATTATATCGCCGCTCCCGTCGTGGTGCAGCCTGGACAGGCCACCACCTTCGACGCGCGTTTCTACGCGGGCGCGAAGGAGAAGGGCGTCCTCGACCGCTACGACGCCGAAGGCATTCCGCGTCTCTCCAAGGCGATCGACTGGGGCTGGTTCGAGTGGTTCATGCGCCCGATGTTCGACTTGCTGCGCTTCCTGTTCAAGGTCACCGGCAATTTCGGCGTCGCGATCATCGTCCTGACGTTCCTCGTCCGCCTCGTGCTATTCCCGGTTGCGAACAAGCAGTTCCGCTCGATGGCGGGCATGCGCAAGGTGCAGCCCAAGCTGAAGGCGCTGCAGGAGCGCTACAAGGACGACAAGCAGAAGCTTCAGCAGGAAATGCTCAAGCTCTACCAGACCGAGAAGATCAATCCGCTCGCGGGCTGTCTGCCGATCTTCATCCAGATCCCGATCTTCTACGCGCTCTACAAGGTGCTGCTCGTCAGCGTGGAAATGCGCCACCAGCCCTTCGTGCTCTGGCTTCAGGACCTCTCGGCGCCCGACCCGCTGACCCCCGTCAACCTGTTCGGCCTCCTGCCCTTCACCCCGCCGGGCTTCCTTGCGATCGGCATCCTTCCGATTCTGCTCGGCATCACGATGTGGCTGCAGTTCCGTCTCAACCCCGCGCCGATGGACCCGATGCAGAAGCAGATCTTCTCGATCATGCCCTGGATCCTCATGTTCATCATGGCGCCCTTCGCGGCCGGCCTCCAGCTCTACTGGGTGACCTCAAACATTCTCACGATCGCGCAGCAAAAGTGGCTGTACCGGCGCTACGATCTGGAAGCAGAGGGGATGGGCAAGGCTGCACATCCGGCGACAGAATGAGCGTCGATCCCAACGAGGCGCGGAAGCTTCTGACCGGCAAGGTCGAGTTTCTGCTGTCGGCGCCCTCGCTCAAGTTTCTGCCCGACGCCACCGTTCCGGAAATTGCCTTCGCGGGCCGCTCCAACGTCGGCAAATCCTCGCTTCTCAACGCGCTCACCGGGCGCAAGAAACTCGCGCGCACGTCGAATACGCCGGGGCGCACGCAGGAACTCAATTTCTTCGAGATCGGCGAGCCCGTCGAACTGCGCCTCGTCGACATGCCCGGCTACGGCTTCGCCAAGGCCCCGGTGCAGATGGTGGCGCAGTGGAAAGCGCTGGTGCAGGATTATCTGCGCGGTCGTCAGGTCCTGAAGCGCACCATGCTGCTCATCGACGCGCGGCGCGGCATCAAGGACGTCGACCGCGAGATCATGACGATGCTCGACGGCGCGGCGGTGAATTATCACATTGTCCTCACCAAGGCCGACAAGCTCAAGGCCAGCGAACTCGAAAAGACCCGCGCCGCGACCGAAGCCGAAGCCAAGAAGCACCCTGCCGCCCATCCCGAGATGTTCGTCACCTCGAGCGAAAAGGGCTTGGGCATCGACGAGCTTCGCGCCGCCATTATCGACTCCTCACGGCTCTAGCGCCGGAACCGCTCGACCTGCATCTCGGGAAAGTCGCTCCCGGCAGCGAATGTCGCGACGGTTTTGCGTGCCGCTACGGGCAACTGCTCGTCCAGCCACCGCGCGATGGGCGCCTCGCACCCGGCAGAAACGATCACCGCATCGTCGAGCATGGCGGGATCGACCACGAACTCCCGATCGAGCCCGCGCTCGCGCAGCGTTCGCGGTTCCCACACACGCGTTCTAAATCGCTCTAGCGCTCCCTCCGCCGTGCCGACCGCGACGATCCTCCGTCCGACCGTCAACATCATGTCGCGCTCGGCGTCGCGTGTCCGATATGCGGAGACGAAGGCCGGCAGGTTCCAGTCCGCACAGACGATCACGGGGCCCTCGCCCTCGGCCTCGACCGCCGTCGCCACGCCGCGCCAGTCGGGCTTCTCACGCGCCGTTGAGAACAAGGCCAGCTGCGATCCGATCAGGACCAGCCCGGCGACACCCAAAGCCGTAGAACCGCTGCGCACGATCATGATGGCGCCCGCGAGCGCGATCCCGATCGTGAACGGCAAGAGCGTACGAGGCATCAGCATCGGCGTGACAAGTCCGGCGCCGAAGAGCGCAAGAGGAAACCCCAACGTCACGACGAGACAGAGGATCAGCGCCACCGGCGGCCATTCTGCCGAGCCGTGTTTCTCGGCAAGCCGTCTCTGGACGACGAGCCATGCAGCGAGCGCGAGGACGGATGTTGCGAGGATCGTGAAGATCAAATTCCCGCCCGACCGACCGTCCTCGACCGGCACCGGCAGCACCAGCCCCGCCAGAATGGCAATGACGCCTCCGATGCTCTCCTGCCCGAGCCAGTTGAACTGGCTGATCCTAGCATAAGCGAGCACCCGCAGCGCCTCGGGCAGCACCAGCAGCGCCGCAACGACCAACGCCGCAAGCACCTGCCAAAGAGGCACCGCATCGCGCCGCATCACCATCGACAAGGCGGCGAGCCCCACCGTCCCCACCAGAAGCCATGCCGTGACGTGCGTGTAGATGGCCAGCACCGCGAACAGGATGGCCAGCACCAGCCGCCCTCGCCGGACTGTGTCGCCGGACAGCGCACTCGCCACCGCCGCCAGCATCAGCGTTCCGAGCAGTACGAGCAGCGCATAAGCCCGCGCTTCCTGCGCATAATCGACGAGCGGCGGCATCACCGCCACCAGCGCGGCGCACCACAACCCCGCCGCAGTCGAATGCGCCGCGCGGCCCAACCAGAAGGCCGCGCCGATCGTCGCCGTCCCGAAGACGAGCGCGGGCATCCGCACTACCCAGCCTGCGTCGCCCGCCGGCAGCCACAAATTCTGCACCGCATAATAGAGCCCCGGCGTCGGATCGACCGGCTCGAAAAACAGCTCGTTCAAGGAATAGCGCGCCACGACGAGGCTGAGGCTCTCGTCCCCCCAGAGTGGCTGCGCGCCGATCGCGACCGCGCGAACGAACAGTCCGCCGAGCAGGATCGCGCCCAGCACCGCCCACGTCCGCGACGTCGTCACGCCCCCCTCGCCGCTCACCCTTGTCATCCCCCCTGAACTACGCGATGCGCCCATGCATTGACTGTCTTCGATGTCCTACCCGCAAAAGGTCCGCGCATGAAATTGATTATCGGCAACCGTGCCTATTCCAGCTGGTCGCTGCGCGGCTGGCTGGGGCTGAAGGCCTCGGGGCTCGACTTCGAGGAATTGGTCGTCCCCCTGTTCGATGAGGAATGGGAACAGCGCCGCGAGGGCAACGAATTCGCCCCCGGTGGCGGCAAGGTGCCGCTCTTGTGGGACGGCGATACCGTCATCTGGGACAGCCTTGCCATCATCGAGACCTGCGCCGAGCGATCCGATTATCCCTTCTGGCCCGAGGACCCCGCCGCGCGCGGCATGGCGCGGTCGATGGCCGCCGAAATGCATTCCAGCTTCCCTCATCTGCGCAAGCTGATGCCGATGAATGTGCGCAAGCGCGTCGAAGATTTCCACATCGGGCCCGATCTCATTCCCGAGATCGACCGCATCCTCACGCTCTGGGCGCAGGCCCGGGCGCGACGCACCGGCACGGGCGACTATCTGTTCGGCGAATGGGGCGCGGTCGACATGATGTTCGCTCCCGTCGTCACGCGCTTCGTCACCTACAAGACGCCGCTGCCGTCCTTCGCCGCCCAATATGCGAGCGCCGTCATCCACCATGCGCATGTCGTCGAGTGGATCGAGCTGGCGCAGGAGGAACCCTGGCAGATCGAGGATTACGAGCAGGGAGCGGGAGGATGAGCATCGATCCCGTCGACCTCGCCGCCCGCCTGATCGCCGAGAAAAGCATCACCCCCGCGCGCGGCAAGGTGTTCGACGTCCTCGCCGGCGCCATCGAACCGCTGGGATTCACGATCCACCGCTTCGTGCTCGGCGAGGAACCCGACGGCCCGACCGAGAATATGGTCGCCATCCGCGACACCGGCAAACCGGGCATCCATTTTGCGTTCGCGGGCCATCTCGACGTGGTGCCCGAGGGCAAGGGATGGGCCAGCGACCCGTACGATCCCGTCATCGAGGACGGCATTCTCTACGGTCGTGGTGCCTGCGACATGAAGAGCGCCATCGCCGCCTATGCCGCCGCCATCGCCGATGCGCTGCCCGAAACCGGCATCCAGTCCTTCCTCATCACCGGCGACGAGGAGGGCTATGCCACCTATGGAACCCCGCGCATCATCGACTGGCTCAACGAGCGCGGCATCCGCCCCGATCATTGCCTGATCGGCGAGCCCACGTCGGTCGATCGGCTCGGTGATACCGTCAAGATCGGCCGCCGCGGTTCGCTCAACGTCTGGCTCGAAGTCCCCGGCCATCAGGGACACGTCGCCTACCCGCATCTTGCCGACAATCCGGTGCCGCGGCTCGCGAAAATCATTACCGCGCTCGAAGAATGGGTCATCGACGAGGGCACCGACGAATTCCAGCCATCGAACCTCGAATTCGTCGCGCTGGACACGCCGACCAAGGCGTCGAACGTCATCCCGGGTCATGCCGACGCGCAGTTGAATATCCGTTTTACCAGCCTTCATAAAGGCGAAGACCTCGCGCGCGAACTCGTCGCCCGCGTGAAGGACGTCGATCCGCAGGCCAAGGTGAAGACCCGCGTATCGGGGGAAAGTTTTCTGACGCCCCCCGGCCCGCTCTACGATGCCCTGACACATGCCATTCGCGACGTGACCGGCATCGAGACCGACCTTTCCACCAAGGGCGGTACGTCGGACGGACGATTCATCACCGCGCTCTGCCCCGTCGTCGATTTCGGTTTGCCCAATGCGACCATGCACAAGGTCGGTGAAGCAGCAGCGGTCGAGGACATTCGCGCGCTGGCGCGCATCTACAAGGGCGTGATCGAGCGCATCACGGCCTAGGCCGCCGCGTTACCGCCCGCGATTAATTCGAGCCGCGTCTCGCCAGGCCCGCGCTCGGCATTGCGCACCCAGGCAAAGAATTCCTCCTCGCCCATCGGTTCGGCGAAGACATAGCCCTGGACCACTTGCGCGCCCATCGTGCGGAGAATGTCGGCCTGCGCGGCATTCTCGATCGCTTCGGCCACGATATCGGCGCCCACCGCATGCACCAGAGTGATCACCGACTGGACGATGTTACGCGCTTTTTCCGACCGATCGATGTCCACCACGAGACTGGGATCGAGTTTAACGCGATCGAGCGGCATCGAACGCAAACGCGCGATGTTCGAATAGCCCGTTCCGAAATCGTCGATCGCGATGGTCGCGCCTTCCGCGCGCAGTGCTGCCATCGCAGCGATATTCTCGTCCGAACAGGACATCGCCGCCGTCTCCGACAGCTCCAGTTCGACGAGACTGAGGGGAACGCCGCGGCTGGCGAACGCGTCGCGCACACGCGCGAAGAAATCGGCCCGATCGAGCTGTCGCGGGCTGACGTTAACCGCGAGGCGCCGTGGATTGCCCGACGCCTTCCACTGGGTCAGGATCTCGGCGCATTCCGCCAGCACCCAGTCCCCGATATCGCTGATGACCCCGCAATTCTCGGCAATCTCGATAAAGCTTGACGGCTTGCGGACATCGCCTTGCGGATGATTCCAGCGCAACAGCGCCTCGGCGCCGATGATCTCGCCTGTCTTGAGGCTCATCTGCGGCTGGAGCGCAAGGCTGAATTCACCGCGCTCGAGACCTTCGGTCAGCGCCCGTTCGGTCTCGATCTTGCGCTGATGTTCCTCGCTCAAGGCATCGGAGAAGAGGCAATATTGGCCGCCACCCAGATTCTTCGCCTCATACATCGCGATGTCCGCCGCGCGCATCAGGCTCTCGACACTCGTGCCGTGGCGCGGGCACATGCCGACACCCACCGAGGCGCCGATGTCGATCGAGTGACCGTGAAGTTCGAACGGCTCGGAAATCGCCTGCGCGATCCGGCGCGCGACCCGTTCGACCTGTTTGCGGTCGATCACGCCCGGCAGGAAAATCGTGAACTCATCGCCAGCAAGCCGAGCGACGAGCGGACGTGCGAGGCTATCGGCCTGCATTTCCGCGGTCACGACGATGCGCAGCCGATTGGCGACCATCGTCAGCAGCTGGTCGCCGCGCGCATGTCCGAGGCTATCGTTGACCGCCTTGAATCGATCGAGGTCGACGAAAAGCATCGCCGCTTTCTCCTCGTCCTCGCGCAGCGCCAGCAGGCGATCGACCTCGCCGCGAAAATGCAGCCGGTTGGGGAGCGAGGTGACCGGATCGAACATGCCCAGCGCGTGTGCATTGTCGATCGAGGCCCGCACCTCCGCAAACAGCTTGTCGACCGCTTGCGCCACCGCGGGCATGTTCTTCTGCACGACCTCGGGTGCCGGGCTGGTGAGATCACCGTCCTCGACAGCGAGCAACCGGTCGCCCAGCGCCACCATCGCCCTGGCGCTGCCCGAATTGGGACGCTCCGATGCGATATAGCAAATGAGCAGGCAGAAGGACCCGGCCACCAAGCTGGCGACGATCTGTTCGTCCAGTTCCTTCAGGAACAGGAAGGCGGTCAGCGAGAACAGAAACGAGGCGACCCCTGCCGTGCCCGAGAGCACTGCATTGGAAATCTTCTGCGCTGTCGCCTTGTTGAATTGCACGGGCTCCAGTCCCCTCCTCGCTACGAATCCGATCGCACGTCCGCCATACCGACCGGGCTCCGAGCCCCACGAGACTTAAAGGAAGGGGGTTAAGAAAGTGTCACGTCGAAAAGGTTAACCGGCGTCTGTCAGCGTCGACGCCGCAGCACGATATAGAGGGCACCACGCCCGCCATGCGCGGGCGCTGCCGGACGCACCGCCGCGATCGCATCGGCATGGCGCGAGGCGCCGAGCCAGTCGTGCACCGCGCCGCGAATTCGCCCGCGCGCGATCGGGGGCTCGCCCTTGGGCGGGTGACCGGTGATGAGCAATACGACGCGCGCTCCAGCCGCGATCGCGCTGGCAAGACCCCGGTCGACCGTCTCCCAGGCATCGTCGAGCCCGAAGCCGTGCAGATCGATTCGCCGGTCGGGAGTGATCTTTCCCTGCCGCAATTTCTTGTCCCATCCGCCATCGAGGGTCGCGTCGAGATGGCGTTCGGGCTGTGCGGAATGGATGAGGGGACGCGAGCGTTCGACCGCACTGCGGGCCTTTGCGCGTTGCTTGTGGGTCGGCGCGGGCGCCTCTATCGGCGCAGGTCCCGCGTTTCCGCAGCGTGCGCGCGAAAGCGGCTCGATCGTCGCGGCCACCTTGGCCCAGAGTTGCGCTTCCTCAGCGCTGAGCGAGCGCACGCGCCACCGCCGTTCGCGGCAACAACAGGCGCGCCGTCCCGCTCGAGGACATCTCGCCCGCGATCCGCTTGGCCGCCGCGCCGGCACCCCAAAAGGTGTCGAAGCGGTTGGCGCCCTTGATGGCGCCGCCGGTATCCTGTGCGACCCACAGGCCGTCTGCGACGTCGTTCTGCATGTCGAGCCACACGGGCGCGCCCAGCGGCACGAACTTAGGATCCGCCGCGACCGAACCCAATGGCGTCACCGCTACCTCAAGCGCGCCAAGCGGCCCCGCTCCCGTGAGTTCGCGAAAGAAAATGTAACTCGGATTCTCGTTCATCAGCGCCGCGCCGCGCGCCGGGTCCTCGCGCAGATAATTCTGGATCGCTTCCATCGTGATGGTGCCGCTTTCCATGATGCCTCGCTCCCGCAAGAGCCGCCCGATAGCGACATATTCGCGTCCGTTCTGGTTGGCATAGCCGATCCGCACGACCTCGCCGCCCGGCAGCAGCAGCCGGCCCGAACCCTGGATCTGCAGGAAGAAGAGGTCGACGGGATCGGCATAAGCGATCTCCAGTCCGCGCCCCGCAAGCGCCCCGTTTTCGATTGCCGCACGGTCGAAATAGCGCACGAAATTGCCCGAGGCGTCGCGTCGTCCCCGGCCTTCGCCCGATCCGTCGCTGAATGTCCCCCGCGTCAGGTCGTCGGGCACGCGATAGACAGGCGCGCTCAGCCGCGCGGTCCGCGTTCGGCTACCCTCGATCTGCGGCTCGAAATAGCCCGTCGCGAACGCCTCGCCCCCCGCAATCTCGACCCAGTCGAACTGCCGCTCGAAGAAGGTCGTGGCACTCGCGGGCGACAGGGTGTTCGCTACCGCGCACAGAGGCTCCCAGTCGGAGCGCATCGTCAGGCCCGACTGGTCGGTTCTTGCCAGCAATTTCGGGCAGGAAAGATTGAAGGACGCCAGCGCGCGCTCGGCCTCCTCCTGGCGAAGCGGCACGGCGCTCGCGCGGCGGATCGGCGCACGGCTCGCATTCTCATAAACGGGGGTGGCGGCTTCGACCGTCGGGGGCACTGCCGCACTCGATGTCGTCACGGGTGCGCTTGATGCAGGCGCACGCCCCACCGGCTCCACGCTCGCGGCGCAAGCAGACAGGCTGAAGAGAAAAGCGGCAACGGCCCCGATCCGGGCCGGGGCGGTCAGCGTCATGCTTCTTCGTCGGTCTCGACGAGGATCCAGTTCGGGTCGCGTGCGCCGACGTCGCGGCGGAAGGTCCAGCGGTCGCGCGTCTGGACGGCATCGTCCATCGAGCCGGCCACGACCTCGCCACTTTCATCGCGCGTCACCGCGGCGATATCGGCTTCGAACCGCACCGTCAGTTCGGCGATCGACTGGTCGAGCTTGGCCGCCACGATGATCGCATCCTCGATGGTGATGAGCCGGTTGTCGAGCGTCAGGCCCTGCGCCTGCCGTGCGTCGACGGCACCTGCAAAGGCTTCGTAGACATTGTCGTCAATGAATTCGCGCACCTCGTCGAGGTCGCCGCGCCAGAACGCCTCGAGGATCATCCGGTAGGCACCCTTTGCGCCTTCGAGGAAACGCGCCACGTCGAACTGGGGATCGGCAGCGAGAAGCGCCCGCACGCCCGGTCCGGCCAGCGGCACATACGCCATCTGGCCCTCCTCGTCGAAACTCGGCGACGTTCCCGCGCCCACCTTGGGCTGCTCTTCGGAAAGCTTTGCCTCGGGCTCGGCGGCCTTCACGAGGTTCTGCTCGTGACCTGTCCGCTCGCCAAGCACGCTGAACAGGCGCAGGCCGATGAAGAGGGCGACGAGGGCGAGGATGACGACTGCGGTCAAGAAACTGTCCTACTCGTGAGAATCCAAAGTGATAAGCGACCCTAACATAAGCGTCTTAACCCGCCCTTTCAAAGGCTCGCTACGTTTCCAACGCACGAAACGCGCGTTGCGTCGCATATGCATGACTGCTAGTCGCCCCTCGATACGATCTCAAGGGCTGCGAAGCGGTTCTGGCCGCGCCCGCGCCCGCCCACCTTCAAGGACAGTTTCATCATGGCCGACGATACGCCCAACGACCTTCCCCCCGCCGGTGACCAGCCTGTCGGCAACATGCCGCCTCCGGGCGATGCGCCGCAGGGAGAGATGGGCAACTCCCCCTCGATCGCCAGCCTCGCCCAATATGTGAAGGACCTGTCGGTCGAAAACCCCGGCGCACCCAAGAGCTTCCAGTATCAGGGCAAACCGCAGATCGACCTCGGTTTCAACATTGAGGTCAACAAGGTTTCCGACGATGTCCACGAAGTGACGCTCAAGGTCGATTGCTCGAGCAAGACCGACGAGGGTATCCAGTTCGCCATCGATCTTGCCTATTCGGGCCTGTTCGCGATCCGCAACATTCCCGAAGAGCAGATGCAGCCGATCATGCTCGTGGAACTGCCACGCCAGCTGTTCCCCTTTGCACGCCAGATCATCGCCGAGGCGACCGCCAATGCGGGCTTCCAGCCGCTGCTTCTCGATCCCATCGATTTCGGTGCGGTCTACATGCAGCAGATGCAGGCGATGGCCCAACAGCAGGCAGGCCAGCAGCCCGGCGGTGAAGGTGGCGCTCCCGCCCCCGCACCGACCGCTGACGCGTAACGCGTCGCAAGCGGGGTCGGAAACGACATGAACCTCGTCAAGGCCGGCGGCACCATCGGCGGGCTCACGCTCGTCAGCCGTGTCCTCGGCTTCGTCCGCGAGATGGTCTATTCCAGGGTCATGGGCGCCAATGCGGCGTCCGACCTGTTCCTGTTCGCCTTCATGATACCCAACCTCCTGCGCCGTCTGCTCGGCGAGGGCGCGTTCAGCCAAGGCTTCGTGCCGCTGTTCGCGCGGCTAGTGGGCAAGGACGACGATCTTTCGGAAGCCGAGCGCTTCGCCGAGGAAGTGCAGGCCATTTTCCTGCCCGTCCTCATCGCGCTGACCGTCCTGTTCGTCATCTTCATGCCGGCGATCGTCGCCTTCATCGCCGATGAAAGCTGGGTCGAGAACCCGACTATCTTCGGCAATGCGGTCGACCTCACCCGCATCACCTTCCCCTATCTCATCTTCATCGCGCTGGTGTCGCTCTTCAGCGGCATCCTCAATTCGCTCTCGAAATTCGCGGTCGCCGCCTTCGCCCCTGCATTGCTCAACGTGGCCCTCGTCGGCGCGCTGTTGCTGGTCGACGAGGGCGGACTCGCGACCGCGCGCGCGATGGCATGGGGCGTCGTGGTCGGCGGCGTCATCCAGCTCGCGACGCTCGTCATCGCGACGCGCCGCGCGGGTGTGAAACTCGCCTTCCGGGCTCCCCGCCTCACCCCGCGCGTCAAGGAGATGCTGCGGCTCATGGTCCCCGCGACCATCGCGGCGGGAGGCTATTACCTGAGCCAGTTCTTCTACCTGAAGTTCGCGACCCGCCTGCCGGACGGCAGCCTCCTCTACCTGAGCCAGGCCGACCGCCTCAATCAGCTTCCCCTCGCGCTCATCGGTTCCGCGATCGGGGTCGCCATCCTTCCCGCGCTCAGCCGCCATATCGGCCAGGCCGAGCATAAGCAGGCGAGCAACGTGCAGAGCCGCGCGACCGAGCTGGCGATGCTCCTCACGCTTCCCGCAACCATCGCGCTCATCGTCATCGCCGAGCCGATCATGACCACTCTCTTCGAAGGCGGCCGCTTCACCGAAGAGGATGCGCGCACCTCGGGCCTCGTCCTGTCCTTCATGGTCATGGGACTTCCGGCCTATGTCATGATCAAGATCTTGGCGCCCGGCTTCTTCGCCCGCAAGGACATGAAGACCCCCGCCATCATCACGATGGTTACGCTGGCGGGCGCGGTGGCAGTCTGGTTCGCGCTCATCGACGAGGTCGGCATCGCCATCCTCCCGATCGGCACGGCGGCGGCGGCCTGGGTCAACGCGCTGTCGCTCTACGTCCTGCTCCACCGCCGCGGTCACTTCAGTCTCGAACCCTGGCTCATCGCACGCCTTCTCAAGCAGTTGCTGTGCGCCGGCATCATGGCGGCCATCCTGTACGTGCTCTCGGGCTTCTTCGCCGACTGGTACGCCGCCGACGGCGGGCGCAAGGCGGTCGCGATCCTCGTCACCTGCGGCGCGGGCGGCATCACCTATCTCGTGCTTGCCTGGATCATCGGCGCGATGGACAAGCAGGACATCCTTCTCCTGCTTGGCAAAAAGAAAGCGAAAGACCTCTAACATGCGTGTCATGTCGGGCATCCAGCCCACCGGAAATCTTCATCTCGGTAATCTGCTCGGCGCGATCCTGCGCTGGCGCGACATGCAGGACGATCCGGGCGAACGCTTCTTCTTCATCGTCGATCTGCACGCCATCACCGTCGACATCGATCCCGACCAGCTGCGCTCCAACACGCGCGAGATGGCGGCCGCCCTGCTCGCCAGCGGGATCGACCCCGATCGCTCGGTCCTGGTCGCCCAGTCCGACGTTCCCGCGCATGCCGAGCTGCAATGGCTGCTGTCGTGCACCGCGCGGATGGGCTGGCTCAACCGGATGACGCAGTTCAAGGCGAAATCGGGCAAGAACCGGGAAAATGCCAGCGTCGGACTCTTCACCTATCCGGTGCTGCAGGCCGCCGACGTCCTTCTTTACCAGGCAACCCACGTGCCCGTTGGCGAGGACCAGAAGCAGCATATCGAGTTGGCGCGCGACATCGCGGAGAGCTTCAACCATCGTGCGGGCGAGGAGATCTTCACCGTGCCGCAGCCCTATATCGGGGCCGGACGGGCAGCGCGGGTCATGTCGCTCCGCGATGCGTCGAACAAGATGTCGAAGTCCGATCCCTCGGACATGAGCCGCATTAACCTCCTCGACGACGACGATGCGATCCGCACCAAGATCAAGAAGGCCCGCACCGATCCCGAACCCTTGCCCGACACGCCCGAGGGTCTCGAGGGCCGCGCCGAGGCGGCGAACCTCGTCGGCATCATGGCGGCCGTACAGAACCGCAGCGAGGAAGACGTGCTCGCCGACTTCGCCGGACAGGGCTTCGGCCAGTTCAAACCCGCGCTCGGCGAAGCGCTCGTCCACCTCATCGCACCCATCCGCGAGCGTCTGACCGCCTGGCGCGCCGATCGGGCCCGCCTCGACTCGGTGCTCGACCAAGGGGCGCAAAAGGCGCGCGACACCGCGCAGCCGACACTCGAGAAGGCCTATCGCGCCCTGGGCCTAAGGCGCTGACTTGAAACGTTAATTCAACGTCGTCTACCCGACGTTATCGCTTCATGCGGTGTTCAGTGCGACTTGTGCTATAAGGCGCGCAATCGATCACACCCCAAGGGAGCCCGAGAAGTATTATGCGTAAGCTCATCAAAGCCGCGGCCGCCAGCACCGCGCTCCTTGGCCTGGCCGGCTGCGCGACGGGAGGTTTTCCCGCGCAGGTGAGCCGCTTCCAGGCCATGCCCGCCCCTACAGGCGAAAGTTTCTACATCGTGTCGAAGGAAACCGGCGATGCCGGAGGCCTCGAATTCTCGCGTTATGCGACGATGATCGCGAGTGAACTTGCCGAGGAAGGCTATAGCGCCGCCGCCTCGCCCGACGCCGCCACCATGCTCGTCGAAGTGGGCTACGACGTCGACGATGGACGCCAGCGTATCGTCACCGATCCGTTCGGCGGACGCTACGGCTTCGGTCCCGCCTACGGCCGTCTCGGTTACGGCTACGGACGGATCGGCTATCCTTATCATCGCGCCCTCTTCGCGCGCCGGTACTTCGGCCCGCGCCTCGGCTTCTCCTGGGGCTGGGACGATCCCTTCTGGTACGGTCGTAGCGGCGTTCGCGTCTACGACGAGTATCGCTCGCGGCTTGACGTCGACATCCGTCGCACCGCTGACAATCAGGCGATCTTCGAAGGGACCGCGCTTGCGCGCAGCCGCACCGACAATCTCGGTACGCTCGTGCCCAATCTCATCGAGGCGATGTTCACCGATTTCCCGGGCCGCAATGGCGAGACCGTTCGGATCACCGTCAAGCCCGAAGACTAGGGTCTCGCATCCTTTCCATGACAAGAAGCCCGCCCGGAGCGATCCGAGGCGGGCTTTTTCATGCCGCGATCCGCTGGGACCCGCGCGTCAGGCCGCCGCGGCGTCCTGGATGCTCTCGAGCGGCGCTTCCATGCACCAGTGGAAGCCTTCGGTGCGGTAGGACGCCCTCACCTTCGCATTCATGACGCTTGCTGGATTGCGCTGCGTAAGGATCGTGCCGAAACCCGTTTCCAGCGGCTCTCGAACCGGTGGCCCGTCGCGCTCGCTCCACTCGACCAACAAGCGGGGCGCCCCCTCGTCGTCGAGTACCTTCCAACGAATGCAGACCGAGCCTCCGCCTTGCGACAGGGAGCCATATTTGATGGCATTGGTCGCCAGTTCGTGAATGACCAGCCCGAGCGCTTCGGCAGCTACCGGGCGCAGGATCAGCGCCGTCCGGGGGCCGTCATATTCGATCCTGTCGCCATAGACCTCCGAGATGAAGTCGAGCTGGAAATCGAGCACGTCGCGTACCGACGCGCCGCGCCATCCGCGCTTGATGAGCAGGTCCTGATTGCTGGCGAGCGCGGCGATACGCCGTTCCAGCGAGGTCACGAACGCGGGATCGACATCTTTCGCAGTGCGATGGACGATCGACTGGAGCACCGCGAGCATGTTCTTGGCGCGATGATTGACCTCGCGCATCAAGACCTCGATCTGCTCTTCGTGCTCGCGCTGCTGCGTGACGTCGGTATTGGTACCGAAATAGAGCTTCACGTCGCCCTTCTCGTCGCGCACCGGAAGCGCGCGCGACAGGAACCAGCGATAATCGCCATTGGCACCGCGCAGGGGGAATGTGTCTTCCCAAGCTTCCTGAACGTCGATCGCAGCCTTAAATCGCTCGCGCACGGCGTCGATATGGTCGGGGTGATGAACCTTTTGCCAGCCCCACCCTTCCATCTCGTCGAAAGTGGTGCCCGTGAAATCGTACCAGCGCTGATTATACCAGAATATCGAGCCGTCGCGGTCTGCCATCCAGGCAAGCTGCGGAATATTGTCGGCGAGCGCGCGAAAGCGTTCTTCGGTTTCGGCAGCATCCCGCTCGCTGTCGATCTGGGGACGAAGGTCGCTGACGATCTTCGAGGCTCCGATGACGTCGCCAGCTTCGTCGAGGACGGGCGACACCGTGATCGCGACCGGCACGAGTTTCCCAGCCTTGGAGAGGCGTTGCGTTTTGAACCGCGGCACCTGCTCGCCCGCGCGGACACGCTTAAGGATCTCGTCTTCCTCGCTCTGGAGATCTTCGGGGATGAGCCGCCGAATCGACTCGCCCACCATCTCCTCCGCGCTCCATCCGAAGATACGTTTGGCCGCGGGGTTCCACGATCGCACGATCCCGTCGAGATCCTTCGACACGATCCCGTCGAAGCTCGATTGCACGATCGCGGCAAGATGAGAGTCGGCCAAGGCGCCGCCCGGCGACGACACCGTGAAGCTGTTGCTCTCAGTCTCGGTCGACATCGCAAATACCCGTTCGCTGCGAGAGATCGTCAAGTGCGCCCCCGGCAGACGAATGCAGACGATGCGGTTGGGTTCCGTGCGAGTGCCGGCTGCCGCGGAAATGAAGTGGCGGTCGGTTCTTTACCGCCGCACGACGAAGCTTCGGAAAGGGAACGCGCCTAGTTTTCGAGCGAGCGCTGGAGCATCCGGATATCGGCGTCCAGTTCCGCATCCGCCGCGCGCAGGCTCTCGATCCGCTTCACCGCGTGGATGACCGTCGTATGGTCGCGCCCACCGAAGCGCCGCCCGATGTCGGGCAGGCTCTTGGGGGTCAGCTGCTTTGAAAGATACATCGCCACCTGGCGCGGCCGCGCAACCTCGCGCGCGCGGCGGGCACTGGTCATCTCGGCCTTGCGGATGGAGAAATGCGCCGCGACCCGCGTCTGGATCTCGTCGATCGAGATGCGCCGCTGGTTCGCACGCAGCACATTGGCGAGCACTTCCTCGACAAATGGCACGTCGATCGTCTTGCCCGTCATCATGGCATAGGCCGCAATGCGGTTCAGCGCCCCCTCCAGCTCGCGGATCGAATTGGTGATCCGCCGTGCGAGGAAGTCGATCACGTCGGCGGGCATCTCCACGCCGGTCAGCTGGTCGAGCTTGGCGCGAAGGATGTTCAAGCGAAGCTCGTAATCCGCCGCATTGATGTCGGCGACCAGCCCCCACGACAGGCGCGACAGGATCCGCGGCTCGATACCGTCGAGATCCTGGGGCGCGCGGTCGGAAGTGATGACGAGCCGCCGCCCGGCAGTGATGATCTCGTTCATCGTGTGGAAGAATTCTTCCTGCGTCGACTCCTTGCCGGCGATGAACTGGACATCGTCCACAAGCAGCAGGTCTGCCGAGCGCAAGCGGTTCTTGAAGGCGAACGTGTCGTTCTCACGCAGCGCGGTCACGAACTCGACCATGAACTTTTCCGCCGACATCGACACGACCAGCGCATCGGGGTGGTTGGCGAGGAATTGCTGTCCGATGGCATGCAACAGGTGCGTTTTGCCGCGCCCCGTGCCGCCGTGGATGAAGAGCGGGTTGAAGGTCGCGCGGTCGGCATCGGCGAGCGTACGCGCGGCCGTCGCCGCCACTTCGTTCGCCTTGCCGACGATGAAATGGTCGAACGTCTGGCGATTGTCGAAATTGGGACGCGGATGCTTGGGCGCCGCGCTGACGGGCGGCACATCGGGAGCGGGCGATGGCTTCGACTCGAGCACGAGGATCCCGGTCGGGCGCGGCGCGCCCTGGGCCGCGACGATGCGGACCTCGCGAACGACCGGCAGCAGATGCCGCCACGCCAGCGCGATTCGGTCGCCGAAATGCGACTTGACCCAATCGGCCATGAACTTGGAGGGCATCAGGATGTCGAGCGCCCCGCTCTCGGGATCGAACCCTCCAAGCTCGCTCGGCTTGATCCACCCGTCGAAAGTGCGCGCGCCCAAGTCCTTGCGAAGGCCGGCGCGAATGTCGTTCCACGCGGCGTCGAACGGTGCTTCCACCTGCCCCCCGTCGCCCGAACGCACAGCTTCGCCCTCGCCTTGCACTTGCTCGCGTCTCCTCGTCTGTGTGCGTCGGACAAAACGGCTCTGTTACGCGCGGCGCACCTTCGTGCCCGCGGCGCCTGTGGCTACCGTCTCTGCCCTGCCCCCCGGGGGCGGAATCGCCGCCGGAGAAGCTGTTCTAAAGCTCGAAACGCATCGCGTTCAAGGGCGGTTTTTTCATTTGCGTGAAATAAATAGTATTGACAGCGCAAAGCCGCGAAAAATCCAAAATCCCCAGAAATCCGTGAGTTTTCGATATGCCTCCACAACGGTCGGGAGGCGAATCGCGGGAAAGCCTAGACTTTTTTCTGTCGTCAAAACGAAACCGATTCCGGTCGAACGCAAAACGGGCCGCCCAGCATCCCGGACGGCCCGTCATCTTGTCTCAGGTTAAGACAGGTCTAGGCGAGCGCCGCGACCCGCTTCGACAGGCGGCTCATCTTACGAGCGGCCGTATTCTTGTGCATCACACCCTTGGCGACACCGCGCGCGATCTCAGGCTGCGCGGCACGCAGCGCCTTCTGCGCCTCGTCCTGCTTGCCTTCCTCGATTGCCGCTTCGACCTGCTTGATGAAGGTGCGGATGCGGCTGACGCGCGCGCCGTTGATTTCGGAACGACGTTCGTTGCGACGGATGCGCTTACGTGCTTGCGGCGAATTCGCCATAGATAAAGACCTCGGTTTTCGTTCTGCTATAAAAAGAAACGGCGCCCGGCCCGTAAACGAGCCTGCACCGGCATGGCCGCTCCCTTACAAATCGCGCCGCGATCCGTCAAGCAGATCGCGCGTCTATCGCTGGCAGTGCGGACAATAAAAGGTCGAGCGCCCGCCCTGCACCCGGCGCCGCACCACCCCACCGCAACGCGTGCAATCCTCGCCCTCGCGTCCGTAGACGTCGAACTGCTTCGAGAAATAGCCAAGCTCGCCGTCGGGCCGGGCATAGTCGCGCAAGGTCGATCCTCCTGCGGCGATCGCCTCCTGCAGCACCGCGGAGATCGTCTCCGCCAGCCGCTCGATCCGAGCCTTGCCCACGCTCCCCGCGCGACGTCCCGGCGCGATCCCGGCGCGGAACAGGGCCTCGCATACGTAGATATTGCCCAGCCCCGCGAGCACCCGCTGGTCGAGCAACGCCAGCTTGATCGCGACTTTCTTGCCCGCCAGCCGCGCGCGCAACTCGGTCGTATCGACTTTCGGCAATGGCTCCGGCCCCATCCCCGCAAATCCCGCGAAGTCCGCCTCCGCCTCGCTGCGCACCAGGTCCACAGACCCGAACCGCCGGGGGTCGTTGAGCGCCACGCGCCGCCCCGCACCCGTTTCCAGCACAAGATGGTCGTGCGCGCCCAGATCCTCAGGGTCGATCCGCCACCGCCCGCTCATCCCCAGATGGAAGATCATCGTGTCGCCGCGGTCCGTCCGCACCAGCCCGTATTTCGCCCGCCGCGCCAGCTCGGTTACCCGCGCGCCCGTCAGCGCCTGCCCCAGTCCTTCCGGAAACGGCCGCCGCAGATCCGCGCGCCGCAAGTCGACACGCGCAATCCGCTCGCCCTCCAGTAGGGGGGCCAGACCGCGAACGGTCGTTTCGACTTCGGGAAGCTCGGGCATGGTCGGTTGAGCAGTTAAGACCCGTTCCCCCTGCCCTCAACCCCTGCTAGGCCTTCCCGCCATGACGCAAGACAAAGTCTGGTTCGGCGATACCGCCGTGGACCCTGCCGAAAAAACCCGCCGCGTCGGCGACGTCTTTACGTCGGTCGCCGCGCGCTACGACGTGATGAACGACCTCATGAGCGGCGGCCTGCACCGCCTCTGGAAGGACCGTTTCGTCGCGCGGGTCAAGCCGCGCCCGGGCGAGGCGATCCTCGATATGGCGGGCGGCACCGGGGATATCGCCTTTCGCATGGCGCGCAAGGGCGCCGACGTCACGGTCGCCGACATCAACCCCGACATGCTCGAGGTCGGCCGCCAGCGCGCCGCCAAACGCGGCCTCGACGGCCTCGCCTGGCGCGTCGAGAATGCCGAGGCGTTGACCACCCCCGACGCCGCCTTCGACGCCTACACCATCGCCTTCGGCATCCGGAACGTCACCGACATTCCCGCCGCGCTGCGCGAGGCTCACCGCACCTTGAAGCGCGGCGGCCGCTTCTATTGCCTCGAATTCTCGACCAGCGAATGGCCGGGCTTCGGCACTGCCTACGACGTCTATTCGGAGAATGTCATTCCCAAGGTCGGCAAGGCCGTCACGGGCGATGCCGACAGCTATCAATATCTGGTCGAATCGATCCGCCGCTTCCCGCGCATGCCCGCGTTCGAAGCGATGATCGCCGATGCGGGTTTTGCCAGTACCGGTCACACCCCGATCCTCGGCGGCCTCGTCGCCATCCACTGGGGCTGGAAGGTCTAGACCCAGGTATCATGGCTTCCCGCCTCACCCACCTCTTCCGCATCCTGCGCTGGGGCCGAACGCTCGCCCGCCACGGTGCGCTGCGCGGCATCGAGCGCGATCCGTTGACCCCACCGCACGTCAAGCGCGTCTTGCGTCTGGCCCGCTTCGGCCTGAAACAGCCCAAGACCGCCAATTATGCCGCCGCCTTCCAGGAGATCGGCCCCGCGGCGATCAAGCTCGGCCAGGCGCTCGCCACTCGCCCCGACCTCGTCGGCGAGGAGGCGGCCGAAAACCTTCTTTTCCTTCAGGACGACCTGCCACCTGCTCCCTTCGGCAAGATCCGCGCGCAGGTGGAAGCCTCGCTCGGCGCCCCGCTCGACCAGCTTTTCGCCGAGTTCGACGAAACGCCCGTCGGTGCTGCCTCCATCGCGCAGGTTCACCGGGCCGTCACCACCGAAGGCGCCACCGTCGCGGTCAAGGTGTTGCGCCCCGGTATCGAGGACATGTTCGCCGACGCATTGGAAACCTACGAATGGGCCGCCGCGCAACTCGAAGGCTTCGGTGGCGAAGCCCAGCGCCTGCGCCCCCGCCAGGTGATCGCCCAGTTCAAGCAATGGACCCGCCGCGAGCTCGACTTCCAGCGCGAGGCCGCCAGCGCGTCCGAACTCAGGGAGAATATGATCGCCGAAGCCGGCTTCTACGTCCCCGAGATCGACTGGCGCCGCACCTCGCGCCGAGTCCTCACGATGGAGTGGCTCGAAGGCACCAAGCTCACCAAGCGCCAGCAGCTCCTCGACAAGGGCCATGACGTCCAGCAACTCGCGCAGATCCTCATCCGCGCCTTCCTGCGCCAAGCGGTGGTCGACGGTTTTTTCCACGCCGATCTGCACCAGGGCAACCTTATCGCCCTGGAAGACGGGCGCCTCGCCGCAGTCGATTTCGGCATCATGGGCCGCATCGACCGGCAGGCGCGGCTCTGGCTCGCGGAGATCCTCTACGGCCTCATCACCGGCAACTACCGCCGCGTCGCCGAAATCCATTTCGAAGCGCAATACGTCCCCGCCCACCACAGCGTCGAGGAGTTCGCCACTGCACTGCGCGCCGTCGGCGAGCCCATCCGCGGGCTTCCGGTGAAGGACATCTCGATCGGACAGATGCTCGAAGGCCTTTTCTCGATCACCCGCGACTTCGACATGGCCACACAGCCCCACCTTCTGCTGCTGCAGAAGACGATGGTGATGGAAGAGGGCGTCGTCGTCAGCCTCGATCCCGACATCAACATGTGGGAAGCCGCCGAGCCGTTCCTCAAGGAATGGATGCGCACCGAACTCGGCCCCGAAGTGCTCATCGCCGACAAACTGACCGCCTTCCGGCGCACTCTCCAGCGCCTCCCCCACCTCATTGACAAGATAGACGCCAGCTATCCCGAAAAAGGCGGCGCTCCCCCCATGGCCCCGCTGCCCGAGATCAAGGTCATCGAACGGCCGAACGTGGGCGCTTACATCCTCACCGCGCTGATCGCGGGCGCGGCGGGGGCGGGATTGGTGGCGATTCTCTGATGGCCCGCCTGCTGCTCATCATCGGCGGAGGAATCGCCGCCTACAAGACTGCCGAACTGGTTCGCGCCGTCCGCAAAGAGGGGCATGACGTCACGCCGGTCCTCACCAACGGCGCCCGGCATTTCGTTACCCCGATGAGCCTCGCCGCGCTCGCGGAAAGCCCCGTCTACACCAGCCTGTGGGACCTCAAGGACGAGGTCGAGATGGGGCACATCGAATTGAGCCGTGCTGCCGACCATGTCCTCATCTGTCCGGCCACTGCCGACCTTATCGCCAAGATGGCCGCAGGGCTCGCCACCGACCTTGCCACCACGCTCCTGCTGGCCACCGACAAACCCGTTACTGTGGCCCCTGCGATGAACGTCCGCATGTGGCTGCATCCCGCCACCCAGCGCAACGTCGCGCAGCTCCGAGCCGACGGCATCACCGTGCTTGAGCCCGACGAAGGTGCCATGGCCTGCGGCGAATTCGGCCCGGGTCGGCTGCCCGGCGTCGACGACATTCTCGCCGCTCTGCCCTTCGGCTCCGCAGCAAAACGCGTCGAACCCTCCGCGCCGCCTGTCGGCAAGCTCGCCGGCAAGCATATCCTCATCACCGCCGGCCCGACCCACGAGCCGATCGACCCCGTCCGACTCATCGCCAACCGTTCCTCGGGCAAGCAAGGCTTCGCCATCGCTCATGCCGCCGCCGCTGCCGGTGCCCGCGTCACGCTCGTCGCCGGTCCCGTCCGCCTCGACACTCCGCCCGGCGTTGCCCGGATCGACGTCGAGACCGCGCAGCAAATGCACGACGCCGTCATGGCCGCGATTCCCGCCGACGCCGCTATTCTCGTCGCCGCAGTTGCCGACTGGCGTGTCGAGCAAAGCCCCATCAAGCTGAAGAAAGGCGGCGGCCCGCCCCATCTTACTTTCGTGCCCAACCCCGACATCCTCGCCGCGCTCGGCGACCATCCGAACCGACCGGCCCTACTGGTCGGCTTCGCTGCAGAGACGAACGATGTCGTCGACAACGCCACGTCCAAGCGCCAGCGCAAGAAGGCCGACTGGATCCTCGCCAACGACGTTTCGGGAGACGTCATGGGCGGCGATCACAATCGCATCCGCCTCGTCACCGAAGAGGGCGCCGACGACTGGGGCGACATGACCAAGAAGCGCGTTGCGCAGACCCTCGTCGAAAGAATTGCGGAAAAGCTGACATGACCATTTCGATCCAGTTGAAACGCCTCCCCCACGGTGAGGGCCTTCCCCTCCCCGCCTACGCCACCGATGGCGCGGCGGGGATGGACGTGGTCAGCGCCGAGGACGTCACGATTGCTTCCGGCCAGCGCCATGCCGTCGCCACCGGCCTCTCGGTCGCTATCCCCCAAGGTTACGAGATCCAGGTCCGGCCCCGGTCGGGCCTCGCCTTCAAGCATGGCATTACCGTGCCCAACACGCCCGGCACGATCGACAGCGACTATCGCGGCGAACTTAAAGTGCTGCTCATCAACCATGGTCCGGACGACTTCGACATCAAGCGCGGCGACCGCGTCGCCCAACTCGTCCCTGCCGCGGTGACGAGAGCGACGTTCGATGAAGTCGAGACGCTCGATGAAACCCAGCGCGGCGAAGGTGGGTTCGGCAGCACGGGCACCAAGTGACCCTCAGCGACGACGAACTCGACCGCTACGCCCGCCACATCGTTCTCCCGCAGATCGGTGGTGTCGGACAGAAAAGGCTGAAGGCGGCGCGCGTCGCCCTAATCGGCGCCGGTGGGATCGGATCGGGTGCACTGCCCGCCTTGGTCGGGGCGGGCATCGGTCACATCACGCTCGTCGACGATGATGCCGTCAGCCTCGCCAACCTCCAGCGCCAGCCGCTTTTCACCACCGCCGATGTCGGCAGCGGCAAGGCCGCGCTGGCCCGCCGCTTCGCCGAAGCACGCAACCCGCACGTCACCCTCGACGCTCACGCCACGAAACTGACCGCCGACAATGCCGCCGATCTGCTCCACCAACATGATCTCGTCATCGACGGCACCGACAATTTCATGACCCGCCTCATCGTCAGCGACACGGCGGTGAAGCTCGGCGTGCCCCTCATCAGCGCTGCCGCGCAGCAACTCCAAGGGCAGATCGGACTGTGGCGCGCTCGGCCCTGCTACCGCTGTTTCGTCGGCGACGCCTTTGATGCGGAGGACTGCGACACGTGCGCCGAGACCGGCGTCGTCGGCGCGCTCACCGGCATGGTCGGCAACATGGCCGCATTGATGGCCATCCGCTTCCTATGCAGCATCGGTAACGAGGACGCTGGAACGCTCCACCTCTACGACGGCCTCCAGAACCGCTGGAAGCCGATCCAAATTCCCGCCGATGAAGCGTGCGCTGCCTGTAGCTAGCTCTTCTTCTTCGCCGCAGCCTTCTTCTTGGGCGCCGCCTTCTTCTTGGCCGGTACCTTGCGTTTCTTCTTCGCCGGACCCTTGGCCGCCCGCTCGTCGATCAGCTGCACCGCCTGTTCGAGCGTGACGTCCTTCGGCTCCGTTCCCCTCGGAAGCGTCGCGTTGGTCGTCCCGTCGGTAACGTAGGGGCCGTAGCGCCCGTCCATCACCTTCACGTCTTCCTCGTTGACCGGATGTTTCCCGAGAACCACAAGCGGTTCCCGCTTCCCACGCTGACCGCGCTGCCCCTTGCTCGCCGCCGCTTCCGCAAGCTTGGCGACCGCCGCATTCATGCCCGTCTCGAACACCTCGTCGGTCGACGACAGCCGAGCATAGTTTCCATCGTGCAGCAGATAGGGCCCGTAACGACCGATCGATGCGGAGATCATGTTCCCCGTTTCCGGATGCGCGCCGAT
The DNA here is from genome assembly GCF_039655735.1 of Sphingomicrobium aquimarinum. Lineage (NCBI taxonomy): Bacteria > Pseudomonadati > Pseudomonadota > Alphaproteobacteria > Sphingomonadales > Sphingomicrobiaceae > Sphingomicrobium > Sphingomicrobium aquimarinum. The sequence goes on along the minus strand of NZ_JBBYXH010000001.1, from coordinate 138,913 downwards.
CTCGCGCGGTAGGGACAGGAGCTTCTTCGCCCATTCGACATCGATGTCGTCGGCTTTCATGTCGCGCGGAATGGAGGCGCGCTTCTTCTCCCCGTCGACTTCCTGCTCGACATAGGGGCCAAAGCGCCCGACCTTGAGCTCGATCCCTTCGCCGATCTCGCTCGGTCCAGGGTTCGCCGCTTCACCGCGCACGCCGAAGGGGCGCGTGTAATCGCATTCGGGATGGTTCTCGCAGCCGATGAAGGCACCGAACTTGCCGCCCTTCAGCGCCAGTCTACCGCCATCTTTGGGGCATTTGCGCGGATCCTCCCCCTCTTCCGTCTGCGGGAAGAGATAGGGCTCGAGAAACTGGTCGAGCGCGACGGTGATGTCGCTCGGCTTCTGCTCCATCACTTCGCCCGCCTTGGGCTTGAAGTCGCGCCAGAAGGCCTCGAGCATCGCCTGCCAGCCCATCCGACCACCGGACACGTCGTCCAATTCTTCCTCGAGCTCGGCCGTATAATCGTAGCTCACGTAGCGCTCGAAGAAGCGTTCGAGGAACGCCGTCACCAGTCGGCCGCTCTCCTCCGGCAGGAAGCGCTTCTGGTCGAGCGTGACATAGTCGCGGTCCTTCAGCGTCTGCAGCGTCGCCGCATAGGTCGATGGCCGACCGATGCCGAGTTCTTCCAGCCGCTTGACAAGGCTCGCCTCGGAGAAGCGCGGCGGGGGCTGCGTGAAATGCTGCGTCGCCGTGACCTCGCGCTTGGCAGGCGCATCGCCCTCGCGCAGCAGCGGCATCTTGCCGCCGTCCTCGTCGTCCGAGCGGTCGTCGCGCCCTTCTTCGTAGAGCGCGAGGAAGCCGGGGAATTTCACGACCTGCCCCGTCGCACGAAGCGTGGCGCGCCCCGCACCGTCCGACAATTCGACCGTCGTCCGCTCGAGCCGCGCGGCCGCCATCTGGCTCGCCATCGCGCGGTTGTAGATGAGCGTGTACAGCTTTGCCGCATCGCCCGAGCCTGCGCGATCCTTGCGGAAGTTCACCGGTCGGATCGCCTCGTGCGCTTCCTGCGCATTCTTGGCCTTGGATTTGTATTGGCGCGGTTTGTCGGGGAGGTAGCCCGCATCGTAGCGGTCCGCGATCGCGTGCCGCGCCGCGGACAACGCCTCGCCCGCCATCGTGACGCCGTCGGTCCGCATGTAGGTGATCGCGCCGGCCTCGTAGAGTCCCTGCGCCAGGCTCATCGTGTGGCTCGCGGAATAGCCCAGCTTGCGTGCGGCTTCCTGCTGTAGCGTCGACGTGGTGAAGGGCGGCGGCGGATTGCGCGTCAGCGGCTTCTGCTCGACGCTCTCGACCGAGAAGTCGCCGCCCTCGATCACCGCCTTGGCGGCATCGGCCTCGGCCTTGGATCCGATCGTCAGCCGGTCGATCTTCTTCTCGTCGAGCTTGACGAGCCGCGCGTCGAACGCCGTTCCGCCCTGCTCGAAGGTCGCGCCGACCTGCCAATATTCCTGCGGCTTGAAGACCTCGATCTCGCGTTCCCGATCGACGATCAGACGCAGCGCGACCGACTGGACACGCCCCGCCGAGCGCGCGCCCGGCAATTTGCGCCACAGGATCGGCGACAGGGTGAAGCCGACAAGATAATCAAGCGCACGGCGCGCGCGATAGGCATCGATCAGATCGTCATCGAGACCGCGCGGCGCGGCCATCGCTTCGGTGACCGCGCTTTTGGTGATCTGGTTGAAGGTGACGCGCTTGGTATCTTCCGGCAGCGCCTTCTTCTTCGCCAGATATTCCTGGACGTGCCAGCTGATCGCTTCACCCTCGCGGTCAGGGTCGGTCGCGAGAATGAGCGTGTCGGCATTCTTCGCCGCCTCGGTAATGGCCTTCAATTGCTTGGCCTTGTCCGAATTGTTGGACCATTTCATCGCAAAGCCCGCATCGGGATCGACCGATCCATCCTTGGGCGGGAGGTCGCGCACATGGCCGTAGCTGGCGAGCACCTTGTGCCCCGAGCCGAGATACTTCTCGATGGTTTTGGCCTTGGCGGGCGATTCGACGATAACGAGTTTCATAATTTTAAGCGGCTTCCCCATGGGCCCTACACGTACGCGCGATGGTGCGGCGGCCCATGTGGGGGTCAAGCGAAATCAGCGCAAGCTCACTCTTCCGCCTGCATGCCGATCGAGCCTGCCTGCCAGATCGAGCTCCAGCAGGGCCAGCTGCACTTCGGGCGCGGACAAGGCGGACTGGCGGATGAGTTCGTCGACCGACACCGCAACCGGCCCCAGGAGGTTCTCCACCGTCTGGCTGGCGTGCGGATCGGGGTCGGGAAGCGGTTCGGGAGGCGCCGCGCTGTCCTCGCCCACGGCGCGCATGCGCGCATCGAGCGGCGCGAGTTGGGCGAGGATGTCGCCCACGTCCTGCACCAGCGTCGCCCCGTCGCGGATCAGACAGTTGCAGCCCCGTGCTCGCGGATCGAGCGGACTGCCCGGGATCGCCATCACTTCGCGGCCCTGCTCGCCCGCGAGCCGTGCCGTGATGAGACTGCCCGATTTGGGAGCGGCCTCGACGACTACCGTGCCCGCCGCCAGCCCGCTGATGATGCGGTTGCGGTGCGGGAAGTGGCGCGCAGTCGGGCGCGTGCCGGGGGGCATTTCGGCGACCACCAAGCCCTGCTCGGCGATATCGCGCTGCCGTTGTTCGTTTTCGGGCGGGTAGAAGATGTCGATGCCACCTGCGATGACGGCGATTGTCCCGGTCGACAAGGCCCCATCGTGCGCCGCGCTGTCCACGCCGCGCGCCAGGCCTGACACGATGACATGCCCTTCGCGCCCCAGTCCTGCCGCCAGCTCGCGCGAGAGCCGGCAGGCCGCCGCACTCGCATTTCTCGCGCCGACCATCGCAACGGCAGGTCTACCGCCCAAGTCGGCCTCTCCGATGGCCGTCAGGATCGGAGGCGCATCCTCGATTTGCGCCAGAAGCTCGGGATAGTCCGCCTCGCCGATCACCAGATAGCGAGCGCCGATCGCGGCGGTGCGCTCGATCTCGCGCTCGATCTCACCGCGGTCCGCAAGCGCGGGCGGCCTGCCCCGCCCCCTTCGCGCAAGATCCGGAATGGCTTCCAGCGCTGCGCCGGGGGATCCGAAGCGCTGCAGGAGTTGTCGATAACTGACGGGGCCGATCCCGCGACTGCGGATCAGACGGAGGTGGTCAGGAAGACTGGGGTTCGATTTCATCGTCCGCTCGGACTGCGTCTCGTCGGCGGCCGAAGCGCGGTTCCGTGCCGGAGAGGATCCGGCCGATGTTCGCGCGATGCTTCCACCAGATGAGAAGGGTGAATCCGAGCAACAGGGTGAAATAGTCCTCGCGCCCCAGCGCCATGGCACTGGCCGGCGTGGAAGCAGCAGCGAGCAATCCACCCGCCGAAGACATTTTGGTGATGAGGAAGGCTGCCAGCCAGACGACGAGCGCGATCACGCCGATCCGCCAGTCGAGCGCGACGAGGATGCCGAACATCGTCGCCACCCCCTTTCCGCCCCGGAACTTCAGCCAGACGGGATAGAGATGGCCCAGCAGCGCGCCGATCGCCCCGAAGATTTCGGCTCCTTGGGGGAAATAATGCCGCGCGAGAATGACGGCGAGCACGCCCTTGCCGACATCGAAGAACAGGACGAGCAGCCCCACCCATTTGCCGCCTGCGCGCACCGCGTTGGTCGCGCCGATGTTGCCCGAGCCGACCTTGGTAAGGTCGCCCTTGCCGAGAAGGCGGATGATGACGACGCCGAACGGGATGGAGCCCAGCAGATAGCCGATGAGAAGCGGCAGCCATTGGAAGTTCTCGATCATCGCCCTCGTTCCTAGCAGCGCGGCGCGGAGTGGCAAGCCATCTGCCCGATTACGGTTTGTCCGTAGTTCAAACGGGCGGCGAGCGGCGCTAGAACACGCGCCATGCCCGAGCGTGAAATTCCCGATCTGACCGATGCCGAGCGCGAGACGCTCGAGGGTATCCTGTCGCACAAGACCGCAAAGGAAATCGCGCGCGATCTCGACATCTCGCACCATGCGGTCGAAAAGCGTCTTAAGCGCGCCCGAGAGAAGCTCGGCGTGACCACCTCGCTGAAGGCCGCCAGGCTATACGCCTCCCGGTACGGAACCACCGTATCCAAGGATTCGGACCTCGCGGCGCCGGCCTTTTCCCCGCAGGTTTCCTCCCATGCGACGCCAGGTGGCGATCGCCTGTTCACCATAGGAGGAACCAGTCTCATGTTCACATCCATTCTTCTTTTCGCAGCCGTGTCCGGAGCGGGCGGCGCGCCCATCCAGAACGACGGCTTCGACACGCTCGACAAGGACCGTTCTGGCTATATCGAGATCGACGAATTCAGTGCGACCGTCTTTGCCGCGCCGCAGATCACTCGCGTCAAGGTGGTGAAGGGCGAGAGCGCGACCGCCAACACCATCGAGCCCGAGGAAGCGGTCGCGATGATTCAATCGCTCTACGAACGTCTCGACAAGGATGACGACAACCGCCTCAGCCGCGCCGAATATGGCGCCAAGGGCGACACCGGCAACATCCGGGTCATCGCGGTCGAGCGCGACTGACCGAAGCGACGAGGGGCGGGCGCGTCCGGCGGCACGCCTGCCTCTTCCTCTCGCGGGAGTACGGTCCGACCGGATATATCTTCCGGCGCCCCTCGCGATTATGCTCGGCTCCCATGAGCGAGCCCGACGACATGCCCGACCCCCTAACCCGCCGCGAGCGCGAGGTGCTGGAGGGCATTCTCGACCACAAGACCGCCAAACAAATGGGTCTCGAGCATGGCGTTTCGCATCACGCCATCGAGAAACGATTGAAGCGGGCGCGACAGAAGCTTGGCGCGGAGAGCTCGCTCGATGCGGCGAAGCTCTATCGCGAGAGGTATGGGAGGCCCGTATCCGGTCCGCCGGAGCTCGCCGGAGCGGACGAAGACGATCATCGAGTGGACGAGCCGGCGCCTGCCGGGTTCAGATGGATTGGAAAAAGGATGATCGTCATGTCGATGCTGTTCATTGCCGCGCTCGGTGCGGCAGGTTTCGGGCTTCATTCCGCGCAGCCGGCGGACCAACCCACCGGCACAGAGGCGATGGAGAAGTCGCTCGAATCCGAGGTCGAGGCTGCGCATCGTCTGTTCACCCGGATCGATACCGACGGCTCGAGTTTCCTCGACCTACAGGAATTTACGGCGACCTTGTCGATGGAGAACCTGAAGGTCGACAATCTACCGGCAGGCATCGATCTTGAGGCGGCGATGGCCGCCGTCCAGCGTCGCCGTGGCGCGATCTTCGCCGTGTTCGACAGGAACGAGGACGGCAGGATCGATCTCGACGAATTCACGTCCGGCCATCTCGAGGGTTTGGGGCCGCGCTATTTCGATCGTTCGGATCGCGAAGCCTTGCCGGGCGGACTTCCGACCAAATATTCCACCCGCATCGGCATTCGAGCCAAGAACGGCGACGACATCCATCGCGCGGCCTTCAAGATGGCCGATCGCGACCAGTCGGGCGCCATCGACCTCGACGAATTCGTCAATCTCTCGCCCTCGCGTCGCGCGGCGACTTCGGAGCGCTCGCCCGACCAGGTGGCCGCTGCGACAAAGATCTTCCGCTTCATGGATAGCGACGAGAACGGCACGATCGATCGCAACGAATTTGCCACCGTCACCTTTACCGACGACGAAGGCAATGCCTACGAGTTCGAGGTGTTCGACCAAGCGCGCGGTTGAGGCTCGCGCTTGAAAGACGATGAGAGGGCGGGCAGGACGGCGGACATGTCGCCCGACGCCCCCCTCCTCTTCTTCGATTCCGGCATCGGCGGCTTGTCGATCCTCGAGCCCACGCGGGCGCTGCTGCCGACTGCAGCGATCGTCTATGCCGCCGACAATGCCGCCTTCCCCTATGGCACGCGTACAGAAGCGGAAATCGCGGCGCGAGTGCCGGCGCTGCTTGGCCGCCTCGTCGAGCGGGTGCGTCCGAGGCTCGTCACTATCGCCTGCAACACCGCCAGCACGATTGCGCTCGATCATGTCCGCGCCGCGCTCGATGTGCCCGTCGTCGGCACCGTTCCCGCGATCAAGCCCGCCGCCGAGCGATCGCGAACCCGCGTCATCGGCGTGCTCGGGACGCAGGCCACCGTGCGTCAGCCTTATGTCGATGCGCTCGCGAGCGACTTCGCAGGCGACTGCACCGTCCTCCGCTACGGCTCCCCGACGCTCGTCGAACTCGCCGAGCGCCGTCTCTCGGGACGGGAAATTTCGCCCGACGAAGTCGTCACTGCAGCGCAACCCCTGTTCGATCAGCCGGGTGGCGAAAAGCTCGACACGGTCGTGTTGGCCTGCACCCACTTCCCGCTCGTCGCCGACTGGCTTCGCGCGGCGTACCCGGCCGTCACCTTCATCGACGGCGGCGAAGGCATTGCGCGCCGCATCGCCACGCTGACCGAAGACCAGCCTTGGCCCGACACGACTCCGCCGGGCCGCGCTATCTTCACCGGACCAATTCCCGAGGGGCTCGCCGCCCCGCTCGCGCGCTTCGGGATTACCGACTTATCGACCCTTTGACGTCACACGGCTTTCGCAGTAGAGCGCGACCCGAGAGCACCCATGGACTATAATCAGATCTTCCAGTCGGCGATTGATCGCCTGCACGACGAAGGCCGCTATCGCGTCTTCATCGACATTCTGCGCAACAAGGGAAACTACCCCAATGCGCGCTGCTTCGGTGGGCACAATGGCCCCAAGCCGATCACCGTCTGGTGCTCGAACGATTATCTCGGCATGGGCCAGCATGACACCGTCATCCAGGCGATGGAAGAAGCGCTGCACGATGTCGGTGCGGGCTCGGGCGGCACGCGCAACATCGGCGGCAATACCCACCTCCACGTCAATCTCGAGGCCGAACTCGCCGACCTTCACGAGAAGCAAGCCGCGCTGCTCTTCACCTCGGGCTACGTCTCCAACGAGGCCGCGCTCTCGACGCTCGGCAAATTGCTGCCCGGCTGCGTCATCTTCTCCGACGAACTCAACCATGCCTCGATGATTGCGGGCATCCGCAACTCGGGCTGCGAGAAACGCGTCTTCCGTCATAACGACCTGGGGCACCTTGAGGCGATGCTCGCAGCCGTGCCGCGCGACACGCCCAAGCTCATCGCTTTCGAAAGCGTCTATTCGATGGACGGCGACGTCGCGCCGATCGAGGCGATCTGCGACCTTGCCGACCGCTACAATGCGCTGACCTACCTCGACGAGGTCCATGCCGTAGGTATGTACGGCGCGCGCGGTGGCGGCATTTCCGAGCGCGATGGCGTCGCCGATCGCGTGACCCTCATCGAAGGCACGCTCGGCAAGGCGTTCGGCGTGATGGGCGGCTATGTCGCGGCGGACAAGACGATCATCGACTGCATCCGCAGCTACGCGCCCGGCTTCATCTTCACGACCTCGCTCTCCCCGGTTCTGACGGCCGGCGCGCTTGCCAGCGTGAGGCACCTAAAGTCCTCGGCCGTCGAGCGCGACGCGCAGCAGCGCTCCGCCACGGCTCTCAAGCTGAAGATGGCGGACGCCGGCCTGCCCGTCATGGAAAGCGAGACCCACATCGTCCCGCTGATGGTCGGCGATCCGGTAAAGGCCAAGCACATCAGCGACATCCTTCTCGCCGAATATGGCTGCTACGTGCAGCCGATCAATTTCCCCACCGTCCCGCGCGGTACCGAGCGCCTGCGCTTCACGCCCGGCCCGTTCCATACCGAAACGATGATGGACGAGCTGGTGAAGGGCCTGACCGAAATCTGGGATCGCCTCGAACTGCGCGAGACTCGCGCGGCCTGATGGCCGACCCCGATTTCCGACACGAAACGCCCGACTTTTTCGCTCGTGCGTTCGCCGCCGACGACGCCCTGAAAGCGAAATGGGACGATCTCACCGATCTGGCGCGCAACGAATATATCTGCTGGGTGACGTCGGCCAAGCAGCAGGCGACCATCGATAAACGGTTCGAACGCCTCAAGCAGGAGGTTTCCGCCGGCAAACGCCGCCCCTGTTGCTGGCCCGGCTGTCCGCACCGCCGCCAAAGCGCCGCCAGATACTTCGATTGAGGCCTAGTCGTCCTGCCCGACGTCCATCGGGACGGGTGCCGGCCAGTCCGCTTCCTCGGCGACGCGCACGAGCGTCATCTCGAAGAATTTCATGCGACTGCCGTCCTCGGCGACATTGTAGCCGATCTCGTGCCAGATGCCGTCGTGGATGCGGGTTTCGTAGAGGATGTGTACCGGCCCTTCCTCGATCGCCCAGTCGTAGCCGTCCTCGTGCATGGTAACCGGATAAACGCCGGCATCGCCCTGCGCGAACGTATGGAAGCGATAGGCGCCCAGTTCGGGATGCCATTTGATGATCCCCAACGCGTTGAAGACGCTTTGCCCGGTCGCCTCGACATAGCCGCGTCCCTCGACGATCTTGACCGATCCTCCGAGGAAATCGCCGACTCGCTCTACCTGGATCAATTCGCCCTTGCGACCGCCCATGTCGTAGGTCGCCTTGCCCCGCCACAGCCCGTCGGCCCAGTCGAAAGCGTCGATCTTCTCGCGCTGCTCGGCGAGGCTTTCCAGCGTTCGCGCGTCTTGCGCCACCGCCGGCGTCGCCATCAATGCCGCGCAGATCCCTGTCATCCAAATCTTCATGCGTTTTTCCTCCTTAACCCGCCAGCCAACCGCAGGCCATCACAAGCACGCCCAACAGGATCGAAAGCGGCACGCGCAACGTCATCCACCAGCGCGGCGTATAGCGCCGACGCGCGAGCCAGGCGTCGACGAGTGGCGAGGCCAGAATGAGTCCGCCGACCACCAGCCCTGCGGTCATCGGCGAGAGCGCCGCAAAGCTGAAGAGCATGATCAGCAGCACGAAGGTGATCAGACTGGGAAAAACCGAAAGAACAAGTATGCCAGTCGGCAATTTGCGCGGTGGAAACCGGCTTGCAAACGCCCACCAGGTTCCCCCGAGAAAGGTCAGGATCAGCATCCCGTAGACGACGCCCCAGAACTCGATCGAATGGGTCGCGGGATTCTCGATCTGTCCTGCAATGATCAGCGCGAGCGGCGGCAGCAGCCCGCCAAATCCGAGCAGCGCGATCGAAGTGGGAAGCCCGAAAGGTCGCATCGACGACACAAGTGCAATTTTCCCCTCGCTTTGGCTAGCCCTTGCGACACGCGGCGGCTAACAGTGGCGCCCATGAAAATCGCCCTCGCTTCCGATCATGCGGGCTTCAACTTGAAAGCCCTTCTCGTCGATACGCTGACCACCGCTGGCCACGAGGTCGCCGACCTCGGCCCGACCGATACCGACAGCGTCGACTATCCCGATTACGGCACCAAGCTCGCCGACCATATCGCTGCCGGCGAGGCCGAGCGGGGTATTGCGATCTGCGGGTCGGGGATCGGCATCTCGATCGCGGTCAATCGCAATCCCGCCTGCCGCTGCGCGCGCGTATCGGAGCCGCTTTCCGCCGCGCTCGCCCGCCAGCACAACGACGCCAACGTCATCGCATTGGGCGAACGGCTCATCGGCGCGGATATGGCCAAGGCGATCGTCGAGGCGTTTCTCACCACCGAATTCGAAGGCGGGCGTCACCAGCGCCGCGTCGACAAACTGGGGAATTGTTGATGAACGAGATCCGGAGCGGAGGCTTCTTCACCGACGGCGTGGCGACGAGCGATCCCGACGTCGCCGCGGCATTGAAGAGCGAACTGACCCGTGAACAGAGGCAGATCGAACTGATCGCGTCGGAGAATATCGTCAGCCAGGCGGTGCTCGAGGCGCAGGGCTCGGTGCTGACCAACAAATATGCCGAGGGCTATCCGGGCAAGCGCTACTACCAGGGCTGCGCGCCTTCGGATGCGGTCGAGCAACTCGCGATCGACCGCGCGAAACAATTGTTCGACTGCGCCTATGTCAACGTGCAGCCGCATTCGGGCGCGCAGGCCAACGGCGCCGTCAATCTCGCGCTGCTGACGCCCGGCGACACCATCCTCGGAATGAGCCTCGATGCGGGCGGTCACCTCACGCACGGCGCCAAGCCCGCACAGTCGGGCAAATGGTTCAACGCCGTGCAATATCGCGTGCGCGAGGACGATCATCTCATCGACTATGACGAGGTCGAGCGGCTGGCGAAGGAACATCGCCCCAAGCTCATCATCGCGGGTGGCAGCGCCTATCCGCGCATCATCGACTTCGAGCGCTTCCGCGATATCGCCGATGCCGTCGATGCCTATCTCCATGTCGACATGGCGCATTTCGCGGGGCTGGTCGCGGCGGGCGAACATCCCTCCCCCCTGCCCCATGCCCATGTCGTGACGACGACCACGCACAAGACCCTTCGCGGCCCGCGCGGGGGCATGATCCTATCCAACGACGAGGCGCTGGGGAAGAAGTTCAACAGCGCGGTCTTCCCCGGGCTGCAGGGCGGGCCGCTGATGCATGTCATCGCCGCCAAGGCGGTTGCGTTCGGCGAGGCGCTGCGCCCCGAGTTCAAGACCTATTCGAAGGCGGTCATCGTAAACGCCAAGGTGCTGTGCGAAACGCTCAAAAGCCGCGGCGCCGACCTCATCTCGGGCGGCACCGACACCCATGTCGGCCTCATCGACCTTCGCCCACTGGGCATTTCGGGCAGGGATGCCGACGAAGCGCTCGAGCGCGCGGGCATCACCTGCAACAAGAACGGTGTCCCCAACGACCCGCTCCCCCCGATGAAGACGAGTGGCATCCGCGTCGGTTCGCCCGCGGGCACGACGCGCGGGTTCGGCGAGGATGAATTCCGACAGATCGGCGAGATGGTCGCGGACGTCCTCGACGGCGTCGCCAAAACCGACGGTGCGGGGGACGCGGAAGTCGAGGCCGCTGTAAAAGCCCGCGTGGAGGCGCTTTGCGACCGCTTTCCCATCTATCAGAATCGCTAGATGCGCTGCCCCTTCTGCACCCATGACACCAGCGGCGTGAAGGATTCGCGCCCGTCCGAGGACGGCGCGGCGATCCGTCGTCGGCGCCAGTGCGAGGGGTGCGGCGCGCGCTTCACGACGTTCGAGCGCGTGCAGCTGCGCGACCTTACGGTCGTCAAGAAGGACGGCAAGCGCGAGCCGTTCGAGCAGGCCAAGCTCCAGGCCTCGATCCGCCATGCCTGCCGCAAGCGCAACATTTCCGAAGGCCAGATCGAGCGGCTCGCCCATTCGATCCAGCGGCAGCTGGAGACGCAGGGCGACGAGGTGCCCGCCGACATGATCGGCGAGGCGGTGATGGACGGATTGAAGCAACTCGACGACGTCGCCTACATTCGGTTCGCGAGCGTCTATCGCGACTTCAAGGAAGCAGGCGATTTCGCGACCATCGCAGGTTCGGTCGACGAATGAACGAGCCCGTCATCGTGCTGGTTCGGCCCCAGCTCGGCCAGAATATCGGCAAGGCAGCGCGGGCCATGCTCAATTTCGGGCTCACGGAAATGCGCCTCGTCGCTCCGCGCGACGGATGGCCCAACCCCGAGGCCGGGCCGGCAGCGTCGGGCGCCGATGCGGTTCTCGACCGCGCGCAGGTTTTCGACACCGTCCATGACGCGCTTGCCGATTGCACGCACGTCTATGCCTCGACCGTGCGCCGCCGCGACCTTCACACGCCGGTCGTCGATCCCGAAGCGATGGCCCGCGAGATCCATGCGATCGATCCGCACGGAGGCGGCCGCGCCGCCATCCTCTTCGGCCCCGAACGCTCGGGCCTCGAGAGCGAGGACGTCAATCTCGCGCAGAAGATCGTGACCGTCCCGATCAATCCCGAGTTCGGAAGTCTCAACCTGGCGCAGGCCGTCATTCTGCTCGCCTACGAATGGTCACGCGGCGCCGCCCTCGCGCAACCGACGGTGAAGGAGGTCGAGCCGCCCGCCCAGCGCCACGAACTCGACGCGCTCATTAGCCATCTCGAAGGCGCGCTCGACGAGGCGGGCTATTTCTATCCTCCCGATCGCACGCCGGCGACCAAGGCCACCATCCGCACGATCCTCACCAAGCCTCACTGGTCCGCGCGCGAGATGAAGGCGCTACACGGCATGATCCGCGCCCTGACCAAGCGGTAGAGGTCGAAGCGCTAGACGAGGCTCGGCGCGTCGCCCGAGACGGGGTTGGCGAGCCGTTCCGGCAGTCCGCTCGCATCCCAACGCTCCTCCACCCACCGGCGCGCCTCGGCGATCGAATCCGAGAGATGCCATCCGGGGCGCGACATGTTGCAGCGCATGAAAGCGGCGCATCAGGACGAACCAAAGCGCCGTAGCCTTTTGGGAAACGGAAGGCTCGATCATGGCACAGGCTGCGACATAATCGCCACTCGCGTTCCGACGGGGCCGATGTTAGCCAGCTATTTGAACATCAAAGACTTCTTATCGGAAGGATCGCCATGTTGTCGCTGTTTTTCGTATCGCTTTCCATTTCCCAGCCGCAGGAACTCCCCGATGTCGAGGGCGCGGACAAGATCGACTGGAACGAGGTCGAATGCCGCAAAGTGCGCAACGAGGCGCAGACCGGATCGCGCCTGCGCCGTGCGAGGACCGAGGAAGTTTGCCACACCAAGCTCGACTGGTACGAAATCGATCAGGCCAAGGAAGAATTGATGCGACGCGTCAACGAGAACGCCGGCACGGGTGACGATGTCCCCGGCGGAATGGTCGGCGGCAACCCCGCCAACTAAGGCTCCAGTTCAGCCTTCCCTCAATCCATCCCAGCGGCGCAGTTCGTGCGCGATGCTGGTTTCGATAAGATCTTCATAGAGGCGCGCGCACAGGTCGGGATCGACCCCGGCAGCGCGCGCCGATGCATCAACCTTGTCCTTGACGTCCTGCTTTCGCCATTCGTCGCGCACCGCGTCGCGGTCGGGCTTGATGCGAGCGGCGGCATCCATATAGCCGAAGCGCCGTTCCAGAAGCGCGACGATCTGACGATCGACATCGTCCACGCCGAGCCGCACCTCGGCCATCGTTTCGCAATCGGTCGGTTGCTTGATATCGGTCATGCGCGGCTTCCTACCCGCTCGAGCCGCCGGCTTCCACCCGTTTAACACTTTCAACTTCCTAGCCGTTCATATGCCGTTCATCGAAAATTCAGCGGACGGGCGCTCTTCTCGACATGCCAGAGAGGAGAACGAGGATGATTGATCTTTTACTTTCCGCTTTGTTTGTCGAGCCGCCGCAGAAGCGTGCCAACCAGCCGTCCAGCGAGGAAATGGTGGTCGTCTGCTGGAAGAAGACGATCTCGAACCTGCTCGACCAATGTGCGCGGATCCCAGCATCCAAGGTCGACACGTTCATTCCGCCTGAAGAAGCGTTCGTCATGAACAGCTATGGCCTCTACGCGCTGCTCGACCGGCGGGGCGGCGGGGTGCAGAAAGCCTATCAGATCGTTGCCCGAACGCGTGCGCATGTGCCCATCGACGATGCGCCGCGGATCGCCGACGACTAGAGCGCGTCTCTACGAGCGAAATGTTGACGTGACGACGCGTCTGGGCTAGGCGCGCCCTCGCAATTGATCCCACATGTCCGGTGAAGTGGTGATCGCGGCTGGCCGACAGGCTGCCGGAGCGGTCCGGACATTTTGAAACCAGCTGATTGGAGAAACAGCATGTCGAAGCGCACGAGCGCCAAGTATAAACTCGACCGCCGCATGGGCGAAAACGTCTTCGGACGTCCCAAGAGCCCGGTCAACAAGCGCGAATATGGTCCCGGCCAGCACGGCCAGCGCCGCAAGGGCAAGATGTCCGACTACGGCCTGCAGCTGCGCGCCAAGCAGAAGCTCAAGGGCTATTACGGCGACGTGACCGAAAAGCAGTTCAAGCGCACCTTCCAGGACGCGTCGAACATGAAGGGCGATACGAGCCAGAACCTCATCGGCCTGCTCGAGCGTCGTCTCGACATGATCGTCTACCGCGCCAAGTTCGCGCCGACGATCTGGGCTGCGCGTCAACTGGTCAGCCACGGCCACATCCGGGTCAACGGCGTGAAGTGCAACATCGCCAGCCGCCGCTGCGACGTCGGCGACGAGATCTCGCTGGGCGACAAGGCCAAGGAAATGGCGCTGGTGCTCGAGGCGCAGAGCCTCGCCGAGCGCGACATCCCCGATTATGTGTCGGTCGATAGCGATCACCAGATCACCTACACCCGCGTTCCCACGCTCGACGAGGTGCCCTACCCCGTCCGCATGGAACCGAACCTCGTGGTCGAATTCTACTCGCGCTAATCCTCAGCGATCTGCGCACGAAAAAGGGCGGTGCCGGACCATCCGGCGCCGCCCTTTTTCTATTCCGGGTTCTCTTCTAACCGGGGAAGGGCACTTCGAGCCACGCTTCGAACAGTTTCGTCTGGCGTGCAGTCGCCTTCTTCAGCGGACGGATGGTCGGCGCGGACGCATAGGTGTTTCCCACCGGCACATCGAGCGTCAGGCTGCGCCCACGGCGCAGGACGTCGATTTTGAGGGTGGTCGTCGAGCCTGCATAGTCGAGGCTCTCCTCGAGCAGTTCGGCGGTGGCGGGCTTTCTGTCGATCGACGTGATGACATCGCCGTCGGTCAGGCCGCCGCGCCATGCCGCGCCATCCTTGACGAGACTGCGCACCTCGAGCCCACCGCGCGACGCCGTCGCCAGCATCGCATCCAGCGTTTTCGCCCGTTCGCTCTCCACCATCTCCAGCCCCACCGTCGCGAGCAACGCGCGATAGTCGGGATCGACCGGTTGATGCACGTGGCGCTGCCACCAGCCCGACCAGTCGCGGCCCGTCAGTTCGGCCATGATCGCGAGCATGTCCGCTTCGCCGAAGCCCTGTTGGCCCGCCTTCGCCCGTGCGTAGAGCGCCTGGTGCACGTCGCGATAGGCGACCCGACCATCGGTGGCGTCGAGCAGCGCAAGGTCGAGCATCCAGCTGATCATCTGCCCTTCGGAATAGATGTTCACCCAGTCGTTGCGGCTACGGTCCGGGCTCTCGGGCGAAATCCACTCGTCGAACGAGGCTTCCGCTACCGATTGGACCAACCGCCCGGGACGATTGCGATTGCCGTGGATGAGCTGCCCGACGCTTTCGAGCATCTCCTCGGTGTCGATGAGGCCGGCCTGCAGCAGGAGAGGATCGGTGAAATAGCTGGTCGAACCCTCGGCTACCCAGAACAAGGTGGTGTAGTTGGGTGCGTCGTAATCGTAGGGCACCAACGCCTCGGGACGATAGGCCTTCACGTTCCAGGTATGGACGAACTCGTGGCTCGCAGTGCCGAGGAAGCTCGCATAACCCCGATCCGAAAGGAAGGCCTGCCGAGGCAACTGGATGACGGTCGAATTCATATGCTCGGTCGCGCCGCCCCCGCTTTCGGTGCCGTGGACCATGAAGACGTAACGATCGAACGGATAGTCGCTCCAGAAGCCCGGTACCGCGGCGGCGACCAGCGTTTCGAGGTCGGCGGCCATCTTGTCGACATCGCCCGGCATTTCGGTGGCGACGAGAACATAGTCCTTGCCCCCCACGCTGAACGTCCGGCTCTCGTTGACGCCCGTGTCGATCGGGCTGTCGACCAGCACGTCGAAGTTGGCGGCGCGAAAACCGTTGGTGCCCGCCGCGTCCATCCCCGAAAAGCTGCGCCAGTCGTCGGGCGTGTCGAGCGTGACCGTCACCGGCTCGCCTCGATGCGCGTCGGCATAGACGAAGGTCGCGCTCGCATCGAGAAAGGCGTGCGTATCGTTGATCTGGCGCGTGCGCTTCGTGAGCTCGTTGGCATAGAGCTCGTACGAGACCGTGACCGGCCCCGATCCGCGATCGATGCGCCATGTCTGCTTGTCGATCTTGCGCGCGGGCAGCGGCTTGCCCGCCGAGTCCATCGCGCGGAACTGCGAGACCCCGTTAGCCAGATCGCGGATCTCGTAGGCGCCGGTGCGCCAGTCGGGCATCTTGACGTCGAGCGTGTCGCCCGCAGCGGCCGGGAAAGTCGCGCTGACCATTGCACGGTGGTGCACCGGATCGGTGAAATCGACATGATAGGCGACCTGCGCCCCCGCCGATCCCGCGGTCATCACCCACACTGCCGCACTCGCTACCAAAATTGCCTTCATCGCCGTCCACCTTCCTCGGATACGCTGTCGTGGCGCACGATGGCGAAGCCGGTGGCACGCTGCAAGCCATGCCCGATTGGCGTTCGACGAACGGCCTGCTAGGCGCTCGTTCCATGACTACGCCACCGCTCCCGGAATGGGCACCGCACGCCGCCATGTGGATCGGCTTTCCGAGCCATCCCGACCTGTGGGAAGACGACCTCGCCCCCGCGCAGGCCGAAGTGGCGCTGCTCGCCGCCGCGCTATGGCAGGACGGTAAGGGCGAGGAGATCGTGCTCGTCGCCGCAAATGACGACGCTGCCGCCGCTGCCCGCAAGCTCGCCCCCTTCGCGACTGTCATCGTCGAACCGTTCGGCGACATCTGGCTGCGCGACACGGGGCCGATCGTGTTGCCCGGGGGGAAGGCGCAGGGCTTCGGCTTCAACGGCTGGGGCGGCAAATACGAGCTCGAGGGCGATGACAGCATCGGCGAGCGGCTCGCGGGCAGCCGATCGCTGACTTACGACAAGGCCGACTGGATCCTCGAGGGAGGCGCCATCGACGGCGACGGATCGGGCGTCTTCATCACGACCGAGCAATGCCTGCTCAACCCCAACCGCAATCCCGGCCTTGCGCGCGAGGAGATCGAGGCGCGGCTGACACGGGACCTTGGCGCGAGCCGCGTCGTCTGGCTGGGCGAGGGCCTCGCCAACGACCATACCGACGGCCATGTCGACAATCTCGCGCGCTTCGTGGCGCCCGGCACGGTCGCGGTGCCCGAGCCCGACGGCGAGGACGATCCCAACGCCGACGTCTACGGCGATGCGATGGCTCGCCTGCTGGATGCGGACCTCGACGTCGTCGCCATCCCCTCCCCCGGCAAGGTGGAACGGGGCGGCGAGGTCGTGCCGGCGAGCTACATGAACTTCCTCATCGGCAATGCCGCGGTCGCCGTGCCGCTCTACGGCGCGGCCAACGACATGGCGGCGCTGGAGACGATCGGCGCGCTTTTCCCCGACCATATTGTCGTCGGCGTGCGGGCGGACCATATCCTTACCGGTGGAGGCAGCCTCCACTGTATTTCCCAGCAGGTACCGCAATGACCGACATCACCGTCGCCGCCCTCCAGCTCGAACTGGGCGGGAACACGAACGACAACATCGCCGCCGTCAGCGAGCTCGTCCGCGAGGCCGCGGGAAAGGGCGCGCAGGTCGTGCTGCCCCCCGAACTGTTCGAGGGACCCTACTTCTGCCGCACGGAGGACGAAGGCCATTTCGCCACCGCGCTGCCGACCGCAAAGCATCCGAGCGTCATGGGGATGCAGAAGCTTGCCGACGAACTCGGCATCTTCATCCCGACCAGCTTCTTCGAGGCCGACGGGCACCATCATTACAACTCGCTCGCGTGGATCGCGCCGGGCGGCAAGATTGAGGGCGTCTATCGCAAGAGCCACATTCCCGACGGGCCGGGCTATGAAGAAAAATTCTACTTCCGCCCCGGGAACACCGGTTTCAAGGTGTGGGACGGCCCCGCCGAGCGGACGATGGGCGTCGGCATCTGCTGGGACCAATGGTATCCCGAAACCGCGCGCGCGATGATGCTCATGGGCGCCGAAATCCTCTTCTACCCGACCGCCATCGGCACCGAACCGCACGACCCCGACCTCGACACGAGCCGCCTGTGGCGCCGCGCGATGATCGGCCATGCGGTCAGCAACGTCGTCCCCGTAGTCGCCGCCAACCGTATCGGCACCGAGGGCGGACAACGCTTTTATGGCCACAGCTTCATCTGCGACGAGCGCGGCGACCTGGTGGCCGAGTTCGGCGCTACCGAGACGGGCGTGCTCACCGCCAGCTTCGACATTGCGCAGATCAAGCGCCACCGCGCCGCCTTCGGCTTCTTCCGCGACCGGCGACCGGAATTATACGGCAGGCTCGCCGAGGACTTCTAAAGGTCGCGCCGCAGGAAGACGCTGTCGACCATGCGCCCGTCATATTCCATCGCTTCGGCCTCGAAGCCCGAACGGGCGAATCCTGCTTTCTCCATGATGCGCAGCGACGCCTTGTTGGCGGGATCGACGTCGGCCACGAGATAGGGCATGCCGCGAGCGCGCATATAGTCGATGTAGGCTTCCAGCGCCTCGCTCGCCAATCCCATGCCCCACAGGTCGCGGCGCACGAGGATTCCGAACTCGGGCAACTGATAGGCGCCGACCTTGCCGACCGCCTCGCCGTCATACTCGATGATGAAATCCTCGACATGGGTGTCGCCACCCTCGATCATGCTGCGAAGCCACGCACGGCTCTGGTCGAGCGAGGCGTGTACCGGGGTCGACCAGTGGGCCATCGTCTGCGCGTCGGTGAAGATGGCATGGAGCGGCTCGAGATCGCTCTCCCGCGCCCGGCGCAGCAGCAGTCGGTCGGTTCTCAATTCTGGCGCTTTCTCCCCGACCAGCCCGGGGACGGCAGCAATGCGCATCGCGTCCATGAACATTTCGTCGGTAAGCCGGCCCGTATTCTGGTTGTAGCGCGAGCAATGATAGCTATCGACGAGCCGCAGCCCATCGGGTCCCGCGTGCACCGCTCCATGGCCGAACTTGTTGGCATTGAGCGTCATCCCCAAGGTCTTGCAGGCTGCATCGTGCGCGATCTTGCCGAGGCAGAAGAGCGTATGCACTCGCGGCAATCTGCCGAGCATGTCTTGCAGGAACGGTCGGCAATTGGTCGCTTCCTCGCCTGTCGGCTTGTTCTCCGGCGGCAGGCATTTGACCGCGTTGAGGATGATCGCGCCCTTGAGTTCGACGCCGTCGTCGATCCGTCCCTCATAATCGCCTACCGACAGCCCCAGGCGCCGGAACGTATCGAACAGGAGGTCCCCCGCATAATCGCCCGTGAAGGGCCGCCCCGTCCGGTTGGCGCCGTGCTTTCCCGGCGCGAGCCCGATCACAGCCACGCCTGCGTTCCGGTCTCCGAAAGCGGGCACCGGCGCGTTGTACCAGTCGGGAAATTCGCCGCGCAGCGCCATCCGCAGGTCGACGAGCCTTGGGCACAGCGGACAATCGCGCGACGGTTCGCTTTCCGGGAGCGGCGACAGGTCGGCGGGTCTGGTGTTGTTCATGCCCCTGCCC
This sequence comes from Sphingomicrobium aquimarinum, assembly GCF_039655735.1. Taxonomy (NCBI): domain Bacteria; kingdom Pseudomonadati; phylum Pseudomonadota; class Alphaproteobacteria; order Sphingomonadales; family Sphingomicrobiaceae; genus Sphingomicrobium; species Sphingomicrobium aquimarinum. The sequence goes on along the minus strand of NZ_JBBYXH010000001.1, from coordinate 119,685 downwards.
TATCGGCGAAGCATGGCGAGCGACAAGCATCTTTACGGGATCGGGATCGGGTCCAACCGAGTCCATGGACGCCATGGACGCCCGCAGAGGATTGTCGAAGCCGCCATTGCGAGGCTCGAGGCGGACTACGATCTCTTCGACGCCAGCGCGATTATCGGCAATCCGGCGTTCGGCGGCGCGGGGCGTGATTTCGCCAATGCCGCCGTCCTTCTCGAAAGCGAGCTCGATCCCGAGGCGATGCTGGCCGCCCTCAAGATGCTCGAGTTCGAGTTCGGTCGTCGCGCAGGCAAGCGCTGGGGACCGCGCGTGCTCGATCTCGATATTCTCGCATGGGATGGCGGAGATTATGCGAGCGCCGCGCTCGTCATTCCGCATTCGGCGCTGTTCTCGCGCCAAAGCGCGCTCTTTCCGCTGGCGCAGATCGCGCCCGACTGGCGTATCCACGGCAGTCTGCAGGCCAAGCATCTCGCCGCCCGCTTGCGCGCACCGAAGCGAAAATTCCACCAGACCGCTTGAACCCGCCGCACGACGCGGCTAGGGCCACCCACGGCTGGTAAGGGCCGTTAGCTCAGTCGGTAGAGCAACTGACTTTTAATCAGTAGGTCGCAGGTTCGACCCCTGCACGGCTCACCAGCCACCCTTCCCCATCGAGACGCGGCCGGAATACGGCCTTTGGACCGAAATGCACCAAATTGGCGCAACTTGCGTCCGATTTCGCCCGATGCGGTGCGTTCTCTAACGAGTTGGTAATCGCTTCGGCGGTACGTTTTGCGTAGACGACGCAATCCAACGTCTTGGGAGACGCTTTCGTGACCGATCGGATGATGGAAACGACACTCTATTCGCTCGATGATGCGGCGCCCTCTCCCGACCGCGCGGACCGGCGTGAAGACGAGCGGCATCTCACGCTTTATCGCGTCGGATCGATCGAGCTCGATGACCGTCGCGAACTGTGTCTCATCAAGAATATCTCGGCCGGCGGAATGATGATCCGCGCCTATTGCGAACTCCAGGTGGGCGATGCCTTGCGGGTCGAACTCAAGAACGGCGAACCGATCGAAGGGCGCGCCACATGGATCAAGGGGCAGAATGTCGGGGTCGCCTTCGAGAAACCGATCGACATCCTCGACATCCTGTCGACATCTCTGTCCGGGCCCCGACCTCGGATGCCCCGGATCGAGGTCGCCTGCCCCGTCACGGTCTTCATCGACAGCCAGCCGACCCAGGCCATGGCGGTCGACGTCAGCCAGGGAGGAGTGAAGCTCGCGATCACAGAGAGGCTGCCGCGCAACGACAAGGATATCGGGATCGGTCTGCCTGGATTGGCACCGATCCGCGCCTCGGTTCGCTGGCAGGACGAGGAGTATGCGGGCATCACCTTCAATCGGCTGCTTCCGCTTGGCGACCTCGTCGCCTGGCTCGAAAAGTGCCGCGCACCCTCGCGCAAGGCCAGCTGAGTCGCGGCTAGAAATCCTTGGCAGCAGGCATGAACGCTTAGCTCTGAGGGCCGATCCAGTCTTCGACGTAGCGCTTTTCCCCCGCACTCAATTGCGAAGAGCGAACGCTCGGACGGCGTGATTGCTTTTCGAAACGCGGGCGCGGCTGCGGCACGTGCCGCAGCACCACGTCGGGTTCGAGCGCCTGGGCGAAGGAAATGCCGGCCCGGTTGTCGGCGAGCCATGCGACGCGCGCCGGCACCGTGAGCTTGTCCTTGCGGAACAACAGTTCCACACCTTCGACCGGAAGGCCCTCGCCCTCGACCAGCGCGCCTTCGGCCGAAAGATTGCGCAGTTTCACGTCGATCTGACGGCCGCCAACTTCGAGCGCAGCCTTCATGAAGAGATGTGAGCGGGGGTTGCGGCGATTCTGGTCCATGAATGATGCGTAGAAGAAAAGCGGTAAAAGACTGCTTAAATTCCCCGCCGGTCGAACCGCAGCATGAGATTGTTCGCGGGCATCTGCCGACATTCCATGAGATCGAAGCCCGCGACCTGCGCCAGGCGCTCGAGATCTTCCACTGCGCGCAGCCCCCAGCGCGTATCGCGGCTGCGCAGTTGCTCGTCGAACGCAAGGTTCGAGGGCGCGGTCTCTACATCCGCCTGCAACCACGGCCCGTAGAAGATCAGCCGCCCGCCGTCGGGCAGCAGGTTCGCTGCATGCTCGACGAGCGATCGGGTCGCCTCCCAGGGCGCGATGTGCGCCATATTCACCGAGAGCAGCACATCGGCGGACGCGATCGGCCAATCGTCCGAGCGGACGTCGATAAGGAGCGGCGCGCGAAGATTGTCGGGACCACCCGTTCGCCATGCGGCAATCGAGCGAAGCGCCGCCGGGTCGCAGTCGCTCGGCTGCCATTCCAGATCCGCAAACCGACGCGCGAAGGCGAGCGCATGTTCGCCCGTCCCGCTGGAGGTTTCGAGCACCCGCCCCGTCGGGGGAAGCCACGCGTCGAGCACGTCGCCGATCGCCTGGACATTGCGCGCGGCGGCGGGCGCCTCACGCCGGTCCTCCGCGCCGAGATCCGCCATCTCGTAAGGCGGAATGGGATCGCTCATGCGCGGCTCTTCAGTCCCGCCATCGCCCGTGCGCGACGCTCGCGCACCAGCATCCAGACGAACAGGCCGAGCGGCCCCGCCATCAGAACCAGGAACAGGATCGGCCCCTGCACCCATCGCGAGACCATCTTGTGATCCGCATCCTTGGCGACCCATTGACCGACGAAAAGGTCGAAGGCGAGATAATGGATCCAGCCGATCGTGACCCCCGCGTCGCTTGCGAACAGGCCGCGCACGCCGTCTACCGTTCCCATCGCCTGCCAGTCGATGCCGGCGGGCGAGAATAAGGCGAGGACGATCCCGACGCTGTAGATCGCCGCCAGCAGGCCGATCCCGAGATAGAAGATCAGCGCATGGAGCTTGGGACCCCGCGGCAGGAAGATGAGTGCGAACCACGGGATGAGAACGCCCGTCGTGCAGAGAGAGAACAGCGTCCCCCAATCCATCACTGGCCTCCGACTTCGCTGCGTGCCGCCGGTCCCCCCGGAACATCGCCCCCCTTGTACGCCAGACGCGGTGAGCGCGCGGCCTGCGTTTCGTCGAGGCGGCGACGGGGCGCGTAATAGGGCGCCGCCTTCAACGTCTCGTCGCCGGCCTTCGCGCGTTCGGCCACCGAGCGCAGGGCCGCGATGAACTGATCGAGCGTCGCCTTCGATTCGGTTTCGGTGGGTTCGATCAGCATCGCTCCGTGGACGACCAGCGGGAAATACATCGTCATGGGATGGAAGCCCTCGTCGATGAGGCCTTTCGCGAGGTCGAGCGTCGAAAGATCGTTGGAGAAGCCTTTATCGCTGAACAGGGCTTCGTGCATGCACGGCCCGCTATTCCCGAACGGCGCCTCCAAAACGTCCTCGATCGAGCGCAGGACATAATTGGCGTTGAGCACCGCATCCTCCGCGACCTGCCGCAGGCCGTCCGCTCCGTGGCTGAGGATGTAGGCAAGCGCCCGGGTGAACATGCCCATCTGTCCGTGGAACGCCGTCATCCGTCCGAAGCTCTGCAGCGGTCCGCCCAGATGCTCCTTGGCGAACCTGTCCGCCGTTTCCTCTTCGACGAGATGCACGACCCCGTCCGCCGTCCGCGCCGTGTAGGGCAGCGGCGCAAAGGGGCTCAATGCTTTCGAAAGCACGACCGGCCCCGAGCCTGGCCCCCCGCCACCGTGCGGCGTCGAGAAAGTCTTGTGCAGGTTGATGTGCATCGCATCGACGCCAAGGTCGCCGGGGCGCACCTTCCCCACGATGGCGTTGAAGTTCGCGCCGTCGCAATAGACGAACCCGCCCGCTGCATGGACGGCATCCGAAATCGCCTTCATGTCCGGTTCGAACAGCCCGCAGGTGTTGGGGTTGGTGATCATCACCCCCGCGACATCGGGTCCGAGCCGCTCCTTGAGTGCGTCGAGATCCACCCGGCCGCGCGCGTTGGCGGGGATATTCTCGACCCGGTAGCCGGCGAAAGCGGCAGTGGCGGGATTGGTGCCGTGCGCACTTTCGGGAACGAGGATGACCTCGCGCGCATCGCCGCGGGCTTCCAGCGCGGCACGGATGCACAGGATGCCGCAAAGCTCGCCATGCGCGCCCGCCTTGGGGCTCATGGCGACGCCATGCATTCCGGTCAGCTCGATGAGCCAGAAGGCAAGTTCGTTGATGACCTCGAGCGCACCGCGAACCGTATCGACGGGCTGCAACGGATGGACGTCGGCGAAACCCGGCATCCGCGCGATCTTTTCGTTGAGCCGAGGGTTGTGCTTCATCGTGCACGACCCGAGCGGGAAGAGCCCGAGATCGATGGCATAATTCTGGCGGCTGAGGCGCGTGTAATGGCGCACTGCTGTCGGCTCGCTCAGTCCCGGAAGCCCGATGCTCGCCTTGCGGGCGAATTTACCGAGCCGTCCCGGCGCCTCTTCTTCGGGCGCGCGCGGCGCCGGTTCGACACCGGCGAGATCCATCGGCTGGGGCGATACGAAATCCACGCCCGTCGTATCGGCATCGCCGATCTCGAAGATCAGCGGCTCCTCGAGCATCAGCGCGCGATTGCGCGTGATGGTGTCGGGTGCATCCGCTTCGTCGCCCGCGTGGCGAGGCGATCCGGGCTTCCAACCGGAGACATTCGGATTGCTCATGACAGCGCCTCCTTCAGCGCATCGCACAGCGTATCGATATCCTCCTCGCTGACGGTCTCGGTGACCGCGACGAGAAGCGCATCGTCGAGCCCCGCGCTGTCGGGATAGAGACGCCCCAGCGACACCCCCGCCAGCACGCCCTTGTCGGCAAGATTGCGCACGAGGTCGCGCGCGTCGCGCCCGACCTTGATCGTGAATTCGTTGAAGAAATTCTCGTTGAGAACCGACACCCCGGGCACCTGCGCCAACCGCTTCGCTGCCACGCAGGCAAGGCGGTGATTCTCTTCGGCGAGCTTTCGCAGGCCCTTCTCGCCCAGCAACGTCAGGTGCACGCTGAACGCCAGCGCGCACAGACCCGAGTTCGTGCAGATGTTGCTCGTCGCTTTCTCGCGGCGGATATGCTGCTCGCGCGTCGACAGCGTCAGGACGAAGCCGCGCTTGCCCGCCGCATCGGAGGTCTGACCGCACAGCCGTCCCGGCATCTGGCGCACATGCTTCTCATCGCGGATCGCGAAGAGACCGAGATAGGGTCCGCCGAACTGGAGCCCGACGCCGATCGACTGCCCTTCGCCGACGACGATGTCTGCGCCCAGGTCGCCGGGAGCCTCGATCGCGCCCAGTGCCACCGGCTCGGTGTTGACCGCGATCAGCAGCGCGCCCTTCGCATGCGCCGCCTCGGCGATCCGCTCAAGATCGGGAATACGGCCGAGGATGTCGGGATATTGCACCACCACGCAACTGGTGTCGTCGTCGATCCGCGCGATCAGCCCGTCGTCGTCGGGAAGCGCGGTCAGGCTCGGCGGCGCGCCCGCGATCTCGTCGTCGGTGAACTTGGCCATCGTCCGCACCACTTCGGCATAATGCGGGTGGAGCGCGCCCGAGAGGACGACCTTCTTCTTCTTTCCGCGCGCGATGCGGCTCGCCATCGCCACCGCTTCCCAGCAGGCGGTCGAGCCGTCGTACATCGAGGCATTGGCGACCGCGCAGCCATAGAGCCGCGCGACCTGGCTCTGGAATTCGAACAGCATCTGCAGCGTGCCCTGCGCGATTTCCGGCTGGTAGGGCGTATAGGCGGTCAGGAACTCGCCGCGCTGGATGATATGGTCGACCGATGCTGGCACATGATGTCGATACGCGCCCGCCCCCAGGAAGAAAGGCGCATCGGCCGCCGCCAGATTCTTCTTCGACAGCCGCCGCATGTGGCGTTCGACCGCCATCTCGCTGGCATGCGTCGGCAAGTTCGCGATCGGCCCGTCGAGCCGCGCCTCCTCCGGCACGTCGATGAAGAGATCGTCGATGCTGGAGGCACCGACTTTCTCGAGCATTGCCGCACGATCGGCAGGGGTCAGCGGCAGATAGCGCATCGCGTCGGTCCTTATCGAATTAGAGGGTGGCGACCCATTCCTTGTAGGCGGCCTCGTCCATCAGGCCGTCGAGTTCGCCCGCGTCCGACAGCTTCAGCTTGAAGAACCAGCCCTCGCCCTCGGGATCGCTGTTGACCAGAGCCGGCTCGCCGTCGAGCGCGGCATTGCCCTCGACGATCTCGCCCGACACGGGCGCATAGACATCGCTTGCGGCCTTGACGCTCTCGACCACCGCCGCATCGTCGCCCTTGGCAACCTCGCGTCCCGCCTCGGGAACTTCAGCGAAGACCACGTCGCCCAACTGGTCGGCGGCATGCTTCGAAATCCCGACGGTCGCCACGTCGCCCTCGACGCGGATCCACTCATGTTCCTTGGTGAAATAGAGGCTCATCAGGCTTTTCCCTTCGACTTGCGGTAATAATTGTGGGGCACGAACGGCATCGCCGTCACGGTAAGATCGAACAGCTTGCCGCGCTGCTCGGCCTTGATGACCGCGCCCTCCGTGGCGAGATGCGAGGCCAGATAGCCCATCGCGATCGGCCGCTCGAGCGTGGGCGAAAAGCCGCCGCTGGTGATCTTGCCGACGACATTGCCTTCATCGTCGAGGAGTGGCGCGCCCTCGCGGACCGGCTGACGCCCCTCGAGCGTGAAACCGACGCGTCGCGTGATCGGCCCGTCTTTCAGTTCGGCGAGGATGCGATCGGCACCGGGAAAACCGCCTTCCTCGCGGCGACGCTTGGAGATCGCGAAACCGAGGTCGGCCATGATGGGGGTAGTCTCGGTATCGAGGTCGTGCCCGTAAAGCGGCAGGCCCGCCTCGAGCCGAAGCGAGTCGCGCGCACCCAGCCCGATCGGCCGCACGCGATCGTCGCCCACCAGCGCATCGGCCATCTCACGCGCGCGATCCTTGTGCACCGCGATCTCGTAGCCGTCCTCGCCTGTATAGCCAGAGCGGCTGATCCAGATGTACCCGCCGCGCCAGTCCGCCAGCCCCGCCTGCATGAACGCAAGATCCGGCGCGCCCTTGATGCCGAGCGTCTCGGTTACGACCGCTTCGGCCTCCGGCCCCTGAATAGCCAGGAGCGCCTGGTCGTCGTGATGTTCGAGACCGACACCGTCGGGTAGATGCTTGCGCATGTGCGCGATATCGCCCTGCTTCACCGCGCCGTTGACGACGAGGATGAAGGTTTCTCCCGCATTGGTGACGATGAGATCGTCGATGACCCCGCCATCGTCGTCGAGCAGCAGCGAATAGCGCGAGCGACCGGGTCTCAGATTCCTAAAGTCTCCCGGCATCAGCGCCTCAAGCGCCGCCGCCGCATTATCGCCCCGAATTGAGACCTGTCCCATGTGGCTGACGTCGAACAGGCCCGCATGCTCGCGCGTCCACAGATGTTCGGCGATGATGCCTTCGTACTGGATCGGCATCTCATAGCCCGCGAACGGCACCATCCGTGCGCCGTGATCGCGGTGCCAGGCATCGAGGGGGAGGGTCTTGATATCGCTCATCGCATGCGCATCCTTGAAAGCCCGGACACGGCTCCGCCCATCGCAGCCGCGCATCTCTTCGGGCCTCCGCCTGTCGCATGGACCTGAGAGTTTCAGGTAGTTGCCCCAAGGCCCTACCCTACCCCGTCGGTGGTGACGCCACAGTAGTGCCGTCACGCTTTCCAGGCTGCTTGAATAGAGCCAGGCGGTCCCTGTCGCCTGAGAGATTCCGGAGGCGGTTGCTCCTTCGGCGCCGGACGCCGAGGCGCCCGAACTCTCCCGCATGGCCCCCCGGCAATGGTCACACCGCCGGAAGCCCCGCCGGTGTGCGCGGCGCGCCGATTCGAGTCAATCGCCCACGCGCGTGCGCGTGAAGGCTTAACGTGTGGCGTTGTAGCGCAGCTGGTCGGCGGTGAGCTGGAAGCCGATGAGCTGCTCGAAGCTCGCATTGGCGACCGCGGCGCGAATTTCGGGCTTGGAGAGCGGGTCGATCGCGGCATCCACGTCGCCGGCCTTGCGCTTGCGCGTCAGTTCGCGACGGACGTCCGCCGGCAAGGTGGCCGCCGCACGGCTGATGCTCGCCTGCGCCTGCCCGGAAGCCTCGGCCCGCAGGCCGCCTTCGGGGAACTGGAGCGTGACCTGCCCGACCTTTTTCGAGATGACCGCCTCGCCGCCCCGCATCACGGTGTTGAACACGGGCAGGCTGACCGTGCGCGCGGGACCGGCCTGGCGGCGCTGCGCATAGACGTCGTAGCTCGTGACCGAGACGATCTCGCTCGCATTCTCGTAGCATTGGGGCGACACGTTGGTGATCGCCGCCGTCACGTCGAGCGCGTCCTGCGTCGTATTTCCGGGCATGGTGAACAAGGTGATCGATCCGGTTCCGGCGGGGATGGCGACCTGAGGACACAGGTCGCGCGCGACGACCACCCCCCCGCTTTCGATCGAGCCTTCCTGGGAACAGGCGGCGAGACCCAGCGCAGTGAGGCCGAGAAGAACAGTGCGAACCATGCGAAACACCCTTTGAAATGCGATAAATCGGTCGATCGGTCGGCTCCATCCATAGGTAGCCCCTTCACGCTTGCCAAGCGATGCCTTACCTCGGCCCACATGAACGCATCACGACCTGCCCTCGACGTCCTCATTGCGGCCCCGCGCGGCTTCTGCGCCGGTGTGGACCGCGCCATCAACATCGTCGAGCTCGCGCTCGAGCGGTACGGCCCCCCGGTCTACGTCCGCCACGAGATCGTCCACAACAAGTTCGTCGTCGACCGGCTGCGCGGCCTCGGCGCGGTCTTCGTCGAAACGCTGGACGGCGTGCCCGACGGCAAGCCCGTCGTCTTTTCCGCGCACGGCGTGCCCAAATCGGTGCCGCGCGCCGCCGAAGCGCGCGGGCTCGACTATCTCGACGCGACCTGCCCGCTGGTCAGCAAGGTGCACCGCCAGGCCGAACGGATGATCGAGAACGGCCGGCACATCCTCTTCATCGGGCACGAAGGCCATCCCGAGGTCATCGGCACCTTCGGCCAGGTTCCCGAAGGATCGATGACGCTGGTGGAAACCGAAGAGGATGCCGAGCGGGTCGAGGTAGCGGATCCCGCCTGCCTCGGTTTCCTCACACAGACGACGCTGTCGGTCGACGACACCGACGCGATCATCGAAGTCTTGAAGCGGCGCTTTCCCGCCATCGTCGGACCCAAGGGCGAGGATATCTGCTACGCGACGTCCAACCGTCAGGCTGCGGTCAAGGAACTCGTGCCGCAGGTCGAGAAGATGCTCGTCATCGGTGCGCCCAATTCCTCGAACAGCCGCCGTCTTGCCGAGGTTGCCCAGCGCCTCGACGTGCCCTCGCGCCTCATCGGACGCGCCGCCGATATCGATTGGGAATGGTTCGGAACACCCAGCACCGTCGGGATTACGGCGGGTGCTTCGGCGCCCGAAATCCTCGTGCGCGAGGTCGTCGACGCGCTTGGCGACCGGTTCGACGTGAACGAGCGCGAAGTGCACCATGTCGAGGAAAACATGGTGTTCAAGCTCCCACGCGAATTGGTCGCCTGACGCTTCGTTTTGTACGTGGACAAGGTCGAAATCTTCACCGACGGCGCCTGCAAGGGCAACCCCGGCCCCGGCGGTTGGGGCGCGATCCTGCGCATGGGAGAGCATGAGAAGGAACTGTGCGGCTCGGAAGCGGACAGTACCAACAACCGCATGGAGATGATGGCTGCCATCGCCGCGCTCGAGGCGCTGAAACGCCCCTGCAAGGTCATCCTCACGACCGACAGCACCTACGTGCGCGACGGCATCACCAAATGGATCCACGGCTGGAAGAAGAACGGCTGGCGCACCGCCGCGAAAAAGCCGGTCAAGAATGCCGAACTCTGGCAGCGGCTCGACGCCGCCGCTGCCCGCCACGACGTGGACTGGCACTGGGTCAAAGGCCACGCCGGCCACCCCGAGAACGAACGCGCCGATGAAATCGCGACGCGGGAAGCGGAACTGGAAGCGGAGAGCTAGAGAAAGCGCGCGGGGTCGAACGGCGCGGCACGAAGACCCGCCGCCGGTCCCCCAGGGTTTTCTCCCATGAACAGCGATCGCGCCAGCGCAGAAGCCGCCGGTTGCGTCTGGATGCCCGTTCCCCCCTGCCCCGCGTACCAGAAGAAGCTCGGGCACCGCGGATCGGGTCCCATTACCAGCAGGCGGTCGGGTGCGAAGGTGCGAAGGCCCGACCATGCCCGCTCGACCCGCTCGGGTGTCCAATCGACCACCTCTTCGAGCCGTGCGATGGCGGTCGCCACATCGACTTCCTCCGGCGCGCTGTCGCCCGGTTCCGCGTCCTGCTCGTCGTGCGGGCTGAGCCAGATGGTGCGCTCGCCCTCCCCGCGGAAGTAGAAGCGGCCGCGCGCATCGAGCACCAGCGGCAAGGTCGCGCAATCATCACGGTTGACCCGGAGCTGCACCATCGTCCGGCGCTTCGGGCGGAGGCCGATGGCGCCGACGCCGCACCGCTCTGCCACCTCGTCCGCCCAGGCGCCGGCCGCATTGACGATCCTTCCCGCAACAAGGGTCCGACCATTCTCCAGATCGATCGACCAGATTCCGTGGCCCACGACGGCCTTCGCCATACGGGAATCACATCGGATCTCCCCGCCGGCGCGTCGCAGGGAGGCGAGGTACGCCTGGTGGAGCCCCGCGACGTCGATTTCGCGGCACGAGGGTTCGGCGAGGCCGAGCGTCCATTCGCTGCGTAAGCCCGGGACGAGGCCGCGAAGTCGTGCCGGGTCCAGCGGCTCCGTCGCGATGGTGCGCGGGAGGTCGGCGAATGCGGCTTCATCGCCCGTTCGCGCCACATGGATCGCGCCCCGCGGCGCCAGGAAGCCTCGCGCGGAAAAATTCGCCGGCGGCTGCTCGAGAAAGGCGCGACTCGCTGCCGCCAGCGGCGCCATCACCGGTCCGCCATAACTCTCCAGCCAGAAGGCCGCCGAACGCCCCGTCGCGTGGTATCCGGGCTGCGCTTCGGCTTCGAGAACGACGACCGACAGGCCCCGCCGCGCCAGATGCGCGCCCAGCGCCGCCCCCGCGATCCCGGCGCCGATCACGGCGACGTCATATGTTTTTTCCAAAGCCACGGCGGGCTGGTTACGGTTTGGAAAGAGCTGCCGTCTAGACCGGGCGACATGATGAACGTGGATTTTACCTTGATCCTGACCGGCCTGCTCGCCGCGCTCATGCTCTACATGGCGGTGCGCGACGTGCAGACCTACCGCATCCGCAACTGGATCGTCGCCGCGACGGCGCTGGGCGGCATCGCCTGGTGGGTCGCCATCGGACTGCCGCTCTGGCCCGACGCCGCGATCCGCGTCGGCGTCGCGCTGGGCGTGTTCGTGCTGCTCTACGTCCTGTTCCTGATCGGCGTTATGGGCGGTGGCGACGTGAAGCTCGCGACCGCCTTGTCGCTGTGGTTCACCTGGGCGGGCACGATCAAGTTCCTCGTCATCATGTCGCTGGCCGGCGGGGTTCTCAGCCTCATCGTGCTGGCCCGCCACAAAATCAGCAGAAATCCGGAGAAAGCCGAGGTTCCCTACGGCGTCGCGATCGCCTTCGCGACACTATGGTTACTCACCCAACGCTTTCTTAACCATTTTGCCGGATGAATGGGGACCATTGGATGGGACCCACTTGGGGAGGGCGAATTCGCCATGAACGCTAAGAAAGTCATGCTGCTCGTTGGAGCATTGGTCATCGCGGTCGTCACCGCATTCATGGCCCGGTCGATGTTCACGGGGGCTGGCGCCTCCGAAGCTCAGGCCGCCGCCGTACCGCAGGGCCCGAAGGTCCTCGTCGCGCGAAAGGCGCTGCCCGTGGGCACGCTGATCGATGCGGAGAGCCTCACCTATCAGGCGTGGCCCGAAGAACTCGTTCAGGGCGTCTATTACACCGAAGCGGACGAGGACAGCGATCCGTCGGCGCTCATCGGCACCGTGGTCCGCAACGCGATCACCGCCGGTTCGCCGATCACCCGCGGCAGCCTTGTCGGCCCCAACGATCGTGGCTTCCTTGCCGCGGCGCTCGGCCCGGGCATGCGCGCCATGACCGTCCCCATCGACGCCTCGCGCGGCGCCGGCGGGTTCATCATGCCGGGTGACCGTGTCGACATGATCCTCACGCAGGACGTGCCTTCGACCGACGAGGGTCCGCCGCTCAAGGCCGCCGAGACGATCATCCGCAACCTGCGTGTGCTCGCCACCGACCAGCGGACCGACAGCAAGGACGCCGAGGGCAACACCGTCGTCCAGACCTACGGCATGGTCACCTTCGAAGTGACGCCGAAGATTGCGGAAAAGATCAACGTCGCGCAGAACTTCGGTTCGTTGAGCCTCGTGCTGCGCTCGATCGCGGACAACGAAGCCGAGCTGGAACGTGCGGTCGCCGCTGGCACCGTCCAGGTTCCCGAAGGCGTCACGCCCAGCGAGGAACGCCGTATCCTGTTGCAGGTCGCCAATCGCCCGATCGACACCAATGTCACCGCCACCACCGGCGGCCAGGTGTCACGCTTCCAGCGCTCGAGCATGGCGCCTGTTCGCAAGGCTGCGCCGCAGCCCACTTCGTACGCGGCCGCTCCGGCCCCGGCGCCGCAGGGCCAAGCTGCCCCTGCCCAGCCGACCGGTCCGACCGTCCGTATCGCGCGCGGCAATGCCGTGACCGTCGTTCCTGTCGGGAGCCGTTAAGATGAAGAAGCTTTCCACCAAAACCGCCGTCGGGATCGCGCTCGCCACGCTGGCGCTGACCCCCTTCGCCGCCGCCGCGCCTGCCTTCGGTCAGTCGATGGAGATCGCGCCCTCGGAAACGCTCACGCTGAGCCAAGACAGCGGGCGTCTCGTCCGCCTCCCCGAGCGCATCAGCGACGTCTTCATCGCCAATGATTCCATTGCCGATGTCACGGTCCGCTCGAACCGCCAGATCTACATCTTCGGCAAGAGCGCGGGCGAGACGACCATCTATGCCACGGATGCCTCGGGCAATGCGGTCTATGCCGCGCGTGTCCAGGTCGGGAACAATATCGCGTCGGTCGACCAGATGCTCGACCTGGCGATGCCCGAAGCAAACATTCGCGCGACGCCCATGAACAATCTCGTGCTGCTCACCGGCACGGTGGCCTCGCCGAGCGACGCGCAGGAAGCCGAACGCCTCGTGCAGGCGTATGTCGGAACGGACATGCAGGTCGTCAGCCGGCTGCGCCAGGCAACGCCGCTGCAGGTCAACCTCAAGGTCCGCGTCGCCGAGGTAAACCGGACGTTGCTCAAGAATGTCGGCGTCAATCTCGACTTCGAGGACACGACCGGCGGGTTCACGTTCGGCCTCGGCCAGGGCAGCGCCCAGCTGGAGAACGGCGTCGGCACTGTCGCGCGTTCGACGCTCGGGACCACGATCTCCGCCCTCACGGGTGCCTTCGGCCTCGACATCCTGGGATCGCTCGATCTCGCCGAGAGCGACGGTTTCGTGACCACGCTCGCCGAGCCCAACCTCACGGCCCTTTCGGGCGAAACCGCCAGCTTCCTTGCGGGCGGCGAATTCCCGATCCCGATCAGCCAGGCGGTCGGCGCCGTCGCGATCGAGTACAAGAGCTACGGTGTCGGCCTCGCCTTCACGCCGATCGTCCTCGCCGATGGCCGCATCTCGATGCGCGTGCGCCCCGAAGTGTCCGAACTGTCGACCGAAGGCGCGCTCCAGCTCAACGGCTACGATGTGCCGGCGCTCGTCACCCGGCGCGCGGAAACGACCGTGGAACTGGGATCGGGCCAGAGCTTCATGATCGCGGGCCTGCTCCGTCAGACCGGGTCCAACACGATCAGCAAGGCACCGTTCCTCGGCGATCTGCCGATCCTAGGCGCGCTCTTCCGCTCGACGTCGTTCCGGAAGAACGAAACCGAACTGGTGATCGTCGTGACCCCCTATCTGGTCAAGCCGGTCTCGGGCCAACTCCCGCTGCCGACCGATGGCTACCGCCATCCGAACGATGTCGAACGCATCATCGAGGGGCAGCCCTATGCAGGGGTGTCGGGTCAGCGAAACGTCCAGCCGGTCGCCCGCGTCGGCGCCAACGTGCCCGCCACCGCCGCTCCGGTCCGCCCCGGTTTCAGTCTCTAAGTCCCCCGCGAAAAAGGATATCAAGATGAACAAGCATCTCGTCCTCGTCGGCTCTGCCCTCGTCCTCGCGGGCTGCCAGAGTGCCGGCAACAGCTATCTCTACGACGGTCGCAAGAGCGCCTCCGCGCTCGGATCGGTCAACGTCCCGGTCGTCACGCAGACCAACTACGCCTTCGATGTCGCGGCTCCGGGCGGCAACGTCCCTCCCGCGGAAGCGGCGCGTCTGTCGGCCTGGTTCGACTCGCTGGGGCTGCAATATGGCGACGTGGTCTACGTCGAAGGCGACTCCATGGCGCGCTCCGACGTCGCCGCGGTCGCGGGCCGTTATGGCCTGCTGCTGTCCAACGGCGCTCCGGTAACCGAGGGTGCCCTTAGCCCGGGTTCGGTCCGCGTCATCGTCGGCCGCGCCACGGCAAGCGTTCCCAACTGCCCCAACTGGCGCCGGGACGGTCAGCCCAATCCCCAGAACATGAGCTCGCCCAATTACGGCTGCGGGGTCAATGGCGCGCTCGCGGCGATGATCGCGAACCCCAACGACCTCGTCTACGGACGCGAAGGCACGGGTCTTGCCGACACGGTCACCGCCGCACGCGCCATCGAAACCTATCGTGAAAACGAGGCGCGCAGCGCCGGCGAAGTTCGCGAAGTCGCAACCAGTGGAGGAGGCAACTAATGAACGCTCCGTTCCAAGCACGCGCAGGTCTGCGTGAACCGTTCACCGCTTTCGTCTGCGACGAGGAAACCGCGGACATGCTCCGCCCCGTCGCGGTCGAGCATGGCTGGAGCCCCGACAAGGTCAACAAGGGCGGTCTGCGCAATGCCGTCCAGTCGCTTTCGGTCTCGGCCAGCCCCAACGTGCTGTTCGTCGATCTGTCGGAGAGCGCCGATCCCTTGAACGACATCAACAGTCTCGCGGAAGTCTGCGAGCCGGGCACGATCGTGATCGCGGCGGGTCAGGTCAACGATGTCCGCCTCTACCGCGACCTCGTCGCGAGCGGCATCCACGACTATCTGCTCAAGCCCTTCACGGTCGACCAGCTGCGCGAGACCTTTGCGCAAGCCCAGTCGATCCTGTCGGGTCCGCGCGGCGAAACGCAAGCCGAAAAGCCCCATGTGATGACAGCCGTCATCGGCGTACGCGGCGGCGTCGGTGCCTCGACCATCGCGACCAGCCTTGCCTGGATGCTCGGCGAGAAAGCCAACCGTTCGACGGCGCTGCTCGACCTCGACATCCACTTCGGCACCGGCGCGCTGGCGCTCGACCTCGAGCCGGGCCGCGGCCTCACCGACGCGATCGAGAACCCCAGCCGTATCGACGGCCTGTTCATCGAGCGCGCCATGGTCCGCGCCAACGACAAGCTCTCGGTCCTCTCGGCCGAAGCGCCGATCAGCCAGCCGATGATCACCGACGGCACCGCTTTCTTCCAGCTTCAGGAAGAAATGAAGAACGCCTTCGAATCGACCGTGATCGATACGCCGCGCCATATGCTGATCCAGTATCCGCACATGGTCCACGACGCGCACGTCGCCGTGGTCGTCAGCGAGCTTACCCTCGCCGCGACGCGCGACACGATCCGACTGCTCGCCTGGCTCAAGTCCAACGCGCCGCAGACCAAGGTCGTCGTCGTCGCCAATGCGGTGCCCTCGGGCGGTGCGCTCGAGATCAGCCGCAAGGACTTCGAGCAGTCGATCGAACGGGGTGTCGATATCGTCTTCCCCGAGGACGCGAAGGCCGCCGCGCAGGCCGCCAAGCTCGGCAAGCCGCTTGCGGAAATCGCGACGGGCAAGCTCGCGCAGCCGTTCGCGTCGCTTTCGAACACCGTCCTGAGCCATGCCAGCGAAGAGGGCGCCGAAAGCGTCAGCGCCGCCGACGGCACCAAGAAATCGGTCATGAACAGCCTCAAGGGCATGCTCGGACCCAAGGAAAAGGCCGCGGCCTGACGAAGGGCCCGAGCCGTGGGGGGCCGGGCGCCGGCACGTCGTCCTCCCCCCGCACCCTTCGCCGCCGGTAGCGGCGACCAGCGTTGAACCGAAAAGGATAGCCCGCAATGTCTTCACTCTTCCCGATCGTCCTTATCGTCGGACTGGTGGCGACGCTCGGCATGGCCTTCATCGCCTTCCGGGGCCCCTCGACCGGCAAGGCCTTGAAGCGCCGCGTCGAAGCGGTGCGCGAGCGCCACGCCGAGGGCGGCGCATTGCAGGCGAATGCCAAGGCGCAAATCCGCAAGTTGATGGAACGGCGCAACAATCGTGCGGAAAGCCTCGCCGCGCGGCTGATGCCCAATCCCACGATGATGCAGCGTCGTCTCGACCGCACGGGCAAGGACATCACCCTGGGGCGCTATGCGCTCATCAATGTCGTCATCACGGTCGTCATTGCGGCACTCCTGATGCTGCGCGGCGCGCCGGTGCTGCTCGCGCTTCTCTTCGGCATGTTCGTCGGAATCGGCGTCCCGCATTTCGTGACCGGCAAGATGATCGTGAAGCGTATCAACAAGTTCACGACCAACTTCCCCGACGCCATCGAACTGATGGTGCGCGGTTTGCGCTCGGGTCTTCCGATCACCGAAACGCTCGCCATCGTGGCCAAGGAAATCAAGGGCCCCGTCGCGGTCGAGTTCAAGCAGGTCAACGAGGGCATGAAGATCGGCAAGACCATGGAGGCCTCGCTTCAGGAGGCCGCCAACCGCATCAACACGCCCGAGTTCCAGTTCTTCGTCATCACGCTCGCGATCCAGCGCGAAACGGGTGGCAACCTCGCCGAAACGCTGTCGAACCTTGCCGACGTGCTGCGCAAGCGCGCGCAGATGAAGCTCAAGATCAAGGCGATGAGCTCGGAATCGAAGGCATCGGCGATGATCGTCGGCGCGCTGCCCTTCATCGTCTTCGCACTGATCATGATGATCAACCCGCCCTACATGATGGGCTTCTTCGAGGACGAGCGCCTCATCATCGCGGGCCTTGGCGGCCTCTGCTGGATGGGCATCGGCGTCTACATCATGAGCCGCATGGTCAACTTCGAGATCTAAGGAAAAGAGCGACCAATGGAAGCACAGGGCCCCACCCTCCTCGGAATCGACGTCATCATGGTTGCGACCATGCTGTCGGCAGTCGCAGTCTTCGCCGTCCTCGTCGCCATCTATGCGGCGACCACCGCGAAGGACCCGATGGCCAAGCGCGTCAAGGCACTCAATGCCCGCCGCGAGCAACTCAAGGCCGGCATCGTCGCCTCGACCAACAAGCGCAAGAGCATCGTCAACAAGAACAAGTCGGCCGACAACGTCCGCAACCTCTTGTCGCAGTTCAAGATGCTGCAGGCCGACCAGGTCGAGAAGACCCAGCAGCGCCTCGGACAGGCGGGCATCCGCTCCAAGGAACTCGCCTACTTCATCATCATGGCGCGTTTCCTGATGCCCGTCGTGCTCGGTACGGTGGCGGTCGTCCTCATCTATGTCGTGGACATCAAGCCCGACTGGAGTGCGTTCAAGAAATATGCGGCCGTCGCGGGCACCACGTTCCTCGCCTACAAGGCGCCCGACCTCTGGCTTTCCAACAAGGTCACCAAGCGCAGCCAGGCGATCCAGAAGGGCCTGCCCGATGCGCTCGATCTGCTCGTCATCTGCGCCGAAGCCGGTCTGACCGTCGACGCCGCCTTCAGCCGCGTCTCGAAGGAATTGGGCAAGGCCTATCCCGAACTGGGCGACGAATTCGGCCTTACCGCGATCGAACTGGGCTTTCTCGCCGAACGCCGCATCGCGTTCGAGAATCTCGCCTATCGCGTCGATCTGGAAGCCGTACGCGGGGTCGTCACGACCATGATCCAGACCGAGAAATACGGCACGCCGCTGGCCTCCGCCTTGCGCGTCCTGTCGGCGGAATTCCGCAACGAGCGCATGATGCGCGCCGAAGAAAAGGCCGCGCGCCTGCCGGCCATCATGACCGTGCCGCTCATTCTCTTCATTCTGCCGACCCTGTTCGTGGTCATTCTCGGACCGGCGGCCTGCTCGATCTCCGACAACCTCATGAACGGATAAGGGATCGAATCCACGAGCTTCCCTGGTGGGGGGAAGGGAATCGCCGTCGCTCGCTCGAGCGGCGGCGATTTTCGTTCGAGCATTGACGGGAACCGCGTGCCCCGCAAACCTGTTCTAGGAACGAAACAAGGGGATTTTTCGCCATGCTCGACTTTACGCAAGACCAATGGATCTCGATCGGCCTTATCTTCCTGCTGGGGATCATCATCGGGGCCTTCCTGTTCGCCGGCTCGGGCCGCAAATGGAAGGAGCGCTACAAAGCCGAAGTTGCGCATCGCGAGCGTATCGAAAATGATTACCGTGCCGCGGAAAAAGACTGGCGCGACCAGGACAGCCGCCGCGCCGCCGCCCTTCGCGACAATGACCGCCGCACCGTGCGCGATCAGGATACCGATGGCGACGGCGTCCCCGACCGCCGTGACGACGCGCCGACCAAGCCCGGCGACGCGTAGATTTCTGAAGATGGTCGCCCCAGCGCAGGCTGGGGCCCATATTCTCGCTAGCTAGGGCGATGCGCGAAGGACATGGATCCCAGCCTGCGCTGGGATGACGACTGAGACTAGTCGCCCTACCCCTCGATCTTCGAGAAATCCGCGACCCCGCCGACGAGGCTGCGGAACCGCGCCAGCAGGCCCAGCCGCCGCGCCTTCACCGCATCGTCGTCGACCGCGACCATCACGCCCTCGAAGAAGGCATCGATCGGCCCGCGCAGGCCCGCCAGCGCTTCCATCGCCGCGACGAAGTCCTCGTCGTCCAGCGCCTGGGAGACCACCGGGCCCGTCTTGACGAGCGTATCGGCCAATGCGGCTTCCTCGCCTTGCAGTTCCTCATGGTCCCAGGCTGCCACCGCCCGGTCGAACGCCTGGCTCTCGCCGACGAGCGCGAGCGGGTCTTCTTCGCCCGTCTGCTCGAGTTCGCCCGGTAGCTCGCCCGCACCCTCGTAGCCCTGTTGCTTCAAGATGTTCGACGCGCGCTTGTAGGCGGCGAGCAAGTCAGCACCCGCATCGGTTTCGGCGAAAGCCTGCAGCGCCCTCACACGCGCGAGCAAACGGACCAGATCGTCCTCGGCCCCTAAAGCGGTCACGGCATCGATCAGATCGTGCCGAATTCCTGCTTCACGCTGCTGCACCTTTAGCCGGTCGACAAAGAAAGCCAGCAAGTCATTCTCGGCGACGGCCATGCGGAGACCATTTTCCTCGATCAGGCGGATCGATCCGAGTGCGGCCCTGCGAAGTGCAAACGGATCCTTCGATCCGGTCGGCTTCTCATCGATACGAAAGAATTCGCGGAGGCTATCCAGCTTGTCCGCCAAGCTGACCGCCACCGTCACCGGCGCGGTCGGGACCTCGTCACCCTGCCCCACCGGCTTGTAATGATCGCGCACCGCGTCGGCGACCGCATCGCTCTTGCCTTGCGCGCGCGCCAGATAGCCGCCGATCACGCCCTGCAGTTCGGGGAACTCGCCGACCATTCCGGTGACCAGATCGTTCTTCGCCAGCCGCGCAGCCCGTTCGGCCGCGTCCGGATCGGCATCGACGATCTTCTCCTCCGCCAGCCAGCGCGCCAACTCCGCCACCCGCTCGACCTTGTCGGCGACAGTGCCCAGCTTCTCGTGGAAGACGATATCGCCGAGCTTTGCGCCGAGGCTCTCGAGCGGAACCTTGAGATCATTCTCCCAAAAGAAGCGCGCATCCGAAAGCCTTGCCGCCAGCACCCGCTGGTTGCCCGCGACGACCGCATCGGGGTCCGAACTTTCGATATTGGCCGTGCACACGAACGCCGGCGCCAAACGCCCGTCGCTGCCCCGCATCACGAAATATTTCTGGTCGGTTCGCGCGGTCAGCTGGATGACTTCTTCGGGCACGTCGAGAAAATCCGCATCGAACCGGCCGAGCAGCGGCACCGGCCATTCGGTCAGCCCCGCATTCTCGATCACCAGCCCCTCGTCCTCGATCAGCGCATAGCCAGCGCCTTCCGCCGCTGCCTTCGCGCCGTCACGAACGATCGCCTCGCGCTCTTCATGATCGACCAGCACATGGCAGGCGCGCAGCTTCTCGACATAATCGTCCGCCCCGCCGATCGTGATCTCGCCGGGATGATGGAAGCGATGCCCGAGCGTCGCCGCTCCGCACGATACGCCTTCGATCTCGACCGGCACGATGTCGCCGCCGAGCAGCGCGACGATGCGGTGCAACGGTCGCACCCAGCGAAGGCTCTCGTTCGACGACGAGGCTGCGCCCCAGCGCATCGACTTGGGCCAGGGAAAATCGCGGACGATCGCCGCGATTGCCGGCCCCAGAATCTCCGCTGTCGACTGCCCCGGCTTGTCGATCACCGCGAAATAGGTTTCGCGACCCTTCACGTCGCGGACTTCCAGCGCGTCGCGCTCCATGCCGACCTTGCGCAGGAAGCCCTCGACTGCCTGGTCGGGCGCGGCGGTGGGTGGGCCCTTCATTTCCTCGCGCACCGCCTCGGTCTGCTCCGGCAGTCCGCGCGCAATCAGTGCGAGCCGCCGGGGGGTCGAATAGGTCGTGATCGCCTCCGCAGCGATCCCCGCCTCCTTCAACCGCTCGGCAAACAAGCGCTCCAGATCGCCGCGCGCCTTGGCCTGCATCCGCGCCGGAATTTCCTCGGAAAAAAGTTCGAGCAGGAAATCAGCCATTGGCCGTCTCCATCTCGCGCTCGAGCCAGGCGGCGCACGCCCCCTTCGCCAGATCGCGCACTCGGCCGATATAGGCCTGCCGCTCGGCGACCGAAATCACGCCCCGCGCCTGCAGCGTATTGAAGATGTGGCTCGCCTTGATCGCCTGCTCGTAGGCAGCCAGCGGCACGTCATGATCGAGCGCGTTCTGCGCCTCGGCTGAGGCCTTCCTGAAAGCATCGAACAGCATGTCCGTATCGGCGACCTCGAAGTGATATTTGCTCATCTGGCGCTCGTTCTCGAGAAAGACGTCGCGATAGGTCATCCCGTCGTTGTTGAACGCGAGGTCGAAGACATTGTCGACGCCCTGGATGTACATCGCCAGCCGCTCGAGCCCGTAGGTCAGTTCGCCCGCGACCGGCTTGCAGTCGAACCCGCCGACCTGCTGGAAATAGGTGAACTGTGTCACTTCCATCCCGTCGCACCAGACTTCCCAGCCCAGCCCCCAGGCGCCCAGCGTCGGGCTTTCCCAATCGTCTTCCACGAAACGGATGTCGTGCTTCAACGGATCGATGCCGATCTCGCGAAGGCTCCCGAGGTAGAGATCCTGCAAATTCGCCGGACTGGGCTTCAGCATCACCTGATATTGGTAATAGTGCCCCAGCCGGTTGGGGTTCTCGCCATAGCGGCCATCGGTCGGGCGGCGGCATGGCTGCACATAAGCCGCCTTCCATGGCTTGGGCCCCAACGCGCGCAGCGTCGTCGCCGGATGGAACGTTCCTGCCCCCATTTCCAGATCGTAGGGCTGGAGAATGGCGCATCCCTGCCCGCCCCAATAGGCGTGCAGCGTCAGGATCAGATCTTGAAAACTCAGCATGGCCAGCGCTTTGCGCGAGGCGGATGGCGCCGTCAAGCAAGGCACAGCTTCCAACGAAAAAGGAAGGTCAACGCAACATTTTGTCAGGTCATGTTGACAATGACAGCGAATCACGACATAAAGTCAGCATAACCTGACAAAAAGGGAAGTAGACATGACCAACGAAGATCAGATCCGCGACACGATACAGCGCATCCTCAAACCGCAGACGGATGCCGACCGCCTGCTGATGTGGACGGCGATCAGCGCATTCGTGCTCGGCGCCCTCATCTTCTGAGCAGGGAAGCCGTCGTGAAGAACGACCTTCGCGTCCTGCGCGCCATCAACGGCTGGAGCCAGGCGGAACTGGCGGGGCGGCTCGACGTGTCACGGCAGGCGGTCAACGCCATCGAGACCGGCAAGCACGACCCCTCCCTCCCCCTCGCCTTCAGGATCGCGCGATTGTTCGAAAAGCCGATCGAGGAGATTTTCGATGACGGACAAGGCTGAACTCTCGGGCGAGGACCGCGCGCGTCGCCGTTCCCGTTTCCTGTTCGCACTCAAGGCCGCCTCCTTCGTCATCGGCCTTGCGGTGGGACTGGTCCTCGTCTGGTACGGGGACCTGCCCGACCCTGAACCGAGCGACCGTCTCATCGTCGGGATCGTCACAATTCTCGGCTTCCTCATCCTCTCGCCCGTGCTCACCTTTCTGTGGTGGCGGCGTCTCGACGAGGTCGACCGCCTCGACCAGCTCTGGGCCGGCAGCATCGGTTTTCTCACCTACATCACGGGCTTCGCCCTGCTGCTCGTGACCGAGGAACTGGGTCTGACGCAGGATGGCCCCGTGCTCGCGTGGCAGGAATTCCCGCTGTTCCTGCTCTCCTTTCTCGCCGCCGCCGCCACGCTGCTGGCGCGCAAGCTCCTCAACCGCTTCTGAATGACCGGAGACGATCGAATGACGACCTCTTCCCCTCAAGCGCCGACCGGCGAAGCGCGCGAAGCCCGGCGCGTCCGCCTGCAAAAGATCATCATCGGGCTTGCCATCGGGCTCGGTGCCATCGTCGGCGCCACGCTTGCCGTGACCACCGATGGCCTGTTCGCTTCATCGGGCGGCGGCTGGCCTCCGATCGTCGCGATCGGCGTCGTCATCAACGTCCTGGTGGTGATCCCGCTGCTGATACTCGCCGCCACGAAGACGACCGACGAGATCGAGCTCTCGCACCAGGCCTGGGCGGTGCAGGCCGGCGGCTTCGCGCTCATCTGCCTGTACCCCGCCTGGTACGCGCTCTGGAAAGGCGGCTTCGTTGCCGAGCCACTGCACGAGGCGGTCTATGTCGCTTTCTTCGCTGTCACAATGCTCGGCTATCTTTTCCACCGATACAAATGAACCATTCATCAAACCTATGATAAAAAAGGACGATTCCATGATCAAGAAGACCCTCCTCCTCGCCGCCACCGCGCTCGGCCTTTCCGCCTGCGCCACCTATGACGACGGCATGTCGGTCAGCGCCGCCCCCGCCACCGGCAATGTCGCGCCCGAAGGCACGATCGACCCCGCCATCTGGCGCGTCGCCGACGAGGACACGACCGTCTATCTGCTCGGCACGTTCCACCTGCTGCCCGAGGGCTACAACTGGCGCACCGACACGATCGACGCCGCCCTCGCCGCCTCGGACGAAGTCTATTTTGAGATCGCCGACGATCTTTCTAATCCGGCGGCACTTCAGCCGCTGATTATGGAATTGGCGATTTCGCCCGGCCAGCCCTCGCTAGCCGAACGTCTCGGCGCCGAGAATGCGGCCCGTGTCGTCGAGCTGGTCAAGCCGCTGGGCGTTCCCGCTCAGGCGCTCGACGTCATGGAGACGTGGTTTGTCGGACTGACACTCGCCAATGCGATCGCCACCAAGGCGGGCATGTCCGGCGAGGCCGGTGTCGAGATGACGCTGCGTAATCTGGTCGAGGAACGCGGCCTTCCCATCAAGGGCCTCGAAACCGCCCGCGAGCAGCTCAGCTATTTCGACACGATGTCACCCGAGGCGCAGGTCGCCTTCACCAACGGCAGCCTCGACGATACGACCGACGAGGAAATCGTCGCGATGCTCAACGCCATGCAGGTTGCCTGGTCGCGCGGTGACGAAGCCGGCATCGCGGATGTCTTCAACGAGGATCTCGAGATGGGCTCCGAGGTGCGAGGCGCGCTCCTCACCCGACGCAACGCGGACTGGACCGGCGATATCGTGACGCGGATGGGCCAGCCGGGCACCGTTTTCGTCGCGGTCGGCGCGGGTCACCTCGTCGGCGGCGACAGCGTCGTCTCCATGCTTCGCGAGCGCGGCTACACCGTCACGCGCATCGACGACTGATCTTTCACGCACACACACAATTCGGAGAAAAATCATCATGTTCGTATCCAATATCAAGAAAGCCCTCGGCCTCTCCACCGCCGCATTGGCGCTGATCGCCGCGCCGGCCTGCGCGCAGGAGCAGATCGACGCCGATCCCGCGCTGTGGAAGGTCGCCGACGAGGACACCACCATCTATCTGTTCGGCACCTTCCATTTCCTCGAGGGCAACGAAGTCTGGTTCGACGGCGCCGTGCGCGATGCCTATGACGCATCGAGCGAAGTCTATATCGAGGCGGTGCCCGAAACCGACGCGAGCGTTATCCAGGCCGCGATGATGGAGCATGTCATGCTCTCGGGCGATCAGACGCTCGAAAGCCTCGTCGCACCCGAAGCCTATGCGCTGTTCGTCGAGAAGGCCGAGACGGTCGGCCTCCCCGCGATGGCGGTCGCCAAGATGGAGCCGACGATGGCGAGCTTCACCCTGACGCAGATGAGCCTGCCCGGCATGGGCCTCACGATGGACAAGGGCGCCGACATGACCATCCTCAACTCCGCCAACGAAGACGGCAAGACGCTGGGCGGGTTGGAGACGACCGTCGAGCAGCTCGCCGCCCTCGGCGGCGTGAGCCTCGAAGCGCAGGCCAAGGTGTTCAACGAAGGCATGGCAGAGTTCGACGACTTGCCGGAGATGTTCGAGACGATGCGTACGAACTGGGCCACCGGCAACACCGCGGGTTTCGAAGAAGTCTTCAAGGAAATGAACGACGGTTCGCCTGAAAGCTATCAGGCGATCCTCGTCGATCGTAACGCCAAGTGGACCCAGACGCTGGCCGAACGGATGGACCAGCCCGGCACCGTGTTCGTCGCCGTCGGCACCGGCCATCTCGTCGGCGGCGACAGCGTCCAGTCGATGCTCGAAGCCAAGGGGTTCACGATCGAGCGCGTCCAGTAAGCCATCGCATCCTCTTCCAGACCGCCTCGTCGCTATCCAGCGGCGGGGCGGTTTTGCGATAGGGCTTGCGCTGGCCGACGCCTCGGGCGCATCATCGCGGCCATGAAGAGCCTTCTCGTCAGCGCCGCCGCCCTTGCGCTCACCGCCTGTGCCACCGCGGGCAATCGCGATCTCGACGATTATGACGCCAGCCGCGCCATCTCGGTCGACGCGCCCCGATCTGCCGCTGCGACGGTGGAATCGACCAACCCCGCCCTTTGGCAGGTCCGCGATGAAGACACGACGCTCTACCTGCTCGGCACCTTCGCTTATTTGCCCGAAACCTACGAATGGCGCACGCCCGCCATCGACGCTGCCATCGCCGCCAGCGACACGCTGGTTCTCGAGACATTGATCGACCGCAGCGATCAGGCCAGCGCCGGCCGCCTGATGGCCGACCTCGGTCTTGCGCGCGATCTTCCGCCGCTGCTCAATCGTGTCGATCCGGCGCTCCGACCCACGCTGTCCAACCTCATGGCCCGCTCGGGCGTCGAGACTGCGACCTACGACATCATGGAGAACTGGGCCGCCGCCTTCACGCTCTACTCGGCGCATATGCAGCTCTTGGGCCTCAGCGGCGCGGCGGGTGTCGCACCCGACCTGCGCGCGGCCTTTTCCGGCAAACGCCTCGACCAGCTCGAGACCAACCGCCAGCAGCTGGAAGCCTATGACGCGCTTCCCATCGAAGCGCAGCGCCAGCTCCTCGAATCGGTGATCCTCGGCCCCGACGCCATCAAGACGCGCTTCACCGACATGCTGGCGGCATGGAGCAGCGGTGATCTCGACGCGATCGACGCGACCTTCAACATGGGGATCGCCCCCGGTACCGCGCTCCATGCAGCGCTGGTTACCCAGCGAAACCGACGCCTCGCCGACCTGGTCCGAGCCCGTCTTGCCACGCCCGGCACGCAGATGGTCGCCGTCAACGCGGGTGCGCTCGTCGGACCGTCGGGAGTTCTTGCCGCGCTCGAGGCTGCCGGCCTCACGGTCAGCCGCGTCGCCAGCTAGAGCTTGCGCGCAGGACCGCCGCGCCCTATAGCGCGCCGGTTGCAGCTCTGGTCATCCCTGGAGGCGGTGCTGCACGGCAAGATACATCTAAAGGAAACAAGCATATGAGCGATCAGCTGACGCTGCCCGCCGAGCTGCGCGAACAGGCTGGCAAGGGAGCCTCCCGTGAATTGCGCCGCGAAGGTCGGGTCCCCGCCGTAGTCTACGGCGGCAAGACGGAACCCCTCGGCATCCATATCGAGGAAAAGCAACTGGTGAAGATGCTCCAGACCGGACACTTCATGAACTCGGTCGTCCGGGTCGAGGTCGATGGCGACAGCCACCGGACCCTCCCCAAGGACATCCAGTTCCACCCGGTCACGAGCCGCCCGATCCACGTCGACTTCTTCCGCCTCGTCAAGGGCGCGTTCGTCGAGGTGAAGATCCCGGTCCGCTTCGTCGACGAGGAAGCCTCGCCCGGCATGAAGGCCGGCGGTGTGCTCAACGTCGTGCGTCACGAGCTCGAACTGCTGGTCGATGCCGGCGACATTCCCGATGAGGTCGTCATCAGCCTCGACGGCATGGAAATCGGCGATGCGATCCACATCAGCCAGGTCGATCTTCCCGAAGGCGCCAAGCCGACGGTCGATCGCGACTATACGGTGCTGACGATGGTGGCGCCGCGCGTTCTCAAGGCCGCTTCGGAAGAAGAAGAAGACGAAGAGGCCGTCGATCCGAGCGAAGTCCCCGCGACCGAGCAGAGCGACGATGCCGAAGGCGGCGACGAAGGCGGCGAATAAGCCCGCTTTCGCGCCCATCGCGAACAGACGGAACCGCCGCTCCGCCCCCGGGCTGGGCGGCGGTTTCTTTTTTGGCTAGGAGGCCGCCATGCAATTGTGGGCAGGGCTCGGCAATCCGGGCGGAAAATATCAGGCACACCGGCACAATGTCGGCTTCATGGCGCTGGACACGATCGCCGAGGAACATGGTTTCTCGCCGTGGAAGAAGCAGTTCCGCGGCCAGACCGCCGAGGGCCGCATCGGGCAGACGAAGATCATTCTTCTCAAGCCCGAAACCTTCATGAACGAGAGCGGCCAGTCGGTTCGTGCCGCGCTCGACTTCTACAAACTGGACGTCGAGGCCCTCACGGTCTTCCATGACGAGCTCGATCTTGCGCCGATGAAGGTCAAGGTGCGCGACGGCGGAGGCCTTGCCGGGCACAACGGCCTGCGCTCGATCAACGCGCATCTCGGCCCCGACTTCCGCCGCGTACGGATCGGCATCGGGCACCCCGGCTCCAAGGATCGCGTCACCGGCCACGTCCTCGGCAATTACGCCAAAAGCGAAATCGACGACCTTGCGCATATGCTCGTGTCGATGGCCGCCGAGGCGCATTGGCTAGCGGAAAAGGAAGGCGTGCGCTTCATGAACGATGTCGCGCTGCGGCAGGGAGACTGACGATGGCCGACACCCGCCTCCTATTCGCGACGCCGCTCCACCGCAGCGAAATGCTCGACGCCGAGCGTCTCGACGAGCTTGCCGACACCATCCGCTATCTCGCCGAGGAGGACGAGGCCGGGCAGGAATGGGCCGAAGAGAAGAACTATAGGGGCTACACCAGCTACGCCTCGTTGGACGATCTCGTCACGCGCGATCCGGTCATCGGGGACCTCAAACCGCTCCTCACCCGCCGCGCCCGCGCTTTTGCGAAGGATATCGGCTGGGATTACCGACCGACCCTGGACCATTTGTGGGTCAACCTCATGGAGCCGGGCGCGCATCATAGCTCGCATCTCCATCCCCACAGCGTCCTCTCGGGAACGCTTTACGTCGAAATCCCCGAGGGCGCGGGGGCGATCCGGTTCGAGGATCCGCGCCACGCCATGATGATGGCCGCTCCCTTGCGCCGCGACGACGCGCCCGAGCATCTCCAGCCCTTCGTCACCATCGCCCCAAAGGCGGGGACGCTGCTGTTATGGGAAAGTTTCCTGCGCCACGAGGTGCTTCCCCATCCCGGCCCCGGCGAGCGCCTCTCCATCAGCTTCAACTTCGCCTGACGTCCCGTGCCATCATGCGTTTCAGGCGTCCCAGCGCCACGACGTCGTAGAGCGCATGCGCGATGACGGCGGCGAGCAGGCTGCCCGTCCACCAGTATAGCGCGCCGAGAAAGCAGCCGATCACGAAGGCATAAGCGACATAGGCGCGGCTGAAAGGGTGCAACACGGCGAAGAGCAGCGCCGGCCCGACGATGGCGAGCCACAGCGGTACCTCGCTCGCCAACCAGCCCTGCAAGGCGCCGCGAAAAAGAAGCTCCTCGCCGATCCCAGCGCTTGCCGAGACCAGCAGGATCGTCGGCCAGCCAAGCGACAGTCCACTCTCCCCGAACACCTCGCGCACGAGCTTGTCGAGATCAACCCAGACTCGCGGCAGAAGTGTCCGCGACCCGTAGACGAGCGCGAGCATTGCCGCCGCTCCCGCCACGCCCCAAGCGAGGGCTTCGGGCGCGAAGCGGAGCGCCTCGAACAGCGCGACGTCCTGCCATCGGGCGATCGCATAGGCGAAGCCGACGAACCCCAGTTGGGTCGCGACGATCGTCGAGGTCGCCTGCCACGGTTTCATCGGTGGCCTCGTCGCATTTTCGGGCATGAAACCTCCCCACTCCCCTCCGTCCCGCGCTTGTCGAAAGTCCGTCCTTCTCCTAAGGCACCGGCCAACGGAAAGAAGCACGCGATGCAGATCGCGGCAAACCAAAAGAGTAGAAAATCATGGGTTTCAAATGCGGCATCGTCGGCCTGCCCAACGTCGGCAAATCGACGCTTTTCAACGCGCTCACCGAAACACAGGCCGCGCAGGCCGCCAACTATCCCTTCTGCACCATCGAGCCCAATGTCGGACAGGTCGCGGTCCCCGATCCGCGGCTCGATGAAATCGCCAGGATCGCGGGCAGCGCCAAGATCGTCCCCACCCAGCTCGCCTTCGTCGACATTGCGGGGCTCGTGACGGGCGCCAGCAAGGGCGAAGGGCTCGGCAACCAGTTTCTCGCCAATATCCGCGAGGTCGATGCCATCGTCCATGTCCTGCGCTGCTTCGAGGACGACGACATCCAGCATGTCGCCAACAAGGTCGACCCGCTCGCCGATGCCGAAGTGGTCGAGACCGAACTGTTGCTCGCCGACATGGAAAGCCTCGAGAAGCGCGTGCCCAATGCCCAGAAGCGCGCCACCGGCGGCGACAAGGACGCCAAGATCATGGCAAGCGTATTGGGCAAGGCGCTCGACCTGCTCCGCGAAGGCAAGCCCGCCCGCCTCACCGACGTCAACGACGAGGAGGAAGCCAAGCATTTCGCGCAGGCGCAGCTCCTGACTGCCAAACCCGTCCTCTACGTCTGCAACGTCAACGAAGAGGATGCCGCGAACGGCAACGAATTGTCCGCCAAGGTCTTCGCCAAGGCCGAGGCCGAGGGCGCCGAGGCGGTCATCGTCTCCGCCGCGATCGAAGCCGACATGGTGGGAATGGAACGCGACGAGCGCCTCGAATTCCTGCAAGAGATGGGGCTTGAGGAAACCGGCCTCAACCGCATCATCCGCGCGGGCTACGAGCTGCTCAATCTGCACACCTTCTTCACCGCGGGTCCCAAGGAAGCGCGGGCCTGGACGGTCTTCCGCGGCGCCAAGGCACCGCAGGCCGCGGGCGAGATCCACACCGATTTCGAGCGCGGCTTCATTCGCGCCGAAACCATCGCCTTCGACGATTATGTGGGCCTCGGCGGCGAAAGCGGAGCGCGCGATGCCGGCAAGCTGCGGCAGGAAGGCAAGGAATATGTCGTCCATGACGGCGACGTGATGCTCTTCAAGTTCAACGTGTGATGCCGATGCGCATCATCGGCATCGGCTGGATGGGGGTCGGCACCGACGATCATGCGGAGATGCACCGCTTCTTTTCCGAGACGCTCGGGCTGACGGTCGACGAGACCGCCGCCGACCAGTCGATCCTCTCGATGCCCTCGGGCCAGCAGGTCGAGATCTTCGGGCGCGACGGGCCGGGCAAGCGCAACAACACACCCCCGACGATCGCCTTCACGGTCGAGGACTTCGACGACGCGCGCGACCACCTCGTCGCCGAGGGCGTCGAGCTGGTCGGCGAGCCGGGCAGTTGGGCCGGCCATCGCTGGCAATATTTCCGCGGGCCCGATGGCACGCTCTTCTTCATCAAGGTCATGCCATGATCTACTGGGAAGATGTCGAGGTCGGCGCGGTCGAGCGCTTCGGCGCCTATGAAGTCACCCGCGAGGAAGTGCTCGCCTTCGCGCGTGCCTACGACCCGCAGCCCTTCCACCTCGACGACGAGGCCGCCGCGCGAAGCCTGTTCGGCCGCCTTTCGGCTTCGGGCTGGCACACCTGTGCGATGACCATGCGGATGCTCGTCGATCGTATGACCGAGCAGAAGATGGCCAGCCTCGGTTCGCCGGGCGTGGATGAATTACGCTGGCCGCGGCCCGTCCACCCGGGAGACACGCTCTCGGTGGAGATGGAAATCCTGTCCAAACGCCGGCTCGACAGTCGACCCGGTGTGGGGATCCACAAGAGCCGTATCATTGTCTTCAACCAGGATCAGGTCGAGGTGATGCAATTCACGGCCAGCATGCTCTCGCACTGTCGCCCGGCCTAGTCGCCGGCAAATTCCATCAGGCTCCAGCTTTCGACCCCGAGGTCGCGCAGTTTGCGAGTGCCACCGAGTTCGGGAAGCTCGATGAGGAAGCGCGCACCCACCAGGCGCCCGCCCGCGCGTTCGACCAGTTTCACCGCCGCGCCGGTCGTCCCGCCGGTGGCGATCAGATCGTCGACGAGTAGTACCCGCGACCCCGTTGGCACCGAGCCTTCGTGCAGCGTCAGCGCATCCTTGCCATATTCCAGCGTGTAGGGTTCGCGGATCGTCTCGCCCGGCAGCTTGCCGTCCTTGCGAATGAGAAGAAGGCCCGCGCCGAGACGCTCCGCGACGGCGCCGCCGATCGCGAAGCCGCGAGCATCGATGGCCGCCACCAGATCGACGGGCACGGTCACACTTTCGACGAGACGCTCGACGCTGGCGCGGAACCCCGCGGGGTCGAGAAACAGGGTCGTCAGATCGCGAAACTGCACGCCCTGGCGCGGAAAGTCGGGAATCGTGCGAACGAGTTTGCGTAGATCATCGTTCCGGTCCGATGCGGCGGACAATCTGCTCATGACAGGTCTCCTGAAACCCTGCGGTGAAGCGTGCGACTATCCGCCATGCCAGTGCTGTTCGCCCGGGTCCACATCTCGCACCCCCGAAAAGCAGAACGGCCCGGCAGGGAAGTCCTGCCGAGCCGTCGCTACTTGGTCGCTAAGGACGAAGCGGGTTTCTAGCCCTTCACGCCGCGTCCGTGCTCGGCGGCTTCGTCCTTGGCCTCTTCACGCTCCGCCATATTCTCGGGGTCCAGCGGACCCTTCGCCACGACCTTGCGCTTCGCCTCGGCCCAGATCTGGCGATAGCTGAGGTAAGCAAACACCGTCGCAAAGGCGAGGAAGACGAGGACCGCAATCCCGGCATTCTTGCGCGTGTCCGCCTTGGGCTCGGCCGCCCAGGCGAGATAGGCCGCAACGTCCGCCGACATCTGCTCGACCGTCGCCGCGGGTGCCCCCTCGGGATAGGTCACCTGCCCGTCCGAGGTGATCGGCGCCGGCATGGCGATGTTGAGGTTGGCGAAATAGGGATTGTGATAGAGACCCTCGCCCGGTGCTGCCGAGGGGAATTCCTCCGCCAGCTCGGCGGCCGGCCGGTCATAGCCCTGATAGGGCTGCTGGTAGCCGGTGAGCAGCGAGTAGATGTACGGCGCCCCACCCTCGCGGGCCTTCACGATCAGGCTGAGATCGGGCGGATAAGCATTGTTGTTCGCCGCGCGCGCCGCAACCTCGTTATCGTACGGGCTCGGGATGCGATCGGACGGGATCGCCGGACGCGTGGCACGTTCGCCCGTGTCGGGATTCAGGGTCGGCACCTCGATCGGCCAGTTGGCGGCGAACGCCTTCACCTGGTCGGGCGTGTAGCCGAGATCCTCGAAATTGCGGAACGCGACATATTGCATGCCGTGACACGAGGAACAGACTTCCTGGTAGACCTGAAGCCCGCGCTGAAGCTGTGCCTGGTCGTAGCGACCGAAGGGGCCGTCGAAGGTGAAGCCGATATCTTTGGCTTCCTTGTGCAGCACATGCTCGGCCGTCTCGGGCGGCGGGTTCTTCAGGTAGGTCGACAGGTCGCCGATCAGCGCGATCGCCAGGACGAGGATGAAGCCCGCGCCGACGAGGAAGGCGATGCCGCGGACACCGATGAATTTCAGGATCTGACCCATGTTCTAATCTCTTCTCGCGTCCCGTGTCTTACGCCTTGGCGAGCCCGTAGGGCGCGCTTTCCTCCGCCTCGCCGTGCAGCGTCGAACTCGAGATCGAGTTGGGCAGCGGCAGCGGCTTCTCGAACTTCGAGATGAGCGGCAGGATGATGAGGAAGTGGGCGAAATAATAGATGGTGCCGAGCTGGCTCAAGGCCACCCAGGGCTGTTCGGCCGGCATCACCCCGCAGGTGGCGAGAAGCACGATGTCGGCGACGAAGATGAAGAAGAACACCTTGAACAGCGGGCGATAATGACCCGAGCGCACCGGCGAACGATCCAGCCACGGCAGGAAGAAGAGCAGCAGGATCGCCGCGAACATCGCGAGCACGCCCCACAGCTTTGCCGGCAGGATGAAGTCCGCGGTGAACGCACGCAGGATCGCGTAGAACGGCCAGAAGTACCATTCGGGAACGATGTGCGCGGGCGTCGCCAGCGGGTTCGCCTCGATATAGTTGTCGGCATGGCCGAGCGCGTTCGGCAGGAAGAAGGTCACGGTGACGTAGACCATCAGCACCGCGAGCACGAACCAGCCGTCCTTCGCGGTGAAGAAGGGGTGGAAGGGCAGCGTATCCTTTTCCGTCTTCACGTCGACGCCCGTGGGGTTCGACGAACCCGGAATATGCAGCGCCCACGTCTTGAGGATCACGACACCCGCGATCACGAACGGCATGAGATAATGGAGGCTGAAGAAGCGCGTCAGCGCCGCCTGGTCGGGCGCATAGCCGCCCAGGAGCCAGACGCGCAGCGGTTCGCCGATCAAGGGGAACGCACTGAAGAAGCCGGTGATGACCTGCGCGCCCCAATAGCTCATCTGGCCCCAGGGAAGCACATAGCCCATGAAGGCGGTCGCCATCATCAGGAGGTAGACGACGAGACCCAGCATCCAGACGAGTTCGCGCGGCGCCTTGTAGGAGCCGTAGAAGAGCCCGCGGAAGATGTGGATGTAGACGACGATGAAGAAGAAGCTCGCGCCGTTGGCGTGCGCATAGCGCAGGAACCAGCCCGAATTCACGTCGCGCATGATGTGCTCGACCGAACTGAAGGCGGTACCCGTATTGCTGTTGTACCACATCGCCAGCACGATACCGGTGACGATCTGGATCATCAGGAAGACACCCGCCAGAACGCCGAAGTTCCACGCATAGTTGAGGTTGCGCGGCACCGGATAGCCCCCGCCGACCGCGCCGTAGATCATGCGCGGAAGCGGGAGGCGCTGGTCGACCCAGTGGCCCAGCTGCGTCTTGGGTTCGTAAGGCTTGGCCCAGGCGAAACTCATGGCGTTGTCCTTTAGTCCTTTAGCCGATGCGGATCAGCGTATCGGAAACGAATTCATATTCGGGAACGACGAGGTTGGTCGGCGCGGGTCCTTTGCGGATGCGTCCGGCCGTGTCGTAGTGCGAGCCGTGGCACGGGCAGAAATAGCCGCCATACTCGCCCTTGTTCTCGCCCTCGGCGACGCCCAGCGGCACACAGCCAAGGTGCGTGCAGACGCCGAGCGTCACGAGCCAGTTGCGATGCCCTTCCTGCGTGCGCTCTTCGAGGCTCTGCTGGTCGCGAAGGCTGCCGACCGGCACCGAATCCGCCTCGGCGATCTCGGCCTTCGTCAGGTTGCGGATGAAGACCGGCTGCTTTCGCCAGCTGGTCTTGATCGCCTGCCCCTCGGCGATGCGAGAGAGATCGACCTCGATCGAGGCCAGCGCCAGCACGTCGGCGGGCGGGCTCATCTGGTTGATCAGCGGAAAGGCCACCGCGCCCACGCCTACCGCACCGAAGCTCAGCGCGGCGATATCGAGAAAGTCGCGTCGACGAACGCCGCCCTCGGGGGCGCCGTCATCTTCCTTCAGGAGGGGGTCCGGCTGTTCCGGTTGTGCAGTCGTGGCCATCGAATGTCCCGTAGATGGTTCGTAAACGTGAAGGGCGGATCGCTCGAGAGTATCAGCGCCACCCCTTCGGTTGGGCGCCTGATAGCCTCGCACCGCCCCGTTTGCCAAGGCATGATTTTGGCCGTCGTCGATCTGGCGCCTTGCACGCTCGCGCAGCCTCGCTAAACCGGCGCCCCATGCAACCCCTAGACCCCCAGCAACAGGCCGCGCGCGACTGGTTCGAGGCGCTGCGCACCCGCATCTGCACCGAATTCGAGACGATCGAGGCCGAAGCCGGATCGGACGCGACGTTCGACTATACTTCTTGGGAACGCGAGGACCCGTCGGGCGAGGATGGCGGCGGCGGCGTGCGCGGCACGATGAAGGGCAAGGTCTTCGAAAAGGTCGGCGTCAACGTCTCGACCGTCGGTGGCACCTTTTCCGAGGAATTCGCCAAATCGATTCCCGGTACCGAAAACGACCCCTCGTTCTTCGCGACCGGCATCAGCCTTGTCGCGCACATGGCCAATCCGCACGTCCCCGCCGTCCATATGAACACGCGGATGATCACGACGACCAAGCGCTGGTTCGGCGGCGGCGCGGATCTCAACCCCGCCATCCCCTACGCCGAGGACACGGATGCGTTTCACGCGCGGTTGCGCGCCGCCTGTGCCGCGCACGACCCCACCTATTACGAACGTTTCAAGAAATGGGCGGACGATTATTTCTATCTGCCGCATCGCGAGCGGCACCGCGGCGTCGGCGGCATCTTCTATGATCGCCTCGATGCCGAAGGCGCGCTGTTCGAGCCGCATTTCGCCTTCACCCGCGACGTCGGCGAGGCCTTTCTCGACATTTTCCCCAAGATCGTTCGCGCCCGCATGCACGCCGATTGGACCGACGCGGACATGGACGCGCTGCTCGACTTTCGCGGCCGCTACGTCGAGTTCAACCTGCTCTACGACCGCGGGACCTTGTTCGGCCTCAAGACAGGCGGCAACGTCGATGCCATCCTCATGAGCCTGCCACCGTTGGCGCGCTGGAGCTGACGGCTTACTCCGCCGTCGGCGGCACGCTCGCATGCAATTCGGCTGCGTCCGGATCGGCGGGACGTCCTGCGAGCTGGAGATAGATGCGGGCGACGATCGTCGAATAGACGACCGTGATCAGCGCCCCCGCCAGACCGCTTCCCAGCCCGAGAAACAAGGCCGACACGCTCATCGGTTCGGGCTCGCCGAACATCAGCGTCACCGCCAGGCCGAAGATGAGCGAGGCCGCGCCCATGATGACGAGCAGGCCGAGCACGAACAGGATGATAAAGCCGAGGATGCGCCAGAATTGCCCCTTGGTCAGCGCCCAGCTGCGCTTGAGAATATGCAACGGCCCGCCGTCCTCCGCCGCGATGACGGGCGTGACGAGCAGGAATCGCACCGAAACCCAGAGGATGAAGGCGATGAGGCCGATGATCGCCAGCGCGGCTGCGGGCGAGATCTGCTCGGCAGTCAGCGCTTCGGGATTGTCAAGCGCGGCAAGGCTCACCCCCGCGATCATCACGATCACGACGAAAGCCACCGCCATCACGGCGATCACCGCCACGAGGAACGTGCCGATCGTCGGCAGCAATCGCTGCAAGCCGCGCCGCAATCCGTCCCCGACGCTCGCGCCTTTGGTGAGCGCCAGATAGCTGATCGCGATCGACCCGACGATATTCACCAGGCTGAAAACGATGCCCAGCAGCGACTTCCAGCCCTCGTCCGCAGCGACCGCCGCCGCCTCGCCCTGCTCCGGCGCGACCAGCATCATGATCGCCTGCGGCAACACTACGGTGGCCAGCGCGATGATGAACATCAGCCGCCCGTCGCGCGCGATAATCGGCCGCGCGTCGTCCCAAGCCTTACTGATCGAAAGTCGTGCCATCGTTAGTGCTCCCCTGTCGGGTGCTACCCTAACAGCCGCGCGCCCCTTGCCAAGCCCGCGCGTCCGCCGCACATCGCGGGCCATGTCGCCCGAATGGACCGTTTCCCCTACACTCGTCGCCTACGAGGATGCGCTGGCCGAGATGGAGGCACGCGCCGCCGCGATCCGCGAGAGCGATGCGCCCGAGCGGGTCTGGCTCCTGGAACATCCGCCCCTCTTCACCGCCGGCACCAGCGCCGATGCGGCCGAACTGACGAACCCCGACGATTTCCCCGTTTACGATGCCGGGCGCGGCGGGCGCTACACCTATCACGGCCCCGGGCAGCGCGTGGGCTATCTGAACCTCGACCTCGCAAGGCGCGGCAAGGACATCCGCCGCTTCGTTCATAGCCTCGAGGGGTGGATGATCGAGGCGCTCGGCACCCTGGGCGTCGCCGCTCGGCGCGAGCCCGGGCGCATCGGCATCTGGGTCGGCAGCGGCGTGGAGGAAGCCAAGATCGGTGCGATCGGCGTGCGGGTGAAACGCTGGGTCACGCTCCACGGTTTCTCGATCAACGTCGCGCCCGACCTCGCCCATTTCGGTGGCATCGTGCCGTGCGGTATTTCCGATTATGGCGTAACCAGCCTCCAGAAACTCGGCACCGGCGTCACCATGGCAGACGTGGACGACGCGCTAGAAAAGCATTTCCCCGCCTTCCTCGCCGCGCTAGGCGAGACCCAAGGAGATTGATGATGCGTTTGTTGATGCTCGCCCCGATCGCTTTTCTGACCGCCTGCGGCGGCGCTGCCGATGAGGCAGACGCACCCGAGGACACGCCGCAGATCGAAGAGATCGAAACGCCGCGCGCCCGCGACATCACCGCCATCGACGCGGCCACCGACTATGACGCCGGCCTTGCTGATGAAGACGTCCCCGGCCTTGACGAGCCGGCGGAAGAGGAAGAATAAGCTAGGCCAGTCCCAGCAACTTGTGCGTCTGGAGCGTCAGGCGCCACTTGGGCCGCTCCATCACCAGGGCAATCGCCGCTTCGGTCGCTTCCTCGACTGCTTCGCCGTCCATCGGCTGAAGCAGGAAATGATCGAAGTCGAGCGCTTCCAGTTCATCGAGATCGAACGGCTGCGGCCAGACGAGCTTCAGTTCGTCTCCCGAATGCTGCACCAGTTCCGACCCGAACTTGGGCGAGATGCACAGCCAGTCGATGCCCTCGGGCGCTGCAATCGTCCCGTTCGATTCCACCGAGATACGAAAGCCGCGATCGTGCAGCGCATCGATCAGCGGCGCATCGAGTTGCAACAGGGGCTCGCCCCCCGTCACCACCACCATCCGGTCTGACCCGCCCGCGCCCCACAGCCCTGCGACCGCATCGGCCAGCGCGTTCGGCTCGGCAAACTTGCCCCCGTTGACGCCGTCGACCCCGACGAAATCGGTGTCGCAAAACCGACAGATCGCCTTCGCGCGGTCGCGTTCCAGCCCGCTCCACAGGTTGCACCCCGCAAAACGCAGGAACACCGCCCGCGCCCCCGATTGCATCCCCTCGCCCTGCAGCGTGAGGAACATCTCTTTCACCGTATAGGCCATCACGCGCCCGCCGCGTATCGCGTCGGGTCGGGCAGCCCCGCGTCCTCGAAGCCCTTGGCGCGCAGGCGGCAACTGTCGCACAGTCCGCAGGCACCCCCGTCCGCGCCGGGATCGTAACAGCTGTGACTGAGCCCCGCGTCCATCCCGAGCCGGTCGGCCTCGCGCGCGATGTCGGCCTTGGTCATGTCCTGAAGCGGCGTGCGGATCGTCACCAGCGCGCCTTCGTCGCCTGCCTTGGTCGCCAGACGCGCCAGCTTCTGGAACTGGGCGATGAATTCGGGCCGGCAATCGGGATAGCCGGAATAATCCAGGCTGTTCACGCCGATGAAGATGTCGTCCGCCCCGCGCGTTTCGGCGAAGGCGAGGCACAGGGAGAGGAACACCGTGTTGCGCGCGGGCACATAGGTGACCGGAATGCCCTCACCGACGCCCTCCTTGGGCACGTCGATATCCGCCGTCAGCGCGGACCCGCCGAACACCGTCAGGTCGAGCGGCATCACGACATGCTCCGCCGCGCCCACGTCGGCCGCGATGCGCTTCGCCGCTTCCAACTCGACGCGATGCCGCTGGCCATAGTCGATGGTCAGCGCATGGACGGCAAAGCCTTCCTCGCGCGCCAGCCCCGCGCAAACCATCGAGTCCAGTCCGCCCGACAAGAGAACGACCGCCGGTTTCATACCCGGAACCCTAGACGCGACAGGCCGTAGAAACTGAGGGCATAGAGCGCGAGCGTCGCTGCCACCCCGACCGTCATCGACACGCCAAACGACACGCCCTGCCGCAACAGTGTCGGCAGCAGGATGAAGAACGGAATGCTCGGCAGGATGAATGCGAGGATCGACGTCGACAGCGCGGCGACCTTCTCGCCGTCGCGCGTGTCGTAATAGAGCAGGCTCAGCGCAAGGATCGAGGTCAACGGCAGCGCCGCCACCAACCCGCCCCAGCTGGGATAGCGTTTGGCGATCGCGACGATCAGCGCGGTCACGACGCCCGCAAAGGCGGCCTTGGCGATGAAGGACAACATGGCCGCGCCTTTAGCGCGAGGACATTATAATCAGCAAGCGCCCGTGCGTCGTGCGATCAGCGTGCGGTTGAACGGCAGTCCGTCCTTGATGCCCTGCGTGCGGATAGTGAGCGATCGGGGCGTCGTCACTTCGATCTCGCTCGTCCCGAACCCGCCCTTCGTGCAGGTGTAACGGATGAGCGCCTTCTTCCCGCTCTCCGACACCGTCACCCGCGTACATTGGTTGCCGCGATGCTCGTATTGCGCGAGTGCCGAGACGTCGGCGACGCACAGTTTGCGGCCCGAGCCTTCCTTGCCGACATCGCTCACCTGCCAGCTACCCCCCGGTATCGGGGCGAGGATCCGCGGCGCACTTGCGCTATCGGCGGCCATCGCACCGGCACCCATGAGCGCCAGCGCCGCTCCACTCATCGCTATCAAGGCTCGTTTCATCGTCGTCATCCCTAGAGATATGGGGATGAACGGGAGTGAAACAATATCACACGATTATTTAGTCTGCGCCGCCCACGCGCTCGGGCGAGATCGGGAAGCTGGTCGCGCAGAAGGCGCAATCGACGCGGATCATGCCGTCTTCCGCCACCATCGCTTCCTGCTCCTCGGGAGGGAAACGCGCGATGACGCTGGCGATATAGTCGGGACTGCAGCGGCACCCCTTGGAGAGCCGCACCGGTTCGGTCAGCCGCACTTCGTCCTCTTCGTGGAACAACCGCCACACCAAGGCATCGAGCGTGAGCGAGGGGTCGACCAGTTCCTCGTTCTTCACGCTGCCGCCAAGAATGGCGACATGCGGCCAGTCGGGATGATCGAGCTTGGTGTGCAAGCGCTCGCGCCCTTC
This sequence comes from Sphingomicrobium aquimarinum, assembly GCF_039655735.1. Taxonomy (NCBI): domain Bacteria; kingdom Pseudomonadati; phylum Pseudomonadota; class Alphaproteobacteria; order Sphingomonadales; family Sphingomicrobiaceae; genus Sphingomicrobium; species Sphingomicrobium aquimarinum. The sequence continues at coordinate 80,037 of NZ_JBBYXH010000001.1, read as the reverse complement.
CTCGCCCTCCGGGAGATGCTGGAGCATCAGCCCGCCGACATGCCAGCGCCCGTCCTGCTTGTCGGCATGGATGCGCACGAGGCTCGGGATCTGCTCCGACTGCGCGAAATAGCTCTGCGCCACCTCGCCCAGTGTCTTGCCCTCGATCGGCGCAATGCCCTGATAGCGTTCCTTGCGCGTCGGCTGGTCGAAGGTGATGGCCAGATAGCCCTTGCCGAACAGCGCCTCGAGGTCCGCCTCGGGGCCGAGGTCCGCCAAGCGGTCGCCGTCATATTTCACATGGCCGCGCAGTTCGCCCGCCAGCCAATCGCACACCATCAGCTCGACCACGCCGCCCTCGGTCTGCGCCTGCATGGTAATCTGCCCCTTCTCGTCCTTGAGAAGCGAGCCCAGCAGCGCCGTCAGCGCGAGCGCCTCAGCGAGCAGTTTCTCGATGATCGGCGGATAGGCATGCGGTCCGAGGATCGCGTCGACACTCTTGGTCAGCCGCGCCACCCGTCCCCGCGCCCCGCGCGAGGGCAGGATCAGCCCGACGACGACATCCTCATCCAGCGGCAGCGCCGTTTCGGTCATGCCTCTTCCTTGGCCGCTTCCGCCTTATACTCGCCCGCCGCGGCCGACAGCGTATCGACGAATTCGCGGATATGCTCTTCGGTGATGTTGAGCGGCGGCAGCACGCGCACGACATTGTCGCCCGCCGCGACCGCGAGCAGGCCCTTGCCGCGCAGCCAGCCGACGAAGCTGCGCGAGACATAATCCTCGTGCATCTTCACGCCCAGCATCAGCCCCATGCCGCGCACCGACAGGAACATGTCGGAATGATTGCCGATCATCTGCTCCAGCGCCCCGCGCAGCCGTTCGCCCGTGGCCTTGACCTGCGCAAGGAACTCGGGCTCCGAAACGACGTCGAGCACCGCCTGGCAGGCGGCCATCGCCAGCGGGTTGCCGCCGTAGGTCGACCCGTGCGTGCCGAAGGTCATGCCCTTGGCCGCATGTTCGGTGGCGAGACACGCTCCCATTGGGAAACCACCGCCCAGCCCCTTCGCGCTCGCCAGCACGTCGGGCGTGATTCCATATTGTTCATAGGCGTAGAGCGTGCCCGTGCGCGCGACGCCGCACTGCACTTCGTCCAGCGCCAGCAGCAGCCCACGCTCGTCCGCCAGCTTACGCAGGCCGGTCATGAATTCATGACTGGCCGGACGGATACCGCCCTCGCCCTGGATGGGCTCGACGAGGAACCCGGCTGTGCGCTCGTTGATTGCCGCCTTGGCCGCGTCCAGATCGTCGAAATCGACATAGGTGAAGCCCGGCAGCAGCGGCTCGAACCCGTCGTGCAGCTTTTCCTGGTTCGCCGCGCTGACCGTCGCCATCGTCCGCCCGTGGAAAGCATTCTTGAAGGTGATGATTTCCTTCTTGTGCGGATTGCCGTCCACCACGTGGAAGCGCCGCACCGTCTTTATCGCGCACTCGACACTCTCGGCGCCCGAATTGGTGAAGAATACCGTGTCGGCGAAGGTCAGGTCGCACAGACGCTGTGCCAGCGCCTCGCCCTGCGGACTGCCGTAGAGGTTCGAAACGTGCATCAGCTTGGCGGCCTGATCCTGGATCGCCTTGGTGAGATGCGGATGATTATGCCCCAGCAGGTTCACCGCGATTCCGCTCGCGAAATCGAGATACTTCTCGCCCTGCTCGCCCCAAAGATAGGGCCCCTCGCCCTTGACCGGCCGGACGTCGCAACGGGGATAGACCGGCATCAGCGCGGGAAAAGACATAGCGAATGATCTCCTGAAGGTGTTCAAAATCGATAGGTGGGCAGCCCTAGCGCCAAAGAAAAGGCGCCGCCACCCACCTGTAGGGTGCCGGCGCCCGATCCTGTCAGCCGTAATCGGCTAAGGAGACTCAATCGTCCCAGTCATCGTCGTCGCGGTCGCGGCGATCGTAGCGACGGTCGCCCCAGCGACGGTCGTTGCCGTAGCGATCATCGTCGTTCCAATAGCGGTCGCGATCGCCGCGATAACCGTATCCGTAGTTTGAATATCGGCGGCCGTCCTGCAGTTCGCGGCTGATCGACTGGCGAAGGTTGCGAATGCCCTGGATGGCCCGGCGATATTCATTCCGGTTCAGGCCGCGATACGCCATCCGGTCGATCCGCTGCTGCAGGTTGGCCGCCTGCTTCTGGAGCCTGGAATATTCACCACGCGACAGCGCACCCTGCCGTCCGAAATAGAGAATGTCCTGGCGCATATGCCCCACGCGCTGCTGCAACTCGCGAACCTTGTTATAGGCGAAATGCTGCTGCCCGTAGCCATAGTTGGCATAGCGGTTCGTGCCGCGAGGGTCGTACCGATCGTAACCATATCCGCGATAGGGCTGGCTGTAGCCGTTGCCGATCCCGATACTGACACCGACGCGCGGCCCGCTGTCGGCGGCGATGGCGGGGGTGGCGGCGAGACCCGCTGCGCCGAGCGCGGCGAGGCTGAACATCTTGATACGCATGGGCCCTACTCCTCTTGGTCCTCGAATGATGAGACGCAAGATGGAGGGAGCACCGTGTGAACTCGCTGAATGTGGATGTTATCTGCGGTTCAGCGAGGTAAACGGCGCGCAGGAGAAGCGTTTAACTCTTAATTTTCCAGCCCGTGTCGAGCAGCCGGTAGCAGAGCGCCGCCAGCGCGATGTTGAGTGTGATGAGCACGATGGCTCCCACCGTCACCGGCGAGTCCGCCACGCCGATGAAGCCATAGCGGAAGCCCGAGATGATATAGAAGAAGGGGTTGGCATGGCTTGCCGCCTGGAAATTCTCGGGCAGCGCATCGACCGAATAGAAGGTCCCGGACAGCAGGGCGAGCGGCGCGACCACGAAATTGGTGACCATCGCGGCATGATCGAACTTTTCTGCCCAGAAGCTCGTCAGCAGTCCGAAGAAGGACAGAAGCAGCGATCCCATCAGGCCGAAGAACAGAACGACGAGCAGGTGCACCGGGGTCACGTCGACCCCCGGCCATAGCGCCATGACCAGCCACACCGCGCCGCCGACCATGAAGGCGCGCGTCACGCTCGCCCCGATCAGCCCGACGAGCAGTTCCAGCGTCGACAGGGGCGGCATCAGATAGTCGACGATCGTGCCCTGCAGCTTGCCCACCAGCAGCGCGAAGCTCGCATTGGCGAAGGCCGCCTGGATCATTCCCATGACGATCAGCCCCGGCGCGAGGAAATCGGTGAACGGGACCCCCATCACTTCGCGCCCGCCGCGTGCCAGTGCGATCGTGAAAATGGCAAGATACAGGAGCGTCGTGACCGCCGGCCCCCAAACCGTCTGCAGCTGCACCTTGAAAAAGCGCCGCACCTCCTTGACATAGAGGGTCTTCAACCCGCCCCAGTTGACGCGCCCCAGAACGGGTTCGCCATATGGAGCGTTCGACCATGGGGCCGCGTTGCCCCCTTGCGACTTTTCGTTGTGAGCCATCGCCGCCTCGCCTATCGGGACCGCGCGATGATTACAATGCACCTGACTGCCGAGATTTGCGGAGAATTGAATTGAGCTGGACCGACGAACGGATCGACCGACTGAAAGCGATGTGGGCCGAGGGCAAGACCGCCTCGCAGATTGCGGAGGATCTGGGCGGGGTCAGCCGCAATGCCGTCATCGGCAAGGCGCATCGCCTCGGCCTCGAGTCCCGCCCCTCGCCCGTCAAGTCCGGCGAGAAGAAGAAGGCAGCGCCCAAGAAGAAAGCTGCGCCCAAACCGGCAGCGAAGAAAGCCGCGCCGGTCAAGGCCGCTGCGAAGAAGGAGCCGCCAGCGGTTCCTGCTGCCGCGAAGAAGGCCGCCGCCACGCCGGATCCCGATCGCGCCGCGCGTCCCGAACCCGAAAAGGCGACCGCATCCTCCAAGGACGACAAGCAGGCACCCGCGGTTGCCGCGTCGGGCTCGGGCAACCCGCAGTATCGCAGCGTCGGCCCCGGCGGTTTCGTTCGACAGGGCCCCAGCGATCAGCAGGCACCGATTCCGCCCGCCCCGCCGCGCCGCCTGATCCCCGAGAAGCCGTCCGCCGAAGTTGCCGACAAGACCTCGCTGCTCGACCTGAACGAGCGGATCTGCCGCTGGCCGATGGGGCACCCGGGCGAGAGCGATTTCCATTTCTGCGGCGAGAAGGCCAACCCCGGCTTTCCCTATTGCGTCGACCATTGCGGGGTCGCCTATCAGGCGCAGCTTCCGCGCCGCGATCGCAAGCCCCCGCCCCCGCTCCCCTTCGGCGGCCCACGGGTTCGTTAGTCCACGTCGCATCGCCTCGCGATGCCGCATAAGCGTGGATCGTTAGCGAGGCGTAACGGGGTAACAATGACGGACCAAGCAGACGAGCGCGATCTGGAAATTCAGCGATTGCGCGCACGCGTCGCAGAGCTCGAGACCGCGCAGAAAACCCAGACGTCCCAGCTTGGCGAGAAACTCAATCTGTTCGGCGCCATGCTGGAGACGGTGCCGGTCGGGCTCGTGGTCGCCGATAACGAGGGCCGCGTTCTGTACGGCAACAGCCAAATCGAGAAAATGCTGCGCCATCCTGTCCTCAAGTCGGCGGATGCCGAAAGCTACGGCGAATGGGTTTCCTATCACGAGGACGGCAGCCGGGTTCGCAGCGAGGAGTATCCGCTCGCGAAGGTCGTCAACGGCGAGAGCGATCATGCGCAGCTCGAGGTGCATTACGAGCGCGGCGACGGCACGCGTTTCTGGATGCAGATCATCGGCGAACCGGTATTCGACGACGATGGCAACCGTATCGGTGCTGCCGTTGCCTGCATCGACATCGACGAGCAGCGCAAGTTGCAGCTGGCGCAGACGATCCTGATCGGAGAGCTCAATCATCGCGTGAAGAACGCGTTTTCGGTCACGCAGTCGATCGTCAATCGTACGCTCCGCAAGGCCGGCGTCGGCCACGATCTTCGGCTCGATCTCGACAAGCGTCTTTTTGCCTATGCGCAAGCCCATGCGCGGCTGGTCGGACGCAAGTGGGGCTATGCGCCGCTGGAAGGTGTCGCGCCCGAAGTCCTTATCGAGACGATCCGCGAGGTCTATCCGCAGGCCTGATCGAGCGCGCGCATTTCGTCGAAGCGCGATTGTCGGCTCGCGACGATGATGCTTTGATCCTCCTTCACCCATCGAAGGATGTCGCAGATGCTCGATCGTCGCTCGTTTATCGCTTCCACCACCGCCGCAGCGACCGCGCTGGCGGTGCGCCCCGCCGCTGCTCAGGTGTTCACCCCCGACGGCGCTTACGGAACGCCGGGCCCGACCTTCCCCTTTCCTCCGCAGGTCTATGCCGCGCGTCGCAGGAAGCTGGCAGAGATGCTCGATGGCGGGGTCGCCGTCATCTTTGCTGCGACCAAGATCGATGCGACCAGCCAGGTGACGATGGCGGGTAACGGGCTCCAGGATCAGGATTTCGCCTGGCTCACCGGCATTCAGGACGAGGCCAATGCGGCGATCATCCTTTCTCCGTCCGAACGCCATGACAAGGAATCGCTTCATCTCGCGAGCCGCAATCTCGATACCGAGCGATGGGAAGGCGAGCGCCTCTCCGTGGGCGCGGCGCTTCGCGAGCGCACCGGCTTCGACAAGATCTCCGGCATCAACTCCGTGCCCTATCAGGCGACCATGCTCGCGGCCGAGCACAAGCGGCTCGTGACGCTCTCGCCGGTCACGCCTCCGGGCGCTCCGACGCCGAAAGATCTCGAACTGTTCCGCAACATCGCCGCGCGCGGCATTCCGGGCGTGCAGGTCGTCAACCGGCCCGACATCCTGCCGGCGATGCGCGCCGCCAAGGAACCGCGCGAGATCGAACTGATCGAGAAGGCCGTCGCCGCCACCGCGGCCGGCCACCTTGCAGCCATGCGTGCAGCGCGCCCCGGAATGAACGAGCGCGAATTGATGAACATCATCGAAAATGCGTTTCGCGAGGCGGGCGCCGAACGCCTCGCCTTCCCCTCGATCGTCGGCGCGGGACGATCGGGCGCGACCGTGCATTACATGGGCCGCGACAATGTCATCCGCGACGGCGACCTCGTTCTCAACGACATCGGTTCGGCCTACCGCACCTATGCCAGCGACATCACCCGCACCTTCCCCGTGTCGGGCACCTTCTCCCCGGCGCAGCGCGCGGCCTATGAAGCCGTTCTCGACGCGCAGATGGCGGCGGCGAAGGAATTGAAGCCCGGAACCTACTACCAGGATCTCAACCAGATCGCGATCGGTCGACTGGAAGCGCGCGGCTATCGCGACGACTTCTGGCACGGGCTCGGCCATTTCGTCGGTCTCGATGTCCATGACGTTGGCGACTACCGCCGTCCGCTCCCGGAAAATGCCGTCGTCACGATCGAACCCGGCGTCTACCGGCCGCAAGACAATTTCGGCATTCGCATCGAGGACATGTTCCGCACGGTCCCGGGCGGCAATATCCGCATGAGCGAGGCCGTCCCCTACCGGCCCGACGACGTGGAAGCCGCCGTCCGCTCGGGTCGCTAGCCAAGGGTTCTACAGTTTCATTCCCAGCTGCAACCCGACGCTGCGCGGATCCGAACGGAACATATTATAGCCGATGAAGCCGTATCCCGAGACGGCGGTGTCGCGGTTCGTGAGGTTGCGTCCCCACAGGGTTACGCTCAGCCCGCTTCTCTCGAAGGCGAAACCTGCCTGCGCCTGGACGGTCGCGAACCCTGGCTGGCTGCGTTCGTCGAGGCCTTCGGGGTCGAGGTAGTAGCGGCTACGGGCCTTGATGTTCGTACCGAGCGACATCGTCACGTCCTTCGATAGGGCGGTATCGTATCGCACGCCCAGCCGACCGGACACGCGCGGCGCGAAGGGCAGCGAATTGCCGTCGAACAGCGCCGCATTCCCGCCGACGTCGCTTTTCTGGTCGATCCGCGTTTCGTTGAAGATGCCCGCCAACTCGAGCGTGAGACCGGGCGCAACGTCCACCTCGATCTCCGCCTCCGCCCCTAGCGACGTCGCCGCGTCGAGATTGGACAGCGAATTCGAAACGATCGTCGAGCCATCGGGTAGCGGGAAGGTGACGAAGATGCGCGCCTGCGGCGAGCGATAATCCTGGTAGAAGGCGGCCACCGACCCTCGAAGCGCATTGCTGAAACGGGCTTTGTAGCCAAGTTCGTAGGCTGTGACCGTCTCGGGTCCGAACAGTCCTTCGTCGGCATAGAAGGTCGCATTGTTGGCGACCTCGCCGTTGAAACCGCCCGACTTGTAGCTGTTGGCGATCGAGACATAGGCCCGCCCCGGCCCGACGTGGGCACTGAGGGCGGCATTGCCACTCAACCGCGTGTCGACGATCCGGTTGGCGCCGATCGCATCGCCGAGCCCGCCGCGATCGTTGAAGGCGCGCGTGCCATTCTCGAAGACGTGGATACCCTGCCCCGCTCCATCGATGACCTCGTGATTGAGTCGTGCGCCCACCGTCATGACGATTCGATCCGACAGCGCAATCTCGTTGAAGGTGAAGGTGGCGAGCGCCAACCGCTCCTGCTCGATGTCGGTCACGAGGCTGAAGGCGCGCGTTTCGCTTGCGGGCGTCGGCCCCACGCGGCCAGGAGCGCCGACATAGGGGCAGGTGCCGAGCAACCGCTCCTCGTCGAGCGTCCCGCACCAGATGACGTAGCGCTGCGAAAAGTCCTCGTGCGCCACATACAGCCCAGCCATGCTCGAGCCCCACGTCGTCTCCCGCGCGAGGCGGATTTCCTGCGAGAGCTGGAGGAAACTGCGGTCGTAGAGAAGATTGGCGTTGAGGTTGGAATTGCCGAAGGGCGCGGGCGTGCCGTCGAAATCGAACCCGTAATTCTGCCGATAGCCCTCCAATGCGCTCAGGGCTTTCAGCGACCACGCGCCGAGCGGCACCGTCACATCGGCGGCCAGCCCGTAGAAGGCATTGCGCGTGTCGCGGATGCCCGTGCCCTCGCTGGCGATCTCATGGCGATCGAGATCGAGCGCATCGTTGCGCGGGGTCGTGTTGACGCCGTCGTCGCGCTCGTAATGGGCGCGCAGCAGGACTTCGCCATCGCGGGGCGTCCACAGGGCCGACAAGCGGGCGCCATAATCCTCGCGCTCGCCACCGGCGGCCTTGGGGCCGGCGACATTGTCGAGCACCGGATCGCGGCGCCCCATGCTGGTCGCGACCCGCACGTCGAGATCGCGCGCGACGGGGCCGCTGGCGATGAAGTCCGCGTCGTAGCGTCCATATGTGCCTACACCGATCGCAGCGCGCACCTCGCGTTCCGCCGTCGGCCGCTTTGAGACGAGGTTGATCGCCCCGCCCGAGGCGTTGCGTCCGTACAGCGTTCCCTGCGGCCCCTTGAGCATTTCGACGCGTTCTAGGTCGTAGAGCATCAGCCCCGTCTGGACATTGGTGGCGAGATAGACGCCGTCGGCGTGCACCGCCGCCGCCGTGGGGGTAAGCGCCTGATGATCGACCGCGCCGATACCGCGGATCTGGAAGGCGACCTGCGTCCCGTTCGCAACCGCTGCCTCGACCCCGACGAGCAGGTCGGTCAGGTCCTCGGCGCGGTGATGGCCGATAGCGGCTTCCAGAGCCTCGGCGTCGAGCAGGCTCACCGAGAAAGGTACCGCTTCAAGCGGTGTTGGCGTTCGCGTGGCGGTGATGACGATCTCGTCCGGCGCCTCGTCCGTTTCGGCAGGCTCGGGTTGCAGATTCCAGTGCAGGCTGGCGAGCAGAAGCGATGACAGGACGGTCACAAGGGCCCCCTCGAAATGGGAATCGACGCTGAAAAAGACGGCCGCGCGGCTGCGCGATCCGGTCGGAGCGGGCGCTATAAGCAGACCTGGAACGCCCCGCCAACCCCGTCGAAAGGCTCGCTTAACGGGTTCGCACTATCGCCATCGCACAGGGAGGAGCGCCAACATTGTCACGCGAAGAATTCAGCATCTTCGGCTTCGTCGCGCTCTTCGCGGCGATGGTTCTGCTCGGCGCAATCTTCAATGTTCTGCAAAAATCATCGTCACGCATGGCGAGCGCGGCCAAGAAGCTTCTCGGCTGGCTTGTCCTTGCCGCCCTCGCCACCGCAGCGACGCTCTGGTTCCTCGACAATCGTGGCGGCTGGCGCAGCGTCGAACAATCCTACGACCGATTCTTCGCCCTCACCGGTCTCGTCATGCAGGAACCGCGCTGGGACCACCGCTGGGACAATCGCTGCTCGTCCAACCTCGACCAGAACCGCCACCTCCCCATTTCCATCGAAGGCGACAGGCTCGACCCGCGCACCCGCGCCGCGCTCCCCGACCGCCTCCTCGCCTATCTCCTCGATTATCACGACCTTCCCCGCAGCGCGGCCAGCATCGAAGAAGGCGCGCTCGACTGGCGGCGCGTGAATGCATGGGATTACGATCCCGACAAACCCATGTATCCCGAACGCTACACCCGCATCACCAATGAATTCGTCTGCGCCACCCTCGACCGCAACGGGGACACTCTGACGCTGACCCCCTGCAACCCGGTGCGCACCTACGAGCCCCGCGGCAATGCGGGCTACGTCCTCGCCGTCGATGACGATCTGCGCGACCTCCTCAAGATCGACCTAGTCCACGCCGCCCGCGCACCCTACTGGTGCGAGAACCCCGTCCGCCGCGCGGTCAATGGCGCATTGGGCCTCGACCATCCCGACTGAGCTAGTCGCTTGGCAGGGCCGCACCTACGGCCCTATACCCGACCATAATGTCCGACGACCTCTTCGACTCCGCTTCGCCCGAAAAAGCTTCCGCCGATTATGACGCCTCCTCGATCGAGGTGCTCGAGGGGCTGGAGCCCGTACGCCGTCGCCCCGGCATGTATATCGGCGGCACCGACGCGCGCGCGCTCCATCACCTCGCCGCCGAAGTCATCGACAATTCGATGGACGAGGCGGTCGCGGGCCACGCCAACCGCATCGAGATCGAACTGGACGAAGGCAACCGCCTCAGCGTCGCCGACAATGGCCGCGGGATCCCAATCGACCCGCACCCCAAATTCAAGGACAAGAGCGCACTCGAGGTGATCCTCACCACGCTCCACTCGGGCGGCAAGTTCGAGGGCAAGGCCTATGCCACGTCGGGCGGCCTCCACGGCGTCGGCGTCAGCGTCGTAAACGCATTGTCCACCGGCACGGTCGTCGAAGTCGCCCGCGACAAAAAGGTCTACCGCCAGACCTTTTCGAAAGGCCATGCGACCTCGAAACTCGAGGAAGTGGGCGCCGCCCCCAATCGCCGCGGCACCAAGGTCGTATTCACCCCTGATCCCGAGATCTTCGGTGCCGACGCGAAGTTCAGTCCCAAGCGCCTCCACGACCTAGCCCGCTCCAAGGCCTATCTCTACGGCGGCGTCGAGATCCGCTGGAAATGCGCCCCCAGCCTCGCCTCCGACGACGTTCCCGAGCAGGCTACCTTCAAGTTCGACAATGGCCTTGCCGACCATCTCGACGACATGCTCGGCGAGCGCGGCACCATCACCTCGCCGCCCTTCACGGGAAAGCAGGATTTTCCCGACGACCAGGGCCGCTGCGAATGGGCGATCGCCTGGCCTTTGTGGACCGACGGCTACCAGCGTTATTACTGCAACACGATCCCCACTCCCGACGGCGGCACCCACGAAGCGGGCCTGCGCGCGGCGCTCACCAAGGGCCTGCGCGCCTTCGGCGACCTCGTGAATGAGAAGAAGGCCGCGAAGATCACCGCCGACGACATTTTCGGCGGCATCGAGTGCATGCTCTCGGTGTTCATCCGCGATCCGCACTTCCAGTCGCAAACCAAGGACCGCCTCACCAGTCTCGAGGCCGCGCGCTTCGTCGAAAATGCCGTGCGCGACCATTTCGACCATTATCTCGCCGACAATATGGACCGCGGCCGCGCGCTCCTCGGCAGCGTCATCGAGCGGATGGACGAGCGCCTCAAGCGCCGCGCGGAGCGCGAGGTCAAACGCAAGACCGCCACCAGCGCCAAGAAGCTCCGTCTCCCCGGCAAGCTCACCGATTGCGCCAATTCGGGCGGCGAGGATGGCGAGACCGAACTGTTCATCGTCGAAGGCGACAGCGCGGGCGGCAGCGCCAAGCAGGCGCGCAACCGCAAGACGCAGGCCATCCTCCCCATCCGCGGCAAAATCCTCAACGTCGCGAGCGCCACCAAGGAGAAGATCCGCGCCAACGCCGAAATCGCCGACCTCGCGCTCGCGCTCGGGTCCGGCATGGGCGAGCAATATGACGACGACGCGCTGCGCTACGACAAGATCATCATCATGACCGACGCCGACGTCGACGGCGCGCACATCGCCACCTTGCTGATGACCTTCTTCTTCCAGGAAATGCCCGAGCTCGTGAAGCGCGGCCGCCTCTACCTCGCTCAGCCCCCGCTCTACCGCCTCACCGCGGGCACCAAGTCGCTCTACGCCCGCGACGACGCCCACCGCGCGGAACTTGAGGAAAGCGAATTCAAGGGCAAGAAGGTCGATGTCGGCCGCTTCAAAGGCCTCGGCGAGATGAACCCCAACCAGCTCAAGGAAACCACCATGGACCCCGCGAGCCGCAGCCTCATCCGCATCACCCTGCCGCCCGAATATCAGGACCAGCAGGGCGCCCGCGACATCGTCGAGCGCCTCATGGGCAAGAAGCCCGAACATCGCTTCGAATTCATCCAGTCCGAAGCCGCTGGTTTCGACGATGCGGCGATCGATGCGTGAAGAAGGAATTGGCCGATGACTGGCATAAACTACGATCCACGAGACCTCCCCGGCGCCATTTTTCTGAAAGAAGACGGTAAGGGCGATTTCGTTTGGGATGAAGAGATCGAGCGTTTGTCGCGCAATGGGCGCAGCGAAACTTATCACTATGTGTCGCGACGGGGCTTTCTGGTAAGCAATTTTACCGAGGGCACCTACATCCTCACACCTGCGATGACTTACTTCGACGCGGATACACAAACGAGCGTCCTGATGTTCTTCCAGGCGGAAGCAGGAGAGCTTCGTAACGGCGACAGAGGCGCCATGACCGATCTAAATCCTTCACCCGAAGAATTGTCGGTTCTGGCGACCGCGCACAAAGGATGGGTCGAGTACATGAAGGACCTTAGAAACAAGCAAGGTTGGGATCCGGCACGTATTGCTCATCACTATCAAGCGGTTGATCTCAGACAAGTCACGGAGGCCGATTTGGCAGCTGCGATGGAGCAGGGAGAACAGGGCAAATGAGCGTATCCCACACTCCAAACATCAGGCCGAACATCACCCGCGACGTCGTCGAGCGTCTGATGGGCAAGAAACCCGAACATCGCTTCGAATTCATCCAGTCCGAAGCCGCTGGTTTCGACGACGAGGCGATCGATGCCTGATCGGGTTTCAATGCGTCTGAAAGCCGCCTAGAAGCGCCCCCATGGAACGCCGCCAGCCACGCCAGCTTCCCCCCGCCACCTCGCGCACCTTGCCGCAGGTACCGCTTCTGCGCCAGAAGTCGCCGCTGTCGGGCTGGGCACAGTTCGCGATCCGTGTCGGCCTGCTTTTCGCGCTGCTGGGCTTCATCATCGCGGTCCACTGGATCGAGCGCGACAGTTTCGTCGACAATGCCGATGGCGAACTCTCGTTCGCCGACGTCATCTATTTCACGATGATCTCCGCTACCACCACGGGCTATGGCGACATCGTGCCCGTCACCGAGCGCGCGCGCCTCTTCGACGCCTTGGTCGTCACGCCCGCGCGCATCTTCTTCATCTTGATTCTGGCAGGCACCGCCTACACCTTCGTTATCAAGCGATCCTGGGACACCTATCTCATGCGACGACTTCAACGCACCCTTACCGACCACATCGTCGTGGCGGGCTACGGCACCTCCGGCGGCGAGGCGGTCGACGAACTGATCGCGCGCGGAGAGGACCCGCGCAAGATCGTCGTCATCGACCAAAACCCCGAGAGCATCGCCAAGGCAGAAAGGCTGGGCTGTATCGTGCTTCAGGCCGATGCCACGCGCGATGAAACCATGGAAGCCGTGCGCCTGCGCCAGGCCTCGACCATGATCATCTCGGCGGGCCGCGACGATACCTCGATCCTCATCTGCCTGACCGCGCGGCACCTGTGTCCCAAGCTGCAGATTTCGATGGCCGTGCGTGCCGAGGACAACGAATTTCCCGCGCGTGCAGCGGGCGCCAACACGGTCATCAACCCGACCAGCTTCGCTGGCCTCCTGCTCGCAGGCTCCGCGCACGGCGCAGGCATCGCCGATTATATGGCCGACCTTGCGAGCGCCACCGGCCGCGTCCGCCTCCACGAGCGCGAGATCGAACCGTTCGAGGCGGGGAAGAGCCTGTCCGAAGTCGCGATCGGCCTCGGCGTCCGCATCCTCCGCGACGGCAAGTCGATCGGTTTTTGGGAAGAGGGCGCAAAGGCCCTCCAGCAAGGAGACCACATCATCGAAATCATCCCCGGCTTCGCCTTTCCGCCCTGCAATACGGGGACGTGAGCGCTTCGACGCTAGCGATCACGAGCGGGCTGGATTGCGGGCACTTCTCGGAAAATCATTTGCGGATGTGGTCAGCCACAATCGTCATCGTTTCGCTCCTAGTTTGTGGGTGCGCAACAAAGCGTTCTATCGATTGCGATGACGCTGGCGTATCGATCGGATGCGAGAATAGCCGCGCATACGAGACTTACATGAACGGTGGCAGCGCAAGAAAATTTTACGAAGAATGCGTCCCAATGTCCGAGCCTGAGGTTCTCCATGGGACATGGTCGACGGCGTTCGAGTTCAACGTCTTCTACGAGGACGAAGTCCTGACAGGTGAACCAGCGTTTCGGCTCCCTGCCAGCTGGAACGAATTATTGATTGAGGGCACTCGCTTCGAAGCACTTTGGACTAATGAAGCTCAGGTCTATGAAGTCAAGTTCATTGGCAGAAAGCCTGTTTGCGATGTCGATGACCCAGTAGCAATCATATTCGTCGATAAGGTCATTTCAGCCCGACTACTGGAGTCGCATCCGTAGAACGTGCGCGATTTAGCGGCGTCGCGTCGCCGCCACCTCTCCCCACAGTAAACCCTTCCTCAACCCCTTGCGTCCAGAAAGGACCTCGCTAGCGAAGCGGGGAAGACGAGGGCCATGTTCAAGAACCTGTTGGGATTGAACAAGAAAGCGGAAGTGGAGAGCGAGGACGGGCAGCCGCTCGATCCGGCGCAGTCGCGCATGCAGCGGCTCGCCGAGCGCGGCCAGTCGATGGCGAAACAGGAAAAGTTCGCCAAGGCCCCGCCCGTTCCCAAACTCGCCCCCCGCCCCACTTCCGCCGAGGACGACGCCGCGCCGGAAGCAACAGACGCCACCGTCACCCCGCTGCACGAGGACGCCGCCACCGCCGACCCCGCGCCCTCCGAAGACAACCATGTCCACGACATGCTCGACACGCTCGAGCAGGAACTCGCCGCCCCCGTCCCCCGCCGCGGCCCGCACCCCGCGCTCCGCAAGGCCCGCCGCCAGGCGATCATGTTCCGCCAGCATCTGCCCCCGCGTCCCAACCCGACGCAGCTGAGCTTCTGGGGCGGCAAGCCGCTGCTTCCCGCCGACTTCGTCTGGCCGAGCTTCACCGCGTCGGACGGCACCACCCGCGCCCTCTCCTTCATCGGCCAGATCGACTGCGCGACCATTCCCGCCGACGCGGGCTTCCATCTGCTTCCCGACCACGGCGTCCTCGCCTTCTTCATGGACCTGCACTGGGGCGCCTATTGGCAATGGAAGGTCGTCCACCACGCGGGCTTCACCCCCGACTTCATCGAGCACGATCCGCCCGAAACACTCCCCCGCGCCTTCGCCGATCCCGGCGTCTGGGGCGCTGCCGCCGACTGGCCGCGCCTCCTGCCCAAATGGACCATGGACCCGATCGTCGTGCGCGCCGAGGCCGATGCGCCCGACCCCGACACGCCTTTCTGGCCCGGCGCGATCGACCGCGACACCGCCACCGCTGCCGTCGCCGATGTCGAAGCGGGCCTTCCCGAGCCGCAGCCCTACGTCCTCGTCCGCGACGCCAGGGGCAAGCTCGAACTTCCCTACGCCACCTTCCCGCACGACTGGAACGCGCTCGCCGTCGCGCTCGCCCACCTCGAGCGCGCCGTCGACGACGTCGATCTCAAGATCACCAAAAAGGCCCGCAAGGCCGTCACCGCCGATCTCGCCGACTGGCGCCGCAAATTCGAACGCGCACGGAAAGCCGGCCGCCCCATTTCCAAGACCGCCCGCGCCGACTTCTGGAAGATGCTCCGCGCCCACGAGACGTTCGCCGATGCCACCCTCCCCGCACTCGTCCCGGCGGGCATCGAAGCCGCGCTCGCCGCTGGCAACGGCGCCGATCTGCCGGCCGAGGCCCTCGCCATGATCGTCGACCGCCACCGCTTCTCCGCTGGCGATGAACGCATGCTCTGCGCTCCGACCTTCGTTGAGATGGAAGCCGAAGAGCGCAGTCCCGACTGGCTCTGCCTCCTCGAACTCGGTGCCAACCCCGGGCTCGGCCACCATTTCGCCGAGGGCGTCTACCAATTCTGGATCAAGCCCGAGGACCTCGCGGCTGCCGACTTCGACGCGGTCGAGCTTTCCGCCGAAACCTATTAAGACTGGCGCGCCAGACGCTTAACGCCTAAGGGCGAGCGCCAAATGGCTACGCAAATTCCCAATCCCAAAAAGGTCGGCATGGTCAGCCTCGGCTGTCCCAAGGCGCTGGTCGATTCCGAACGCATCCTCACGCGCCTGCGCGCCGACGGCTATCAGATGAGCCCCGACTATGACGGCGCCGACGTCGTGCTCGTGAACACCTGCGGGTTCCTCGACAGCGCCAAGGAAGAAAGCCTCGACGCCATCGGCGAGGCGATCGCCGAGAATGGCCGCGTCATCGTCACCGGCTGCCTCGGCAACGAGGCCGACCTCATCCGCGCCAAGCACCCCAATGTGCTCGCCATCACCGGCCCCCAGCAGTACGAGAAGGTCGTCGAAGCCGTCCACGAGGCCGTGCCGCCCGAGATCAGCCCCTACGTCGACCTCATCCCCCAGCCCGACACCAAGCTGACCCCGCGCCACTACAGCTACGTCAAGATTTCCGAGGGCTGTAACCATCGCTGCGCCTTCTGCATCATCCCCTCGATCCGCGGCGACCTCGCGTCGCGCCGCCCCGACGCGGTGCTGCGCGAGGCGGAAAAGCTCGTCGCCGCCGGGACGAAGGAACTGCTGATCATCAGCCAGGACACCAGCGCCTACGGAATCGATCTCAAGAACCAGACGTGGAACTGGAAGGGCGAGGAGATCGACGCCCGCATGCACACGCTCGCCGACAAGCTTGGCGATCTGCGCACGCCGGATGGCGACACCCCATGGGTTCGCCTCCACTACGTCTACCCCTATCCCCATGTCGATCGCACCGTCGACCTCATGGCCGCGGGCAAGCTGACGCCCTATCTCGATATCCCCTTCCAGCACGCCAGCCCGAAGATCCTGAAGTCGATGAAGCGTCCTGCCAACGAAGCGAAGGTGCTGGAGCGTCTCGCCAAGTGGCGCGAAATCTGCCCCGACATCGCGGTCCGCTCGAGCTTTGTCGTCGGCTTCCCCGGCGAGACCGAAGAGGATTTCCAGTATCTTCTCGACTGGCTCACCGAAGCCCAGCTCGATCGCGTCGGCGCCTTCCGCTTCGAGCCCGTCGAGGGCGCAGAGGCCAACGCCTTCCCGGGCGCCGTGCCCGAGGATGTGAAGGAAGAGCGCTACGCTCGCATCATGAAGCATTCGGCAAAGATCAGCGCCGCCAAACTGCAGGCGAAGGTCGGCAAGACGCTTCCCGTCATCATCGACCTCGTCGATGCGGAAACCGGCGGCGCCACCGGCCGCAGCCAGGCCGACGCCCCCGAAATCGACGGCGAAGTGCACCTGCGCGACGCGGGTCACCTCGCCCCCGGCGACTTCGCAACGGTGACGATCGAAGAGGCCGACGAGCATGACCTGTTCGGCGTGCCCTCCGCCTGATTGCGCGCATTTTCATCGTCGGTTCAGCGACCCCGGACTTGAGAAGACCGATGCGCCGCATTCTCGCCGCCAGCCTCTCGGCACTGCTCCTCGCCGCTCCCGCCAGCGCGGGCCCGGTGAGCGACCGCGTCTTTCGCCCCGACCCGCTTCCCGCCAAACTCGACTGGCAGGGCCTACCGCCGCCGGCCGAGATCGCGGTCACCACAGACGACGGATTGACGGTCAGGGGCTACCGCTGGGCCGCCGCCTGCCGCCCGCGCGCGGTCATGGTCTATTTTCACGGCAATGGCGGCAACCGCTACGACGCCGCGCTCCACGCGGCCCCGCTGCGCCGCGACGACGTCGACCTCATCGTCGCCGACTATCGCGGCTATGGCGACAATCCGGGCGCGCCCGACCCCGACGGCCTGGCCGCGGACGCGCGCGCCTTCACCGACCTCGCGCTCGCGACCGGCGCGGACAAGACCTATCTGTTCGGTTTCTCGCTGGGCGGCGCGGTTGCCCTGCGCGCTGCCAACGAGCGCCCCGTCGATGCGTTCGCCACGCTCGGCGCGTTTACGAACGTGCGCGACGCCGCGCCCAAGCTCGCCCGCGCCTTCGTCCCCAAATGGTTCGACAATCGTGCCGAAGCCGCCCGCCTCGCGACCCCGTGGCTGCTGATGCACGGCACCAAGGACGAAACCGTCGATCCTTCGCACGGTCTCGAACTCAAGGAAATCGCCGGCGATCGGGTCACCCACGTCAATCTTACCGGCGCGCCCCACAACATTCTCTACGATCCGATCGCGGAGCGTCTCTGGTCCGCCCTCGACGGTTTGGCGAAGGCCGAGCCCACAGGCGCATCCTGTCGGCCCCGATCCGATCCACCAGGCAAAACCCCGTTTGCCGAGTGACGAACCCGCCAGGGCGCGAGCAACGTAACGAAGTGCATGCCCGATACGCAAAGCGCCGCCCAGAGGGCGACGCTTCGTTAACCGTATTGTAGCTGCCGTATTAGTTGGGGCGGCGTTCGTTGAATTCGCCGCTACGACGCGCATCCTGAACGACTCCGCCACAAGCCACGGGTAGGACGACCTTGTAGCCAGCAGTGCCATCCGCTTCGCCACCGTTAGCACCGTCACCTTCTTCAAGGGTCAGGCCGTGGAGGACGATCTCGCGAAGTTCGAGCGGCAGCAGGTCGTCCTTGTCCATGCCGTCGCCATAAGCCGAGCTGTTGTTGAGATTGAACGTCATCTCGTAATCGACCACGCCGTCATTGTCCGGATCGACATCGCCGAGCTCGAGCAGGATCGGGCCATAAACGATCGCGCCTTCAGCGAGTTCGATAAAGCCGTCATTGTCGCCCTCGACGTCCTGCTGGATCGTCGGGCACGTCGCTTCCATGCCGGAAAGGCCGTGGATATGCGCGACATGCGGCTGATCCGTCACCTCGAGGCCGCTCGCCTGGATCATCACACGGATCTGTCCTTGCCCGCGTTGTTCGATCGTGAAGCTTCCGGTCACACCGGAATCATTGAGTGGCGAGAGGACCCCGCTGTAGGTATTCGTCCTGTTGGGTTCCTGCTGCGCCGCGGCGGGCATCGCAGAGAGGCTTGTCGCAGCCAACGCGATCATCATCGTTTTCATCATCATTGAATTCCTTGGTTAAATCGTCCGTCAAGCTGCGGGTGTCTCCACGCATCTCATATGGTTAACGGCAATTTAACACGTAAGTTCAATCTTTTGTCCGTAAATCAGGCAGGCCGAGTGTCTAAGGCGGCACAATATACTTGCGAGCAGAAAAAAGGATACTTGCGAGCAGAAAAAAGGAGGCTGTTCGAGATGTTACCGGAACGCTGCTGACGTATCGGCATCGATTGAACCCGCAAACCGCCTCGCTCATTACATCGGCATGACCGATCTTCTGAAAGCCGACCAAGGCCAGTCCGCCCACACCATTCATCTCGTCGACGCTGAAAGTTTCGATGAGTGGATAAAGGGTCAACCGCAGCGCGTCCGCTCACTGTTGGAGGCTGCGCGCTACGACGGAAAGACCGGCTACGCCTATCAGATCTTGCCTGGCGCGAAAGACGACGAATGGGCGGTCGTGACCACCGTCGCCGATGTCGAAGACTTGTCTCCATGGTGCCTCGCCAAACTCGGCGAAGTTCTTCCCGAGGGCAGCTACCGCCTCGCAAACGACAAGGATCCCGGCCCCGCGATGCTGGGATGGATACTCGCCCAGCACCGCTTCGACGCCTATCTGACCGAGAAGCCGGGCCATGGCCCGCGCACGCTCCTTACCGCCAACCCCGGAAAGATCGACGCCATCCGCCGCGCCGCGGAGGCCACGCTGCTGGTCCGCGACATGGTCGATACGCCTCCCGAAGACATGGGCCCCGCCGCCATCGAGCAGCGCGCCCGCGATATCGCCGAGCGTCATTCCGCCAAGGTGACGGTCACTGCGGGGGACGCGCTCGAGCAGGGCTACCCCATGATCCACGCCGTCGGCCGCGCCGCCACCCGGTCTCACGCTCCCCGCCTCGTCGAAGTCGAGTGGGGCGATGAAGCGCACCCGCGCCTCGCCATCGTCGGCAAGGGCGTCAGCTTCGACAGCGGCGGGCTCGACATCAAGTCGTCCAAGGGCATGGCGCTCATGAAGAAGGACATGGGCGGCAGCGCTCACGCGCTCGCGCTCGCACAGATGGTGATGGACGCGCGTCTCCCCGTCCGGCTGCACCTCCTTATCCCGACGGTCGAGAATGCCATCGCGGGCAATGCCTTTCGTCCCGGCGACGTCCTCAAGAGCCGCAAGGGCATCACGGTCGAAATCGATAATACCGATGCCGAGGGACGCCTTATCCTTGGCGACGCGCTCGCAAAGGCCGGTGAGAACAAGCCCGATTTCATTATCGACTTCGCCACACTGACCGGCGCCGCCCGTGTCGCGCTCGGTCCCGACCTCCCGGTCCTGTTCGCCAACGACGACGCCATCGCCGAGACGATCGAAAAGGCCGGCAGCGACGTCGGCGACCCGCTTTGGCGGCTTCCGCTTTGGGACGGCTATGACGAGATGCTTT
The DNA here is from genome assembly GCF_039655735.1 of Sphingomicrobium aquimarinum. Lineage (NCBI taxonomy): Bacteria > Pseudomonadati > Pseudomonadota > Alphaproteobacteria > Sphingomonadales > Sphingomicrobiaceae > Sphingomicrobium > Sphingomicrobium aquimarinum. The sequence continues at coordinate 59,964 of NZ_JBBYXH010000001.1, read as the reverse complement.
CGTCGAGCCTCGCGGACATGGTCAATTCGGGCGGCAGCGGGTTTGCGGGGTCGATCACCGCAGCGCTGTTCCTGCGCCGGTTCGTTCCGGACGACACGGATTGGATTCATTTTGACACTTTTGCCTGGCGCCCCGCGGCCAAACCCGGGCGCCCCAAGGGTGGCGAGGCTCTCGGCCTGCGCGCAGCCTTTGCACTTCTGGAGCATCGCTACGGCTCTTAGTCCGTAGGGCCTTCGGCTCAACCGATTGGGATTCGCGACAGAATTGATGATGCCAGCGAAACAATGTCGGCTAACCGACCGTTTTTCCCATGTACGCGACGTAAACCAAAAAATAACGAGGCAAGACCATGGGCGATATGACCCTGGCGACTTGGATGCGCACCCTGACCGGCTATGTCCGCTCCGGCTCGCCTGATTTGACCAACCGACAGATGGCGCTTCTGCTCGTCGTCTATCTTACCCCCGGCCCGCACACGGTGCGTGGCCTGGCACAGACACTGAATGTTTCCAAACCCGTGGTAACGCGGGCCTTGAATACATTGGGCGGGCTCGGCTATCTGCGGCGCGAGCGCGATCAGGACGATCGAAGAAACATCTTCATCGTGCGCACCGAAGAGGGGGCAGAGTTTCTTGAGCAGTTCCAAAAGCTCTTCCGAGGGCAGGTCGCAAGCGGCCATGCCAACGGAGCAAGCGTCCAGGACGCCGCCAGAGCCCGCATCCTCGAAACCGCCCATTAGGCAATTTGCGCTGTCGGGACGTTCCAACGACCCCGACCCCGCCGTCCACGCCTATCGAAGCGATCTGGCCGATGTCTCGCTGGCGGGACGCGTCATCGCATCCCATTACGCCGCGCCCGTGACTCGCGAGCTCCGCCGGGCGGTACGGCTTTGGGCGCAACCCAATCGTGACGGCGAGGCGATCTGCGAACTCGACGCAGGCGCGCGGTTCGAACTGCTCGACAGTCGCGGCGGCTGGGCATGGGGCTATGGCGGCGAAGACCGCCTCGTCGGCTATCTGCCGGAGGAAGCGCTCGTCTGACTTGCGTCACGGTCTGCCCTGCGCGGCAACGGCCGTCACCCAAAGGCTAGGCTACATTTCGCCGCGCTGGCGCCGAATGGCATACCATTTCGCGACGTTGCGGTTATGCTCCTCGAGCGTATCCGCGAAGATATGCCCGCCCGTCCCGTCCGCCACGAAGTACAGCGCATCGGTCTGCGCCGGATCGAGCACCGCGGCGATGCTTTCGCGCCCCGGGTTTGCGATCGGCCCTGCCGGCAATCCTGCCATGGCATAGGTGTTGTAGTCGTTGACGTCCTGGAGCTCCGAGCGTCGGATCCGGCGTCCGAGAGGCGTACCCTTGGTGATCGGGTAAATGACCGTCGGGTCGGCATCGAGCTTCATGCCGATGCGGACGCGGTTGGAATAGACACCCGCTACCATACGTCGCTCGGACGGCTTTGCCGTTTCCTTTTCAACGATTGAGGCGAGAATGACCGCCTCCGCCGGCGTCTGGACGACCGACCGCGCGGTGCGTGTCGGCCAGAGTTCCTCGAGCGTCTTGCTCATCGCTTCCTGCATCCGGGCAATCAACGCCTCCCGCGTGTCGCCGCGCTGGAAGCTGTAGGTCTGCGGCAGGATCGTCCCTTCGGGCGGAAGCGGTGCCTCTCCTTCGAGCAGGTCGGTGTCCGCGACCTTCTCCTGCACGAGAATCGACGGCCACCCCTCGGGAATGGTGACGAAGCGCTGCACCGGCGTCCCATGCTGGACGATATCGAGGATTCCCGCGGCGCTGGTGCCCGGCGGGATGGTGAACTCCCCCGCCTGAATGGGGTCGCTGCTGCCAAGGCCACGCGCCATCAGGCTCCATAGCCCCGGCGAAAGCGAAATCTGGTCATTGTCGGCGAGTTCCGCGCCGAGGCCGCTGACGCTCTGCCCTTCGGTGACGATCAGCCCCGTTTCCTCGTCGGTCGGGCCGCTGCCCCACCACATATAGGAAAGCGCCGCAGCGGCGATCACGCCCAAAAGGACGAGGACGATGAGCAGCCGCTTGAGCATGGCCTAGTCCTCGACCCGCTTGACGATCAGGCTCGCATTGGTGCCGCCAAAGCCGAAGCTGTTGTTGAGCGCCGCGCGCACCTCGCGCTTCTTGGCGGTCAGCGGCACGAGATCGACACCTTCGGTACCCTCGTCGGGGTTGTGCAGGTTGAGCGTGGGCGGAACGATCTGGTCGCGGATCGCGAGGATGCAGAAGATCGATTCCACTGCGCCCGCACCGCCAAGGAGGTGGCCGATCGCCGACTTTGTCGAGCTCATCGACGCACCGCCGATATCGTCGCCGAACAGCCGCTTCACCGCGCCGAGCTCGATCGTATCGGCCATCGTCGAGGTCCCGTGAGCGTTGATATAGTCGATGTCCGACGGCTCCATGCCGGCCTTCTTGAGTGCCGCTTCCATCGAGCGGTACGCGCCGTCGCCATCGGGGGCCGGAGCAGTCACATGATGCGCGTCGCCCGACAGGCCGTAGCCGACGACTTCGGCATAGATTTTCGCGCCGCGCGCCTTGGCATGCTCGTATTCCTCGAGCACGACGACGCCCGCGCCCTCGCCCATGACGAAGCCGTCGCGGTCCTTGTCGTAGGGGCGAGAAGCCTCGGTCGGCCGGTCGTTGAATGACGAGTTGAGCGCGCGCGCCTGCGCGAAGCCCGCCACGCCGATCGGGCAGATGGTCGCTTCGGCGCCGCCCGCCAGCATGATGTCGGCATCGTCGTCGCGGATCATCCGCGCCGCATCGCCGATCGAATGCGCGCCGGTCGAGCAGGCGGTGACGACGGCGTGGTTGGGGCCCTTCAGTCCGTACTTGATCGAGACCTGCCCCGAGATGAGGTTGATGAGACGCCCGTGGACGAAGTGCGGGCTGACGCGGCCCGGCCCCTTCTCCGCCAGCACGAGGCTCTCGCTCTCGATGCCCGGCAGGCCGCCGATGCCCGAGCCGATCGAACAGCCCGCGCGCAGCTTCATCTCCTCGGACATGTCCTCGAGACCCGCATCCTCGATCGCCTGCCCTGCGGCGTCGATGCCGTAGACGATGAACGGATCGACCTGTCGCTGGACCTTGTGATCGACGCGCTTGTCGGGATCGAACCCATCTTCATGGTCGGCCGGTTTCACCTCGCAGGCGATGTGGCATTTGTGGCCTTCGGTGTCGAAGCGGGTGATCTTGCCCGCGCCGGACTTGCCCGCGATGATATTCTTCCAGCTGGTCTCGACGTCGCCCCCCAAAGGAGTGACGAGCCCGAGCCCGGTGATCACGACACGCCGCATAGATCGCTCTCCAATACGCAAAGGCCCGACCCCTCGCTTTCCGAGGAGCCGGGCCAGAGCATTCGCTTCCCGGCCCCTCGTCGGGGGTCGGCGGGGCGCTTAGCCCTTGTTGTTCTCGATGTAGACGATCGCGTCGTTGACGGTCGCGATGTCCTCGGCCGCGTCGTCGGGAATTTCGACGCCGAATTCTTCCTCGAACGCCATGACCAGCTCGACGATGTCGAGGCTGTCGGCACCGAGATCATCGATGAAGCGCGCGTCCTTGGTGACCTTCTCGGCATCGACGCCGAGATGCTCGACGACGATCTTCTTCACCCGATCGGCAGTATCGCTCATGAAATATTCCTCCATTGAAAAGTTGAGGATGCCCTAGCGTGGGGTGCTGCCTTGGGCAAGTGGTTGGCGAACGGAGGGCTCTCGACTAGGGAATCATGGCAATGAGCGAGCGCCGCCCCCTGACGCCCGGAGAGATCGAGCTCGCGCGAACCATGTTCGGTGGGTCGATCGACTATTCGAAGGTCGAACTGGTTCGCGGCAAATGGATCTTCTTCCAGCCGCGCGGGGTCGTCATGGCGCCTACGGGCAACATCCATTTCCATCCCGATAGCGATCGGTGGAGCGACGATTTCGCCAAGGAAAAGCTTACCCAGCAGGGCCTGTTCATCCACGAAATGACTCATGTCTGGCAAACCCAGCGCGCCGGAAAATGGTATCTGCCGCTGATCCGGCACCCCTTCTGTCGCTATGGCTACGAACTCAGGGAAGGCCGCCCTTTCCTGCGCTACGGGATCGAACAGCAGGCAGAGATCGTGAAGCACCGCTTCTACGCAAATCGTGGATTCAAGGTCGCGCAGTCACCCCCTCCCGAACTGCTCCCGTTCATCTGAGAAAATCGTGCTGTAACCAGTTTGTCACAGTCGCTCGCGATTCGTCCGCATGCGCTGGAATTAAGCGAAAAAACGGCGCATGATCGGGCCTCTTTGATGCTTCGACTTGGGGGGTCTGATCATGAAAAAGCTGCACGCATTCTACGCAACCGTCGCATCGGCCGCGCTCTTCGCCGCCACGCCCGCGCTCGCCCAATCGACCGAAGAGGCGGAGGCGCAGGCGGCCAACCAGCCCGACGACGACGAGCCCGACACGATCATCGTCACCGCGATCAAGCGCGCGGTGAACCTTCAGGACATTCCCTTCTCGATCGACGCGCAGACGCAGGAAGACATCGAGCGCGCCAACGCCTCGACGGTCGAGGAACTGTCGCGCAACGTCGCCGGTCTCTCCATCCAGAACCTCGGGCCGGGCCAGAGCCAGGTTTCGGTGCGCGGCGTGTCTGCCGGACAGGTCGTCCGCGACCAGCCGGGCGTCAAGGAGCAGGTCGGCATCTATCTCGACGAAAGCGTCATCTCCCTGTCGCTGTTCACGCCCGACATCGACCTGTTCGACCTCAACCGCGTCGAGACGCTGCGCGGCCCGCAGGGCACGCTTTTCGGTTCGGGGAGCGTCGGCGGGACGCTTCGCTACATCACCAACCAGCCGACGACGCTGCGCAACGAAGCGATGGTCGAGGGCAATCTCAACATCGTCGAGGGCGGCGGCATGGGCGGCCACGTCAAGGCGATGGTCAACGCGCCGATCAACGAGGACAATGCCATCCGCCTCGTCGGCTACTGGCAAGAATTCCCGGGCTGGATCGACGCCTTCGGCCCGGCCGGCGGCGACAACAAGAATTCGGGGCAGCGCCGCGGGTTTCGCGCTTCTTTCCTGAGCGAGCCGGTCGAGGGCCTGCGCCTGACGCCGCGCGTCGTGTACCAGAACGTCCACGCCGACGGCTTCAACCGCGCCGAATTCTTCAACCTCTATTCGAACGAATTCACGACGCCTGCGCGGGTCTACGGGGACGACGAGCAATATCTCCTCCTCGAGGAATCGTTCAACGACGACTTCCTGCTCGCTGACTTCGTCGCCTCGCTCGATCTTGGCGGCGTCGAAGTGACGAGCGTGACCAGCTACACCGATCGTTCGATCCTCGTGTCGCGCGATGCCTCGGCGCTGACCGGCTCGGTGTCGGTCGATCTCGGTTTCCCTGCGGCAGCGGTGAATACGCCCTCGAACCTGCGCGATACGACCGATCTGGAACAGTGGACTCAGGAGCTGCGCCTGGGTTCGACGGGCGAAGGACCTTTTCAGTGGATCTTCGGCGGCTTCTATTCCGATACCAAGCGCGACTATTCGCAAACGCTTCCCACCCCGGGCTACGATGCCTTCACCGACGCGGTGCTCGGCGCCGGCACGTCGGCGGCGGTGAGCAATGGCATCGCACTGCCCGACAGCCCCTACAACGCCTTCCTGCCCTATGACATCAGCCAGATCGCGGTGTTCGGCGAGGCGAGCTACGATTTCGGAATGCTCATCGCCACCTTGGGCGGACGCTATTACGACTTCGAGGAAGAACGCAGCTTCACCTCGGGCGGTTTGTTCGCGGGCGGCGACAACCAGTCCGACCGCACGACTTCGGACGGGTTCAGTCCGCGCGCGATGCTGTCGTTCGAGCCCAACGAGGATCTGCTCATCAGCGCGCAGGCATCGAAGGGCTTCCGCTTGGGCGGGGTCAACGATCCGCTGAACATCCCGCTCTGCTCGCCCGGTGATGCATCGCTGTTCGGCGGCTTCCAGAACTATGACGACGAAACGCTCTGGAACTACGAGCTGGGCGCCAAATATTCGGCGGGCCCGATCACGCTCAACGGCGCGGTGTTCCACACCGAGATCAGCAACCTGCAGGTCACGCTCGATGCGGGCAGCTGCTCCTCGCGCATCGTTTTCAACGTCGAGGATGCGCATACGACGGGGATCGAGGGCGAGTTCTCCGCCGACCTGTTGAGCGGCCTCTCGCTCTCGGTCGCCGGCTCTTACGTCCAAGCCGAGTTCGACACCACGCTGCCCGAGCCGCTCGCCACCAGCACCGGGATCCGCGCCGGCAACCGGCTCCCCTCGGTGCCCGAACTGCAGCTTGCCGCAACCGCCACGTACACGACCCAGGTGTCGCGCACGGCCGATTTCTACGTCTCGGCGACCGCGCAGCATGTGGGCTCGCGTTTCACTCAGCCGGCCGACCAGGAGAACAATCCGCGCACCTTCAACCCCGGCCTGCCCTTCAATGGCATGACGGGGAACGAGAGCATCACGGTCGATCTGGAACTGCCGAGCTACCAGCTGGTGGACCTGTCGGCGGGCGTGGAATTCGACTCCGGCCTCGACGTTGTTCTGTACGTGAAGAACCTGCTCGACGAGACGCCGCTGCTGTCGTTCGACCGCGAACGTGGCGGCCGGGCGCGCCTCGCCTACCAGGTCGGCCAGCCGCGCACCTTCGGGCTGACGCTGCGGAATCGCTTCTAACCAAGCATCCAGGAGGGGGGCGCTCGCGACGGGCGCCCCTTTTTTGTGCCGTTCGTCGAAAAGCCGTGGAGAATGTCGCGCAATCTCCGCTGTGCGATTGCCTTTCCGCCTCACGTGGTCATGATGCGTCCCGAATGACAACCGAGGGACCCATCGCCATGACACGCACACATTTCTTCGCCGCCGGCACCTGCCTCCTGTCGATCGCGTTGGCCGCACCGGCCTCCGCGCAGGAAGCGCGGATCGTCCAGCCCGGCGCCCCCGGGCAAGCCTCCCGCACGCTGAGCGCAGAGGAAGCGGGCCGCATTGCGGACACCTCCTACATCGACGCCGATGTCGAGTTCATGCAGGGCATGATCCATCATCATTACCAGGCCGTGCAGATGTCGGATCTCATCGAAGGCCGGAGCGACAATCCGAAGATCGCGGAGGCCGCAGGCCGCATTCTGGCGAGCCAGGACGATGAGATCGAGTTCATGCAGAATTGGCTCTCGCAGCGCGGCGAACATGCGCCCAACCCCGCCGACCATGCGGGCATGTCGCATCATCAGGCGGCCCAGCATCACGCGGGCGGGATGGGCCATGAGATGATGGCGGGCATGGCGGGCATGGCGACGCCCGAGCAGATGGCCGCTCTTTCCGCGGCCCGCGGCGCCGATTTCGACCGGATGTTCCTTCAGCTCATGATTGCGCATCACGAAGGCGCGCTCGACATGGTCAACACCCTGTTCCGCACGCAGGGCAGCGCCCGCGATCCGCAGCTTGTCGAATTCGCCAATGATGTACGCGGCGATCAGCAAGCCGAAATTTCGAAGATGAACATGCTTCTTGCCAGCAATTCGACCGACGCGCGTGTCGGCCTTGCGGCGGGCTATGACGACGCCGGCGAAGCCATCTGGAACCTTCAGAAGGTCGCCAGCCTTCCCAAGCCGCCGGGCTTCTTCGACCCGGCCAACCCCGCCGACCTTCCGCCGATGCGGACCGGCGAGGATGGCGAGCAGACCCCGATGTGGAACGCGCGTTCGCCGCTCCTCTCGTTCAGCCAGACAGACATGGCGTTCCGCGACGACCTGCTCGTGACGGGCAATTATCACGGTTTCAACATCTACCGTCTGGACGAAGGTATGCCCGAACTGATGAGTTCGGTCGTCTGCCCCGGCGGACAGGGCGACGTTTCGGTCGTCGGCGACCTTCTGATCATGTCGGTCGAACAGGGACGTGGTCGCGTCGACTGCGGACGGCAGGGCGTCAACGAGGACGTGTCGGCCGAACGTTTCCGCGGGATCCGCATCTTTGACATCAGCGACCTTACCGCTCCCCGCCAGGTCGGCCTGGTGCAGACCTGCCGCGGAAGCCATACCCATTCGGTGGTCGACGCCAACGACGCACGCATCATCGTCTACAATTCGGGCACCAGCTACGTGCGCGATGAAGAGGAACTGGCGGGCTGCATCTACGGCGCGCCCGATGACGACCGTAACGCACTCTTCTCCATCGACGTGATCGAGATTCCCGTCGCCAACCCCGCGGCGGCCCGGATCGTTGATCGTCCGCGAATCTTCGCCGACGACGGCAAGATCGCCGGCCTCTGGATGGGCGGAAGTCACGGCGAAGGCACGCAGGAAACCAACCAGACCAACCAGTGCCACGACATCACCGTGTTCCCGGCCAAGAATATCGCGGCCGGCGCCTGCTCGGGCAACGGGATCATCCTCGATATCTCGAACCCGATGAAGCCCAAGCGCCTCGACGCCGTGACCGACGACGGCTTCGCCTATTGGCACTCGGCAACCTTTAACAACGATGGTACCAAGGTCATCTTCACCGACGAATGGGGCGGCGGCGGTCGTCCGCGTTGTCGGGCCTCCGACCCGATGACCTGGGGCGCCGATGCCATCTACGACATCGAGAACGGGAAACTCACCTTCAAGAACCACTACAAGATGCCGGCGGCACAGTCGGAGCAGGAGAATTGCGTTGCCCATAACGGGTCGGCAATTCCGGTGCCGGGCCGCGATATCTTCGCGCAGGCATGGTATCAGGGCGGCATCTCGATCATGGACTTCACCGACAGCGCCAACCCGACCGAGATTGCCTATTTCGATCGCGGCCCCATCCATCCCGAACAGATGGCGATGGGCGGCTACTGGTCGACCTATTTCTACGACGGCTATCTCTACGGTACCGAGATCGCGCGCGGCCTCGACATTTTCGCGCTCGAACCCTCCGACTGGATGACCGAGAACGAGATCGCGGCGACGAAGCTGGCGCAATATCCTGACGGCACGTTCAATCCGCAGACGCAGACGATCGTCAGCTGGCCCGCAGTGCCGGTCGTGGCGAAGGCCTATCTCGACCAGCTGGAGCGCAGCGGCGGCCTCGAAGCGGCCCGGATCGCCGAAGTGCGCGCTGCGCTCGATGCCGGTGATATGGACCGGCTCGGCGTCCTCGCGTCGGCGGTGGATGGCGCGGGCAAGCGCAAGATGCTTGCCGAAACGCTGCGCGGCATCGTCGGTGCTGGCGGCTAAGTCACCCGGTCACAAATTCGACTGTCGAAAGGGGCAGCCGCGGCAAACCCGCGCTGCCCCTTTTTCTTGTCAGACTTCCTCGATGGTACCCGGGCGTCCCTTGTTCGCATCGCCGTCGCCGGGCCGGTCGAGCTTGTAGCGCGGGCGAGGATTGTCGTTGGTCTTCGGCCAGCCCTCGCGCTGTCCGGCACGGTCGCCGTCGGTTTCCTCGGTCTGGTCGTGGAAGAGCAGGACGTTGGTTTCGAACGGCATGTCGATGCCCGCCTTGGTGAGCGCATACGCCACATTCTCGATGACGCGGCTCGATGTCTGCACCTCGTCGCCACGCACGCTATTGTGCCACCAGCGCGCACGGATCGAGATCCAGCTTGCGGCGAGATCGACCACCAGCACGTCGGGCGCGGGATCGGAAAGCACGCCCTCGGTTCCGCGAACGGCGTCGAGGATCACTTTTTTCGCTTCGCGGATATCGTCGCCATAGCCGATGCCGACGTCATACTGGCTGCGGCGGTTCTCGTAGGCGCTCCAGACCTTGAGCGGGTCCGAGTAGATCTGGCTGTTGGGAATGATGATCCGACGGTTGTCGAAGGTGCGGATGAAGGTCGCGCGTGTCTCGATCGCCTCGACCCGGCCTCGATAGTCGCCGCTCTCGATTTCGTCGCCGACCCGAAACGGCTGGCGGATGAGAATGAGGATCCCGGCCAGCAGGTTGGAGAAGATGTCCTGGAACGCGAACCCGATGGCGAGGCCGCCGATCCCCAGACCGCCGATCAACTGCGCCGGCGTGAGGGAGGGGATGACCACGGTCAGCGCGATGAAAAGGCCGACGAGGAGCACGACCCAATAGGCCACGCGCCCGAACACCGTGGACAGGGCACTTCCGCTGTCTCCGAACCGCGATCGCTGGATGGCGCCGCGCACCACGCGCGCGATCACCACGAAGGCGACGAAGACGACGATCCCGATCCCGATCTTGGGCAGCACCGCGAAGAAGCCGTCGACGATCCCGTTGATGGTGGCGACGCTCTCGCCGATGTCGGCACTGATATCGGGCTGGGCGGTTTGGTTGGCTGCCATTTAGGATCATCCCCCGGTCGGTCGGTTCATTTCCCCTTTAACCGTCCGACCGGGGGGCGAGGTTCCCTTAGCTCGCCGGAACCGCCTGCACATTGTCGTCCGAGTTGCGGTCGATCGTGAAATTGTACGGGTCGACACCGACATAGGCGGGCCGGGTCTTGGAGGTCAGTTGGACCTTCGTCTTTCCACTTCCGATCCGCCGCGTCTCCATCGCCAGGACGTCGCCGCTGTCGAAGGTTCCGAAGCCCGGGCGCGCGGCGAAAAGTCCGAGCATGACGGGCTCGTCGAGCTTTACCTCGGTTTCCTTTCCCTCGCCGTCCGCTTCGTACTTGGCGGCCTCGACGGTGGCGGTGGTCACCCACGCATCCCCCACCTTGGCCGTTTCGACATCGCCAATCTTGTAGTCGGTCAGCACGATCTTCTCGAGCATGTCGGTGATGAGATCCTGATCTTCCTGCGAGGTCGCCTGCGCGCGCAGCGCGGCGATCACGTCGGTCGAGCGCGGATAGGGCGGGCCCTTGAAACGCCACTTGGCGACATAGTCGGCGAGCCCGGCGTTGACCTTGTCCTCGCCCATCCGCTCGGCCAGCAGATGCATCGCAAGCGCGCCCTTCTGGTAGTAGATATAGCCCTGGCTCTCGACCTTGGAGAGCGGCAATTCCTCGAGCGCCTCGCCCTTGCGGTTGCGCAGGTACCGGTCGAGCTCATACTTGAGGAAACGGCGCAGCTGATCGTCGCCCAGGCGCTCCTTCATCACCATGATCGCGGAATAACTCGCAAGCGTTTCGGTCGTCATCGCCGAGCCCTGGTTGAGACCCCCCAGGGCCTGATGCGCCCAATATTGATGCCCCAGTTCGTGCGCGATGACATAGGTCACGAAGTCGATGTCGTCCTCGCTCTCGATCTTCGAGCGGAAGCCGATATTCTCCGAATAGGGCATCGTGCCCGCAAAAGCCTGCGCGTAGCTCGAATAGGGGAATTCGATGATGCGCGCATAGTCGAACTGGTAGGGCCCGAACTCGCGCTGGTAATAGCCCAATGCGCTTTCCATCGCGTCCAGCATGCGCGGCACGTTCCACTCGTGGCCCTTCTGGTAATAGACCTCGAGCCCGATATCGCCGAACTGGCGCCGCGCGATCTCATACGTCCCCGACTGGATCGAGAAGAAATTGAGGATCGGCGAGGACGCGACGAAATGCGCGGTCCGGCGATCGCCTGAAACCGTATCGGACACGCGCTCGCCGGGCGCGATTGGCGTCTGGTCGGCATCGGTCGTGATGGTGATGTCCGAGCGTACCCAATCGGCGCCGATGTAATTCTGCCCCGAGCCCCACGGGTCGTCGAGCTTGGGCGGGCGCAGCTCGTCCGGCAGTCCCTGCCGCCGACGCGCCGTGCGATCCGACAGCATGCCGCTGCGATCCATTCCGATTACCGGCGCGAAGGCGCTATTGGTGAGGAACGTCACGTCGGGATTGAGGCCCGGGCGCGGACCGCCCGCGGTGAAGCCTTGACGGTGCAATTCGCTCTTGAACGTCAGGCTTGCGACCGCCCCCGGTTCGAGCGGACGCGCGAACTTGTAGATGCGATAGCCATAATCCTCGTCCTCGCTTTCGAGGCTGGCCCCCTCGACGTCGAGCGAAAGGAACTCCAGGTCCTCGCTGGTCTTGCGAACGTGAAGCCGGTCGATCGCCTCGTCGGTGTCGTTCTCGAGGCGATAGGCGCCGGTGACGATCATCCGATAGTCGTCCGGGTAAAGCTCGACGTCGAACTTGACGTCGGTGATCGCGGGCTGAGCCAGTTTCTCGTACTTGAGGAAGCGGCGCTCATATTCGGCAAGCTTGGCCTCCGCGTCGTCACTCGTTTCGTAGGTGTTGAGGACGTTGGTATTGTAATAGGCATAGGCGCCCGTCGCGCCCATGCCGAGCAGCGCGGCCACGCCCGCAAGCACCGCGCCCCGCCCCATCTTGCCGTTGCGAAGCCGCGCGAAGCGCTGCCGCAACGACAGGTCGCCCCCGCGCGGCCACAGGAGATGCGCGGCGAGGACGAGGAGCAGCGCGAAGAAGCCCCAGTAGAGGTTGAGGACGATCATCCCCTCGTAGAAATGCGCGGGATCGACCATGTCGCTCAAGGGCACCGACGGGCTGTTGGCATAGACCAGCAGCGGGTGGTCGAGCCCCATGTTGCTCATCAGGATGACGGACAGGAACCATGCCAATAGCAGCCCCCAGCCGACATATTTGTTGGGGCTCAGGATCTGCAATGCGACCGCGAGAATGGCGATCAGCATCCCGTTGAAGGCCGCAGGGAAGATGAACCATGCGAACCATTTGCCGATGGCGAGGTCGGGCGTGCCGTTCGTCAGCATGTAGAACCAGCCGACCAGCATGCCGATGACGTTGATGCCGACAAGCACGAGGAAAATCGCCAGCACCTTCGGAATCGTCATCGCCCAGGCGGGCGTCGGCGTCGAGTCGACGATGTCGTTCAAGCGATGGTCGCGCTCGCGCCAGACCTGCTCGCCGCCGTAGAAGGCCGCTATGATGAGAATGAAGATCGAAAAGTTCGGACGCACCTGGCTCACCACCGACGCCACGGTCGGATAGAGGTCGTTGCCATAGGTCGTCGTCGCGCCCCAAAGGCCTGCGGCGGTGAACCCGATGGCGAGTAGGACCAGGACCGCAAGGCCGGGACTGCGCAGCATCTGGCGCATCTCGAGCAGGACGCGCGCCTTGAAGGGCTGCCACGGCGAGAGTGTTCCGGCGGGCGCGGCAATACTGCCGCCTCCCAGCGTGGGCGGCACGTTCGCGAGGGCGGCATCGCGCGCCTCGCGCTTGGCGGCCTTGCGCAGGCTGCGCTTCGAGGCCGGGCGCTGGGCGGGCGAGAACCGCCACCAGGCAAACACGAGCAGCGCGATGCCGAGTGCGATGATGAAAAGTCGGTTGAACAGCAAGTTGCCGTCCAGTGCGATCAGCCGCGTATTATACTCGGCGGTCGTCCAGTATCGGGTTGCAAGATCGAGCGCGCCGGACCCGAACGGATCGAACTTTGCGAAGGCACCTTCCAGCTCGGGATTTCCGCTGACGACGTCTCCGATCGTCAGATAGGCGAGAACCAGCGCGATCACGACGACGTAGCTCCACATCAGCGAGCGTGTGAGCGTCGCGACCGTGAACAGGGCGGCAGCGCAGAAGAACAGGTTCGGAAGCGACATGATGGCGAACGGCCAGGCGTAGTAGGACAGTACGTGAGGACCGATATTCTGCTGGTCCACCCACGGCATCAGCGAGCCGACGAAGAGCCCGAGCGGGATGGAGAGAAATCCCACGACAGAGGCGAGGAAGCTGCCGGTGAAACGGCCGAACAGCATCTCGGTCTTTCCGACAGGGGCCGATCGCATGATCGGCGCGAACCCCGATGCGTCATCGCGCACGATGGTGTTGGCGACGAAGCTCGTCAGGATGAACAGGTAGAAGACCGTGCTGGCGGCGAGCATCCCGAGAATGGGATAGGCGCCATTCTCCTTCACCACGCCGGGCGTACCGACCGACACGTTGTCGGATGCGGTCAGGCCGAAACCCAAAAGGAAGAACAGGAACACGCCGACCCAGAAGACGGGATTGCGGAGCTGGTAGCGAAATTCGAAAGCGGCGATGCGAGCAAGCATGATCCGGTCCCCTGCCCTTGCGACTACGCCGCGCGCCGGGTGTCGGCGAGCGTTGCGAAATAGACGTCCTCGAGGCCGCCCGAGACGGGTTCGGTTCCAGCAGGCTGCGTGTCGGCGAGGATGTGAACGATCGTTTTGCCCGCGAACAATCGGGTCGAGATCACCTCGTGATTGGCTTTCACCTCCTCCACCGCGTCATGCTCGACGGTTTTCTTCCAGACCCGTCCCCGAGTGCGGTCGATGAGATCGCTTGGGCGACCCTCGAGCTGGACCCGGCCCTGCGCGAGGACTGCCATGCGCGGGCAAAGATCGGCGACGTCGTCGACAATGTGGGTCGAGAGGATCACGACTTTTTCGTCACCGATCGCGGCCAGCAGGTTGAGGAAGCGGTTGCGCTCCTCGGGGTCGAGGCCCGCGGTCGGCTCGTCGACGATGATGAGATCGGGATCGCCGATCAGCGCCTGCGCGATACCGAAGCGCTGACGCATGCCGCCGGAGAAGCCCGCGATCGATTTCTTGCGCACGCCCCACAGGTTCGTCTGGTTGAGCAGCGTTTCGACGACGGCCTTGCGGTCCGAGGACGCGATGCCTTTCAACACCGCCATATGGTCGAGCATCTGATAGGCCGAGACACGGGGATAAACGCCAAAATCCTGCGGTAGATAACCGAGGCGGCGCCGAAGCACGTCGGGATCGGCGAGCACGTCGATCTCGTCGAATACGATCCGTCCCTCGCTGGGCGTCTGGAGCGTCGCGATCGTCCGCATGAGCGTCGACTTGCCCGCTCCGTTGGGCCCGAGGAGGCCATACATTCCCTTGGGGATTTCGAGCGACACGTCGTCCAATGCCCGCGTGCCGTTCGGATAGGTGTGGCTGAGATGGGAAACGTACAACATGGATTGCCCCCTGATAGTAACTCTTGATCGTCTCTCTGTCCTAGTTGGCTAGGACACTCAAGGCGGCTTCGACGAACGACAAACGTCTGGCGAGACTGTGACATTGTCGCTACGCATTGCGCATGACGATCCTCGTTACCGGCGCGGCTGGCTTCATCGGTGCTCATGTCGCGAAGGCGCTCCTCGAGCGCGGCGAGACGGTCCTCGGGATCGACAATCTCAACGCATATTACGACCCCTCGCTGAAACGCGCGCGGCTCGACTGGATCGGATCACCGGAGGGCTGGACCTTCGAGGAGGCCGACTTCTCGGACAGGAGCATGGTCGAGCGGCTTGCCTCCGACACCGACGTGCAGGCCATCGTCCATCTCGGCGCGCAGGCGGGCGTGCGCCACTCGATCGACGCGCCCCACGACTATGCCGACAGCAATCTCGTCGGCCAGCTCAACATCCTCGAACTGGCGCGCGCCAGGAACGTGCGCCATCTCGTCTATGCCAGCTCCAGTTCGGTCTACGGCGGCAACGAGGCCATGCCGTTCAGCGTCGAGAATCGCGTCGACCATCCGGTCTCGCTCTACGCTGCGAGCAAGCGTGCCGGCGAGCTGATGGCGGAGAGTTACGCGCATCTCTACCGCGTCCCGATGACGGGACTGCGCTTCTTCACCGTCTACGGTCCCTGGGGCCGCCCCGACATGGCGCTCTGGCTCTTCACGAAAGCCTTGTTCGAAGATGAGCCGCTGACGCTCTTCAACCATGGCAGGATGCGCCGCGATTTCACTTTTATCGACGATATCGTCGCGGGGGTGATCGCTTGCCTCGACCGGCCGCCGGCCGACGATCGATCGGTAAAGCCCGGCGGCTCGAAGGCTCCGCATGCCATCTTCAACATCGGCAACAATCGCCCCGAGGAGATCGGCGATCTCGTCGCGATCCTGGAACGCGCTACGGGACGGAAGGCCAAGGTGAAGATGGCCGACATGCAACCCGGCGACGTGCCTGCCACCTACGCCGATATCGACGCCTTCACCGCCGCGACCGGCTTCACGCCTTCGACGTCGCTCGAAGAGGGTGCCAGCGCGTTCGTGCGCTGGTATGCCGACTATCACGACCTCGACACGGGAGTTTCGACTTGAGCCTGCCCCCCCTTCTCCAGAACCTGCGTATCCCCGTCATCGGCGCGCCGCTCTTCATCATCTCGCACCCCGCGCTCGTCATCGCGCAGTGCAAAGCGGGGATCGTGGGCAGTTTTCCGGCCTTGAACGCCCGACCCGCCAGCCAGCTGGACGAATGGCTGGCCGAGATTACCGAGACGCTCGCCGCGCACGACGCCGAGAATCCCGACCGTCCGGCAGCGCCCTTCGCGGTCAACCAGATCGTCCATCCATCGAACACGCGGTGGGAGGAAGACCTCAAGCTCTGCGAGAAATACAAGGTGCCGCTCATCATCACCTCGCTTGGCGCGCGTGAGGAACTCAATACCGCAGTGCATGGCTGGGGCGGCATCACGCTCCATGACATCATCAACAACCGCTTCGCGCACAAGGCGCTCGAAAAGGGCGCGGACGGCCTCATCGCGGTGGCCAGCGGCGCAGGCGGTCATGCGGGCAAGCTGTCGCCCTTCGCGCTCATCCAGGAGATCCGCGAATTCTTCGACGGGCCGCTCTTCCTCTCGGGTTCGATCGCACATGGTGGCGCCGTGCTGGCGGCGCAGGCGATGGGCGCGGACGGCGCCTATATCGGCTCCCCCTTCATCGCCACGCATGAAGCGCGGGCGATGGACGAATATAAGCAGGAAATCGTCGAGAGCGGTGCGGACGATATCGTCGGCTCCTCGCTCTTCACCGGCGTCTGGGGCAATTATCTCAAGGGTTCGATCCGCAAGGCGGGCATGGATCCCGACGACCTGCCCGAGAGCGATCCGAGCAAGATGAATTTCGGCGGCGCCAAGGCCTGGAAGGACATCTGGGGATCGGGCCAGGGGATCGGCGCCGTCAAGGAGATCGTCGGCGCGGGTCAGCTCGTCGACCGGCTCGACACCGAATATCGAGCAGCGAGGAGCGGGCTCCTAGGCTAGGCGCTGGTAGGCTGCGCGCCACGTGTCGGGGATCGGCACGGGGCGCCGCGTGTTCGCATCGACGATGACGTGCGTGAACTGGCCCTCGCTCGCGGGCGCGGATTCCCCTTTCGCGAAGACGCCAAGTTGCCAGGTTACGCTCGATCCGCCGAGCCGCGCCACGCGCATGCCTACTTCCACGTCCTGCGGATAGGCGAGCGGCGCGAAGTAACGGCAGCCGGTCTCGACCACGAGGCCGATCGGGTCGCCGTGGATGTCGAGCATTCCCTGTTCGATCATCCAGCCATTCACCGCGCTGTCGAACCAGAAATAGTGCACGCTGTTGTTGACGTGCCCATAAGCGTCATTGTCGTTCCAGCGCGTCGTCTGCGCGATGAAGTGTCGATAATGATCGCGCGGGCGCGGGTCGGGGCGCGCGCTCACCACGCCGCCTCGTAGAGCCGCGCGGCATCGGCCTCGTCGATCGGGCACGGATTGTTCACCAGCAGCCGCTGCTGCTTCATCGCTTCGCGCGCCAGCATGGGGATATCCTCGCGCGGCACGTCATGGTCGCGAAGGCGCGGTTTGAGACCGCTCTCGACCACCAGTTCTTCAAGCCGTGCGATCAAGCGCTGCGTGCGTCCCTGGCTCGCTTCGTTGGCGCAACCCGGATCGAGGATCGGCGCCAGTTCGGCGTAAAGTTCGCGCGCCGCTTCGCTATTATGTTCGAGCACCGGCCGCAGCATCAGCGCATTCGATAGGCCGTGCGGCAGATGGTAGATTCCGCCCAGAGGGTAAGCGAGCGCATGGACGCCGGCGACCGGCGCATTGGCAAAGGCCAGCCCGGCAAGATGCGCTCCGAGCAGCATGGCGCCGCGGGCCTTGCGATCGTCCGGCTGCTCGCAGGCCGTCAGCAGATTGCCCGCCAGCAGCCCCAGCGCCTGTTTTGCCAGCATATCGCTCAGCGGGTTCTTCGCATGCGCCGAGGTGTATGCCTCGATCGCGTGCACCATCGCATCGATGCCGGTCGCAGCAGTGAGCGCACGCGGCTTGCCAATCGTGAGTTCAGGATCGAGCGCGGCCCAGCGCGCACCGATCGCGCGGGCGTTGACCCCGCGCTTTTCGCCCCCTTCACAGGTGATGATCGAGACGGGCGTGGCCTCCGAACCCGTCCCGGCGGTGGTCGGAACGAGAGCAAGCGGAAGCCCCTCGCCATTCGCTTGTTCGACCCCCCAGATGGAATCCAGCGGGTCGCCCGATCCGATGAGGTAGGCGGCAAGCTTCGCGACATCCATCGGACTGCCGCCGCCGAAGCCGACGACATGGCTCGCACCCGCCTCGCGTCCTGCGGCAACCGCGTCGAGCAAGGTCTTCTCCGAGGGGTCGGCCTCGACGGCATCGAAAATGCGTACGCCGCGACCTGTCGATGCGATGGCGTCGCGGTAGGGCGCGGCGAGGCCACTCTCGATCATATGGGTGTCGGTAACGAACAGACAGGCGCCATTGGGCAGCTCCTGCGCCAGCCGCTGCGCGATATTCTCGCCGCCGAGGATGGTGGGGCCTGGGTGGAAACGCCATTCGCTCATGGCGCGCAGACTAGGCGTCGAGTTTGCCCGACGACAAGTCCTTCGCGAGCCGACCCATCAGCGCGCGCGCCGGGCTATCGACCATTGCAGGCTCATGCTGGCCCTCGTCGAGACGCTTCACTCGGTCATACAGGTCGGCGCTCTCGCGGATGAGCCGCTGCGCCGAGGCGGGCAGTCGCTCGACCGTCTGCTCCTCGAACGCGTTGGCATGGCCGAGGCGCCGTTCGATGACGGCGCTTTCCTCGCGCGCGATCTCGCCCGCTTCGATGGCACGCTGCGTCAGGAGCCACGCGACGATATGCATGATCCGGGTCGTGACCTTGAGCGATTCGCAGGCAAAACCGACACGCGCCGCAGGCTCGAGCGTGTCGCGATCCTCGCGCCCCTTCCCGTCGAAATAGGTTCGCGCCTCATCGGCAAGCAGCATCGCTTCGGTGTATAGCGCATCGACCAGTCGCGGCGTGATCCGCGCCTCGCTCGCCCCGTAGGCGGTAGATGATGTGCCGCTCTCGATACCCATCCGCACCTTCTGCCCCATTAGGCGCCCGACTCCAACGGGTTGATCCAGCCCGATCCCGAAACGGGACAGATCTCAGGCGATGATGTCGGGCCTCATGTCGTCGGCCAGCTGGGCAATCTCGTCCTTCAACCGCAACTTGGCCTTCTTGAGCCGTGCAAGGTCGAGAACGTCGATACTCCCGCTCGCCTCGATTCGTTCGATTTCGCCGTCGAGCCGCCGGTGCTCGACACGCAATGCCTCGAGCAGGATCTTGGGATCGTCGTCGTTCATGCCTGCTTCCTATCGCAATTCGGACGTTGGTGCACCTCTCTACGCTCGCGACCAGCCGCGACGGTGCTGCGACCGGCGCCGAGTCGGGGTAACGACATTCGTTCTCGTTTGTGATTGGATGACCGTTCGCCCCGACTCAGGGGCCATGCGGAACGAAAGGACGCTTCATGGAAAATGCCCACGCTGCGGCACTCAACGAGAAACATCACAAGCTCGACCACCAGATCGAGATCGAGGAACATCGTCCGCAGCCGGATACGGCACTGATCCAGAAGCTGAAACGCGAGAAATTACGATTGAAGGATGAGTTGGCCAGCCAATAGCGGCACGCTCCGATCCACTAAAAAAGGCCGGCGCTCCACGTGGAGGCCGGCCTTTTTCTGTCTGTAGCGACGATCAGTCGGTGCGGTCGTCTCGGCTCACCCGCTCGGTGCGCTCGTGCTTTTCCTGCGCTTCCAGCGTCATGGTCGCGATCGGACGCGCTTCGAGGCGCGGCAGCGAGATGGGATCGCCCGTGACCGAGCAATAGCCGAACTCGTCGCTGTAAAGACGGCGGATGGCCGCATCAATCTTCGAGATGAGCTTGCGCTGACGGTCGCGCGTCCGCAGTTCGATCGACCAGTCGGTCTCGCTCGATGCGCGGTCCGCCAGATCCGGCTCGCGAAGGCTGTCGACCTGGAGCTGCGCCATCGTTGCGCGGCTTTCCTCGACGATCGATTCCTTCCAGTCCTTCAATTTGGCGAGGAAATATGCACGGTGCTTGGCACACATGAATTCCTCGTCATCGCTCGGCCGATAATCATCGTCGAGCACGATCTCGTCGAACTTGGGTTCGCCGTTCAGATCCTTGAGCGCTGTTGCCAAAATATCCTCCCCGATACTGCACTGCCGCCACCGCGGTTCAGGCCGGACGCGGCCCGCATCGCCGAAGCGAATTTCTTCCGGCATATCCGACACTTAAGGCGATGCCGCTGCCCCGCCGACCCTGTAGCTAGTTTCCTCCAGCTTAACAAGCGCTGACCTTAACATGAGCCAATTAACGGGTGAGTGTTGCAGCAGGGTTTCATCGTGATGGCACAATCGGGGCTTGCACGATCCTGCACCTGTCCCGACATTGGCTGCCATGCGGATCCTGCTGACCAACGACGACGGTATTCACGCGCCCGGATTTTCGGTGCTCGAGGAGATCGCCGCCCCCTTCGCCAGCGACTTGTGGGCGGTCGCGCCCGCAGAGGAGCAATCGGGCGCGGGCCATAGTCTTACGCTCACACGGCCGTTGCGCATCCGGCGGCATGGCGAGCAGCGGTTCGCGGTGACGGGCACGCCCACCGACGCGGTCATGCTTGCGCTCGGGCATCTCATGACGGGCGACAAGCGCCCCGACCTGATCCTCTCCGGCATCAACCGCGGCGCCAACCTTGGCGAAGACGTGACCTATTCGGGGACGGTCTCGGCAGCGATGGAGGGAACGCTCGCGGGCATTCCCGCCATCGCGTTGAGCCAGTGCAGCATGGCCCCCGGCACCAGCGACGGAGTGAAATGGGAAGCGGCGCGGCAATGGGCGCCCAAGGTTCTCAAAAAGCTGCTCGATGTCCTTCCCCAGCGGGGAACCCTCCTCAACGTGAACTTTCCGCCGCTACCGCCCGAGGAGGTGCGCGGGGTCAAAGTCTGCGACCAGGGCTTCAGAGACTATTCGCGCCTGAACGTCATCGAGCGCAAGGATCCGCGCGGCTTCAACTATTACTGGTTCGGTACGGGCGAGACGATCGAAACGCCGGGACATCGCACCGACCTCGAAGTCATCGCCGACGGCTATGTCGCCGTGACGCCGCTGCACCTCGACATGACCCACCGGCCCAGCCTCGAGGAATATCGCGGGCTGTTCTAGCTCGTCAGGAAGTCGACCCGATCCTCTTCCAGACGAACGGCGGTAAGCGTGCCGCTCGCATAGCAGCCCGTATCCACGCCGATGCGATTCTTCTTCCTCTGCGGCTTGTCGCTGACGGTATGGCCGTGGACCACGATCACACCATGGTCCTTCTTCGACTTGAGAAAATCGTCGCGGATCCAGATGAGGTCACGGTCCTTCTGCTCCGATAGCGGCACGCCCGGACGGATGCCGGCATGGACGAACAGATAGTCGCCGATCTTCTTCGACACCTTGAGCGAGCGGAAGAAGTCGAGATGCGTGTCCGGGACGTGCCGCGCGATGAGCTTCTTCACCGAAGGCGTGTTGAACAACGCCTTCTTGTCGACACCATAGCTTTCCAGAGTCTGGATACCGCCATAAGCGAGCCAGCCCAGCGCCTTTCCTTCCAGCGCTTCGAGCATGGCGATTTCGTGGTTGCCGACCAGGAAATGCTGTTTCGTGCCCGGAAGATCGCCCGTCACGAGACGCTCCACCACGCCCGCGCTATCAGGGCCGCGATCGATATAGTCACCGAGGAACACCAAGTGTGCCTTACCCCCGTAGCCATCGAGATCCGCACCGATGCGCTTGAGCAACCTGTTCAACTGTTTGGCGCAGCCGTGAACGTCACCGATCGCGTAGACGCGGCGGCCGGGTTTGAGCGGCAGTGCGGAGGTGGCGACGGACTTGCCCATTGCTCCAGCATGGGGGTGCGGGCGATTCGCCGCAATCGCCTTCGTCTTGCCCGTCACGCGGCGATTGCGTAGGGGAGCGCCAACCCCCGTATTCTTCAGGAGAATGTGCGTGAAGATCGTCGTCATCGGCACCGGCTATGTCGGGCTCGTCTCGGGCGCCTGTTTCGCCGATTTCGGCCACCAGGTGACCTGCGTGGACAAGGACCCCAAGAAGATCGAGATGCTCGAAGACGGCGTCATGCCGATCTGGGAGCCCGGTCTCGACAGCCTCGTCGATGCCAACGTCAAGAAGGGCCGGCTCCACTTCACGACCGAACTCTCGCCCGCCCTTCCCGATGCCGACGCCGTCTTCATCGCGGTCGGAACGCCCTCCCGCCGTGGCGACGGACATGCGGATTTGAGCTTCGTCTTCGCCGCAGTGAAAGAGCTGGCGCAAAAGCTCGAACACCCCGTCGTGGTCGTGACCAAGTCGACCGTTCCCGTTGGCACGGGCGATGAGATCGCGAAAATCCTGAAGGACGAGGGCGCGCCCGAAGGCTGCACCGTCGCCTCCAATCCCGAGTTCCTCCGTGAAGGCGCCGCGATTGCGGACTTCAAGCATCCCGATCGGATCCTCATCGGCGCCAACGACGAGCGCGCGCGCGACGTGCTGCGCGAAATCTATCGGCCGTTGTTCCTCAACAAGGCACCGATGCTTTTCGTCAGCCGTCGCACGGCCGAGTTGACGAAATATGCCGCCAACGCCTTCCTTGCGACCAAGATCAGCTTCATCAACGAGATGGCCGACCTTTGCGAGGCGGTCGGTGCCGACGTGCAGGACGTCGCTCGCGGCATCGGGCTCGACAATCGCATCGGTCCCAAATTTCTCCACGCAGGCCCCGGCTACGGTGGAAGCTGTTTCCCCAAGGATACGCTCGCCCTCCTGCGCACCGCCGAAGAAGCCGGCGTCGAGAACCAGATCGTCAATGCGGTCGTGAAGGTGAACGACGATCGCAAGAATGCCATGGCCGCGCGTGTCGCCAAGGCGTTGGGCGGGAGCGTCGCCGGCAAGACGATCGGGGTCCTCGGGCTGACCTTCAAACCCAATACGGACGACATGCGCGACGCGCCGTCGATTCCCCTCGTCAACATGCTGGTCGAGCAGGGCGCCAGCGTGCGTGCCTTCGATCCCGTCGGCATCGAGATGGCGAAGCCGCACCTTCCCGACGGCGTCCATTATGCCAGCAATGCCGAGGAAGCCGCCGAAGGTGCCGATGCGCTGGTCATCGTGACCGAGTGGGACGAATTCCGCGCGCTCGACCTGTCCACCATCGCAGACAGGATGAACGGCAAGGCGATCGTCGATCTACGCAACATCTACGACGCTGCCGAAGCCGACCGCGCGGGCCTAACCTATAGCGGTATCGGGCGCTAGCTGCCCGGTCCCTCGAGTTCGAAAAGCGGGATCGCGACTTCAAAGCCCCGCCCCTGGGCGTCAATCATCTGGAAACTGCCGACCATCGAGCCGTCGGGCGTATCGAGCGGGCAGCCCGAGACATAGTCGTGGCTCGCGCCCGGAGCGATGACCGGCATTTCGCCGACGACGCCTTCGCCGCGCACTTCCTGCCGGATCCCCGATCCGTCCTCGATCACCCAGTGACGGCTGATGAGTTGGACCGGTTGGTCGCCGTCATTCTCGATGCGGACATGGTAGGCCCAGAACCAGCGGCCGTCCTTGGGACTGGACTGGTCGGGCATGTAGTTCACGCTCACGCGAACCGTCACCTCGCCCGTCGTCGCGCAGTAGGGGAAGAAGGCCTCGAGGGCGCCGCGAAGGGGAGTATCTGCCATTGCGGCGAGGCTAGGCGACACCGGCAGCGCGGCGCAAGCGGCTTAGCAGCCGTTCGCGCGCATCGAGCGCCTTGGCAGCGCGATCGACAAGCAGGTCGCGTTCGAGAAAATGGCCCGACAAGGCAAGGCCGTCGAGGACCGCGTCCCACTCCCCGCGACCGCCCGCGACGAGGAAGCCGGGCAATGAAAGCAGTTTGTCGCCGTAGGGCGCCGCGGCGGCGGCACTGACCGCGCGGCCCGAATTCGGGCTGACCGCGACAAGGTCGTCGACGTCGCCCGTGACCGCGCAGGCGGTCAGGTCGAGGCCGTAGCCGAGTTCGGCGAGCAAGAGCAGTTCGAAGCGGACGAGCGCGCTCGCCCAATCGCGCGCGGCAGGAGCGCTTGCGATCGCGTCGAGCACGGCGTCGAGGGACGCGTGAACCGGGCGATAGGGCTGCGCCTCGGGAAGAGCCGAGGCGGTCAGCGCGCAAAGCCATTCGATCGCGGCAGCGGGGAGCGGCTCGGCCAGCAGCGGGCCGCGCGACACCTTGAGTTCGATGGCGGCCTGCGGAAGCTCGCTATCGTTGCGGGCGCTGAGATCCGCGGCGACGATGTTCCCGGGCACGAGCGCGGGGCCCATCCGTCGTCCATGCGCTCCGCGGACGTAGGCCGCGAGGAGGCCGTCCTCCGCCGTCATCAGTCGCACCACCGCGCCACGTTCGCCGTGGCCACGCACGGCTACGAGAATGGCGTCGCGGGTCTTTCTCATCCGCGCGGGTGGAAATAGTCGTAGACCTGCCGCGCGACCGCTTTCGAGATGCCGGGTGCGCGCTCGAGATCGTCGAGTGCTGCGGATTTGACTGCCTTGGCCGTGCCGAAATGCATCAGCAGCGAGCGTTTTCGCGTGGGCCCCACTCCGGGCACTTCGTCCAGGGTCGAACCGGTGAAGCTCTTGGCGCGCTTGGCACGGTGGGTGCCGATCGCGAAGCGGTGCGCCTCGTCGCGCAACCGCTGGAGATAGAAGAGAAGCGGCGCATTCAAGGGAAAGGTGATCTCGCGTCCGCCCGGCAAGTGGAACACCTCGCGCCCCGCATTGCGGTCGGGGCCCTTGGCGACGCCGACGACGGGAATATCCTCCACCCCCGCTTCCTCCATGATCTCCATGACGCTCGACAACTGGCCCTTGCCGCCGTCGATCAGTAGCAAGTCGGGCCAGTCGCCTTTTTCGCGCGTCGGATCTTCCTTGGCGAGACGGGCGAAGCGACGGGTGAGCACTTCCTTCATCATCCCGAAATCGTCTCCGGGCGTGATGTCGGACTTGATGTTGAACTTGCGGTAGTTGGACTTTCTGAAGCCCTCCGGCCCCGCGACGATCATCGCGCCGACCGCGTTGGTGCCCATGATATGGCTGTTGTCGTAGACTTCGATGCGTTCGGGCGGGCCGTCGAGCTCGAACGTATCGGCAAGACCACGCAGCAGTTTGGCCTGCGTCGTCGTCTCGGCCATGCGGCGCTCGAGGGCTTCCTCTGCGTTGCGCGCGGCTTGTGCGATGAGTTTGCGCCGCGGTCCGCGTTGGGGACGTAGCAGCTCGACCTTGCGTGTCGCGCGATCGGACAGGGCTTCGACGATGAGGTCGGCCTCGTCGGGCAATTCGTCGACGAGGATGGCCTTGGGCGGCGGCACCTCTTCGTAGAATTGCATCAGGAAGTCGCGCATGACCTCGGCGGGCTCCAGGCCCTCGATGCCCTTGGGGAAGAAGGCGCGGTGACCCCAGTTCTGCCCGCCGCGAATGAAGAAAGCCTGGACGCACAAGGTCCCCGCCTTTCGCGCCGAAGCGAAGACGTCGGCATCGCCAAGCCCTTCGGCGTGAATGGTTTGCGAACCCTGCACATAGGTCAGCGAGCGCAGGCGATCTCGGTAGATGGCGGCGAGTTCGAAGTCCTGCTTCTCCGCGGCAATTGCCATCTGCTTGCCGAGTTTTTCCTGCACGCGGGTGGATTTGCCCGCGAGGAACGCCTTCGCGTCGGCAACGTCGGCGGCATAGTCCTCCTCGCTGATCCGGCCGACGCAGGGGCCCGAGCACCGCTTGATCTGGTAGAGCAGGCAGGGCCGGTCGCGGCCACGGAAGAAGCCGTCCGAACAGCTGCGCAGCTGGAAGATTTTCTGAAGTCCGTTCAGCGTCTTGCGGACCGACCCAGCGCTGGCGAAGGGGCCATAATATTGGCCCTTGGTCCGCCGCGCTCCACGGTGAAGGCGAACCTGGGGAAAGTCGTGATCCTCGCGCAGGAGGATGAACGGGAACGACTTATCGTCGCGCAACAGCACGTTGTAGGGCGGGCGGAAGCGCTTGATCAGCTGGGCTTCGAGGAGCAGCGCCTCGGCCTCCGTCTCGGTCGTGACGATGACCATCGAGCGCGTTTGCGATACCATCCGCTGAAGGCGATTGGTAAGCTGCTTGACCTGCGTATAGTTGACGACGCGCGACTTCAGCGCCCGCGCCTTGCCGACGTAGAGGACGTCGCCCCGCTCATCGAGCATGCGGTAGACGCCGGGGCGAGCGGGGAGCGTGCGGACGGTATCGCGGATCGCCTTGATCCCCGCATCGAGGTCGGGCTTGCCCGCACCCTTGACGGTCGCGGTCGCCTTCTTCTCGTCGAACCGCTCCTTTGCGTTCGGGCTATCGGGTCGGTCGGCCTTGCTCACTCAACGGCACATAGGCGGAAAGCAGTCCGATTTCGAGGGACTAGTCGTTGCCCCAGACGCGGACCCAGTCGACGGCCATTTCGGGTTCGCCCCGCTTGATCGCATCGACGCTCGACTGCGGGAGCCCGTAATAGGGCGCGTTGATGTCGTTGACCTTCGCCGGATAGACACCGCCGACCGCGAAATTGAGGATGAGATATTTGGGATTGTCGTAGGACCAGCGACCCATCTCCTCGATTTCGTCCTTCGTCACCCGCCAGTAGGCGCGGTCGTCGACGAGGAAGGTCATGGTGGTGGGCGTCCACTCGACCGCATAGCGGTGCCAGCCGGTGACGTCCTCGCCGTCCGGGAAATAGAAGCGCTTCACCGGCGCCTTTTCGCCCGAATAGCCGGGGCCGTGGACGGCAACGCCGATCCATTCCTTCTCGCCGACATACTCAAGAATGTCGATCTCGCCGGTGTCCGGCCACTGGCCGTTCCCCAGCAGCCACCAGGCGGGCCAGACGCCCGTGTGATCGGTCATCTTGATGCGCGCCTCGGCGCGGCCATAGGCGAAGTCGAACTTGCCCTTGGAGTTGATCCGGCCCGAGACGAAATCGGCGGTGCGGCGCTCGGAGCTTTCCGCGCTGGCGCGGAATTCGGGCTTGAGGACGAGGACGCCGCCATCGGCCCCTTGCATCGAAGAGCGGTGCGAGATGACGCCGGGCTCGTCGACATAGACCTGCAATTCGTCGTTCACCCAGAAGTCGGGACCCTCGACGTTCCACATGGTGCGATCGAGTTCGGGAGCCGTGAATTCGTCCGCGAACAGCAAGGTGCGGTCGCCGGCATTGGGCTGGGTCGCGAAGACCTCGCCTTCATAGGGTCGCTCGGGCGGCACCGTGGCGCAGGCCGAAAGGGCGAAAAGGGCGGCGGTGGCGGTGAGCGTTCGGATCATGTCGATAGGTCCCCTGTGAGCGTTCACAAGGGTTGTGCCGCAGCCTCGCGTCGCTGTCCAGATCAGGCCGGTTCGGCGACCGTCGCTTGCTCCATGAGCCAGTCGACTGCGGCGGCAGCGTGGATCGCGGTACTGTCATAGACGGGCAGAACGTTGGCATTGGCCTGGACCGACAGAACGAGCTCGGTGCAGGCGAGGACGACCGCGTCGGCCTTCTGCTTGTCGAGTTCGGTGATCAGCGTCTTGAGCGTGCGCTGGCTGGTGCGCGTGACGATGCCCTTCGCGAGTTCCTCGAAGATGATACGGTCGACCTCTTCGATGGCGTTCATCGGCACGTCCATCACGTCGAACCCCGCAGCCTCGTACCGCGAACGCGCGAAATCCTCGGTCATGACGTATCGGGTACCGAGCAGCGCGATCTTGCGTCGGCTGTCGCTGGCGAGGCGCTTCGTCACGGCGTCGGCAATGTGGAGGATCGGCAGGCCGGTCGCCTCCTCGACTCGGTCGGCGTAGCGATTGGTGGTGTTGGAGGCGATGAGAATGGCCTCGGCGCCGCCGGCCTGGAGCGACTTGCCGGCCGACACGATCATCGCGCCGGCCGCATCGTGATCGCCCGACCGCTGGAGATCGGCATAGGGCGCGTGATCGATGCTTTCGATGAGCAGCCGCGCCGAATGCAACCCGCCCATGCGGCGCGCGACGGCTTCGTTGATGTGGCGATAGTAGAGCGCGGTCGAGTTCCAGCTCGTGCCGCCGATGATACCCAGTTTACGCAATGGAAAAGCAGCTCCCCAAGCCCCGACCGACCGGGGCGAACCGGCTGGGGGCTTTAACCCAGTAAGCGATTGAACAGTCGTGCCTTAATCGAGCTTCTTGACGATTTCCTCAACCATTTTCTTGGCGTCCGACAACAACATCATCGTCTGGTCGCGGAAAAACAGCTCGTTCTCGACACCCGCATAGCCGGCCCCGCCCATCGAGCGCTTGATGAACAGCGTCGTGCGTGCCTTTTCGACGTCGAGGACGGGCATGCCGTAGATGGGCGACGACTTGTCGGTCTTGGCGGCAGGGTTGGTGACGTCGTTCGCGCCGATCACGAAGGCCACGTCGGCCTGCGCGAACTCGCTGTTGATGTCTTCCAGCTCGAAGACCTCGTCGTAGGGGACGTTCGCCTCGGCGAGCAGGACGTTCATGTGCCCCGGCATGCGGCCCGCGACGGGATGGATGGCATATTTGACCTCGACTCCCTTTTCTCTGAGCATGTCGGCCATCTCGCGCAGCACATGCTGCGCCTGCGCAACGGCCATGCCGTAGCCGGGAACGATGATGACCTTGTCCGCCTGACCCAGAAGGAACGCGGCATCGTCGGCGCTGCCGGCCTTGTAAGGGCGGTCGATGGCGGGCTGGCCGTCGCTGCCCCCGCCTCCGCTGTCCTGTCCGAAGCCGCCCGCGATGACGCTGATGAAGCTCCGGTTCATGGCCTTGCACATGATGTAGGAAAGAATCGCGCCCGAGGAGCCGACCAGCGCGCCGGTGATGATCATGGCGCTGTTGCCGAGCGTGAAGCCCATCGCCGCGGCGGCCCACCCCGAATAGCTGTTCAGCATCGAGACGACGACGGGCATATCCGCACCGCCGATGGGAATGATGAGCAGGAAACCGACGAGGAATGCGAGCGCGGTAATCGCGATGAAAAGCTCTGGCGGGGCGAACATCGCGGTCGCGAAGATGCCCGTAAGGACGATGATGCCCGCGAGGACGCCCAGGTTAATGACATGGCGCGCGGGGAGCAGGATCGGCGATCCGCTCATGCGGCCCGAGAGTTTGGCGAAGGCGATGACCGAGCCCGAAAAGGTGATCGCGCCGATCGCGACGCCGAGCGCCATCTCGATGCGACTGACGGTGCCGATGGCGGCCTCGCTCGTGCCGTCGATGGGCACGAGCAGCCCGAAGGCGTCGGGGTTGAGGAAGGCGGCCCAGCCGACCAGCACGGCGGCCATCCCGACGAGGCTGTGGAAGGCGGCGACCAGTTCGGGCATCGCGGTCATGGCGATCCGGCGTGCGATGGTGAGGCCGATGACGCCGCCGATGGCGATGGCCGCAAGAATTTCGAGAAGGCTGGCGATTTCGTGCGTGACGAGCGTGGTGGCGACCGCGATCGCCATGCCCGCCATGCCGTACATGTTGCCCTTGCGCGCGCTTTCGGGGCTCGACAGGCCGCGGAGCGCAAGGATGAAGCAGACGCCCGCGACGAGATAGGCGAGCATGACCCAGGCGGGCGTTTCGGCGGCGGCGGTGGCGGCGAGGAGCAGCGTCATTTCTTGCGCTCCTTCTTCTTGTACATGGCGAGCATGCGCTGGGTGACCGCGAAGCCGCCGAAAATGTTGATCGAGGCGAGGACCACGCCCGCGAGGCCGAGCCATTTGGCCACCGCATTGCCACTCGCTGCGGCGGCGATCAGCGCGCCGACGATGATGACGCTGGAGATGGCGTTGGTGACCGCCATCAGCGGCGTGTGGAGTGCCGGGGTGACCGACCAGACGACATAATAGCCGACGAAACAGGCCAGTACGAAGATCGACAGGATCGAGATAAAGTCCATGGCCCTCCCCTTTTGAACGATCGCGAGCATGGCGGCGAAGCGGAGCGCTGTCGAGGGCTGTCTGTCGCGGCTCTGGGTCAGGGCGTTAACCGCCACACGGTTTCCGATTTGATAACCTTTTTGCGGCATTGCGAAGATGAACCATCGGCGAGGACCGGATGAACCGCACCGCGCGACGCGCACAATATGGCAGGGGCAAGGCGCCCAAACTGTTCTTCTGGACGGTGATCATCATGTGCGTCTTCGGTCTGACGCACCTTGCCGAGCCGCTGGAAGATGCCGGTCGGGCAATGCGCAACAAAACGCACGAGAACAACGCCAGCGGCGACATCGTGCTCGTGGCGATCGACAATGCGAGCTTCGAGGCGATCGGCGCTTTGCCTTGGGATCGCAGACGGTACGCCGACATCATCAACAATGCCAACAAGCTCGGCGCGAAACAGATCTATATCGATCTCGTCCTGCATGGCGAAGGCTCGCCGCAAGAGGATGCCGCCCTGTTAGATGCCATGCGCGAGGGTGGAAACGTTGTGATGGCCACCAATCGCGAAAGCTTGATCGACGACGATCTCTCGGATCAGGATCGTTTTCTGAACGATCAGTTCGCGGAGACCGCGGATCTCGGCTCGATCAATGTGTATTTCAATTTCCAGACGGCCGCATGGACGATGCGATACGCCGAAGAGATCGGCGACCGCGTTTTTCCCACCTTTGCGTCGATGATGGCCGGCAAGTCGGGTCCAGCCGGCGAAAGCTTTCCGATCGACTATTCGATCCGTCCTGAATCGGTTCCGAAAATCTCGGCGCTTGGCCTGATCAATGGTCGCGTCGCCCGCGATGCTATCGACGGCAAGACCCTTATTCTCGGAGTGGACCTCGAGCACCTTGGAGACTTGGTATATCTGCCGGGAACGGGGCGACGTCCCGGAGCCTACGTTCACATATTCGGCGCCGAGACACTGATGCGCGGCGAACCGATCGAGGCTGGCTGGATACCCTCCGTCCTGTTTGCGATCGGACTCATCGCCTACAGCTGTTTTGTCGCGGGAACGTTCGCTCGCTTCCTAGTACCCCCAATCGGCGCGGCAGGCATCGTCGTCGGCGCGACCCTTCTCGAATCACGGCTCGTTTTTGTTGATGTCATGCCCGCATTGATCGGCCTTACGGTCGTCCTTTCCGTCATGACCTACCGCTTTTTCACCTCTCGCGGGTATGTGAACGCGCTGACGAACCTTCCGAATCTCGCCGCATTGCGCAGCGATCGACGCGGCCGTGAGCTGCCCCTGATTGCCGCACGCGTCCACAATTTCGCGGAAATCACCTCGACGCTGAACGCGGACGGGGAAAAGCGTCTCGTCGAACAGATCGCCGCGCGGCTTGCACTGGGGCGCCATGACGGCATGAAACTCTATCAGGGGGACGAAGGGATCTTCGCCTGGTTCATCGAGCCCGACGTCGTGGTGTCGAACCATCTGGAAGCGCTTCACGCCCTTTTCCGTAGCCCGGTCACGATCGAGGGGCAGCCGTTCGACGTTGCAGTGAGCTTCGGCATCGAGATGGGTTCGGGCCGCAGCCTTGCGAGCCGCCTGGGCAGTGCGCTCGTGGCGGCCGACGAAGCCGAGCACGAAGCCATCAAGTGGAAATATCATGACCCGGCGCGTCTCGAGACGACGCCATGGAAGCTGTCGATGCTCTCGCAGCTCGAAGAGGCGATCGACAGCGGCGAGGTTTGGATCGCTTTGCAGCCGAAGCTGGATCTCAAGGGTCAGCGCGTGATGGGCGCGGAAGCCTTGGCACGGTGGACGCATCCCCAGAAGGGTCCGATCAGCCCCGTCGAATTCGTCGCCGCCGCAGAGCAGAACGATCGCATCGGCAAGCTGACGCATTTCGTGCTCGAGGAAGCGGGCAAGGCGCTGGTGCAGTTGCGAAGGGTCGAGCCCGACTTCACGATCGCCGTCAACCTGTCGGCCAGAATGCTCAACGATCGTCGGCTGACGGGCGAAATTCTGTCGATGCTCGATCGACACGACCTACCCCCGGAGGCCCTGACGCTCGAACTGACCGAGACGGCCGCACTGGCGGGGACGGGGTCGGATCTCGAATTGCTCGCCCAGCTACGGGCAATCGGCATCCGCATTTCCATCGACGATTACGGGACCGGTCTCTCGACGCTCGAATATCTCAAGAAAGTGCCGGCGAGCGAACTCAAGATCGATCAGAGCTTCATCAAGTCGATGCGCGACAACCGCTCCGACCTCATCATGGTCCAGTCGACCATCGCGCTTGCCCACTCGCTCGAGCGCAAGGTGGTCGCCGAAGGCGTGGAAGACAAACAGGTCCTCGAACAACTGACGCTGATGGATTGCGACATCGCGCAGGGGTTCGCGGTCGGCCGCCCCATGACGCTCAAGGACCTCCATCGACGGCTGCGCCGCGACAAGGACCGCCGGGTCGCCTGACGCACGCGAGTCAATCGCTGCGCAACTCCAACTAAAAACGGTTCGCTACTTGGCGGCGACCTGAAACGCGCTGTCTCTTCTCGCGTTTCGTCGTATCGAAACGCCGCCTTATGGTAAATAACTTGCTAACCACTTCCATTAAGGTTAATAGACAATCCGCAACGGACGCATTTTGTCCATAATTAGGGGACCGAACATGACGAAGAAGACTGAAGGTCGTAAAGGTTTCTGGGAATGGCTTCTCGGCGGTGGCTGGGGTAGCGCCGGTAGTGCCGGTTAAGCTTTCTCAGAGCTAGACAAGACTAACCCGGTTTCGGCCGGGTTTTTCTTTGTCTGCAATATGTTAGCCTGTCCCCAAGTCGGCTTTC
Organism: Sphingomicrobium aquimarinum; assembly: GCF_039655735.1. Taxonomy (NCBI): domain Bacteria; kingdom Pseudomonadati; phylum Pseudomonadota; class Alphaproteobacteria; order Sphingomonadales; family Sphingomicrobiaceae; genus Sphingomicrobium; species Sphingomicrobium aquimarinum. The sequence continues at coordinate 27,169 of NZ_JBBYXH010000001.1, read as the reverse complement.
CGACCTTCGATCAGCCCATCGCGCGCAAGCGCTCGTGCACGATCTTTCCGCTTTGTGTCAGCCGGATCGCAGACACGATCTCGTCCTGGTCGGGTAGCTCCAGCACGGGTTCGGTCGAGGGCGAATCACCCTCTTCCGACTCGCGGATGAAAGCGGCGAGGAAATTGAAGAGGTTTCGCGAAAAGAGCGCCGCCGAGTCGCTCGGCAAGGCGCGTGCAGGCTGCACCGGCCCCATGATCGCGACGCCGTGACGCGTAACCGTCGTCCCCGCCTCGCATCCCTCGATATTGCCTCCCGCTTCCGCCGCGAGATCCACGATCACGCTGCCTGGCCGCATCGTGGCAATCTGCGCATCCGAGATCAGGCGCGGTGCCGGGCGACCGGGAATGAGGGCGGTGGTGATGACGATGTCCTGCTTGGCAAGATGCGACGACACCAGTTCGGCCTGCGCCTTGCGATACTCCTCGCTCGTCTCGCCGGCATAGCCGCCCTCGCCTTCGCCCTCGATCCCCTCGACATTCTCGACGAAGATCGGCTTCGCGCCGAGCGACTTGATCTGTTCCTTGGTCGCCGACCGCACGTCGGTCGCGCTGACCTGCGCGCCCAGCCGCTTGGCGGTCGCGATCGCCTGCAGGCCTGCGACGCCCACGCCCATCACGAAGACGCGCGCGGGGCTGATGGTGCCGGCCGCGGTCATCATCATCGGAAACGCCCGGCCGTACTGCGCGGCAGCATCCACCACCGCCTTGTAGCCGGCGAGGTTCGACTGCGACGACAATATGTCCATCGACTGCGCGCGGGTGATGCGCGGCATCCATTCCATCGCCAGCGCTTCCAGTCCGAGATCGGCATAGCCCTGGATCGCATCGCCGCGCGTCGCGGGCGACAGAGCGCCGATGAGCCGCGCGGATTTCATCGCGCCCTTCAGGCTTTCGGGGTCGGGTCCCTGGACGACGAGGATCGTCTGCGCGCCGTCGATCGCCTCCTGCCGGTTCGCAAGGCTGGCCCCCGCCTCGACATAGTCCTCATCGGAGAAACCCGCGCGTTCGCCCGCGCCCCGTTCGAGCGCCACGCTCGCGCCCTTCTCGACCAGTTTCCTGACCGTCTCGGGAATGGCCGCGACCCGCGGCTCGTCTTCGGCTTCCCTGAGGACCGCGACCTTCATCAGGTAATGATGATCATCACGAGGATGACGATCGGAATGACCAGGTAGATCGTCCATTTGAGCAGGCCGAGAAAGGACGAGAAGCTCGAGTTGTGCGCCGGATAGTCCATTTCGGTCGCGGTCGGATAATTCTTGTCGGCCATCATGTTCCCTTTGCCTCGCGTGTCGCGCGTTCGAGCGCCTTCTATCAACGGCGCACCGCTCGCCACAAGCCCTTAAGCGGCGGGCGCGATCTTAACCCGAATTTCACCCCGTAGCGTCCACACTGTCCCGATATCGATAAGGAGACGCGCAATGCGTGAGGAGAAGGTCCGTTCATTGCTGCTGCTGGATTCCAGCGCGGACGAACGGCGTCTGGTGTCGAGCGTCGCGCAGCGCGCGGAATGGATGGTCATCGGTGCCGCCGACCTGCAAACCGCGGTCGGGTTGTTGCAGGGGCCCCATGGCCGTGAAGTGCGCGCCGCCATCCTGTCGAGCTGGGAAGGCGCGGAGGGCCCTGGCGTGATTGACCGGCTGCGTGAGATCTCGCCCGATCTGCCGGTGATCGTGCTGGCTTCCGACGGCGACGTGAGTGCCGCGGTCGATGTGATGCGTGCCGGGGCGTCCGATTTCCTCGCCAAGCCCGTGTCGGCCGAACGGCTTCTGGAAGCCCTGCACACCCACGCCGACCGTCGACGTCCCGGCGGTGAGCTGGCCCCTCTGTCCGAGAAAATCGACATGGATCTGGGGCTCGAGGAACTGGTCGGCTCCTCGCCCCAATTCCGCGCCGCCCAAGCCGTCGCCGCCAAGGCCGCGCGCAACCGACTTCCGGTTTTCGTCTGCGGCGAGGCGGGAACGGGAAAGGAAACATTCGCTCGCGCCATCCATCAAGCCAGCCTTCGTGCCCGCTCGGCGCTCGTCACGGTCGATGCGAAGCTGGTCAGTCCCAAGGCGATCGACAGTGAATTGTTCGGTTACGCCGAGGGCGCCTTTCCGGGCGCCTTCAGCGAGAAGCGCGGCAAGCTGCTGGAAGCCGATGAAGGCACGCTGCTGATCAAGCAGATCAACCACCTCCCCGAGGCCACGCAGGACAGGTTGGACCGCGTGCTCGCCACGGGCGAAGTGCGCCCGATCGGGATGAACGGCAGCTTCAGCGCCGACGTACGGCTGATCGCGACCGCCGAGCATCCGTTGGGGCTCGATTTCGACGAACGTCTGAGGGAGCGCATCGAATCGACGAGCGTGATCCTTCCGCCGCTGCGGGAACGTTCGAGCGACATCCCCGCCCTCGCCCGCCACTTTCTCGCCCGCATCGCCGAGCAGCCGGGAATGCGACCGCTGTCGATCGGCAACGACGCGCTGGCGGTGTTGATGCGCTATGGCTGGCCGGGCAACCTGCGCCAATTGGGCAGCGTTCTTTTCCGCGCGGCCGTCTCCTGCGAAGGCACGAGCCTCACGGCCGAACATTTTCCGCACATCGCGATCCAGTCCCGCTTCACGCAGCGCAAGACCGATGGCGGGTCCGGCATTTCGGCGGCAAGCTCCGAACGCGCGCTTGCGGGCTCGGGACCGGTCACGATTTTCGACGACGACGGGCATATCCGTCAATTGTCGGACATCGAAGCCGACCTCATCCGGCTCGCCATCGGTCATTATCGCGGACGGATGACCGAAGTAGCGCGGCGACTGGGGATCGGACGCTCGACACTGTATCGCAAATTGGGCGACCTCGGGATCGACACCGCAGCCTGATCGGCTAGACGTGTCGTCATGACACGCATTCTCATTACCGGGGCGGCCTCGGGCATCGGCGCGGCCTGCGCGCGGCATTTCGACGCCGCGGGGGCGGAGCTGATCCTCCTCGATCGCGACGGCGAAGCGCTGGAGGCGATGGCGGGCGCGCACCGTCATCACGTGGCCGACGTCAGCGACGCGGACTTCTGGAACGAGCTTGTCCTCGCGCCGCTCGACGGGGCGATCGTTAATGCCGGAATCGGCGCCGCAACGCCGATCGAGAATTGTTCGCTGGAAGAATGGCGGCGGGTCATGAGCGTCAATCTCGACGGCGCGTTTCTCACGCTGAAGGCTGCCCTGCGCGCCGCGCGCGAAGGCGCGAGCATCGTGACCATCGCCTCCGCCAGCGGCCTCAAGGCCATTCCGATGACGGCGGCCTACGGAACGAGCAAGGCGGCGCTCATCCACCTTACCAAGGTCGCGGCGGCGGAGGCTGCACCGCGGCGGATCCGCGTCAATGCGATCGCGCCGGGCGGGGTCGATACACCGATCTGGGACGCGATGGTGGAGCCGGGGGGCGACCGGGCGAAGTTCATGGCGGCGATGGAGGCGGGAGTGCCATTAGGGCGCTATGCAATGCCCGAAGAGATCGCAAAGCAGGCGGCATTCCTGATGAGCGAGGCCGCCGGGACGATGACGGGCAGCGTGCTGACCTGCGACGGCGGCTACACGCTCTAGATTTTCGGCGTGAGCGCCTGGTCCTTGAGGCCGCGCCAGACCTTGAGCGCCTGGACCGTATCGGGGACGTCGTGAACGCGGACGATCTGCGCGCCCTGCTCAGCCGCTTTCAGCGCGAGCGTAAGACTGCCGCCGAGACGCTGGTCGGCAGGGGCTTCATTGGACAGAGCGCCGATCATGCGCTTGCGGCTCGCACCGACGAGCAACGGACAACCGAGCGCGTGAAAGGCCGCCAGGCCATTCATGATTTCCAGATTGTGCGCGATGGATTTGCCGAACCCGATACCGGGGTCGATGATGATATTCTTTCTCTCGATGCCGCGATCTTCCGCCCAGGCAATGCGGTCCTCCAGCCAGAGCCAGATATCGACCGGTGCATCATCGTATGAGGGACTGTCCTGCATCGTCTGCGGGTCGCCCTGCGCGTGCATGAGAACGACGGGGGTGCCCGACTTCGCGACCACTTCGGCCGAGCGATCGTCCCAACCGAGCGCGGAGACATCGTTGACGAGATGCGCGCCGGCGCCGAGAGCCGCCTCCATGACAGCAGCCTTGCGGGTGTCGATACTGACGGCATTGCCGCCTTTGACGAGCCGCTCGACGAGGGGAAGGACACGCTCGATTTCGTCCCCCTCCCAGACGGTCTGCGCGCCGGGGCGCGTGCTCTCGCCACCCACGTCGAGAATGGCGGCGCCCGCGGTGGCCATGTCGGCGCCCGCGAAAGCAGCCTCGTTGGTGTCGGCATAGGCGCCGCCGTCCGAAAAGCTGTCGGGGGTGGCGTTGAGAATGCCCATGACGCGGGGCTGGTCGAGCGGGATCGTGCGCTCGCCTAGTTCCAGCGGGCCGCGCGGTGCCGACAATCGCTGCCATTGCCGCGCCATGTCATCGTCGAAATGGTCTTCGATGCCCTCGACAGGGACGAGCGTGACGCCGGTACGGCGGTTCGTGTCGTCGAGGTGGATGAGTTCGACCGTCGCGAACCACAGCAGTCCGCCCGCCAGGCGCGCGACCTTGCCGTCATGACCGAACGGTGCATTGACGAAACCGGTGGGGCGAAGGAGCGTTCGAGCGGTCATCATTCTCTCCGTTCGTCCTGAGTTTGTCGAAGGACTGTTTTTCTTGTTGCGACAGAAAAAGACAAGGACGGCCCTTCGACTTCGCTCAGGGCGAACGGGGTGTCAGGTCAAACTCTTCAGATGCCGCTGCCGCAGCGTGTCGAGCGGTGTCCAGTCGCCGCTGTCCTCGATCTGCCAGAAGGTCCAGCCGTTGCAACTCGGGGCGCCCTGCACGGTCTTGCCGACGACATGGATCGAGCCCTGCACTTCGCCGCAGGTGAGCGAGCCGTCCATGCCGACCGTTGCGCGCCAGCGGGCCTTGCTGTCCTGCACGATCGCGCCCGGCGCGATCATGCCATTCTCGACCAGTTGGCCGAAGGCGACGCGGGGCGCGGCGCGTTTCTCGGCCATCGTGACCATCGCGCTCTCGTCCAATGGCATTTCGCGTTCGATGCGCTCGCGTGCGGCAGCGATATAGCTCTTGTCGCGCTCGATCCCGATCCAGCGGCGACGGAGGCGCTTGGCGACCGCTCCGGTGGTGCCCGTCCCGAAGAAGGGATCGAGCACGACGTCGCCCGGCTTGGTGCTCGCAAGAAGCACGCGGTAGAGCAGCGCCTCGGGCTTCTGCGTGGGATGAACCTTCTCGCCCCCGTCGTCCTTCAGTCGCTCGCCGCCCGAGCAGATCGGGATCGACCAGTCCGAGCGCATCTGCAGATCGTCATTGAGGCCCTTCATCGCGCGATAGTTAAAATGATACCGCGCCTTCTCGCTCTTGGCGCACCAGAGAAGCGTCTCATGGGCGTTGGTAAAACGCGTGCCGCGAAAGTTGGGCATCGGGTTGGTCTTGCGCCAGACGATGTCGTTGAGAATCCAGTAGCCCAGATCCTGCAGGATCGCGCCGCAGCGGAAGATGTTGTGATAGCTGCCGATCACCCAGATCGCGCCATCGTCCTTCAGAATGCGGCGCGCTTCGACGAGCCAGTCGCGGGTGAAGTCGTCATATTGCTGGAAGCTCTCGAACCGGTCCCATTCGTCATCGCAGGCATCGACCTTCGAGCCCTCGGGACGCAGCAGGTCGCCACCGAGCTGGAGATTGTATGGCGGATCGGCGAAGATGAGGTCGACCGATTTGTCGGGCATTTTCGCCATGGCGGCGATGCAGTCGCCTTCAACGATCCGATCGAGCGGGAGCGTGCGGGACCGCGACTTCCGGCGCGTCGGCTTGGCGGCAAGTTCTGGCGCGCACCAGGCTTCGATAGGGGTCAATTCGGTCATTCGCCTCTCCGCACGACGGGTAGGCGACCGGCATGAGTCAGGCGCGAGTCGTGGTCAAGTTTCAGCGATGAATCAGAGGCTTGCGGGCGAACTTTTCCGGCGCGCGGCAAAACGCGACACCACAAGATGTTGAGTCCGGAGCACCTTCTCGGACTCAATCCCTAGTAGGTGTGACTCAAAAGACTCGGCTGTCGGTTCAAAGCATCCGCAGCTGCGCAACGGGCGCGAAACTCTTGCGATGGATGGGGCTCGGCCCGTTGGAACGAAGCGCCTGCAGATGCGCGGCCGTGCCGTAGCCCTTATGCTGGCCGAAGCCATAGCCCGGGTGCACGATCTCGTAATCGGCCATCATCGCATCGCGGGTTTCCTTAGCCACGATCGAAGCGGCGGCGATGCATTTTTCGCGCGCGTCGCCGCCGATAATGGCGCGCGCCCCCGCCCACCGCCATTCGGGACGGCGACCCTCGGGTGTCATGTTGCCGTCGATGAGGATTTCGGCGGGCTCGCAGCCCAGCGCCTCGCAGCATTGCTCGACCGCGCGTGTCATGGCCAGCATCGTCGCCTGGAAGATATTGAGCGCGTCGATCTCCGCGACGCTGGCCATGCCGATGCCGACCTTGCAGCGCTCCTGGATGCGGGCGGCGAGAACGGCACGCTTCTCGGCTTTCAATTTCTTGCTGTCGTCGAGCCCGCGAATAGGCGTTCCGCACAGATGGACGGCGGCCGCAACGACGGGCCCGGCGAGCGGCCCCCTGCCCGCTTCGTCCACCCCGACGATCATCAGCTGGGCATTTCCTCCGCATCCTTGCCCATGCGCCAGGGCGGGTAACGGCGGTTTTCGCCGGCCTTGTAGAGGAAGACGGCATTGCCCGCGGGATCGCGCAGGCGGGCTTCTCGCCACATCCACGGCTGCGCGCGGGGCCCGTGCTCGAAGGGCAGGCCTTCGCGCGCGAGGCGCTCGACGCGGCTGTCGAGATCGTCACATTCGAAATAGACGGCAAAGTTTTCCGCCGTGGGCGCGTCGGGATCGCACTGAACCGACAGCGTCGTGCCACCGCCCGTTTCGAAGCGGGCATATTGATTGTCGGGACTATCGACGATCTGGCGTAGGCCGATCTTGGAATAGAATTCGACCATTTTGTCATAGTCGGTGCCGGTGACGGTGAGCTGGTTGAGCCGCGGCGGGACGGCACGGTCGGCCTCGCCGACGTCGAGCCGGACCTGCCCAATCCCGATGGGCCCTGCCCCGCCGCCGATGCCGGGCGCTTCGTGCAAGGCCATGCGCACGAACATGCGCGCGCGGTCGATCGCCTCGTTCATCGAATGGCCCGCACCCATGAGGCAGGCAATCGCGCTCGAAAGCGTGCAGCCGGTGCCATGGTCGTGCGGTGTCTCGATGCGGGTGCCCTGCCAGCTGGTAATATTGTCGTCCTCGATGAGCGCGTCGGCGACCGCCTCGCCCTGCTCGTGACCGCCCGTGAGCAGCACCGGCGCCCCATGCCTTCCGACAAGCTGCAGCGCGCCCGCGATCGGCTCTTCTTCACCCGTCAATGCGACGACCTCGGGCATGTTGGGCGTGGCCAGTGTCGCGACTTCGAACAGCTGGCCCAGCGCCTCGATGGTCGCCTCGTCCGCGAGCGAAACGCCCGACGTCGTGACCATGACGGGATCGACGACGATCGGAATCTTCTTGTCGAGCGTGCGCAACCGGTCCGCGATGGCGCGGGTGGTGAAGGCACTGCCCGTCATGCCGATCTTGATCGCCGCGACATCGAAATCGGCAAGCACCGCATCGATTTGCGCGAGAACCATTTCGGCAGGGACCGGATGCACTGCCTCGACGCCCTGCGTATTCTGTGCGGTGATCGCGGTGATGGCGGTGGCGGGGTGTGCGCCAAGCATGGTGATGGTGCGCACATCGGCTTGAATGCCCGCGCCGCCGCCGCTGTCGCTTCCCGCGATCGTCAGGATAACCGGAATGCTCATACCACCTCTTCGACCGCGGTGCAGACATGGTCGACCCATTGCCTCACCTTCGCTTCATCTTCGCCCTCGGCCATCACGCGGACGAGCGGCTCGGTGCCCGACTTGCGGATGACCATCCGCCCGTCGGCCGCCAGCGCCGCTTCGGCCTCGGCAATCGCCGTTTTGACGCGCGCATCGGCGAGCGGATCGCCGCCCGAATAGCGCACGTTTCTCAGTAGCTGCGGAATGGTTTCGAACTGGTTTAGGATCTCGCTGGCGCGCTTGTCGGCATTCACCATGGCAGCGAGCACCTGCAGCCCCGCCACGAGGCCGTCGCCGGTCGTCGCATGATCGGTGAGAATGATGTGCCCCGACTGCTCGCCGCCGACATTGCAGCCCGTCTCGCGCATCATCTCGAGAACGTAGCGATCGCCTACCTTGGCGCGGTGGAGGTCGAGGCCGTTCGCCTTCATGTGCCGCTCGAGCCCGAGGTTGGACATGACCGTCGCGACCAGCGCCTCGCCGCGCAGGTCCCCACGCTCCTTCAGCGTCAACGCGATGAGCGCCATCAGCTGGTCGCCATCGATGAGGTTACCCTTCTCGTCGCAAACGATCAGGCGATCGGCGTCGCCGTCCAATGCGAGGCCGATATCCGCGCCGGTGGCGACGACCGTCTCGCGCATCGCGTCGGTCGCGGTCGAACCGACATTCTTGTTGATGTTGGTGCCGTCGGGCGAGACGCCTAGCGTCACGAGATCGGCGCCCAATTCCCACAGTGCGAGCGGGGCGGCTTTGTAAGCGGCACCGTTGGCGCAATCGAGAACGATCTTGAGCCCGTCGAGCCGCAGTTCGTCGGGAAAGGTCGACTTGGCGAAATGGACGTAGCGGCCGATCGCGCTGTCGATCCGGTTGGCGCGGCCGATGCGCGGCGCATCCACCAGTTCGGGCTCGTCGGTGAGCAGCGCTTCCAGCGCCGCTTCGTCCTCGTCGGAGAGCTTGTAGCCGTCGGGGCCGAACAGCTTGATGCCATTGTCCTCGTAAGGATTGTGGCTGGCGGAGATCATCACCCCCATGTCGGCGCGCATCGAGACGGTCAGCATCGCGACGGCGGGGGTCGGCATCGGCCCCAGCAGCACGACGTCCATGCCGACGCTGGTGAACCCCGCGACGAGCGCTGACTCCATCATGTAGCCCGACAGGCGCGTATCCTTGCCGATGACGACGCGATGGCGATGGTCTCCGCGCTGGAAGTGCGCGCCAGCCGCCTGCCCCACCTTGAGCGCGAGCCGCGCCGTCATCGGCTCGGCGTTGGTGCGCCCGCGAATCCCGTCGGTACCGAAGAATTTTCTTGCCATGAGAGGCTCCTTAGCGAGCGCTCAGAGCCAAATCCATGGGCCCGACGGCATCGCGCCGAACCAGCCGTGCGCATAGGTTGCGAGCAGGAAGACGATCGTGCCCCCCACGAGCGCGAAGGCTCCCGGGAGATGGAAGCCGCGTGCGAACGGCACGAAGCCGGTGCGCTTTTCCCAGTCGCGCCATCCGTCTCCCATCAGCGTGCGCTTCTTGACGTCCTGCCCCGCCGCGCCGCCCAATGCCGTGACGAGGATGGCGAGCGCGGGGACGATGCTCGGCCAGGTCGGATTGACGAGGATATGTGTCGCCGACCACAGCGCGAATCCCCACATCATCGGGTGGCGGGTGATCGCGAAAACCCCGGTCGCCGGGCGCGCGGTCATGGCGTCGGCATCAGGATGCGGCAGCGCCGGATTTTTCACGAGACTGCCGACGAAGAGGATCGAGCCGAACCACATCATGAGCGTTCCGGCGATCCAGCCCGCATCGCCCGAACTCCAGAGCATCGTCGCGGCCTCGCGGGCCGGCGCATAGCTGCGGGCAGCCATGACGAGCGTGACGAGGCTGACGATCGAATAGACGATCCCGAAGCCCTTCTCGCCGCCGAATGCGCGGACCATCGGGGCGCGCAGCGGATGGCTCATCAAGAGGTGGGTCGCGGCGAACGCGACCGACCAGAATGTGAGCCATCCGAGCGGCGTCACCGGCGATAGGCCTTGGGCAGACCTTCGGGCGCGAGACTGCGGTAGCGCTTGGCCAAGCGCGACTGACGCGTTTCGAGATCCTGCTCGACGCCGTCGATCCAGACCCGCGTCGCCGCGCTGGTCAGTTCGAGCGGATCGCCCGACCAGAGCACGATATCGGCACGGCGCCCGGGCCGCAGCGAGCCGATCTCACCGTCCATCCCCACCATGGCGGCAGGCCGCGAGGAGATCATCGCGAAAGCGTCATCCCACGTTACGCCGGTATGGCCGGGAAGGCGCTGGAGCGCGACCAGATTGCCGGCGAGCTGACGCCCGTTGCGCGCATTTCTAGTGACGAAATCGGACAGGACCGCGACCCCCACGTCCACGCCCGCCGCTCGCATCCTGCCGATGTTGGACTGGGTCGAGGCGAGCATCTCGAAGCTGCCGGGACGATTGAGCGTCGGCTCGGCGATCACGGGAACGCGCGCTGCAGCGATCGCCTCGGCGACCCGCCAGCCTTCGGCCGCGCCCATCAGAACGAGGTCGAGGCGCGGAAATTCCTCGCGCAGGCGCAGGACCTGTAGGATGTCGCTCGCACGGTGGACGGCCACGACCATCGGCACCTCGCCGCGCACGACGGGGCGCAGTGCCTCGATATCGGCCTCCAGGAGAAAGTCGCCGTCGGGCCGGTCGCCCTCGCGGCGTCCGTCGCGCGCTTCCATGAGCGCATCACGCAGTTCGAGCGCGCTGGCCGAGCGCGAACCGCCTGCGAGGCCGGATCCGCTCTCGCCCAGATAGACCAGCTGGAAGGCGCGCGCTTTGGTGATCGGCTCATAGTCCGCGCCGGTGTCGATGATCGCCCCTTGACCCGCGAAGACGCTCTGCTCGGGCTCGGGGGCCACGATCGCGCGGGTCACGCCGTCGGCGCGGCTGACGGCGATCGGGGTGGCGAGCGGGTTGACGGAATAGCTGACGTCGATCGCCGCGGAATAGGGCGAGCCCGACGCGCCCGCGTCGCTGGCGCCCGAAACGCCGCCGTCCACTTCGACGAGGCCGATGCGGCTGAAGCCTGCGACGAGGCCCGGCGTCACCCATTGGCCCGCGGCGTCGATGGTGGTGGCACCCGCGGGCACACGGACCGATCCGGCGGGACCGGCAGCCACGATGCGGCCATTGTCGACGACGACCGTCCCGCCCTCGATCGGTGCGGAGCCATCGCCGATGACAACCTTCCCGCCCGTGATGGCGACCGGCTGTGCAAGCGCCGGCGTCGCAGCGAGCAGCGCGGCGAGAGAGACAGCGAGGCGGATCATTTGACGTCTCCTTCGCCGGGCTGGCCAAGCTCGAAGTCGCTGACCGGGCGACGCGAGGGATCGCTGGCATCGAACATCAGCGCGCCGTCGATCCACACTTTGGCGGGGCGCGTGTAGACGCTGTAGGGATTGCCGTTCCACAGCACGACATCGGCCATCTTGCCGGGTTCGAGGCTGCCGGTCATGTCGTAGACGCCGATCGACTTGGCGGGGTTGGCGGAGAGCCATTGCCACGCTTCGGCTTCGGAAATCTCGATGCCTTGGCGGCGGCCCGCGGCGATCGCCTTGGCGGCTTCCTGCTGGAGGCGCTGGATGCCGTCGGGATCGTCCGAATGCACGATGGCACAGGCGCCCGCATTGTGGACGTAGGCGATATTCTCGTTGATGGCGTCGTAGCTTTCCATCTTGAAGCCGTACCAGTCGGCCCACATCGCCGAGCAGGTGCCCTGCTCGCGCAGGAGGTCGGCGATCTTGTAGGCCTCGACCGCATGTTGGAAGCTGGCGACCTCGTATCCGAACTCCTCGCTCATCTGCAGCATGATCGCCATCTCGTCGGCGCGGTAGCAGTGGTTGTGGATGCGGATGTCGCCGTCGAGCACGCCGCGCAGCGTATCCATCGCAAGGTCGCGGCCGGGCATGTCGCCGCCTTCGGCCTCATATTTGTCCCACTCGCGGTCGTAATCCTTCGCCTCGAGCCACGCCTCGCGCGTGAGCGCGACATTGCCCATGCGCGTGGCCGGACCGCCGCGATCGCCGTAGACGCGCTTGGGATTCTCCCCGCAGGCCATCTTCAGTCCGTACGGCGCGCCGGGGAACTTCATGTCCATGACCGTGCGGCCGGGGACGTTCTTGAGCGTCACCGATCGGCCGCCGAACAGGTTGGCCGAGCCCGGCAGGATCTGCAGCGCGGTGACGCCGCCGTTGGCGAGCGCGCGGCTGAAGCCCGGATCCTGCGGCCAGACGCTATGCTCGGTCCAGACGAAAGCGGTGTTCGGATTGGTCGCTTCGTTGCCGTCCGAATGGCTGGCGGTCGAAGGCGAGGGATAATTGCCGAGATGGCTGTGGACGTCTATGATGCCGGGGGTGACGAACATGCCGGTGCCGTCGATGACCATGGCGTCGGCGGGCATGGCGGCGTCGTTGGCGCCGACCCGCTGGACGATGCCGTCGGCGAGGTAGATCGACCCGCGCTCGATCCGACCGCCATTGCCGTCGAAGATCGTGGCGTTGGTGATGAGCGTCGGCGCGCTCGGGTACGCGACATAGGTGGACGGATAGGGGTTACGGTCGAAGAGCGTGGGCGCGGACTTGGGCTCCTCACCTCCACCGGCCGTGGCGCAGGCCGCAAGACTCAGTCCCATCATGGTCGTCGTCAGCAATCGCATCTTCGTATCGAACCCCCTCGGTCGGAAAAATCGAGCGCACTGTGCGTCGAGGTTGCACAAAAGAAAAGGGCGGAGCATCGCTGCCCCGCCCTTCGCTTCTCATTGCCGGAACGTCCTTAGACGTTACGGCCAGGCTCATCGCCCGGACCCGGCGGATTGGTCGCGGGATGAATGCCCGCTTCCTGGTTTTCCAAACCCGCCTGGGCCTGGCCTTCCAGATCGTCGCCGACATCGTCGTCGCTCAGCGTGTCGAGATGCATGAGCTTCTTGACGAACGGCGAGACCACGAGGACGACCACGCCCACGCCGACTGCGAACCAGCCGATCTGATTGTAGACGCTGAGCGTCAATTCGCGGGTCATGTCGCCTTCTTCACCGCCGGTCGCAGCGCCGATCATGCCGGCCACGTAGTTCCCGCCTGCCGTGGCGAAGAACCAAGCGCCCATCACGAGGCTCGCGAGGTGCGTGGGCGAAAGGCGGTTCATGGCGCTCAGGCCCACGGGCGACAGGCAGAGTTCGCCGGTCGTGTGCAGGAAGTAGAGCGCGAACACGAGGATGACCGGAACGAGAACCGCGGGACCCGCGGCATTGGCGCCCCAGACGAACACGAGAAAGCCGAGGCCGACCTGGACGATGCCTAGACCGAACTTGAACGGCGTCGAGGGTTCGATGCCCTTCTTGGCCATCCATACCCAAAGCGACGCGAACACCGGCCCCATCAGGATGATGAAGATCGCGTTGATCGACTGGAACAACGAGGCGGGAACGCCCTGACGATCCACATAGCGGTCAGTGAAGAGGTTGAGCGAACCGCCCGCCTGCTCGAACAGACCCCAAAAGACCGGCTGGAGGATGATGAGGAACAAGATCGCGAACAGTCGCTCGCGCGGCTCCTTGGGCATCTTGAACGCTTCACGGAGCACATAGAGCAGAAGCAAGGCACCCGCGATCAGCATCAGCCAACCGACCACGCCCTGATACTGGATCAGAAGCCACATCACGGCGATACCGGCGAGGCCGATGCCGTACATGGTCATCTCGGTGCTCTTCTGAAGCGGCTTGGGCGGCTCGCCGCGTCCCATGAGGAGCGGCTTGCCGAGCACGAAGACCACCAGGCCGAGCAGCATGCCGATACCAGCGGCGCCAAAGCCGTAGGCCCAACCGACCGTCTCGCCGAGGTAGCCCGCCAGAAGCACGCCCACCGCCGCACCGACGTTGATTCCGATGTAGAAGATCGTGTAGGCGCCGTCGCGACGCACGTCGGTGCGCGAATAGAGCTGCCCCACGATCACCGAGATGTTGGCCTTGAGGAAGCCCGAACCCACGATGATGAAGGCCAGCGCCATCCAGAAGATGTTGATGGTCGGATCGTTCTGACCGCCCGTTCCTTCGAACGCCATGAAGAAGTGTCCGAACGTCAGAAGCACGGCCCCGAAGAGAACCGCCTTGCGCTGTCCGAGATACCGGTCCGCGATCCAGCCGCCGAGCACGGGCGTGATGTAGACGAGGCTGACGTACGCCCCGTAGATCACGTTCGACGCGCTGTCGTTGAACAGCCAATGCTTCGTCAGGTAGAAGATGAGGAGCGCGCGCATCCCGTAATAGGAGAAGCGTTCCCACATTTCCGCGAAGAACAGGATATAGAGGCCCTTGGGGTGGCCACCCACTTCGGGGCGCGGACGCGAAATCGCCCAAGCACCCGCGATGAGAAACAAGCCGAGGACGACGGCAGCGATCGCTGCGATCCAGTCGGCCTCCTGCCAGATGGAAATGTCTTTCATGAGAAGTCACCTTCTTGAAAAGGCCGCGCTGTCCGCCTCTCCGGACCTCCGCACAGCCATCAAACTGTAAGACGGCGCACCGTAGCGATGATTGTGTCACTGTGAAGCCTTGTGTTGACGAAAGCTGTGACCCGTAGGACACGAACCCGATGGAAATGAACGATACCTCAACGCTGCTTTCCCACCTCAACAGTCGCCGCTCGGGCCGGCCGCGCGACATGGTCGCACCGGGTCCGGACGACCGGCAATTGCGTAAGATCCTGTCGCTGGCAGCGCGCTCTCCCGACCATGGCGCCCTCGTGCCGTACCGGTTCGTGATCATCGAGGATCGGGAAGCACTCGCCGATCTTTTCGAACAGGCCTGCATGGCGGACGATCCCGACTGCGAGCCGCACAAACGGGCCAAGTTCCGCGACAAGGCAGGCTGGGCGCCGACGCTGCTCGCGCTCGTCGCCTCACCGCTCGAGGGTCACAAGATCCCCGTCTGGGAGCAGGAACTGACAGTCGGCGCGGTCGGCATGAACCTCCTTCACGCGGCGCATGCGCATGGGTTCGTCGGCAGCTGGATCACGGGCGCCCAGAGCTATGCACCGAGCGTCGTCGCGAGTCTGTTGAGGGGCGGCGAGCGGATCGCAGGCTTCTTCTATCTGGGTTCGCCCGCGCGCGAGCTCGAGGAGCGCGCCCGACCGCAGCTGGACGAAATCATCTCGACCTGGCCCTGATTGCAACTTTGTCTGCGCTGGTGTATTAAAGCAGCATGACGCTCGACAACGCCCATCAGAAGCCGGTCTACGTCCGCATTCGCGACGAAATCGGCAACGCCATTCTTGCCGGGGACTATAAGGACGGCGACGCCCTCCCCTCGGTCCGCGCGCTCGCCAGCGACATGGGCGCCAACCCGCTCACCGTCGCCAAGGCGTACCAAGGCTTTCAGGACGATGGCCTCGTCACCGTGAAGCGCGGTGTCGGGATGTTCGTCGCGAAAGGTGCGAGCGAACGGCTGCGCTCGGGCGAACGCGAGCGTTTCATGAAGAACGAATGGCCCGTTATCCGCGAGCGGATGGACCGGCTCGGCATCGACGCCAGCGAATTGCTTGCCGACGTCTGAGCCGCCTAGGCCAGCGCCTCGGCATCCACGCGATACAATAGCTCGGCTCCCGCGCCCGCGGCCGCCCCCAGACCGAAAGCCTCGGGGACGATCGTGGCGTTGAAGAAGGCGCTTGCCGCCTTGGTCGCTTCGTCGGCATCGCCGGCATGGGCCAGGCGCTCGAGCAACCACGCCCCCACCAGTACCGAACACATTTCCAGGAAGGGAGTCGCCCCGGCGAGGCGATTGTCGGGTTCGGCGGCGCGCAGCATCGCGGCGGTCTGGTCGACCGCGTCTGCGAGCGCCGACACGCGCTCGTCCTCGGTATCGGCACGCACATCGGCGATCAGACCGTCGAACGCGAGACCTCCATCGAGACCGAGCTTGCGGCCCACGAGATCGGCGGCCTGGATGCCGTTGGTGCCTTCGTAGATCGGCGCGATCCGCGCGTCGCGGAGGAACTGGGCGGCGCCCGTTTCTTCGACGTAACCCATGCCCCCATGGACCTGGATGCCAAGGCTCGAGACCTCGCAGCCGACATCGGTCGACCAGGCCTTGGCCATCGGCGTCAGGACGTCGCCGCGCATCCGCATCGGCGCATCGCCCGACGCCCCCCAATCGAGGCAGCCGAACGTATAGTAGCAAAGAGCGCGCGCCGCGTCGGTCAGGGCGCGCATCCGCAGCAGCATCCGCCGCACATCGGGATGTTCGGCGATCGCGCTCGCCTGGCCGGCACGGGCGCCCTGCTTGCGCTCGGCGGCGTAGGCGACCGCTTTTTGCGTTGCGGCCTCGGCCACGCCGACACCCTGGAGGCCGACGTTCACGCGGGCATTGTTCATCATCACGAACATGGCCTTCATGCCGCCATGCTCGGGGCCGATCATCCAGCCCTTCGCCCCGCCCTCGTCGCCATATTGCATGACGCACGTCGGCGAGGCGTGGATGCCCATCTTTTCCTCGAGCTTGGTGCAAACGAGGTCGTTACGACTGCCGTCGGGGAGAATTTTGGGGACGAGAAAGAGCGAAATGCCCCGCGTGCCCTGCGGCGCATCCGGCGTCCGCGCGAGGACGAGGTGGATGATGTTGTCGGCAAGATCGTGCTCGCCATAGGTGATGTAGATCTTCTGCCCGGTGATCGACCAGCTTCCGTCGTCATTGGGAATTGCCTTGCTGGTCAGGGCCCCGACGTCGCTTCCCGCCTGCGGCTCGGTGAGATTCATCGTGGCAGGCCATTCGCCCGAGACGATCTTCTCGAGATACCGGTCCTTGAGTTCGTCCGAGCCGTAAGCCTCGAGCGCCTCGATCGCGCCGAGGCTTAGCATCGGGCATAGCGCGAAGGCGAGATTGGCGGCGTTGAGGTCCTCCATCAGCGCGGCCGCGAGCGAGAGCGGCATCGCCTGTCCGCCATAGGCCTCGGGCGCGGCGAGCGTCATCCAGCCGCCCTCGACGAACTGCTGGTAGGCGGCATGAAAGCCGTCGGGCATCGTGACGACGCCGTCCTTCAGCTTCGCGCCGATCTCGTCGCCTTTCTCGCGCAGCGGAAGGAACTCGCCCACCGCGAATTGGGCCGCGCCCTCGAGGATGGCTTCCACCGTGTCCGCGTCTGCACTGGAGAAGCGATCGGTTTTCGCGAGCTCAGGCAGCTTCACGACGTCGCGCAGCACGCGCGCCTGCTTGGAGATGGGGACGGAAAAGCTCATGGGACATCCTTCACAAATCGGTTCGGCCGCTCCATAGCGCGGCGATGGCGCCGCCGTCACTACCGACCGAAATTCGTCCCGCCGATCGCGACGGCATCGAGCGTGCCGTGACGCTGCTCGGTCAGGGTGCGCCCGTCGCAGTGCCGACCGAGACGGTCTACGGCCTCGCCGCCGATGCGACCGACGCCATGGCGGTCGCGCGCATCTACAAGGCGAAGGGTCGGCCCGATTTCAATCCGCTCATTACCCACGTCTTCGACCTCGACGCAGCGATCGAGCTTGCGCATTTCTCCGATACGGCGCTGCGCCTCGCGGAGAAACATTGGCCCGGCCCGCTGACGCTGGTGCTTCCGAGACGCGAAGGTTCGCCCATCGCCGATATCGTGACCGCCGGACTCCCGACGATCGCGATCCGCGTGCCCGCCCATCCTGTCATGCGCGCGCTCCTGCACCGTTTCGGGCGCCCGCTCTCCGCGCCCAGCGCCAATGCGAGCGGACGGATCAGCCCGACGCGGGCAGCCCATGTTGCGCACAGTCTGGCAGGTCGTATTCGGTTGATCCTCGACGATGGACCGACCAGCGCGGGGATCGAGAGCACGATCGTCGGCGTGGCCGGCGATCAGATGCGCCTTCTGCGTCCGGGGCCCGTCGATGTCGACGAGGCGGTTATTTCCGATGCGGCGAAAGTCGAAGCACCCGGACAGCTTGCCAGCCATTATGCGCCGGACAAGCCCATCCGTCTCGAGGCGTCGACCGCACGCGAGAAGGAAGTGCTGATCGGCTATGGCGCCGTGAAAGGCGACCTCTATCTCGGCGCCGATCCCGTTACAGCGGCGGCCAATCTCTTTGCGCTCCTGCACGAGGCAGATGCGAGCGAGGCGGACGGCATCGCCGTCGCGCCGATCGAGGGCGACGGGTTGGCAGCGGCCATCCGCGACCGGCTGAAGCGGGCAGCGGCGCCCCGTTCCTGATCCCAGGACTGGCGCCGCGCGCCACCAATGTTACGCTTCGACGCCGTCCTTGAGCTTGTCGGCAAAGCTCTTGCGAAACTTGCGCAGCTTGGGATCGATGATCGCCATGCAATAAGGGTTCGAATTTCCGTTCTCGGCGAAATAATCCTGGTGGTAATCTTCGGCAGGATACCAGCTGTCGTTAGGCTCGATGGTGGTGACGACCCGCCCGTCCAGTTTCTCGTTTTCCGCGGCGATGGCAGTCTGTGCCGCGTCTCGCTGCGCCTCGTCCTGCGGGAAGATCGCGCTGCGATACTGCGTGCCGATGTCGTTGCCCTGGCGATTGAGCTGGGTGGGATCGTGCGTGGCGAAAAAGATCGCGAGCAAGTCCTCGTAGGAGATCACCGCATCGTCGAACGTGATGCGCACGGCTTCGGCATGGCCCGTGTCGCCACCGCAAACCTGCTTGTAGGTCGGATTGACGGTCTGACCGCCGATATAGCCGCTCTCGACGCTCTCGACGCCAATAACGTCGAGAAACACCGCTTCGGTGCACCAGAAACAGCCGTTGGCGAGGACGGCGACTTGCTTGGACATAATGTTACGCTCCTATCTCGTGCACCGAGATAGGAAGCGCGGCGGCGAGCGCAATACGCCTCGGGTCCTACTTGTAGCTGGCCTTGAGACTTGCGAGTTCGAGACGCTTGGCCATCCACTCGGCCAGTTCCTCGAATTCCAGCGGACGATCGAACACGATCCCCGCCTTGCGGTCGGAATACCAGCGGATTTCCCCCTTGACGGGCCGTAGGCTCTCGACGACCACGACGACCTTCTGTCCGAGGCAATATTCCTCGATCGGTTCGACCTTCATCCCGCCCAGCGAAATGTCGTGAACGTCGACCGTATAATAGAGCTTGCCGATCCGCACGTTGGCCTTGCAGTCGACATGGAGGCGCGGCGGGCGGGGGCGGAAGCCGTGTCGCGGTTTGCGTCCGGCCAGCATCTCGCCGAGGTCGATATTCTGGTCGAACTTGAAGCCCGCCGTGCCCTCGCGGGTCCAGACGACCTTTGCGGGGATGCATTGCGAATTGAGTTCGAGGCTTACGACATCCCCCACCTCGTGCGTGTCGGTCACTTCGGCCATGAGGCCCCCTGCCGAGAGGTTGCGCACGCGGATGAGCTGTTCGCTGCCACTGTCATCGATCATCTTCGCGACGCGCAGCATCGGCATCACCCGCTCGTCGACGCGGCGTTCGACGGGGCGCGGGACCTCGGTCGACAGCGAAAAGACCGTCGATTCAAAGGCAAGATTGTCTTGCCCGAAGGGGCGGTTCTGACGGCGACGGATGAACGAGCCAAGCATCCGGGACTCCTCGACAAGATTGATACCTGTCCGCTTCTAGGACGCATGGGGTTAAAAAGACGTTTCCTAGTCGGCACTTAGGCGCTAACCAGTGGTTAATTCGCCGGAAACCATCTTCTTCCGGCTTTGGAGGGACCATGATGACCGCAAGCCGGCCACGGCTGCTCCTGATCGACGACGAACCGGCGTTGGCGCGTTTTCTTGCCGACGCCGCAGGGCTGTCCGGCTTCGATCCCGTCATCGCGCAGGACCATCGCGACTTTCGCGACAAGTTCCGTACCGAGCATCCCGACATGGTGGCGATCGATCTCGGGATGCCGGGGATGGACGGCATCGAATTGCTGCGCTTCCTCGCCGACCAGCAGGCCGTCCAGCCGATCATGATCATTTCGGGCTTCGACAATCGCATTATCGATACGGCCTTCCGACTGGGCGAGGCGCTGGGACTGACGATGGTGGGGCCGGTCACGAAGCCTGCCCGGCTCGACGCGCTCGAGTCAATTTTCCACCAAGTTCGTGAACGGCTGGCGGCCTGACGGTGGCGCCCACGAATGAAACCAAGCTGCTGGGCGGGTTCGAACGGGCGCTGCAGGAAAACCGGCTGCGCCTCGTCTACCAGCCCAAGATCAACCTCGAGAGCGGCAAGCTGGTGCGTGCCGAGGCGCTCGTGCGCTGGGACGACCCCGACTATGGCGCCGTACCGCCGGCCCGTTTCGTACCCCTCGCCGAGCGGCATGGATTGATCGACCCGCTCACGCAGTGGGGACTGGATTCCGCCTTTGCACAATGGGCGCAGTGGCGCGCCGACGGGATCGATTGCGGCCTTGCCTTCAACATCAGTGCGATCAGCCTGCGACTGCTCGATTTTCCCGATCTCGTGGAGGCCAAGTGTCGTGCGCATGGCGTCCCCGCCGACCGACTCGTGCTCGAACTGACCGAAGGATCGACGCAGGAGCTTACGCGGATGATGGATACGCTGACGCGTTTCCGCATCAAGGGGATCGGGCTTGCCATCGACGATTTCGGCGCGGGTTATTCGAGCCTCATGCAGCTTCGCCAACTGCCGTTCTCGGAACTCAAGATCGACCGCTTCTTCATCGACGATGCGGCACGGTCGCGTGAGAGCCGCGCGATCGTGCGTTCGATCATCAACCTCGCCCACGACCTCGGGCTGCGCGCCACGGCCGAAGGCATCGAGAATGAAGCCCAGCTCCACATGATGCGCGCTGCCGGCGCCGATATCGCACAGGGCTATCACATCGCGCGCCCGTTGAAGGCGGACAAGCTTTCCCAATGGATCGTCGACTGGGAGCGCCGATGGGCGTCGGTTCAGTCCGACCCGTTCGGCGACCCGAGAATCTGATCGATCGTCTTCCTTTCGACCCCGACCGATTGAAGTAACGCGCGGATCGCCTCGCCGCCGCGCTCGCGCCTGGCGGGAAACGGTTCGGCTCCGTCGCCGTATCGCGGCGCCGGGGCGGGAACCATATGACCCTCCAGCCGAGCGAAGGCTCCGCGCGCCTGATGGTGCGGATGCGTAGGCGCGGTCTCCAGATCGAGCACGGGGGCGACGCAGGCGTCGCGCCCGTCGAAGACGTCGAGCCAATAGGCGCGTGGTTCGGCGCCGATGCGCGCCTCGATCGCCTCGCGCTGGTCAGGCCATCTGGAGGGATGATCCTCCTCGAAGAGCGCGTCCCCGGCCAGATCGAGCGCCTGGAGGAACTGCCGCCGGAACGAGGGCTCGATCGCGCCGACCGCGAGATAGGCGCCGTCAGAGCAACGATAGGTGCCGTAGAGGGGAGCGCCGCCGTCCAGCGCATTCGCCTCGGCGCCCTGCCGCCACAGCCCCGCATTGAACGCGCCGAACAGGAAGGAGCCGAGCAAGGCGCTTCCCTCGCTCATCGCTGCGTCGACGACGCGCCCATGCTGTGCGCCGCCGCGCACCTCGAGCAACGCGGCGAGCATGCCGAAGCAGAGCATCATCGCGCCGCCGCCATAGTCGGCGACGAGGTTGGCGGGCGGAACGGGTCGGTGCCCCTTGGTGCCCATCCCCGCCAGAAGTCCCGACAGCGCGAGGTAATTTACGTCATGACCCGCCTGCTGGCTCAATGGTCCGGTCTGCCCCCACCCGGTGATCCGTCCGATCACAAGGCGTGGATTGACGTCGTGCAGTGCCTTCGGCCCGAGCCCCAACGTCTCGATACGGCCCGGTCTATACGGATCGATGAGCGCGTCGGCGCTCGCTGCGAGCTTGAGAAGCGCCTCGCGGCCAGCGTCCGTCTTGAGGTCGAGCTTGATGGTGAGGCGCCCGCGCTCGAGCGGGTCACCGGGGATTGCCGGTCGTCCCTCGCGATCGATCCGGATGACCTCGGCGCCATGATCAGCGAACATCATTGCGGCAAAAGGTCCCGGCCCGACGCCTGCCAGTTCAATGATCCGAAGCTCGGCGAGGGGCCCGCTCATGAGCGGAAGGCTAGCAGCGTGCGATTGCGGGGAAAAGCGCCGATCTGCAGGCCGTCGGCGGGCGCTTGCCACTAAGGCTTTTCTTTATCGCGGTCAGCTTCCATATTGTGCACATGGTAGATGGCTTCACCGCAACGAATATCGGCCCCCGCGATGTACCGGACCCCAGCGTTCCGCCCGAGAAGCTGGACGTGCCGCCCGAAGTCACAAAGCTGATCGATACGAGCCCGATCGCCTCCGTCATTTCGGACCCGCGCCTTCCCGACAATCCGATCGTGGCCGTCAATGAAGCATTCGTGCGCCTTACGGGGTACAGCCGCGAGGAAATCCTCGGGCGCAATTGCCGTTTTCTCGCGGGACCCGCAACCGAGCCGTGGCTGACCGACGCCATCAAGAAGGGCGTTGCGGAGAAGAAACCCTGCCTCGTCGAAATCCTGAATTACAAGAAAGACGGCACCCCGTTTCGCAACGCGGTGCTGGTCGCGCCGATCTTCGATGAGGCCGACGATCTGCAATATTTTCTCGGCAGCCAGGTCGAACTGTGCGCCAATCCGCCCGGCCCCTCCACCATGCGGCGCCTGCAGGCGGCCAAGATGGTCGAGACGCTGTCACCACGTCAGCGGCAGGTGATGCAGATGGTCGCATCGGGACTGCGCAACAAGCAGATCGCCTACGAGCTCGGTCTGTCCGAAAAGACGATCAAGATGCACCGCGGCCTGGTCATGGAGAAGCTCGATCTCGGGACCAGTGCGGATCTCGTGCGCACCGCAGTCGAGGCCGGTCTGTAGCCAACCCTCAGTCGGTGATGCGCGGCTGATGCTCGCGTACGACCTGCGCCCTTGCCGCCATGCGGCGTGGCACGCGGATGCGTTTTTCCGGACGGGCTTGGAAGCGGGTGGCGGCGACACGCTGTGCAATGGTCATGATTCTCTCCTTTGGCCCATCAGCGAATGCCAGCCGCAGACGGTTGCGGTTATGCGCCGTCGAAACGATCAACCGTTCATGACATATGGTTAAAAGAGCGGGCGTGCATGTCGTTTCTAGCGGCTCTCCCTTTGGTGCAAGCGCCCAAAGTTACGTGAATGCTCGCCCGACCTCGCTTATGCTAAGGGCGACGACATCGAGGGTCGCCCGGATCGTCTCGCAAGCTATTGGATATTCGCACGATGACCGATCTTCTCTCTCTTGCGCTCGGGACATTCTCCGGAGCGCTTGTCGGCTTTACGCTCGGGCTCATCGGCGGCGGCGGGTCGATCCTTGCCGTCCCGCTGATGGTCTACCTCGTCGGCGTCAAGGAACCGCACGTGGCGATCGGCACGTCGGCGCTTGCCGTGGCGGCAAATGCGGCCCTCGGCCTCGTCAGTCACGCACGTGCAGGAAACGTGCGCTGGCGCGAGGGTCTGGTGTTCGCGCTCGCGGGCGTACTGGGCGCGGCGGGCGGTTCGAGCGCGGGCAAGGCATTCGACGGACAGGCGCTCCTGTTCCTCTTCGCGATCCTCATGGTCCTCATTTCGATCGTAATGCTGCGGCGAGGCGACAAAGGCGGTGGCGGGCGCGGCAAGTTCGAGCCGATGCGGCTGGCGCTATTCGGCCTTGGCACCGGCGCCTTGGCGGGCTTTTTCGGCATCGGTGGCGGCTTCCTGATCGTTCCCGCGCTCATCGCGGCGACAGGACTTGCGATGCTCGGTGCGGTGGGAACGAGTCTCGTCGCGGTGACCGCTTTCGGGCTCACGACCGCGACCAACTACGCCCTCTCCGGCCTCGTCGACTGTGCGCTCGCGGGCATCTTCGTGATGGGCGGCCTGCTCGGCAGCTACGCGGGCACGCGGGCCGCCAGGAGCCTATCGGACAGGGGCAAGCTCACCCCCACCTTCGCGGCAATCATCATCGCCGTGGCGATGTACATGCTCTACCGGTCGGGAAGCGAACTCGGCTATTTCTGACTTCGGTCGCGAAGCGATCGCGGCTTTCGACCCCATTCGAGACATTCGGCTTGATCGGTCGCGAACATCCCTACATATCGTGATTGCCGAAAATAGAGCAGCAGGTCGGTAGTTCCTGCACCCACATCGTGGGTTCTTCTCAGCCGCGGCGTTGACCCAACCTGCTTGGGGAGACGCTGGCTGTCACTTCCGCGCCTCCCCGGCTGATGCCGAGGATTATTCATGTTATTATTTGCTATCATCGCGTTGACGTCCGCCGCTCTGTTTGCGGGCGCGGCGACGTACATAAGTATGGTCGAGCACCCGGCACGTCTGCTGCTGGACGACGGACCACTGCTTGCACAATGGCAACCCAGCTACGCCAAGGCGCTGCCGATACAGTCCGGTCTGGCAATTCTTGGCGGTGTATGCGGATTGGCAGCGTGGTATTTCTCGGGCCGATGGTTGTGGATCGCTGGAAGCGCCGTTCTCCTAGCCAACTGGCCGTTTACGATCGTAGCGATCATGCCGACGAACAAGCGACTTCAGGCGGTCCCCCCGACGCAGGCCGGTCCCGATACGAGAGAATTGCTCCTCTCCTGGGGGCGGCTTCACGACCGCAGAAGCTTGCTCGGGCTGATCTCGACGCTGCTTCTTGCAGTGGCGATGATGGCGACGAAGTGACGGCAGCTTCCCACCCCAGTGTCGGTCGAACAGCGCATGGGCGACACTTGGCGGAAATCTCAGGAAACCTGTTCGCGGACCCCTGAGCCATTGCGGTTCGTTCCTTCTGCATGGCCATATTTTACACGCGCTCAGGACGCGGAAAACCTCTCCTGCTCGTCCACGGATTAGGGGGATCCTGTCGCTCGTGGGACACGATCTCCCCAACGCTCGCTCAGAACAGGGAAGTGATCGCGGTGGACCTACCCGGTCACGGACAAACCGCAGCGGACTCCGACAGCGGGACGTTCGACGGGCTGGCCCGCAGCTTGGACGAGTGGCTCGGCCACGAGAAGCTTGCCGGGATCGATATGGTGGGCAGCTCGATGGGCGCGCGGCTTGTACTCGAGATGGCGCGGCGCGGACGGGCGGGTGCAGTCGTCGCGCTCGATCCGGGTGGTTTCTGGAAGGGATGGGAACGAACATTTTTCCGCACCACCATCAGCGCCTCGATTGCTCTGGTGCGCGCGATCCGACCGGCGCTTTCACCCATCACCGGCAATGTGGCAAGCCGCACCGCCCTTATGCTCCAGCTTTCCGCCAGGCCGTGGGCGCTCGATCCGACGCTGGTGTCGAACGAATTACGGTCGTTCGCGGATACGCCCACGTTCGATTCACTGGTGAAGGATCTCGCCACGGGCCCGATGCAGAAGGGCCCCTCGCGCAACGCCGGTCCGCTCGTCATCGGCTGGGGTCGCAAGGACCGCTTGTGTCTGCCACGACAGGCAAGCCGCGCGATGGAAGCCTTCCCTGAAGCAAGGTTGCACTGGTTCGCGCGAAGCGGCCACTTCCCCATGTGGGATCAGCCGGAAGAAACGATCCAGTTGATCCTCGATTCCACCACCGCCTCCTAGTCCGCACGACGGGGCCTAACGCCATCCTTTCAATCGAGGATGCGCGATGGTCTCAGCGCCCCACCACGCCCGAGGTGCAAGGCATCGCATAACCTACGTCAGCGACGGAACGGCCCTTCCGGGGCGAACGCTGTCATCGACGGACGACAGGAGGAGGTCTCGATGCCCCGTGATGATAAAGACGATAAGGATCAGATTCGACTGGCGGTTGGCGCGATCGCCGGGCTGGCGGTGGTGGCCGGTGCTCTGGCCGTGGGGTCCTCGAAGCGGCGATCGAGCCGCTCCGGGTCGGGCGACGCCCCGCGCTTCTCGCGTCGCAACGGCGGCGGCGACCTGGCGCTCGTCGGGCGTAGCGTGACCATCCGCAAGGGCCGGCAAGAGGTGTTCGCCTATTTTCGCGATTTCAAGAACCTACCCTCCTTCATGGAGAATCTCGATCGGATCGAAAACAAGGGCGATGGGCATAACGTCTGGGTGATCCGGGGCCCCGCCGGGCGAACCGTCGACGTGGAGACGCAGATTTCCAGCGAGAAGGACGGCGAGCATATCGCGTGGAAATCGGTCGCGGGATCGGACATCCAAACTTCGGGCCGCGTCACCTTCGAAGATGCGCCCGGCGACCGCGGAACGCGCGTCGGTCTCGACATCGCCTACGACCCGCCCGGCGGCAAGGTCGGTCGCGCCTTCGCCAAGCTGTTCCTGCGCGAACCCGAGATCCAGGCGCGGCACGACCTCAAGCGCTTCAAGATGCTGATGGAAACCGGCGAGATCGCGACCTCCGCCCGGACGAAAGATGAACGGCGAGCCGCCAAGCAGCAGGAGAACGGATAATGCGGGCACTCACCTGGCAAGGTACCAAGGACGTTCGTGTCGACACCGTCTCGGATCCCGAGATCGTCAATCCGCGCGACGCGATCCTCAAGGTCACCAGCACCGCGATCTGCGGCTCCGACCTCCATCTCTACGACGGCGTCATCCCCGGCGTGAAGCCGGGCGATGTGCTTGGCCATGAATTCATGGGCGAGGTGGTCGATGTCGGCCCCGGCAGCACGCTGAGAAAGGGGCAGCGCGTGGTCGTGCCCTTCACGATCAGCTGCGGCCAGTGCTTCCACTGCGCGGTGCAGCAGTACAGCTGCTGCTCGAACTCCAATCCCGTCGAGAAACAGGATATGTCGGCAACGCTCTATGGCCATGCGATGGCCGGGCTTTTCGGCTATTCGAACCTCACCGGTGGCTATTCGGGGGGGCAGGCGGAGTATGTCCGCGTGCCCTTCTCCGATGTGGGTCCGATCGTCGTTCCCGACCATCTCGAGGACGACGAGGTCCTGTTTCTATCCGACATCCTTCCGACTGGCTGGATGGCGGCGGAGAATGCCGACATTCAGCCCGACGATACCGTCGCGGTCTGGGGTTGCGGGCCGGTTGGCCTGTTCGCGATCCAGTCGGCGATCGTCATGGGCGCTGCCAAGGTCATCGCCATCGATCATTATCCCAACCGCCTCGCGCTCGCGAAGAAGATGGGCGCGGAGACGCTCGATTTCCATGCCGTCGACGTGCGCGAGGCGCTCATGGAAATGTCGGGCGGGATCGGTGTCGACTGCGTCATCGACGCGGTCGGCATGGAATCGCACGGGTTCGCGATCGACAACATGATCGACGTCGTGAAGCAGAAGGTCGG